>NZ_QOVK01000002.1 GCF_004104075.1 Leeuwenhoekiella polynyae | reverse complement strand
GCATTGACCTAAAAGGAGAGTCTCTAAGAAAAGGAGCTTTAAAGAACGAGTAACATTAATTTTATATATAATTGCAGTATCTTTTAAAGTGGCACTGTTTGACCGAAACAGCTGGCACCATTACTCCGAAATAGCCAGTGTCGGGCTATGTATGGCGTGAGTGCCTTTTAAAATCGGGTATTCTTCTCCAATTTGCCTTAAGTCATATAAACAATTAAAAGTCACTTCCAGTATTGAATAAAACAGTATGTGTTAACAAATTCTTAAATTCAGGCATTTAAAATGCCGTTTTCATACACTCTTCATACACTATCCTAGGCTTTGCTATGCCTTTGCCTAGGGGATGCCTTGCTTGGGGCTTGATTTAGGAGCCTTTTTGCAATAGAATTAATGTCTTAATCCGCGTATAGTTATACATTTTGGTTTCTTAATATTGAAAGGGTTACACAAATGAGGATAAGGAATTCCGTAAGCTGATACGTTTTGGAAAGAGTAACTTAGCATATCAATTGATAAACAGGAATTAAAGTTCCGGTTGTCCAGGACACAAATAAAGCGAACACTATGAATCATATAATCCGTATTCTTCGTCTGACTTCATCATTTGAATAATTAAAGCTTCCTGCTCTTTCTTCATTTGATCCTTATAATTAGCAACATCCTCAAACTTTACCCTTCGATGTTTACCAATTTTTGTAAATGGAATTTTTCCCTCCTCTAATAATTTTACAAAATGAGGTCTGGAACACCCTAAAAATTCTGCTGCAGCCTGAGTAGTCATTTCTGCAGCTATTGGAACTATGGAAATTGGTTTTCCATCACCCATAGCTTTTAGAATTTTAGCCAACAATTTCAGGGCTTTTAAGGGAACTCTAATTTTTTCTCTAGTTTCTTCAATTTCAATTTCAGGAGATTTATCCTTAATATCTTTCAATGCCGCCTCTAGTGCATTATACGATTCAAATGCTGTAGATTGTTCCTCCTTAGAGGGTCTCTTTATATTCTTTAATTCTTCCATTGCTCTAGTTAATTGATCTGACACAAAATTAAACGAAATAAACGAAACATTCGAAATAAAAGTAAAAACTTAACAGGTGGCATAAGTATAAACTTACTATTGAATAGCCATTTACAAACGGAATTTTAAACCTGATTTGAGGAACTTTTTTTTATTTCATAAGAAGCTATACTTTTTTAATAGATCGTCAATTCTGAAGCTTTAAAACACTGTTATTTTTGAAGAGAGACTTTTGTTTGAAATTGTTAGGACGCTGAAAATAAAAAAGTTATATTTAAAATGCCATGGCATGTTTATTTATGTTTTATACTGTTTATACATGTTTTATATAACGATTCACTACCTAGTGCGCTTGTTGGTGCAGTAGTAGGTCACTTCTAGATGCAGTACTTGGTGCATTTTGGTACATCTTTATAGTTTACAAATACTATCAAATCGGATCAAATTTATTAGGAGCTCGCTTAATTGATTTTTTCGCCTTTAGGATTGATCAATGTTCCTTGCTGTTTTAATAGTTCCATATCTGAACTGATTTTAGAATCCAAAACTTTGGCATAAAGCTGAGTGGTTTTAAGCGATGTATGCCCCAGCATTTTGCTCACGGTTTCCATAGGTACTCCACGAGATAAAGTAACCGTTGTTGCGAATGTATGGCGCGCTAAGTGCGTGGTTAAACTTTTGTTGATTCCACAAACATCTGCGATTTCTTTTAAATACGCATTTGACTTTTGATTGGTAAGTACGGGGAGTAATTTTTCCTGCTCGGTTCTACACGAGTGCTCTTTGTACTTTTCTAAAATTTCGAATGCTGTCGGTAGTAGGGGAATGCTGCTTAAAGTATTGGTCTTTTGCCGTTTTGTTTTTATCCAGTGTTGACCATTAATTCCCGGAATGATATCATTTGGACTTAGCTTATTTACATCGGCATAGGCAAGACCGGTAAAGCAACAAAAGAGAAAAATATCGCGTACCTGTTCCAGGCGTGTAATTGTAAATTCTTTGTGAGCGAGTTTATTCAATTCATCACTAGTTAAAAATTCCCGTTCCTTGGTTTTCCAATTGGATTTCCAATGAAAGAAAGGGTCTTTGTCTATATATTGATTGGCTAGCGCTATACGCATGATTTTTTTAAAATTGACGATGTATTTTGTCGCTGTATTGTGCGCACAATTCTTTTCAGATTTTAAATAATGCTCAAATCCTGATATAAATTGGTAATCAATTTCTCGTAGGGCTATGTCATTTTTCTTTTTCAGGAAAAGTAAGTAATTCTGTAAGTGCGTTCGGGCTGCTTTGTAGCGTTGCAGCGTACCAGTTGAGTATCCTTTTCCGATAAGACTTTCAATACGGTCGTTATGCTCTTTAAATAGCTCAAGAAGCATTCTTTGCTCATCATCTTTGCCTTGATACATATCTCTTATAATTTGCGCAGAAATCGGTTTGTCTTCTCGGAGTAACCTGTCGTAGATCTCATAAACTTTAGTTCGTACGTCGTCCAGGTGTCGGTTCACCATTCGGGCTTCTGCACTGGTACCCATCATCTTTCCAAGTTTGGGATCCCACTTGTCTGTTGCCTTATGTTGGGTTGAAAACTCGCTGCGCTTGGAATCTACTGTGATTCTGGAATAAATAGTAGCTGCCTTTAATGATTTCTTAGCTGAAGTTTTTGGATAGAAAAGGATTGAAATAGAACTTGCCATCATTTTTGTCTTTTAAATGAGGGATTTAAAGTACAAAAGTCCTAATTAAAAAGTGTTAAATAAATCGTGTAAGCTCTTTTATTTTAACACTTTAGGAGGTTTCGAGGTGAGTCTTTTTCGAGTTTAAAAAGACTCACCGAATCGCGCACCTTTTGGATGGAATTATTTGATATTAAACGACATTAAATAAAATAAAAAAGCCTGTAAATCATATGATTTACAGGCTTTTAGAGTAATTTGGAATAACTCCTAGCGGTCTGGACGGGACTCGAACCCGCGACCCCATGCGTGACAGGCATGTATTCTAACCAACTGAACTACCAGACCAATATTTTAAGAACTTTTCAAGATTAGAAGTGTTGACCATTTCCTTTCTTGCGGGTGCAAATATACACTCATTTTTTAAGTGTGCAAACAATTTTTTAAACTTTTTTTAAATCCTATAAAAACTGCCTGCGCTCTACTAAAAAAGTACTCAGAATAGGAGCGAAACCACGCTGTATATCTGCGCTTACATACTTAATATTATACTGCGCACAGCGCAATTTTAATGCGCTAAAGTACTTGTTTACAGATTCGTAATAAGCGTCTTTTAGATTTTCAGAAAAAACGTCTATACTTTTTCCGGTTTCTATATCTTCAAAACGCTTAGGTGTGCTGTCAAAATCAAAATTTAATTCCGTAGCACTATCATACGTATGAAACAGGACAACCTCATGTTTGTTGTACTTTAAATGCTGTAATGCTTCAAAGGTTTTTTCCTGCTGAATCTCATTTTGGAATAAATCGCTAAACAAAAACACCAGAGATCTGCGTTTTAATTTTTCAGCTATAAAATGCAGATTGGCGTAAGTATCTGTTTTGTTATTCTTGTTCGGTTTGATCAAAATCTGATTGAGCTGATCAAGTAGCATATGATGATGCCGCTCACTTCCTTTTTCAGGAGCGTAAAACTCAAAGTTTTCTGCATAAACACTCAGGCCCACCGCATCGCGTTGTTTTTTCATCAGCTGCATGATTGCTGCAGACGCTAAAACCGAAAATGCAATTTTATTGGGCTTGTTTAAATCGCTGCTTTTTAATGCAGGATAATGCATACTACTGCTGTTATCTACAATAAGGTGACAACGTAGGTTTGTTTCTTCCTCATAGCGCTTGGTATACAACTTATCGGTGCGGGCGTAGAGTCTCCAATCTATGTGTTTAGTGCTTTCGCCTGCATTATAAACCTTGTGCTCTGCAAACTCTGCCGAAAACCCGTGAAACGGACTCTTATGCATTCCGCTGATAAATCCTTCAACGATCTGACCTGCGAGGAGCTCCAGATTATTAAAACCGGTTATTGTATTAAGATGCGCTTGAAGATCCATATGTTTAGCAGGCAGTATTTAGTATCAGTTTTCAGTCTCAGTTTTCAGTTGCAGTTATAAAACTATCAACTACAAACTGAGACTGCGTACTGTTATTAAACGATTCCGTCAACTATACCATAAGCGACAGACTCATCTGCACCCATCCAATGATCACGGTTAAAATCTTTCATTACTTTATCATAATCCTGACCGCAATTTTCAGCAAGAATTTTTGCACTCAATTCTTTTGTTTTTAAGATTTCCTGAGCGGTAATTTCAATATCACTAGCTTGTCCACGAGCACCACCGCTAGGTTGATGAATCATCACACGCGCGTGTGGTTGAATGAAGCGACGTCCTTTTTCGCCTACCGAAAGTAAAATACTTCCCATACTAGCCGCAAGACCGGTACATATAGTAGAAACCGGGCTCTTTATTGACTTGATCGTGTCGTAAATAGAGAAGCCGGAAGTCACATAACCACCCGGGCTGTTGATGTAAAATTGAATTTCGTCATTGCTTAGCGCATCAAGATATAATAAGCGGTCCACAACATGTTTCGCACTTTTATCATCTACCTGCCCCCATAAGAACACTTTGCGTTCTTCAAGTAATTTTGCATCTATACTATCTTGAGGTTTTCCTTTTTTAGTTTCCATAATTTAATTTTAAATAGTTTTAATCGGTATTGAACCTTCAGCTTACTCCAACTGAAAAAAGCCTAAACCGAATAAAATTTCCTTTTTTTTGGCACCGCCAAAGGGTTTAATACCCCCGAGGCTTGCCTCGAAATTGAAAATTTGTTTCTAAAGCATCCGTCGTGAGCTTGCCCTTAGGAAGTTACTTTAGGATGAGCCAAAACTTCACGTCTTGACTACCCCGTAAATTTCGGTACAATTTTTAAATCTCCCTAACAAGTATAAACAATAAACTTGTGAAATGCTTATAAAACAGTAAAGCCTTGTGAAGGGTTGTGCTCAACAGCATCCAATAAAAAAGGTCTGACGCTAAGCCAAACCTTTTTTATTTTTAAGAAACATAATATAAGACTATAATAATCCGTCTATCGCTTCTGTATATACATTTTTAGGAGCAACACCTACCTGGCGTCCTACAACTTCTCCGCCTTTAAACATTAAAACAGTAGGTATATTACGCACACCGTATTTTGCAGCAAACTCCTGATTAGCATCTACATCCAGTTTACCTATCACGGCTTTCCCTTCGTACTCTTTGCTGATCTCTTCAATTACGGGACCTACCATTCTACAAGGTCCGCACCAAGCAGCCCAAAAGTCTACTAAGACCGGTTTTTCTGATTGTAGTACCGCTTCTTCAAAGTTTGCGTCTGTTATTTCTAGTGCCATTTTAATTCTGTTATTTAGGTTATTAATGTAAAATTAGTCAATTATTCTTCTAAAGCTTACAAGGAGCGAATTAGATTTGATTATGTTTTGATCAGTTTAATTGATTTTAAATATACAATCTGTCAAGTTTTGGCGTGACCACAAGGGTCAGGCTTTCTGTTGCAAGTCCGCGCCCCTGATCCCGATTACCATCGGGACGGGGCTGTGGGCTTGCCTGCCGGCACAGGCAGGCTTTTCACTGCAATCCTTCACGCGGCTTATCAATTAATTTTTTACAGCCGTATAAATGAGCGCGCCATATCCCGGGATATTGAATTTTCCTGTAAATGGACGACCATCCGTTTCTTGTTCTTCAAGTTTTAGATCGTTTACTTCAAGATCAGAAAAATCTGCGTCATAACCCTTCCAGTCAGCATTGATACGCAATTTCCAATCATGGTTATTATCCATGCCGATCCCATAATCTAAATATTCCTGATTTCTGAAATTCAGAATAATCAATGCCTCTTCTTCTTCACTGCCACCGCGTTTAAAAGCCAGAATTTTAGTTTCAGGATTAAAATGAATAACGTCCAGATGTTGTCCATTGAGTCCGTTAGCACCTCCGCTGGTACCGGTACGCAATTTAATCACATCACTTACCAGTTGTCTGATTCCGGAAAAGCGTTCTTCTTTATCCCAGTCTAATTGCTCGGTATCTTGAAAGTACTCATCTTCTATAAATTCCTGCCCTTGAAAAAGCATGGGAATTCCCGGAGCGGTTAGCGTAAGTACAATTCCCAGCACCGCGCGTCTTTTTGCAAATTCACTTTCGGCATCTCCCGGCTGAATTTCTTCAGGTACACGGGCTTTACCATTAGCGACCTCGTCATGTGATTCGGTATATACGACTCGTTTGAATACATTTCCGCTATAGGTATATTTGAGCGCATCTACAATTTTTTGAAGGTCCCGGCTGTCATCGTGCGTATCCAGAAGTACTTCGCGTACGGGATGCACAAAATGCGAATCCCACTGCGCACCGTAACCAATACCACCATAAGCAATACCGTTAGTAACAAACTCATCACCTTTTAAATCTTCAGCAATGGTGAGTACTTTGGGGTATTTGGTTTGCAATTCGAGATTGATCTCACGCATCATTTGGTTGCCCTCCTCAATTACGCGCATTTCGCCAATACCGCCGCCTTCATAACGTATATATGAAGTAGCATCCAGACGCAGACCGTCACAATGGTATTTTTCTATCCACATCAAGGCGTTGTCGCGTAAATATTGACGCACTTCCTGTCTGCCGTAATCCGGTCGCGTATCGCCCCATGGTGTGGTGCTGCGGTGATCGTTGTAGAAATAAATCCCGCCTTTGTCGTTTGCGCTCCAACCATCAAACTGCCACAGATCAACATCAGAGGGGCCAAAATGATTGTACACCACATCCATGATGATCGCAATTCCTGCTTTGTGAGCTTCTTTAACCAGTTTGGCAAGACCTTTAGGCCCGCCGTAATCCTGCTCAATGGCAAAGGGATGTGCAGGATTATAGCCCCACGATATACCGCCGGCAAACTCAGCAACCGGTAAAAGTTCAATACAGTTAATGCCTAAATCTTTGAGGTAAGGTAATTTTTCAATGATATCTTCAAACGTACCCACCTGATCTGCTTCTTTACGATTAAAGGTACCTACGTGCAACTCATAAATAACCAACTTGTTCCAGTCGTGCATCTCAAAAGCATCACCTTCCCAGTCAAAATCTAAAGAGCGAATAATCGTATTGCCGTTACTATTGGTCAATTCAAAAGCATAAGGATCATTGCGGAAAAATTTATGCGCTCCGTTATGAATGAGGTATTTGTATTCCTGACCTTCCTGCGCATCGCTGGTAACTCCGGACCAGTATCCGTTTTGTTCAGAATCTAGCGGAAAGTTGGTTTCGTTCCAGTCGTTAAAATCCCCGGTTACAAAAATTTTGTCAGCATTGGGTGCCCAGACTCTAAAGGTGGTAATACCGTCATTTATAACAGCACCCATTCCGGCTGATTTTTCTATTGTGGTTTGCATAGCGATTCTTGATTTTTAAAGTGAAATTACCTTAAAACCGAAATCTAATGCGCTTTTTATGAATTGCTTAACTGTGAAATAAAGTATAAAAATTAATTTGGAAGTTAAGCGGGTTTAGAACGGTTTACAGAATCGTTGTCACACGACCCTGAATTCAGTTCAGGGTCGAATATATTGTGATTAAAAAACCGAAACCGTTTAGCGGGATAGAAAATCCTTAAATCCTAAGAATACCATTATGTTCTTTATTTTGGCTGTGACGCCTCGCCACCTAATTGAGTTTAAAGCTAAACCGTTGCGCTTTTAATTCCTGTAACAACGCACTACTAATTTTTACCTTTTTCTTTCTGCTTGGCATTTGAAGTGCGATTTTCTGTTCAGATTCAAACACATAAAAATGCAGGTTATGATCACCACGGTGGTTGAATAAGGTTTCGCGCAGTTCTTCAATGCGGTTGCTTTGCACTTCTTTTAGATCCAGATTGATGGTGAGCTTTTTACTAAAGGTTTCCATCACGTCCTGCAGTTGCATAAAGTTGTTGAACTGTATCCGTGGATCACCTTTTTTACCGGTATCCCGATTCGTCCATCCTTCACGTACAAACGCCCGCATATGCACAAACGAATTAGGAATTAAAAAGTGCCTGAATTTGAGGTACTCTTCACCAAACATTCTAAACTCAAACGACTCTTCAAAATCTTCAACGGTAAATGCCGCCCAACCTTTTCCGTTTTTAGAAACCCGGTGTTGTACGTCAGAAATCACTCCGCCAATGGTGAGCTCGCGGTTGAGGTGCTGATCCAGATTGTTGAAATCTTTGATTTTCCCGTTACAGAAATTATCCATTTCTAGCTGAAAATCATCAAGCGGGTGACCACTAATATAAATACCCACTACTTCTTTTTCGCGACGCAGTTTTTCCATCGTTCCCCATTCTTCACAAGGAGGAACCACCGGCTCCGGAATTTGTACTTCACTGGCTTCGCCAAACAAACTTACCTGAGCAGAATTTTCATTTTCCTGAAACTTCGCTCCGTATTTTACAGCCTTTTCTAAAAAAGTAATGCCATCGCCTTCATCTTTAAAATATTGTGCGCGATGGGATGTAGGGAAGCTGTCAAAACCGCCGGCAAGCGCCAGACTTTCAAAAGCTTTTTTATTTGCTGCCCGCAGATCAATGCGTTTAGCCAGATCGAAAACCGAGCGGTACGGAGCGTCTTTTCGATTTTCTACAATGGTCTTTACGGCATTTGCACCAACACCTTTTACGGCTCCCATACCAAAACGTACAGCGCCTTGATCGTTTACGGTAAACTTTCTAAACGATTCATTGACATCAGGTCCCAATACTTCCAGCCCCATACGCTTACATTCTTCCATAAAAAAGGTCACCTGCTTGATGTCGTTCATATTGTTAGAAAGCACAGCCGCCATATATTCGGCAGGGTAGTGGGCCTTACAATACGCGGTTTGGTAGGCAATCCACGCGTAGCAGGTAGAGTGCGACTTGTTAAAGGCATAGGCTGCAAAAGCTTCCCAGTCTTTCCAGATCTTTTCGAGGATCTTTCGGTCGTGGCCGTTTTTCTCCCCACCGTCTAAAAACTGCGGCTTTAATTTTTCCAGCAGGGCAAAGATCTTTTTACCCATCGCTTTCCGCAAGACATCGGCATCACCTTTGCTAAAGCCTGCCAGACTCTGTGACAAGAGCATCACCTGCTCCTGATAAACTGTAATTCCATAGGTTTCTTCTAAGTATTCCTCCATCGCAGGAAGGTCATACTGAATTTCTTCATCCCCGTGTTTCCGTGCGATAAAGCTCGGGATATATTCCATAGGTCCCGGGCGGTAGAGCGCATTCATCGCGATCAAATCTTCAAAAACCGTAGGCTTAAGCGCCTGCATGTGTTTTTGCATTCCGGGAGATTCATACTGAAAAATACCTACCGTATCTCCCCGCTGGAATAGCTCGTATGTTTTTTCATCATCTAACGGAAAACTATCGGGGTCGAGATCGATACCGTGCTTGTGTTTCACCAGTTTTACGGTGTCTTTAATCAGCGTCAGGGTCTTCAGACCCAGGAAGTCCATTTTTAGGAGTCCGGCTTCCTCAACCACCGAGTTGTCAAACTGGGTGACGTAGAGGTCTGAATCTTTAGCAGTGGAAACCGGAACGAAATTGGTGATATCATCAGGCGTGATGATCACCCCACAGGCGTGAATCCCGGTATTACGCACCGAGCCCTCTAGCTGACGTGCACGACGCAGCGTTTGCCCCTCAAGATCATCACCTTCTGCCAGATTGAGTAGTTCGTTAACCTTGACCAGATCGTCAGAACGGAATTTCTTTTTCAGATCAGCCTCGCTCTGCCCAAAGATTTTAGCGAGCTTCGACATATTGGGGATCAGCTTGGCAATACGATCGGCATCTCCTAACGGAAGATCTAAAACCCGAGCCGTATCCCGAATCGAAGATTTAGCAGCCATCGTACCGTAAGTGATGATCTGCGCCACCTGATTGGCGCCGTATTTATTGATTACATAATCCATAACCCGGCTTCGGCCCTCGTCATCAAAGTCGATATCAATATCGGGCATACTCACCCGATCCGGATTTAAGAAACGCTCAAAAAGCAGATCGTACTTAATCGGGTCAATATTCGTAATTCCCAAACAATACGCCACCGCACTACCGGCAGCAGAACCCCGGCCGGGACCTACTGATACATCCATATTTCGGGCTTCGCGGATGAAATCTTCCACAATGAGGAAATACCCGGGATATCCCGTGTTTTCAATAACGCTCAGCTCAAAGTTGAGGCGTTCTTCAATATCGGGTGTGATTTCCGGATAGCGTTTTTTAGCACCTTCAAAGGTGATGTGTTTCAGGTATTTGTTTTCCCCGCGTTTGCCACCGTCCAGTTTATCTTCTTCAAACTGAAATTCTTCAGGAATGGTAAATGCCGGTAAGAGTACGTCCCGGGCCAAAACAAACGCTTCAATTTTATCTACAACCTCGGTTACATTGCTTATTGCTTCCGGCAGGTCTGTAAACAGGGCTTTCATCTCATCTGCAGACTTGAAGTAGTATTCTTCGTTATCCAGACCAAAGCGATAGCCGCGGCCGCGGCCCTTAGGGGTTGCTACTTTTTCACCGTCTTTTACACAGAGTAAAATATCGTGAGCCGTCGCATCTTCTTTATCAATGTAAAAGGTATTATTAGTCGCAACCAGTTTTACATCGTGTGTTTTAGAAAACTCGACCAGCGTTTGATTCACACGGTCTTCATCTTCCTGCCCGTGACGCATGATCTCGATGTACAGATCGTCTCCAAAGGTTTCTTTCCACCACAATAAAGCTTCTTCGGCTTGTTTTTCACCCACATTGAGCACCTTACTGGGTACTTCTCCATACAGGTTACCTGTAAGAACGATGAGGTCTTCTTTATAGCGCTCTACAATTTTACGATCTATACGCGGCACATAATAAAAACCGTCTGTGTAGGCGAGCGATGCCATTTTTGCCAGATTGTGATAGCCTTTTTTGTTTTTGGCGATGAATACAATCTGATAGCCGTTATCTTTTTGGCTTTTGTTGGTGTGATCCTGGCAGACGTTGAGTTCTATTCCGACAATAGGTTTTATAACCGTTTCTGTAGGCTCTTCACCGGCTTCTTCAAGTTCTTTATTTTTAGCAAGAGCTGCTTTATTGTGTGCGGTTAATGCTTTCACAAAATGGAAAGCAGCCATCATATTCCCCATATCACTAATGCCTACTGCAGGCATTTGATGCTTTTTTGCAGCATTCACAATGTCGTGCACACTTGAGGTAGACTGAAGAATAGAGAATTGAGAATGATTGTGCAAATGCACAAAATCTACCTTGGCAAGTTGCTCTTTATTCTCTTTAATTTCTTCTTTAGAAATATCAGCCTGATCTGCTTTCTGCAGCGTTTTGCGTATTTCTTCAGAAGCAGCTTTGAGGTTTATGTGTTTTAAACCGATGAACTCAATAGGCTGCGGATTGGCTTCCTGGAAATCTTCAAAGTACCCTGCCGGAACGTCTAGTTCTTCCTGTGTGAACATGCGTCGACGTACCAGCTCAAAAAAGCAACGCGTAGTTGCTTCCACATCGGCAGTTGCATTGTGTGCTTCACCAAAAGGCTTCCCGAACAAATACTGATGCAGCTCAGTAAGGGTGGGAAGTTTAAATTTACCACCACGTCCCCCGGGAATCTGGCAAAGCTGCGCTGTAGTTTCGGTACAGGTGTCTAAAACCGGAAGCTCCTGCAACTGGTTGGAGACATCCAGTCTGTGAAATTCAGCACCCATAATGTTAACATCAAAACCTACGTTTTGACCTACAACAAATTTTGTTTTCTCTAATGCAGCTTTAAATTTTCCTAAAACCTCTCCCAGAGGTAAACCATCCCGTTGGGCAAGCTCGGTTGAAATACCGTGAATACGCTCGGCATCAAATGGAATGTCGAATCCGTCAGGACGAATTAAATAATCCTGATGTTCAATGCAGTTCCCCATATCGTCATGCAACTGCCACGCGATTTGTATGGCTCTGGGCCAGTTGTCAGAATCGGTGATGGGAGCGTTCCAGTTCTTGGGTAAGCCGGTAGTTTCAGTATCAAATATCAGGTACATCGCTGGTTTTCTTTAGGTTACTTTTCTCGGGATAGGAGGTAGGGAAAAGTTTAAAATTAAAGAAAAAGACAGGCTTTAAAAAGTTAAGTTTTGGAGAGTTATTAACGGTGTGTGAACCCATAAAAAAAAGCAGTCCTAAAAATAAAATTAGGACTGCTTTTTGACACCCAATGGTGTCGGCTAATTCAAATAGAATGGTTCTATACCATTATTTCAAATGCTTTTACTTCCTCTAAAGCACTTTTAATAGTATCACGTTGAGCCTTTAGAATAGACTCTGTTGTTGGTGGCATATTAGGCTCTTGGAGAATGTTATTGTATTCTTCGATTGCGTTTTTTTCACCACGAATTGTCTCTTCTAAAATAGACTCTTCATTGTCTTTAGATAAAGTTGATTTGACATTCATCCACAGTCGATGGGCATCACCTTTTAAGCTTGTTCCCTTATCTGGAGTCTCGCCATATACTTTAATTTCATTCTTAATCTGGTGGCCAAAATCGTAACGTTCTTTGGCTCTGCGATTAAAATATTCTTTTAGCGTATTATTTTTTACGTTTTCAGAAGCGAGTTTATAACCAGCTTCGGCATCGTAATTTTTGGTTAATAATTCATTTAACTTATTCGAAATCTTTTCGCTATACTTCATCTTCTATCTTCTTTTAATTATCGAAACAATTTTTGGTTAGTAAGACGAATGTTTCGTTACCGTCCATTATTAATATATAAGTTAAAGTGTCTGAAAGCAAATCAATTAAGACTGTTTAACGTTGCTCGTGTCACTTTAACAGTATCTTTTAAATTTTAAGCTAGTACTTCTAATTCTTTAGCGTCTTCTAAAGCGCTTTTAAGACTGTTGCGCTGCTTGCTAATTATTGCTTTGGTTGATGCCGGTAGAGTACTATCATTTAAAATTTCTTCATACTCTTCTAAAGCAGCATTTTCCCCTCTAATAGTTTCTTCTAAAACAGCTTCATCTTTATCTGAAGAAATAGCTGTTTTTAAATCCATCCACAAACGGTGCGCGTCTCCGGCAAGGCTCGTTCCTTTTTCAGGATCCTGACCAAAGGTTTTTAATTCGGCTTTTAATTCATGACCAAAATCGTAACGATCCTGCGCCCGGCTTAGTAAGTAGTTTTTGAGAGAAGCATTGGCTACTTTTTCGGCAGCATTTTTATAACCTGCTTCTGCATCGTAATTCTTTTCTAATAAATCGTTGAGCTTTTTGCCCATTTCTTCTGAATAACTCATAGTTGTGATTTTTTGGTGCTTCAATTATTAATGAAACTATTACCAAGTTATCACAGATTAGTTTTCAGTATTTGCAATTAACAGGGTTTAACCTGTTTTAGGTCAAATTAACAGCTTGATTAAGAATTTTTCTGTTAAAAAAATAACGCTCCTTCCCAACGGAAGGAGCGTTTGCTAAGAGTATTTATCACTGGATAAATACTTTAAAAGTATGTTGAAATTATTTATTCGGCTTTAAAAGCAGCGTCTATACGAGCAATTAAATCTGAATAGTGATACCGAGTTAATGTGTCTGAAGTGTTGTTTTTGCGTGCATTGATATCTCTGCGCAAGCGGCTCAATTCACCACGCATAAGGGGTAAAACATCAGAGATCAAAAGATCTTGATTTTCTCCTGCTTCCAGATTCTTTAGATAGTTTGTTGCTATATCAACATAGGTGCGTTGCAGGTTTCTGCGATATGCATCAGTTTTTTGACCGCGGTATAATTCACTAAAAATCCCAGTTCTCAAATCGTTCATCAATGCAACCGGAGAATAAGCCTCAGCGCCATTAGTTTGAACATTTTCAATCATTCTGCTGATGCGAGAGTCGTCTAACAGGCGATTGAGAGCATAGGTCTGAATACTTTTAACCTGATCAATAGCTCCGCTAGCTTCAATTCGATTTAAAATCTCTATGTCTAGAAGCCATTCAGGAGTATTAAATGCATTCTCATTTAAAAAGTCAACTGCTTCCTTCTGGATTTCTTTAGGGACCGGTTCATAAACAGTACCGTCTTGATCAGCAGTTTTAATGGTTTCGTAAACTCCACCAACGTTTGTGATTACGTGATTCACATAACCTCTCCATAAATAATTGAGTTCGCGGTAAACTTCCTGTAAATCGTCATAGCCGTAACCGTCTTTTGTAGTCCAGCCAATCAAATTAGGAACAACCTTTTTAAGGTTAGCCAAGCCGTATGTGCTTGCTTTAATGTTATCATCCCCTAGGCTTTCAGTTTGAGAATGCGGGTCTATCCCTCTAGAGCTTCCAAACTCATACCAGGGATTTCCGGCTTTTTCTAAAATCCATTTATCTAAAGTTTTCTTTTCAGCTTCTGGGTTGTTAGCTTCTGGTAAATAACGATAACCCCAGTTTACAGCATACATATCATAAGGTCCCATCATGCGAATGTAGCGAACGCCTTTGTCTTCGGGTTGCGCTACATAATTAACACGGGCATAATCCATTATAGAAGGGGTGAGGCCGTATTTCTGCGTAAAAGAAGCCACGCGTAGCGAGTCTGTAGGGTAGGCTGAACTAGCCTTCATATTGTGTGGTAATCCTATCGCGTGCCCCACTTCGTGAGCAATAACCATACGCATCATTTCGCCGATTTCTTCTTCAGGAGTTTCTAGTGTGCGGGCAGCAGGATTTTGAGCTCCGGCCTCAATCATAAACCGGTTTCGATACGAACGCAGGTGGTTGTGATACCAAATCACATCAGACTCAAGAATTTCACCCGTTCGCGGGTCAGATACTGAAGGCCCAACAGCATTACGAGTAGTGCTGGCAACATATCTAATTACAGAATAACGTACATCTTCCGGACTAAACTCAGGGTCTTCCTCTTTAGTTGGTGGGTCTTTAGCGATAATAGCATTTTTAAAGCCAGCACCTTCAAAAGCTTTATTCCAGTCTTCAATACCTTTTTTGAAATAAGGCCGCCACTTTAATGGAGTCGCAGGATCTAAGTAATAAACAATGGGTTTAACAGGTTCTACGAGTTCGCCGCGTTTGTAGGCTTCTATATCTTTAGGCTCTAACCTCCAACGACGAATAATTTGATAGTCATCAGATTTTAAAGCGTCAGAATCATAATCGTATTTTTTGATGGAGAACCAACCTACGCGAGGATCTGCAATACGGGGTTGCATTTTATCTTCGGGCAGTAAAATCATCGATTGATTCATAAGAAAAGTAAGCGTTTCAGCCTGATCTCTTTCTGGTGGCTCTTCAGCATCGTAAGTCATTACATGCTTGACCTCTACATTTTGCGGATATGCGTGTGCAGATTCGATATATGTTCTGCTTCCGTCAAGACGTTTGACTTTGTATTCTTTTCTTAAACGAGGAGAAATAGCATTTATGGCTCCAATATCCTGAGTGAATAAATCAGTAGCATCTATTACAGCTCCTGTAGAATCTTTACTGAAAGTCTTGATTTCAGCACTGAAAAGAATAGGGTAGAAGTTGTTAGCTTCTACCGATTTGTAAATAGGGCTTTCTTTGTCACTTTTATTTTCAAAACTGATTACTTTTACGTCAATTTTATCACCGCGTCTTACCCAGCGAATAACTTGCTCATTAACTTTTGACCCTGCATTCACATAGCCTCCGCCATAGCCGGCAGGAACTTTAGCAATTCGACTTACGAGTAGCATATCTTTTCCTAGAAGAGAATCGGGTATTTCAAGATATAATTTATCGTCTACCCGGTGTGTGGTAAAAAGACCTGGATCGCTTGCTGCATCATCAGTTATGATCTCATTATAAGATTTAAACTTTGATTTTTTAGACTCGGTTTTTTCAGAATGTTTAGGAGATAATGTGTTTTTTTGAGTTTTGCAGCCGTATAGGGTAAGTGAGGCTGCTAAGATTAGGGAAAATCGTTTTAGCATTTTAAAAAGTTTTAAGGCAGAATTTACTCATTAAAAATAAAAAGGACCTCTTTAAGAAGTCCTTTTTGTGATATATTGAGATTGTTTTTTTTTGACTTATTTTGTTTTGTAATAGCCTTCTAAACAAAAAATATAAGATTGTGCAACTTCTCTAAACTTACGGCTAAACTCTTTGTCAAAGTCCTTTTTAATAGCGGTGTCTAATAGGTTTGAAGAAAATTGATACGATTGAATCAATTTGGTTTTAAACAATTGCAATTGATCATTAGATAATTTGGCGCGCAAATTACAGGAGTAGTTCTTATTCTTTTCAGGTAATTTAGGGCTGGCTTCTAGAGCAAAAGTTAGCTTGTCGTCATTTTTAAAAGTGATTTCTAGCGTATCACCGGCTTTAAGCTTTGCAAGCTCTTGGCGGGTTCCAAGTATAAGATAATTAATATCATCTATGGTATGAAAACCTAAATGTAATTGATTTTTGGGATCAAGATCTAGTTTGTTAGACTTGGAAGTTCGTGTGCGGTTAAAATACAAACCTTTGTGGCTACCGTTAATTTGTTCAATAGTAATGATGGAATGACCACCAAGAACAAACTGTTTATTTTCACCAGTTTTGAGCTCTCTAATTAAATAGTTAGGAGAAAAAAGTAGATTGCGTTCTAAATCTTTATCTAGGTTATTAGAGTTTTTGAAAAATTTGGATAAAATCATATATTGAATTCAGGGCGCATGGGCAATTACTACAAATTTAAACTTCAAAAACCGCACTGAGTGTTAAAAACATCAATGAAGGTCTTTATCATAATGATACAAATAATATGCCCTTATAGTCAAGATGAACATAAAATTTATATTTATTTGTAGGGGGTGTGTTTTAGAACAAAGCTAATTTTAAAATTAACACGTTAAAAACATATGCAAAGATACAGAAGTAAAATGAGCAAATCATTTTAAAACAGGTAATATATTTTTAATTTTAACTAAAAAACCCTTATAAACACTACGCTTATAAGGGTTTTAGTACTCGGGACGGGACTTGAACCCGTACGAACTAATGTTCATTGGATTTTAAGTCCAACGTGTCTACCAATTCCACCACCCGAGCTTGGGCTTTCAATAAAAAACCCCATTATATAATGGAGCAATTCTTAGAGCGAAAGACGGGATTTGAACCCGCGACCCTCACCTTGGCAAGGTGATGCTCTACCCCTGAGCTACTTTCGCAATTTGTATTAGAACGTCTTGTCTAATGCGGATGCAAATTTACAAGATTTCTTTAATCTGCAAAGCAATTTCTTCAAAAAAATAAAAACAATTAAGAAACCTGATTTTTCTTACTGCGTACAAGCATTCTTTTGATCTCGTTGAGTTTCATTAATGCTTCTACTGGAGTGAGGGTATCTATATCAGTATGAAGGATTTCGCCTTTAATTTCTTCCAGTAAGGGGTCGTCAAGATTAAAAAAGCTCAGCTGCATTTCATCATCCTGAGCTGCTTTTAAAGAATCTTTATGTTCTTCTTTTCTATTAGATTTTTCTAATTGAGCGAGCATCTTATTAGCTCTGTGCAGAACTTGCTGGGGCATTCCTGCCATTTTAGCCACGTGTATTCCAAAACTGTGGGCGCTACCTCCAGGGATCAATTTCCGAAGAAATAAAACATTGTCTTTCAATTCTTTTACTGAAACGTTGAAGTTCTTAATTCGATTGAATGTTTCTCCCATATCGTTCAATTCGTGATAGTGGGTTGCAAAGAGGGTTTTAGGGCGTGAAGGATGTTCATGCAAGTATTCGCTAATAGCCCATGCAATCGAAATCCCATCGTAAGTGCTTGTCCCGCGGCCAATTTCATCAAGAAGTACTAAGCTTCTGTCTGAAATATTGTTTAATATGCTTGCGGTTTCATTCATTTCTACCATAAAAGTAGATTCGCCCATAGAGATATTGTCACTTGCTCCGACGCGGGTAAAAATTCGATCAACGAGGCCAATGCGTGCAGCTTTAGCAGGGACAAAGCTACCCATCTGTGCAAGTAATACAATAAGAGCGGTTTGTCTTAATATCGCTGATTTACCAGACATGTTAGGTCCGGTGATCATGATCATTTGTTGGGTGTCACGATCTAAGAACGTATCGTTTGCAATATAAGGCTCGCTGATTGGCAGCTGTTTTTCGATTACCGGGTGGCGACCCTCTTTTATTTCAAGCTCATACGAATCGTCAAGCTCTGGTCTGCTGTATTTGTTTTCGTTAGCGAGACACGCATAGCTACGCAAACAATCTAATTGAGCGATAATATTAGCATTGATTTGAACAGGCTGAATAAATTGGGTTATCCAACTTACTAATTGATTAAACAATTGTTGTTCAATAGCGAGAATACGCTCTTCTGCACCTAGAATTTTAGCCTCGTACTCTTTTAATTCTTCTGTTATATAGCGTTCAGCATTTACGAGCGTTTGTTTCCTGATCCATTCTGGAGGGACTTTATCCTTATGTGTGTTGCGCACTTCTATATAATACCCAAAAACATTATTAGAAGCTATTTTAAGCGAAGTGATTCCGGTACGCTCCGTTTCTCTTTCGAGCATTTTGTCTAAATAAGCTTTCCCGGAAGTAGCTAGGTTTCTGAGTTCATCTAACTCTTCGTGAAAATCAGGAGCGATGGTGCTTCCCTTTAAGATATTAACTGGAGCATCTTCATTAAGGGTCGCTTTAATTTTAGATCGTAAATGCTCCAGATTATTCAGCTTCTCAGAAAGAATTTGCAAAGCCTGATTGTCTGCTTGTTCGCCTAAAATTTTGATAGGCACCATAGCTTCTAATGAATTTTTTAGAAGAATGATTTCACGTGGAGAAACCTTGCCGGTAGCCACTTTAGAGATGAGACGCTCTACATCACCTATTCTTTTAATATCTGCAGAAAGCTGGCTGTAAAATTCAGGATTTTTGAGAATATATTCTACGATCTCGTGTCGCTCTGTGATAGTTTCAAGTGTCTTCAGTGGCAACGCCAGCCAGCGTTTAAGAAGCCTTCCGCCCATTGGTGATATGGTTTTATCGATCACGTCTAATAGGGTTATGGCTTTGGTTGAGGTGCCTTGATACAACTCCAGGTTGCGTATCGTAAAACGATCCATCCAGACATAAGCATCTTCTGCAATACGGGCTATGCTTGAAATGTGTTTTAATTGATGATGCTGGGTTTCGCTTAGGTAATGCAGTGCGGCTCCGGCAGCAATAATGCCTTCCTCTAAATGCTCAATGCCAAAGCCTTTTAGAGATTTGGTATTGAAATGTTTATTGAGGCTTTCGTGAGCAAAATCGGTTTTAAAAACCCAATCTTCCTGATAAAAAATATGAAAGTCTGTTCCGAAACTGTCCCTAAAATCAGCTTTGTTTTTTTTGCTGATGAGCAATTCACTTGGACTGAAATTTTGCAGTAGTTTGTCAATATAAGCGGCATCTCCTTGTGTTGTTAAGAATTCACCCGTAGAAACATCTAGAAAAGAAAGACCAATGAGCCGCTTTCCAAAATGAATCGCACCTAAAAAATTATTGCTTTTAGATTGAAGCACTTCGTCATTTAGAGCTACACCTGGCGTAACCAATTCTGTCACACCGCGTTTTACAATATTCTTAGTTTGTTTGGGGTCTTCTAACTGATCACAAATCGCTACGCGACAACCTGCTTTAACCAGTTTTGGTAAGTAGGTGTTTAATGAATGATGTGGAAAGCCAGCTAGTTCTGTGCGTTCACTTCCATTGTTTCTGTTTGTTAAGATAATACCTAAAATTCCGGCAGCCTTGACAGCATCTTCACCAAAAGTCTCATAAAAGTCTCCCACTCTAAATAATAAAAGCGCATCTGGGTATTTATTTTTAATACCGTTGTACTGCTTCATCAAAGGTGTTACGCTTTTCTTTTTCGGTTTTTTTGCCATAATTTTTAGAGGGATGCGATATTAAATTGGTGTCGAAACTGCTGGGGATAAATTTAAAAAATCTATGCTGTAATTATCGAAATGTGCTGAGGAGTTATTTATATTTTTCAACAATAATATAAGGATGGGAAGCGACTTTTTTGTTCGTTATGTAGTCTGCTGAATGTGTATTTTTGCGGTATGAATAGAAAATTGAAAAATAGCGAACTTGACCGCAAAACGGTTGAAGAATTTAAGGAAGCAAAAAAGACTCCGATAATTGTTGTTTTAGATAATATTAGAAGTCTTAATAATATAGGCTCGGTATTTAGAACAGCAGATGCGTTTCTAGTTGAAGCTGTTTATCTATGCGGGATCTGTGCGCAGCCTCCTCATAAGGATATTACTAAAACAGCATTAGGAGCTACCGAAACAGTCGCGTGGCGCTATTTTGAATCTACTTTAGAAGCTGTTGAAGATCTAAAACAAAAAGGTTTTAAGGTTGCTGCAATAGAACAGGCAGAACATGCAATCATGCTAAATGACTTTGAGATAGAGTCTGATCAAAAAATAGCTGTTATTTTTGGTAATGAAGTGAAGGGTGTGAAGCAGCACGTAATAGATGTATCAGATTGTGTGCTTGAGATACCGCAGATTGGCTCAAAACACTCCTTCAACATTGCGGTTAGTGCGGGTATCGTATTGTGGGATTGTTATTTAAAAATTATTAAAAATAATTATTAGGGGTTTCAAAGGGAATATGTGATTATTTTGAATCATAAATTTGTATTAAAGTTTTCGTAATTATTGAGGTGATAGCAATTAAATTGTGAAGTTTTACGTTGTACAAGTATAAAATAACAAAACCCAACTACATGAAACTAAATAATTTTGACTACGCTTCTTACGAGCGCGGTTCTAAAGACGGGCGTAAGTTTGGCCTGGCGATAGGAATTGTGATAGGCCTCGCGATAATGATTGTAATGTTAAGCCTTTTATATTTTAAGTAATAATCTGCTTTAGCAAATTCAAATAATCAACTCTATTATCAACAAAGTCCATTTCAGAAATGTCAAGTATTTTGATGTGTTCTTGTCTTCTGTTTTTTATCATATTTAAATATCCCTGATTGATATCTACTAGATAATTTTCAGATATGTCTTTCTCGTATGCTCTGCCGCGTTTCTTTATATTTTCTAAAAGACGCTCTGTGTTTTGATACAAATAAATATAAAGATCCGGCTTTGCAATTTCTCTATACATAATACTGTGCAGCTTTTTATACAAACTGTACTCGTCTTCACTCAAGGTTACTTTTGCAAAAATCAATGACTTTTGACTGTCATAATCTGCGATCATAAAATCTTTAAACAAATCATATTGACCAATATCATCTAATAATTGTTGATATCGATCGGCTAAAAAAGACATCTCAAGCGGAAACGCATAGCGGGATTGATCTTCGTAGAATTTAGGTAAAAATGGATTGTCTTTAAAACGCTCCAGAATAAGTTTAGCATTAAAGTCCTCACTAATCATTGTAGCTAGTGTAGTCTTGCCAGCACCTATGTTTCCTTCAATAGCGATATAATTGTAGCTGCTCAAATTCAGTTCTTGCTGTGGGTTTTTTAACCAACGTTGAATTTTCTCGGGAATACCTTCATCCAGACTTTCGGCTAGAAGAGTCGAAATGGTTTTTTTAAGAATAGGATGCTCTACTGCCGAAGCAATATCATTTAATGGGTGTAATACAAAATTACGATCTTGTAAATGAGGATGTGGAACTGTGAGATTTAACTCATTAATAACTTCGGCGTCAAAAAATAAAATATCTATATCAATAGGACGATCGCTATACCCTTTTTTATTAGAACGTGCTCTGCCTAGTTTTTTTTCAATAGATAAACAAGTAGCAAGTAGCTTTTGACAATCTAAGTGCGTATTTGCAGAAACAGCGCAATTGAGAAAATCTGCTCCGTCAAAACCCCAGGATTTTGTCTTGTACACCGGAGAGATCTGTTTTATAGCTCCAACTTCTTCAAAAATTGCATCAATCGCATTTTGCAGGTTTTCAAAAGGATCACCTTGATTACTCCCTAAGGATAAGAGTATGTTTTTTAGTGGTTTAATGAGTGTATTTTGTTAAATATTTTAAGAGCAATTTAAGTAAAAGCCCTTTACATTCTTCTAATTTTGACAAGAAGAAAACAATAAGCATTCTAGTTTGACGCAAGCCACAATGAGCCAGAGAGATGCGCTGGCAGCGTATCGAATTTACTTTATTTTAGGAGCGCTTTTTATATGCTCTTTGGTAGTTTCTAACCTTATTTTCCAAAAATTCTTTTATTGGGATTTCTTCGGGGTGTATCGTTTTGAGATTTCAGTTGGAATTTTACCGTATCCCGTCACCTTTTTGATCACCGACTTAATCAGTGAGATTTATGGCAAAAAGAAGGCTAATCAGATTGTGACTGCCGGTATTTTTGCCAGTATTTTTTCGTTAGTAATTGTTTATACTTCGGCAGCTGTTCCGGCTACAGACTGGTCACCGGTTGATGATGCGTTGTTTGATAAAGTGTTTGGAGCTACGGTCGTAGCTGTTTTGGCTTCGATGATGGCCTACTTATTTGCGCAATATATAGACATACAGCTTTTTCATTTTTGGAAAAAACTAACGAAAGGCAAGCACCTCTGGATTCGGAATAATTTCTCAACATTTTTCAGTCAGTTTGTAGATACCGCAACCGTGCTTTTGTTGCTGTGTTTTTTTAATAAAATAGAGTGGAGTCTATTTGGAACCCTGCTTTTGAGCGGCTTTTTATTTAAAGTTTTAATTGCGGTTTGTGATACTCCTTTTCTCTATCTGGGCGTTTATTTGTTTAGAAAGCGCTTCAAACTTGCTCCGGGAGAAGAAATAGGAGCAGAGCTTAATGCCTTCCAAAAGGAAGAGAAACTATAAAATACATTATGAAAAAGATATTTAAAATTTTTGGAATTGTACTTCTGGTACTTGTGATAGGGCTTATCGCTGCTCCGTTTTTATTTAAGGGGCAGTTAGAGGATTTGCTGAAACGTTCTATTAATGAAAACCTAAATGCTACTGTTGCCTGGGAAGATTTTGACCTTACGCTGTTTAGTAGTTTCCCAGATGCAAGTGTTAAGGTTAAAAATTTTAGCGTGACCAATAATGCGCCTTTTGCCGGGGATACGCTGGCCAGCGGAACGGAATTGCAGCTGGATATGGGAGTTATGCAACTCTTTAAAACCTCTTCTGGCAAACCTATCGCAGTTGATGCGATTAGCCTGGATGAGGCGTTTATAAATATAAAGGTAGACAGTTTGGGGAATGCCAACTATGATATAGCAAAAGAAACTCCTGCAGCCAGCACTACTACAGATACACTTGCTGATAATTCTGGAGGATTTCAGTTTGATGTGCAGCATTATAAGATATCTAATTCACGCATTAATTATTTAGACGAAAGCACCCAGACCTTTATGCGCTTATCTGAAGTAAATCATGAAGGTGACGGTGACTTTTCTGCTAATATTTCAAACCTAAATACTACCACAGAAGCATTGGCCTCATTTGATTTTGACGGAGTCAATTATTTAAATAAAAATAAAATTTCGTTAGATGCGGTAATTGAGATGAATCTTGATGATCAGCGTTATACATTCAAAGAAAATGAAGCATTGATCAATCAATTGCCACTGGTTTTCTCAGGATTTGTTCAGGTAAATGAAAGTAATAACGAACTGGATTTATCCTTTAAGACACCATCTAGTGATTTTAAAAACTTCTTAGGAGTGATCCCTGAAGTTTATGCTAAAAATCTTGATGGCGTAACAACTACCGGGGATTTTAGCGTAAACGGGAGAATAAATGGTGTGGTGGATGAGGAGCATATCCCGATGATGAATATTGAAATATTGTCTAATAATGCCTCTTTTAAATATCCTGATTTGCCAAAATCGGTTCAGGATATTATAATAGATGCTAGCATTGTGAATGAAACCGGAAATCTGGATGATACCTATTTACGTTTAGGTAATCTGAATTTTAGAATTGATCAGGATGTGTTTAACGCAAAAGGAAGAATAGATCGATTGACTACAAATCCGCTGGTTGACTTGGCTTTAAAAGGAAAACTCAATTTAGCGAATCTGGAGCAAGCTTATCCTTTGGAGTTGGATCAAGATCTTAATGGAATGCTTACGGTTGATATGACTGCTAATTTTGATATGAATAGTGTAGAGAAAGAGCAGTATCAGAATATAAAAAGCTCAGGTACTGCGAGTCTGAAAGATTTTAAATATGTTTCTCCTGAACTTCCCAATCCGTTGACGATGGCGCAAACGAATGTTACGTTTAATCCGGGAACTATAACATTGAATAATCTAGATGCACAAACAGGTAAAACAGATATTTCAGCAAAAGGAAGTATTGAGAATCTGATTCCTTTTGTGCTTTCTAAAGAAGATTTAAAAGGAAGATTTACTGTGACTTCCAAAGTGATTGATCTGGCAGATTTTAGCGTTGTTGAGACTGCAACTCAAGAAAATACTTCAACCACTGAAAAAACAGTTGCACAAGCAACAGGGGGAACTGCTATTAAAATACCTTCTTTCTTGGATGCAGGGATCGATTTTTCAGCCGGAAAAGTTATTTATGATAACATCACCCTTACTAATGTGAGTGGTAATCTGAGTGTAAAAGATGAGACTGCTAGCCTTAATAATATTAAGTCTAATATTTTTGGAGGAGCAATAGGGCTTAACGGAAATGTGAGCACAAAGACGACTACGCCTACCTTTAAAATGGATCTGGATTTAAAAAGTGTTGACATCAGTCAATCTTTTGAAGGGCTCGAGATGCTTCAGAAGTTTGCGCCAATCGCCAGAGCTTTACAGGGTGCTTTAAACACAACTATTCAGTTGAATGGTAATCTTTCTGATGATTTAACGCCTGTACTTTCTTCTTTGGCGGGTAGCGCTTTGGCACAATTATTAACCGTTGAGGTAGATCCTGAAAAAATGAAGTTGCTCAGTGCACTAGATGCTAAACTCGACTTTATTAATCTGGATAAATTAGACTTCAGTAATTTAAAAACACAATTGAGTTTTGATCAAGGTTTAGTGACTGTAAAACCATTTGACTTCAATATTAAAGGGATTAACGTAGGAGTGAGCGGTACGCACAGCTTAGAGAATACGATGAATTATACGCTTAATCTTAAAGTGCCTGGCACGTATTTAGGTTCAAAACTGGGTAGTACATTAGCAGGATTAAGCAATACAGATTTAGAAAAGTATACGGTTGATTTACCGGTAACGCTTACCGGTAATTTTACGAGTCCGCAGGTTTCTTTAAATACAAAACAAGCTGTAAATAGTTTAACGCAACAGATAGTAGCCACCCAGAAGGATAAACTCAAACAACAAGGAGAAGATAAGATTAAAGATGTTTTAGGTGGAATTCTTGGAGGGAATAAAACAGCAGATACTTCAGCTGTAAAAACAACAAGAGATACGACTTCGACTTCAACTCAAAGCAATACTGCAAAAGCAGTTAAAGATGTTTTAGGAGGTTTGTTCGGAAAGAAAAAACCAGCAACGGATACTACTAAAACTAACAATTAGTTGATTTAGAATTGTTATAAAAAAAGAGCGCTAACTGGCGCTCTTTTTTTTGCTATAAAATGCTATTGAATGATTAGAAACTAATCACGATAAACTCAGACCTTCTGTTTAATTGGTGTTGCTCTTCTGTGCAATCAGAGCCATTACCGCAATCATTTATAAGCTCAGTTTCCCCAAAACCTTTTCCTGAAATTCGGGTAGGTTCTATACCTCTGCTTACAATCCAATCTGCAGTTGAGCGCGCTCTTTTATCAGAAAGACTTAAGTTGTAAGCATCATTACCGCGACTGTCTGTATGTGATCTAATCTCGACCACTAAAGTTGGATTAGATTCCATTACAGCTAAAACTTTAGTGAGTTCTTCTTCTGCATCAGGCCTGATATTAAAGCGGTCAAAATCAAAGTAAATAGGTTTTAGATCAAGAAGTTTTGCAAGATCATCACCTTCATTAATTCTTGTAATCCTAGGTTCTAAATAAAGGTCAACAACCATAGGACCTCCATCTGCAGGGGCAGTAACGAGTTCTTCCGCAGAATAATATTCAGGCTCATCTGCGCGTATTAAAATCTCTTCGCCACAAATGGGGTTCAAGGTATATTCACCCTTTTCATTAACTTCAGTTTTTTGCAATAAGTTCCCCTCAAGGTCAAGGATGCTAACTGTTGCTGTAGGTATAGGGAACTTTGTTTCCTTATCTCTTACAGTACCGGTTATTAATGACTCGCAAACAGGGATTTCTTTAGGTGTTCTTGTGAATCTGAAAATATCATCACTTCCCATTCCAAAATAACGATTAGTTGAAAAATATCCTGTATTTGTATATTCATCAACGATAAAGGCAAAATCATCCTGTGGACTGTTAATAGGTTCTCCAAGATTGATTACATAGGCAAAATCTCCGTTCTTTTTAGTGGCAACAACATAAATGTCAAGACCACCTAAACCGGGTCTACCGTCAGATGAAAAATACAGATTTCCCTTTTTACTTACATAGGGAAAGTTCTCTCGACCTTCGGTATTTATTATTGGCCCTAAATTTTTAGGAGTGCTATATTCATTATCACCCAATATGTCAACAACCCAAATGTCTGAAAATCCAGTTGTACCCGGCATATCTGATGAGAAATACAGCTGCTTGTTGTCTACACTTAAGGCAGGATGCGAGACAGAATAGTCATCATCATTAAAAGGTAATTCAACTGGGGTACTCCAGGAATCTCCTTTCTTTGTAGATTTAAAAATTTTAAGACGTACTGTTCCGTTTTTATCTGTGCGTTTTACTCCTTGACTAAAGTTATTACGTGTAAAGTACATAGTATTCCCATCTGCAGTAAAACTAGGTGAGGATTCGTGGTACTTTGAATTAATACTGCCTCCAAATTTTTCAACTTTCCCTAACTCTCCGGTTTCTATATCTATAGGGGCTTGATAGAAATCTAAGAAAGGTTCATTATTCCAGGTATGAATATATTTTTTTGTAGTCCCTGTATCTCTTGCAGAGGAGAATATGATTCTATCTTTATAGAACATGGGGCCAAAGTCTGATAGTCGGGAATTGGTTCTTCTCAGATTTTCTACTTCATACTCACTATCTGAATAGCTGATTTCTTCAAGGTAGTCTGGCTCTTCTGCGAAAAGCTCTGCTCTAGAATCACCACCTTTAAGCTTTCTAAAATCAGACATGATCTTATCTGACTTTTCATATTCTTTAATTCCTTTTAAAGACTGAGCGTATCTAAAAAGATATTCTGGAGTTAGCGTTTCAGGGTATTTTTCAACAAGTTTTTCAAACCATTGGGCGCTATCTTCATATTTTCCGTTGAAATAATAAGAATCTCCTAATTTTTGAAAAAGCTCTGCTGATTCATATCCACCTTTTGCAAGGCGTAAATAGATTTTTTGAGCATCTATAAATGCATAGCTCTCAAATTTTTTGTCTGCTTTACTAAGTTCTTTTTCTTGAGCAAATGAGAAAGTAATGCATACTATAAATAATACTTTAAATAAAAGTATACTTTTATTGACCTGCTGCATAAGTTAAAATATGTGTTTGAAATTAGGATTTAGGGGAGAGCAAATATAAATAAATAAAAACCTAAAACTTTATTTATTACTTGCATAGAAGTCAAAAATATTAGGGGGTTTTTCCTGTTTTTCAGAGAGTTGATGTATTTTTTACAGGTTTTGATTTAAAATTTGACAAGAATGATTAATGATCCCCAGTGATTTTATGAATTACTTTGTCTAAAACACATTAAATTTGAGTAAACATAAATTTTATGCTGAAAGATGCTATTTTAAATAGGAGATCTGTTTTTCCTAATCAATTTTCAGACAAGAAGATTGCAAAAGATCAAATCAACGAGTTGCTTGAAATGGCAAACTGGGCACCAACTCATCGAAAAACACAGCCCTGGAGATTTAAAGTTTTTAAGGACGATGCATTATCACTTCTAGCTGATTTTGTGACTAAAGCATATACAAAAGATACTCCTGCTGATAAATTTTCAGATTTTAAACTGAAAAAAAGCATTCAAAAAATTGAAACAAGTGGTGCTGTTATTGCAATTTGTATGCAACGCGATCCTAAATCAAGTATTCCAGAATGGGAAGAAGTGGCTGCTACTGCGATGGCAGTGCAAAACCTATGGTTAATGGCTGGGGAAATGGGACTTGGGGGATACTGGAGTTCTCCGGGTTATACTAAAGAAATGAATGTTGATCTTAAGCTAGAAGAAGGAGAGCGTTGTCTCGGTTTTTTCTATCTGGGTGTGTATGAGGGGGAGCAGCTCATAGGTGAGCGGGACACTGTAGCATCAAAAACGACTTGGTTTTAAAACTATTCTTTAATTACCACACCGTCTTTCATCACAAATAATACTTCGTTTAAGGTATTTATATTTTCAATAGGATTTTCAGAGACAGCAATAATATCTGCTTTAAAACCAGGTACTATTTGTCCTAATTCACGTTCTGATTTTAATACCATAGCGCTTGTAATTGTTGCGCTTTGTATGGCTTGCATAGGTTTCATTCCTGCTTCAACCATATAGCCAAATTCTTTGGCGTTATCTCCATGAGGGAACACTCCTGCGTCAGTACCAAAAGCGATTTTAACTCCTTTCTTATAAGCCATCGCAAAAGTCCTTTGTAATTGTGGACCTATTTCTAATGCTTTAGGAACGATTACAGCAGGATAATAACCTTCTATTTTTGCTTTTTCTGCTACATATTTTCCAGCACTTAAGGTTGGAACATAATAAGCGTCACGCTCAATCATTAGTGTTGCAGTTTCTTCACTCATTAAAGTGCCATGCTCTATAGTTTTAACCCCAGCTCGAATGGCACGTTGCATCCCTTCATCTCCATGTGCGTGCGCCGCCACCTGCAAATCATAGTCTTTGCCGGTGGTAACAATAGCATTGATTTCTTCTTCTGTAAATTGTGGGTTTTGACCATTTTTTGCAACACTCAGAACACCTCCTGTAGCCGTGATTTTAATCCAGTCTGCCCCATTTTTATAACGCTGTCTTACGGCTTTGCGGGCATCATCTACACTGTTGATGACTCCTTCTTTAGGTCCGGGATCTCCTATTAATTCTTTATTATTTCCATTAGTGGGATCTGCGTGACCACCGGTAGTTCCAATAGCTTTTTCTGCAGTAAAAATGCGAGGGCCTATTACTTTGCCTGAGTTTATAGCATTTCGCAGTGACACATTTACACCACTTCCTCCTAAATCACGTACCGTTGTAAAACCGGCTTTGATGGTACGCAGTGCAATTTCCTGAGCTTTGTAAGCAACATCTGCTTCATTCAGGATAAATTTCTCTAGGTATTTATTAGGACTGGTTTCACTTTCGATATGCACGTGCATATCAATAAACCCCGGCAATACGGTTTTAGATTTCAAGTCAATGATTTCACCGTTTCCACTCTGAAAACCATCTAGAATTTCCTGAATAGAATCAGCCTCAACTACTATGGTTTTTTCTTCGAGGACCTTTCCATTTTTAGTGTCTATTAACTTACCTACTTGCAAATAGGTTTTTTGAGAAAAGGCATTTATGCTGAAAATACAAACAGCCAGAAGAAGAAAGTTGCGCATAGTGGTTAATCTTTAATCAATAAATTCTAAGATTTTAGAAGTAATATACTCAATTTGTTCATCATCAAGCTCCGTATGCATTGGTAAAGAAATGACCTCTTTTACTAATTGATTGGTAACGGGAAAGTCTTTTTCATCATAACGCTCGTCTGCATAAGCTTTCTGTTTATGCAACGGAATAGGATAATAAACACCACAAGGGATGTCGTGAGCATTAAGGTACTTAACCAATGCATCACGGTCAACGTCTTTTAAGCGCAAAGTATATTGATGAAAAACATGACAATCGCAAACTTCACAAATCATAGGAGTCGTAATCTTAGGATGATTGTTCAATTTTTCAGAATATTTTCGGGCAGAGGCTCTACGTTTTGCATTGTAATCATCAAGATGGGGAAGCTTTGCACGCAATACCGCAGCTTGTATAGAATCTAATCTTGAGTTTACACCTACTACATCATGGTGGTATCGCTCGTACATTCCGTGGTTTACAATACCTCTAATCGTATGAGCTAAAGCAGCATCATTTGTGAAAATAGCACCGCCATCTCCATAACAACCTAGATTTTTAGAAGGAAAAAAAGAAGTGCTACCCACGTGACCAATGGCACCCGTCTTTATCTTGCTCCCATCTTTACGGGTGTAGTTTGCACCAATCCCTTGCGCATTATCTTCAATTACAAAAAGGTTATGCTCTTCAGCGATCTCCATAATGGCATCCATTTCGGCAACTTGACCAAAAAGATGCACAGGAACAATAGCTTTAGTTTTTGGCGTAATAGCCCGTTTTATTGCTTCAATATCTATGTTAAAACTATGTGGATTCACATCTACTAAAACAGGTGTAAGCTGCAATAAAGCAATAACTTCTACCGTTGCGGCAAAGGTAAAATCTGCAGTAATCACTTCATCGCCGGGTTTTAAACCCAGCCCCATCATTGCGATTTGTAAAGCGTCTGTACCGTTAGCACAAGGGATGACGTGTTTTGCACCTAAATATTCTTCAAGTTCTTTTTGAAAACCGTGAACTTCAGGGCCATTGATGAATGCTGTGTTGTCAATTACTTCTTGAATAGAGCGATTTACCTGCTCCTTTATAGGCTCGTATTGACCTTTAAGGTCAACCATCTGTATTTTTTTCATAGGTGTTTTTTATGCCGAAAATTTAAAAAATCAAAAGTTGAGAAGTGGTTTTTCTAATGAAAATCCGGTCATTTTCTGGTAAGACGAAAGTACGAAATCTAGCCGCTTCAACCAATGTCTTTTTTTACAGAAAAGGCTACTTTTGCGAGGTTATGCGGCATATCTATTCTTTTTTTATTGCACTTTTTCAGGCCTTACTTCCGGTATTGGGACTATTCAGCTCTAAACTGAAAGAATTCAGGAGTGTACGTAAACCAGTATTTTCTTATTTAGAGAGTAAAATTAAAGGTTCAGACCGGTTAATCTGGGTACATGCCGCTTCTTTAGGTGAATACGAGCAAGCAGTACCCGTTCTTGAAGCTCTAAGGGTCGAATACCCAAAGCATAAAATGCTACTTACTTTTTTTTCGCCTTCAGGCTATACCATAAAAAAAGACACACCATTAGCAGATATTGTTACCTATTTGCCGCTTGATACCAAGTCTAATGCAGATACTTTTGTAAACTGTTTAAGTCCTGAATTAGTGCTTTTTGTGAAGTATGAATTTTGGCCTAATTATTTAGAAAAATTAAAACGCAATAACATTCACACTATATTGATATCTGGAGTTTTTAGAGAAAGTCAACCTTTTTTTAAGTTCTACGGAAGTTGGATGAAGAAGTCCTTAAAAGCTTTTAATTACTTCTTTTTGCAAAATGAATCTTCTTTGAAAAATCTCAAAAAATTAGGGTTTGCAAATGGAGAAGTTAGCGGAGATACACGTTTTGACCGTGTGAGCAGACAACTTGATTATAATAATACCTTAGAGTTTATTGCTGAATTTAAACAAGACAAGCTGTTGTTAGTTTGTGGGAGTACATGGCCAGAAGATGAAGCAAACTTACTGGATTTTATCAATAGTAAAGCAGATGTTAAGATCGTTCTTGCACCACATAAAATAAACACAGAAAAGATTGAAGATTTCCGCAGTAGGCTGACTAAGAATGTGATCTTATATTCTGAATTGCAATCAAAAAACCTACAAAAAGCTGATGTTTTAATCATTGATGCCATTGGTTTTTTGACTAAAATTTATGCTTATGCAGACCTAGCATATGTGGGCGGTGCTGCTGGTAATACGGGGTTGCATAATGTATTAGAGCCGGCAACCTTTGGGCTTCCTATTTTAACCGGAACGCATATAGAGAAATTCCCAGAGGCTGGTCAACTCAATAGGTTAGCAGCATTATTTACTGTAAAGACCCCCGAAGAAACTTCAGCGGTTTTAGAAAAATTGATTTCAGATAAAAACTTTAGACAAAAGACAGGTATAATTTCGGGTCAGTTTGTTTCCCAAAACACCGGAGCAACACACTCAATTATGAATTATTTAAAAAATCAAACGCTTACTGCCTGATTGAGGTAGTTTCTAAAAGGTAGCATTTCTTTGTAAATTTGGAGTACGTGATTCTCAAAATCGTCACTAGTAACTAGCTTTTGAGTAAGATCTGTTTGTACAGCAAAACTCTTCTTGCGCAATAATTCTATGTATTTATGGTCTTGAGAAAATCCTTTGGGTGCAGTTTTAAGACTATCGCCATCATCTATCAGCCAGCCAAACATCTTCTTAAAACCGGGTTTGTTTAAAATCTCCAGTAATTCTTCGCCGTTATAATCAATAGCTTGTCTAATACTTTTAAGTAAAGAAGATTTTGGTTTGTAAAACCCTCCGGCAATAAAACTTTCTGAAGTGCCTAAATGTATGTAAAAGTCTCCCTGTTTAGCTTCTTGATCAAGACCTGCACCAAAATGATCTTTATAAATAGGCTTGTTCGGGTGATAAAGTAGATTGTTATTGATGCGATTTATGGCTTTTTTACCTGGTGTATGAGTATAATCAGGATCAATCTCAGCAAGTTTTATGTCCATTTTATTCAGCCAATCTATGTAGAAATCTCTAACCTCATAGTACCTGTTTCGATTTTCGTCCATCCATTCTTTAGAATTGTTTTGCTGAAGCTCGCGTAGAAAATCATAAAGTTTATAAAAGCTCATGTTTTTAGGTTAAAGGTAATAACCGACGATTTCAAGAGTAGTAAATAGTTGCTTTTTAACGCATTATTTAGAATTTTTAGCAATCATTTACCAAAATAGAAATAAAAGCAATCATTATTCTGTATAGATTTGTCCTTCAACCAAATTATGGAATTATGAAAAAAGTAATTGGAATTTTTGTTTTAAGTCTTTTAGCTTTCAACACGTTTTCTTGTAGAGAAACTGAAGAAAAGGAAACAGTAATTGTAAAAGAAGTTGAAGTTGAAGATGACCGCGAAGGTGTTCTAGAGCGTACAGCAAAAAAAGTAGATAACGAAGTGAATAAAGAAATCGATCAGGAAATTGAAAAGATCGGAGATGATAATTAATATTGAAATTATGAAAAAGATAAGCATATTAGCGAGTCTACTAGTAATGGTTACACTTTCTGTTACTTCTTGTCGTGAGAAGAGTGAGAAGGAAAAACTAGTAGAAGAGATGAAAGAAGAAGGTGCTGAGATCGAAACAAAAACAGACGATGACGGCAACTACAAGATGAAAATGGAATCTGACGATAAAGAAGTCAAGATTAAAGAAGATGCAGACGGCGATACAAAGATCAAAGTAGATCACTAGGCCTAAGTATTTTTAGAAAACAAAAACCACCTCATTTAGGTGGTTTTTTATTTTAGATAAACTTTATAATGCTACTTATTTAAAATTGCGCATTTGATTTTTTAATTCTTCCATACCTTGTTGCAGTTCACGTAAAAGATTACTTTCTGATGGAGAATCTAAGTGAAAAGTAAGTTTACTATTCACTTGCCACAATTCTTGAATATCACTTACTTGAACTTCAAAGGGTACATATTCTTGATTCAGAGAAATCAATAGAACTTTAGAAGGATCTGGTAGTTTTTGTAATTTTTTAATCACAACTGCATCTGGCATAACAACTACATAAACACGGTTTGTTGTGGCTTCGTCCATATTTGAAATGGCTTTGCCTAAAACCCAGTCTTCGGGCATAAAATTAGGTAGCATGCTATCTCCTTCTATTTGAAAACCACGGTATGTAGCGTTACGATATTGTGGTAATGGGAGATCAAAAGCAGGAAGTTGTTGATACCATTCAACATCTTGTACATTATGTGGATATCCTGCAGCGGCTTTCTGATTAACCATAACCAGATTCTCATTCTCATCAACATCAACAGTTACCACTTTTGGACTTACATCGCCCTTACCGGCGTGTAATAACTTCTGATTGCTGTAACCAAAAAGCCATAACGGGTTTACATTATACAGGCGTAAGAGTTCGGTGACCACTTGACCAGAAAGTTTGGTTCTTCCGCGTTCAATATCTGCTGTAGAATTTTTAATTCCCAAAGCTTGAGCAAACTCAGTTTGCGTTAAACTCTGTTCCTCGCGTATTTGCTTAAAACGACGTACATCGCCGGTTACATCATTGATTCCCATATGGTAAATATACTTTAATTTGGAATAAATCCGATTTAAATATAGGAAAAAATCCTTCAATAAGGAAAAATGCTTTAAATTCGTAAAAATTCCAAGCTATGAATTTTGAGAGAATTAGAGAAAAACTAAATATTCTTGCTGATGCAGCCAAGTATGATGTGTCGTGTTCCAGTAGTGGAAGCAACCGCAAGAACACGACAAAGGGTTTGGGCGATAGCTCGGGTATAGGAATCTGCCACAGTTATACAGAAGATGGGCGGTGTATCTCATTATTGAAAATTCTATTGACCAATCATTGCATTTTTGACTGTGCCTATTGTGTTAGCCGAAAGAGTAATGATATCAAGCGCGCGGGTTTTAAGATCCAGGAGGTAGTAGACCTCACTATAAATTTTTATCGTCGTAATTATATTGAAGGTTTATTTCTAAGTAGTGGCATTTTCTCAAGCCCAGATTACACGATGGAACGATTAATAGCTGTTGCTAAAAAGCTTCGGCTTGAAGAGAATTTTAACGGGTATATTCATTTAAAATCTATTCCCGGTTGTAGTGATGAGTTGATGCGAGAAGCCGGTTTGTATGCAGATCGACTTTCAATTAATATTGAGATTCCCACAGTTTCTGGTCTCAAACTACTTGCACCTGAAAAAGACCATAAAGACTTTATTAAGCCAATGGAAAAGGTTAAGAATGAAATCATACAATATCAGGCAGATAAAAAGCTTATTAAAAATACCCCGGTCTATGCACCCGCCGGCCAGAGTACTCAGATGATCGTGGGTGCTACGGGAGAGAGTGATAAAGATATTATGTATTCAGCAGTGCATTATTATAGCACTTATAAGATGAAACGGGTGTATTACTCAGGTTACGTACCGGTTTTGCAAGATGAACGCTTACCTGCATTAGGAACCGAAGTGCCTATGCTGCGTGAGAACAGACTCTATCAGACAGACTGGCTGTTGCGCTTTTATGGTTTTGATGTGCGTGAGCTTTTGAATAATCAGCATCCCAATCTTGATGTTGATATCGATCCTAAATTGAGTTGGGCATTGCGTAATATGCATTTGTTTCCGGTTGATGTGAATAAAGCAGACAAGCGAATGCTGGCTAGAATCCCGGGATTGGGAATGCTTTCTGTTAATAAGATTTTAAATGCCAGAAAGTATAGAAAACTCAATTGGGAAAATCTAAAGGCTATTGGTATTGCGATGAATCGTGCTAAGTATTTTATAGTTTGTGATTCTAAAGACTGGGAGCGCAAAGATCTGGAGCCAGCTCATATGAAAAGTATGATTTTACAAAGTTCTCAAAGTAAATATCAGAAAATGTACAACAAGCAGTTAAGGTTGTTTAATTGATGAAAACTCAAAAGCTTAAATACGATGGCACTTTTGAAGGATTGCTTACTGCGATTTTTACCGTTTATGAAGAGCGTTTATCTTCTGCACACATAATTGAAGAGCGTTTTTTTGAACCTGACTTTTTCTCAGAATTGATTATGGTTTTTACAGATGAGAATAAAGCTTCGCGAGTTTGGGAAGGATTGAAGGATTTTCAGCAGTTTAGGACTTCGGTTTATCGCTCATTCCTAAGCGAACTTCCTGATAAAGAAGTGCACATTCTAGATGCGATTCAATATGTATTGAAAACAAAAAGTGACAAAGATTACGGGCACCCTTCGGTTTTGAAATTGGCTCAAATCACTAAACAAATTGGTCGTGAAAAACACAGAATGGAAGCCTTTGTACGGTTTAAGCGAACAAAAGACGATATATATGCGGCGATTATAGAGCCTGATTTTAATATACTTCCTCTTATAGTAAAGCATTTTAAAAACAGGTATGCAGATCAGCAATTTGTGATTTATGACAAGTCACGCAGTTATGGTATTTTTTATGATCTAAATACCGTTCAGTTTGTTGAGCTCGACTTTGACGATACTGTCTTAAAAGAAGCACTTCACGATGAAGAAATGCATTATGATGAGATGTGGCAAGACTATTTTATAAGTACCGGCATTAAAAGTAGGATCAATAAAAAATTGCATTTACGCCACGTTCCCAAACGGTATTGGAAGTATTTAAATGAAAAAAATCCACTTTAAAAAGAATTGGTTATTTTTAGTTGCTTAACCAAAAAAATCCAAATTATGAAAAGAATTTTTTTAAATGTATTGATGATTGCTTTTACGGTATCTATTTACTCATGTAGAGAAACCACTCAAGAAAAAACAGAGGAGGCAGTTGAAGCTATGGGAGAAGATATTGAAAATGCAGCAGAAGAAGCAGGTGATGCAATACAAGGAGGTGCAGATGAACTAAACGATGAAATTCAAGGGAATGATGATGTGATGGATGACGATGCATAAGTATCCCATTTGAAGAATGAAAAAGCATTTTAAAAGTAATTTTAAGATGCTTTTTGTTTTTAGATTCAGAATAGTTGTATTGAAAAATTAAAAAAATGTTTAGTCTCTGTTAATCAAATTGTTGTGAAGATTGCGGTATTTTTACCAAAAATGCAAATCGATGAAAAATTTAATAAAATTTAAGAATAAGCGATGTTAATTTATATACATTTGGCACTGATTAACGCTAATTAAAATTACATCAATTATGAAAAAATTTATGTTCAGTGCATTTGCACTATTATTAATGGTTTCTGTTTCTGCTTGTCGCGAAACTACTGAAGAAAAAACTGAAGACGCTATGGAAAACGCTGCTGATGATATGGGTGATGCTATGGATGATGCAGGAGATGCTGTAGAAAAAGCTGCTGAAGATACTGGTGACGCTATCGAAGATGGTGCTCAGGAAGTAGAAGACGAAGTTGAAGGAAACGACGACATGTAATATTCTCTTTTGAGATAAAATAGAAAAGCCCCGAATAACTTCGGGGCTTTTTTATGAGCATTCTTTACTTTTTAAATAGCAGCACTGCTTGTTTGTGCTTGTCTGTCAACTTTTTTTACTAAGCCTTGTAACACTTTACCCGGACCTACTTCAATAAACTCAGTAGCTCCGTCTGCCAGCATATTTTGAACGCTTTGTGTCCATTTTACAGGGGCGGTTAATTGAAACAATAAGTTCTTCTTAATTTCCGCAGGATCTGTTACTGCAGTAGTGCTTACATTCTGATAAATAGGACATTTAGGTTCGCTAAATGTCGTTTTTTCTATAGCTGCTGCAAGTTCTTCACGAGCAGGCTCCATAAGTGGTGAGTGAAAAGCACCCCCTACCGGTAGTACAAGAGCACGTTTTGCTCCGCGTTCTTTAAGTCTTTCGCAAGCTTCGTTAACAGCTTCAACAGCACCAGAAATTATAAGTTGTCCCGGGCAGTTGTAATTTGCAGCTACTACTACACCATCAACATCTGCGCAGACAGCTTCAACCAGTTCGTCTTCAAGCCCTAAGATAGCAGCCATGGTAGAAGGAGTTGAGTCGCAAGATTTTTGCATAGCCTGAGCACGTTGAGAAACCAGTCTCAGACCATCTTCAAAACTTAAAACACCATTAGCAACAAGCGCTGATATTTCACCTAAAGAGTGACCAGCAACCATTTGCGGTACAGCTTCTTCACCTAAAGCTTTAAATAGTGCAACCGAGTGTAAAAAGATCGCAGGCTGAGTAACTTTAGTTTCTTTAAGTTCTTCGGCGGTGCCTTCAAACATAATTTTTGTAATGTCAAAGCCTAAGATTTCATTTGCTTTTTCAAATAATTTACGAGCGGTTTCTGATGCTTCGTAAACGTCTTTACCCATACCGGTAAATTGTGCTCCCTGTCCGGGGAAGATATATGCTTTCATAATTAAATTTTTCTAAATAGTGTTGCAAAAATACACATACACGAATGGATTTAGAAATTATAAATACACGAGGGGTATTTATTCTTATAAAGTTTCTAATTTTGAGTGATATAGGAAACGATCTTAATGATGAACAACAATCAATATTTTAAAATAGTTGCTTTATTAGTATGTACTTTTTCAGTGACTGGCATGTTTGCGCAATACGATGCAATAAGCAATATCCCTCTCAAGCAAGATCATAGATATCAATGGTCTGATGAAAGCAAAAGAGCATCTCTAAAAGAGTCTAAAATGCAGGTTGAATATTTTTTAGAACAAAAAAATTCTGACCAGTATATTTACATCGTAGATGGTCAAGTATTAGATACTAAAGTGCTTCAAGAGTTTAAAGCCAGCATACTTAAACAGGCAAAAGCTATTCATTTCGTGCGCTCAGTAGATAGTATTATGGGATATCCTTCTAAACGGAAACGTATGTTAGTCTTGATTAATACAGATATTGTTAGTGATAAATAATCTTTCTGACTAGTCTATTTATACTTTTAATGAGCCGGTTTCGCCAAGATCGGTTTCATCTCCTGTAACTGATGAATATGCCATTTTTAAAAGGCTTACAAACTTATTAGACTTGGAGTCCCAATATTGAGCTGTTTTAGGAACAAATTTTATAGCGGTAAGATTGGGGTCGTTTATGCCATCAAACCAGGCATCATCGCTTTTGCCATATAGATCTTCAAGAATAGCTCTGTCTTTTGTGATACTAACAGAACCATAAACGCTCAAAAATTCCATATCAGATGGTTTTGCATAGAATAATTGCGCTTCAGGATCTTTCTGAATATTTGCATTGTGGTCGCTATCTGTACCACTTAAGAACCAAATGTTCCCGGCATCATCCACTTTTTTTGTTGACATTGGGATGGCATCAATTGGAGAGTGTTTTAAATCTGTAGCCAGCATTGTAAAATCTATAGAAGTGGCGAGCTCTTTTAATTTTTTAAGGGCTTCTGTATTGAAAAGGTTTTCGGTACTCATAGCTTTATTTTTTATTTAAAGTTAAACCGAAACGAATCGTTGAATTATCAAGACTTCGCCAAAATTTAGTCAGAAAGGATTAAAGTCTGTTAATAATCAGCGGTATTCTGCCAGTATCGCTTTCGCGGAAGCGTAATAGTTTCCACCAAAAAGATTTACGTGAACTAATATGTAATACAGTTGCCAGAGCCGGATGCGCTCTTCCCATCCCCTTTGAAGTGAGAAAACATCATTATAATGGTTGAAAATATCTGACTCAAACCCACCAAAAAGATGCATCAAAGCGATATCCATCTCACGTGGTGCGTAGCAGGTAGCAGGGTCTATAAGTATAGGCTCTCCGTTTTTGCCTACCATAAAATTACCAGACCACAGGTCGCCGTGAACTAAAGCTGCCGGTTCATCTGGAATTAATTTTGAAATTTTTGTGTAGAAATCTTCAATGTTTGAGAATAAATAGCCGCGTTGATTAGCCATTTTAAACTGAGGTTCTAAGCGCTGATTGATATAAAAATCGACGGCATTCTCTTCTCGTGCATTGTATTGTGGTAAGCTGCCAATATAGTTGTCTTTTTCAAAGCCAAATGCATCAGTATTTTGATGCATTGCAGCTAACTGATGCCCGAAACTTTCTGAAAAGCTAACAGTTTTAGTGCCAGACTCTAGATATTCAAGCAGTATAAAACTTTGATCTTTATAGGTTCCTGTTTGAAGAACCTTGGGAGTTAAAAAACTATTAGAATCTGCAATATGCTTGAGCCCTAGCGCTTCTAGTTCAAACATATTTGGGAATTTGTCCGCGTTATTTACTTTAATAACGAAATCCTGAGAAAGAGTTTCAATCTTATAAACATCATTAATATCTCCGCCAGAAAGCGGACTGATTTCTTCAATCTGAGTGTTGAGTATTTGAGATAAATGAGTTTTAAAGGCCTCGTTTAACATAGGTTAAATAAGTAAATGCATAATCGTGGCGTTCATCTTTTTGATGTTCTTCAGAATTGATTAACTCCCACTTATCCTCATCAATTTCAGGGAAAAAAGCATCTGCTTCAAAAGTCTCATGAACACGTGTAAGCTCTATATGTGTAGCTTGATCTAGGGCAAGTTTGTAAATCTCTCCGCCACCAATAATAAATAGTGTTTCATCTTCTTTTTTAACGGTATTAATGGCATCTTCAAGGCTGTTTACGACAACAATTTCATCTGGAGCCTCATAATTTGTTTTACGGGTAATTACAATATGTTTCCGATTAGGAAGCGGTTTAGGAAAAGTCTCAAATGTTTTACGTCCCATAATTATGGGGTGATGCGAGGTGAGTTTTTTAAAACGCTTAAAATCATCAGGTAGATGCCAAACCAGATCGTTGTCTTTACCCAGCGCATTATTTTCTGCGGCAGCAGCTATTAAAATAATTTTCATGATTAAGAATTTAAAGGCTCATCAGGTCTGGAAATAAATGTCTTTTGTTGTTCTGGGAGCGGGTGCTCTCTATCAACCTGCTCTTGCAGTTTTACGATTTTTGCTTTTTGCTTGGTAACCAGTTTGTCTACTTGCTCGTGTTCCCATTTTTTATTCATAAAACTGCCTAATAAAAAGACATTGAGAAAATGAATAAGGAATAAGAAAAACCAAATTAGAATCGCCCACACAAACCAATCAACCTGACCCGGTCTAAAATCTGCACCGAAGTCTAAAAATTTATTCAGGATTATTAATAAAACTGCCCCGGCAAGAAACACAACAAAATGTCTAAAAAGATTCTTTTTTTGCTTAACCCGGTATTGCGCATACTCAATAAGTTCTCGCTGCTCGCGATCTATTTTTGTAGTTTCTTGCTTTTTTGAGAACATAAGAAAAAGTAAATTGTGTGAGAATCAAATTTACAAGTTTTAATCACGCTACTACCTTATGAAAAACTTAAAAAAGGAATTTCCGGTCACGGCAAACTATACGCATCTCAATACGGCTGGGACGGGATTACTTTCAGAAACCTTATTGGATTTTAGACAAAATCATGATTTAGATTATCTCGTTATGGGAAGCCTGATGAAAGACAATCAGGATAAATTTACCACAAAAGTCCGAGAAGAAGTCGGCAATTTTTTTAAGTGTAAAGCTCAGAATGTTGCCCTTGTCACAAGTTTTTCTACCGGCTTTAATGTATTTCTAGAAGCTTTGCCTGCTAAATCTAAGGTGTTGCTTCTTCAGGAAGATTACCCTTCTATAAATTGGCCTGTTGAAGCCCGTGACTTTGATATTAGTTATGCGAAGATAGATGTAAATCTTGAAGACAATATTCTCAAGGCGGTTGAACGGGAAAAGCCAGAAGTTTTGTGTATTAGTCTTGTGCAATACATCAGCGGAGTACAAATAAATTTTGAATTTTTAAAGTCGCTTAAAGCGGAATACCCTGATCTTTTGATTTGCGCAGATGGAACTCAATATTGTGGCGTTGCTCCGTTTGATTTTGAAAACAGCGGAATCGATGTTTTAGGAGCAAGTACCTATAAATGGCTTAATGCAGGGTATGGTAATGGTTTTTTTCTATTTAAAGACGCGGTTAAAGATCGCTTAAAGCCTAAAGCTGTAGGTTTTGCATCTATTCGAGGAAAGTATAAAGAGGCAGGTGATACCTTGATAGGAAAATTTGAGCCGGGACATTTAGACACGTTAAACTCAGGAAGCTTACAAGCAGCGATACAACTTGTAAATAAGATAGGATATAGCGCGATCACGACTCAGATCGAACTTCTTAAAGAGAAAGCGCTGAATACATTTGCTGAGCGCAATCTATTAGATGACGTTGTTATAAATAGAAAACAGCATTCTTCCATATTTAATATAAAAGGAGATCAGCAACTTTTTGAAAAATTAAAACAGAACGATATAATCTGTTCACAACGAGGAGATGGAATACGGATAAGCTTCCATTATTTTAATACAAAAGACGATTTAGATAAGCTTTTGAAGTTAATTTAGCATTAAAAGCGTAATTCTCTCTGTTAAATTAATAGATAATAAAAATTAGGTAACGTTTTCGTATTTCGGTATTCATTTTGAAAAGTTTTGTAACGTGATTTTTTCAAAAAAATAAGCCTAAAAACCTGATTTTTTGAGGATTGTCAATTTACAATTATAAATTTGTAAAGAACTTAAAAAGAATTTGTTATGCCTATTACTAAACAATTTTTAAAATCAAAACCAGAGTGTAAAGTTACATTTACTGTACTAGACACTGAAGCTAATTCTATTGCTGTTGCAGGAGATTTTAATGACTGGGAAAAAGCAGAATTAAAAAAACTAAAAAATGGTTCTTTTAAGGGAGCTATGAATATACCTGTAGATTCTATGTATGAATTTAAATATTCGGTAGATGGGGAATGGGTAAACGAGCCAGAAGCTGATGGCTTTAAATGGAATGAGTTTGCAGGCGCAGAAAATAGTGTTTTAAGTCTATAATAATTAAAAAGGCAAGTTTAAAACTTGCCTTTTTTTATTTTACTTTAAAAACATAATCTGTAAAGCGATTGCGGTTGTCACTATATTGAGTTAGTGTTTCAAGCCCGGCTTCATTTGCAAGCCACTCAACGATATCGTCATCATATTTCTGTGAAATTTCGGTATGAATACTTTCCCAAGCGGTAAAGTTGATTTCAAGATTTAGCTTTTTAATAGTTACTTTTTGATCTTGTGTGCTAACTAAAAAACTCTTTGCGGTCCCTGTTTCAGGGTCATAGACAGGCCAATGCTTAAATTTATCTGTATTAAAATCGCTTTCTAACTCTTCATTAATGCGATGCAGTAAGTTTTTATTAAAGGCTTCTGTAATTCCCTGGCTGTCATTATAAGCACTCAAAACTAATTCTGGGTCTTTCTTTTGATCAAGCCCCATAAATAAAAGATCACCATTTCGCATAGACTTTCTGATATTGATTAAAAAATCTACGGCCTGAGGATGCGTGAGGTTTCCTATGTTAGAGCCTAGAACCATAATCACCATTTTACGGTTTGTATCGCGATTCCCTAAGTTTTTTAAGACTTCAAAATAGGTTCCCTGCTCAGGTTTGATGTTTATTTTAGGCCATTTTTGATTGATGGCATCTTTGAGTTCATCAAGCATATTCTGGCTGATGTCAATAGGCTTATATGTGAAGTTGATTTTTTTAGCAGCAAATTCTTCGAGTAGAATTTTTGTTTTTTTTCCGTCACCAGCACCTAATTCTACTAAATCGAAACCTGCTCGTTCCTGAAATAAATTTGTAATTTCTTCTTTATGAGTATCAATTATATCATACTCACAGCCTGTAAGGTAATATTCGGGGAGTGCCATGATTTGTTGAAATAATTTGTCTCCCTTTTTATCATAGAACCATTTTGAAGAAATCTTTTTAGGAAAAGCGGTTAGGCCCTCGTAAACTTCTTGCTCAAAGGCTGTTTTAAATTGTGTTTGCTGCTCTGTTTTCATAAAACCTAATTACCTGGCCAGACGTAAACCGGTGAATTGCCATCTTAGTTGAGGGTGAAAAAAATTGCGATAAGTTGCTCTTGTGTGATTTTCTGAAGTAGCTACAGAGCCACCTCTAAGTGTTTTTTGACTTACCATAAATTTGCCGTTGTACTCCCCAAGTGCTCCAGGAGCTTTTGTATAATTGGGATAGGGCAGGTAGGCGCTTTCTGTCCATTCCCAGCGTTGCCCCCAATCAAATTTACTCTGAGCGATTTCCCATTCAAATTCTGTAGGTAGTCTTAGACCTTTCCATTGCGCATAAGCAAAAGCTTCGTAGTATGAAATGTGTGTTACGGGTGCTTCTAGATCGAGTTTTTGAACTCCATTGAGGTGATAGCAAAACCACTTGCCATCTTGTTTTTGCCAGTATTGCGGTGCAGAAATAGTATTGTTTTTTACCCAATCCCAACCTTCACTATGCCAAAGCAAAACCTGATCATAGCCGCCATCTTCAATAAATTGAAGGTATTCTGCATTAGTAACAAGTTCACTTGAAATTTGGAATTCCTGTAGAAAAATTTTGTGTCTTCCTAATTCATTGTCATAACAAAAGCCAGAGTCATTATGACCTATTTCATAAATCCCTTCCTTGATAGAGAGCCATTCCGCATCCTTACTTATAGTTTTATATTCATTAAAATTTGATGAATATACCGGCTGGAGAGGATTGTTTCCTAAAATATATTTGATATCAGTAAGTAAAAGCTCTTGGTGTTGTTTTTCGTGATGTATCCCTATTTCTATAAGTTCTTCAAGTTCTTTTGAAATATCATTTTCCTGAAGTAAGTTTTCTAGAGCAGAAGTCACATATTTACGATATGCATAAACTTCTTCAACAGTAGGTCTTGATAGATTACCGCGATCTGTACGCACCACGCGAGCACCCATACTTTCGTAATAACTATTGAATACAAAAGCAAATTGCTTATCAAACTCTTTATAATCAGATTTATACTTTTTGAGAATAAAGTCCTCAAAAAACCAAGTCGTATGTCCTAAATGCCATTTTGGAGGAGAGACGTCAACTATAGGTTGTACCACATAATCTTCTATCTGCAAGGGTTTGCAGATCGTTTCTGTTTGTGTTCTGGTTTGTAATAAAAAGTCTAAAAGAGCAGATGTGCTAACAATCATAGCAATAAATATAACTTTGAGTTATTCTCAAAGTTAAACATTTAATGCTTTGAGCCTTTTGCGTATAACGTTAAGCCCTAGTTAAAAGGTGAATGGCATTGAGTATTTTATCGCTCTTGGTTTTCCGCCTGCTTGCCCAGGAGTCATTTTAGGAATTGCTAAAATGTTGCGTTTTGCTTCTTCTTGAAGAATTTTAGTGCCGCCTTTTATACCAAGAATTTGTGGCTTTCCTTTTTCGTTGATTACAAAATCAACTACCACCTTTTCTTTAACACTACCTCTTTTGTAACCTTCAGGGAATTTAAAGTTAGAAACAACGTGTTGTACCAGTTGTTTTTTAAAACACGCTTTTTTTTCTGCAAGAGAACCTTCACAGCCCGGCCAAACCGGAGGGATTTCTTTGATTGAAATTGCATTACCAGATACGGTGATGCCTTCTTGTGCAAACGTGATACCAGCTAAAAGAAAAGCTGTGACAAAAATAATAGACCTCATGATGTTGAAGATTTGGGTTTAAACTGCGACAGCACCTTTAATATGAGGATGCGGATCGTAATTTTCTAATTTAAAATCATCAAACGTAAAACTGAAAATGTCTTTTACTTCAGGATTAAGCGTGATTGTCGGTAAGGTGCGTATTTCTCGGCTCAATTGCAAATTTAATTGCTCTATATGATTGTTGTAAATATGCGCATCGCCAAAAGTATGTATAAAATCTCCCGGAGCATAGTCGCATACTTGTGCCATCATCATTGTGAATAATGCATATGAAGCTATATTGAAAGGCACACCTAGAAAGACATCTGCACTGCGCTGGTAAAGCTGGCAAGAAAGCTTAGGTCTTTTGTCTTCTGCATCGGGATTTCCCGGGGCAACATAAAACTGAAAAAAAGCGTGGCAAGGAGGCAGTGCAGCTTTTCCGTTTGCAACATTATCTGCAAAAGATTTTGAAGTGTCTGGCATAACGCTGGGATTCCAGGCGCTTACAAGCATTCTTCTGCTGTTCGGGTTATTTTTTAAAGTTTCAACAACCTCTTTGATTTGGTCAATTTCCTCGCTATTCCAGTTGCGCCATTGGTGCCCGTAAACCGGCCCTAGATTGCCATTCTCATCAGCCCATTCATTCCAGATGCGTACACCATTTTCTTTAAGGTAATCAATATTTGTATCACCTTTTAAGAACCATAAAAGCTCATATATGATAGACTTTAAATGCAATTTCTTTGTAGTAACCATTGGGAAACCTTCACTAAGATCAAAACGCATTTGATAACCAAATACACTTAATGTTCCTGTACCTGTACGGTCTCCTTTTTGTGTTCCTTCGTCTAAAATATGTTTTACAAGGTCGTGATATTGCTTCATGATAATAGGCTTCTAAAGAATAGAATTCAAAAGTAAGGAATTACTTATTTTAATTTGATTGTGATTTTATTTTTAACGAGATACTTATTAACTAATAATAATGATTATTTTCGCTTTCTTAAAAAAAACTTAATTTAGTTAAATGGTCTTAAAAACTATCGCTTACCCTTTTGGAGAAGTTAAGTACTACGAAGGTTTCATTCACATGAAATTTGATGAAGATCTTGACGAGGTTAAAATTGAACATTCTAAAAAAATGTTCAAGGATATAGAAGGGTTTTATGGAGCAGAAAAATATGTTCTAATATCAGAGCGTAATCTCAAAACAAGCTTTGATGCAGATTTGATGAAAGATTTAAACCTTTCTAAAATGAGAGGCCTGGCTGTAGTATCTGAAGAAGGAGTGAGTCGTCGTGAAGAGCTTATAAAAGAACAAAGCTTATTCAAGGGGTCCTTCGCGTATTTTACAAATTACAAGGCAGCTGAAGAATGGGCTAGAACTTTTAATTAAGAGTTAGCCTATAATCATACCCGCTATAGTTGCAGAGAATAAGGACGCTAATGTACCTCCTAAAACAGCTTTAAGACCAAATTCTGAAAGTGTTTTTCGCTGTCCTGGAGCTAAAGATCCAATACCACCTATTTGTATCCCTATCGAAGCAAAATTTGCAAAACCGCAAAGCAAATAAGTAGCCATAATAACCGATTTTTCATAAGTAAAGCTCAGCGTATTTACCGGGTTTTTTAATTCTGCGAGTTGAATGTATCCAACAAATTCACTTGCGGCTAGTTTTATTCCTAGCAGTTGCCCCATTAACATCACATCTTCAGAAGCGACACCTATAAGCCACATCAAAGGAGCAAAAATGGATCCTAATACAGATTCTAAAGAGAAACTACTGTATGGCGTATTAGCAGCAAGAAAATCATTAAGCATTGTGACTTCACCTATTTTATTAAAGCCATAATTTATCATTGCTATAAAAGCAACAAAAACAAGTAACATTGCGCCAACATTGGCAGCAAGCTTTAAACCTTCGGTCGTACCTGTGGCTATAGCATCTAATATGTTGGAGCCTATTTTATCTGCCGAAACTTCAACTCTAGGATCTATTTTTTCTTGTTGAGGATATAGTAGTTTAGAAATCACAATAGCACCGGGAGCAGCCATTACTGAAGCAGCAAGTAAGTGTCTTGCGAATTCTAATCTTAAAGTAGCATCGTCACCACCTAAAAAACCAATATAGGCAGCAAGCACTCCACCTGCTACGGTGGCCATCCCACCAATCATAACTAGTAAGATCTCTGAACGGGTCATGCGCTCCAAATAAGCTTTGATCATTAAGGGAGCTTCGGTTTGACCTAAAAAGATATTACCGGCTACAGATAAACTTTCTGCACCAGAAATGCCTAGTAGCTTTGTGAGTACCCAAGCCATACCTTTAACAACAATCTGAACTACGCCTAAATAGAATAAGACTGAAGTTAGAGCTGAGAAGAATATTATGGTAGGTAATACTTGAAAAATAAAAATGAAGCCGTAACTTTCTGTATCCATCATTCCGCCAAGAAGAAATTCACTACCAGCTGCAGTAAAATCTAGAATCTTGACAAATATTTTTCCTACAAACTCAAAAGCTTTTTGAACAAAAGGAACTTTTAATACTCCAATGGCTAACAATAACTGAGCACCAAGACCAACACCTATTGTTTTCCAGTTTATTGCTTTTCTGTTATTGCTAAATAGGTAAGCGATAAGCAACAAGCAAATCATTCCCAAAACACCTCTCCATAAACTATCAAAAGAAAAACCGGCGTTAGGTATGAGTTTTTTTGTTTCGTTTATAGGTAATATTTCCTGGACGTTTTGAGCAAATGAGGAAATTGTGGTGATTGAAGAAATGAGTAGGAAAAGGAGTAGTTTTCGCATCTATATTAATTGCGTTTAGAAATTTCGTCACGAATTTTTGCCGCAGCTTCATAATCTTCGGCAACAACAGCTTGTTCTAAAAGAGAATTAAGTTCGCTAAGTGATAGTTTTTTGTAATCTGTAGACCCAGAACTGTGTTCTTCCTCATCAAGTACAAGTTGATCTACAAGAATGTCATCTTCCTCGTCGTCTTCACTCATTTTATCTTGCTCAGAACCTTTAAGGTAAATCCCTGCTTTATCAAGAATGTTCTTATATGTAAATATAGGGGCATCAAATCGTAAGGCTAGTGATATAGCGTCACTGGTTCTGGCATCTATAATTTCTTCAATATTATCTCTTTCACAGATAATACTGCTATAAAACACACCATCTACTAATTTATGTATGATGACCTGTTTAATAAGAATGTCAAAACGGTCTGCAAAATTCTTAAAAAGGTCGTGGGTAAGCGGGCGAGGAGGTTTTATTTCTTTCTCAAGAGCAATGGCAATAGATTGCGCTTCAAAAGCACCTATAACAATAGGTAATTTACGATCCCCTTCTACTTCACTTAGAATTAAAGCGTATGCACCATTCTGTGTCTGGCTGTACGATATTCCCTTGATATTCAAACGCACTAAACTCATAAGTTGCAAAAATATAAAAAGGCTGTTTAAAAGAGGACAAATATCCAAATTTAAACAGCCCTTTGAACGGTTGAAAATACTAAAATTAAGAGTTACTTGCTTTAAACTCTTTTAATTTTTCATTTAACTTAGGTACAACCTCAAAAGCATCGCCTACAATACCGTAATCTGCGGCTTTAAAAAACGGAGCTTCCGGGTCTGTATTAATAACAACTTTTGTTTTTGAAGCGTTGATTCCTGCAAGGTGTTGTATTGCTCCAGAAATACCTATTGCGATATATAAGTTAGAAGCGACCGGCTTACCAGTTTGTCCTACGTGTTCGCTGTGTGGTCTCCATCCCATGTCAGAGACTGGTTTAGAGCAGGCTGTCGCTGCGCCTAGAATATCTGCCATCTCTTCGATCATACCCCAATTCTCAGGGCCTTTAAGTCCGCGACCACCACTAACAACTATTTCTGCATCTGCGATAGTAACCTTGTCTTTTACTTTATCTACTGACTGTACCTCAATATTGAAATGCGAATCGTCAAGACTTGGTTCAAAACTTTCTTCAGAAGCGTCTTTCTGAACTTCTTTAAGACCGAAACTATTTTTAGAAAGTCCGATGACTTTCACATCGGTTTTGATTTCGGTGTGATTGAACGCTTTATTGGTAAACGCGGTGCGCTTAACAGTAAACGGAGATTCGCTTTCAGGTAATGCAACAACATTAGATGCGTAACCTGCGTTGAGATCAACAGCTAAAATAGGAGCAAGATATTTTGCATTGGCACTACTGCTCAATACAATTACTTTTGATCCTTCTTTCTGAGCAGCTTGAGTTAGTGCGCTGGCATATGCATTTGCAGTAAATTTAGCAAGTTTGTCATTTTTTATGTGAACAACTTTGTCTGCGCCGTAAGCACCCAGTGAAGTGGTTTCGTCTGCATTAATTGTGAGTGCAGTAACAGTGGTGTTCATCATATCTGCAATGCCACGGGCATAGCTTACTACTTCATAAGCCGTTTTTTTAAATTTTCCTTCTTCTGATTCTGTAAATACTAAAACTGACATATTGTATATTTTTTGTTTTCTGCCTAAACAGAAATACGATTCATAAATAAATTAGATGATACATGCTAGATAACTTTAGCCTCGTTATGCAATAAGTTTATTAGCTCATCTAAGTTGTCTGGTGAAACTAACTTTACCTCACCTTTAGGTGCTGGTTTTTCAAAAGAAACAGCTTTAGTTTCTATTTCTGCACCTTGTGGTTCTTTTACCTCTAGAGGTTTTTTACGTGCCATCATGATGCCTCTCATATTAGGAATTCTCAAATCGCTTTCTTCAACCAAGCCTTTTTGACCACCTATTACTAATGGAAGTTTTGCACTTACAGTTTCTTTACCGCCATCTATTTCCCGAATTGCAGTTGCCGTTTCACCATCAACTTCAAGGCTGATGCATGTGTTTACAAAACTAGCACCAATCAGGTTTGCTAGCATTCCCGGTACCATTCCTCCATTATAATCTATAGATTCACGGCCGGCGATGATAAGATCGTAATTTCCTTCTTTAGCAACCGCGCTCAACTCTTTAGCAACTTGATATCCATCTAAAGCTTCGGTGTTGATTCGTATTGCAGAATCTGCTCCTATTGCTAAGGCTTTGCGCAGGGTAGGTTCAGTTTCAGGGCCGCCTACATTAATAATGTCTACAGTTGCGCCTTGTTTCTCCTTAAACCACATTGCGCGGGTAAGGCCAAACTCGTCGTTAGGGTTGATTACAAACTGAACCCCGTTAGTATCAAACTTGGTGTCGTTGTCTGTAAAATTGATTTTTGAAGTCGTATCAGGTACGTGACTGATGCACACTAATATTTTCATATATAAATTTTTACGTGTAACTATTTCGTTTTCGTTACGAAAATAAGCATTAAAATCGGAAATTTGCTATGCGTGCATAACAAAATTTAGTTAAAACCGATTCTTTTGGGAAGATTTAATTCCTATTTTTGCTGTCCCTGCAAAATTGGTGATTTTGCTGACTATGCGGGATATAAAAATCAAAAATAATTAGCTTGATTTTTAAGTTTTTTTTGAGAGATTATGTGGCATAGTTCACAAAATATAGATTTTGATTAATAGTATTCTTACATCCATTTTTATTTATGAAAACAATACAATTTAGGGAAGCCGTTTGTGAGGCCATGAGTGAAGAAATGCGCCGGGATGAGGCCATTTATCTTATGGGTGAAGAGGTAGCAGAATATAACGGTGCATACAAAGCATCTAAAGGTATGTTAGATGAGTTTGGTGCAGACCGTGTTATAGACACTCCAATCTCAGAACTTGGGTTTGCCGGTATCGCTATTGGGAGTGCAATGAATGGTAACCGCCCTATTGTAGAATATATGACATTCAACTTTTCACTTGTGGGAATTGATCAAATTATAAATAACGCAGCAAAAATACGCCAGATGTCTGGTGGTCAGTTTAACTGTCCTATTGTTTTTAGAGGTCCTACAGCTTCTGCTGGTCAGTTAGGTGCAACACACTCTCAGGCTTTTGAGAGCTGGTTTGCAAATACACCGGGGCTTAAAGTTATCGTGCCATCTAATCCTGCTGATGCAAAAGGTTTATTGAAATCTGCTATACGAGATGATGATCCGGTTATCTTTATGGAAAGTGAGCAGATGTACGGTGATAAGGGGGAGGTGCCTGAAGGAGAGTATCTGATTCCAATTGGAGTTGCAGATATTAAGCGAGAAGGTACAGATGTAACTATTGTTTCTTTTGGTAAGATTATAAAGGAAGCTTATACCGCTGCAGACGAATTAGAGAAAGAAGGTATCTCTTGCGAAATCATAGATTTACGTACGGTAAGACCTCTTGATATTGATGCAGTTATCGCATCGGTTAAAAAAACAAACCGTCTAATTATTTTAGAGGAAGCTTGGCCTTTTGGAAACGTTTCTACTGAAATCACCTATCAGGTTCAGGAAAAAGCATTTGACTACTTAGATGCTCCTATCGTAAAAATAAATACAGCAGACACACCAGCTCCATATTCACCAGTTCTTTTGAAAGAGTGGATACCGAATAGCAATGATGTTGTTAAAGCTGTTAAAAAAGTACTTTACAGATAATTTAGATACTACTATCTTTGAAGCTTCATTGGCCTATGGTTAATGAAGCTTTTTTTGTTAATAAAGGTTTCTTTTTGCGACAAACAGAACTTGGAAGATTAAAGAATCGTAGATATCAATACTATTTTAGATTAATCTGAGTTCAAAACATTCATCAGCTCAAATTTTATATGAAGCAACTTTTTATACCTTTTCTATTTCTCCTACTACCTCTTTTAACTCTGGCTCAAACTAAAGCAGGTGGACTTGTGTTTGATGAAAGCGGTAACCCGGTACCTTTTGCAAATGTGGTTTTTGCTGGTTCTACTGAAGGTACTATCACAAATGAAGACGGAAGGTTTTATTTGCAGTCAGATAATACGTATGATGGCCTTAAGGTAACTTTTGTAGGCTTCCAGCCGAAAGAAGTAAGTCTTCCGCAGAAAGTGAACTACAATCTTGAAATCACATTACAGGAAGAGACCGAAAGTTTGAATGAAGTTGTAATCTATACCGGTAAACAACCTAAAAAAAATAATCCGGCGATTGATATTTTGAGGAAAATTTGGGCAAACAAACGATCTAACGGTTTAAGTCTGGTTGATCAATATCAATATGATAAATATGAAAAGGTTGAATTTGATTTGAATACAATAGACAGTGCTTTAATAAATAGTAAGATTTTTAATAAAATGGAATTCATCTTTGATCAGATGGATACTTCTAGAATTACAGGCAAAACGTACTTGCCTATTTTTATTAACGAACGCAGCAGTCAGGTTTTTGGAGATAATATATTGGGTAAGGAAAAAGAAGAGTTAGAAGGAAACCGCAACAGTGGTTTCAGTACAAATCAAACCTTAATTGCATTTATTCAGGAATTATACAATGACTTTAATGTGTATGATAATTACCTGAAATTTTTTGATAAAAGTTTTGTGAGTCCGTTATCTACGACAGGGATTGATACCTATAATTATGTGTTGTCAGACAGCGCATATATTGAAAATAAGTGGTGTTATAATATTATTTACTATCCCAGACGCTCTAATGAGTTGACTTTTAAAGGAGATTTTTGGGTAAATGATACCACTTGGGCCATTAAAGATATCAATCTTCAGGTTAATAAAAGCGCTAACATAAACTGGGTTAAGGAGATTTATATTGAGCAGGAATTTGATGTGCTCAATGATTCTTTATTCTTGATTACCCGTGATTATTTTCTTTCAGATTTTGCGTTGCGGAAAAAAGAAGGGAGTCGTGGTGTTTATGGAAAACGCACAACCTTGTACGATGATTACAAGTTTGATAAACCCATGAAGGAGAGTTTTTATGATAAGCGTGTTACGCGTTATGAAGAAGATGTGTACACCAAGCCCGATGAATTCTGGGAGCAAAAGCGTCTGGAGCCTTTGAGTAAAGATGAAAAGGGCGTTTATGTAATGCTTGATTCGCTTAAAAAAGTGCCGAAATTTCAGCGGTTTTACGATGTAGGTTCTGTTTTAGTGAGTGGTTATTATGAGTGGGACGATGCCAATCTAGATATAGGTCCAGTATTTTCTGCATTTGGTTTTAATGACGTAGAAGGTTTGCGCATTAGAGGAGGTGCCCGTACCTATTTTGATCAAAATGATCCTTGGCGTATAGAAGGTTTTGGAGCATATGGTTTTAAGGATAAGAAATTTAAATTCGGGTTATCCGGTAAAGCATTACTAGATCACAAAGCCCGACTGATTTTATCTGGGGGCTACCGCCAAGATGTGGAACAAATTGCGGCCAGTCTGACCACATCTACAGATGTATTAGGGCGTAACCTGGCTTCATCATCATTAGTGACTGTGGGCAATAACGATCAGCTTACCAGTATTAAGTTGGCCAATTTTGCTATTGAAGCAGAATTTTTAAAGAACCTAGTTGTACGATCTGATATGTCATACCGTACACTTAAATCAGCTTCGCCTACTTTCAATCTTGATTACTATACAGATTTTACGCAAAGCGAAATTAAGTCTGAAGTTAAACAGGCAGAATTTGTATTGAGTGCAATTTATGAGCCGGGTAAACGTACTTCAGGTTATGGGGTAGAAAGAACAGTAACTAATGAGTGGTTTCCCACGATATATTTTGGCTATACAAAAGGAGTAGAGGGACTTTTAGATAGTGATTTTGATTATGAAAAGTTGCAAATGTCTTACCGTCAACCCTGGCGCATGGGAGGTCTTGGGACTTTCAGTTCTACTATAGAAGCCGGTAAAACTTTTGGTGAAGTGCCTTTAGGACTGTTGAGCGTAGTTCCGGGTAATCAGAATCTGTTTTCTATTTACGGTACATTTCCCCAGTTAAACTATTATGAGTTTATTACAGATACCTATGCGACACTACATTTAGAGCATAATTTTGGGGGGCGTATTTTCGGTCGTATTCCGTTTTTGAAAAAATTAAACCTGCGTGAGATTATAGGTTTTAGAGGAGCTTGGGGTTCTATTTCAGATGAAAACCAACTTATAAATGCGACAAATATTGAGTATATCGCACCCAATAAAAAACCATATTATGAGTATAGTGTAGGTATAGGTAATATTTTAAAAGTGCTGCGTATAGACTTTAATTTTAGAGGTAATTATTTAGATACTCCAGATGCACGTAGATTTGGTGTAACCGGAGCCTTAGAATTTTCATTCTAAAAAAGTGATAGTCAGATTTCTGATTGTTTTTATATTTCATAAACGAAAACGTTATAACGTAAGCGAGTTGTTTTCTTTTCAGGGTTTTTCTTGTAGTAGCTTGACTTTTAGACTATTTTTGCCTCCCTATTTTAGGTTAATAAACAATAGAAAATTAAAGCCAAAATAAATATGACAGCAGATAGTATTTCAACTTTTGATGTTCTGATCGAAATACCAAAAGGAAGCCGTAATAAATATGAATATGATTTTAAGTTGAAAAAAATACGTTACGATCGTATGATTTTCTCTTCAATGATGTATCCAGCAGACTATGGTTTCATTCCAGAAACTTTAGCATTAGACGGTGATCCTCTTGATGTTTTAGTTTTGGTTACAGAGCCTACTTTTCCAGGTTGTGTGATGGAAGTTAAGCCTATTGGAGTTTTTCATATGACTGATGAAAAAGGTCCTGATGAAAAAATTATTTGCGTACCGGTAAGCGATCCTAATGCAAGCCGTTTAGAAGATTTAAGCGATTTAAATCCGCATTTGATTAAAGAGATCGGACATTTCTTTCAGGTTTATAAAGATCTTGAAAAGAAAAAAGTTGATGTAGGTGGTTTTGGTGATGTAAATGAAGCAAAAGAAATCATCAAACAATGTATAGACCGTTATGCTAATAGCGATGTGCCTAAAGAAGAAGTAAGTATCGATTAAGTATCAAATACATTCTTGTATACAAAAAAAAGACCGCTGTTTAGCGGTCTTTTTTTGTAAATTATTTTCTGTAATTTGAGAGAGAAATGATATTAACCTCAATTTTACTACATTAGTATTACTTAACCAATTCTCTTTTTATGGAATCAAATATTATTTATGTGCCAATTGCATTGGCTGTTTTAGGCCTGCTTTTTATGTTCTTCAAAATGGCTTGGGTAAAAAAACAAGCACCAGGAAACGACAAAATGCAGAGTATTTCTAAAAGTATTAAAGAAGGAGCTTTAGCTTTTTTAGCTGCAGAATATAGGCTCTTACTTATATTCGTCATTATCGCATCTGTTCTTTTATTTATTACATCAAACGTTGTAGTTACGACAAGTTGGTTAATTGTTCCCGCTTTTATAATTGGTGCATTCTTCTCGGCGCTTGCAGGAAATATAGGTATGCGTATCGCTACCGATGCAAATGCACGCACTGCTGAAGCTGCAAAAACAAGTTTACCACAAGCTTTAAAAGTAAGTTTTGGTGGCGGTACAGTGATGGGATTGGGTGTTGCCGGTCTTGCTGTTCTGGGATTGAGTTTGATCTTTTTATTCTTGATGGGAAGTTTTCTAACGGAAGGCGGAGATTTTTATAACGAGATGACTGTGGTTTTAGAAACACTAGCTGGTTTTTCTTTGGGAGCTGAATCTATCGCATTATTTGCTCGCGTAGGTGGAGGTATTTACACCAAAGCCGCAGATGTAGGTGCTGACCTTGTAGGTAAAGTAGAAGCCGGGATACCAGAAGATGATCCGCGTAACCCAGCAACTATTGCAGATAATGTAGGGGATAATGTAGGGGATGTTGCCGGGATGGGTGCAGACCTTTTTGGTAGTTATGTAGCAACGGTTTTAGCGGCAATGGTTTTGGGAAATTACCTCATACAAGATATGTCTCAAGATGGTCAGTTTACAGATGTTTTCAATAATATGGGCCCCATCTTACTTCCTATTGTGATTGCGGGTGTAGGCATTTTAGCATCCATTTTAGGAACCTTTTTAGTAAGTATTAAAAATAATGAGGCTAAAGAAACTCAAGTGCAACGTGCACTAGATATGGGAAATTGGGTTGCAATCATACTTACCTTAATCGCAAGTTATTTCTTGATAGACTGGATGTTGCCAGAGGTTATGTCGATGAAGTTTTTTGGGGAAGGTTATAAAGATATTCCTTCAATGAATGTGTTTTGGTCTGCATGTATAGGTCTTGCTGTTGGTGCATTAATTTCTGTAGTTACAGCGCATTATACAAGTTTAGGTAAAGGCCCTGTTCTAGATATTGTAAAGAATTCTTCAACAGGCGCGGCTACTAATATTATCGCTGGTCTTGCTGTGGGTATGAAGTCAACGTTTTTTTCTGTTTTGCTATTTGCAGCGGCAATATACGGTTCGTATGAACTAGCAGGATTTTATGGTGTTGCTCTTGCAGCTTCAGCGATGATGGCAACTACGGCGATGCAGCTGGCCATAGATGCTTTTGGTCCCATTGCAGACAACGCAGGTGGTGTGGCAGAGATGAGCGAGCTTGAAGATCACGTACGCGAGCGTACAGATATTCTGGATTCTGTGGGGAATACCACTGCAGCCGTTGGTAAAGGTTTTGCGATTGCTTCAGCAGCATTAACAGCTCTGGCACTTTTTGCAGCTTATGTAACCTTTACAGGTATTGACGGGATTAATATTTTTAAAGCTGATGTGCTTGCAGCGCTTTTTGTAGGAGGGATGGTCCCGGTTATATTTTCGGCATTAGCAATGCAATCAGTAGGTAAGGCAGCGATGCAAATGGTGCAAGAAGTGCGCCGCCAGTTTAGAGAGATTCCGGGTATTTTAGAAGGAACCGGAAAGCCGGAATATGGCAAATGTGTTGAAATTTCAACAAAGGCTGCATTACGCGAAATGATTCTTCCCGGATTGATCACCATAATAACACCTGTTCTTATGGGATTGATTTTTGGAGCTGAACCTTTGGGAGGTTATATGGCAGGAGTTTGTGTGTCAGGAGTGATGTGGGCGATTTTTCAAAATAATGCAGGAGGAGCATGGGATAATGCTAAAAAGTCTTTTGAAGCCGGCGTAGAGATTGAAGGTAAAATGGAATATAAAGGTAGCGATGCACATAAAGCAGCAGTAACCGGTGACACTGTGGGCGATCCTTTTAAAGATACGTCTGGGCCTTCTATGAATATTTTGATAAAACTTACCTGTTTGGTTGGTTTGGTTATCGCTCCGATTTTGGGTAATCATTCCGATGGAATGGCGGTAAATTCTCAAGAGATGCAGGTTGAGGTAAAAATTAAAAAGGAATCTGGAGAGCTGATGAGTGCTTTAATAACGGAAACAAAAACTGTAGATGGAAAGGTTCAGATTACTGAAAAAAGAGTGACAGGCACTGAAGCTGAGATCGATGAAAAACTACAAGCTTATAAGGGTAAATCAAGTACTAGTGACGGGAAAATATTAGTAAAAGAAGTAGAAAACCATCAGAAACAATAACGAATTCTTAAGACAACTTTACCATAAAAATCCCGGTTTCTCAATCGGGATTTTCTAATTTAAAGATATGCTGAAAGATGTTTTACAAAAATTACGATTGCACCCTCAAGATCCCTTGCAAATACATGGGTATCAAACGTATGGTACTGATGGTCATTTATATTTGATAGGAAGGGCTTTAGAGGATGAAGGAGTTAATTTTGATAAAACGGGTGTCGCTAATGCGTTTAAAAATGCCTATAAACAATTCCGTAGTGATGAATTGCCTCATGCAAAATTGAAAATAAGGTTACCGGATGATCGTGTTTTTTATACCAAAACCGACCTCGAAGGCTATTTTAAAGTAGACCAGGCAGTGGATGGTTTACGAGGGTTAACAAATGAGCAGGGCTGGTTGCAATTGGAGTTGGGTTATGATGATGAGAATCAAAAACGGCTGATTCAGAACGATAATCGCTTTCCGGGGCAGATGCTTATTCCATCTAAAAAAGCAGAGTATGGTGTAATCAGTGATATAGACGATACCATTTTAAGAACGGGGGTTACTTCTTTATTAAAATGGCGCGTAATATTTAATACACTTTTTACAGATGTAGGAAACAGAACACCATTTAAAGGAGCTGCCTCTTTTTATAATAAATTGCATTTAGGAAAGTCTGGCGAGGCTTCAAATCCTATGTTCTATGTGAGTAACAGTCCGTGGAATTTATACCACTATCTGCAGGCATTTATCAAGAATAATAATTTTCCGAAAGGAGCGATATTACTACGTGATTTTAGAACGCCTTTTGATCGCACTCCCAAACCGGAAAAACCACATAAACAGCACGAAATACGTAATATCTTGAATACTTATCCTGAGATGCAATTTGTTTTAATAGGGGATAGCGGCGAGCACGACGCAGATATTTATATAGAAATTGCAGAGGAATTCCCTGAGCAAATAAAAGCTATTTACTTACGCAGCGTAAATCACGAAAAGCGAGTTTTTCGCGTACGCGGTTTACTAGAACGTTTTGAAGTCACCCCTGCATTATTAGTCAAAGAGAGCGTGATGGCAGAAGATCACGCTCGAGAATTGGGTTTAATTCAGTAATCAGAGTTTATTCTACTTCCTGAACTACAAAAAAACCGTCATTACCTTGGGCTTGATAAAGCGGCATAAAAATATATGCATCCCAGGTACTAATTATTTTTTTACCATTGTGAATCGCTAGCTGTTCTCCTTTTTTTATGGGTTGAAAATTTTCATAACCGGGTTCCATTTTAAACGTATCACCATTTTTAATTTCGTGACGGTGTTCTATCTCAAAAGTTTTTTGATCTGCTTTCATTGCTTCCATATAAGCAGCGGCTTCAGGATACGTTTTGAGTTCATTTAGATCTAGATTACAGGCTTTAGCCAAAGCTAGCCAGATCATTCCTTCATGATGTTTTACAGCATCAGGACTTTCGTGCTGACCGCCTTCAAAAACAAAACCAGTGACCCCAATGCGACTTAGATAATGATCTATACAACCGTAAACAATGTCAGAAAATCCTCTTATTATATATGGCGGAAATTGATGTGCCCAGTTATCGTTGTCGTTTACATCTTGCACAGAAATATAAGGTTTACTGGCTGATGAGGTTGTATGGCAATCTAAAAAATAGCGTTTCTCATACTGAGACTCGGGATAATTTTTAAGTACCTCAATGATGCAAAACATCTCTTTTTTTTCGTGCGTATCTGTGATTTTATTAGCGATGTTTTCTTCCGTCCAGGTACGGTTAAGATCTTCATCTATATACCGTACATTGTTTTCTAATGCTTCCCGATTTCCTGAAACGGCAATTAATCTACCGCGTATTTCAGGTTTGTTTTCAGATAGAACATTAAGTACTTTTTCTAAAGCTTGTAATCCGCTGGGTTCATTTCCGTGAATTCCGGCACTTATAAATAGTAAAGGGCCGGTTTTGTGTGAGGTGTATTCACCCAACACTCTTTTATAGGTAGTTTGTGATGTGTTCATGACTAGATTTTTTAATGCATAGAAGCCAACTCTTTGTTTGAAAAACTATGGTTATAATACTTTTTGTAGGCTACTTTGCGCTCAATAGCTTCAATCACAGGATCTGTAAATTCTGGTAAACCTATCTCTTCGCAATAATCTAAGCCACCCGGACTCAATACATTAATCTCAATAAGCTTGTCGTCAACAACATCAAGACCTACAAAGAAGAATCCGTCTTTGATGAGTTTTGGGGCAGTCACTTCAACAATGTGTTCCATTGCTTTGGTGAGCTTTGCCGGTTTTGCAGTTGCACCCAAAGAAAGATTACTTCTAAACTCTGCCTTGTCACTATTTACGCGGCGAATAACTGCTAGGTCTCCATTTTCTTCAAGAATACGACCGTTCACCAATATGATACGCACATCCCCTTTACTAACTTCTGGTAGAAATTCTTGAGCAATTACATAGCCCAATTCTGTTAAGCTGGTAATGATCTGGTTGAAATTTTTCTTCTCTTCATCAATAAGGTATACGTTTTGTCCACCAGAACCTTCAAGAGGTTTTAATACAATCTTTTTACCGCATTTTTTCCAGAATTTCAGAAGTTCATTTTTATCACGGGTGATCAAACTTTTAGGTTTAATAGAAGACGGTAATTCTTCAAAGTAAAGTTTGTCTATAAATGCATTAGACATAGCATCAGCATCATTAAGTACAAGTACACCTTGTTCCTGTAGCATACGCCCAAAAGAAATCCCGGAGTGTTCTGCCCAGTGTCTTGAGCTGGTTTCTTCGGTAGGATTGTTTCTTAAGAAAACCACATCAATTTTAGACGAATCTTGTAATTTCCATTCTAATTCATCACCCTGAACCTGTTCCCAGAATTCTTGTGACGTTTTATATTTTAAATCCTTTGGAATCAATTTAGATGTAAGTTTTATGGGAGCACCCTGATAAAAATTAAAACCGCCTACATTCATTACATAAACATCGTGACCCCGTTGATGGGCTTTTCGCATTAAAACTACAGATGTGCCTACCGGCTCGGTCGCTACATCACTTATAACAAAACATATTTTCATTTTTAGATCATTTTAGATAGTGTGATGCCTTCTTTAAAGGCATTTAGTTTGGTTGAAAAATCTTCGTTTTTAAAATAACGAGGAATAATTTTTGGCGGATTGAGCAGTTCACGTTGCGTTAAATCATTAATAATGTCCACGTGCTTTAAAGCAAATTTTCCTGCCAGTAGCGGTTGTAGATCACCGCCTTTGCCTAAGTGATCCCGAAGTTCTACGAGACCTTTTAGGTAGATAATATCTTTTAAAAAACCACCTCCCTGAAACATTCTGGAAGTGATATTGAATGCACGTTCTTTTGTGAAACCATAATCGGTATATAGATGATGAAAAACCGATTTAAAGTCGGCACCATTCATTAGATCTTCTCCCGCAACGACACGCCCGGCGAGTATTCTAAGTCGATTCCCTGTAAGTCCGCCTCCTAAATATTCAGAAAGAACTGCAATACCTTCTTGAGTTGCATCATAATCTGCAAAGCCTGCAGAAAGCTGGCTCAACGCCTGTTGACTGCCGTTAAAATGAGTTAGTGCGTGTGTGCCTATCTCATGCTGAATCAATGCCTGAGCTTCATTTACTGTCATTTTATAATCTTCAGGCAAATACAACTCACCATTAGAAACCATAATAATATTGACATCATTTCTTATGTGAACCGTACCTTCATAATGCGGTGCTTGTTCTTTAAAGAAATCAAATTCAGTTTGCGCCATTTTTTGAAACTGATGTGCATCAATTGTTTTTTCTAAAGTTTCCTCGTGATTCTCAGAAATGGTTTCCAGAATGAGCTTTGCTTCGGCTAAAACATTTCGCGGAACACCTTGATATAAGCGAATACTACTGTAGAAGAAATTTTTAGAGCCACGCTCTTTAAGCATTGTGAGCTCTTTGTCTAATTCTTCGCGCTTTTCATTATATAAATAGGAAAGCGAAGGGTCATCGATCTCATCAATTCTTAAATTATACAATTCGCGTTTGAGCAAATCAGGATCTACCGGAAGCAAGCGATAATGATACGAGTCTATTTCTTCAAAATTGGTGTCAAAAAACTTTTTACGTAGCGCCTGAATATTTACAGGAGCAACTAGCCATAAAAATTCATAGCGTGATTGAATTTCAGTGATCTGGCGGTCTATTTTTAAGACCTCGTCATGAATGCGTCTGCGTCCCAGCGTGTGATAGCTGTGAATGTCTGACGTGGTTTGCACTCTAATGAATTCATAAATCGTTTTCTGAATCGCTTTAGCAAACTTGTCTCTAAACATTCTAAAATAAAGCGGATAAACCTTGCCAGATCTGTTACAATAAACCGGCGGAAGTTCTAAACCAAGTAACGTTCCACCAGCGCTTTTTAAATCATCAATGTCAATTAAAGGTTCATCACATGATTTTTGACGGTTCTTTGTATGGCTTATTTCAGCATCTAGTTTTACTTGATACCTTCTGCTGTCTAGTGCAGAAAGTTCTTCAGAAAGGGTTTCCAAGGAAGCCGGAAGTTTATTAGCCGGTCCTTTAATTATAAAACTGGTGCTCTCTGGTTCTCCGCGATACAATTCAACCATAACAAAAGATCCAAAACGCTCCGCCATTTTAGCAGTAAGTTTTTTGATAAAGTCTCTGAAATATTCAAAATGAGAATCGCCAATTATAAGATAGGAAGCACCTGTTCTGGCGAGACGTAGGGTAGCTTTATCTTTAGGTTTTTTGCGGTAAATAAGTAATGCAGGTACATCGTGTTCAAGCACCATAAAACCACCGTGAGGCAGTTCGCTCATCGTCCGCTTCCCGGGTTCTAAATCTGCTAAAAGATCTATGGTTTCGTTTAACATGGAATTCATTCTACAATATTTGAGTAACCAAATTAGCAGAAAGAACTATCTGTAGCAAACGTTTTCGTGGCTGAAGCCTCAGGTTTAAGAGAAGTTTGGCAGGAACGGAACTTGCTTTAACACCGCCTTAGCGAAGTTGAGCAAAATCTTTTTCAAAACAGGATGTCCTATTTTTTTATAACTTACCTCTATAATTTTTTTCTATGAAATTCCATTTGTCAAAAATCTGTATTCTAACATGCTTCTTATTTGTTAGTGTATCTAGTCAAGCAATTGCTCAAAAATCAACAGAAGAAGTCCTGAACGAGGCATTTTCTAAAGCACAACTTGAGGATAAAAAAGTGTTAGTGATCTTTCACGCCTCCTGGTGCAGTTGGTGTAAAAAAATGGAAAAACAACTGAAGGATCCTCAAATCAGTGAATCTATTGAAGATACTTTTGTAGTAACCTACCTTACCGTAATGGAAGCAAAAGATAAAAAAGATCTGGAAAATCCCGGAGCTGCTGAATTTCTGGAGCAACAAGAAGGAGCCCGCTCAGGAATACCTTTTTGGTTGATTTTTGATAAAAATAGGGAGCTGCTCACCAATTCCTTAGATAAAAAAGGAAATAACTTAGGTTGTCCTTACTCTGCACAAGAAGTGGCTGGTTTTTCAGAAAAGCTAAAGGAATATACAGGTCTTTCGCCTCAACAAATAAAAAGTATCGCCGACGTATTTATTGAAAGATAAGATACTGGTTTTAAAATAAGCCGTTTATCTCAGCATCGATCTTGTTGATGATATCTCCCAAGTCCTCTGGGTTATCCACAAAATTGATGTTGTCTACATCAATGATTAGTAAGTTACCTTTGTTGTAATCGTGAATCCAGGCTTCGTAGCGCTCATTCAATCTACTTAGGTAATCTATAGAAATCGAGTTCTCATATTCTCTACCGCGTTTGTGAATCTGGGCTACAAGATTAGGAATACTGCTGCGTAAGTAAATGAGCAAATCAGGGCCTTGTACAACGCTTTCCATCAATTCAAAAAGCGAACTGTAATTGTTAAAATCACGGTTAGTGAGCAAACCCATTGCATGCAGGTTAGGCGCAAAAATATGGGCATCTTCATAAATCGTACGATCTTGAATGATGTCTTTCCCGCTTTCCTGAATCTCGAGCAATTGTCTAAAACGACTGTTTAAGAAATAAACCTGCAGATTAAAAGACCAGCGCTCCATCTCATTATAAAAATCATCTAGATACGGGTTGTCTACCACATCTTCAAACTGCGGTTGCCAGTTGTAATGCTTTGCAAGAAGTTTCGTGAGAGTGGTTTTTCCGGCGCCAATGTTGCCTGCAATAGCTACGTGCATGAGGTTATGATTTAGGTAGGTTTAGTTTGTAGATTGAGATTAAATCAGGACGGTAAAGATACAGGTTTCCTCCTTTCAAATAAAACTGATTACTGTCTTGTGGAAGGTTTTTTAGCAATTCCCATTGAGGATTTTTATCAAGCTTTATAAAAAGTTTGTCGTTCTGAATACTGAATAACTTTTCATCAAATAAAAAAATATCAGAAATAGCTTTATTTTCTTGTTTGCTAAGCAAGCTCCCATACTGATTGTAATGGTATAAATAGGCTTCGGTTAAAACCCAGCACGTATTAAAATCTCCTGCGATCGCAAGAGCGATATCAGGCTGAGGTGTAAAATTGCTGTCTACAGTGTTATTCTGATAATCAAAAAGTTCCAAGCGCTGTAGGTCAGTATTAAATATCCAGAGCCTGCGGTCACTTGCCGTGCGCGCGTGACTTACATTTCTAAAGGGTTCTGACTCATTAAAATTAATGCGGGTAATTTCATTTAAGGTATTATCAAGAATAAGTGCGGTATTGGTTTCGGCATAAAAAACCGTGATACGTAACGGATTTAAAAAATCTACTGAACTTATTTGTCCCAATCTTAAATCGCTAAACTGAATGGTTTTTTCTTTGCTTTTTTTATAAAGTGCGCGGTTTTTTAAGTAATAGAAATTTCCGTAGGAATCAACCCCAATAAATTGATCAGCTTTAAGAGTTGCAATAGTGTCTATAGGGCTTACGGTAATGGTTGAAACGTCCTGAGCATTAATCAAAGGTGAAATCAAGAGTACAAAAAAGAGAAGCAGCCGCATTTCGGAAAAATAAGAAAAAGACACTCAGCGTCCTCTAAAAATAATCTTGAAATTGAATCTTTACCTAGTGTTTAATTCTTTATTTAGAATGTCAATTTATATTCGTAACCGCGTACGTTGATGATTTGAATGCTTTCGTCTTTAGCCAGTTTTTTACGCAGTTTAGAAATGAAAATATCCATGCTGTGGGCAGCAAAAAGAGGGTATGAGTGACGGAAAGATTGAGAAAATTACGCCAAAAAGTTCGCAATTTTTTTCAATCTACAACCAAATCAACCTTTGGAATTTATAATGTCAATTTATACCCGTAACCACGCACATTAATGATTTGAATGCTTTCGTCCTTAGCTAGTTTTTTGCGCAGTTTAGAGATAAAAACATCCATACTGCGGGCGGCAAAAAAGTCGTCTGTATTCCAAAGTTTGTTGAGGATCAGGCTACGGTCAAGCACCTGATTTTTGTTTTTAACCAGATGAAAAAGCAAATGCGCCTCGCGATGCGTGAGCAGAACGAGTTCGTCATCTTCATACTGCAAGGTCTGTTTCGGAAAATTAAACAGATAGCCGCCTATTGTAAGGAGTTCGGAGTTTTTCTGAAAGTTCTTGCGCTGCACCAGATTGTGAATGCGTACAATGAGCTCTTCCATACTAAAGGGCTTTTTGAGGTAGTCGTTACCGCCTATGCTAAAGCCTTCGACTACATCGCGGATTTGCGATTTGGCCGTTAAGAAAATGATGGGGATGGTATCATCCTCTTGCCGTATTTCCTTCGCTAACGTAAAGCCGTCTTTTTTGGGCATCATTACATCCAGAACCAAAGCTTCGTATTCATGTTCTCGGAATAGCTTCAAGGCTTTATCTCCATCTTCAGCGAGATCAACTTTAAAATCCCGGGTTTCCAGACTTTCTTTGACGATTTGCCCTAAAGCGGCCTCATCTTCTGCAAGTAGAATGTTCAGTTTTTCAGACATAGGGTAATTCAATTTTAAAAGTGGTTTGCTCATTAACAGCAACGCTGATGCTTCCGCCGTGCTTTTCAATGATTTTTTTGGTGTAATACAGTCCGATCCCAAAACCTTTTACATCGTGGGTGTTTCCTTTTGGAACGCGGTAAAACTTCTCGAAAATTTGTTTTGCTTCTGCTTTGGTAAGCGTTTTACCTGAATCAGAAATTGTAATTTGACATGTATTCTTAGTAGTTAATAAGCCTACAACGATACTATCTCCACCATATTTTACAGCATTGTCAAGCAAATTATTAAAAGCGTTTTCAAGATGAAATGCATCTGCGAAAACCTCAATAGCATTACCCGAATCTTCAAACGAAAACTGCTTTTGGGGAGCCAGCGTTTGATGTTTCGTAATCAGATTGTTGAGCAGATTATTTACAATAACAGGTTCTTTGTTAAAAGCGAGTTTATCACCATCAAGCGTAGCGGTTTCCAGCAACTTTTCAACCATCATGGTAAGCTTATCAAGCTGGTTAGTTGAGGTGTTTACATACTTGCTGGTTTTAACCGGGTCGTTTTCGGTATTAAAATTTTTAATGCCTTCCAGCGCAACACTTATTGTTGTAATTGGCGTTTTAAACTCATGTGTGATGTTGCTGATGAGGTCGTTTTTGACTTCGGCAAGTTGTTTTTGTCGGTTGATGATATTGAGTAAAAAGATAAGACAGGCGAGTACCGAAGCTACCAGAATGGTAGAAAATACAATACCCAGCAGATTACGCTTCAATATTACCCAAGAAATATTGGCAAAATAGATTTGTAGACTACTATCATCGGGTAGAAGCTTTGAATTTGAAGAGGTGTTAAGATTTGAGGTGTTTATTAATTCAGAATTTACTTTTTGAGCGGTACTGTCTTTTGCAATGAATAAAAGACCATAATCAATATTAAGCTGTTTTCGTGATAATTCTGTCTCAATAAGACTGTCCATTTTTTTAGGTTGAATGGTATCTTCTTTGATCGAAACAATAATTTGAGATGCAAAAGCTTTCCACCGGAGTAATGTGTCGTTTGTAGGCTTTGAGCGATTTGATTTATTAATTGTAAATCGTAGCACGGTGTCTCGATATTTTTTGTTTAGGATAGTGTTTTGTGTCTCTTTACCTTGGAAAAAAGTGTCGTTTTTAGATGCCCTCAGAATAGTAATGTTTTCGATTTGATCATTTTTTATCGAATCTAAACCTTTAAACCCTTTACTGCTTTTATCAATTTTTCGTATGAGGCTGTCGATTTTTGGATTTTTGAGGGGGTTCGCAGAAGAATCGTTTTCAAAATTGATCCCTATCGTATTCTTTTTAGCAAGAATAGTATAATATGTGTTTACTGCATTATCCAGACTTACCTGTACTTCATTGATAAGCTGCTGCTTGCCGGCCTGATAATTTTTATAGTTCCAATACCCCTGTATAGCCAGCGTGACAGCCATAACGGCGGCAATAAAATAAATGAGATACGAATACTTGCGGTTTTGCATACTTCAAAAGTAGCTGTAAAAAAGCTGTTTGTAGGTTTCGGTTAACACTCGTTAACGTTGGTTAACTGTTTTCAAAAGATTTCCTGATCATCTTTGTTTCAGAATCAATCAAAAATCAAACAGTTATGAACATTAAAATGCTATCCATTCTTATTTTCTTTCTCGCTTTTGCGGAAGCATTACAGGCTCAGGATTTTCAGGGCGTCGCCACCTATAAGTCCAGACGTCAGGTCGACCTCAAGATGGAGGGTAAGAATATGACCGATGCGATGCAAAAGCAAATCGCAGATCAGCTAAAAAAGCAATTTGAAAAAACGTATACTCTTACTTTTGACCGCAATCAATCACTCTATAAAGAAGATGAGAAGCTGGCCAGGCCTGATGTGGCCAGTTCCGGAGGTTTTCAGATTAAAATCAGTCAGAGCCGGGAAATTTTGTATAAAAATACAGCAGCAAAGCGTTATGAGCGGCAGGAAGATGTGCTTGGGAAAATCTTTTTGGTTCAGGACAGCCTTCAGAAATCCGATTGGCAACTGGAAAAAGAAACCAAATCTATTGGCGACTATACCTGTTTTAAAGCTACCCGAACCGAAGATGTAACCAGCCAGACCTTTGAGTCAGACTCTATGAAAACCAAAGACACCACATTTACTAAAACGATCACGGCCTGGTACACACCGCAGATTCCTGTAAGTCACGGTCCGGCGATGAACTGGGGTCTGCCGGGTCTTATTCTGGAAGTGCAGGATGGTGACCAAAGTATTTTATGCAGCCAGATCGTACTCAATCCAGAAGATAAAATAGAAATTCACGCTCCTGAAGGCGGCAAAATTGTTGACGAGGCCAGTATGAAAGCCATACAGGAGGAGAAAATGAAAGAATGGATTGAGCGCAACAGCAGCAACCGCGAAGACGGCAAAACCTTTACTATAAAAATTGGGGGTTAAGTGAGTTAGGGCGTTAAACCTAATTGAAAATCATGAGTCCAAGTGCGATAAACTTTTTGACTTATGAAAATCTACAGCATACTCCTGGTCTTTGCAGTATTACTTGCCTTACCTGCCCAGGCTCAAAAATTTGATGGCGGCATCGCTACCTATCAGTCTAAAACTTCATTTGACATGAACAATTTCGGCGGTCGCGAGATGAGCGAGCAGATGAAAAAGCAAATCGCCGAGCGTATGAAGAGTCGACTTGAGAAGACGTTTACGCTTTCCTTCAGTAAAGATGAATCTATTTACGAGGAGGAAGAAAAACTGGAAGCTCCCGGTGCCGGTGGCGGAATGCGCTTTATGGGCGGCGGTTTTTCGCAAGGTGGAATTTATAAAAACATTGCAGACGATGTCTACGCGCGCCAAAATGAGTTGATGGGCAAGACTTTTTTAGTCAAAGACACACTTGCTAAACTGGACTGGAAGCTCGAGAAAGAAAGCAAAATGATAGGTCAGTATGCGGCTTTTAAGGCTACTGCTGTTCGGAAAACTGAGCAGAATCCCTGGGAGGCTTTACGTCGAAACCGTAACGCACAGGCAGATACTACGGCTACAGAAGCACCAAAGGAAATGGTAATCACTGCGTGGTACACTCCGCAAATTCCCGTAAGTCAGGGACCCGATGAATACTGGGGATTACCCGGTTTAATCCTGGAGGTTAATGCCGGTCCTACGGTGATTTTATGCAACAAAATCGTCATCAATCCGCAGAGTGGTCTCGAGATCGAAATGCCTGGAAAAGGAGATGAAGTAAGCCGGGAGGAGTACGAGAAAATCGTAGCCGAAAAAACCAAAGAAATGAGCGAGCGTATGGGCGGCGGTCGTGGTGGTTTCGGTCGCGGGCGAGGCTAGTTCATACCAGACAACATTCACGATCAACCAAAATCTATGAAATATATTTTTACTTTATTTCTGTTGCTTAGCCTTACGGCGAAAGCCCAAAGCGTACGCGTAAGCGGTACGGTAAAAGACAGCATAGGCACCCCGCTTGAGTTGGCAAACATCATTGCCACACGAGCAGATACGGGCGAGATGGAATCCTATGCGATTTCCAATTCAGATGGGCGGTATCAATTTAATCTACCTTCAGGAGCATCCTACTCATTGGTTGCCAGTTTTCTGGGGCTTGCACCCACTACAAAAGAGATTAGCATAGCCAAAGACGCCGAAGATCTTAGTCTGGATTTTGTACTGATGCCGGCTGCAAACCAGCTTGATGATGTGGAAATTGTTTATGAGATGCCCGTGGTTGTCCGCGGCGATACGATTGTTTACAACACCGATAGTTTTACCAACGGTACCGAGCAAAAACTGGGCGACGTGCTTAAAAAACTTCCCGGGGTAACGGTTGATGATGACGGACAGATTCAGGTAGAAGGCCAAACGGTTTCTAAAGTGATGATTGAAGGAAAAGATTTTTTTGACGGCAGCTCGAAGCTGGCAGTTAAAAATATTCCGGCAGATGCCTTGAAAAAGGTCGAAGTATTGAAAAATTACAATGAGGTTGACCAGATGCGCGGTCTGGGTAATGACCAAAATAACGTGGCGATCAATCTAAAGCTGAAGGAAGGCAAAAAGAACTTTTGGTTTGGTGAAGTACAGGGCGGTATTGGCGATGGAGGGGAAACCCGCTATCTGGGTAGTGCCAAGCTGTTTTATTACAGCCCAAAGGGGAGCATCAACCTAATTGGGAACACCAACAATACCGGTGATGTGCCGTTTACATTCAGAGATTATTTCAACTTTACCGGAGGTTTCCGCAATTTTAACCAGCGCGGTGGAACCTCGTTCAACATTTCAGACAGCGGTCTGGGCTTTTTGGTTACGCAAAACAACCGTGCTCAGGAAATCAACACCAATTTTGCTGCGGCTAACTTCAGCTATGAAGCTTCAGATGCCTGGGATTTGAGTGGTTTTACTTTGTTTAGCGATAATTCTACCGATTTTATGCAGCGTTCTCTTCGGAACTATATCGCAACTCAGGCAACGGAGTTAAATACTGAAAACAGCAATCAGGCCAATCAGCTGGCGATGGCAAAATTCAGCAGCATTTATAAACCGAATGACAAGCTGCAAATTGACTATGATGTTTTAGCCAAAAAATCGCAGCAATCTGAAATGACGGATGCGCTTTCGGTTTTTACCCGAAATGATACGATCATTAGAAACCCGATAGCTGAGCAAAAAGACAATGAACCCTTTAGTTTAAATCAAAACTTAAACGCCTATTATACGCTTGACGACAAGAATATTTTTGCCGGGTTTGTACAGCATTTGTATCAAAATGAAGATCCCTTTTACAATGCGATCCTGGGGCAGCAGCCTTTTACAGAAATCCTTCCGCTAGATACGCTTCAAAGCAAAACGCGTTTTGACATCAATCAGGATAAGCTGATCAAAACGAATAAGCTGGATAGCAAGATTGATTATTACTACGTGATCAACGACAAGAGCAATCTCAATCTTACGGTGGGGACGACGCTGAGCAGGCAGGATTTCAATTCAGGAATTTTCCAGATTTTAGAAGACGGAACCGTTAATACCTTTGCAGGAGACAGCCTGAATAATGACGTGACGTATAAATTTAGTGATGTGTTTTTAGGCGCACACTACAAGTTTAAAACCGGAATTTTTACATTTACCCCTGGTGTGACGCTGCACAACTACACGGTTTCTTCAGAGCAGTTGGGAACCAAAACCAGCAGTAATGAATACAAATTGCTTCCGGATTTATTTGCTATTGCGCAGTTTAAGCAAAGCGAAAGCTTACGCCTCAATTATCAAATGACAGCCGATTATACAGACGTTAATAATTTCGCCGAAGGCTATGTTTTCAATAACTACAACCGGATGTTTCGTGGTAACCGGGATATTGAGAACGCGATTTTTCATACGGCCAGCCTCAATTACTTCAACTTTAATATGTTCAACTTCACAAACCTGAACGGGGGCGTGAGTTATACTCGAAGAGTTGATGCGATAAAAAGTCAGACGGCTATTAACAGCATCAATCAGGCTTCATCGCCCATCAACAGTAACTTTGTAGATGAGGTGTTGAGTGCCAACGGGCGTTTTCAAAAAACGTTTAGAAAATGGAAGGCTAATTTAAGCGGAAACGTTTCATATAGCGAACTCAATAATATTGTAAACAATCAGCCGGCTTTGTCGCAGAATTTTACGCAGAATTATCAGGGAAGTGTGGAGACCAATTTTAAAAATGCTCCCAACTTTGAAGTAGGTTACAACCGAAGCATCAATAATTATCAAAACGGAAACAGCGACCGCACGTTCTTTACAGATCGTCCTTTTGCTAACGTAGATGTGCGATTTTTAAAGGGCTTTACTTTTACCGCAGACTGGAGTTATTACAATTATTATGATAAAGACGACACCGTGCAAAACGAGTACGCCTTTTTTGAAGCCTCTTTGCGGTATCAAAAACCAGAGAGCAAGTGGGAATTTCGTCTGGACGGTACCAATTTACTCAATGTAGAATCGCTCAACAACGACAGTTTTAATGAAAACTTCAGCACCACAACCGAGTATTTTGTGATGCCGCGCATCGTGATGCTATCGGTGAAATATAATTTGTAAAATTTCTTCTATAATATAAAAGCCCGAAGCAATGCTTCGGGCTTTTTAGTTTTAAGGATTTTCTGAGGTGTGATTAAGCTTGTTCAAGCTTATTAATTTTCATCTCATAATTTTCAATAGCCTCCGCTATTTTATCAACGTTGTCAGAAGCTTTTTGATGGGCTTCTTCCATTGTTTTTTCTAAATCTTTATCAGGATTTTGAAAAAGGTCTGTAATTACGTGGTTGATCTTATCAAGAATGCTTTCCTGGCTATTTTTAATATCTTCCAGTTTATGAAGCATTTTTTCCATTTCATCATACTTTGCTTGATCCATAATTTTTAAATTTTATAGAAACAAGATACCGGTTCACTCGAGTGTTTTTTAGAAAATTAACCCAATTTTAAAAGAAATTAGGGGTTTTTAACGGTAAGCAGTTAAAAATGATACTTATCTAATAACCCCTATCCGCTTTAACCTGATTTTTTAATTCTTCACCATTTTCCATTCGCTGATAGTTTTCTGCTACTTGAGCAGAAACTGATTTCGCATTACTCATACTCGCGATGTGTGGCGTAATGATGACATCTTCCCGATTCCAAAATGGGTGGTCTTCAGGTAAAGGTTCTTTATGAAAGACATCTAGAGCAGCACTGCTTAATTGGTTTGTATTTAAAGCTTCAATAAGATCATCATCAACCAAATGTCCGCCTCGTGCAACGTTAATCAGATAGGAGCCCTTTGGGAGTTTTTTGAATAATTTATAATTTAAAATCCCCTCAGTTTCTTCAGTAAGAGGAAGTAGACAAACTAGAATTTCAGCTTTAGATAAAAAGTCATCCAATTCGTTTTGTGTAAAACTTGTTATTCCTTCAACTTTCTTTTTAGAATGTGACCAACCCAAAACCTTAAAGCCAATATCTTTAAGCATTCTACCTACAGCCTGACCGAGTGTTCCAAAACCTAGTATACCTACCGTGACATCTTTTCCGCGTTTGTAATCAGTAGGTTTCCAGATTCCTTCTTTTTGTAATTTGGTATAAGTTTTTAGATTTCTAATGTGGTTTAAGCATAAAGCCGAAACAAATTCTTGCATATCACTGGCAAGCTTATTATCTACAACACGGGTTAAGATTACATCTTTTGGTAAAGAAGGATCTTCAAAAAGATGATCTACACCCGCGCCCATTGAGCCGATTACTTTGAGGTTACTATAGTTTGCATAACTGCCTTTTGGCGCTTTCCAGGTTATAGCCATCGTAGCATTTGCAGGATCTTTTATGGTTTCTGGAGTCAAAACCTCAATAGACGGGTCAGCCTCATTTAATGCGTCAATCCACGCTTGATAATTTTTATCGTTTCGAATAAGTAGAAGGGCCATTACTGAAAATTTAAATCTTAATTATTAAGTAAAATTAAAAAATGCCACCCGTAGTGAGTGGCATTCTAAAGCGTTTATGATATTTATAACTATAAGTTAAAAGTTTCTTTTACTTTATCAACATAATCTAGTTTTTCCCAAGTGAATAATTCAACTTCCTTGGTGATTTTACCACTATACGGACTTTCAAAAACTTTAGTGATCACTTGTGGATCTTTACCCATATGACCGTAAGCTGCAGTTTCTCTATAAATAGGGTTGCGCAATTTTAAGCGTTCTTCAATCGCTGCGGGGCGCATGTCAAAAAGCTCACGCACTTTTGTTGCGATCTCGCCGTTGCTGAGGTCTACTTTTTTAGTCCCGTACGTATCAACAAAAATGGAAGTAGGTTCTACTACACCGATCGCATAGGATACCTGTACCAAAACTTCGTCTGCCACACCGGCTGCAACCAGATTCTTTGCAATATGACGTGCCGCATAGGCTGCAGAACGGTCTACCTTACTAGGGTCTTTACCTGAGAATGCACCACCACCGTGAGCACCTTTACCGCCATACGTGTCTACAATAATCTTGCGACCGGTAAGACCTGCATCTCCGTGAGGACCGCCAATTACAAACTTTCCGGTTGGGTTGATATGATAGGTAATATCGTCGTTAAAAAGTTTGGCTAAATCATCTGTTAACCCCGCTTTTACACGCGGAATCAATATCGAAATAATATCTTTCTTGATTTTAGCCAGCATTTTTTCATCTTCATCAAATTCGTCGTGCTGAGTAGAGACTACGATTGCTACAATTTTCTGCGGAATGTTATCATCAGAATATTCAATAGTTACCTGAGCTTTTGCATCTGGACGTAAATATGGAATATCTTTTTCTTCGCGACGCAGTTTAGCCAGTTCGATCATAATGCGATGCGAAATGTCTAGCGCAAGCGGCATATAATTTTCAGTTTCTTTAGTTGCATAGCCAAACATCATTCCCTGATCACCGGCACCTTGCTCTTCTTTTGAAGCGCGATCCACACCCTGATTGATATCTTGCGATTGCTCATGAATCAAAGAGATTACCCCGCAGCTGTCACCGCTAAATTGGTAGGCCCCTTTGGTATAGCCTATGTCATTGATCACACCCCGCGCAATGTTTTGAACATCAATGTACGTGTCGCTTTTTACTTCTCCGGCTAGTACAACTTGTCCGGTAGTAACAAGGGTTTCACAAGCTACTTTAGACTCCGGGTCAAAAGCTAGGAAATTATCAAGTAAGGTATCGCTGATTTGATCAGCGATTTTATCAGGGTGTCCTTCAGACACACTTTCTGAGGTAAATAAATAAGCCATTAAGCATTTTTTTATTCCCGTAACTGGGATTAAACGTCGAAGAACGATTTGACAAATACAATGAAAATGGTAGTGTGTTACTGCCTTTAGCATTTTTTACGCCAAAATCAATCGGCATAAGAGGTTGCAATCAGTCAAATCTTTCCTCTTTAGGCTGGCAAATGTATAAATTTAGAAGGTATTACAAAACAGGATTTAAAATCTTATGATATTTTATGATTTGATAAAAATAAACCGATTTTGTTTGCATAGTTCTAAAACGTTTTGCAATATTTGTGCTCACAAAGTTCACATACTTACTGAAATGTTATCAAGAAAGGCGGAGGGATTAGACCCTGTGAAGCCTTAGCAACCCTTCCCCCGGGATGAAGGTGCTACATTCTACAACAGCTTAGCTGATGATAGATAACTAACGAGTCATTTTTTTCTTAAATGACTTTATGATTCTTAATAACATTTTTCTTGTAACGAATGCCGGTTACCGGCAGCAGACTTTGGGTTTAATTTAGTTTTAACTCAAAAAAACAGAAAAATGAGTGCACAAAAATTTTCGACTCAGGCGTTACACGCGGGTCACGACACAACAGTAAATGGCGGTACCCGTGCGGTGCCTATTTATCAAACCACCAGTTACGTTTTTAACGATTCAGACCATGCGGCAGGTTTATTCAACCTTTCACAGCCGGGTTACATATACACGCGCTTAAATAACCCGACTAATGATGTGTTGGAGCAACGCCTTGCAGCTATTGAAGGCGGTATTGGTGCGGTGGTTACCGCTTCGGGTACGGCTGCAATTAATACAGCTTTACTTACGCTTTTAAAGCAGGGCGATCATATTGTGGCTTCCAGCAGTTTGTATGGTGGTACTTACAATTTGCTGAGCGTAACGCTTCCGCGATTTGGCATAACTACAACTTTTGTAAATCCGGATGAGGTATCCAATTTTAAAGATGCCATTCAGGAAAATACACGCGCTGTTTTTGTAGAATCTTTGGGTAATCCAAAGCTTGATGTTTTGGACTTGGAAGCTATTTCCGCAGTCGCGAAAGAGAGCCGCATTCCATTAATCGTTGATAATACGGTGGCTTCTCCGGCTTTGCTAAATCCCATTGCGCACGGGGCTAATATTGTAATTCATTCGTTGACCAAATACATCAACGGTAACGGAACCTCTTTAGGAGGAGCAATCATTGACGCTGGTACTTTTGACTGGTCTAGCGGAAAGTTTCCGGAGTTTACCGAGCCTTCTGCCGGATATCATGGTCTGGTATACCACGAAGCTTTGGGGCCTGCAGCGTTTATCGCTAAAGTGCGGGTTGAAGGATTGCGCGATCACGGTGCGGCATTGAGTCCGTTTAACGCGTTTCAGATCATTCAGGGCTTAGAGACTTTATCTATTCGTATCAAGCAGCACAGCGAAAATGCTTTGGCTCTGGCGGAATGGCTGGAAGCACAGCCCGAAGTTACCTGGGTAAATTATCCCGGACTTGCGAGCAGTAAGTATAATGATTTAGCTAAAAAATACCTTCCAAAAGGACAAAGCGGTATTGTGACCTTTGGTCTTAAAAGTGGCTTTGAAAGTGCAAAAACCGTAGCCGATAAAACCGAAATCTTTTCGCTTTTGGCAAATATTGGCGACACCAAGTCTTTGATTATCCACCCTGCGAGTACGACTCATCAGCAATTACCTGATGATGCTCAGGAATCTACCGGCGTGACTAAAGATTTGATTCGTCTTTCAGTTGGTCTTGAGGATATTGAGGATTTAAAAAATGATTTAAAAGCAGCATTTGCGGAGATTAAACAAACCGAAACTGCTTAAAATAACTGAAGATTGAAGTTAATCTAGTTGTCAAACTGAGCCTGTCGAAGTTTATAAATTAAAAATTCTTCGACAAGTTCAGACTGACACTAACCTCTTAGTCTTTTTCTAATTTAGAAAGATTCCCTAAAATGTTACACAAACTTAACCTTCCCGGATTTAAGACTCAATCAGGATTTCAGCTTGACCTGTTGCTCAGTTATGAGACTTTTGGTCAGCCACTCGGCACGGCTCCAGTGATTTTAGTCAATCACGCCCTTACGGGAAATTCGCACGTAAGCGGTCCCGATGGCTGGTGGAATGAACTCATAGGCGATGATAAATGCATCGATACGCGCAAGTACAGTATTCTTTCGTTTAATATTCCGGGTAACGGCTATGACGGCTTTTTGATTGAAAACTATAAAGAATTTGTCGCGCAGGATGTCGCACGGGCTTTTTTAGAAGGATTAAAGGAACTTAAAATCAATGAGCTCTTTGCCATTATTGGCGGTTCATTGGGTGGTGGTATCGCCTGGGAAATGGTCGCGCTGCAACCTGCGATCACCCAGCATTTAATCCCCGTAGCGTCTGACTGGAAATCTACAGATTGGCTCATCGCCAATTGCCAGATTCAGGAGCAGATTTTAAAAAATTCCTCACAGCCGGTTCACGATGCGCGTATGCACGCGATGTTGTGTTACCGCACGCCGGAATCGTTTAAAAATAAATTTCAGCGAAGCACTAATGAAGATCTCAATATTTTCAACGTTGAGAGTTGGTTAGATCATCACGGCCATAAATTGAAAGATCGCTTTCAGGTTTCAGCCTATAAATTGATGAACCAATTGCTTAAAACCATTGATGTTACCCGTGGTCGCGAAGGTTTTAATGAAATTTTGAGTCAGGTTGAAGCCAATATTCACATCGTGGGCGTAGATTCAGATTTGTTTTTTACGCCTGTTGAAAACCGGGAGACTTACAAGCAACTGGCGCAGGTTAAGAATAATGTAACCTATGGCGAAATCCATTCGGTACACGGGCACGATGCTTTTTTAATTGAATTTGAACAGTTGGAGCAATTGCTGTATCCGGTCTTTAGAGCCGATACCGCAAAGCTAAAAATTTTAAAATTCGGCGGAAAATCACTGGCAAACGGAAACGGACTCGATACCGTCTTAAATATCATTAAGACTAAAGTCGAAAATGGCGAGCGCATCGCGGTGGTACTTTCGGCACGAGGTGGTGCGACCGATGAGCTGGAAGCAATCCTGGAAGCTGCAGCTTCAGGGCGGGAGTTTCAGCATCAGTTTGAAGCGTTTAAAAAGTATCAGCAAAATGATTTTGACGTAGATCTTTCCGAAGAATTCACAGAACTCAAGCGTCTTTTTGATGGGGTTGCCTTACTTGGTGATTATAGCAAGAAAGTAAAAGATGAAATCTTGTCTTATGGCGAATTGATTTCGGTAAAAACCGTAACCCATCTGTTGCAAAAGCAAGGCGTGAAAGCCCAGTTTACAGATTCGCGTAAGCTTATAAAAACCAATGGAACCTTTGGCAACGCACAACCCAATGACAAGCTTTCCAAAGAGCAGGTAGTTAAGCATTTTACAAAGTATAATGGGGAGACGGTAAACATCGTGACCGGTTTTATCGCGAGTGATGATAACAACCAGACCACGACTTTAGGGCGTAATGGCAGTAATTACACGGCTTCACTTTTAGCCAATTATCTGGATGCCGGCGAATTGCAAAATTATACGCACGTAGACGGAATTTTCACCGCGAATCCAGACCTGGTTCCCGATGCGCAAAAGATCGAACGTCTTACCTATAGCGAGGCAAACGAACTGGCCAATTTTGGGACTTCGGTATTGCACGCCAAGACGATTATTCCGTTGATTGAGAAGAATATTCCGCTACGCATTCTTAACACGTTTAAGGCTGATGATGCAGGAACACTGATCACTGCACAGACCGAGCAGGAAGGCATCAAATCCCTTTCGGTATTGAGCGACATGGCGTTGATCAATTTGGAAGGCCGCGGTTTGTTGGGAAAAGTAGGGGTGGATGCCCGTATTTTTAGGGCTTTAGGAAACAGCGGCGTAAATGTGAGCATTATTGCTCAGGGTTCTTCTGAACGGGGAATTGGTTTGGTTGTCGAGGCCAAGCAGGCGCAACAGGCTATTTCGGCCCTTCGGTTTGAGTTTGAAGCCGATTTCCAAAGTCAGGATGTTAACCGCATCGAAATTATTGATGAGGTTGCGGTGATTTCGATAATAGGTCAGGATCTGAGCAGTTTTCATAAACCCTATAGCGAACTCATCAAGAACGGGATTGTTCCGTTGTTGTTCAACAATACGGTTACCGGAAAAAACGTGAGTGTGGTGGTGCGCAAACCGCAACTGACCAAGGCTCTTAATGTGGTGCACGGGGAAATTTTTGGTATTGCCAAAAAAATAAATATTGCCATTTTCGGTCATGGATTGGTGGGGGGTACGTTGATCGATCAGATCGTAGCATCTGCCGAAACCATACAGGAACGTAAAGGAATCGCGCTGAATATTTTCGCGGTAGCAAATTCTAAAAAAGTCTTGTTTGATAAAAACGGCGTTTCAGAAAGCTGGAAAACCGATTTTAAAAGTCAGGCAAAAGAAGCCGGAGTAAAAGAAGTGATCGCTTTCGCGAAAGCTAATCATTTGGCAAATCTAATTGCGATTGACAATACGGCAAGTGCTGCGTTTATCGAGAATTACATCGAACTGGCGCAAAACGGATTTGATCTGGTTTCTTCTAATAAAATAGCCAACACGGTAGGTTTTGATTTTTATCAAAAATTGCGTCGGGTTTTAGATGAAAACAACAAGCGTTACCTGTATGAAACCAACGTGGGTGCGGGACTTCCGCTGATAGATACCATACGTTTGTTGCATCTTTCGGGCGATAATATCACCCGTATCAAAGGCGTTTTTAGCGGTTCGTTGAGTTACTTGTTCAATACTTTTTCGGTAGAAGATCGCGATTTTTCAAAAGTTTTGCAGGATGCGATTGATAAAGGTTTTACCGAGCCTGATCCGCGGGAAGATTTGGGCGGAAACGATGTGGGACGTAAATTGTTGATTTTGGCTCGCGAACTCGACTTACACAAAGAGTTTAGTGATGTGCAGATCCAAAGCCTCATTCCTGAAAATTTACGGGAAGGAGCCGCATCAGACTTTTTAGGAAGACTAAAAGAGCTCGATTCGGTTTTTGAAGCGCGTAAAAAAGCCTTAAAAGAAGATGAAGTTCTGCGTTATGTTGGCGACCTTTACGGCGATTTATCTCAGGAAGATGGAGGGACTTTAGAAGTGAAACTGGTTACCGTTTCTAAAAGTTCGGCATTGGGTCAGGTAAAAGGCAGCGATAGTATTTTTGAAATTTACACCGAATCCTACGGAGAGAATCCCTTAGTGATTCAGGGTGCCGGAGCAGGAGCAGCTGTGACTGCACGGGGCGTTTTTGGAGATATATTGAAACTCGCAGAGCGGAATAACTAGTAAATATTGTTATTGATATTATTATTATTATTATTATTATTATTGGGTTTAGTATGGTTAAAGAATTGGCGATTTTAAATGTTATTGCAGGTCAAGAGAAGCAATTTGAAACTGATTTTAAGAGAGCAGAAAAATATATCAGTTCTAGTGAAGGTTATATTAACCATACCCTGAGCAAATGTTTAGAACAGCCTAATAAATACGCGTTGCTAGTGAATTGGGAAACCTTGGAAAGTCATATAGTTGGTTTTAGACAATCTCCAGAATATCTGGAGTGGAAAAATCTTTTACATCACTATTACGATCCTTTTCCCACTGTTGAACATTACGTCACTATTTTATAAAAAAAAATAAATTTTGGGATTCTTTAAGAATCCCAAAAGCATTTAAAAATAATATTATGAAAGTAACACTCGAACGTAAAAACAAGGACTACCTTTTTGAAGCCAAAGGAGCATCAGGAGTACCGGTAATGATAGATAATAAAACCGGCGATGTGGTTCAAGGCAGCAGCCCTATGGAATTACTATTAATGGGAGTTGGCGGTTGTAGCGCGATTGATATCATTTCGATTTTAAAAAAGCAAAAGTTAGAAATTGATTCGTATCACGTAGAAGTTGAGGGTGACCGCAAAGAAGTAGGCGGTGCCAAACCTTTTGAAGCGATGCGCGTACATGTGTATCTGGAAGGCGATATTCCTCCTGCAAAAGCATTGCGTGCTGCACAATTGAGTTTTGAAAAATACTGTTCAGTTTCCATCACCTTGCAAGCCGGAGTAGACATTTCATACAAAGTGTTTTTAAATGGAGAAGAAGTCGAGCAGATTTGAGATATGAAAAAAGAATAGAGAAGAAAGAGAAAAGAATTAAAAGAAAGGGTTAAATGTAAAATCTAAGAGGTGATTAACGATTCCACGATTAAACAATTGAACGCTTCAACCTTTTAAATACCACAAGAAAACCGAAACAGGATTTTAGACAATGAATTTGAAGCAAGATAATCCATCTCAAATCTAGCGTCTAACGTCTAACATCTAAATAACAATGACTAAACATTTTGAAACCGAAGCCATACGCACCCAATTAAACCGAAGTGAATTCCTAGAGCACTCTGTGCCTATGTATTTGACTTCGAGTTTTGTTTTTGAAGATGCCGAAGATATGCGGGCTTCGTTTACCGAAGAAAAAGAACGCAATATTTACAGCCGGTTTACCAATCCAAATACCAGCGAGTTTATTGAGAAGATTTGCAAAATGGAAGGTGCCGAAAGCGGTTATGCTTTTGCAACCGGAATGGCAGCTGTGTTTTCAACCTTTGCAGCCTTGTTAGATAGCGGAGATCATATTGTGTCGGCGCGTTCGGTTTTTGGTTCTACACACAGCTTGTTTACCAAATTCCTCCCAAAATGGAATATTGAAACTTCGTATTTTAATGTTGATGAGGTCGATAAAGCAGAAAGCCTGATTAAGCCCGAAACCAAAATTCTTTATGTTGAATCTCCTACCAATCCCGGTTGTGATGTTTTAGATTTAGAATATTTGGGCAATCTGGCTAAAAAATACAAGCTGATTTTTGTAGTGGACAATTGTTTTGCAACGCCTTATTTACAGCAGCCCATTAAGTTTGGTGCAGATATCGTGATTCATAGTGCTACGAAGATGATTGACGGTCAGGGGCGTGTGTTGGGGGGTGTGAGTATAGGCCGAGCTGACTTGATACGCGAGATTTATCTGTTTTCTCGAAATACTGGTCCGGCATTATCACCATTTAACGCCTGGGTGCTTTCAAAAAGTTTAGAAACCCTGCACGTACGCGCAGACCGGCATTGTGAAAACGCGCTTAAGGTAGCCGAGTTTTTAGAGGGTCATGAGAACGTGAATTTTGTGAAATATCCATTCCTGAAATCACATCCGCAGTATGAAGTGGCTAAAAAACAAATGAAACACGGAGGCAACATCGTCGCTTTTGAAGTGAAAGGTGGAATAGATGCCGGACGTAAATTTCTGAATTCGATTAAAATGTGTTCGCTATCTGCAAATTTGGGTGATACGCGTACGATTGTGACGCATCCCGCCTCTACGACACACAGCAAACTGGCTGAAGAAGATCGTCTTGAAGTAGGAATCACAGATGGTTTGGTGCGTTGTTCTGTAGGTCTGGAGCATGCAGATGATATTATCGCAGATCTGGATCAGGCGCTAAAAGCGTAGAATTCTAACTTTTTGCATACATTTAGACCGTGTTATCTAAAAAAACAAAATACGGTCTCAAAGCTTTGGCTTACGTAGCCAAGCACAAAGGAGAAGATCCTTTGCAAATAGGAGCTATAGCCAAAAGTGAAAATATCTCTCAAAAATTTCTGGAAAGTATTATGCTTACCCTGCGCAAAGCCGGTTTTTTAGGAAGCAAAAAAGGCAAAGGAGGCGGGTATTACTTACGCAGGCAGCCTGAAGATATCAAAATGGTTGAGGTCATGCGTATTTTGGAAGGGCCTGTTTCTATGGTGCCTTGTGTAAGTCTTAATTTCTACGAAAAATGTGACGATTGCCCGGATGAGACTGCGTGTTCAGTGCATAGTCTTATGGTTCAATTACGAGATAGCAACCTTGCGGTATTGAATAAAAACACGTTGGCAGACCTAATTGCCGAATAATTCAGAATATTTGGCTTAAATGCTGAAAATCACCTAAAAGTTTTAAAATTTTACTACAAAGATTTGGTCAATACGATTATGGGGTATACTTTTGCTTTATAATCCTACTATTCCGATAGGATTTAAATAAAATATAGAATTCAGTATTTCAGATATGATTTTAGATCAAGTATATAACGAAGCTCAAACAGATAAGTCCCAAAAAGTGACTTATAAAAAAGATGCTTCTACAGAAAAGCCTTTAAGAAGTGTTGTTAAGTCTGTTAGTTGGAGAATTGTTGGTACGATTGATACTATACTTATTTCTTGGTTTATAACAGGTACATTGTCTTTGGCATTCTCAATAGGAGCTGTAGAGTTGGTAACCAAAATGGTGCTTTACTTTTTTCACGAGCGTATTTGGAATACTATAAAATGGGGGAGATAATGGGGTATTCAGCAGAACAGTTAATAGATATTAATAAAGAGCTAAAGTCAAAGACTCCGGTTGAAATCGCACAGTGGGCAGTACAGAATGCTAAAAACCCAATTGTTACTACTAATTTTCGGCCTTATGAAGCAGCAATTTTATTTGCAGCGACTCAAGCTAAAAGTGATATTCCGGTTGTTTGGTGTGATACCGGTTATAATACACCTAACACCTATAGACATGCAGAAGAGGTGATCAAACTTCTTGATTTAAAAGTTGATTTATACGTGCCTCAACAAACTGCCGCGCATCGTGATGTTGTTATGGGAATTCCACAAATAGATGATTCCAGGCATAAAATCTTTACCGAGCAGGTGAAACTAGAGCCATTTAAACGGGCTATGGCAAATCATAAACCAGATTTATGGTTTACAAACCTTAGAAAGGGACAGACTGCACATAGGGATAACCTTGATATTTTGAGTCTCGGAGCAGACGGAGTTTTAAAAGTGAGTCCGTTTTACTATTGGAGCGATGCAGGATTAGATGCCTATTTGGCTGAAAATAAGTTGCCAAACGAACATAAATATTTTGATCCAACTAAAGTGTTGGAGAACCGGGAGTGTGGATTACACGCCTAAAACGATTAGAGCATGAGCAAGATTTTAAAAACAAATGCATTAGAGAGCGAGGCGATTTACATTTTTAGAGAGGTAGTCGCTCAGTTTGAAAACCCCGTATTGCTTTTTTCGGGAGGAAAAGACAGTATTACGTTGGTGCGTTTGGCGCAAAAAGCGTTTTATCCGGGTAAGATTCCCTTTCCGTTATTGCATGTAGATACCGGTCATAATTTTCCTGAAACCATAGAATTTAGAGATAAATTGGTAGAAGAATTAGGATTGAATTTAATCGTGCGTCATGTGCAGGATGCAATTGATGAAGGAAAAGTGACTGAAGAGACTGGTAAATATTCTAGCCGAAACATGCTTCAGACTACTACGCTTTTAGACGCTATTGAAGAATTTAAATTTGATGCGTGTATAGGCGGTGCACGTCGTGATGAGGAAAAGGCACGAGCCAAAGAACGTATTTTTTCTGTTCGTGATGATTTCGGTCAATGGGATGAAAAAAACCAGCGCCCTGAATTATTCGATCTTTTGAATGGGAAGATTGAAATTGGTCAGAATGTGCGTGTATTCCCGATTTCTAACTGGACGGAATTGGATGTGTGGAGTTATATAGAGCAGGAGCATATCGAAATTCCTTCGATTTATTTTTCGCATAAGCGAGAGACATTTGTGCGCGATGGCCTGATTTGGAGTGCATCTAAATATGTGTATCGTGAGGAAGATGAAGAAGTTTTGGAGCGTATTGTGCGTTTTAGAACTGTGGGTGATATGACGTGTACAGCGGCAGTTGAGTCTGATGCAGATACCATTGAGCAAATTGTAAAAGAGATAAAAGTTTCTACCATTTCTGAGCGAGGGGCGCGTATAGACGACAAGCGTTCTGAGGCAGCAATGGAAAAGCGTAAACAACAAGGGTACTTCTAGAATTCACTTACAAAGTGAACAGAAAACAATATTAATAGCAATACGAATAACAACGTGGAAGTTTTAAAGATAGCAACAGCAGGTAGTGTAGATGATGGTAAAAGTACTTTGATAGGGAGACTGCTTTACGATACAAAATCACTCACAGACGATAAATTAGAGGCAATAGAGCGTAATAGTAAGAAAAAAGGATACGATTATCTTGATTTTTCTTTAGCGACAGACGGTCTTGTTGCAGAACGTGAGCAAGGAATTACCATAGACGTAGCGCATATTTATTTTTCGACTAAGAAGAAGAGTTATATAATAGCAGATACTCCGGGACATGTAGAATATACCCGAAATATGGTAACCGGCGCTTCACAAGCGCAAGCATCAATTATATTAATTGATGCGCGTAAAGGAGTAATTGAACAAACCTATCGTCATTTTTTTATCAATAATTTATTACGTGTTAAACACGTGATTGTTGCGGTAAATAAAATGGATCTGGTTGATTATGATCAGCAGGTTTTTGAAGATATTAAAGCTGATTTTGAGAAACTAAATGCGCAAAGTAGCTATGAAGAGCAGGAAGTAACGTTTATTCCTATTAGTGCCTTAAAAGGAGATAATGTTGCTCAAAAGACTGACGCTATGTCTTGGTATACGGGCGATAGTGTGCTAGATTTTCTTGAGGCTTTAAAGCCAGAACAAGAGGAGTTGACGGCTGCACGTTTTCCTGTGCAAACAGTTATCAGGCCTAAAAAAGATGAATTTCATGATTACCGCGGATATGCAGGTAAAATTTATGGAAACAGCTTAAAAGTTGGAGATGCTGTTACGGTTCTTCCTTCTTTAACTTCCTCTAAAATTAAGTCTATAGAGTTTTTTGATGAGCAATACGATGAGGCGATTGCTGGTAGTTCAGTGACGATTACTTTAGAAAATGATATCAATGTAACGCGTGGTGATATCTTGGTCAAGTCTGACGAAGTACCACATTCTGCTAAAACACTTACAGCTTCTGTTTGCTGGATGGATGGAAAAGCCTTGATACCGGGAGCTAAATATGAAATTCAACACAATACGAATAGAGTTTTAGCAAAAATAGACAGTATTGAGAATGTAATTTCTACTGATTATTCAGGTGAAGATAGTAGCGCAACACAATTGACTTTAAACGAAATAGGCAAGGTTAACTTTAAGTTGAGTAAAAACCTTTTCTATGACAATTATACTGACAATAAAGCTGGGGGATCTTTCATATTAATAGATACGCAAAGTAATACTACTGCAGGAGTAGGCTTTATCGGATAAAATTATATAAAGAATGAATTGGAAAATTTCAATTCATTCTTTTATTAAAATCCTATTATTTCTATAGGATTAAAATGAAATTAAAATAAAAAAGAAATAAGCTATGCAAAGCTTCAGAACAGAAATAGAGAATCCGGTTGTAGAACGTGACATTATAGAGCTTGAGAAAAAAATCAAACTCTTTAAGGATGGGAAGATAGATGAGGAACGTTTTAGAAGTCTTCGTCTGGCAAGAGGTGTCTATGGACAACGTCAGGAAGGGGTGCAAATGATACGCATCAAGTTGCCTTATGGTAAGGTGACCAGCGATCAGTTATTGCGTATCTCTGATGTTTCCGATGAATATTCAAGAGGCAAATTGCATATTACCACGCGCCAGGATATTCAGATTCACTACGTGAGTCTTGATCGTACTCCTGAGTTATGGGCAGAGCTTGAGAAAAGCGATGTGACACTTCGTGAAGCTTGTGGAAATACCGTGCGTAATGTGACTGCAAGTCCAGACTCGGGTATTAATCCGGAAGAAGCTTTTGATGCTACTCCATACGCACATGCGACGTTTCAGTTTTTTCTACGGAATCCAATCTGTCAGGAAATGGGTAGAAAGTTTAAAATGTCTTTCTCAGCAACAGATGATGATTCGGCTTTAGCTTTTATTCACGATTTGGGCTTTATCCCAAAAATTAAAGATGGTGCACGCGGTTTTAAAGTAATGCTTGGTGGTGGTTTAGGTTCTCAGCCAAGACATGCCGATACGTTACACGAATTTTTGCCGGTAAATCAATTGATTCCTCTTATAGAAGGGGTATTGCGAGTTTTTGATCGTCACGGAGAACGTTCTAGAAGACTTAAAGCGCGTATGAAGTTCCTTATCAAAGATATTGGAGTTGACGGCTTTATGGAATTGGTTGCTGAAGAGCAAAAAGCACTTTCTTACAAGACCTACGAGATTGATACTGCAGCTTTTGATGTAGCTCCAACACGACCACTTACTGAAGCGCCGCAGGTAGCTATTGAAGATCAGAAAGCATATGATGCGTGGAAAGCGACTAATATTTTTAAACAAAAACAAGACGGTCTGTGCGCTATAGGTATCAAAGTAAGACTGGGTGATTTTTCTACAGAGAAAGCACGTGCATTAGCAGGTTTAATTAAAAAATATGGAGGGGATGAGTTAAGACTTACCCTACGTCAAAATATATTATTAAGACATATACCGGAAGGGGCATTACCATTTTTCTTTTCACAACTAGCCAACCTAGGTTTTGCCCGACCGGGATATGAAACAACAACAGATATTACTGCGTGTCCCGGTACAGACACTTGTAACTTAGGGATTGCAAGTAGTACCGGTATCGCAGATAAATTAGAAGATGTACTAATTGCAGAATACCCAGAATATCTCAATAATAAAGAGATTACCATTAAAATCAGTGGATGTATGAACGCGTGTGGTCAGCATAATATGGCTCATATCGGTTTTCAGGGAATGTCTGTGCGTACACCAGAAAAATTGGTTGCTCCGGCATTACAGGTTCTTTTAGGGGGTGGTGTTTTAGGAGACGGTCAAGGCCGTTTTGCAGATAAAGTAATCAAAATACCTAGTAAAAGAGGACCTCAGGCATTACGTGCAATTCTTGATGATTTTAAAGAGAATGCAGGAGAGCTTGATTTCTTGAGTTATTATGATGAGAAGGGGCAGCGTTATTTTTACGATTTCCTAAAACCACTTTCAGAAACAAATAATTTAGTAGAATCTGATTTTGTGGACTGGGGTAATGACGAGAAGTATATTCAAGAAGTAGGGGTAGGAGAATGTGCTGGTGTTGTAATTGATTTGGTTCAGACTTTATTACTTGAAGCTAAAGATAAATTAGGTAATGCAATTGAAGCTTTCGAAGCAAACCGTTTTGCAGATAGTGTTTATCACACTTATGCCGGTTTAGTAAATGGAGCTAAGGCGATATTACTTTCAGAAAATGTAAAAACCAATACTCAGGCAAATATCATTGCTGAATTTGATAATACTTTTGGAGAGCATGATGCACTAAAAGCTGAAACTTCATTTGAAGATCTTGTATACCAGATTCAAAATAATGAGCCTACTAAAGAATTTGCTGAAGCGTATCTTGCAGATGCAAACGCATTTTTTGATCGAGTAGATGCATTCAGAAAAAATCAACTAGCACATGCCAATTAATAATCCAAAATTAACAGTAGTAGGAGCAGGGCCGGGAGATGTAGAACTGTTTACCTTAAAAGGTATTCGTGCTTTAGAAAGTGCAGATGTCGTGTTGTATGATGCTTTGGTTAATCCAGAGCTGTTAGCATACGCAAAAGAAGCAGAACTGATTTTTGTAGGAAAGCGTAAAGGGTGCTATGCCTATCAGCAGGAACAGATTAATGATTTGATCTTATCACGAGCAAAAAGCCATGGGCACGTAGTGCGTTTAAAAGGCGGAGATCCATTTATTTTTGGACGTGGAGCAGAAGAAATGGAAGTAGCTGCCGCAGCCGGACTTGAAGTTGCTTTAGTTCCGGGGATTTCTTCTTCGCTTGCAGTGCCTGCATATCAAAATATACCATTAACCAAACGTGGAAGTTCTGAAAGTTTCTGGGTAATAACCGGTACTACAAAAGAGCATAAGTTGTCTAATGATGTAAAGCTGGCAGCAAAATCTTCAGCTACTGTAGTAATACTGATGGGGATGAGTAAGCTGGGAAAGATCGCAAAACTCTTCCGCGAAAGCGGAAAAAAAGATACTCCGGTGGCGATTATCCAAAATGGAACAACACCAGAAGAACGCGTTGGTATTGGAACAATATCCACTATTGAAGATGTCGTTCAAGAGTTAAAACTTACTAACCCATCAATTATTGTGATAGGTGAAGTTGTGAGACATCGCGAGCAATTGCTTAATTTGCAATCAGAAATAGCGCAAAACGCACATTAATGTCTACAGAAACAAATACACTTTATCCGGTTTTTTTAAAAGTTCGTAACCTGCAAGTTCTAATTGTAGGTGGCGGTAACGTAGCTTTAGAAAAATTGACTTTTTTGACAAAGTCCAGTCCGGATGCTGTTGTGGAAATGGTAGCGCCATTTTTTAGACCGGAAACATTAGAGTTGGCTAAAAAGTTTAATGTGAAAATCACTAAGAAACGGTTTACGCGTAAAATGCTTAAAAAGCGTCACGTGGTTATAGCTACGACAGATAGCGCGGCAGTAAATAAGCGGGTTTATCGAGCAGCCAGAAAGCGTTTTTTACTTTGTAATATAGCTGATGTTCCTGAACTTTGTGATTTTTATATGGGCGGAATTGTTACAAAAGGAAATGTAAAGATTGCTATTTCGACTAATGGAAAATCACCTACTACAGCAAAACGCTTAAGACAATTTTTTGAAGAGGTAATACCTGAAAATATAGATGATCTGGTACAAAACCTTAACGAATATAGAAAAACCATAAAAGGTGATTTTGAAGAAAAAGTTGAAACGCTAAATGAGTTTACAAAAGGATTGATTTCCAAAAATTAAAATGAAAGTAGAAATGAGCTTTAATCAGCTCAAAGCATAAAGAAGATGATAAAGACAGACATACTCATTATTGGAGCAGGACCTACGGGATTATTTACTGTATTTGAAGCAGGATTGTTAAAGTTGAAATGTCATATTATTGATGCTCTGGCTCAGCCGGGCGGACAGTTAGCTGAGATTTATCCAAAAAAACCTATTTATGATATTCCCGGTTTTCCTGAAGTAGGCGCTGGTGAGTTAGTAGATAATCTATTAGAACAAGGAAAGCAATTTCAGCCTGGTTTTACCTTGGGGGAGCGTGCTGAAACTATTGAGAAGCAAGAAGATGGAAGTTTTATTGTGACCACTAATAAAGGTACACAGCATCACGCACCGGTAGTAGCAATCGCCGGTGGTTTGGGTAGTTTTGAGCCTCGTAAACCTGTAATCCCTAATATTCATGAGTTTGAAGATAAGGGTGTGGCTTATATGATAAAAGATCCGGAAGTTTACCGTGATAAGAAAGTGGTTATCGCCGGTGGAGGGGATTCTGCCCTAGACTGGAGTATTTATCTAGCTGATATCGCAAAAGAAGTAACACTTATCCACCGTAGAAATGAATTTAGAGGTGCTTTAGATTCTGTTGAAAAAGTACGTGAATTGAAAATGCTAGGTAAGATTAATTTGGTGACGCCAGCAGAAGTTGTGGGGCTTGGAGGTGTAGAAGAGCTTAAAGAAGTGGTTGTTGAGAGAAATGAAGAACAATTTTCTATTGAAGCGGATGCATTTATTCCATTATTTGGTCTTTCACCTAAATTAGGTCCTATTTCAAACTGGGGACTTGAGATTGAAAAGAATGCGATTAAAGTAGATAATGCTTTAGATTATCAGACTAATATTCCTGGAGTGTTTGCTATAGGTGATGTTAACACATACCCAGGAAAATTAAAATTGATACTTTGTGGTTTTCACGAAGCAACAATGATGTGTCAATCAGCTTATAAAATCATCAATCCCGGTAAACGTTATGTTATGAAATATACGACTGTAAGTGGTATTGACGGCTTTGATGGATCGCGTAAAGAAGCAGAGAAAGCAGTAGTACAAGCTATAGACTAGCTTCCTGCTGTCAGCTTATTTTTTAAGCTCAGAATTGTATTTCGGGTTAATGGCTTGATTAAAAAATCTACCACCTGAGTATAATTCTGAGCTTTTTCTTTGTCAATAGAACTGGTACTTGAGGTTACGATTACAACTTGTGTAAAATTTTTATTCTGTTGTAAATTATCTAGAAACTTCCACCCGTCAATGATGGGCATATTCAGGTCTAAAAATATTAGATCTGGCTTTTGGGTCTCAATATCTAGTAATGCTGCATCAGGAAGTGTGTAGGCCAGAATGTTGTGCGCAAAATCTGTAACTTCAATCAGTTTTTTATTGATAAAATTGGCCATTTTCTGGTCATCTACCAGCATTACTTTTAGAGGCTTATTCATAACCGCCGTCTTGATTAATTGTGATTTTTGCCTCTTCTTCACTTTGTTGCACAACTTTTTTAAAGATAGTGTCTAACTCTAAAGCAGAGGTTTTTATTTCGGGTAGCATGGTTTCTTTTAATTCCTTACTATCAAGATGATCAGCAACTTCAATTAAACCTAAAATTCGAGTAAGCGGTTCTCTAAGATTATGTGAGTTAAGCCGAGAGAGATCTAAGAGTTTTTTATTTTTATTAAGGAGTTCTTCAGTGCGATTATTAATGACGTCCTGTTGGTTACTATTTATAGCTTCGATCTCTCTATTCTTCAACTCTATCTGGGCAATAGCATCCTGAAGCGTTTCATTTTTACATTTGAGTTCTTCACTAAGACAGATTTGTCTATACTTTGATGTTATACTGTCTACAAGCATATGCATGATGTCTGAATCCGTGTGATTGAATTTTACATTGTCATCAGAAAGTAGCGATACACAAATACGATAATCAGGGTATGAGATATACCACCCCCAAAGCACGCCATTTTGCAGATCCAACTCCGACAAATATACAGGTAGCGAATCTGGCTTTACGGGTTCCGAAAAAGGCGTATGCTTTTCTAAAAGCTCCTTTTCATAATCCAGTATATTCTCAGAATTATTGTGTGCATAGATTTTTCCTTTAGAGAAAGTATACCCACTAATAGAATCTTTGTCGAGTAATAAGATTCTAAATGCTCTGAAGTTGAAGAGATACTTGAGGTGTCTATTGGTTATCTCACCCAGCATTTCAATAGAATCTACCTTCCCTAGACTTCCTGAAAACTTAGAAAATGCTTCATAAGTAATACGATATTTTGCTCCGGCTAAATTCAAGAACAAAACTATTAAGCGTGAGCTTCCAGAAGCTCATTATCTATTCTTATACCAGAAACATCAGCCAGTGTATTGAGCATATTTACCAGATCTGCTTGAGCCATAAGTTCTTGAATTTCTAGATTGTCAAAACCTACATCCTTAAGCTTTTCAAAATCAGCATCTGTAATCTGATCTGGTTGTAGCGCGGCTTTTGATACCACTTTAATAGCAGTTCTAAAACTTTCAGGAATAAGTGGGCTTTCCAGATTTTCGGTAACCTTAAAATTAGGGTTATCATTAATCATAGCGCTCATGCTATCTGCGAAAATTCCGTGAGCGTGTGCACAATATTGACAATCTCGTTCTTTCGAAACATTGTAAATGATGAGTTGTTTTAAAACGTTAGGAATACTTCCCATCATTAACGTTGATTTTAATTTTGCCCAGTTACCACCTAAGAGTGTGGCGTTAGATCCTTGGCACTTAAACCAATTTAGGACAAACGGTATCTGTAAAGTACGTTTTGTGTCGTCGTAAATCTCCTGAACTTCGGAGGAAGCTTCATTATAATTTACAATTTGAAATCGGGTAGTGTTACTAAAAGTAGAGTTTTGCATATATAGAAGTTTGGGACTGTTAAAATAATAAAATTAATAATTAAAATTACTTTAAATTCATATATATAAAATACTGTAAATCAAGTATCTGTATTCGTTTGAAATTTTTAGGTATTTCAAACAAGTATTTTTAACGGTAAAACAGTGTCCTATGTCTTATTACTTTAAGAGATAAAATTGGAATATTAGTGCTATAAATGTTTCATATTTAGACAAGGTTTTGCAATATTTGCAGTTCAGTTCATTCTTTAATGTGGTTATCAAGAAAGGCAGAGGGATTAGACCCGTTGAAGCCTTAGCAACCCTCCTCTTGGAGAAGGTGCTACATTCTACTCGATTTTGAGATAGATAACATAAAAACAAGTCTTTGCGACTTTTCTTTTGCCTTCTTAATAACGTATTTTTGCACACTATTCTCAGAGATATGAGCGTGTTTTGCAAGCGTTAAAATGCTGTTTTTAGATAAAGATTATGAGTCAAAATAAAATACATAAAGCTTTAAGAAAGCGTATTCTTGTTTTAGATGGTGCAATGGGAACAATGTTGCAACGCTATAAATTCACAGAAGAAGATTTTAGAGGAGAGCGCTTTAAAAATTGGTCAAGTCCTGTGCAGGGTAATAACGATATGTTGAGTATTACGCAACCTGAAGCTATTGCAGATGTTCATGCTAAATATTTTGCTGCGGGAGCAGATATTGTAGAGACAAATACTTTTAGTGGGACTACAATCGCTATGGCAGATTATGGGATGGAGGAGTTTGTTTACGAACTTAATTATGAGTCTGCTAAAATAGCAAAAAAGGTAGCGCAAGAATTTACAGAAAAAGAACCCGAAAAGCCACGTTTTGTAGCTGGCGCAATGGGGCCTACTAACAAAACTGCCAGTATGTCTCCAGATGTAAATGATCCTGGTTTTAGAGCGGTTTCTTTTGATGAGCTGCGAGCAGCTTACAAGCGACAAGCAGAAGCCTTAATTGATGGTGGTGTAGATATGCTTTTAGTGGAAACTATTTTTGATACACTGAATGCAAAAGCAGCACTTTTTGCTATTGAAGAACTAAAAGAAGAACGCAATATAGACATCCCTGTGATGGTGAGCGGTACCATTACTGATGCTTCAGGAAGAACCTTATCTGGCCAGACAGCTGAGGCATTTTTGATCTCTGTGGGGCATATGCCTTTACTTTCTGTAGGTTTTAATTGTGCTTTGGGAGCAGAGCAACTAACTCCCTATTTAGAAGTTGTTTCCAGTAGATCAAACTTTGCAGTATCGGCTTATCCTAACGCAGGATTGCCTAACGCATTTGGTGAATATGATGAGACTGCAGAAGAGATGGCAGCTCAGATAAAAATCTATTTAGATAAAAAGCTGATCAACATCATTGGTGGCTGTTGTGGTACAACTCCAGAACACATCCACGCCATTGCAGAATTAGTGAAAGATTATGAACCAAGGCCATTGCCTGAGCTTAATGAAGCTGAAACAGCGATATAAATCAGAACGATGAGTGTAGAAGCAATAGCTAAAGCAAAAAAAATAAGACCGCTAAAATTGAGTGGCTTAGAGCCGTTAGTAGTTACGCCAGAAAGCAATTTTGTAAACGTAGGAGAACGTACTAATGTGGCTGGATCGCGTAAATTTTTAAGACTCATTAATGAAGAGAAATTTGATGAAGCCTTAGACATTGCACGGGATCAGGTAGAGGGCGGTGCCCAGATCATAGATATCAATATGGACGATGGTCTTATTGATGGTAAAAAGGCGATGGTTACTTTTCTCAATCTCATTGCTGCAGAGCCAGATATTTCTAGAGTACCTATTATGATAGACAGCTCTAAATGGGATATCATAGAGGCAGGTTTGCAGGTTGTACAGGGTAAATGTGTGGTGAACTCCATTAGTTTAAAAGAAGGCGAAGCCGAATTTATTGACCACGCTAAAAAGATAAAACGATACGGAGCTGCTGTTATCGTTATGGCATTTGATGAGGTTGGTCAGGCTGATAATTATGAGCGTCGTCTGGAGATTACAAAACGCAGTTATGATATTCTCGTAAATCAGGTGAAATTCCCACCGGAGGATATCATTTTTGACTTGAATATTTTTCCGGTTGCTACCGGTATGGAAGAGCATCGTCTCAATGCTATAGATTTTATTAGAGCTACAAAATGGGTGAAAGAGAATTTACCCTACGCACATGTAAGTGGCGGAGTAAGTAATGTTTCTTTTAGCTTCCGGGGAAATAATGTGGTGCGCGAAGCGATGCACTCCGTATTTTTATACCACGCTATTAAAGCTGGGATGAATATTGGTATTGTTAACCCAACGATGCTTGAGGTTTATGATGATATTCCTAAAGATTTATTAGAGCACGTAGAAGACGTTATTCTTGATCGTCGCGATGATGCAACAGAGCGATTACTGGATTTTGCCGAAAGTGTAAAAGGTAATGCAAAAGAAAGAACGGTTGACCTGTCTTGGCGAGAAGAACCTTTACAAGATAGAATTACACGAGCTTTAGTTAAAGGTATTGATGCTTATATTTTAGAAGATGTAGAAGAGGCAAGATTAGCTTCAGAAAAGCCATTACACGTGATTGAAGGTCATCTAATGACTGGGATGAACGTGGTGGGTGACCTTTTTGGAGATGGAAAAATGTTCCTTCCACAGGTTGTAAAATCGGCACGGGTGATGAAAAAAGCAGTTGCTTATTTATTGCCATATATAGAAGAAGAAAAACTGAAAAACCCACCACCGGCGTCGGAAAAGGCAAAATCCAATCTTGTCCTAATGGCTACCGTAAAAGGAGATGTGCACGATATTGGTAAAAATATAGTGAGTGTGGTTTTGGCGTGTAACAACTATGAGATCATAGATATGGGAGTTATGGTTCCGCCGGAAAAAATTATTGCAACTGCAAAAGAACGCAACGTTGATATTATAGGTCTTAGCGGACTCATAACCCCTTCTCTTGATGAGATGGTTTTTCTGGCTAAAGAAATGAAACGTCAAGATTTCACCGTTCCATTGCTTATAGGTGGTGCAACCACTAGTAAGGCACATACCGCAGTGAAAATTGATCCGGAATATCCGGAAGCAGTTGTTCATGTAAATGATGCATCCCGGGCGGTAACGGTTGTTGGAGATCTTCTCAATCCCGATTCAAGGTTAAAATATAAAGCAGATATTAAAGAAGATTATGCTTTGTTTAGAGAGCGCTTTTTAACACGAGGGAAGAAACGTGATTTCTTAACCGTGGCTCAAGCACGTGAGAATAAATGGAAATTAGATTGGAATAAATTTGAAGCGTTTAAACCTAAAGAATTAGGAGTTCAGGTTATTGAAGAGTTTGATCTGAATAAACTTGTTGATTATATAGATTGGTCACCGTTTTTCCGCAGTTGGGATTTACACGGTAAGTATCCAGATATATTAGATGATGATGTAGTAGGCGAGCAAGCACGTGAGTTATTTGCTGATGCTAAAGAGATTTTGAAAAAGATTTTAGATGAAAAATTATTAACGGCAAAAGCGATTTTTGGACTCTTTGAAGCCAATACAGTAAACGACGATGACATCGAGATCATTACTTCAGGTTTAGAAAATAAAACTGAAAAGTTCATTTTTAGAACGCTGCGTCAACAAAGCAAAAAAGCATCGGGAAAGCCCAATATTGCATTAGCAGATTTTATAGCTCCTAAAGAAAGTGGGAAGCAAGATTATATGGGGTGCTTCTGTGTGACAGCAGGTTTTGGTACGCAGGAGTTAGCAGCAAAATATGAAGCAGATCACGACGATTACAACAGCATTATGGTTAAAGCACTCGCAGATCGTTTTGCAGAAGCATTTGCTGAGTATTTACACGAGCGTGTTAGAAAAGAACACTGGGGCTATGCAAACGATGAATCGCTAAGTAACCTAGAATTGATCAAAGAAGAATATAAGGGAATAAGGCCTGCACCGGGATATCCTGCGTGTCCAGACCATTTAGAAAAAATAACCATTTGGGATGTACTTGACGTTGAGGAAAAAATAGGTGTAGAGCTTACCGAAAGTTTAGCCATGTGGCCGGCCGCTTCGGTAAGTGGGTATTATTTTGCTAATCCTGATGCGCGTTATTTCGGCCTCGGAAAAATCAAAATGGATCAGGTGATCGATTTTGCAGATCGTAAAGGAATAGAAGTACGCATGGCTGAAAAATGGTTGAATCCTAATATTTCTGACCAATAAAAGTAAACCACTAAGACAACCAAAAATTAAAATCTGCAAGAGCAGTTAGCTAAGCAGGTAACTTACTTATGAAAATTACAGATCACATAAAACAAGCAAGCGGTAAGACTTTATTTTCTTTTGAGCTGATTCCGCCTAGAAAAGGGAAAAGTATTCAGGAGTTGTATAACAATATTGACCCTTTGATGGAATTTAAACCTCCATTTATTGATGTTACTACATCGCGAGAGGAATTTGTTTACATAGAAAAAGATGGGTTGTTAGATAAAAAAGTAACCCGGATGAGACCGGGTACTATAGGTATTTGTGCTTCTATAAAGCATAAGTATAATGTAGATACGGTGCCTCACGTATTGTGTGGTGGTTTTACTAAGGAAGAAACCGAATATATGCTTGTAGACTGCCATTATTTGGGTATTCATAATCTGATGGCTTTGAGAGGTGATGCTATGCGAGAAGAGCAGTATTTTAAGCCTACTCCGGGAGGTCACGAATACGCTTTAGGCCTTGTAGAGCAAGTAGTCGAAATGAATAAAGGGCATTATCTGAATGGTATGGTAGAGACCTCAGATTGTTCAGACTTTTGTATAGGTGTTGCCGGCTATCCTGAAAAACATTTAGAAGCTCCCTCTTTAAAAACAGACTTAAAACGCTTGATTCAAAAAGTTGAGGCTGGTGCAGACTATGTTGTAACTCAAATGTTTTTTGACAATAAAAAATATTTTGAGTTTGTTGATTTAGTCCGTGCAGAAGGGATTGATATTCCTATTATTCCGGGTATAAAGCCTATTGCTGTTAAGCGTCACTTACAATTGTTACCACAGGTTTTTAAGATAGATCTTCCGCAAGAGTTGATAGAATCTGTAGAGTCGTGTAAAAGTAATACAGATGTTCGTCAGGTAGGTATAGAGTGGGCAATTCAGCAATCTAAAGAACTTATGGAAGGCGGTGTGCCGGTATTGCATTATTATTCCATGGGCAAAAGCGATAATGTAAAAGCAATAGCATCTGCGCTTTTTTAACAAGTCTATTACTGATAATATTTGATACATTTGCCGGATACCCTATTTTGAATGAAGTATAGAATTCTTATTGCCCTGTTTGCTGTAGGTTTTGCTTATGGTCAGGAGACCGAGGTTAAGCCTTATAGTTTTGATGTTAATTATACCTACGGAAGTATTCTGGAGCATAATAAAGATATCTCCCATCTTATTACTGGGCATCCTACAGGAGTGATTCTATCTTATAATCGAATGACTTATGGTTTTAATGAGTGGGAAGCACGCTATAATTACCCGGATTACGGATTTTCATTTGTAGCTCAAGATCAGAAAAACCCAAATTTAGGTGAGAATTATGGGCTGTATGGGCATTTTAACTTTTATGCGCTCAACAGACATTTGATGGTGCGTATTGCTCAAGGTGTTGCATTTACAACAAAACCTTTTGATCTGGATAAGAACTTCAGGAACAATGCTTATGGTTCTACCTTATTGAGTTCTACCTATATAATGGTAAACTATAAGCAGCCTAATATAATAGATAAAATAGGGTTGCAGGCCGGGATTTCTCTAGTGCATTATTCTAATGCAAATGTGCGATCCCCCAATGCCAGTACAAACTCATTTACATTCAATTTAGGGTTGAATTATCAACTGGATGATGAGGAGTTTCCCGAATACATCCCAAAGGTTAAAAGCCGATATACAGAACCTATCAAGTGGAATCTCGTTTTAAGAACAGGAGTTAATGAAAGTGATTTCATAGGTTTAGGACAGCGAACTTTTTTGGTTGTGTCTTCTTTTTTAGACAAGCGCATTTCACATAAAAGCAGCTTGCAGGTAGGAGCTGATTTATTTTTAAGTCCGTTTTTAAAAGATCAGATCGAATATGAATCTATTGCATTTGCCAATCAGTACGGTACTACCGGAGATGAAGATTGGAAACGGGCCGGTGTGTTTGTGGGGCACGAGCTACACTTCAATAAAAATGCTTTCGTAACCCAATTTGGGTATTACGCTTATTACGACTACGATTTTGAAGGTCGTGTGTATTTTAGAGGTGGTTTAAAACGTTATTTTTCAGAGAGTATTTTCGGTGCTATTACCTTAAAATCTCACGGGGCAAAAGCCGAAGCAGTAGAGTTTGGTATAGGTATTAGGCTTTAATAATAGACAGTCCATTTTTTAAATTCTTTTGATTTAAAGCCTTCTAGTAAATGGGTGAACTCCTTTGGAAGTACCTTTTTTGTCTTAATCAGCAAAATATTATTCTTATCACGGAGCAGGCTTTTTAAACGCTGTGCTTGCCCTTCTTCATTAAGTGGTAAATAACTTTTTTTCCACGCATCTGTATTCTCAAAACGAGTATCCCGTTTCGCTTCAAAATTAGTATCATAAATTGTGATGACGCGCTCGTTGAGATAGAATGGTGCAGATGATAGTAGGTTGTCGTAAATAAGTACTTTATAATCAGCATCACCGCGTTCTGCTTTTATAAACTCATATTGAGGTTTAGGCGAATTAATTGCAAAACTATTTGCTGCACTAAAAGATGAATGAATTATAATCACAAAACAATATGCCAGTGTACTTAGCAAAATTATGTTCCATCTAAACTCTATAATAGATTTGTAAAATAAATAATAAGCTATGCCTATCGCTGATATCAATAGGACCAGGGCAAGCCAGATGTTGAAAGTGACTATTGGGGTCACAATTAATGCAATGATTATAAGTAACAGTAAGACATAGCCAGCTTTAAAAGCATATAAATAAATCTTCTCTGAAGTTTGAGAATACTGGATAAATACACTGCCAAAAAATAGTGCTAATACCGGATATACTGGTAAAATATAGAGGATGAGTTTTGATGAAAAAAGTGAGAAAGCAACTAAAATAGCTAGGGCTGCATATCCACAAGTTTTGGTGCCGCGATCAAAAGAAATGCTATTTTTCTGCTTAACTAAATTCAGTATTATAGGTACAAACCACGGTAAGCAAAGTAGCGGGGCAAAAACCAAATAAAACCAAAATGGCTTTGCCCGGTGAAAGGTTTCTGCATGTACGCTACGGGCTATAATTTGTTCCTGAATAAAATAATCCCACAAAGCTGGTTTTTCAGCAACGATCGCTGCGAACCAAGATCCCGAAATAGCTAGTAACAAGATGAAGCCAAGAATGCTATGAATACCCAATTTTGGTTTTTCTCTATAAATAATTTTATAGCATAAAATGAATAGTGCTGTAGGTAAAAAAGCAACCGGACCTTTAGTAAGGAATCCTAGTCCGAGTGCTATATAGAAAAGGTATAAGGATGCTTTTTTATTATTGATTTTAACCTGAAGCCACAAGTAAATACTCCAGATAATAAAGGTTACTAAATAAGCATCTGTGGTTAAATTTCGTGCTGCGATTAGTGCGATAGGGAATGAAAAGTAGATGAGTGCAGCAGCGATAGCGATCTTCTCATCTTTAAACCAAAGTTTGCCAATTTTAAAAATCAGTAATAATTGCAGCATGAGAGCCAAACTCATAAAAAAGCGTGCGCCAAACTCATTAAAACCAAAAATCTTATACCCAATAGCTGTAATTGCATAGGTGATAGGTGGTTTGTGATAATGACCAATACCTAGCAAAGAAGGATGAATAAAATCATTACTAAGGGCCATCTCGCGACCTATTTCGGCATAGCGTGCCTCGCTGCTTTCGGTTAGTCCCCAACTGCCTTGTCCCAGATTTAAAATCGTAAAAAGGAAGAGAAGAACTAGGTAGAATTTTTTTGTCAAAGCTTGATTTTAAAAATGACAAAGTTCTAACTTAAAATACGTATCCTAAAAATTATCTGCTCAATTTCATTTAATATTAATAGCAAGTCATATATACAGTGGTCATTCTGTTTCTTTTTGCCGTAATTTGCCTAAAAATTATTGCTTTCATGCGTAGCCTTGTTTTAGTACTCTTTGTCATCTTTATTTCATGTAATTCAGAAAATGCACCAGACTGTTTTCAAACTTCTGGTGATACCGTTGAGGTAGAATATCAATTAGAAGAGTTTACTAAACTTCGTGCAGAGACCGATGTGATTGTCTATATCAAGCAAGGTGATGAATATAAGGCTACATTGCGCACTGGTGAGAATTTGCTTTCAGAAGCCTTGATTGAAGTTCAAGATGGGGTTTTAGTGCTTCGTAATGATACACGTTGTAACCTCTTGAGAGAATATGGCAACTTTGAAGTTTTTGTTACCGTGCCTAACCTTACTGAGATTCGTCACAATTCTGCTCGCGAGATCTACAGTGATGGCACTTTGGTTTTTCCCGATCTGTATTTAGTGAGTAATACTTCAATTAACCTAGATGTCATTCTTAGAAAAACAGGAGAATTTCATTTGGATCTTGATACCGAAAACCTCAGGATAGATGCCAATGGTAAAAGTGTTTTTTATATGACTGGTGAAGCAGAAAATATGAAGCTTGGCTTTCAGAATGAGAATCCCCGCTTTGAAGGAAGGGATTTTGTAGTTCAAAATATTGATATATATCACAGAGCTCCTAACAAAATGATTATAAATCCACAGCAGAGTTTAACGGGTGTAATTACCGGTACCGGAGATGTTATTGCAGTAAATCGGCCTCCGGTGGTTGATGTAGAGGAGCGTTATACCGGTCGTCTAATTTTTGAGGAATAAAAAGACTTATGAAGCACTTTTTACCCGTATTCCTAATTTTATCTTTTTTAAATCTTACAGCTCAGGAAACTGATTTTACTGAAGAAAAAAAGCCAGTTTCTTTAGATGCCTCTTTTTTCTACGGAAGCATCCTTGAGCATAACCCGGATATTAATCATTTAATAACAGGCCACCCTACCGGATTCTTGTTGAGTTACAACCGCAAAACTTATGGTTTTAATGAGTGGGAGCGACGTTATAATTATCCTGATTGGGGTTTTTCGATGGCTTATCAAAATTTGCATAACGAGTATCTGGGTGAAAATATAAGTTTCTACGGGCATTTTAATTTTTACTTTTTAAACCGAAATGCTTACTTCCGTATTGGGCAAGGTTTTGCAGTTGCTGGTAGTCCGTATGATGCGGAAACCAATTATCAGAACAATGCTTACGGTACAAAATTGTTAAGTTCTACATACATTGCTTTGCAATACAACAAGCAAAATCTTTATAAAGGTTTTGGTCTTAATGCCGGTTTTACGATCATCCATTACAGTAATGCAAACCTTCGGGCTCCTAATAACAGTACCAATACGTTTGCATTTAATGTGGGAGCTAATTACAATCTGGATTATAAAGACATGCCAGATTTAATTCCGGAAGGAGAACGCACAAAATACACGGAGCCTATTCACTATAATCTGGTTCTGCGAGGAGGTGTTAATGAGAGTGATATCGTTGGTCAGGGGCAGTTTCCGTTTTTTGTAGTTTCTGCTTTTGCAGACAAGCGCATCAACCACAAGAGCACTTTAGTTGCCGGTACAGATGTGTTTTTTGCTTATTTCTTTAAAGAATTGATTAAGCTTCAGGCAGCTTCTTTTCCTGAGTTAGGGGTTAGTGGAGATGAAGACTGGAAACGCGTGGGGCTTTTTATAGGTCACGAGTTGCGGTTTAATAAGATTGCTTTTGTTTCTCATTTAGGGTATTATATATATTATCCATATGAATTTGAAAACCGACTATACAATCGCCTGGGTTTAAAGCGCTATTTTACAGATGATATTTTTGCTTCGGTAACGGTAAAAGCCCACGGAGCTAAGGCAGAAGGCGTAGAGTTTAGTGTGGGATATCGTTTTTGAGCAATTCTGAAAAGCGAAAAATCAGCGGCGGAAAACGCAACCCTTCCTTTTAAAGATATAGTTTAGTTTTATTCCGCACGTTTTCACATCTTTGTAGCTGTTTTATGGTAAGAAATCTAGTTCTTTTGGCGTTTGCCGTTTGGGTTACCGGTTGCAAAGATATTGAGACTAAGAAAGTGTCTTCTGATACTTTTCTAAAGGAAGAACTCAAGAATCTCAATATGAATGAAGTTGAAGAATATCCCTCTTTTGCTTCGTGCGACTCAATCAAGGGGCAAGATGCGATATACGAATGCTTCAAAACCGAACTCGCACTTAATTTTCAGCGCCAGCTTTCTACAAAAACGATTATTGTAGAATCTGAATTGAACGACACGATCTGGTTGTATCTGAGTATTTCTGACTTGGGTGACCTCAAGATCGAGCAAGCAGAAATCCCTGACTCGATCGCTAAACAATTACCACAGTTAGAAGGTTGGCTCAAAGATAGTTTAGATTCTTTGCCAAAAATCTACCCGGCACACAAACGTGGGATTCCTGTAAAAACAATGTTTAAAATGCCAGTAGTTATTAAGGTAGATTAGCTATTTTTTAAATACTCTGCCTTTCCATTCAAACTTACCAAACTGACTTGCTAGCGCTATATATACAGTAAAAATAGGATAGATCACAGCCACAAGCGGAAAGTAAATCAAACCCTTTTTTTGATTAAAAAGTGATGCAGTTTGCCATATTAATAGAAAATCACCAGCTATTTTCAGTAGTACTAGCAGCCATATTTCGGGATAAAAAATAACTAAAAATAGGGAAGCATTGCCTAGTAAAACCAATAACGAGGTAAGTATTGCAAACCAACTTGTATATACAGATGCTTTTGCAGCCCAGCGTTTGCGTTGCTCTGTCAGGCTTTTCCAGTTAGGCTGTGTTTGAGTTCGTACAAGTGCTTCAGACGTTTTGAGATAGTGTATTTTTTCAGGTATTTCTTTGATGAATTTTTGCATCAAAAAGACATCATCACCACTAGCTAAATGATCCGTTTGCGCGTATCCATTCAATCTTAAAAATTCAGTTTTAGAGAAAGCAAGATTAGCACCATTACACATAAATGCTTGCTGGAGTCCGAAACTTCCTATTGTGGCTCCCTGTAAACTTAAAAAGTCAAGTTGCTGAAATCTATTGAGGAATCCTGCAGATGCAAAAAACGAAACCGGGCCGGCGATAAATTTACTATCCTCGGCTCTGATTTTTTGATCAAAATGCTGTAACCACAAATCCGGCACTTTACAGTCTGCATCTGTTGTGATTATCCACTCAAATTGTGCTCTGCTGATTCCTTTAGTTAATGCATCTTTTTTGGGAGAGGCCGAAAAGCGTTCGTTTTCTATAACTATAATTGAGACTTTGGTTTGCTGTTGAAACGCTTCGATAAAAGCCACAGAAGCGTCTGTTGAAGCATCGTCAATGAGTATGATTTCAAAATGTGACTTTGGGTAATTCAAGCTTGAAAGTGATTCCAGTAACGTGTTGAGGTTCTCAACTTCGTTTCTAAACGGAATAATTATCGAAAATGAAGTATGATGAGTTAAGGCAGATTTAAGTTTGTCAGTTTTCAAACGTTTAAAGCCAAAGCACAGAAACGCGATAAGTAAGGTGTAGAGTATTAAGAGGGCAGAGAGGAGGATCACGCTTATTATGTTTAGCTTTGTGGTAGCTTCAAAGATGTAAAAAAAATAGCGCTTGAAATCAGAAAAAATCATTTTAGGGATCGACCCGGGAACCACGATTATGGGTTTTGGCCTCATTAAAGTGGTGAACAAGAAGATGGAGTTTATTCAGATGAATGAATTGTTGCTTAAAAAATACAGCGATCCTTACGTAAAACTGAAACTTATTTTTGAACGTACTATAGAACTTATAGATACCTATCATCCCGATGAGATGGCACTCGAAGCGCCTTTTTTTGGTAAAAATGTACAATCTATGCTTAAGTTAGGGAGGGCGCAGGGTGTGGCGATGGCTGCTGGTTTATCACGACAAATTCCGGTTACAGAATACCTTCCTAAAAAGATTAAAATGGCAATCACCGGTAACGGAAACGCCAGTAAAGAACAGGTCGCAAAAATGCTACAGAGCCTTCTCGGTCTCAAAACGCTTCCTAAAAATCTGGATAGTACAGACGGTCTTGCAGCTGCGGTGTGTCATCATTTTAACGCCGGTCGTATTGAAACCGGTAAAAGCTATACCGGCTGGGATGCTTTTGTAAAGCAGAATGAGAAACGCATAAATCCCCCTAACCCCCGAAGAGGGAACAAAACATCTAAGCAGTGAAAAAATTCATTTTTTCAGGGTTTGAGGAAACTCCCCCTTCGGGGGTTGGGGGGCTCGGACTCTACATTCACATCCCTTTTTGCAAGCAGGCCTGTCATTATTGTGACTTTCATTTTTCAACATCTTTGAAGAAAAAGAGCACATTGGTTGATGCATTATGTCAGGAACTAATTCTGCGGAAAGATGAAATTCCCGGTTCATTACAAACCATTTATTTTGGAGGAGGAACTCCCAGTTTATTAGAAGCTGAAGAATTAGCGCAAATCTTCAAGACCATAGATGCTCATTTTGAAGTCAGCGCTAACCCTGAAATCACGCTGGAAGCTAACCCCGATGATCTTACCGGAGCTAAACTGAAAATGCTTGCAGCATCCCGAACCAATAGATTGAGTATAGGTGTGCAATCTTTTTTTGAAGAAGATTTAAAATTGATGAATCGAGCACACAATGCAACTGAGGCAGTGCAATGTTTGGAGTTGGCTAAACAGTATTTTGATAATATCTCTATTGATTTGATCTACGGGATGCCCGATATGAGTGATGCACGCTGGCAGAAGAATTTAGATAAAGCACTGGCACTTGAGATTCCACATATATCGAGTTACGCCTTGACGGTAGAGCCCAATACCGCTTTACAGAAATTTATAGAAAAGGGTGTGGTAAAACCTGTTGACGATGCAGTGGCACAACGTCATTTTGAGATTTTAATTGAGCGCATGCAAAAAGCCGGTTTTGAGAATTATGAATTTTCAAACTTTGGTAAACCGGGTTATTATTCGCAAAACAATACAGCCTATTGGACGGGGAAATCTTATTTAGGAATTGGTCCTTCGGCGCACAGTTATGATGGTGCTACTCGCAGTTGGAACATCAATAACAATCCTAAGTATATTAAGGCGATACAATCTGGAGAACTACCCATCGAGCGTGAAACACTTTCGATGACAGATAAATACAACGAATATGTGATGACGGGTTTACGTACGATCTGGGGAATTTCATTAATCAAGATCGAAGAGTCTTTCGGTTTAAAATATAAAGAATATGCGCTGCAACAGGCTCAGAAACATATTCAAGCGCATTTGTTGTTTGTAGATCAAGACCGTATTTTGGTCACTCAAAAAGGTAAGTTTTTAAGCGACGGCCTTGCAAGCGATTTGTTTTTAATCAATCTTTCATGACATTTCTACTGTAACATTTTGGTGAATTTCTTAACTTATCAAAGTAGATAACCAGCCAGAACCAAAGCATGCGAGCAAAAATCACGATCAATTCTCAAGACTATACAGTAGATTTTACAAAACCATTAGATCTAAGTATTCCCATCGTTAGCAGCGCTAAAAATCCTGTGGCGTGGTATCTAGATGCGCCTAATATAGAACCCGTGAAAGTAGGTAAATGGGTGGCAGCTGTAGCACAGGGTTCTGTGGTAAATTTTAATAATGTACAGTTTAACCCCCACGCTCACGGTACACATACTGAATGCGCCGGTCATATTACCGAAAAAATTTATAGTGTCAATGAGCATCTCAAAACCTTTATGTTTTCTGCGGAAGTGATCACGTTGGTACCAGAGTCGTATGCTGATGATTTAGTCTTTACTAAAAAGCAGGCGCAGAAAGCATTGGGAGCCAAACGCCCTGAAGCCATAGTAATACGTACCCTCCCTAATACAGCAAGTAAAAAAAGTAGAAATTGGTCACACACAAACTGGCCGTATTTACTTGAAGAAGTTGCTGTATTTTTTCGCGAATGCGGTATTAAACATTTGCTTATAGACCTCCCCAGCATAGATCGTGAGAGTGATGACGGTGTTTTAGCCAGTCATAATGCTTTTTGGGATACCAAGGGTAAATTGCGATTAGATGCCACTATAACCGAAATGATTTTTGTACCACACACTGTAAAAGATGGGTCGTATTTACTGAATTTGCAAATCGCTTCTTTTGAAAATGATGCCAGCCCTAGTAAGCCAGTACTTTATGCCTTAGAAAGTTAAGAATGAAAACACTACTCAAATTAGAAGAATTCGGTTCGCTTCTCTTAGGAATTTATCTTTTTAGTACCCTAGATTTAAGCTGGTGGTGGTTTATAGGTTTTTTTTTAGTTCCAGATATTAGTGCTTTGGGATATTTGGCAGGCCCCAAAATAGGTGCCTGGTGTTATAATTTTCTGCATTTAAAAAGCTTAGGAATACTCTGCTACCTATTAGGTGCCGCGTTTAGTCTTATAGAATTTCAAGTTACGGGATTAATTATTTTTTCTCACGCTGCGTTTGATCGTTTGTTGGGATATGGGTTGAAATATGAAACTGGTTTTAAAGACACGCATTTAGGGAAAATAGGCAACTAACCTTATCTTTGATTTATGGAATATCTATTCATAGGTTTAGCAGTAGGTAGCGTGGTTGCTTACTTTATTTTCAATAGGTTTAATAAAAGCAAGCGCCAGCAAAATGCGCAGCAGCAGTCTGTTGTTTTGATGGAAAAAATACGTAGCGTTTGTAAGTTTATAACAGTAGAAGGAGATTTTTCTGAAATTTACCATTATCAGAATGTAAAAGATAAATGGCTCAATCTGTTTTTAGGAAGTAAGAAAGCATTGGTGCTCATTGATGCTAAAGCTTATGTAGGTTTTGATCTTACCAAGATTAAAATGCACCCTGATGTAAAGAATAGGATCATTATTTTAACCGATTTTCCACAGCCGGAATTACTCAGTATAGAAACTGATTTTAAATATTACGATAAAAAAGAGGGTTGGGCAAACCCCTTTACTTCAACAGATCTTACCGAAATAAACAGAGAGGCTAAGCAGCACATTGTAGACAAAGTGCCGCAAAGTGGTTTGTATGATGAAGCTTCAAAGCAAGCATTAAGTACAGTATCACTTATGGAAAATTTAGTGCAGACGATTGGCTGGAAATTAGATTACCAGGCATTAGAAAAAGCAGCTGAAGCACCCCGATTAAAAGATAAGAATGAGTCAAAAGCAGTTTAGCATTAAAGAGGTTCAGAAAGAAGATTGGTCACTCTTAAAACAGTTGGTTGATGAGGTCTGGCCAGCAACCTTTAAAGATATTCTCTCTGAAGCCCAGATTAGCTATATGATGGAGATGATGTACAGCATTACTTCATTAAAGAAACAAACAGGAACCGGAAGCGTATTTTATTTGCTTTATGATTCAGAAGTCGCTGTGGGGTATTTAGCGATCATTCCGCATTATTCAGATGAGCGTTTAAATGCCGAAGCAACGCTTACCAAGGTTGATAAAATTTATGTATTGCCCAAAACTCAGGGAGCCGGAGCAGGGCGTTTTTTAATGGATTTCGCTTTCGCGGAAGCAAAAAAGGCAGGAGACGGCGGCGTTATGCTTAACGTGAATCGGGGCAATAATGCTGTGTCTTTTTATGAATATTACGGCTTTAAGAATAGCTATTCCGCAGATTTTGATATTGGTAACGGCTATTTGATGGAAGATTATATTATGTATTATCCGTTTAAAAATTCATAATAAGCCTCTTCTTTTACAATCACTAATTAAATAGAGCGCTATGAACATCGACAACTTTAGAGAATACTGTTTGAGAAAACCCGGTACAACCGAAGAATTTCCATTTGATAATGAGACCTTGGTTTTTAAGGTAATGGGTAAGATGTATGCTTTAAGTGGACTCAAATCCTGGGAGGAAGGAGAACCGCGTATCAATTTAAAATGCAATCCAAAATATGCTCAGGAATTGCGCGGCGAGTATCCTGAAAGTATTTTGCCTGGCTGGCATATGAATAAACATCACTGGAATACTGTTGTGCTCAACGGTGAAATTTCGTTTAATCAACTGCAGGGATTTATTGATCACAGCTACGATTTGATCGTAAACAGTCTTACGAAAAAACTAAAAGAACAATTAAAAAGTCTGGATTGATTCTGAATATCTAGCTTTACAAAAATCATTTCTTCAATCAAACGCATGCAGAATCCAAAAGAGTATTACAGCTCAAAAATAGCAACCTATCAAGAGCAGCTAAAAAAAATCCAAACGCTATTGTTTTCAAGCAGCATGATTCGGCTTGCCGTTTTTTTAATAGGTGTTGCGGCTATTTATTTTTTATGGGAAAACACGCGTGTAATTATCGCCGTAATTGTGGTGGAAATCATTTTGTTTCTGGCTTTGGTTTCCAGACATTCCCGTTTAAAATATAAGCGAGATTTTATACAAGAAATGATCTCGATTAATGAGACCGAAATCAAAGTGCTCAATCGGGATTATTACAATTTGCCAGATGGCGAAAACTTCAATAATCCGTTGCATGAGTACAGTCAGGATATTGATCTATTTGGAAGGGGTTCTTTCTTTCAATATTTAAATAGAACCGGACTGGAGAGCGGGAAGCAAAAGTTGGCAGCTTTACTTACCGCAAACAGCATTGATGGAATCCCTGAAAAGCAAGAAGCTGCAAAAGAACTTTCAGATCAGCCAGATTGGCGTCAGCAATTTAGAGCTACTGCAGCACTGGTAGAAGCAGATTACAGCGCGAGTTCAATCATAAATTGGTTGAACGGTTATAAAAGTTTTATCCCAAAAATAATGAAGTGGTTACCCAATGCGTTTTCGGTGGCTTCTGTGACGGTTTTTGTTCTGGCTTATCTGGATATTATAAGTAGCAATTTGATCATTTGGTGGTTTTTTATCGGGTTGGGAGTTTCAGGTATTTACGTCAAAAAAATCACAAATCTCTGGACAAAATCCAGCAAAACACAAACAACTTTTGAGCAATATTATAGGCTGATGTTGTTGTTGGAGGAGCAAGAATTCACTTCGGTTTATTTAAAGCGAGAACAAGATAAAATTAAATCTCAAAAGGCAAAAGCTTCAGCAATTATTGAGCAGTTTTCAAAAATGCTGGGAATTCTCGACCAGCGCTCTAATATGTTTGTAGGTGTGTTTATCAATGCGTTTTTTCTTTCCGATTTGAGACAATGTTTCCGCATAGAAAAATGGATTGCTACACATGCTGATGAGGTCGCAAACTGGTTTGAGGTTATTGCCTTTTTTGATGCGCAAAACAGTTTGGGTAATTTCAGATTCAATCATCCTGATTATTCTTTCGCAGCAATCAAATCCGGAAATCATACTTTAAAAGCTATTGATCTCGCGCACCCGTTACTCGATCCTAAAAAGGCGATCGCAAATGATTTTACTATTGATAGTGAGCAGTTTTTTATCATTACCGGAGCTAATATGGCCGGAAAAAGTACGTTCTTACGTACGGTTTCCTTGAGTATTGTAATGAGTAATGCCGGTTTACCTATTTGTGCGAAAGAAGCGATTTACAGTCCTATAAAATTGATTACGAGTATGCGTACCAGCGACTCGCTTACCGATGATGAATCCTATTTCTTTTCAGAATTAAAACGGTTGCAGTTTATTGTTAATGCCATTAAAACAGATACCTACTTTATAATTCTTGATGAAATCCTAAAAGGAACTAACAGTACCGATAAAGCAATTGGTTCTCGTAAATTTATAGAGAAGCTAGTTGCGTCAAATTCTACCGGGATTATCGCTACTCACGACTTGAGTCTTTGTGAAGCGGCAGACGTTCTGGATGACGTTAAAAACTATTATTTTGACGCGCAGATTATTGATGACGAACTCTTTTTTGACTATACTTTTAAAAAGGGAATCTGTCAAAATATGAATGCGTCTTTCCTGTTGCGGAAGATGAATATTATTGATTCTTAGATGGATTCACTAACGCAAATCGTTCTGGGGGCGGCAGTAGGAGAAGCTGTTTTAGGAAAGAGAGTAGGCAATAAAGCTATGTTTTACGGAGCGATAGCTGGTACGATACCAGACTTGGATACAATCGTCGGCAAATTTTTAGATCCGTTGACGGCGATAGAAATTCATCGTGGGTTGAGTCATTCTATAATTTTTAGCATTGTGATGGCTCCGCTTCTGGGCTGGCTGGTTTCTAAAATTCATAAAAGAGCAGCAGCAACCTGGAAAGACTGGTCCTGGCTTTTCTTCTGGGGATTGATAACACATCCTCTACTCGATGCGCATACTACTTGGGGAACACAGCTTTTTTGGCCTTTTGACCTGCGGTTGGCCTATCAAAATATATTTGTGATAGATCCGCTCTATACACTGCCTTTTCTTGTGTTTTTGATTCTAGCCATGCGCTTGCCTAAAACTTCCGCAAAGCGAAAAAAATACAATCGCTTAGGTTTAATTGTAAGTTCAGGATATATGATTCTGACATTGATTTTAAAAGGCATCAGTTATCAAAAATTTACCGATGCTCTGGATGCTCAACATATCGAATATGCCTCGATAGACACCCGCCCGGCAGCTTTCAATACCATTTTATGGTATGCCAATGTAGATGTAGGAGATGCGTACTTGCTGGGTGATTATTCATTTTTTGATACGAAACCTATTTCTTTTAAAAGAGTGGCAAAAAACAAAGCGGCTTTAGGAAATTATAAAAATTCTGAAACCGTAAAGCGTCTCGCTCAAATTGCCGAAGGTTGGTATGCGATTGAAGAGCGTAATCAGGATTTGTTTTTTAACGATTTACGTTTTGGTGTTTATGACTTAGAAGCAGAAAATTTAAAGTTTGTTTTTAGTTATCAACTTGTTCCCAATCAATATGACGAATTGAATATGATAGAAGCTGAACGTGATCCCGAAGCAATGAAGCAGGTTTTAAGTAGTTTGTGGAGCAGGGTTTGGGGGAATTAGAGTTTTGATGTTAGACAATAGAACAAAGAAATAAGAATTGAGCCTGTGATGACAAAATCAATCTGTACCGAAGCAACTAATAGAAATAATAACAGCAATAAAATAATAAGATGCAGTATAAACTTTCAGAAATAACACCTCAAGAAATTATGCCGGGTTATCACGGTAAACTGGTACATACTCAAAATACTTCATTAGCCTTTTGGGAGGTTGAGCAGGGAGCAGAAGTGCCCGAGCACAGCCATATGAACGAGCAAATCATGCATGTAATTGAAGGTGAATTTGAGTTCACTTTAGATGGAAAAACCAAAGTATACTATCCCGGCGATATTGTAGTGATTGCTCCCCACCTACCGCATAGTGGTAAAGCACTTACACCGTGTAAACTACTAGATGTGTTCAGTCCTACACGAGAAGAGTATAAGTAGATTTAAGAAAAATTCTAATGTCAGGTCAGTCGCAGTCGAGACCCCTTTTTAAAAGAAGTAGATAATGAGAATAAATCTAAGTGGAAAAAAGGCATTGGTAGGAGCGAGTACTTCAGGAATTGGTAAAGCGATTGCTATACAATTGGCAGCCAGCGGAGCTACTGTTACTTTAATGTCGCGTTCTCTTGATAAGTTAGAAGTGGTGAAGTCTGTTTTATCAACTCACGAAAGTCAGCAGCATCAGATCCTTCAGGTAGACTTTACTGATTTTGAAGCCTACCAAGTTTTGATTTCTGAGTATTTTGAGAACAATTCCGTGGATATTTTAGTGAACAATACGCAAGGCCCTGCAGCCGGTACAGCACTCGATAAGGATGTTGTAGATTATCAGCACGCTTTTGATTTATTGTTTAAAACTGTAGCTCTTACATCGGAATTAGCTCTAAAATCGATGCAAAAAAATAAGTGGGGCCGTATTATAAATGTAGCTTCGGTTACGGTAAAAGAACCACTGTCTTATTTGGTTTTATCTAATTCTATTAGAGCAGCTGTGGTAACTTGGGCAAAAAGTCTTGCTACTGAAGTCGGTAAGGATGGAATAACTGTAAACAGCATTCTTACGGGATATTTTAATACAGAACGTATAAAAGCCTTGAATGCTCAAAAAGCAAAAGAACAAAATATTTCTGAAGAGGAAGTGCTCAAACGATTGGAAGCGACGGTTCCTGTAAAACGTATTGGAGATCCTGCAGAGTACGGTTATTTAGTTGCATTTTTAGCTTCAGAACTGGCCGGGTATATTAACGGTACTCAAATCCCTATTGATGGAGGAGCTTTGAGTAGTTTGTAAATCGATTAGAATTTTTTAGAAATCTTGGTGTTTATCCTGAAGAAATTATTTGAGTTTATACTTTGTGTATCGAGAATCAATTTAGGCCCCATGTCTAATTCTATATCGTAGATGTTAGCTTTAATTCCCATCCCTAATTCACTTTGCTCAAACAATGGGTTCATAGAGGTTTGACTTTCCCCTGAGTTGTTAATAGGACGATCAACATATTTACCTAAAGCATAAATTTGAAGGTTTGATTGTACGTCATAGGTGAGTAAAACTTGAGTCATTAGTTGAATGTCTGGTAGTTTTGATGATAATGCCAGCCCTTGTACTGCGTGACCTGCAGTAAAACTTATTCCCATTTTTTGATTGTAAAAACTGAGTGTATTTTTATACGTTTTAAAAAAGCCTATATTTTCATAGACTTCAAATTCTTTATCCTGCTGAAAGGCACTTTTAAATTTCTTAACGTTTGTCTCAGTTTCCTTCTGAGAAATTGCTTGTTGACATAAAAAGCTAATTATGCCTATCGTCAGGATTTCTTTTAAGGTTGGGAGTGGTTTTATGATTTTCAAAACTTTCTTTTTAAAAAAGACCTTTTTTATTAAAAACCGTTGCAGCTATTAGTCAATAAAATAAAAAGCTTGTATGGTTTTAGCTTCACAACAAGCTGCATATATTACCGAGACTAAAATACCTATTGATGGAGGAGCATTGAGTAGTATGTAGACTTTATGATTTAGCCTTGCTGCTTTTACGTATCTTAACGAGACTTATAAATAGCAGACCTATGCCTGTTCCCATCAAAAAACCTGATATGCTATCATTTAAATGAACGTAAAATGAATTGATCAAGCTAGCCGAAATGAATAGACTTCCAACGGCTATAAGGATCTGTGTTTTATTCATGTTTTTGGTTTTTTATATAAGTAGGAGATTTATCTGGATTGTTACAAAAACTAGCCTGTTTCTGCGGTAATATATTCCCTTGGGCTCATGCCTTTTTGTTTTTTAAAGTATCGATTAAAATTAGAAACCGAATTAAAACCACTCGAGAACGCAATACTTGCGATTGACTCTTGGTTTTCTGGAGTGCGTAGTAACTGGCAGGCATGTTCAGTGCGCAGCTCTAATAAAAATTGATAGAAGGTTTTATTGGTTCGCTCTTTAAAAAAGCGGCAAAACGCAGTAGGACTCATCACAGCAACTTCGGCGATCTCATCTAGTGTTATGCGTTCTTGAAAGTTGCTCAGGCAATAATCAAAAACATTACTCATACGCTGGCCTTCAGTATCTGTATATTTAGTGTTTTTGGTGAAATTAGAGAGTAATTCTTTAGGAGCAGTATAAACAGCATATAGCAGTTTTATAAAACTCATAAAGCGTTCCAGGTTCGGCAAGCTTTTCAGGGTAATAAATTCTCTTTTTAAATTTTTGCTTTTGTCCTGAATCCTAAAACCTGAAGCTGCCTGCTTGAAGAACAGTTCAAAATCTTTTAATTCTTCAGTTTCAAAAAAAGAGGAGCCAAAACTTTCTCTATTAAAGAATATTGTGAGCATATGTGAAAAACCTTCATCTTGGGTATCACTTCTAAAAACATGCGGAAGATTTCCGCCAAAAACCAATAAGTCTCCAGGGCCAAAGCGACTTACCGTATCACCTACCAGTAGTGTTCCTGTTCCGTTTAAGATATAGCTTACCTGTATTTCAGGATGCTGGTGTAGCTTGTCATAAAACAGCGGTTCCAGGTCTTCTTGCAAGATGAGCGCGTTGTTGCCAGACTTCGGTATTTTAAAAGGTAAAACTTTCAATAGTTAGAATTTGACGTTCTTTTGGTTCAAAATTCTCTAATCATGCTAATATATGCAAACTTTTAGCTAACTGGTACAAAAAGAAAGCTTTTAAACCCTACTACATTTGTAGCATCAATAAAAGATAAGAAACTATGCAAATCAATTGGGAAGGCGTTATGCCGGCAGTTACAACAAAATTCACAGCAGATGATCAGTTAGACCTTGATCTGTTTGAGGTAAACATAAAAGCACAGCTTGATGCTGGCGTTCACGGTATCGTATTAGGGGGGACGTTAGGAGAAGCAAGTACGCTTACGGATGAAGAAAAAACGATATTAACTCGTAAAACAGTTGAGATTGTTGCAGGTTCTGTACCGGTGATGATGAACATTGCAGAGCAAACTACAAAAGGAGCTATCGCTGCAGCAAAACAAGCTGAAGAAGATGGTGCTGCAGGATTGATGATGTTGCCTCCTATGCGTTATAAAGCAAGTGATCGTGAAGTTGTAGCATTTTTTAAAGCAGTTGCACAAAGCACTTCTTTACCTATTATGGTGTATAACAACCCGGTTGACTATAAAATTGAAGTGACTTTAGACATGTTTGAAGAGTTGCTTAAAGAGCCAAATATTCAGGCGGTAAAAGAGTCTACTCGTGACATTTCTAATGTAACACGTATCAAAAACCGTTTTGGAGATCGTTTAAAAATTATGACTGGTGTAGATACGCTTGCCTTAGAGAGCTTATTAATGGGCGCAGACGGTTGGGTTGCTGGGTTAGTTTGTGCTTTTCCTGCAGAGACTGTAGCAATTTACGAGTTGCAAAAAGCAGGTCGTATTGCTGAAGCATTAGAGATCTACCGCTGGTTCTTACCACTTTTAGAGTTGGATATAGATGCGCAACTGGTACAAAACATAAAGCTTGCAGAAGTTCATACTAATATAGGTTCTGAGCACGTGCGTGCACCGCGTTTACCATTAGCTGGTGAGCGACGTGAAGAAGTGTTGCAAATCATAAAAGATGGTTTAGCAAGCAGACCTACATTGCCTGAGTATAAAGGAATCAATGCTCAAATGGCTTAATTTATTGGCGTTGCCAAAGGGGTTAATATCCCGAGGCTTGCCTCGAAATTGAAAATTTGTTTCTAATGAATGCCTCGTGGGCTTGCCCCGAGGTAGTTTACTTTCGCTAAAGCGGAAGTTTAAAAGATGGAATAATTGGTGAGAAATTGAGCCTGAAGCGGTTCGTTTAATATTAGATTTTAAGTTTAGCTGTTTGCTGTTTGGAAATTTTCAGGCTAAAAATTATGCTGAGGGCTCATTTTTAATCAGTCTATAATAGATTGAAAACCAAAATATAAATCATAGCTTCAAAAGCACCGCACTAGTGGTGCTTTTGGCGTAAACTACCTCAAGACTAGTTCTGGAGCTGGTTTTGATATTGAATTTTGATTTTCGGGAGAAACCCGATGAAAACAAATCTCACTTTGGTGAGCAAAAGAAATGGATACACATGATTACAGGAAAGAATTATATAGGAAGTGAACGTTCTTCTAAAGGGAAAGTTACTTACAAAACCATTAACCCTAAATTAAATACTGAGAATGAATGGCAATTTACAGAGGCTACAGAAGCTGAAGTGGATGCTGCTGCACAAAAAGCAACTGAAGCTTTTGCTGTATACAAGCAGAAATCTGATAAAGAGCGTGCTGCTTTTTTAAGAGCAATAGGAGAGGAAATAGAAGCTTTAGGTCAGCCTCTAATTGATGCTTATACTTCAGAATCTGGCCTGCCAGAAGGTAGAGCAATGGGTGAGCGTGGTAGAACCATTGGTCAGTTAAATGCTTTTGCTTCTTTACTAGAGCAGGGTGACTGGGTAGATGCTACGATAGATCACGGTAATCATGAGCGCACTCCGGCACCTAAGCCAGACTTGCGTAAAATGCAAATCGCTACAGGACCGGTAGCGGTTTTTGGAGCGAGTAATTTCCCATTTGCATTTTCAACAGCAGGAGGAGATACGGCGAGTGCATTAGCTGCAGGTTGCCCGGTGATTGTAAAAAGTCACCCTATGCACGCAGCAACAGGTGAGTTGGTTTCTTCTGCAGTGATCAAAGCAGCAGAAAAAACAGGAATGCCAGATGGTGTTTTTTCTAACCTAAACAGTAAAGGTATTTCAATAGGGGAGCAGTTGGTTAAGCATCCTGCTATTAAAGGTGTTGGTTTCACCGGAAGTATAAAAGCCGGTAAAGCATTAGTTCAGTTGGGAGCAAATCGTGAAGAGCCTATTCCGGTTTATGCTGAGATGGGAAGTATTAATCCCGTTGTTGTTCTTCCGGAAGCTTTAAAAGCGAATGGAGAAACCTGGGCTCAGAAATATGCAGGTAGCATCAATATGGGAGCCGGACAATTTTGCACCAATCCCGGGTTAATTTTAGGTATTGCCGGTGCTGAATTAGAAACCTTCGGGAAACATCTTGCAGCAAATCTGGGAGAGCAGCCTTCAAACTGTATGTTACATCCTAATATTCATTCGGCATACGAGAGTGGAAAGCAGCAAATGCTAGACGCTGAAGGAACCGAAGTGCTTGCAGTAGCCTTAGAAGCTGACGGAGCTAATGACGGAAAACCTGCTCTTGTAAAAGTAACAGGTGATGATTTTTTAGTAGATGGTAACTTACATACAGAGGTTTTTGGACCGTTTTCTATGCTAGTAGAGTGTGCTTCTAAAGCGCAATTACTAGAAGTTTTAAATGAATTAGAAGGGCAATTAACCGGTTCTTTAATAGCAGAAACTACAGAAGTTGCAGCTTATGAAGATGTGATTGATGCCTTGCGCTCTCGAGTGGGAAGAATTTTGTTTAATGGTGTGCCAACAGGTGTTGAGGTTTGTCCTGCTATGCACCACGGTGGCCCATTCCCATCAACTTCTGATGCTAAATTTACATCTGTAGGTAATGATGCGATTTACCGCTGGGTACGCCCGGTTTCGTATCAGGACTGGCCTCAGGAATTGCTTCCAGATGCGTTGAAAGATGGTAATCCATTAGGAATTCTTCGTAAAGTAGACGGAACATATATCAAAGCTTAAGCTTTGATATATGTTCCGTCTCTCAACGATTTGGGGGATGGATATATTCTTGCTATTCGGTTATAATAATTAAACAATTTTCAGCTTATGAAACACTGTGTACTACTTCTTTTAGCCCTTTTGAGTATGACAACTGCAAAGGCTCAACAAACAGTTTCTTTAGACAGTATAATTAGCGAATATCAACAGCATCGAGATTACGACTGGCAAGACTATCCTTTAGGTAGATACGATGAAGAATTGCCCAAAGAACGCGCTCAATTTGCTAAAAGTCTTTTGAATCAATTAGAAGAAATTGATTTGAAGGAATTGAACAAGAGCGAGACGATTTCGTTTAAATTACTACGTTTCATTTTACAGGATCAGATTGATGAGTACACGTATAAAATGTATCTCAACCCCATTCAAGCAGATCAGGGTTTTCACCTCAATTTGAATTATGAGGTTCGGCCTATTCGTAGTTACGATCAGGCTGTAGGATATTTAAACAGGCTTAAGGCAATTCCGTATTTTACAGAAAGTCAATTTGAATTGATGCGTAAAGGTTTCAAACAGGGTATCATTCAACCTCGTATTATTTTTAACGGATATGAGTCTACTTATGAAACGCATATCGTTGATAACCCTACTGACAGTTATTTTTATTCACCCTTTTTAGATCTACCGGAAACAATTCCGCAAGGGCGAAAAGATTCCTTATTAAAAGCTGCAAAGCAAGTGGTTACAGATAGTGTGATTCCTAGCTTTCAAAAAATCAAGACGTTTTTTGAAACTGAGTATATGACCAATAGCCGTGATGCGATTGGCGTTTCTGCACAACCGGGAGGAGCAGATTTCTATCAAAATCGAATTAATTATTATACCACTTCAAAAGAATATACAGCAAAAAGCATTCATGAATTAGGACTAAGCGAAGTTGCTCGCATAAAGTCTCAAATGCAAGAAATTATTGAGGAAGTAGGTTTTGAAGGAAGCTTTTCAGATTTCTTGAAGTTTTTACGTACAGATGATCAGTTTTATGTGAAAACTGGTGATGCGCTCCTGATGCACGCCAGAGATATTGCAAAGCGTATAGACAATGAGTTACCTGTTTTTTTCTCCAGATTACCAAGACAGCCTTACGGTGTTGTAAAAGTACCTGATGCGATTGCTCCTAAATATACCGGTGGTCGGTATTCGGGCAGTAATATTAACGGTACTCAGGCCGGGCATTATTTGGTTAACACATATCAACTAGAGAGCAGGCCTCTTTATACATTACCTTCTCTTACGGCTCATGAAGCAGTGCCGGGGCATCACTTACAGGGGGCTTTAAATCAGGAAATCAGTGCTGATATTCAGCAGTTTAGAAAAAACTTATACCTGTCTGCTTATGGTGAAGGTTGGGGCTTGTACTCAGAATACCTTGCTGATGAGATGGGTATTTACAGAACACCTTATGAAAAGTTTGGTCAGTTGACGTATGAGATGTGGCGTGCCTGCCGTCTTGTGGTTGATACCGGTATCCACGCAATGGGATGGACAAGACAGGAAGTTGTAGACTATATGTCTGAAAATACAGCACTTTCTATTCACGAAGTGAATACTGAAACTGACCGATATATCGCTTGGCCGGGACAAGCATTAAGCTATAAAATAGGCGAATTAAAAATACGCGAACTCAGAGAGCGTGCTAAAAAAGCATTGGGCGAAGATTTTGATATTCGTGCATTTCACAACGTGATTTTAGAAGAGGGAACTGTAACCCTCCCTATTCTTGAAGAGCGCGTAGATGAATATATAGCTATGGCTAAGGCCGAAACTAAAAAATAAACAAATCAATACGTGAATTAAAAAATGGCTGTACACACTTTTGAATGTATAGATGCGCACACCTGTGGAAACCCTGTGCGTGTGGTAAAAGCCGGAGGTCCTGCTTTAGAAGGTAAAACGATGAGTGAGAAACGTCAACACTTTTTAAGAGAGTATGACTGGATTCGCACGGGTTTAATGTTTGAACCTCGGGGACACGATATGATGAGCGGGAGTATTTTATTTCCACCTCACGACCCGGAAAATGATTTTGCAATTTTATTTATAGAAACCAGCGGTTGTCTGCCAATGTGCGGCCACGGCACTATCGGGACAATTACCATTGCCATAGAAGAAGGCCTTATCACCCCTAAAACTCCCGGTAAGATCAGAATGGAAGCACCGGCAGGACTCGTTGAGATAGAATATCAGCAAACCGGTAAAAAAGTAGACTGGGTAAAATTAATTAATGTAAAAAGTTACCTCGCAGCACGTGATTTGATGATAGACTGTGATGATTTGGGCGAACTTCATTTTGATGTTTCTTATGGTGGTAACTATTATGCCATCGTAGATCCGCAGCAAAACTTTAGCGGAGTGCACGATTTTAATGCTTCAAAAATTGTTAGCTTGAGTAAGATTCTCAGAGAGAAAATCAATGAGAAATATAAAGATTGTTTTGTGCATCCTGAGAATGATACCATTCGCGATGTGAGTCATATGTTGTGGACGGGCAATCCACTTGACCCTTCTTCTTCAGGGCGTAATGCGGTATTTTATGGCGATAAAGCGATAGACCGTTCTCCGTGTGGTACCGGTACTTCGGCGCGTATTGCTCAATTACATGCAAAAGGCATTATTCAACCACACACAGATTTTATTCACGAAAGTTTTATAGGCTCTAAGTTTACGGGGCGTGTAGAAGAAGTAACAAGAATAGGTGATTTTGAAGCTGTAGTTCCCAGTATTAAAGGTTGGGCGCGTATATACGGCTACAATACCCTGACCATAGATACTGACGATCCTTATGCCTTTGGGTTTCAGGTTTTATAATAAAAAATAGCGTATGAAGGTTTTAAATACTAGAACAGTTTTTTTTCTGGCAAGCTTATGCTGCAGTTTAGTGGTTTTTGCTCAGGAGCAAATGACTATGGCAGAGTATCAAGTAGCCATAGATTATACCTACGGAAACCTGATGAACAAAAAGGTGTTTAATTTAGATACCGATGTTTATGAGTTTGAAGATCATTCCGGGATTTGGTTTGTTGATTACGCTAAAGATCAAAAAACCTATAAAACTCTTTCGTCTAAAAGCGGAAGGGTAAAACCGCTGTTTGATCAGGAAAAACTTGCAGCAGCATTATCTGAAAAGGTAGAGAACCAAGTGGAAGCTAATAAACTTTCAATTTCTAAAATAAATAGGAGAAAAGACGGGTACCGTTTTGAGTTTGATAATAAAAGCTACATCTGGAATACAAAAACAGGAGTTCTAGATGATGCTGATAAAAAGGAAGAAAGAAAACGCGGAAGGGATAATCAAGACGAATCAAAATCACCTGACGGAAAGTGGGTGGCCTTTGTTAAAGAACATAACTTATTTATAAAAAGCACAGAGTCAGATACTGAATTCTCACTAACCACAGATGGAGAAAAGGGTTACGATTATGCAAGTAGTATTGGCTGGTTTGACATCATTGAAGGAGAAGGTACAGAGCGTCCTAAACATTTTAATGTGCAATGGTCACCAGACTCAAAATATTTGGTTACTCAGGTCGTAGATACCCGTAATGCCGAAAAAATGTATTTGCTGGATTACAGCATAGACAGTTTGTATAAACCCAAATTACTCAGTTATTATCGCGGGTCGCCCGGTGATACTACAATGGTGACCTACAAGCCGGTGTTTTTTGACGTGCCTGCAAGAAAGCAGTTGGATATTGACTTGCCAACAAAAATTCACGTTAACGGGATTTGGCTAAGATGGCTTGAGCAAGAGCCTCATAAAATGATTACTTCCTATCGTAGCAGAGGCTATAAAGACCAATATATAAAGACTGTTGATTTAGACGCAGAACGTGTTGAGACGTTGTATGAAGAGTCTGTAAAAACCAGTATCGATAATTTTGAATATCGTGAAATAGAAGGTTGGCAGGATCTCGTAGTGCTTTCTGAGCGTAGCGGTTGGAAACAATTGTATTTGCTAAACAAAGATAGCGGAGCTTTAAAAGCATTGACTGATGGTGATTTTGTAGTAAGTGACATCATTTACATTGATGAAAAGAAAAAAGAGATTTATTATACCGCTTCAGGAGTAGAAGCTGATGCAAACCCCTATCATCAGAAACTTTATCGTATTTCTTTGAATGGAAAAATCACTGAACTAACACCGGAAAATACGAATCACGATATTCAGTTTTTAGAAGGTTCGGATTATTTTGTAGATGTTATTTCTGCAGTAGATCTAGCTTCAAAAACCGTTTTAAGAAGCAAAAAGAACGGAAAAATAATTCAAACTCTTACCGAAGCTGATTTTGCAGCAGTTGAGGCAGAAGGCTGGGAAGCTCCAGAGGTTTTTACACTTACTGGTAAAGATGGTAAAACGCCTATCTACGGTGCACTTTGGAAACCCATAAATTTTGATGCATCTAAAAGTTATCCTGTGATTGATGCTACCTATACTGGTCCGCATACGCAGCGTTTTCCGCGCTCGTTTGGTCAGGCATTTAGCAATCAGGCAATGGCGAATTTAGGTTTTATAGTTGTTGCTGTAGACGGCTTAGGAACGGCAGGTCGCTCTAAAGCGTTTAGGGATGTTTCCTATATGAATATGGGCGATAACTTGAGAGATCACGTGAATGCGATTGAATTTTTAGGTGAAAAATATGACTGGGTAGATGCAGAGCATGTTGGGATATTTGGGCATTCAGCAGGTGGTTTTGATGCCGGTCATGCAGTGTTAGCATTTCCTGATTTTTATAAAGTAGCTGTTGCCAGCAGCGGGGATCACGATTTTAGAATGGAAAAAGCTTGGTGGCCTGAGATGTATATGGGATACCCAATAGATTCTCGTTATGAAGAAGTTTCTAACATAACAATGGCTCCTAACCTAAAGGGAAAATTACTATTGGTTCACGGCGGTATTGATGATAATGTGAATCCTTCGGCAACTTTTAAATTCGCTGAAGCATTAATCAAAGCGGATAAAGAATTTGATATGCTCATCATACCGAGTCAACGTCACGGGTATACCGGAAAGCATAATGCATACTTTCAGAAAAAGCGCTGGAATTATTTTATAGAAAACTTACTCAATAAAAAGTCTCTTTGGGACTACAACATCTACTAATATGGGAAAGAATTGCGTAATTATTGGCGGTGGGATCATAGGTTTATCTAGTGCCTATTATCTTCAAAAAGCAGGTCATCAAGTAACCGTAATTGATCAGGGAAGCATGGATAGCGGCGCATCATATGTGAATGCCGGTTATCTAACCCCAAGCCATATTATTCCGCTTGCGGCACCAGGAGTGATGAAGCAAGGTATAAAATGGATGTTTAGCAGTAAGAGTCCGTTGTATATAAAGCCTCGTATAAATGCTGACTTTTTAAAATGGACGATGGCGTTTAATAATTCGTGTTCTGACAAGAATGTAGCTAAAGCCATTCCGGCAATTCGCGATATCAATTTGCTTTCCCGCGATTTATATTCTGATATCAAAGCCACTGAAAATTTCAGTTTTCAATTGGAAAAGAAAGGTTTGCTGATGCTATGTCAAAGTGAGCATATGCTTGAAGAAGAAGGGCATGTATTAGCATTGGCGACTAAAGAAGGCTTGCCTGCGCATATGCTTTCTGCAGCAGAAGTGCAGCAAAAAATGCCTGATGCTAAACTAAATATAAAAGGTGCAGCTTTCTACGAGTGTGATCAGCATACCACTCCGGGAGAATTTATGGAAGAGCTTAAAACACTTTTATTACAAAAAGGAGCAACTTTCTTAAAACAGGAGCAAGTAGTTGATTTTGATTTCAACGGAAAAAAGATAAATGCTGTAAAAACTGCTTACGGAACGACCGTTAAAGCAGATGAGGTTATTTTAGCAACCGGAGCCTGGGCAGGATCTTTAAATAAGAAACTGAACCTAAATATTTTAATGCAAGCCGGAAAAGGCTACCGCATCAATTCTGAAACTGAAACCGGAATCACATTGCCTTCTATTTTATGCGAAGCTAAAGTTGCCGTGACGCCTATGAACGGTTTTACAAGATATGCCGGTACTATGGAAATCGCCGGGATCAATCATAATATCAATAAAGCGAGAGTTGAAGCTATTGCTAAAGCAGTGCCCAAGTATTTTGAAAATGTTTCAATTACCGAGCAGGAAAAAGCAGAGGCTCAATGCGGTTTAAGACCGGTAACGCCTGATGGTCTGCCTTATATTGGAAGAACATCAAAATGGGAAAATCTAACCATCGCAGCGGGCCACGCCATGATGGGCTGGAGTTTAGGCCCCGGAACCGGATTGCTAGTTTCTGAGATTATTGATGACAAAAAACCATCGCTTGATTTGAGTGTTTATAATCCTGAACGAAAGTTCTAGTGGCCCCTCATCCCCGGCCCTTCTCCCTTGGGAGAAGGGATATTTAAGTTACAACAATTTACTCTGGCGTTTATAAAACGCATCTTGCTGTTTTTGCATCAATTCGCGCGCCATTTTCTTTTTGTAATTGTAGAGTTCTTCTTCCTGCGTTAAGTCGCCGTAAACCTTGTCATTGATGATGTTATCTGCATCAATCAAGTTTTTACGCTGATTGGCTTTTTGAGTCGCCCACGATTTAAGTTCACCTTCGGCATCAGCCAGTTTAAGATCGTATTCTCCGCGGCATGAAATCAGTTTGGCAAAAATAGGAGTCGTTTCAATGGCTAAAAACAGTAGGAAAATAAAGAATGAAGGCAGCCATGGTAATTCGTCCAAAGCTTCAATACGCGCCATTAAACCGTCAAAATTATCAATGATGGGTTGTGTTTCTATAACGCGGTTTTCATAATCGGTTGCTAACTCGGTTTTCTGAATTTCTAACGCTGCTATTTTTTCAGCATTTGTGGTTTTTAACTGATTCAGTTCCGCTAAAGCTGCATCATGCTTTTCTCTTTTTTCGGCATAAACCGGACCTTTTCCTAATTTTCCGGTTCCTGAAGTTCCTTCCGCTTCGGTTATGTAGGTGTCGTAAAGGGCATTGACTTCAACTTCCTTTGTTGAAATTTCATTTTTTAAGCCATCAATTTCCGCATCTAAAGTAGCAACTGCAGGTGTAAACTGATCTGCGATCTGGTTTTGATTGGCCAGTGTCAAATCATTTTTTTGTTCAAGAAGTACCCGATCAATTTCCTTCTCAAAGATTTTGAGTTCCAGCGGTTTTGAAATTACAATTGCGATAATCAATGCCAGAATGAGTCGCGGTACAGCCTGTAAGAATTCATCTAAAAAGTTATCCCTTTTTTTAAGGGTCGAAACAATAAAGCGATCCAGGTTGAAGATGAGCAAACCCCACAAAAATCCAAAGCCCACTGCGATGGCTACGTTATCAAAAACCGTGTACAAGGCATATCCCGAAGCAATAAAAGCCATCAGGGCGGTAAAAAACACCGTAGCGCCAATACCGGCATATTTGTTTTGCTCGCCGGGAGCACAGGTTTCTAACAAGGCGTGATCAGCACCCGAGCACAGAATAAAAAATTTTTTAAGCATAGTTTGATGATTGATGGTTCGACAGGCTCACCACAAGTGGTCGACAGGCTCACCACAGGTTTTTCGGCAAGCTCTTACAAGCTTTTGATGAGCGTATCTGTTGTATATAAATTTAGAATAACCTGCTGAATAAATCCCGTCTTGTTAATAAGAATTAGAACGCTGAACCTGTGGGGTTTGTTGTATGTGCGTGAAAAAATTCCTCACAGATTATCAAATCTGTGAGGAATTAAAATTAGTTCTGTCTTAAAATTTTTGGGCTGAAAGAACAGATTTTAGTCTTTGTCTGTTATTAAAAGCAGGTTGTAGCTTTTTTCTTTTTTAAAAAGTATATCGTATTGATCGGCATTATCAAATAACGTTTTGGCTTTTGATTCGCTTACTTTATTCCCATTATAATAAATATTGTTTTTAGCCAATACAATCATTTCTTCAGGTGATGCTGGTGGTGCTGGCGGCGGCGGCATTGCTGCTGCGGATGCAGGCACTCCACTCACAGGATTTACAGGTTGAACAGGAGCAGGTGGCGGTGGTGGAGGAACTCTATTTGTTGGACTTGCCGGCGCTGCAGGAGCCGGTGGTGGAGGTGGTGGAATCAATTCCCGTGATGGATTGATTTTATAAAGATTGGTCTTTTTGAATTCTTTTGAAAGTGCACTTATGACTTTGTCAACTCCATTCTTGGTTTGTACTTGGATAGAGTAATTCATCATATCAGATTTTGTCCAATCTTTAGTGATCTCGTTAATGGTTTTTACAAAATTCTCTACTGAAGTAGACTTCCCATTTACCCATACAGATTCATCTTTAACTCGTAATTTTAAAGTTAGATATTCCTGAATTTCTTTTAGCGCAGGAGGTAGTTCTATTTCTTTATGCGACTTGTAGTAGGTAGGAGTCATTAAGCTAACGTGATGATAATATTTACCATAGTCTTTAGCATTTTTCTCCAGTTTACTAACCATAACATAGCTAAAGTCTGATGGGGTTTTTGTGGCTAGTTTTGAATTTTTAAATCGCTTACCATCAACCCAAACTTCGTATTGCGATGCGTCTTTCCAATCATTTAGTTGTTGAGAAGTGGGTGATTTCTTCTTAAGAATTTTGGTTTTTGAGTCATCACTATATCGACTAAATTCTTTTTGAAAAATTATTTGTTTATTGCCGTGTTGAGGTGTTGACCGAAATATTTTATCATTTGATATTTTTTTAAATGTATCTCCAGTTGAACTTTGCATTATCCCATTTTCAATGGTGAAATAGGTATCCTTGCCATCATAAGTAAAATAAAAGCCATCACCTGTAATTACTGGGTAATAATTATTTGCTCCATTTTCGTCCCTGATAACCCAACTTGTATTTCCATAGGCAGATTTAATTGAGAATACTTTGTTGTTATTCACTGCTTTCCACTCACCAGCAAAAAGTTCTCGAAGGCTTTTGCTATAAGGGATGAATGCAGATTTCCCCCATAGTAGAATATCCTTTTCTTTATTGATTGTAAGGGTTGTAGTTTTTTTGAATTTTGAATTTTTAGAATGAACATTATATTGAGTATCTGATGATTTCTCAAGCCAAAATTCATTTTCAAAATCTCTAGCAAACAAAGAATCATTTCTTTTGAAAACCTGAATTTCTACAAATTCTGTTTCCTGATCAATCCATTGTCCTTGAATAGTTTGCTCATTTGTTTTTGATAGGACTGGCTTCGCTACAATTTCCTGATTAAAGAAATACACACAGAGTGCGAGCACGGGCACAAAAAGTGCGAGACGGGTGGCCAGTTTTTTGACCGAACGGGTTTTTGATAACATAAGAATTCGTTTTTTAGTTAATGAATAATTGATCGGGCTACTTAACGCAGTGTGATGAGCACCTCCCGAATAGTTAAATAAAAGATTGGTATAGTTTTCTATAGAATTTTCATTTTTTAGCACAGCCTGGTCTGCCAGGAATTCGTGATTGAGCGTGATACTTTTTTTCAACAAAACAAGTAGCGGATTGAACCAAAAGACCGCTTGCAAAAATTCGACTGCCAAGATATCCCAACTGTGTTTTTGAGCGACGTGCGCCTGTTCATGTGCGAGAATTTCAGGAGCGATGGTATTGTTCTTGAACTCTTTTTTTGGCAGAAATATAAACCGAAGAAACGAATGCGGAATCACTTTTCCCGCCAGGAGCACGTTGATGTGGGATTTTGCCTGCACCTTCTCGTTGCTATTTATTTTCTTCCGAAGCCGAATCAAATTCCGCAGAAACCGAAATCCAAAAAGCAGAACGCCTGCAGCGTAAATGATTCCTAAACTGATAGCCAGCCAGTTTGTAGGTTCGTCGACAAGAGTAGCTGCCGGAACTTCCGTCAAAGCAGTCGGGTCCAAATACGTTTCTGCAACCACAGGCTGGGGTTCAACTTCAACCGTATAGCTAAATGTAAGCAAGGGTAAAGTCAAAGCAAGAATCATACTCCCCAGCAGGTAAAACCGCTTAAAATTATGCGCGGCCGTTTGTTCTAAAGCGATTTTATAAAAGCCCCAGAGCACCAGCAGGCACAGGATAGATTTGATAAGGTAGGCGAGCATCACTTTTTAGATTTTAGGCGTTCATCAATCAGCTTCTTTAGATCCTCAAGCTCCTGCGGTGACAAATCGGTTTCTTTGGTAAAAAACGAAGCAAATTGTGCAGCCGAGTCGTTAAAGAAATTTTTAATCATCCCGTTGACCTGCTTGGAGAAATAATCCTTTTTTCTAACTAGCGGGAAATACTCGCGTGAACGTCCGTATTGCACATAGTCTACAAAATTCTTGTCCTGCATACGTTTCAACAACGTGGCGACGGTAGTTGTAGCAGGTCGTGGTTCGGGATATGCTTCAATGAGGTCTTTCATAAAGGCTTTTTCTTGTTTCCACAAGATTTGCATCAATTGTTCTTCGGCATTAGAAAGGCTCATTGCTCTATGTTTTTAGAATTTGCTCTACAAATGTAGAGATAAATTTTAATTCTACAAGTGTAGAGTGAAGAATAGTTTAAATTTTTGTTGGTTCCAGTATTCCCAGTCTTTGATAACTGAAAATCGAGTACGCAAGGGCAGACATGATCTAGGCAGTCTCTTTTTCTCCCTAAGGTGTCTCGATATAATTTTCTTCTCGGGAAAATCACTTGGAAACCTGTCGTAAAAAGAGCAGAACAAAGCCGCGATACCTAACGCATCTTTTAACAATAATCCTAACTTTGTCGCCTTAACCAAGAATAAAGAAATCATGAGTCTGGAACAAGATTTAAGAGACCGCAGTGGCAATGTTTGTGAATTGAGTGGAAGCACTGAAGATTTGGATATATATGCCGTTCCCAATTCGCCCGATGGGGATACCGCTGATAATCACATTTTTATATCTGGAATCTGCAAAAATCAACTTGAAAACCCGGAAACAGTAGAGCCAAATCATTGGCGTTGTTTAAATGATAGTATGTGGAGTACCGTGCCTGCTGTGCAAGTGGTGGCCTATCGCATGTTGCATCAGTTAAAAGCAGAAGGGTGGCCTCAGGATTTGCTCGATATGATGTATATGGAAGAAGAAGTGCATGAGTGGGCAAAAGCCGGTATCACTGAAGAATCTTCAGGAAAAGGTCTTATTCACCGCGATAGTAACGGAGTTGTGCTTGAAGCAGGAGATTCTGTTGTATTGATCAAAGATCTTAAGGTAAAAGGGAGCAGTATGGTAGCTAAGCAAGGCACTGCCGTACGCCGTATCTCACTAGATCATGAGAATGAAAAATACATTGAAGGAAAAGTTGATGGGCAGCAGATCGTTTTGGTGACTGATTACGTGAAGAAGATTTAATTCTTTTTAGCATAACCTTAGGTTTAAAATAACATCAGATTGGGAGAGCAGGAGCGAGGTAATCTATAGATTGTCAGCAACTAACCAAAATGATGAAAGATGAACAATAAGAAAGAAAAATTCGCCCGGGCAGGGATGGTTGCCAAGGGCGCAGTGTATGCAATTATAGGTTTACTAACCGCGATGGCAGCCTTTAATCTGGGCGGTTCAAAAAGTGGAAGCGACAATGTTTTGCAATTTCTAGGACAACAATCTTACGGAAAAGTATTGTTAGGTGTCCTTGCACTTGGGTTATTTGGCTACACATTCTATCGTTTTTATGAAGCGATCAATGGGCCGGGAGATTCCTGGAGTGAACTTAAAGGATTTTTTAAACGCGCAGGATATATTGTAAGTGGCTTCTTCTACGGAGCTTTGGGTTACACTGCAGCCAAGATGGTATTGGGTAATAGTTCAGCTTCTGGTGGTAGCGATTCTATGGTTTCTACGCTGATGTCAAAACCCTACGGGCCTTACTTAGTAGGTTTTGTGGCTTTATGTCTTGCCGGGAAAGCAATTTTTCAATTGTATAAAGCATACAGCGGAAAATTTAGAGAAGATGTTCAGGAAAGTGATTTGAGCTCTAAGGAACAAAAAACCTTAATTCGTGCCGGTAAAATAGGATTTACCGCCCGTGGAATCGTTTCAGGAATTGTGGCCTTTTTATTCTTTAAAGTTGCCTTAGGTGAAGGAGGGGATACCGGAGGGAAAGTTGCTGCGTTTGAATTTCTACAAAATAATTTTGGAGCTAGTGTAATGGGAATTGTTGCACTTGGTTTGGTAGCATACGCCGTCTTTATGTTTATTCAGGCGAAATATGCACAGATTAGAATTTAACGTTCAAGGTTTGAAATTCAAAATAAAAAAAACCGTAAGCTTGATGCTTTACGGTTTTTTTGTTGAGTTACTGAGTTAATTTTATTCTTAAACCGTAAACTAACTTCGATACAAATTTCACCGCGCTCTCGCTTGATGAAATTCACTCAGTTACCAATTTTTAATTTAAATACTGTAAGCTGAGACTGTTTGCTAATCACTGAAACCCTGCGTGAGGGATTGAAGCGGCATCCTTTTTAGAGGTTTTTTACGCCGAAAAAAATATAGAGCGTAAAAGCCCGACCCCGATTTTTAGTGGGGTCACGCCCTAAATCATATCTTAATTTTCTGAAGTTTTTATCTTTGTAAACTCGTGATAAAAATGCGGAATGGTTTCGATTCCTTTTAAAAAATTCCAGACGCCAAAATGCTCATTGGGCGAGTGAATCGCATCGCTATCTAAACCAAAGCCCATCAAAATGGTTTTGCTATTGAGTTCTTTTTCGAAAAGAGCAACAATAGGAATACTGCCGCCACTGCGCTGTGGGATGGGGGTTTTACCAAAGGTTTTTTCGTAAGCTTTCTCCGCTGCCTTATACCCGATGTGGTCAATAGGAGTCACATAGGCCTGGCCGCCGTGATGTGGGGTAACCTTTACGCGAACGCCTTTAGGAGCGATGCTCTCAAAATGTTTTTTAAAGAGCTGGGTGATCTCTTTCCAGTCCTGATCGGGTACAAGCCGCATACTTATTTTTGCATAGGCCTTGCTGGCGATCACGGTTTTTGCTCCTTCGCCTATGTAGCCGCCCCAAATACCATTGACATCAAGAGTAGGGCGTATGCTGTTGCGCTCGCTTGTGCTATAACCGGCTTCACCATATACAGCATCAATATCCAGTGCCTTTTGATAGTTTTCTAATGAAAAAGGTGCTTCGGCCATTTTTGCGCGCTCTTCTTTACTCAACTCTTCAACCTTGTCGTAAAAACCGGGAATGGTGATGTGGTTGTTTTCATCGTGAAGCGAAGCGATCATTTTGGTTAACACATTAATCGGATTGGCTACTGCACCGCCGTAAAGTCCGCTGTGAAGGTCGCGGTTGGGTCCGGTAACTTCAACCTCTACGTAGCTGAGTCCGCGAAGGCCTGTGGTGATGCTGGGTACGTCTTTTGCGATCATCCCGGTGTCTGAAATCAAGATCACGTCATTAGCCAGCTTTTCCTGATTGCGGGAAATAAACCAGCCCAGATTTTCGCTACCTACTTCTTCCTCCCCCTCTATCATAAACTTCACGTTGCACGGCAAATCATCATTTTGAGTCATATATTCCAGCGCTTTGACGTGCATGTACATTTGGCCTTTATCATCGCAAGCACCGCGAGCGAAGATGGCACCTTCCGGATGTAATTCGGTTTTTTTGATCACCGGTTCAAAAGGCGCGCTATCCCATAAATCCATTGGATCTGGCGGTTGCACATCGTAATGCCCGTACACTAAAATAGTAGGTAGGTTTTTGTCTTTTAGCAGTTCGCCATAAACAATTGGGTAGCCGGGAGTCTCGCAGATTTCTACCTTCGCGCAACCCGCTTCTTTAAGGCGTTCTGCCACGGCGTCTGCAGTGTTGAAAACTTCGTCTTTATAGGCTTTGTCTGCACTTATAGACGGAATTTTTAAAAGGTCAATTAGTTCGTCTAAAAAGCGTTTTTGATGGGTGTCTATATATTTTTTAATGTCTTTCATTGGGTTATTTTTATAGATTTTTAGATGTCAGATGTAATTCGCCCCGAATTAGTTTTTTTAAGATAAAAGTGAGACAGGGCTGATTTCATAAAGTCAATTTCTAATTCTCGTAAAAATACGGATTGGAACCTAAATGACTTTGAAAGCAGCCTATAAAGCTTGAAATATTAACTGTAATGCTGAGGTAAAACATTTACGCGAAATAAATTTTAAGAAGCTCTTAAAATTTCTGTCAAAAAAGATTTTCATATTCAAAATCTTTCTTATATTTGCACTCGCATTTTTAGAGATAAGGGTGTTGGTTTTTAACGGGAGTCCTAAGTACGTTAAAAATAGTATGCAGGCGTGGTGGAATTGGTAGACACGCTAGACTTAGGACATAGCGAAATATAAAGTGTTAAAATATTAAAATGCGGGCGTGGTGGAATTGGTAGACACGTCAGACTTAGGATCTGATGCCGCGAGGTGTGGGAGTTCGAGTCTCCCCGCCCGTACAAAAGCCGAAGAGAAATCTTCGGCTTTTTCCATTTAAAAAAATGTCGAAAAAAATGTCAGGTACAACATAGGTACAACATTTTGCTAATTTCAGGGCAACATTTGTATTGATGTCAAATATTTCTATTTGTTATTAAACCCTATTAATTTTCTGGTAAAATAATAAATTCTGCTAAATAGCAACCTTATTACTTCGTAAGGGGGAGTTTATTATCATACAATATAACCGCAATTTAAACTCGTAAAATACTTCCATCAAAAGACTACGGCATAAAGCCAATGCTCTTTCCAACGCTTATTTATTCCGTTTCCTTTTGAGCCAAGATTTTATCTTCCGTTTGGTTTCTGCTCAAATATTGTTTAATCAAAAATTTGAGTATTATGACAACAAAAGCGAGTACCACAAAGCAGCGCAGTAGAGCGAAATCTACTGTCAAGAAAGAAGTAAACGGAAAGAAATCATCCATTCTTCAAATTCAGAACTTACAATTGGGCAAAATCAAGCCTGACCCGGAACAGCCAAGAAAGACTTTTAACGAGAATGCATTAAAGCAGCTTTCTGAGAGTATCGAAAAGCACGGTGTGTTACAGCCAATCACGGTAAGACAACAAAATGGCCATTTCATCATCGTGATGGGCGAACGTCGATATCGTGCCAGTAAATTGGCAGGAAAGAAAACGATGCCCTGTATCGTTAGTGCTTATGAGAACAATGATGTGCTTGAAGTTCAGATTATCGAAAACCTGCAAAGACAGGATGTCGAACCGACCGAAGAAGCTGAGGCGATTGCTTACCTAAGTGAGAAATATGAGCCTACCGAAATTGCAAAGCGATTGGGTAGGACAGATAACTTCATCAGACAGCGTCTAAAATTAGCTGGATTGATTGACGGTTTCAAGCAATTTGTACGCAATGGCGAAATGACCATATCATTGGGTGTCGGTGTAGCGCTCTTTGAACCGGAAGAACAACAAATGATGTTGGAAACAATGGGCGAAGATTTTAACGCACATCAGATAAACAGGATGATTAAAGACCAGACCTATGATTTGGAAAAAGCGTCTTTTGATGTAGCTGATAAAAAATTGGTTTCGAAAGCTGGGTCTTGTGTAGAATGTCCGTTCAATGCAGCCAATCAAGGCAATCTGTTCGGCGATGGTAAAATGGTCTGTACGAAAGCAGCTTGTTTTGAAACGAAGAAAAGCAAATCGTTCTTGAACCTGATTGAAAAGTCCAAGAAAGAGAATATCCTTTTAATCCCTGAAATACGACAATATTGGGCAGATGACGAAAGTAATCAGCTCATAATATCACAATTGGAAAAGAACGGATTGAAAGTCTATCTACTGGACGATGTTGAAATCATAGAAAATCCTATTGAACCTACCCTAGAGGCGATTCAGAAAGAATATCAACACTATGATTATTCCGAAGATGAAATCAAAGCAGAGTTGAGCGAGGCGTTACAGAATTATACAGAAGAATTGGAAAAATTCAATTCAGCAAAAGAAAATGGATTTAAAAACGGCATCGTATTCCATCCCGATTCATTCCAGCACAAGGAAATCTTTGTAAAGATTGTCGAAAAATCTAAGAACGATTCTATGGAATACTCGGCACCATTGGCGAATAGAAAAATGGCGGACTGCACGCCTGAAGAGCAAATCATTAAAATCAACGAAAGGGAAATCCGCAAGAAGCAAATAGAGAACAACAAGCAGTTTGAAGAAGTTGTCCAGATGATTCGAGAAACAAAATACATTGATACGAAGAAGACACTTTCAACAGACGAAATGGTCGCATTCTCGATATCGCTCTTTGAAAATAATGTGGACTATATGAGCCAGCAAAAGTATTTCTCAAAGTTCTTGTGCGAAACTTCAAAGATGACAAAAGTTGAAATGGTTGAGAATTTCAAGAAGAAGTTCAAAAAGGAAATCTTTCACAAGTTAATACGCTATATGCTCACAAAGCAAGTGCATTTTAGCGAAAGCAATCACGTCAATAATCTGACCAACATTTCATTCTACAAAGCAATGCAAGGATATTATAAATCCAAGATTGCCGACATTGAAAAAGAATATACCGAAAAGAGGGACAAGCGTGAAGCACGTTTGAAAGAGCGCATCACAGTTCTTGAAAAGCAAATTGAGGAACTCAACGATTAGCTTTTGTTGTTTGAAGAAGGGTCGGCATTCGTGCTGGCCCCTTTTTCTTTTTTATGATAATGTTTTGAAAGATGGGTTCATAAGGAAGGGGGTATCAATCAATATCAGAGCAAAGGTAAACTCGTAAAATACACCCATCAAAAGACTACGGCATAAAGCCAACGCAACATCCTACGCTTATTTATTCCGTTTCCTTTTGAGCTGTGATTTTAGCTTCCGTTTGGGTACTGCTCAAATATTGTTTAATCTAAATTCAAAAGCTATGTATTTACAAAATTTGCAACAGGATGAAATTTTCGTGTCATCAGAAATGAAATCCTTAAAAAGTCTGACACAGATGGAATCCCGAAGAGGGCTTGAAAATGCCATTATCTCAAATGGCAAAATCGTTAACGTCGTATCGAACAGCTACGGTCACATTCCAAATCAACTGTTCTTCAAGAAAGCTGAAGAAATGCTGACTGATGCACAACTGAACTTCCACAAACGCACCATCAACAAAAATGATAGGTCGTTCATTACTGACTTTATTATCGACGACAAAAGCCAGTTTACAGTCAAGAACCATAAGGACTTGATATTGCCGATGCTTCGGTTCAAGAATTCGTATGACGGAAGTGAAAAGACCTCTGGACACTTCGGTTTTTATAGAGAAGTATGCTCAAATGGTCTGCACGTGTCACAGGCTGAAATCGAGTTTTCCATAAAGCACAATAAGAACAATACGCACTTGATTATGCCGAGGCTGAACAATCTATTCGATAAATTTCTGGACAATGAATTCTATACCATTACCAAGAAATTCGACAAGATGAAAGAATTTAAAATCATCGATACACAGGAATTTGTGAAGGCGATTCTTGACAGAACGAAACTGTTCCGATACGAGTGTAGCGACAAGAACAGCGACCCGTCGAAAAAATCTCGTGAGGTCATAGAAATCTTGAACTATGAAGCCTTGTTGCTCAATGAAGAACCAAATCTGTGGTTAGGTTACAATGCGTTCAATTCAGTACTTCATAATGTCTTAAAGAAAAGTTTCGGTCAACAGGAACGATTGGACAAGAAACTGTTCGATGAAGTTTATGCGATGGCATAACATCAATAAAGGTTCATCCAGTACCTTAAACTGGATTTTTTTTCATTTCAATATGATGTTCTTTTGGCAAATCCCAATAATTTCTATTAGAAATAACCATTTCAAATATTTACCACTTTATTGACATAGTGGCGATAATTAGTTTTCAAATATTCGCCACTTTTTTGTATTTTTGGCAAAGTTTTGATATTGTATTATGCCAAAAATTATAGAAAACAAGCTTATAGAAGCGTTTAAAGAGCAAAGTTCCTTTGATAGGGACCAGCTATTTCAGTTTTATTTGGACCTTGAACCGGATTTGAAGGAAAGTACATTTAGTTGGCGCATTTACGACCTGAAGAAAAAAGACATCATCAAAACTATTGGTCATGGATTGTATGTTATATCCCATAAACCCAAGTATAGACCAGTACTGTCTGATAGTGTTCTAAAAATAGCAAGTAAGACCAATGAACGGTTTGAGGAAATCCAATATGCTATATGGGAAAACCAATGGCTAAATGAATTTACTCTGCATCAAGTATCCAATCAAATGATTGTAGTAGAAGTGGAAAAAGAATTTACAGAATCACTATACTATTATCTCAACGATTCGTTGAAAATGGATTTTTTCTTGAATCCCGATGACAAGGAAATTGAATTCTACATTTCCGAGAGTGCTGTCCCCGTGGTCATAAAACGTCTCGTCACCAGAGCACCGATAAGTAAATTGAAAGACAAAAAAAATTTAGTTCCAGTCGCCACACTTGAAAAAATAATGGTGGACTTGTTTGCCGATGAAAACCTGTACCATTTTTACCAAGGCTCTGAACTCATAAATATTTATGAAAAGATACTTGAGCGATACAGTATTAATTTCACAAAGCTCTTTAGCTATGCGAAAAGACGAAAGAAAGAACAGGAAATCAAGCAATTTATGAATAACCACATACCGAATATTTTAGAGGACATAATCAATGATTGAAAACAAAAGCTTCACAAAAGAGTGGCTGGGTATTTTTCGGTCAAAAAAAGAACATAAAGGCATTAATGTGACCATTTTGGAAAAAATGGTTCACGCATTTTCATTGTTGGAACATCTAAAAATAGAAGGACTTGATTTTGTCTTTAAAGGGGGCACTTCACTGGTGCTTTTACTTGAAGAAGGCAATCGGTTTTCAATAGATATCGATATTATTTCGAGTGTAGAGCGTGACCCATTGGAAAAAATCCTTGATGCGGTTGTTGCCAACTCACATTTTAAAAGCCACACTTTGAATGAACGTCGAAGTTATAAAGAAGGCGTTCCAAAGGCACATTATACTTTTGAATTTGATTCAGATTACAACCCGAACGTTCCAGTAACCATTCTGTTGGATATTCTTTTTGACAGCCCACATTATCCAGAGCTCATAGAATCTTCCATTGAAATTCCTTGGCTATCGGTTAATGAGCCTATAATATCAATTACCACACCTTCGGTAAATTCCATCTGTGGCGACAAGCTTACTGCTTTTGCGCCAGAGACCATCGGTATTCCATATTATAAGGGCGACCAGTTATTTGCAATGGAAATCTGTAAGCAATTGTTCGATTTAGGAAAGCTATTTGAAAACATTACGGCTATGGCAATGGTTAAAAAAAGCTTTTCAGCTTTTGCGAAAGCGGAACTATCATATCGCAGTTCGGATAAAGATTTCAGCGGCAGAAACCTCAAAGAAACAGATGTGCTTTGGGATGCCATAGACACCTGTGCCATCATCGCCAAAAGGGAACGTAACCCAACCAAGGAAACAAAAAAGAAGTTTGACGAATTAAACCGTGGCATACGCAGTTTTGGAAGTGCGTTTTTGATGACGGGAAATTTCAGAATAGAGGAAGCCCTTGCAGCTTCGGCCAGGTTAGCTTATTTGAATGCTATATTGTTGCAAGATGAGATAACAGAAATTGAATATTACAAAGGACAAGACATAAGTAAACTTAACATTGAAAAAGCAGATTGGGCATTTTTAAATAAACTGAAAAGACAGCCAGATAAAAGCATTTTTTATTATTGGTTTAAGGCGGTGGAATTACTATAAATATGAAGAAATGAATCTAAAATATATAATAGAAATATGCATTGGGATTGATATTGCCATTATTGGTATCGCTTATCCTATAATAATTGATAAAATATCGAATATTGGAAATAGGTATGACTCAAATTATCTTTCCGAAGTTTTTGAACAAGAATTTCCACAAAGGGCATATGGTCGCATTTTGCCATTTCGGAGCAGGAAAGTTACCACTTTCGAATGGCTGTTGTTCTTCACTATCGCATCATTTGCCTTTTTGATTGCAGGTGCCGAACCATTATTTTGGAAAAACTCAATATGGATGCAAAATTCTGCAAAATTATTGACATTAACTCTTACCTTTTTTCTTGTAATATCCTTTATAATCTGGCTTGACAAAATAGCTTTATACAACGGAAAACCAGCTCGCCTATTGAAATATCTGATTGCGAAATATCAATCAATTTCAAAAGAAAGTAGATATAAAGAAAACCTTATCAATTCACTTAACGAGATAGCCTATTTCGCTGTAGAAAAGGAGGATATCCATTTACAAGAGGAATTGAGTAAGTTTTATACTGAAGAGTTTATTAAAATTCGTCATAATCATAATTCAAGCGAAGCTTTAGAATATCCATTTTATTTTTATGATGTAACCCGTAAGCTAATTAAAAAATTGCTTCGGAAAGAAGTTTCTGAATTGGATAGATTGACATCTCCCGCAGTATCAAATTGGTGGTTGTTGGGACAGGATTTTCAGGAGATTCCAATATCAGAAAAAACGTATGATAGTATGTGGGGCAATATCTATCAGATTTCCGACAATGCAAAGTTTATAAAGGAGCATTGGAGCACTGCACACCAATATTATAGATTTCAATTAGGGAGGAAAACTGGCAAATACAACATCGATATTAGAGATTATGAGAACAAGGAGGAAATTGAAATAAGAGAAAGTGAACAGATAAGATTTTTAGAGTTTCACTATGCATTGGGTGGCTTGTTATTGTATCGTCAAAACAATAATGGACTAAAACGAATTCTAAATTTCACACAAAGTCAGCCGCCAGATTATTACCTATTGCCTAACTCTATGTATGACATATTCTACTGGTTTGCCTATTTTAAAGAAGGGTATGTAAACAGAGTTACGCCTACAGATTTTAAATACCCATTTCCAGACATTGATAATTTAGGCCTCTCACGACAAATAACCTTTTGGATTTGTCAATATGTATGTTTGCTTTTTATAAGACAATTTTTCTTGCAACCCTATTATACGTTTCATCAATTTACCGAACAACCAAGATTGCCAAATAAAGTACTTGAATTACTTAAATGGAAAGATGCTTTGGACTATTTCAAGTTTTGTTTAAACAAAATATTAGAGAATAAAGACTTATTGGATTTACTGGGCTATAATTTGTCAGATGCTATTTTGGAGGATATAGAAGGTTTTGAGCCTGAATTACGAATTAGAATTGAAGAGCAAATTCAACAGAATAGAACAAATGCACCATTATCTGATAATAAAATCAGTCAATTTTTGGCCAGCAGTGCAACGATGATAGATGATGCATTTAATCAGTACAGCCTCATAATAAATAAAGATGATTTTGCAAATGATGAACCTGTGATGCGATTCGGTCTAAATGGAGGTTCCATACTTTTCCGAAAAGAAGGTTTTACAGAAGGAGACATACCACATCTAAATTATGATTCGATATTTGCACAACAAATCATTTATGACCAAATCAATCGATATATTCCAAACTCTTTCCTCGGAGCGAGAACACGTAGATACTTAATAGACAGAGAAAACTTTGAAGATGCGTTTAAAAGATTAAAGTACGATAAAGAGAAACATCTAATTGTAGGGTTTGGTTTTTTCGACAATGGTTTAGTCGAAATACCTGATTTCTTTGAGGATATGATTAGGTTGACTTCGCCAGTTTTTTCAAATGTACTATTCGTTCTGCCAAAGACTGACCTTCCGAGAATTAATCATCCAGACCTCAAAGCTGATGAGATTAAAGAACTGCGTCTTGAACCAATTATACCAGACAGAAACGTATATGCCTCTGTAATCGACTTGAATCTTGATGAGAATAGTGAGTTGAGACAACGCTGGAACACAAATGAAAATCAAAATCCAGCGGAATCTGTACAATTAACAATTGCATTCATCGCAGAGATTATTTGGAGACAAAATAGAGATGTCGTTCAGTTGAATATCACTTCGCCACTACGTGAACAAGGCATCAAAAATGATTTAAGCGATATTGTTCCTTTCAAGACCATTGAAAATGATTGAATTCAGAAACCCATATCACATAGAACCACCAGGTGTTTCACGACAAATATTATCGCATCCAACAAATGAAACTGAAGCAATAGAACTTGCAGTATTTCAAGAACATCGATACGCATTTTTCTATTGGAACAAATGGATGCGTAAGAATGAAAGTGCTAATCCACCTTGTTTGGTTTCGCTAGACTGGCATCAGGATTTATGCTACCCTTGTGAAACAGAAAAAGAATGGTTAGATAAATTAGATTTAACGAGTGATGCAGAAGTGTCTTTATTCTCTTGGGCAAAACTGGCTGGAAATAATGACGGTCATATTCTATGTGCTGCCTATCTCAATTTGATTGGGGATATCTATGTGCATTGCAGGCAAGCTTCCTTTCCAGATGCTTGGAAAGATGAAGAATTGATAGATAAGTACGGCAACAAACATACTATCAAAAAATTCAAAACTTTTGACACATTACAGGATGATTTATTGAATTCATCAGAAACATCTGTATTTTTTGATATAGACTTGGACTTCTTTTCGATAAAGAATGGCTTAAGTGATGGTTCTTTTGAATTTACCTATCTACAGGAACAAGAAATACGTACAATGTTAGATAAGGACAATCCATTAATTCATTGGATTTTTGAACGTTTAAAAGGATTTACTATCGCAACAGAACCAGAACATTGCGGTGGACTTTTAAGAAGTAATAAGTTTCTTGATTTAATTAGCAAAATCTATTTCAGTCCAGAATTGTTTGCACCTAAATGTAATTGGAAATGGAAACCTAAATATTGATGATGAATTGAATCGATAATAATACGGCCATTCAGCCCATTCCCCTACATTCCGCGAAAAGCTATATTTCAGGCAAAGCGCTTCATTAAAACAAGTCTTGGACACAACTATAAAGCTTCCGATTTCCTTTCCACTTGCCCACTCATTCCCAAGAAAATCGGGAAGTGGTCAAACTCCATTTCAACCTACACCTTTCAAGTTAAGTCCGCTTGACGTTCTACTTCAAAAGGATATACAGTTTTCATAATTCGTTCAGCCCAGTCCCCTGCATTTCGCGAAAAGCTACATTCCGGGAAAAGAGCTTCTCTGGACAGGTCTTGGACACAATCCCCAATTTCGACTTTCCATTCCGTTAACCCTTCCGCTATGCTGGAAAGTAACACTACATTCCCTTGCCAAAATCGTGAATCAAGTCCGTTTAAAAAAGGAAGTTAATTATCATACAATATACACGCAAGGTAAACTCGTAAAATACTTTCATCAAAAGACTACGGCATAAAGCCATCTCTTCTTCCCTCGCTTATTTATTCCGTTTCCTTTTGAGCCAAGATTTTAGCTTCCGTTTGGTTTCTGCTCAAATATTGTTTAACCAAAAATTTTAACATTATGAAAAATACAACTGTAAAATCCGACATTTCATTGCAAGAAGCAGAAGAACATTATCAATTGAGTAGTGAAAATTACACTATTGAAAGTGCGGAGAGTCATTTAGCTTACTACAGAGAAAAGCATCCCCTTTACTACCAAGTATTAAGTAATGTTTAATCTGAAAATCAGAAAGAACCTTTTGTAGAATGAGATAACTACTCACCAAAGTAATATTAACCTTTTATTGAATACGAATTTCATAACCCGTTCAGCACATTCCCCTGCATTTCGCGAAAAGCTACATTGCGGGAAAAGAGCTTCTCTAAATAGGTCTTGGACACCATCCCCAATTTCTACTTTCCATTCCGCTAACCCGATCCGCTGCGCTGGAGCGGAACGCTTCATTCCCAATCCAAAATCGTGAACGGAGTCCGCCAAATCGGAATTCCATTTAATCATTTGGTGCCACTTCCTATGTTATTGTACTTCACAAAGTCTTTAGAAATACTTCCGCACCCTCGCTGCCCTAACCTTTTTTTGCCAGCAAAATACCAACATTTTGAACTTGAACAGACTGCATAAACCGTTACGCTGCGCTTCACTTTTTATAAGTCCTTATCATTTCAAAATCTTGAAACTGTATCAGCAACAAAAAAAGGTAACAGCGAGGGCCTTTAGATTTGTCATATAGTATTTATCTATAATGGTGATTGTGTTGAAAAGAGGGGGTCTGGGGGAGACTCATAACTTTCAATTTTGTTAATAAATACAAGTTTGGTAGGTGAACTTCGGCGACGGCTAGGATAACGACCTATATAGAGTTTTGGCACCTACCCTTTCTAAAATTGAAATTAATCATTCCTTGTCATTAAATTTAGGATGATAAAAGAAAAAGGACGGGGTGAACTTTTGCGACGGCCAGGTTCACGGCCTCTATAGCGTATTAGTCCCCGTCCTTTGTAACCAGATTGCCAGAACCATATAGGATTTTAGCCTTTGCTATTAAAGGTCTTAGTTTAAGCAATCTATTAAATGCAATATAAAAATATGGAAATTATTGATGTTATTGGTATTGATGTGAGTAAACTGACTTTGGATTGTTGTATCCATAAAAGTGGACTTCAAAGGGGGTTTGCAAACGATCCAGAAGGTATTGGCAAGATGATCAAGTGGTCTTTGAGCAAAAGTAAGGTGAACAAGGAAAATCTCTTGTTCATATTGGAGCACACAGGACTCTACTCGGATAGGCTCGTAGAATCATTGGACAGAGAGAATTACTTGCTAAAAGTAGTATCTGGTCTGGAGATCAAGCGCTCGTTAGGGATCATTAGGGGTAAGGACGATAAGGCGGATGCCAAACGCATAGCCTTGTATGGTTATCGAACCCGGGAAGAGGGGGTATTGGTTAAATTACCCGGCTCCACCTTGGTTAGGTTGAAACGGTTAATGTCCCTTCGAAGAAAATTGGTTGGACAACGGGCGGGACATATGGCGACACTTAAGGAGCAGAAAAAAGTTTTAGAAGAGGATGCTCTTTTGTTCTGGGTACAGGAGGACATTATAAACCTCTTGAGCTGGAGAATAAGTGACCTTGAACGTGAAATGGACAAGCTATTACAGAGCGATCAGGAGTTAAAGGAAATGATGGAGCTATTGGTTGGGATAAAAGGAATTGGCAGGGTTACTGCTCGTTTCTTGATCGTATATACGGCTGGATTTACATCATTCGGGTCGTGGAGGAAGTTTGCTTCCTATTGTGGTATAGCACCTTTTCCGCATACCTCAGGGACTAGTATAAAAGGAAGGACGAAGATTAGCCGTTTGGCAAACCTTGAAGGTAAATCACTGCTTCACCAATGTGCCATTGCTGCAATAAAGTCAAGTCCAGAGATGAAAGCGTACTATGAGAGGAGGCTTGAAATGGGTAAGAGCAAAATGAGTACAATCAATATAATAAGAAATAAGTTGGTGGCCCGGGCATTTGCGGTGATTGCGCGAGGGACACCTTATGTGAATACAATGGGCTACTTCTCCTAATTCACAGCTCCATTCATTTTTCATTTGCACTGCAAAAAGGTTCAATCCAAGTGAACATTTTTAGCGGTTAGAAACTTATTTTGCAAATTCTGCATAGAATTACTTCATAACGCATTTTGTGCCGTAGCGTTGAAGGAAGCTTCTCTTCATCTTCAGGCACTCGACTTCCTGGCCGTCCATATAGCACATTAACTTTTTTTGGTAGCGAAATAACAACATCCATTCCTGCAGGCGGCATAAAGCCGCTTCGCTTTTTATACGCCCTATGCAGGTCTGGATATTGTAAAATTATTTGCATCAAAAAAAGGTAATGTAAAGGCTCTATGGGAAGTAAGTCGAAAACAAAAAAAGATGAAATCAAATCCACCACAAAATATCGCAACGGCACAAAAGAATCAAAAAAAGGAAAATGCTCTGGATATAAAAAGTATGTCGATCAAAAAGGCTTTGTGGGTAAAAAGGAGGACTATAGAAAAAAATTATGAAGGGAAATTTGGAATTATCATAGGATACTCTATGGGAAGTAAATCTAAACTGAATAGTATGAAATCTTACAAAAACATCAAAAAGGAAGCGGGACTAAAAAAACAAAAAAAGGAAAACGCTCTGGATATAATAAGTAAATCACTTCAAAAAATATAAACGCAAACTGTCTGAATGGTTCGGATAGTATTTTAATTAATTTTTAATTCTTTTATTATGAGTACTTTAAAAAATCACGTACAGTTAATCGGAAATGTTGGCCAAGAGCCACAAATCACGAACCTTGAAAGCGGTAAAAAGGTAGCCCGTTTTTCACTCGCCACAAACGAGTATTACAAAGATGCCAAGGGCAAAAAAGTCCAAAGTACGGAATGGCACACGATTGTAGCCTGGGGCAAAACTGCCGAAATTATCGAAAAATATGCCGGAAAGGGCAAAGAAATCGGGGTAACGGGAAAACTGAAATCCCGAAGCTACGAGGACAAGGACGGTATAAAAAGATATGTTACCGAAGTGGAAGCGGGCGAAATCCTTTTGTTGGGAACTAAAAACGGCAATAATTCAGCCGAGTAATCTAAAATTAAAGAGGGCGTTTCCGTCTAAAGTTGCGCCCTCTTTTTTCATTATTAACTCCTTAAATAGAAATCACAATGAAAGCACAAGTTAACGAAATCAAAGAGGGATTGCAACATTTTCACGGTTCGGAAACCATATTTCAAATCCCATTATTAAGAACCCGATACACCAACGGACTGAAATATTTGGCGGAAGCTGCCGAATGTTTTTGGCTCATTACGGACGCTTCCGTAATCGCAAAAAGCCTGATGAACCAAAGCGAATTTATTACTATCGACTTCAAGAGATTGTCCGAGGACAAACAGGATTTTACGGGCTACGAAGCTGAGATAATCTACACGGATGGAAATGATAATATTTTGGAAAAACACGGGTATCGGGCGACTGATTTTCCGCTCGATGAACTGCGGTTGTTTTTTGTGAATAATACACTGATGTTACCGAGCGAATACTAACCCCTTCAAAACCTAAAAATTATGATCTATCTAAATTTTTCAGACCTGAACGGGGATGCCCAAGAACGTCTTTTGGAAAGTTCAAAAAAGGACGTCGAGCAAAAATTTGGCGATGATATTCGGAAGTATTCAAAAAAGCATTGCACCAATTTTGAGGTAATGATCGAGGAAGAAGCACGAAGGAATTTATACAGTTATACCTATGTGTTTAATATCTGAAATTGTCCAAATAGGAACGGAAAGACCTTTGAATTTTCAGAGGTCTTTTTTTGCTAAAACATATCCAGTTCAATAAAAATCCTTATCTTTATTTCGCTGAAATTCAGCATTCAATTTTACGCAGGGGAATCCATTTTTTGACTTTCGCCGATAACCCTGCCCATCGAAAAATTACATAACGGGAAATCTTTTCCCTGAAATTGGCAATTGGCTTTTAGCCGAATTGTACGAAATTTTTGCCCCGAGAACTCGGGGCGAAAAGGAGTAGCAAGAGGGTAACACGCGATGCGATGTTAAGTACTCCTTTTCCTTGTTAATCATCTGATTTTAAAACACTTAAAAATCAATCGATTATTTGAATTTCTACAATTTGCGACAAATGCCCCGAAAGCGCCCATTTTTAGGGAAGGATTTGCGACAAATCGGCGAATTATGGACTCATTTACCGGCATTAGGTTCAAAAAGGAAACGGCGAAACGTTTCCAGCAATTTTCAAAAGCACACTTCAAATCTCATACCGAGGCAATGGCCACGATGCTCGATTTTTTCCACTACAACGAGATATCCCCACGGGAAAAACTGGGCCCGACCGGAAGGACGATCGAGGCCAATTTAAAGAAACGGATCAATGCGGTAATTGCCATAATGAGGGATATGGAAAAGACCCAGACGAAACCCACCGTGGCGATGATCGAATCCCTTTTTCAGACCGAAGAACCCAAAAAGAAACCCTTGATCTTAGAGAAGAAATTTGTGGAAGAAAAGAAGGAAGTACGCTTCCGCGAAAAACGAAATCAAAAGAACGAACTGTAAATTTTTGAGCTATGTATATTACGATCACACCTCAAAAACTTGGCGGTAATTACTCCCAAAGTTCGGTCGATTTTGTGGGCTATCTGGAAAAGGAAAATCAAGGTCTGGAGCAGGAGGATATGGAGCATTTTTTCAATCAATATGGCGATGAAATATCGGCCGAGGAAGTGGTAAAAGATATTGATGGAAACGGTGCCAAACTGAAAAAGAAAGAACCGAAATTCTATTCGATTACCGTCAGCCCTTCTAAATACGAATTGAACCGATTGCAGAACAGTAGCGATGATCTGAAAAAGTACACCCGTGAGCTGATGAAGGATTATGTGCAATCGTTCAATCGCGAAATCAATGGGCGGCCTGTAAACGTAAATGATATAAAGTATTATGCAAAAATAGAGCATCAACGAACGTTTAAGGGTTTAGTATATTTTTTATCACTCCAAATTCATTACTGGAAATCAAAAATTAATTACACTATCCAATGCATCGTCAGCATCTTTATGAATAAAGTTAGCTTGATAGTTTATGGTGGTAGTAATATAAGAGTGCCGATATAGTTTTTGAAGCATTATATTTAAATGAGTGGCTACTAGCCTAAAAAATTGCCATGATAAACTTTGTTATTTATACAATCAATTTTAGTCATAGTTTGTTATATATTATTAGTGTCTTTGCAGGAATTAATTTTTATGTTTTTATTAAAATTTGAGTAACTAATCAGTATCTAATATAGTTGTTTTTGGCATGACAAAAAGACCTTGAAAAATTTTTGCTTCATGCCATAGTCGGCAAGAATATTAGTTCAATATTTTTGCTTTTGTACTTTCATGGTGTGAATATCGAAGCACTTATAAGGCATCTTGAAGCATTGGAGAAAAAAGTGGAATCCCTTGAAAAGGAGAATACTTTTCTAAAGGATCGCCTGGCTAAATATGAATATACCAAGAACAGCCGTAACAGTTCTATACCACCTTCTAAGGATGAGAACCGACCTCTAAAGAATCAAAGCTTGCGAGTCCCTACTGGTAAAAAGCCGGGTGGACAAAAGGGGAGACAGGGCAATGCCCTTGAAATGATAAGCTTTACGGATGTGGTTATTGAGTTACAACCGGAGTATTGCAATGTCTGTGGTGCATCCTTGCAGGATAGGTCCCCTATCAAAGAAAACTCCAGGCAAATAATAGATCTCCCACCCATAAAAGCAGTCTATACAGAATACCGGACATTCAGCAAAATATGCGGTTGTGGATGTCAAACTACTTCGGGCTTTCCACAACGCGTGAATGCCCCTATAAGTTATGGAGAAAATATCGAAGCACTTATTGCTTATTTCCATGCTCGCCAACACTTGCCCTTTGCCAGGATGAAAGTAACTTTCAACAATGTTTTTGGAGTCAATATTAGCGAAGGGGGCATCCATTATCTACTCGGGAAGTTTGCCCAAAAAACCACTCCGATGTACCAAATCATAAAACAACGGGTGCAGCAAAGCCCGGAAGTAGGCACGGATGAGACCGGGGTCAAGGTCAATGGCAAGAAGCATTGGTTCTGGACCTGGCAAACCTCCAAACTTACTTTTATTGCTCATTCAGATAACAGAGGGGGCCAAACTATCGACAGGGAATTCCTCTTGGGATTTCCCCAAAGCACTTTGGTACACGATGGATGGAAAGCACAGCTTAAAACCGCTTCCTAAAACCATCAAAGCTGTTTGGCGCATTTGAGCCGTACGCTGAACTACCTTAACCAGCGGTATCCTAAGAATAAATGGAGCAAAGATTTTAAAAAACTTCTTGCACGGTTCCTAAAACTTAAAAACAAATTGGACCTTCAAAACCGGGAACATCAAATTGAAAGAACCTCCATTGTAAAGCACCTGACTTACTGGAACGGCCTCCTGATAAAAAACATAAAGAGCTTTACACTTTTTACAAAAGAATGCGCAAAGAAAGGCATAGCCTCTTTACCTTTCTCTACTTCAAAAACGTGCCGCCAGATAATAACGCCTCGGAGCGGGCCATACGCAATGTAAAGGTCAAACAAAAAATATCATGACAGTTCAAAAAAGAACAAGCAGCACAGAATTTTGCTAAAATAAGATCGGTAATAGATACAACCATTAAAAGTGGGGCAAATGTCTTAAATAGTCTTATTTTTATAGCAGAATTAGGTACAGAAGTACAAACTGATTAGTTACAAAAAAAAGATTCTAATTTTATAACACCGTAACCTAAAATTATGCGTATTCAAAAATATGTACATTCTTGCATTTTAATTTCTGAAGGTGATAAAAAGTTGCTTTTCGATCCGGGAAAGTTCACCTTTCAGGACAAGCTGGTAGCTCCTGAAACCTTTAAAGATGTAGATTTTATAATTTTAACCCATGATCATCTCGATCATATAGATATTGATGCGTTAACCCTAATCTCCAAATTATCGGGAGCCGATATTTATGGGAATTCAGAAGTGACGGAGGCATTAAGCGCCCAAGGTCTAAAAGTTCATCTGTTTGAAGAAGGACAGAAAATCCTGGGTTCCTTTAAAGTGGATGCTTTAGTTACACCCCATCAGGAAATATTATCTGAAAAATGTCCTAAAAATACCGCTTACCTAATTAATGATAAAATTTTAAATCCCGGCGATTCCTTCAGCAACAAGCTCCTTAGGTTTAAAGGTATCCATTGCTTGATTTTACCCGTGATGGCTCCTTTTTTAACTGAACTGGATGTTTATCATTTTGCGTTAAAAATGAAGCCCGAAATTATATTTCCGGTCCACGATGGATTTGCCAAACCTTATTTTTTAAAGCAACGCTATAATACTTATCTCCCTTATTTTAAAGATGAAGGGATCCAATTTCTGACTTTATATGAAATTGGCGATGGGATTTCTTTCTAAGATTTCAAAAATAATTATTGCGAAGATGCTTTTTCTGCAATAAATATTACTTTTGTTTATAATGTTCGATTACAAACTTCAGGTATTTTATTCGGTAGCTACCCGTTTAAGCTTTTCGAAAGCTGCGGAAGAACTTCATATTACCCAGCCGGCGGTTACCAAACACATCAAAAACATTGAACTTCATTTTAAACAACGCTTATTTGAACGAAAAGGTAACAGCATAAACCTTACTCCGGCTGGGATAACCCTTTTGCAGCACACCAAAACGATTTTTGGCCAATATAAGGCGCTGCAGTTCGACATGAACGCGCTTATAGATCAAACGGAAGGTGTTTTAAGAATAGCCGCCAGCACTACGGTAGCGCAATATGTGCTTCCGGAAGCTCTTGCTAAATTTCATAAAAAATTCCCCAAGGTAAGTTTAACCTTACTAAATGCCAATACCGAAAATGTGGAAAAGGCGATCTTGACCGACACGGTAGAATTGGGATTTATTGAAGGCTATTCCAAAAATCGGGAAATTGCCTATCATCCATTTTTAAAAGATGAAATTGTATTGGTAGTGGCCAATGGTCATTCCTTGTTTAACACGCCTGCTATGAGTGTAAAAGAATTGGTTGATAAGCCTTTAGTGTTAAGGGAAGAAGGATCCGGAAGTTTGGAGATTATCCTGGAAGCACTGCAAAAACAAAGCGTAAGCTTGCAAGATTTAACTATCGAAATGCGCCTGGGTAGTTCCGAAAGCATTAAAACTTATTTAAGCGATAAGTATAGCATGGCTTTTTTGAGCGTTAATACCATTTTAAAAGAACTAAAATCGGGAGAACTGGGAATTATCGATATACAGGATTTTTCGATAGAGCGGCCTTTTCATTTTATCTTTAAGCAAGGCCATCAGTCGGCATTATCTACCTTGTTTCTAAATTTCCTGCAACACCATTATAACACTAAGTTATAATAGATAACTTTTTATCATTTGCGTTCCCTCTAAATCCCGGCTACATTTACATCGGATTAAGCATTAATGTATTGTTTTTATGCCTTAAAATGTAACTCTATGAATTTTAAAAAAATCAGTCTTTTTGGAAAAGACTTTACCGGTTCAAAAATAGCTTTCCTTCTTATAGCTTCCCTATGCTTAACTCCACTCATTTCGCCACCTATTGCCCTGGCGATAGGATTGGTGGTTGCTCAATTAATAGGAAACCCCTTTAGCAGCCTGAGCCATAAAGCCGTAAATTGGTTATTGAAAGTTGCTGTAGTGGGATTGGGTTTTGGAATGAGTGTATCGAGCGCCCTACAAGCCGGGAAGGAAGGTTTTTTATTTACGGTCGCATCGATTAGCCTTACGTTAACTTTGGGCTTACTTTTAGGAAAGTTGTTCGGCATCGATAAAAAAATATCCAAACTTATTTCGTCTGGAACGGCAATTTGTGGGGGAAGTGCCATCGCGGCCATTTCTCCTATAATAAAAGCCGATGCCAAGCAAATTTCTGTATCTATGGGAATTGTGTTTTTACTGAATTCTATCGCGCTGTTTATCTTTCCTTCTATTGGGCATTACCTGCACCTTACGCAACACCAGTTTGGAATTTGGTGTGCTATTGCTATTCATGATACAAGTTCGGTAGTAGGTGCTGCAGATGTGTATGGCCCAAAGGCCCTGCAAATTGCCACTACCGTGAAACTGGCAAGGGCTTTATGGATTTTACCGGTATCCTTGCTTTTTGCGGTATTTTCTAAAGGAAGCACCAAAAAGATAAAAGTGCCCTATTTTATTGGGTTGTTTATATTGGCAATCGCTATAAACACCTATGTGCCTGCGGTTCAGCATGTTTCAGGTTATATAGTGCAAGGCGCAAAGATGGCCTTAACCCTAACCCTTTTTCTAATTGGTACCAGTCTTACCGCTAAGTCGTTGAAAGTTGTAGGTTTAAAACCACTTTTACAAGCTGTTATTATATGGGGTTTTATTTCGATAGGCTCTTTAATGGTGATATTGCATACTATAAATTAAAACGGCAAGCATTTTTATTAATGATTCCGTAACCTTAACACAAAAATAATTATGAAATTTTTAAAACTAAAAATGTCAGTAAAGATCTGGGCATTAGTATTGGTCTTATTTAACCTTAGTTGTAATACTTCGGTTAAGAAAGATGTTAATAAAAAAGAGGAATCTTCTTCGAAAAGTGAATTGTTACAACCCAAAATAAAATATTCTCCCAAGGATGGAATAATTCGAATTTACGGCGCCGGCGGTCCACAAACGGCCATAATTCGAGCTGCTAAGGTCTTTGAAAAGGAAACCGGGAATAAAGTTGTGGTTAAATTTGGTCCCGAATCTAAATGGACGGCCGAAGCTCAGGCTGATGCAGACATTATTTGGGGTACTGCGGAACAATCTATGACGGCATTTTTACAGACCTATACCGAGTTTAAAAGTGAAAATGTGGAGCCCATTTACCTCCGTCCTGCGGCAATTGCAGTTCAAAAGGGAAATCCTAAGCATATTAGAGGGATTAAGGATCTTTTAAAACCAGGAATGCGGATTGTGGTGGTAGAAGGGGCTGGAGTTTATAACACTTCTGGAACCGGGGTCTGGGAAGATGTCGTGGGCCGAACTGGGAATTTAGAAGATTTGAAGGAATTTCGTAAAAACATTATCAATTATGCTATGGGAAGCGGTGCCGGGTTTAAAGCTTTTAAAGAAGAAAATGCCGATGCCTGGATTACTTGGAATTATTGGGTAATCACACATCCAGAGCAGGCCGATTTAGTAGAGATCGAACCAGATAGGGCTATTTATAGAGATCTTACCGTGGTAACGAATAATAAAGCAGATGCTGAAGCTAAAGAGTTTATAAAATTTCTAAAAAGTCCACCTGCGGAAGAAATTTTTAAATCTGAAGGCTGGATCCATTAAACGATTTTAATACCAATTCTATATATCCATTAAATTATTTATATCATGAAAACCTGTGTAAATTTATCAACGATACTGCTTTTTTTGCTGGCACATTCGGTGTTTGCACAAAACGCGAAAGATTACGAACATCGTTACGATGCCCCCTGGGAGACTTCCCCGCTTGCAGGGACTGTATTTACAGGATATGGGATCGATAATGCGCCAGATTTTCATGGCGATGTAAATAACCCCGATCTTGTGGTTTTCTTTGCGGGTAATCAATATATGGCCGTTCCGGAGCTTCTGGAAGCTTTCAGAAAAAAGTATCCTAAATACAGCCGGGTATTTGCCGAAACAATCCCTCCCGGAATAGAAGGGCAACAACTGGAAAGCGGAAACCTTATTTTGGGGAATATGCGGATAAGCCTTAAACCAGATATTGTTACCGCCGGAAAAGGAAAAATTGAACAAGGGGAAAAAGAAGGCAGGTTTATAAAAACCCTGGCTTACGCAAAAAATAAATTAGCCATTATGGTTGCGAAAGACAATCCTAAAAATATTAAAAGCTTATACGACCTGGGTAGAGCCGACGTAAAAATAAGCATGCCCAACCCAGAATGGGAAGGTATCGCCACCCGAATTATTAAAGCTTATGAAAATGCGGGCGGAAATGATCTTAAAACCCATATAATGAACGAGAAGTTAAGTAAAAATACCACTTATCTTACCACGATCCATCATCGCCAAACTCCCTTAAGGATTATGTACGGGGAGTCTGATGCCGGCCCGGTTTGGTATAGTGAAGCCTATTATCAATCTTCACTTACCAACCATCCAATAGATATGGTTGCGATTCCAGATGCTATTAATGTAGAAGCCACATATATGGCGGGTCAATTAAAAACAGCTCCCCATCCGGAAGCGGCCAGTGCATTTATGGAATTTTTAACTTCGCAGGAAGCAGTGCAGATTTATAAAAAATACGGATTTAGTTCTGTAAATTAAGGCTTTTAAATTAATTAGTATAACCCACGCATAATATGAAAATTAAAAACTTATTGCTCGTTTTTTTCCTTACAATTCTAACCTTAAATTTTGCTGCGGCACAAGAATGGCAAACTCCCGTTATCGACGGTTACGGAAAGGTGAAATACTTTAAAGATGCGGGAATTCAACCCGAGAAAGATAAGGAGTATAAAATCCTTTATCATTTAACTTCAAAAAATGAAAAGGAAGGGGTAAATGCCGGTCTGTGGCATATTGCGCGACAGGTAAATTTATTTGGAGTAACCGGGGTGCCTTCACAAAATGTTAAAATAGTTGCTGTAATTAGCGGCCCCGATACCGATATTGTAATGTCTGATGATGCCTATATGAAAAGGTACCAAAAGAAAAATCCCAACCTCGATTTAATGAAAAAGTTAACTGATTACGGGGTAAAAATCGAAGTTTGCGGGCAGGCAGCTGCCGAACACAATATAGACCCTTATTCAGAATTAAATAAATATACTGATTTCACCCTTTCTGCGCTTATAGATATTCCTACCTATCAAATGCAGGGCTATGTAATAATGTTCTAAAAACGAAGCAATTTTTCCTGAATACCCACTTTTGGCCTCTCAAGCTCAATAATTCGAGCTCAATCCCGGATTTTATAATCTCCAGGTATTTAATTCGGGAAGAGGGAATTAAACCACTCATGAAATAATTATGGAAGATTTAAAATCGGTCGTTAAAGCCATTACCTATTTGTTTGGTACCTGTACAGCATTAATAATTGTATTATTTGCCGGCGCTTACCTTTATAATTCGAATCCCTCGTTGTTTGCACAAAAACCAACTATCGCCACAGTTTGGAAACCTAAAGATGTGGAGGCCGAATTCAGTTCGGGGAATATGCCGAATAATGTAAAATACGGGTATCAACTTATCTCCGAAACCCCAAAATATATGGGGCCCATGGCAAAAGACACTTCTATGAAGTATGCCGGCAATAATCTGGCATGTATGAACTGCCATTTAAAGGCTGGTACACAGGCAGGATCTGCTTCCTGGATTGGGGTGACTAACAGATATCCGAAATTTAGCGGTCGTTCCAATAAAATGAGTACAATAGAAAACAGGATAAACGGCTGCATGGAACGTAGTATGAATGGTAAAAAACTTCCAACCGGTTCCCGGGCTATGAAAGCTATAGTAGCCTATATGGAATGGTTAGGAAAAGATATGCCCAAGGAAAAAGAAAAGGAATATAAAGGATATGCAGAAATCAGCCTTCCGGATACTGCCGTAAACCTGGCGGAGGGAAAATCGCTATTTGCAAAGGAATGCATGGTCTGCCATGGGCAAAATGGAGAGGGGGTAAAACTGACCGATAGCACCAAAGGCTATCAATATCCACCATTGTGGGGGGCCGACAGCTATAATAACGGGGCCGGAATGCACCGGGTTATAACTTCGGCAGAATTTATTAAAGGAAATATGCCTTTCGGACAGGCTACCTGGAACCATCCAAAATTAACCGATTTAGAGGCCTATAATTTGGCAGGTTACATCAATAGCTTTAGCCGACCTCTAAAAGAAAACACCCAGTCAGACTATCCCGATAAAAAGCAAAAACCAGTTTCTACTCCTTACGGGCCCTGGACAGATCCATTCCCACCTTCTCAACACGCCTTGGGGCCTTTTCCGCCAATTATTAAATATTATAAGGAAAGATACCAGCTGGTAAAAACAAAATGAAAAAATTTTATATTTTTTAAGGCCTTTTCAATGAAGGTTTAGGAACGAAAAAACAGCATAAAGAGAAATACTAACATACTCATTATTGCGGTAAGCAGAAAGGTAAGCGATGCCCCGTAAAATGTCCATAACAAACCGTCTCATCACAATGGGTACAATGAAAATGGATGTGCAGATCTTGGTCAATTTCACAATTGTACCCTACTTCACAAAGTGCATATTTTGGTATTCTCGTTCCATCGTGTATTTGATGTACGATTCCGCTCGTTTCAAAAGTCATAATGGTGCGGGATAATGTTGCGCGATCAGCCTTTACAAAGGCATTTTCGATCTCGGTCAGGGCAACGGCCCTATCGAATAGTAGATCAAACTTTTGGTGGCGAGCCTCTTCATAATCCCCATTTATAACCCATTCCATAAATGCTTTTTATATAATCTTCACAACCGGCACGGGAAAGCTTTTTTTTCAAATTATTGATGTGTGCGTAGACAAAATCGTGGTTGTCCAGCATATCGGCCATATCCCCGGATAAATGTTCGGCGATCGACCCTTTTGAGATGAATCTGCTTTCATTGCCGATGAGGAAGAGCAAAAGGCGATATTCTTTTTTAGTGATTTTTATGGGTTTTTTATTAACGGATACCGACTTGGCCATAAGGTCTATCTGCAATTCATTGAACTGAATAATATTTGTATTCTCAAAATTTTTCCTGCGCATCAACGAATAAATACGTGCATTAAGTTCCGAAAGATGAAAAGGTTTGGACAGATAATCATCCGCCCCAAGCTGTAGGCCTTTGATCTTGTCTTCGACCCTGTCCTTGGCGGAAATAATGATGACGCCATCCTTTTTATTTTCCCTCTTGAAGGCTTCAAGGAGCTCAAGGCCATTCCCTCCCGGCAACATAAGGTCCAAAAGGATACAGTGATACCTGTAATCAAATAGTCTGGAAAGGCTTTAGTCCCAGCAGTCTATTTTATTTTTTAAAAAATAAAAATCCATTTTGGCCGGGAATACTGTTGAACAATCAGCAGGTCTGGACTAATTTTATCCGTTTCAGAAATTGGAAATAAAATAGGGGATTTGTAAATAATAATCTTAATTTTGCACACTTAACATACAAAGGCGATGGAGTTCGCCAAAACCGCCCAAAAAGCTAATGACTCCTGCTCAATTTAATCTAAAACGATTATGGGTAGGATTTTTTTATTGGTGGGCGCAGGGGGTTTTTTGGGCAGTATTGCAAGGTATCTCATTGCAATATGGCTGACCAAACACTTCCCATCCGCGTTTCCTTATGGAACATTTGCCGCAAATATTTTGGGCTGTCTGTTGATCGGGCTGGTATTTGGCCTTGGGCAACGCTTTGAATGGCTCACGCCGGAAGTACGCCTTTTCCTTGCCACCGGTTTTTGCGGGGGCTTCACCACTTTTTCCTCCTTTACTTTAGAAAACACAATTTTACTTCAGAATTCCAACTACCTCACTTTTGCCATCTACGCAATAAGTAGTTTCACGCTTGGCTTATTAGCTGTATTTGGGGGAATAACTTTAACAAAAATATGAATATGAAAAACTTTAATCCTTGGCACCACGTGCCCATCGGAAACGGACAACCTGAAATGGTTCAGGCAATTATTGAAATCCCCAAGGGGAGTAAGGCTAAATATGAACTGGATAAAGAAACTGGGATGCTCCGCCTGGACCGGGTGCTGTTTTCGTCGGTAAACTATCCCGAAAATTATGGGTTTATCCCCCAGACTTTGGGGGAAGACCACGACCCGCTTGATATTTTGGTGCTTTCGCAAATCGATGTGCAACCGCTCTGTATTTTGGAGGCCAAAGTAATCGGGGTAATGCGGATGATCGATAATGACGAAGCCGACGATAAAATAATCGCGGTCGCGAAAAATGATATGAGCGTAAACCATATCAACGATGTTTCAGAACTGCCCAAACACTTTGCCCTGGAGCTCAAAAACTTTTTTGAGGATTACAAAAAGCTGGAAAATAAAACCGTCCGGGTGGAAGAATTTCAAAATGCGGCAATGGCGAAAGAAATTATTCAACAAGCAATCACCGATTATCAACAAGAATTTAAAAACTAAAATTATGAAAATTCAAAAACTCATTGCAAGGGAAGTTTTGGACTCCCGTGGAAATCCAACTGTGGAAGCAGAAATTACTTTAGAAAAAGGATTTTTTGGCCGTGCCATCTGCCCTTCCGTTGCAAGTACTGGGGAAAAGGAAGCTGTTGAACTCCGGGACGGGGGCAAAACGCGATACAATGGCAAAGGGGTATTAAAGGCGGTAAACAACATTAACCAAATTATCGCACCGGCCCTTTCCAATAAGGTGTTCGATAACCAACAGGAGTTGGACAATTTTCTAATGGAACTGGACGGCACCTCCAACAAATCAAATCTTGGCGCCAATGCCATACTGCCCATTTCTATGGCATTTGCCAGAGCGGCAGCAGCATTTTCGAAAGAGCCTTTATACCGTTATTTGAATACCGATGGAAAATTCACAATGCCGGTGCCCTGTATGAACGTGATAAATGGCGGGGCTCACGCCGATAACAATGTGGATTTTCAGGAATTTATGATTGCCCCCCATAACGCCCCCGCTTTTTATGAAGCTATCCGAATGGGAGAAGAAACTTTCCACGCCTTGAAAAGTATCCTGAAAAATAAAAATTACTTTACCGGGGTTGGCGATGAAGGCGGGTTTGCACCTAATTTAAAATCAAACGAAGAAGCGATTGAAGTAATTCTTGAAGCTATTGAAAAAGCAGGCTATAAACCGGGCACCGATATTTCCATTTGCCTAGATCCCGCAGCGAGCGAACTATGGCAGGAAGGGAACTATGTTTTATTTAAAAGCACTCAAAAAAAATATTCAAGCAACCAGCTCATTGATCTTTGGAAAAGCTGGGTAGATCAATATCCCATTATTTCGTTGGAAGATGGAATGGCGGAAAACGACTGGGAAGGATGGCAGACCCTGACAAATGAACTGGGGAGCAAGATCGAATTGATCGGGGATGATCTGCTGTGTACCAACAAAAGACTTTTACAGGAAGCCATTGATAAAAACGCCTGTAATTCCATTCTCATCAAGTTGAACCAAATAGGTACAGTTACCGAAACCTTGGAAACAATAGCATTGGCAAAGAAGAACAAATACAGTTTTTTCATTTCCCATCGAAGCGGGGAGACCGAGGATACTTTTATCGCAGATTTGGCCGTGGCAACGGCAGCCGGAAAAATAAAAACGGGAAGCGGTAGCCGTGGCGAGCGCATTGCCAAGTTCAATCAACTCATCAGGATAGAACAGGAATTGGGCAAAGAAGCTGTGTTTACGGGGATAAAAGCCTTTAAAAATAATTAATTAGGCCGTATGAATCTGAAAAAAATTAAAGAATCTTTAGCCTCAATAGAACAAATACCCTCCCTTCTATATCTTTTAAAGTGGATCTTGATCTGCTTGTTAATAGGTGCCATTGCCGGAAGTATTTCTGCGTTTTTTCTTTTAAGCCTGGAATGGGCAACTGCCTGGCGGGAATCCCATTTATGGATTATTGCCTTATTGCCCGTAGGTGGTTTTATAATTGGTCTTTCTTATCATCTATATGGAAATAGTGTCGTTAAGGGCAATAATTTATTATTGGAGGAATTTCACTCCCCAAAAAAGATCATTCCTTTCCGGATGGCACCTTTAGTGCTGTTCGGAACTGTTCTCACCCATTTCTTCGGGGGGTCAGCTGGTCGTGAAGGGACGGCAGTTCAGGTAGGTGGCGCAGTGGCCGACAGGTTTACGAAGCTGTTCAAACTTTCAAGACGAAACCGTAAAATTATGTTGATTGCCGGGATAAGTGCCGGTTTTGCTTCGGTGTTTGGAACACCCTTGGCCGGGGGAATCTTTGCCCTTGAAGTTTTGGTATTGGGGCGTATAAGATTGGATGCTATTATCCCAAGTTTTATGGCGGCTGTTTTTGCTGATTATTTTTGCAGGATTTGGGGCGTTTCCCATACCCAATATCATATAACCGAAGTAGCTAATATGAACCCGGCAAATTTGTTATGGGCATTATTGGCAGGGATTATTTTTGGCCTGGTAGGGATGCTGTTTTCCAAATCGACCCATTTCTGGAGCGATTTGTTTAAAAAATACATCAATTATCCGCCTTTACGACCGGTAATTGGTGGGGTTATTTTGGCAATCGCTATCTATTTTATGGGAACCACCAAATATATAGGGCTTGGCATTCCAACTATTGTCGATTCTTTTAATATTCATCTCAATTCTTATGATTTTTTATTAAAAGTTTTGTTCACCTCGTTTACCCTTGGCGCAGGCTTTAAGGGAGGTGAAGTAACCCCTTTGTTCTATATCGGGGCTACATTGGGCAACGTTTTGATTTGGTTTATTCCTTTGCCAATGGGTTTGTTGGCGGGTATGGGATTTGTGGCCGTTTTTGCCGGGGCAACCAATACGCCCATTGCCTGTACGGTAATGGGAATAGAACTTTTCGGAATAGAATCAGGTGTCTTTATAGCGTTAGCTTGTAGTACTGCTTATTTATTCTCCGGCCATTCCGGGGTTTATTCCTCCCAAATTATAGGAAGCCCAAAGCATCCGGTTTATACCCGCGAAAAAGGTCTTCAATTAGCTGAAATTAAACATAGACGAAATAAAAACAATAATAAATGAAAAACCACATAACCATCAGGATTTACTTTGAATACGGTCAAAAAATAAAAAACCTTTCTTTTTGGAACAGATTGAAGGCCGGCGATTTTGCTTCAGAATTGATAAAAAAAGCCAAAGCTTTTGATTTAGATCAGGCGTTGAATTTTAACGTGAGCAAAGGGTATTTTGAAAAAGGAAAAATTCACTGGGGAATTAGTGAAACAAGGCATTATAAGCATCCGCACGTGGTAGAACTCACTGATACAGAAGAAAAAATCAATGAATTTTTACAACATCAAAAGCTATTGCTTGAGGAAACAAAAATCGTAGTGGTAAAAAGTGAAATTGAATTGAAAAAATAAAGAATTGAATAGGTCAAGCTTTATCAATATACGATCTAAGAAAAATTATGGCAATTAACCCATTAAATAGAAAGAACATAAAAATAAGCATTGGGATAGGCATTTTTCTTTCCATTCTTGCCTTCTTTTTTATTCCAAACCTGGATATCAACACACTTAAGGTAATCTATCTTAACAGGGATCAATCTTTGGACGAAACCTTTAGGATTATTACAAATTTGGCGTACCCGATAGTCTTTAGTATTCCTGTTTTTGTATTAATAAAGGGATTGATAAAAAAGGAAATAATCACAATCCAAAATATGCTGTATGTCATCATTTCAATTTTTGTTGCAGTCGTTATTGTTACGTTGTTTAAGTATGGCTTCAACAGAACAAGGCCATTCATTATCTATGATTATTTAGAAAAAACCAAAGAAAGTTTAAGCCCTTCATTTCCCTCTGGTCATACAACGCTAACATTTGCTATGGTGGCTGCCCTGGTTAATGTATATAAAAAATGGTTTTTAAAATTGATTTTATTTATCTGGGCAATATTGGTAGGCTATTCCCGATTGCATTTAGGTTTGCATTATCCGAGTGATGTATTGGGCGGAATTATTATTGGGGTATCATCTGCTTTGCTTTGTTATAAAATGAGGCAAAATCTCATTAATAAAAAAAAGTTGCTTTTAAGCTCTGATTTCAAACCCCTTTAAGATATGATAGAAAATTTAAATTCATTGGACACCAAGCTTTTCCTTTATCTTAACGGAAAGCACAATGCTTTTTTTGATCCGATTATGTATTGGGCAAGTGATAAACTGTTTTGGATACCCTTTTACACTGCAATCGCAGCTCTTTTGATTTGGCACTACAAAAAAAGAAGTATCCCGATTTTCCTTGCCATTGGGATTCTTATTACTTTGGCAGATCAAATAGCCTCGCACCTTATAAAGCATACGGTAAAACGCTTGCGGCCATCTCATAATTCGGCATTGGAAGGATTGATACATTTGAGCAAAGCCGGGCCGGGAGGCCAATATGGTTTTGTGTCGTCCCACGCGGCCAATGCTTTTGCCCTTGCTGCATTTTTATTTTTCATTTTACCAAAGAAATTCAATTGGTTAAAATGGATATTGGGCTTTTGGGCATTATTGGTTTCCTACAGTCGGATATATAATGGTGTCCACTATCCGGGTGATGTAATAATAGCGGCTTTGGTAGGAATAGGTTTAGGCTATTTAATGAGTAAATTGTATTTTTTCTATAAGAGTAAAGCAGAAAAACAGTTTTCAAATGTTTAAAAATATAACCCGTCTGGTCTGGATACTTTCCCTGGTAAGTATGTTTGCCGATATCGCAAGCGAAATGCTGTATCCCATTATTCCCGTTTATCTTCAAAATATTGGGTTTTCCATATTTTTAATAGGTGTTCTGGAAGGACTAGCCGAAGCGACCGCAGGACTTAGCAAAGGCTATTTTGGAAACTGGAGCGACAGGATAGGAAAACGGATGCCCTTTGTACGGGTGGGCTATTTTTTGAGCGCGCTCTCCAAACCGATGATGGCCGTTTTCGTTTATCCGATCTGGATATTTTTTTCAAGGACTATTGACCGCCTCGGGAAAGGTTTTCGTACCGCCCCAAGGGACGCGCTGCTTTCGGGAGAGGCCACATTAAAGACCAAAGGGCAGGTATTTAGTTTTCATCGGGGCTGGGACACCTTGGGCGCGGTATTCGGCCCTGCACTCGCACTACTGTTTTTATATTTTTATCCGGGCCAACTTAGGTGGCTTTTTTATATTGCTTTTGTTCCGGGGATTATTTCGGTAGGCATTACCTATTTTAGAAAGGAGAAACCATTGCCAACAAAAAAGCAAAAAAGTTCCCCAGGGTTCTTTTCATTTTTTAAGTATTGGAAAATTGCAAGCCCCACCTACAAAAGGTTAATTGTGGGGCTTATTACTTTTTCCCTTTTCAATAGTTCGGATATGTTGTTATTGCTCAAGGTAAACGAGGCCACGGGAAGCGAAAACAATGTCCTTATGGTCTATATCTTTTATAACCTGGTCTATGCCCTTGCCGCATTTCCGCTTGGTTTATTGGCAGACCGTATCGGTATAAAAAAGATTTTCCTTTTTGGACTGATCCTTTTTTCGGGGATTTACTTCGGAATGGCAGAAGCGGGAAACAATACCCTTTTTTATGTTCTTTTCGGGATTTATGGAATTTATATGGCAGCCACCGAGGGCATCTCAAAAGCGTGGGTGGCCGGCCTGGTCAAGAATGAGGAAGTGGGCACGGCAATGGGGCTTTTTGTTGCATTGCAAAGCATCGCTTTAATGGTTGCAAGTGCATTTGCAGGATTGTTATGGACATTTTACGGGGCATCGGCCACCTTTCTGCTTACCGCAATAATGAGTATCTTAGTATTTCTGTTTATGTTGTTTTTTGTTCCCAAAACCAAAAATAAAATGGAACATCCACAATAACTTTTTTAATTCAAAAATAAATAGATATGGCGTACAAGAAAATTTTAATTGCCGTGGATAGCAGTGAGTATTCAATGAAAGCCGCTAAAAAAGGCTTGGAACTCGCTCATCAATTAGGGGCTAAAGCAGCATTGCTTTTTGTAATCGAAAAATCGAAAGCACTTGGCAATGTAGATGCCGGGATCACACACGAACAGGCCTTGATCGTATTAAAGAAAGAGGCCGAGCAAACCTTGGATGAATTGGCCCAAATGTACAATGGGAATGAGCTTTTAAAATTTATGCCCGAGGGCAATCCGGAAGAGGATATCCTAAAAACCGCACAAAACTGGAAGGCCGATCTACTTGTACTGGGAACTCACGGAAGGACAGGGTTAAAACATCTTTTGATGGGGAGTGTTGCAGAACGGGTGATGCGCCATTCCAATATTCCGGTAATGATGGTTTCTTGAAAATTGGAATTAACACATTTAGCTTTTATTCTGAACTATTTGATTGGGGATACGCTTTTAAAAATCCAAAAACCGATAAACGCCCAAATCAAAATGATTATGCCCCCGATTACCCAATTGTTCTTTTTGTTCCAATTATAGTCCTTTGCCCTTGTCAAACACTCCGCTTTCACATCATCACGGATAAGCCTGAAAGCGAAATAAATGCCTATCGGCAACAAAATTAGATCGTCCAAATAGCCAATTATCGGGATAAAATCTGGAATAAGGTCTATGGGGCTCAGGGCATAGGCAATGATTAAATATCAATGCCTTGGCATACCAAGGTGTTCTTTTATACTTATAGGCCAAATGCAGTAGCACCAATTGTTGCTTTAACTTTTTTGCCCAAGCTTTTAGTTTTTTCATAATTATACAGAAAGTATTCAGATGCTAAAGGATTAGCACACAAAAAAAGACAACAAATAAAATTTGAATCTTTTTATTGTTTTTTAGTTTAAGATATTCATATATCTTTGTTCTCACGGATAAAATCGGTGCAAAGGTTACCTATTCGGTTACCTCGATTTATTGAAATAGACTAAGTGTCTGGTTATTAAAATATTGTCAAGTGGCAAGTTAGTTCTGCCACAATATTTTATCAATGCATTGCCGTAAGTAAAAACAATCGTCAAAAATTAATCACGCTATCCAACGCATCGTCAGCATCTTTGTGGATGAAGTTGGCCTGATAGTTTATGGTGGTAGTAACAGAGGAGTGTCGATATAGTTTTTGAAGCATCTGAATGGGGATTTTATCGCCCGAGATATTGCCAAAACTATGCCTTGCAATGTGCATACTCATTTTTTTTGTTATACCCAGTTTGTAAGCAATTTTTTTCAAGTGTCTATTTAGGTTTCGTGTTATACCTTGTGTTCTTACAGAAACCCTTTGTGAATCATTTAAATCAGTATCTTTAAGATAATGGAAAATTAAATCGTTATCAAGACTATAATTTTCTCGATATCTATCAAGTATAGCACTCGCCTTGTCGGGTGTTTTAAGGGTAACCAGTTTGCTGTTTTTGTTCATACGGTACATTAATCTACCATCATTGAAGTCAGACCATTTTAATTTTAAAACATCACCAACCCTTATGCCAGCGAAATAAAAACTAATGAGCCAGACGTGAACTGCTTTCTTTTGAGCCTCAGTTAAGTCTGTGGCATTCTCTAATTTTTGAATTTCCTTTCGATTCAGTCCAATTTTTTGTGATTCAGGAATTTTAATCTGAACCTTCCCTTTTCCAAAAGGATATCTACCCCGGTCAACTAATGATTCGGATATGGCAAGGTTATAAATGGTGCGTATTAGAATCAGATAGTTCACTACCGTTCTCGGCGAGCGTTTTTTATTGTGAAGTAAGTAAGCCTCAAATCGTTTGAGAAGTGGGACATTGAGCTCATTAAAAGATAACTCATTTTTTTTAAGAAAACCTTTGAACTTTTTAAGGCGACCAAGCTCAGTATCGTACTGATGATGCTTTTCTCTGTTCTTTAGATTTTCAAGATGCATATTTGCCACTGCAAAAAAATCAACTTTTTTATTTTGCCTTATATTTTTTTTTATCGCTTTGACTGTTTGATAGTCCGCATTGTTTTCGGCTTCTAAGACTTTTTTATTTGCCTCAGCAACTTTAGCAAGTATAAAGTTGTTGATGATATTGGCATTGGGGTGGGATTTTCTAACACATCTATTTTTCTCATCCCAGTACTTTTCTTCAATATGTTGCCCGGTTCCCAAATAAGAACTTTTTCTGTCTTTAGTAATCCTGATAGCTATCGGATAACGACCTTCCGGATTCTTTTTTTTGCGGAGTACTGCCTTAACTGTTGCCATAATAAAAACTTTAGATTATAAAGATAATAAAAAGAGGTACAACATAGGTACAACATTTAATGCTTTTAATTGATATTATTTGACTACAAGTTCTATTAAAATTTAATTAAAACATTGAATATCAGTATAATTGTGTTTTATTGGTCCTATACGGTTAAAAACTCATAACCCGAAGGTCACTGGTTCGAGTCCAGTTCCCGCTACTATAAACACCCTAATTAACTGCAAGCCAGCTAATTAGGGTGTTTTGTTTGAACTAAGGCGGGCCACATTTGGGCCATAACTATTAACCTGCAAATTGCTTGATTTGCTAAGGGTTAAAAAAAAATGCCTACACCTAAAAAAAATGCTCAAATTTCAAATAGGATAGCATTCCTAGATTACGAGCCGGCAGAAGTCAAAGAACTCAAAAACAACAACTGGAGAATCGTATTTCGCTGCCGCATACCTGGAAGCAATACCATGAAAAGATTTAGACGCCGCGTTAAGCCAATGTCTAATAAAAAAGAGCGTATGCGTTACGCAAAGAAGATCTGCGCGGCTATCAACCAAAAACTAGCTGAAGGTTGGTCTCCCTTTACAGACGATACAGCAAATAAAGAATATAGAAGCCTTCAAGAAGCTATCAACCGCTACGAGAAGGAATGCAACACAATGGTAGATCGCGGCCAGATGCGGCCAGATACGGCAAGATCTTACAGCTCTCAATTATCCCAATTATCTAAATACCTTGAACACATAGGAGAACCTAATTTGTTTGCGGCCAGCTTTAACCGTGCTTTTATGCGTAAGTATTTGGATCACATCTATTATGATAAAGGCAGAACCCCCAGAACCGTAAATAATTATCTAAGATTTGGTAGCCAGTTTGCAAATTGGCTTGTAGAGCGTGAGTATCTGGTCACGAATAGCATTAGCGGAATACCGCAAATGGTAAACCAGAAGAAAAAACGCGAAATCATAGACCCTCACACTCGCAAACAAATAATTAAAGAGCTTAAGCGCAACAATACTGGGTTTCTTGTATGCTGTTTGATGGTCTATTACTGTATGATACGCCGAACTGAACTAACAAAATTACGCGTAGGAGACGTTAAGTTATTAGAGGGTGTGATAGTAGTGCCTTCTGAAGTTAGTAAAAACAAAAAAAATGATACCGTCACTATTCCCCAAGCCTTTATATCTTATCTCGTAGATCATTTAAAAGGAGCTACCAATCAAGACTTTTTATTTAGCGAAAATTTTAAACCCGGGGGCAAGGGGCTAAGTCCTAAAAAAGTTAGTGATACTTGGGCGGCCCTGCGTAAAAAAATAGGCTTCAAGAAAGAGTACCAATTTTACTCTTTAAAAGACACTGGTATCACACAATTATTTTATTTGAATGTACCTCTTATAAAAATTAGAGATCAAGCTCGACACCATGATATAAAAATAACCGAAAGTTATACGCCTCGAAATTATAAGAAAGATAAAACACTCTTTAAGCTTGAGAATGAATTTTAAAAAGAGAAAAAAATAGAAACTAACTAAAAACGTGTATTTTTTGTATTTCTGTATTTTTAAACTGAAAATTCACGTTAAACCCCGTCAACACTATGATACAAAAAAATACAAAAATTAATCGTTTTGTATTTTTAGTCTCTTAAAAATACAAAAACACTGTTTTTGACACTGTAAGACCGCTTAATCTGGTCGGTTTTTGTGTTAAAAAGTGTTAATGCGAATATTTAATAAACTTTACTTTAAGACATATTTTACACTTATAATAGGTGATTTAGTGTATATTCGTCTTTAAATTGTCTTAATGACAACTTTTTAAACATCACTTCATACTTTATGGTTGCAGATAATTTAAATAAAAATCTACAAAGCAACATCGAAACTTGGTTTGATGCCCTAGTTGCTAATTTACGTTTTGATCAGACGCTTTTGGAACATGAAATTTTGCAGGAAGAAAAAAAAGAGGTCTATACTGCAATGATTAGTGGAGATCACGATTTTATGCATAATTATGCAAGGAACGGAAGCTCTACATACTTTATTAGAAATATGGTTGATGCCTATATATCTGATATTATCAAAGCTAAGAGTAAACCAAAAAAATTGGCTTTAGAATTGTCTAACTCAAAAATTCTAGTCTGGGCAGAAATTACGGAAGATGACGAAATAATGGAAGATGCTTTGATTTTAGCTGAGGCTAAGATAAACGCCCATTTTTCTGATTATGGTTTTCACGTTTCGTCTACCATTGTCGAAGACGTTGATGGATTGCAAATTCCAGAGCATTACCGAAGTATAGAAATAGCTTAATTTTCAACTTTGGGATCATTTTCAGAACACATTACACAAGCAAGTAATAATCTAGACTTTTTAGAATCAACTAATAAAAATTCAAGAGATCATTGGGATTGGCAAGTTACAGTCTGCTTTTATTCTGCATTACATCTTATAAATGCTCATATTGCCGCTAAGGCAAATAAAAATTATCTTTCTCACAATCAAGTAGAACAGGTAATAAATCCATTTAGGCAGCTTTCGGTAGCTAAGTTAGATGAAGAAACATACAAGTCTTATATCAAGCTTATGCAACTATCTAGAAGGTCTCGCTATCTTCTGAATGAGAATTTTAAAAAAGAAGATGTTACAGATATTCAAAAAGCCTGCATCACTTATGATAAACACTTTAAAAAAGCTATTTATCATTTGGACGTAATTATGCAATATTTAACCCAGAACCACAATGTAAACTTTAAGTCTCATTGCCTTTCGTGTGCTGAACTAAAAGGGCGTAAATTTAATAATTTTACGGTAGAATAATTTTACAAATAAAATCAATATTTTCATGAGAAATGAAGATCTAATTTCTGGTATTACTAAAAGATTAGATGATTTCCACTCCAATAAAGTTATAACCCACGAAGATTTTAAAAAACTCATTAAAGAATGCTTATCAGCAAATTGCAATTTATTTTTACAAGGTATTCAGATTACGATAATAAATAATTCGGAGAAGGGTCTATGCAATTTAACCTTTGAAGAATTGGTTGAGAAGAACATAGTAGATATGTATTTCAACAATCATTTTAATGAACTTATGCTTTATTCAAACAAGGATTTATCTAATATTTTTAGCAAAAGATAAAAGAAAAGCCCGCACATTACGCGCGGGCCTTTCAACCAACTAACCAACCAAAATTTTCACTCGTATATAATTAGATCCCCTTCAACTGCCGGTGATTGCACCGGTGTTTTTTCTGCCTCTACTTCTGGCTCCGGGGTTTCGTCACTTATAACTTTCTTTTGTGACACATTGTATTGCAAACCTATTTTGTTACCGCGGTTTTTCTCTACCTGCGCATAGTTGTTTACAAAAGTTTCATCAACTCGATACACTTTTAAACGCACAGGAGCATCATAGTCACCCTTAATGCCGCCGCGCGTACCACCTTTACCATTTTGCTGAAAAATCACTATAAAAATGGTGTTAGGATGCTGCTTGCGTAAATCATTAAAGCCATTAATAGGCGCGTTTAACTCTTGAAAACTATCTATTACAACAAAATTAAATTTATCTGCTATTGCGTGTACCGTATCAATACCCTGCGGAGCTTCACCAGTAACCGCTAGTTTTGATTGATTACTAGCCTTAATGTTGCGGTTAAAAGCATTTTGAGTGTCTTTACTCACTAGGCCGCCCTGCTCCAGATCTAAATAAGCCCCTTTAAAGCCATAATCTAAAAAAGCATCTGTTAATTGCGTAACAAATTCAGTTTTACCCGCGTGAGGATCTCCAGTTAATAAAATAGCCAGCTGGTAAGCTTGCAGATCTCCTAAAAGTTTACCTATTTCACCCGGAAGCCTAAAGGTATCTATCTTTTTTGCCGGCCCTTCACTAGCAATTACAAAACCGCCGGGCAAACCGGTTGTTTTTTTCGCTTCTAATTTCTCACCTAATAGCGCCAACTGTTCACCGGGTTTTGCTTTTTCGTTCTGTTCTTCAGCTTTAGATTTTTTAGCCGGTTTCTTTTTTGGTTTAGGATCTGGTGCTGGTTCTGGGTCTGGTTTAATACGATTTTGCACGTATTTTAATTTTTCTGCTTCAGTAAGTGAAGAATATATAACGCGATTTACAACCTTTGGGTTTTGCTTCTCATATTCTACAACCAGCGGGTTGCGGGTGTTTAATTGTTTTACCGGTTTGCTTTCCTTTTGAGGTTTTGGCTTCGGTTTAGGTTTTTTCTTGGTTTTAGTTTTCTCTGGAGCTTTCACCGGCTCTATAACTAAACCTTTTAAATAAGCCGGTTGCCCGTCTTTATCTCTATCTAAAATATAATCGCTACCGGCTTGCGACTTTGAGGCAGCTCTAAAAAAGAAGCGGTTATCTTCTTCTAAACTTTTAACCAGGCGACTGTTCCAACCGCGTAAATATTTAGCTGAATTTTGTAAAGTTTCAAACAAAATGCCACTTTCTGCACACAAGAAAACCGCGCCTAATTCTGCTATTAATTCTTCAAAGGCATATTCTTTTTTACCGTCAAATATATTAAAGCGATCTAAACGGGATCTATGGCCAGTACTGTGTATCATTTCATGAAACAAAGTAGAATAGTAGGATTGTTCACTTTTAAATGCTTCAATAGGTGTCATACGTATATGATCTGAACCGGGAGAGTAAGCCGGTTGATCCCCGCCAAAAATAAATTTGGGAGGCTTAGGCATCGCTTTTACAATTGCTTCAGCAATTTCTATACGCTCACGTTCTGGCTTGTCTACATTTTCATTTTTTGGCAAATCTCCCCACTCTATACCTTCTACATCTGCGCCAGCAAAAACATTGTAATACTTCAGGATAGGAATGTAACTGTTTGCCAGTTTATCAAATTCTTTATCATTTGTTATGCTGCGAATTTTACTGCGGTTTTTCTTAAGCCATGCAATAAATTTCTTTTGATTATAAGTGCCAAATTCAAGAATTATATCTCCTGTATTGGGGTCTTTTTCTGTATGAGAATAAAGCTTAGTAAAATAAACTACTCGAACGCCTTTACTACCCTTTTTAAGTTTACCGCCGTGTTTTTCAATCTGGTTAAACGTTAGAAAATAAGGGTTTGATAAATCTCTAGGAAATAATGCCGGGCCTTCAGCTGTTATTTTAACCTCAAAATTTGTCAACACAAAATTGATGCCTCTATACCCTTTTTTACTGTCATAATTGATAGCTTGCCAACCATTAAATAAACTCGTCTTTTCCCACTCACGTTGCCACGGCAAATGGCCCACTTCTTTAATTGTATTAATCACCAGATCTGTGATGTACTGGTAAATTTCATCTGGAGAAACCGCTTTATTTAGGCCGGTATAATCTTCGTCTGGGTTTTCTTCAAACGGTAAATTGTCTGTTATGTAGTTAGGTATTTCTTCAATAACCGGAGCGCCTATGTTTATATCAAAATAGGGATCATCATAAGCGTTTAGAATTTTTTCTATACGCTGGGCTAGTGCCGGTTGATCCTGTTTTTTAGCATTTACATATATTTTGTGAAGATCTGCGCGGCTCACTTGCGAGCCGTTAAGTCCGTTTATTTCTTTAACTACATTCATTGTTTACGCGTTTATGGTGAAGGTCTGGCCTAGTCCTTCAAAGGTTAGTTCGTACTTAAGTTGGCTTTGATTTAATAAAGCATCTGCGGCTGCGTTAATAAGCGCGCCGGCATTCTGCATATTAATCATAACAGGAATGTTACTTACGTTGATGCCGTTTTGCGCCGGGATCTCAATACCGGGGATCTGCGGGTAACTCTCACCGAGAAACTTACCAGCACGGTCAAAAAAGCGTATTTTCTGAAGGTTAAGAATTTTACCGGTGCTAATCGTAAGATCTTGCTGGGTAGGATTGAAAACCTGTAAATCAACAAACAAACTAAGCGAATCTAAGCCGTTTAGTTTAATGTTTTTAAGCTTTGTCACCTTTACTTGCAGCTGCTTTGCCACGGCAGCAATACCGGTAACTTTATCTTTTGTCAGAAGGGCCAGACCTCCAAGAGCTGCGCCGCCTATTAGCAAATATTTAATCATATCGTAAGTATTAGGCTATTAGTTGCTCTTGATGCTTTTTAATTTTGTCATTACGGTAAACATCAAGGCGTAATTTATTGCCTTCAGGTATAACCCGTAATTCAAAACCAGCATCACCGGCAATAGTAGAAGGTGCAGAAATATCTACATTGTGCAATTCCTTACCAAACTGTATACTGGCCTCTTGATCTGCTTTGTCTATTGATTTTACAACCACTTTAGGCACACTTAAATATTTATGCCCGAAATAGGCCAGTACACCCGCCCCGGCGAAAATTCCTAAAGTTTTTAATCCTGCATTGTCTTTTTGCTTTTTTGCCATGGTTTTATTTTTTGAAGTATTTATAAATGAAAAATATTAGTGTCAGAATAACCAGAACCACAACGCCGCCGGTAGGAAAACGCGAAGCATCACTATTGCTATTGCGGCCGCTGGCTTCGTTTTCAGTTTTTAGGTTTGTCTGGCCTTCGTTTAAATCTGTAGAATTATCTGTAACGCTCTTGTGTATGCTGTCGTTAGTAATTTCGTTTTTTTCGGTATCGCTGGAGCTTTCAGATATTGAAGCATTTTGAAGCTCCCACGTGGTTGAGCCGTCTTGATTTTCGGTTTTAGTTGCGCTGCCGGGCTTGTCAGGATCTACAAGATTTACCGTTACATTGGCCGCTTTTTTTGTTTGCTGAAGCTTACGCCCATAAATAGCCGTGCAATCCTTTTTTATCGCCGTTTGGGTTTCCTGCTTAAAGCTGGTATCAATTACGCTTTTTTCGCTTTTAGCATAGCGCTCTGTAGCTTTTTTCTTAGTAGAACAGCCTACAAACATTGCAGCGCTGGCAATCACAAAGGAGGCCAGCAAGGCATAAACTATAATTTTGGTTAAGTTAATTCTCATTGCTCGAATTTATCAACGGTTAAAAATTCAATCTCTACCACTTCACCAGCTTGCAATGCTTTAAGGATCTGCGGGTAAATTAATTTATAAGCTTCACGGCTTTTGCCTATATAATTGGCTCCCGCTTCATTGGTCATACCTACCAGCAAACAACCGGCAGTATCTTTATCAGTATTTCCGGCGTGAATAAGAATGTACTCAAACCCCGGAACGTTTAAGATCTGGAGCATACCCTTGTGAAATTCTGGGCCGTATTGCGATAAATAACGGCTATGAAAACCGCCCACGGTACGCAAACCTATTTTGTAGATCCCGTCTGGTATGCGGGTTTCGCTATGCACTTTTTTAGCGCGGTATTGATCCTCTAATGTATAACAAGCAAACCGGCCGTTAATGAGTAACGCGCCGTTTGTGTGGTCTGTGTCGCTGTTGTATCTGGTTACTATTATTTTCATTTTCTGCCGTTGTTAGGTGCTGGGGTTGTGTTTATATCGCTTACGTCTATAACAGAACTTAATAAGTGCATGATGTCTGGATCTGAAGCATTTTTTTTTGCGATAATGGGAAGGATCAAACTAAGCTTAATCTCTAACTCGTTTAGCTTCTGTTGAGTTTCAACAAGTTTTTTGCTTAACTCTACTATTTTGGCATCGCGTGAGGCTCTATATTTGCCTATTGCTTCAGCTATTTTAGGAACACCCAAAGCGGCTACAATCGCGCCTATACCTGTTGCAATGGCCGCTATTTCTGTACCTGTCATTATTGTAATTCTTTTACACGTTCTTTAATTTCATTTTTAGTTGCTTCGCTTAAGTTGGGGTTTTGTAGCAAATCATCTGCTATTGTATTAACCTCTTGATAGCTAATTATTTTAGCTTTAAATACCGGCATATCTTTATAATAGCGCCACGCTGTGCGTATAGCCGTTATTGCCAGAACCGTAAAAGCTATTTTATAATCGTGCTGGTAGATGATATCGTAATTGTGAATCAAAAATGTGAATATTACCATACCCACCGCCGCAAAAAAGAATTGAAATTCTTTGACCGTTTTGCCACGTTTGTAATTGGCGTTTTTCTTTTGGCTACGCATCACGCTTGCGCCTATGACAATAAAAGCGACAATTGCCGCAAGCGTGATAACTATAGCCGTTATTGTTATGGGGTGAAGGGGTTTCATAGGGTTAGTTTGTAAATTCTACATATTTTAAAAGTGCTGCTCCGTATTTCAAGCTTACCTGTATATACATATTTTCGTCGAAGCCATAAGGTGGCGTTATTGTTCCCGTAGGGCCGTCTTGTGTTCCGTTTTCTCTTACTTTCTTAACGGTCATAATATCATCTATCCACTCTATGCGCAAAATATATCTTCTCGTACCGTCATTAAGCCAATAACTTCGAAAATCACTAATTCCCGTCGTTATTGCGCTATTGTTAGGTGTGTGCCTAAGCAAACCATAGCCACTGTTATAATCCATTTCAAAACCAAACTGCCTAACATCGTCTGAAGTCCTAACCATATATATATAATCTTTTTGACCTAAAGAGTGTGGATTATCGGAATCGGTAAAAGCTAAATCAATTCTAAAATTTTTAGTGAAATCAATAACTTGGTTCCAATTTGCTTCTTTGTATACATTAAGTTGATCTACCACCGAGGCTTTACCTTGTGCAAATTCAAAATCACCTGTCAAAACAGTCCAATCTGTAACATCTAAAGGTTGGAAAACATCACCTAAAACAACTGAGACAGCATTTATTTTTTTAGTTTCTGTACCATTATTCATAAATAGGTCAAAATCTCCCTCATTAGCACCTATATCTGCTGTAAATCTATATTCTCCTTGATTTTTAAAATTGGAAGATGTCCTAGTCTGACCTACTATACCTCCAAAACCTTCAGGCGTAAAAAAAGAACCCTTTACTATAAAATCCTGCGTAGTATTAGGGGTAACTCCTGAAGGTTCTATAGACTCTATAAATGGAGCTGGATAAATACTTAAACTATTCGATATTTGAGTAAAATAGATACCAGTTTTAATATTTTTAATCCTGATCTCATTAACATCTGCACCTTTATACGTTCCAACTTGATTTACAGTCCAACCTGCTGGAAACGTAGGCGCAAAATCACCAGTCAAGTAAATAAGAATTTCTTTAGTGTTTTTACCGGGCGCAGGAAGATCGCGTTCTGTAAATGTGGTATCTGCGGTCATTTCTAAATAGTAGGTGTCAACCAACCAGCTAATTTCAAAGTTCCCGGCAACTCCTGTATCTTCTATAAATCGCTCGATGCTGGAATTATGTAAACCGGTATTACCTGTCCATTTAGAAACGGTATCATTAGCTGAAATATTTGGCACAAGAGTTTTGCTATTTTCTGGATCTAAAACACCGTTTACTTTAGCTATACACCCATTAAATTGCATTAATTCATTGCCTTGAAATACATCTGGCGCAAAGTCTAAGAGTTTTGCCCCTGTAGGCACATCAAGATTTAGGGCTGAAAAAAATCTGTTTGTAAATTCTAAATTATCGCCTTCTTTAAATAGCGTACCAGTAGCCGCAAAGCTAAATAAGTTTAATCCGTTGATGTAAGCTCCGTTTGAAGTGCCGTGAAACGTAGCGCCGTCTTGACAACCATATAAACCTATATCATTCCAGTAATATTGGCGGTAGCCTCTTAGATCTCCTAAACTTTTACAACCGCTAAAGTTTACAGAAAGCAAGCGCATTTCGTGTGTGCCGTCAACGTCTGTAACATCAAATGCTTTTGCTCCGGTTCCCGTAGCTGCTATCTGTAAATTTTCAAGATCTATATTTCTACCATTACCGGAAGAAACAAAGCCAATACCATTGTTGCCGGTAACGCTTATCGTTGTATCGTTGTGACCTAGACCGGCCAACTTTTTTAAATTGTCAATACGTATGCGTTCTGTTGTACCATTGATCTCGATTGATTTCATTAATCTGTAAACTTTCGTTTCGTCTAAATCTTGATTAATGATTTGATCTTTACTTCTTACCTCTATAATTTCTGAAGGGCCAGCAACCACAGCACCAGAACCACCCGGCAGTTTGATTGGCTTATCTGCTCCCAAGTAGTAAACTCTGCCAAACAAATAATCATCAACAAACCGATTAATGCCCCAAATATCATTGTAGGTTAAATTTGGATCTTCAGCCCACAGGTTATTTTCAAAATCAAAACTAAAAATACGCGGAGCATCATACCCATTTCTTAGATCTAAAATGTACTCATTAAAGCCGGTGAAGTACACATCGCTAAAAAACGCGTTTGCTTGTGACAACGCCGAAAAACCAACTTGACCGCCGGTTTTAAAACGCTCCAGCTCTGGAGTATCATTTAAGTCAATGGTGAGTAGCGTTGCATCATCAAGATCATACGAGCCAAATTGAGAAGTCTTTACGCTAAACACATCACCAACGCGCTCAACTCTTAGTTTGCAATGATTACCTACCCAGCCATTGCCTTGACCTTCTATAATTGGCGCTAAATCTGTACCATCAATTATTGATATTTGCTGGCTTAAACCGTGTGTCTGGCTTTGGTTTCCGTTCTGGAAAAAGTTATAATATAACGCGTAAGTTATATTTCCCTGCCCGCTCAACTCATTCAAAACACGTATAACGCTGATTGTATATTCATACCCGGTTACAGGATCTTTTTGAAAAGCCATAACCAAGCCCAAATAATCATCGTCTGAACTTGTGCTACTTAGGGAAGCTTCAAGTATATAATTGGTATATGATTTAGGAGAAACAAAACCACTATACACCCCAAAATTTTGGGTTAAAAAGATACGATCATTAACAGGATCATAACCCCAAGCTTTTTTTTGATCTATAATATCTTGTGTTAATGGAGTACCACCAAAACCACCAGGATCTAAACCGGGATAATTAGGGGGAGAAGCAAGGGCAGCGTTTTTGCTACCGGAGTGGCTAAAAAATTGCCATTGGTTAAATACTTCAGCTAAACTAATTTCTTGTGTAGTCGCTTCTGTAAATTCTGCTTCGGTTTCTGTTACGATTCCACGCTTTAGCGTATAATCTGGCTCTACTTCATTGCCTTGTTTAATGTAATACGCCTGCCCGGCTAAACCTTTTGGGAGGCTGTTATCTGGTATTTCTGGTTTTGAATTATCAGAAATTAATAATATTTCAAAATCATCTACTGTTACCGGAGTACCACCCGCACCAATGGTTAATGGCGTGTCACCCTGCCAATAATATAAATGCGAATAGTCACCACTTTGCGCGGTGAAAAAATACATGGTATTTTCTTCTAACTGCCACGTATCACCAGAAGCATTAATAAAATCATAAACGGTTGTATCTTCTGTAAAACCAATATCGCCCAGCTCTATAATTTCACCGCCGTTTGCTTCTAGGTTTTGTATGATATCAGTTATTGAGGTGTAACCGGTATTATTAAAAATCTCTTGATTTAAAATGTTTTGTATCGTGGTTTCATTTACCACGGTAGTAGAATTTCCTGCTATTGGTCTGTTATTTGGCCCCGGCATATTAAAAAGTTTTAAAAGCTTTGGTTAGAAAATAAGCGGCAAAGCCCAGCGCAACAAAAGTGCCTACACTCAACCCTACAAGGCTGCCTCGGTTTTTTAAAATTGTTTTGACGTAATTTTGCGTTTCTTCAAATGGAGGTACAGCACCATACTTTTGTACATTACCTACCCCGGCGTTATAAGCGGCTAATGCCAGATCATATTTACCGCCTACATAAGATCTTTTTAATATCCACGCCATATAACGCGCCCAGCCGTCTATACTGCTATCGATATCGTTTACATCTACATTCCACTCTTTTGCGGTTGCTGGCATAAATTGAGCTATACCGGCAGCACCTACCGGACTTTTAGCGTATTGCTTAAAACGGCTTTCCTGCCATAATTGCCAATACCCAATTTTAGGATCAACGCCATATTTTTTGCCGTAATAATCAATTTTATTGCGTATTGCTTTGTATTCTGGATCTAAGGGGCTTGCCATAGTTATAGTGTTACTTTACGTGCGTTGTTTTTTGGTTTGACCGGTATTACTTCTTGCGGTTCGTCATTTCCGCTTAAGGCTATCAGGATGCTTATAACCCCTATACCTATACTGGCATAAGTGGCCCAGTCTGTTTTTTCTTTTTTCTTAGGTGCAGTAATTACAACAGGATCTAACTGGTTTACGTCTGGTTCTAATATTACCCGATCAGGTAAATTGTTGAACGTCATGGTGCGGGTTTGAAAACCTATAAACGAAATAGTTATTTGCTGGTTGCCGGTTGAAGCTTCTACGGTTGCAAAACCTTCATCGTCTGAAATAGTGCCTTTACCTTGCGCTGTTACAATATTTGCCCACGGTAGGGGATCACCAAAACTGTCTATTATTTTTATACGTTTTTGCATCTTAAAATACGTTAGGCAAAATTTGGCGCAACTTTGCAAACTCGCTGTTACTCAATTCTGCGGTTAACCACTCTGTTAGATCTAATTTTGAAAATCCTATAGATCCTTCTCCAGTTATAGGGTTATAGCTTTTTTTGCCAAAGGCTTCAAATACTTTCACATAATCATTATGAGACAATCCTCGTAATTCATTATAAACTGCTTCAGTATCTGTTCCGGGTAAACCCCAGCTATTAGCTTGAAAGGCATCATATAGTTTATTTGCTTTTAATTGAGCTTGTAAAACTGATAACGAACTAGGGGGTAATTTTAGATCTTCTTTTAATGTAGAACCTCCAGAAGAATTAGTAAAAGCATCACCTACAGTATTTACGCCTTGATTTACTTTATACAGCACATACCCACCAGCTGCAACCGCTAAAACAATTAAAAGCGTGTTAGGATTACTTTTAACAACTGTAACCGCACGTGTGGCGGTTTCTTCTACTTTAGATTTTTTTGCGGCTGCTTTTGCCATTATAAAAAGTTTTTTATGAGATTGAATTTTGTTACTAGAGCTTTACGCGCTTTTGGTTTTTCGGCCAGCTGGTGCAATTTGTCTAGTTCTTCATCAGTTAAATTATCTTGTAAATACTGAAGCTTTTTTGCTCTCTGATCTTCACTTATAGGATTAGAGGCCTTTACGGTGACTGTTTTAGCCATTGTGTTTGTTGATTAATTCGGTTAATTGGTTTAAAAATTCTTGATTACCAGCGTTTATAGTTGTTGCTACGGCATAAACTACTTGACATAAATCGTCATTTACAACCGGGTTTTTTAAGTACCCTAAAAGCGCTGTTTTGGTTTGACTATAGTTTTCAGCTGGAGCATTAAGCGGCTGGGCTGCATTCGCACCAGGCATAAACTTCATTAGAGCTGGGCCAAAAGTGTTAGCTAAAGTAATTAGCTGCTCTTGTCTGGCTTGTGCTGCGGCCTCGTCTTTTTTATCCTCTTTTAGATCTTCGTACTTATCTAATAAAGCATCATACTTCAATTGTAATTGATCTAGCTGCGCCTTATACATCTGGCCTATTCGCGCCTCTGAACTTAAGTTCATTACATCGCTAAACCCTAAGCCGGGGATTCCTAAGCCCGGAAAAGAGGCAGCCTGTGGCGTAGCGCCGTTAGGACTGTTTTGCGGTGTTACTGGGCTGCCGTTTTCCATAGGGGTATTGTTATTTGATTTTGAACCAATTTTTGCGAATAAAGGGCCTTTTCGATTATTCCAACCGGAGGCGGTTTTTGTCACCCATTTAACCCATATATGAGAATGACCAGACTTAGCTAGGTTTGCAAAATAATTACTTACAGATCCAGCCTCTTGAATAGCTTTATTTTTGGAAATTGATTTTACAAATTCTTCATTCTCGCCATAGTCACCCACATCAAAGTAGCGGTTGTCTGCCGCTTCTATCCACTTAATAAGTTCGTTTAGATTCTTCATTTTAATTACAGTCCTTTTTTGCGCCGTATGTTACCAGCACTAATTTTTGAGTTTCGGCAGAATCAAATTCAATCTCTACCGAACCACTTACTTCGTGATGTGATACACCAGCAAAGAATATTTCTTTTGGCTCATACAAGCGATTGAAAATAAAAACGGGTTTTGTGCTACGGTTTTCAAACCGTGCATCAATCCAGTTGTTCATTTCAACCTTTTCATTTTGCTTTACGATTTTACTACCGATTACCGTTAACATGATACACCGGGTATTAAAGTGCCGTTAGGGCCTTGTTGCATTACTGGAGCCTTCCAGATCTCAAAAGCTACCTCGATCTCCATTGCTGCCGCCGGAGCGCTAGAGGTGCGTATTTTCACATCTACGGTAGAGCCACCGTTATAATTTAAAAGTCTCCCACGTTGTTGAAACGTACCTAGCTGGCCATCCCAAAAGGGTAAAGACAACGGCGCGTGTATTTCAGAACCGTTAACATCAAGACCTAAGCGCACAAGCTTTGTGTGGCTTCCGCTTGCGGTTGCAGCTGCAAAAATTTGCTCACCTTCATTGATACTAATAGAACCGTCTGCGCTGGTTTCTCCAGCGGCCAGTACTACACGTATGGTTTTAATTTCTGGTTTATTCATTTTATTGTGATTTATGGAATAGAAAAAACGCCTTGCCTTCCTAGTGAAAGCAAGGCGTTTTATTTATTAACCAGATTATTAATTTAGATTTTTGCTACAGTCTTTTGACCTAATAGGCGAACCTCCATATAGTTAGAGTTATCCGCTCCCGGCGCTGGCAATGCTACACCTTTAGGGAATACTATTTTGATTTCAATAGCTTCATCATCTTTCAGATAACGCAAGCTTGGTAGCTCAAAATAATAGTCTGAAGGTCTTGTCGTTGCTTCACCTTTTTGAAAGTTTGCAATTGGCTCATTAAGTACTTCACGGCCGTTTTGACGAATAAGAATGTTAGCATTTCTAACCGCTGCCGGTAGATCTGCGGCATAAGTTTGACCGGCTGCACCTGAAGCTGTTGTACCTTCAGCATAACCTACGGCTACACCGTGAAAGATAAAGGCTTGATTTTTAGGCAAGCTGGTAGACTTAATAGAACTAACACCGTCTATTTTGTCTGTCTGCTCGTCTATAAAATCATAGATGCTTGAAGCTCCCGTAATATCCTTACGCACAAAATGCGTAGAAGGGTCAACGGTTACATTTTGGTTTTTAACTTTAGCGTTAAGATCTGCACTAAGCTTGTCACTACCGCCTAACATCATTAAGAAGGCTACTGCGATATCAAATAATTGTAAATTTTTCATTTTTGTATTTTCTTTTAAAGGTTTTGATTAAAGGCTACCGCCTGTTTTTGTTATGCGGCAAAACCGCCTTTATCAACTTGATAATTTTGCTCTGCATCACTCCATGTTGTGTCAAGAGTTTGCACGTTAAGTTCTGGGTAATCTAGCGGAGCGTTTAATGCAAAATCTCTGCTACCGTCACAAGGACACGCAAGACCAATAGCGCCATACATCGCCTTATCTAGCGTAGTAGCATCTGCCTTAACGGTTACTTGATTTTTCAGCTCGTCAGTTACTAGCATATAACTAGCCCTTGCAGCTGCACCGGCACTAAGCATCTTAAGTGCTGTAGTGGTAGTGTCTGTTGAAGGTAGGAGCGCTGCCCCTGCCGCACCCGCGCCGGCTGTGCCAACGCGCGCAATTGTTCGCTTGTCTGTAGGCACGGCTGCATCTATCGCGCCGGAAGCCATAAAACCAACCATTAAAGACCCTACAATTACGAGGCTCTCAACACCGGTTTTTTTGTTCAACTTTCTTGTTTTCATTTGAATTTATTTAGGTTTAAAAATTAAATGCTTATTGATCTGAAGGCTTTTTTTCATCCTTCTTTTTTGGCTTCGGTTTGGTTTCGCCGGTTGTAACGGTTGTGCTATTACTGTTAAGTATATAACCACCTACTGCCGCACCGATTAACCACCACCACCAGCGATTAGGTTTTTTGCCGTCTGCGATATCTTTAACATCGTCTGTAAGATTATTTACAAGACTTTGCGAGCCGTCAGGAACTTGATTATTTGAACCAGAACCGCTATTTGAATTAGATCCCGCCCCAGAACCAGAACCGCCGTTGCTAGATCCTGTATTTGTATAAGTAGGCTGTGGCTTACCTTCGCCTTTTGTAAACTCTGTCGTTGTTACAATTACAGGAGGAAGCTCTTTAACTGGGCCTACATTAACCTCATAAGGCTTTTGAGCTGTAGCAACATTTACGGCAAAGGCTTGAAATTTTGCAATACTGGTTTGATTTTGCCAGTTATACACTTCAATGCCTTGCGTGGTATTGCTCGCTGTAACTTGTGTAGGCTTTAATTCAATTGAGCCGCCCGCGGTTTTAACCGCGTTCGAAAGACCTGTAGCCAACCAATTTGCATACGTTGTAACAATTGCTTTTTTACCTTGATATTTAGCCTGCTCTAACCCTATGGTACGGCCAGCCATAAAACAGTAATATTGGCGCGCAATATGCAGCTCTACAATAATTTTATTAACGCTTGCAACGTGCGCTTGTGCCTTAAGTTCACCTAAATTCATAGGAGCGCTTAACTGGCTCAATTTACCGGCTACCCAATCATTTAATTTTTGAATGTAGAATTTTGCTACATATGCGGTAACATCTACATTAAACTGGGGCGAAAAATCATAAAAATGAGGTAAACCTATTTCGTATAAAGCCTTAATGTATAGGCCTTTATTCATTCCTGGTAACTTACCTATTAAACCTAATATCGAGTATTTTATAGTCGCTCGGTCTGCCTGAAGGGTTTTAGTGTCTATTGGTTTTACCGTAGTAGGTACGGGGTTTACGGTAGTCACAGGTGTTGTTGTAGGTTTTACAGTACCTGTATTAACAGAACCACCAGAGCCGCCACCACCAATCCACTCACCGCTAGTACTAGGGTTAGAATCACTTTGTATAAATGCTGCTTCGCGGTTTAAATACATTACTTCTTAGTTTTTGACGGGGTTGCTTTTTTACTTGTTGAAGGGGATGCACTTTTATTTTTATTAAGCTGCGTGTATGCAAGACCGGCACCGGCAGCAACTAATAAGATCATACCCATATTTAAACCGCCCGCTGTTTTATTAGGATCTACAGATCCCGTATTTGTACCCGGTGTATAATTGCCGGTAGTAGTAGGGTAGTTTGTGCTACCTCCGTTAGAACCACCATAATCGCCAGAACCATTAGAGGCGGGTAGATCTTTAGAAGGGTTCAACTGGTCTTTTAGTGATTGAGGCACGGTGAATTTATAACCCTTCCAAGTCGCGAAGTTGTTTTTCTTTGCCCAGCTTGTTAACTCTGATGCTGATTTGTAACGCTCGTTAGAATCTGCAAAGGTGAAAGATCCTGTTATAGTTGCAGGTACTTCAGTAACAATTATACCAGCGCCTCTAAGTTTTTGAATAGTTTCGTTAATAACTTTGTTGTACAGGTCTTTAGCTAAATCAATCATCGCTTGATTTGCTAATCTTGTACTTTTTGCTTTACTGTGATTGTCTCTTAAGTAAGCTCTAAAATCTTGTACAACCTCTAAATAAATCTTTGTGTTTGTAAGGGCTTGCTCCGGATTACTGGCAAACTCATTAAGCATTTTTTTAACGTGAGGTACTGTATATTGCGCAAACTCTGCCTTTATTTTTTCTGGAGAAGATGAAGCGCCCCAACTTGACAAACCATATTGAGTAACAAGCTTAAAATTTTCTGCTATATTAAGCCCTTCAAGAATACCACTCATTAGACCCGCGCCGTCACCAGCACCACCACTGGAACCGGCAGCTTGACTAATTATGCCAATAGTAACAGGATCAAAACCTAAACCCGGTCTTTTTAAACCAGAAGGGAAAAACGGTATTTCTTTAGAACCTACAACTATGCTGCTTTGATTAATAGCAAAGTTTGGATCTTCACCGGCATTAACATACTTTAGCGCCTCTGCTTGTACGAGCTTCATTTGCGATTGTGGCACACCGGCCATTATCAGCACATTTAATAAATCTGTTAGATCTCGCATAAGCGTACTAACGGCAACGCCATTTAAACCGCGAGAATAACCGCGCTTTTTAGCGGCGGTGCGGCGGTGGGTTGCTGGGGCTGATAATCCTTGATGTAACATTAGCGTATCGTGTTTCTTAATAAATTGAACCTCTGTGTTTTGGTGGCGTGTACCGTCTATGACAAATACTTTTTCATTGGCTAATTTTTTTATTTTTTGATTTTCTGGAATGACAACGTAAACGTGTGTGTACTGATCTGGATAATAACCCGGCTGGCTCACTTGTCTAATACTATGCTGTATGCCTAGATTAGTAAGTATAGAACTGGCGAAAATGCTAAAAGTCTTACAGTCTGCACCCGTCTTGCGGGTGGCCCAAGTACATCCCGGGGATTTTAAGTTTTGCATGTCGCCGTCAGCTCTATACTGTATGTGATCGTATAAGAAGCGGTAAATCTTGTTTGCCGTGTCTGCTAAGCTGTTACCCTTTAAGAGCGGCGCAAGATTTACCGTCTGATCTTTATGCTGGTTTACCCACTTATGCATGTGCTTCACAGTTGTAAACGTGTCGCCAGCTGCTAGTGTGGTAACTTTACAGTTAGTGCCTTTTATATACCTATCGTATTGTTTGCCGCTCTGTAACGGGCGGTAAAGACCTGCACTTAAAAAATCTACATCTGTACTCATTCACTAAAAAATCAAAAATTTCAATGATCTTGGTAACAAAGATTAGAATGTATTTAAGAAAGCCTTAACGTTAAGTGTTGATTAAGGGAGTATGGCGGTTGCGGGCGGTAATTAGCGGATTTTAGTGGCGTTTAGCTGACATTAGGCCACAAAAAAAGCCCCAAAATTGGGGCTTGATATTTTATAAAAAAAATCTTAATCAAGTTTAGAAAATGAATTTTCACTAATGTAGGTGACTAGTTTATCTACAATATGTTCTTTTAGAGTGTTGACTTCTCGCTTATTAGGCGTTATTTGTTTTTCTGTAATGTAAGTCACTAAATGACACCTTGCTTGACTAGCTTCTTTGTTATTTTTCTTTAAAAGCATTTCATCCTCGATTTCAAAGGAAAACGAGTCTTTTCTACCAGTAGAAGTCATCATAACAACAATGTACATTTCATCCTGATTATAAACTTCTTCATTAGAAATTATAATTGCAGGATGCTCTTTTGTTTCACCTACAGAATAAGGTAAATCAAAATAAACCATTATAATGTCACCTCTATTAAATGGCATTATTGTTTAAGTATCGGGCGTTCATATTTCGCACACCATCGATAAGGTCTTTATCAGTTTTAATAACAGGAGCATTGCGGTATACTATGCGATGACAACGGGCCTCAATTTTATATAGAAGCTTTAATAAATATTTATATTTAATTTTTGTTTCGGCAGAGTTTTTAAATAAATAACGCAAAGCCATTGTGTTTTCGAGCTTTATAACGTCTTCTATAACATCTTTTGTTCCTAATAAAGTCTCTTTAGCTTGTTCAGGAGTTAAATCATTAATATGATCTAAACTACCTTCAAGGGATAAGATTATACCATCTATACGGTTGAACCATTTATCTAGGCTTCTTTTATAATAAAACTCTAAAAAGCGGTAGAAAGGTTTTAATAACTGAACCTTAAATGGAAATGAACCAAAATTCAAACGCGGCCCCCTAATTACAGGAGCTGTTAAATCTGGTATGTTAATTTGTAGGAACATTTATATATGAAAATTGGTATATAGTAATGTCGTAAAATCTGCGTAAACTTTACTCAATTTAACGCTATTTAACGCTCTCAGTATGTAAACATATGCTTACATATTGACGCAAACGTACTTAATTGTGTTCAATAGTACACAACACAATGCAATAATTTCGCCAAACTACACAGTTAAAGTTGGTTAAACATAAAAAAAAGCCCCATTTAAGGGGCTTAATTAATGAATTATGTAGGGAGCGCTTGATTTAATTAACTTGCAAAATAGGTTTTGAACCTTCTTTTTGCAACGCTTTAAGCTTGCGGCTTAACTCTCTGGCCCTATAAATATGGGCACGGTCTTGCGTTGTTAGATCGCCGCTGTCATTAAATAATGCCAGATCTAGTGTAGCGTTTAAACTTTTTCTAATGTCTGGAGCGTCTAAGTGACTACAGAAGTTAATTAACTCAACTTGTGCCGGTGTTAACGTCTGCGGCTTGACTTTGATAACTTTTTGATTTAGCATAATCCAAAAAATTGTAAGCGAAGCAACCCGATTAGGTGTGCTAAAACATTCTAGGAATGGATTGCCATACCTTATAGGTACACAGCTTTCGCTATGCGGCCACCACTGGGCTGCTTCTTATCTATAAATATGTAAATTAGGATTTCTCCTAAAATGTTTTAGCGACATAAACTTACAATTATTTTTTAAAATGCTTAAAGTGTGGTTTTTAGATTGCTGATAACTTGTTATATAAAACCGCCTGTAAAATTAGGCGGTTTTTTTAAGATACTACTTAACTTACCGGCTTTAATTCGTGACCGGGTCTTAGTTCGTCACGCCATTTTTTTGCCTCTATTAAGGCTTGACGGTAACTAGGCGCTGTAAAATTCTTTTTGTAGATTGATTTTTCAATCTGAAATTTATAGGTTTTATCTGCCACTGTACTAGATATTTAATTACCCCGCTTTACATCCGGTGCGGGTTTGCCGGTTTTCATTTACTATATATTATAAATTAGGCCCAGCGTTAACCGGGGCGGTTAATTAACAAACGTCGCCAGTTTTAGAAGGCACTTTGTTAGGTTCTACATCGCCGTGATTTTTCTTAATGTAATCTTTGGCTTTTTGTGTTCCGTTGCTGTCGCTGTCTATAGCATCATTTACGGGTGGTTTACCGTCTGACATAATTAAAAGTATTAAGCGGCTCTTAATCCGGTGAGCCGTTAACCGGTTTGCTATTTCCAAAGGTTTAAAATCACTAGTCCTGTAGTTGCTTGGTATCTAAATTTGCGGCCGGGTAGATCTGTAGCCAGTTCTAAATTAGGGCGAAGGCTTAGGGCCAGCTTGCTGTTTAAATAATACCTTAGATCTAAGTTTGCACCTATAAACCAGCTACCAGCAGCGGTGCGGCCGGTACGCTCACGGAGAATAAAACCACCCTCTAGGCTGGGTATTAGATCTATCTTGCGAGCCATTTTAAAACTAGCGCCATAGCCCATAAAGTAGCTTTGATACCATTGCGGCAAGTTTACCCACTCATACCCGGCAAAGGCATAACCGCGCCACTTATGATATAGTTTGTCTTGATATTCTACCAGAACCAGAAGGTTAGGAGTAGGGCCGTGAATGGTGTACTGGTTATTGCTGCCAAAGGCTAATATTTTTGCATCTGTACTCATCAGCACATTGCCGCCCTGCTGAGCCGCGGCGGTGAAGCAGCAAAAAAGAACGAGTATTTTAAATAGGTTTTTCATACTATTTCGGTTTGAATAGAGTAGCCGTATTTATCTCTAAGTTTAGCGGCATATTTATTATTAAGATCTCCAGACCACGGAATAAATACTGCTTTGCTTTTAGAGCAAACCCGTACACCTGCTTTTTTAAGCCGGCGGTGGAGGTAATATTTATACTCCCAATTTGTCACTAGTCCTGTAATTCTTTAGCTTTTGCTATGTGGTTTTTAAGGCCGTTACTTGCTTTAATAAATGCCTTAAGATGCAAGAGCTGGTTATATCTAAAAAGTGTTTTATCTGCGCCGGCATCGTCTGAAGCATCTATTTTTATGCGGTGTTCTGTATGCAAAAATTTAAGTTCTGCATCTATATCCTGCGGCTCAATTGTTACCGCTTGATCTAAAACGCGGTTTACATTTTCAATCAATTTTTTAAGGTCTGTTTTCATATCAAAAAAGGTTTATACCGCGCTTGCTTAGTTTGGCTTTTAGATCTTCTATTAATTCATTGTAATTGTCTGGCTTCCTATAACCGCGCGGCCATTCTAGTACTTGCGTGAGTATTAAAAATTCTTCATATCGTACTGTACGGAACCGGCGTTTAAAACCTGTAGCGCTGCCGGCTCTCATCTTTTGAGCAATTGCATTGATTTCTACCGGTACGGTTTCGCGATTGAGGTAGCTGTACATACGGTTAAGAACTGTTTTTGTAAGTTCTCGTGGTACGGGGCGTAAGGGATCATTATTTTGCATCTTTGCTATTTTTTATGGTTAAACCTTTGGCTATAACTTTGCTAATCGCATCTTTTCTGTTTTTGCCCCAGCTGGAGACAAAACCCAACTCATTAGTATTAACATGAAACTCTCTTAAACCAGATTTTTTAAAGGCTTTAATTATTTCAGGATTTTGCCGCTTATCACTCACCAGATCTAAATAAGCGGGACGGTGTTTTTTCACATACCATAAGGCTATCAAGCGCAATAAAAAGACAAGAATTAATAGAGCGGCTATAACTATCGCTAAGGCTGTGTACAGATTATTTAAGTTCAGTTTTTCCATAATTTAGTTGTCTTTATTTTTTTTATAAGCGGCGTATGCTAACGCCAGAACTGTTACAAGCGCGGTTAAACCCACGACTATAGCAAACAGAATTAAACAGGCTATAAATTCATCTTTAGGTGTGATGAAAAAAGGTAAACCAGCGGCAGCCGCACCGCCGGTATTACCAACCTCCAAATTATGAGCCTTCAATTTCTTTTTAATTTTTGCAGCGTAGAACAACCACATATTGTTGATTTTTTCTTTATAGCCTATCATCCATTTGCCGTTGTGATCTCTCACCGTTTCAGATATATACAAGTCTTTACCTAACCGTACCTTACCGTTAATATTTACCGCTATTCGTGTTGAATAGGCTATGTGAAATGGGTAGATCTCAATACCGTTTAACTGGCATAATTCGCGGGCTTCTGTGACTTTAATTTTTTCCATATCTCAAATTTTAAAAGGGTACATCGTCTTTATCATCGTCTGCCAAATCATCAACTTGATTGTCTGGTAAACGGTTGCCGGGATCTAGGTCTTTAGGAGCGGCAGCACCTAGCCGTACCGTTGGGCTATCTGGTGTTTGCACGTATAAACAGGAAACCGTTTTGCCTTCACTTTGTACGTGATGTTTACAATGGCCCTGATTGTTCAAACTGGCTTTTGGATTTAAGGTGTAACTGTGAATACTACACCACACATCAAGCAGTTTTTTAAAGCGCTGGTTGCTGCCTTTAATTCCGTTTGCTTGTGCAGATTTATAGGCGTGTTCACGAACGACCAGAATGTTTTTGCGATCTTCAAAATAGAGGTCTGCCCAATCGCTAAAGGCATCGCCAATGGTAGCCTTAGCATTACGCTTTTTAACGTTACCCATAGGCGGGTTAATCTTTTCCTGAACGCTCATTTGAAACTGGCAAGCTTGCGCACAAAAGGCAAAAAAGCCGTTCCATTGCTGGGTGTCAAAATCACGCCATAGATCAAAACCCAGATCTTTGTTAACCGTAAATTCGTCTAGCATATCAGCCTCGTTGCCTACGTGGTAATAATCACTATAAACGGTATAGAGTAGGCGGCGGGTGGTACTCTCATTAAATCCATAAATGCCAAAGTTTGATGTGATAATAAGCTTCGGACTGTCTTTGTATTTGATGCTTACCGAACTGGTGAATTTTGCATTTACCGGAAACTCACCAGTAATAGGAGCGTAGAGTTTTCTAAATGGAAAATGACTGTCTAGATCGTCAAAGATTACTGCTTTAGTTTCTTTAGTAACTCCGTCAAATAAGAACTTTTCTTTAGCGCCTTCTTGATCTCCACCATTGATATATTTATAATACGGGCTTTCTATAAAAACCTGTTCTAACGCTTTGTGCCACGTTAATGATTTACCGGTACCGCCGTTGCTGTCGCTTACATCACTTACGCGATCATCCATTGCATAAATAGACCACGCTTTACTATCCTGTTTGTAATTGTGTATAGCAAAACCAAAGGCAAAAATGCGGTTAACCAAATGCAGTTTTTGTTCTGCGATCTGATCTGCAGTTAAACCTTCTTCAGCAATGTTGTATTTGTTTGCTTCACGGTATGCGTCACGCTCTGCCCAGATAGCGGCTACTTTTGCATCATAATCATCAGTATCTTTATCAAGCTTGCCTATTTTTTCTACAAACGGCTTATGACCGCAAATCTGCCAATGCACGCGGGCGGTATTAATGAGGTAATTAAAAAAGGGGTTATCTGTCTTAAGTATCTTAATATCCCACGAGTTTCTGGTTTTATAAATTTTGAAAATAGGCGCGGTATCTAAATGTATATCGCGGTCAATGATTTGATTTTCCCAGACAAAAACATCTTCACTACCGTATTTGTGGGTTTTGATTTCGTTAGGGGTTACCTCCCAATATTGATTTTTAAAGAAAAAACATTGCCGCTCCGGGCCGTTGTGGTTGCTAAAGTCAAAATCTCTAATCGCAAGATCAGTAGCCAGCTTGGTATCTTTTAACTGTGCAGATCTGTGTGCGTAGTTAAGGAGGCTGATTTCACCCTTTTTACGTTGTCTAATAAATTCAGCGGGAAACTGTTTAATTTCTTTAGGATAGATCTTAGAAATGATATTATCCTGTACGCGTACAAAGTAGAAAGGATCTTTTAAGCTTTCGTCTTTATATTGATAAAAGCCGTTGTAATTTAAAAATCGTAACACCGCCTCATTGTTGATGTCATAGCCTTTAAAACTTCCTTTTGCAGTATATTTTGAATCCCAGAAACGGGCGGGCAGCGCATCGTTAATGAGCTTTTTAAATTGGGTGTTGAGTAGTTCTGGTTGACTTTCTTTATAGACCGCTTTGCAATAGTCTGTAAGGTCTTTTTGAGCGGTACCGCGGTACTTCAACTTTTTAAGCCATTGCGGAAGGTGTACTATGTGAAGATCTATATATTGAAGCGCGATTTTAACGGTTTCCTTTACTCCGGTAGCATCCAGATCACCTACATAACATAGCTTTTTGCAACGGTTGCGTAAAAAAGTATAATCCTCCCAACTAAGCGGCTGGGTCTCGCTGTTTTTCCAAACTACGGGGTAACCTAATGAAGCCGCATTAAGAGCATCGCGGTCACCGCCGGCGATAATGATAACATCAGCGCGCGGGTCGTTGTCTGGGTCGTACTCGTCTTTATTATGCTCGTTAATGTAGTCGGGTAGCGGCTCATAATCAAATTCAATATTGCTTTTTCCAAATAGAAAATTATCTGGCTTGTTACCTGCATAGCGAAAACGGTAGCCTTTATCTTTATTAAGGGGCTGATAGATCTTTTGCCATTCTTCACCTTTTTTGCCCTGCTCAAAAACAAGAATAGGGTAGGTTTCACTAGCGCGGGTAATGATCTGCATTTTTTTACCGGCATACTTGCTTGGCTGGCCGTCGCGGGTTTTATGATCTGCCGGGTATTGCTTTATCTGTATAAAATACTTGCAGCTCTTCAGCCTAAAATCATTAGCGATCGCATTGGTCACCTTTGGTCCTAAAATGGCCAGCTCATAATCAGAAAGCTTGGGATTGTATTTAAAGAAATAGTCGCCGTTCTTTTGGTTTTTGGTAGCCGGTTTCATTTCAATTTCAGCCGCACTAAAATTCCCTTCAAGTCCTTCTATATTAAAAGTATCTGCTATCCATTTGCAAGCTTCATAAAAAGCAAGACCGGTTTCTTTGATCACGAGATCAAATGGGGTCATATCATCACCACCACCAAAATGCTTAATGATATATAAACCCTCGCGGGTCTCAAATATGATCGCGCTGGCGTGATCTTCGGTAGCATCTTTAGTTTTAAAATGCGGGAATTTACCATAACCGCCCTTGCGGTCAGCTTCCGGGTAAAAATGTAAGATGATGTCTAAACCACCGTTTGTAGCTTCAAGTAATTTAGATTTATCAAATTTATATTGGCTCATAAATATATGGGGTCAATCACGGTAATGTTAGCGGCACGAGCCGCATTGCGGTTTTCTGTAGCTTGTATAATACGGTCGCGGTAATACGCTCTTAATATTTTGCTCTGTTTTATACTCAACTGAATGTTTCCTAAGCTGTTGAGTTGCTTTTTTGCGACTGTAATCTGGCGTGTATAAAATGCGGGAGACCTCATACTACCAGCAAACTAATGGGTGAGTGGCAAGCCGGGTATTTAACGGTATGACTAGAAGCAACAATGACTTTAGGCTTGCGATCTAAAAAAGATAGCGGCTTATTGATCTGGCTTAGATGTTCTGCCGCCGGCGTATTAAATTTACTAGAGCCGTGTACCGTAAACCGGTCTTTAGGGATGCCCCAATCTGTAGTAGGATCTGTAAAAAAAGCTACTTCTTTCGCCGTAAAATAGTCATTAAGGGTAAAAGGCTTTTTAAGGGTGAAAAGCACGTAGGGGCTAGGCATTTTAAGGCGAAAGTTGTCGCGTAGCATCTTTTTATCAGAATCATCAATATTGCAGTTAAGGCTAATATTGTGGAAGCAATCTATTTTTGTAGTGTGGTATAACCAGTAAACATTTAACCAGCGGTTGCGTAAGCGGCGGCAGGTAACAAAAGCGAAGTAGCCGGCGGTTATAATTGCAAGCACGGTAAATGTGATGCAAACAACACTAAATAACGGAGGTGTATAAGTAATAGTCATAATCTGGAATTTTGAAGGATTATTGTATCAGCTCTGGAGTTTCTATATCTACTCTCTCAACTTCTACTAAACCATTATCAGAGAAATAGCACTTAAGAAGATCTACACGGCGGGCTATGTAGGGAGCGGCTAAGACTTTTAAATCGCCTTCTGAAGCATCATTAAGCGTTATCAAAACCCGAGGAGTTTCTAAAACATTAGGTCTTCTAAACTTGCTATTAACACGCAAATAAGGCTGTGTAAAAATCTCTAATACACGATCTAAGTCTTTAATCTGTACATCATCAACTATGATAACATCGTTATCAGCCTCTAACCCGTCTAAAAAAAAGGTTTCTCTTAAAAAATCAGAATCTGCGACGCGGTAAAAAGGTCTTTTAAAAGCAAGCTTCATAATTTTTGCGGCATAGGTTTTACTGCTGTTTTCTGGGCCTGTAAGGATCTTAATGTTTTTTTCAAAGGGTTTCATAATCTGAAATTTTATAGGTGAGTATTTATTTACTAGGAGAGGAAGCGGCACGGGCTTTTTGGAGAGCAGCATTTTTCTGAATTATCTGATCTCTTAGTTCATATAAGGCCAGTTCTATATCAATATTTTCACGCTTACCGTGTAAAACCATATTTATCATTTGATTGCTGAATGGTTTTTCTTTTTCAGGATTTATACCATTGGCTTTCAGGATTCTGTTAACTGCTGGAGCATAAGGTTTTCCTAAAATTTCCTGTAATACTTTACTTTCTTTGGCACTTATCATATTTTAGCATTGTTACAGCTAGTTTAGCTTTTATTTTACTTTGTTACAGTGTGTTTTTGTTTGTTACAGGGTAAAAGTATAAAATAATTACATCGAAACAATGTGTTTATACCTGTTTCAGTGTGTTAAAATTTATATATACTTGAAATTCAAAGAATTACGTAAGAAAAAAGATTTTAGTCAAGAGCAAATGGCTGAATATTTAGGCCTTTCACCCTCAGCCTATCAATCACAAGAGTATGAAACTGCTAAGCCGCGTGGTACTTTAGTAAAGCTTACTCGTTTATTATTTTGGAAGGAGTTAAACATTCCTAGGGAAGAGATTTTAAATGAATTAAGGCTAAATGATTTAGTAGAGGAACAGCCAGCAGAATATGCAGAGAAACTTGCTCGTTTGGAATTTTTAGAAGGTGAGTTAAAAAAATCGAATGAGCGTGAAGAGATCTACCAAATGACTATAAGAGCCTTACAGGATCGTCAACCAAATAAAGAGTAAACTATGCCAATAACTGAAGCAGGAAATAATAGAGATAAGAGCTATTTTGATTTAACCTTTCAAGAGAAAGCAGAGGAAGTTTATAATTCTCTAGTTGAAATTCAAAATAATCACAAAGTGAGTATTGAGGAAGCAGCGTTAATTTTTGAACTGGTGATAAAAAAGGATATGCAATTATCTAGTTACTACGACGGAGTATTTAATGATTCTAATTTCAATCAGCTTTTAAAAAAATTGAATAGTATTGATGAGAGTTTAGAACAGATTTCAAGCGAGATACAAGACAAATGATGTTATGACTATCACACACATAAATTATCGCCCGGGAGAAAACTTTGACGCCATTGTCGAGTTAATCAAATCTATGCCGCCGCTGGGGATAATTAATGCGTGTGATCAAGCCAACGTAGAAACGCCTAAATCTATAGGTGATCTTTGCTACTTAAAAGATAAAAAGGGCAACTACTACTTAGCCCGTTATTTTGACTATCAAGACCCCGAGCCTTTTTTAATTCTTACCGATTATACACCGCCGCAAGAAGGCTGGGAAGATTATTAATTTGTGGCTATTATATTTTCAAACTACAATCTTAAAGCGGTACGCAAGATCTTTGCGGCCGTAGACCATAATACAATATTAAATTTTTGCGACTCAAACAATCTGCCGCGGCCCCAACGGCCCAGCGATCTATGTTTAGAGTATGAAAATGAACGGTTTTACCTATGCCGGGTAAGAACGGGTTTTGCTGTGCGGATTATTGAAATTAACGACAATGTGATGGGCATAGAGATCCCGGCTGAAGGCTGGGTCTTAAAGAAACCTACCGTATAATATTTATTTCTTTTTCTAGGTTACGGAAATCAGTAAATCAGTTGGTTAGGATTGTTTTATATTTAGGGGTTGTAAGTGAATTAATTAAAAGTGTAAACTTCAATTAGCAATTATAAAACAAGAAATTAATGAAAAATAAAAATAAAAATTGTAAAGTAGATATTGTTTCTGTCTATTTAAATCATAAAGATAATTCTTATTATCAACCTTCATTTGAGGAGATTATTACTGATGAGGAGATTAATAATCAAGAGTTAAACTTTAAAGGTAAGACAATTAGTTTTTCAATTCTTGAGAACAACGATAATTTTATAATTGGTTTCTTGACAAGTTCGATTGATAAGGATTTACCAGCAAAGATCAATAAAAACACTAAGGAAATCTCATCATTAGATGTCGCTCCAGAGGAGAGTCTTGTATTTGGAAGTGTATTATTATACTCAAAAGATATGAATGCGCTATTTTACGAAGTAAACAGAGATACAATCTATTTAGACGGTTTTAAGCATTTTATTTATGAGTGTTATAATAAGTCAGAAATGCTTAAAGAAATTACACTATTTGATCTTAAGTTCAACACCATATTTAGGAAGAATGAATATGAAAGAGCTCTTAAAATGGATATTTATAAAGGTTTTAGAGTACGCATCCACCAACCTAAAAAATTGCTGGCTGAAATCAAGAATTTAGAATCATCTATAGATAAAAAAGTAGAATCGGAATTTATATCAGATATTGAAAATGCATCAGCATTGAATAGCGATTCAGCCGAAATATTTTATGATGTAAAAAAACCAAAAACCTCAGGAGGTCTAACCAAAGATCATGTAGAGTCAATGATCAAAAATTTAAGATCAATTCTAAAATATGGTCAAATAAGAGATAAAGTTGATATTGTCGAGGTAAAGGGGTATACAGTAGCTGAATCAAGGAGTATAACACCAATTGATTTAATAGGAGATGTTTATTCATCTAAATTCAAGTTAGATGTGCCCCGCCTAAACAAAAATGTTCAGAAAAAAGAAAGAAGAAAGAAGATAATTGAAGTATATAACAAAGAGAAGCCGATTCTAAAAGATTTTATATGATTTCTGACGATAATAAACGAGCAATTAGAAATAGGAGCATCGAAAGGATAGGAGGGTTTCTTATTCGCTGCCTAATTTTAATACTAACTTTTGCTTTATCTTACTTATTTGATATAACGTATAATGAAGATACAAGCCTTTTCATAGATAAAGTAATAGATGTATGCTCTATCTTTTTTGGGGTCTTTGTTGGTAGTATATACTTGTTTAAAAAGTTGAAGGAGTCTTATAAAGACTTTATTAGGTTTAGTAAATCCCTATTAATACAAAACTTACTTCTAATATTTCTATCTTTCTTTATAATCATTTACAATGATAAATTCCCTTCGGACATTGTAATTTGCGAAGATTGGATTTTGAAACCAAAAGTCATACTATTTTCTGGATATGTTAGTTTCTTCACCTTAAGCCTATGGAATATTGTGAGATTTATCATTATGATCAGTCAAATGTTGGAAAGTAATAAAGAATGATCCCCAGTTCAAACTTGTATTGAGTGACATATCTTTGTCTATGAAAAATCTTGAAAAACCTTACTACTTGCAATGATTCAACTTGAAAATAATTCTGAAAGTTTGAGAAGTATTTCACAAATATTTACAGCTCCAAGCTTTAGAAAGATTTTAATTGATAATGATTATAATGTTATGGATGATAGAGTTTCAAAATTTCTATCTAAAGAAGGGCATTATAATCGTGAAGAAGTTTTGCACTTTCTTTATAAGTTTCTCTATAAGAATTACCGCTCAGAATACTTTTATAAAAATACCTTATTAAATAAAATCTTGTTAGGAAAGTATAGCACGAATACATCTACAGCCTTTGATGAGTTTAAAATAGGTTTTTCAATAGCAGATTTTGTCTTGTTAAACGGAGAAGCAAAGGTTTATGAGGTTAAAACAGAGTTAGATAGTTTGGACAAACTCGACAAACAGCTAAGTGACTATTCCAAGTTTGCAGATAAAATTCACATAGTTACAAATGTCAAATTTTTGCCAGAATTGATTGATAAATATAGAGGGACTAAAGTGGGTTTAATTGAATTGACTGAACGAAATACACTCAGAACTGTACTTGAAGCTAAGCCTAACTATGAAGAATTTGATCACGAGACAATTTTTAAAACCCTTAGAAAAAAAGAGTATTTAAGCATAACACAAAGTACATTCGGTTATGTTCCGGATGTTCCTAACACATTAATTTTTCAATCCTGCTTAGAATTATTAAAAAAACTACCAGTACGAGATTTTCAAAGAAGAGTTGTTAAGGAGTTGAAAAAGAGAAAGTTAAGGTGTCCAAATAAGCTGACATCTAAATCAACACCTTATGAGTTGAAATATCTCTGCCATTCTTTGGATCTGGAAGAGAAGCAATATGATGATTTACAAGTATTCTTAAACCAAACTTAATAAATATGTACTATCCATTTTTACGAGGAAAACAATTTGAAATTCTAGCAGTCAAAGAACTTAGCGGTAATGTTTTAAATAAAAGTGAAAAAATTTCACCAATATTTGAACTCGTTAAGATTTCACCATCGCTAAAGAATGCTCTTCCAATTCTTGTTAAAAATGGAATTAACTTCAATCTTATAATTAATCCACGAGAGGGATCTCTGATTGGGAATTACACTGAAATAATAGATTTTATATCTAAATATCTCGGTCATTATCAAAACTATCAAATAGCAATTATAATTGATAACAAGACTCAACTGAGAACAATTGTCGAGCTGTTGTTGAAATCAAAATGTACCAATAGAATTTCATTAATTCATAATAGAAGTCAAGATAATATTGACCGTATACTAGAATATCTAAATTCAAATTTTGAGATTATCAGTCACATAATTAATGTCGACAATATTAGAGAAAGATATTTTTTGAATTTTAATAAATCTTCTATTGTGACTTTAAAGGATAGCTTCATTTCACAAATAAAAAATTCAGAATATTTGAAAGTTGGTGAAAGTGAATTTTCTGAAGAGCATTTGTATTTCGAGAAAGAAAACCTAAAAGGCTTTTCGGATTTTCTTACGATAGGAGATAAATATATGAAAGGAGGTTTTTCACCTTATGCAGTAGCAATACATATATCATATGTATATAATGAAAAAGTGCGGGTCAAACACTTTGTGTCAGATTCAAATACTGATAATACTAACGTAGCAGGTAAATATAGCGAAGCATTAGAGAAGTTGATAGCATGGGAGAATCAATATAATCTAAATACTATAGCTATGAAGCAATTCAAAGAGTACTATCGAGAACAACATTACCCAGGCTTAGGGACTATCAAAAAACTCTCAATAATGAATCATCTAGAAGTGATTGATAGACTTTTATAGAGAATTCATTGTTACTTTTCTTATATGACCGTACAGGTTTTCTCAAATAATTAGAAATCTTACAAAAAAACGAAAAATACAAAAAATACAAAGCGGGTTTATGATTTTGTAAGATTGTAACTAATTGATATTTAATTATTTAAAACTGAATAATACAAAAATATACTTTATTCCCTTCTTTTTAATTTAATAAGTAAAGTAAATAAGTAGTATATATATAAAGAGACGGCACCTCCTGTATTTAAAGGGCTAACCGCGTATAGAGGTTTATTATCGCATTTTTTAGCTTTAAGCTTTAACACTTTTTAACAAAGAAAAAGCAGACCCCTTAATATATTTGATACTAAATTTTGACTATTCAACGAGGGGGTGACGGGGAGTTAAAAAGGGATGTCGAGAACCTTTAGTATAAACGCATTCCCCCGGTAGGGGAAAGCTTTAATAAGGTCTCGCTGCCGCTCGCTCATTTTCATTTGCCCCGCTGGGGCAAAAACAGGAGATTAACGGGTATTGAACCGGGTCAAATTTGGGCCAGATACAGCCTGATAAGGAAGTATATAAAAATTTAAAACACTGATTATCAAATACTAAAAATTTAGCGATTTTGGGGTTATAGTTAATACGGTTCCAGTTCCCGCTACTAGCAATGACAAGGCTTCACAGAAATGTGAAGCCTTTCCTTTTTGTAATGGGTACAGAATAGGTACAGAATCATAGCCTTTTCAATTTGATATTTCTCTTGATTTCAAATGCTATTATTTTGTAAGTAATAGTATTTCTGAATTATTTTAATAGTTAAACGCATTTTTCATTAATTCTATTTCATTTCTTGGAATACCTAAATCCATCGCTAGTTGTTGCCACTGACCTACATTCTGCTGAATTGTAGTAATAATAGCATTGGCTTCTTTTTCTTTTATCCGAAAATAAGGAGCGACTTCCCGTACCAGGTCTAAATCCAAAGCATTATCATTTTCTGAAATATTAAGTTTTAAACCTGCTCCGTTCGGGGTTGGGTTGATATCATAGGCAGGTGAAAGTATCCAACCTGAATTTGTTAACAGAAATCCGTGATTCCGGAGATGATCGTCGGTATTTGATATGGCTATATTAAAAACAATACGCCTCCATAATTTTTTGAGATCGTTATCAACGTCAGTTCCATTCTGCATCAAAAATTCCACAAGCTCCAAATAACTAACCCCATCTTGATAGTCCGTTCCATCACTATATCCTAATAAGGTCATTGCAGAAGCAAAGTGCGTTCGGGTGCCATTGTTGTTACGATCAAATCGTTGTGTTAGAAATGTATGTTGATGGTGCGAAAATTTTTCTACCCTTGATGGTGCCATTTCAATACCGGATTGAATCGCAAGTCGATAGGCAAGCATTTCCCAAGCGCCCATATCCTGGTGATCATTTTGACTTGGAAATTTAGCAATCCACAAACCTCCTTCAGTATCCCGAATGTTTGCCTTGGGTCTTGCACCTCCCAAAGAAGACCCTGGTGCCATTAGCATATTTAGCCATTTTAGATATTCCGGATTGTCTGGGGCATCTTCTTTTTCTAGTTGTAAGCTAGCAAATTCAAGATCCCCAAGTGCAGCGAAAGGTGGTGCGGCCATCGCTTCATCATCATCTAAAAATGCACCATCTGGTGTTGTTTTAAAACGAAGTCCTCCCATTCGGTTAGTATCATAAACTCCGAGTAGATAATCCGATTCCATTAAAGTGTTAGGCCGGCGTGCTTCTTTCCTAGCTTTAGCAGCCTCTTTACGCATCATTAGGACTCGACCCCACCGATCAGGTGAGGAATCTAAAAAAATACCGAAATTGGATTTCTCATCATTGAGGTACTGGGCACCTTCGAATAATTGTAAATCTGGATCTATAATCTGTGCATACCCTGATTGTAACCATCCTTTAGCATATTCAAAAGAAAATATTTCTTTTCCTCTGGAGGGGGTTGCAAATAAACTCCCCATTAAGAATGGAGCTTCAATTCCATCCCAATGCGCATATACCAATATTTCTTTTCGTTCCTGTGTCATTATTTCTTGGTATTTTTTGGACCACGTTCCTTAACGGTTAGATCAGCATCCTGTATTTTTCTACCCAATGTATCATCTTTGGCCAAAAGCAATATGTCTTTCTCCAGACCTAATACTAATAAAACTTGTAAAACAATACCTAAAGAAACCGCAGGGTTTCCTTTCTCTAAGGAAGAAAGTGTAGGACGGGAAATCCCTGCCCGCTCTGAAACCTGATTCATTGTTAGTTTTCTGCGTAAGCGTGCCAACTTGATATTTTCTCCCAATGCTTGTAAAAGCTTCTTGTTTTTAGGTAATAACACAATACTATTTCTAGACATAACGTTAAGTATATTTTACAAAAATAGGTAAAAAAGTAAATAGTATTTTACGTTACTACAATAAATAATATAGTGAACTTAATTTTGTCCCCAAAAAACACTTTTTTTGGGAAAATTGAATTTGCTGTAAATATTTTCGAGATATTTTAATGCCCTTTTCTACATTTGAAAACTCAATCAGGTTTTTTTTTCGTTGATTTCATCAAGAGCCAACTTACATTTATCAAGTATATGTTGTATTTCATTTGTCACTAAACTCTGGTTTTGTAACGAGCCGACTACATCTTCCTGAGTTTGCACAACTTCAGGTCATATCAAAAATATTATTAAAGAATTCCGAATATATTATGAATATATTCCTGTTCAATGTGGAAAAGATATAGAAGAAAAATCTTTTTTTTACCTAATATAACTCAGTACATAAAAAGCCATATTTTTTTATTTCATTAGCTAAAAAGTTGTTTTGATAAGGTGGGTAATACACTCTCAATATGTTATCTGCATCTTCTAAATCAAAATTCCAGTTTCCAGCTCCAACTAAAATGTCAAGGATTGCTTTAAGCTTATTTATATTAGCCTCAGTAACTACTGAAGTTCTAAAAATTGAAATTTCCATTTTAATCTCAGTGTTTTGATTTTGTTTTTTAATTGCATTCATTCTATAGTTTCCCACCAATTTTCAAATTTTTGATCACTCATATCTAGATATACCAGTTCACCGATTTTTGGAGTTATCAATGGAATATTACCCCCTTTATTTAATGCGGTAATTTCTGAAAGGGGTTCATTCCAAGGGTGTGCTGCAAGCGCAAATTTTGAAGAGTGTACCGGAAATATCCGTTTCGCTTTTAAATCTACAGCCGCTTTTAATACATCTTTGGGAAGATTATGGATATATCTCCAAGCCTTATCATATTGCCCGTTGTCCAATATTACCAAGTCTAAAGGACCGTGTTTTTCTCCAATTTCTTTATAATGGGTATCGTATCCGCTATCACCACCTAGATAGATTTTAAAAAGGGATGTTTGCAAAACATATGAAGCCCATAGTGTGTTGTTTCTAGATAGCCCTCTACCCGAAAAATGACGCGCTGGTTCTATAAAAACTATAAAATCCTTATCTAATTCGATTTTTTGATACCAGTCTTTTTCAATTATTTTTTTTGGGTCATATCCCCAATGTTCAAAATGAGAACCTACTCCAAGGCCACAAATAACGTTATTTATTTTACCCTTTAAAGCCACCAAAGTTTTATGATCCAGATGATCATAATGATCGTGGGAAATAAACAAGTAATCGATTTCAGGCAAATCTTTTGCAGAATAAATATCCGTACCCTCAAATGATTTTATGGTGTTTGGAATTGGGGAAGCGCTGCCACTAAAAACCGGGTCGACTAAAATTCTCTTTTGGTTAATTTGAATAAAATAGGAGGAATGGCCAAACCAAACCAATACATTTTCATCAATAGATAGATTTGACAGATCTGTTTTAATAGAAGGTATTTTTTCTTTAGGATAATGATTTGGTTTATTTTTAATATAGTTTTCATATATCACATCATAGTAATTATGGCCCTCTGCCAAAACTGGAGTGTGATTTAAATTTTGAAACTTTCCATCCTGGTAATTGGGCGATTGTTTTATTTTCTCCAGTCTAGATCCAGTGGGTTTTTTGCCAAACATATCTTGTTGCATATATAAGAATGTGGATATGAGAAGCACGACCACCATTGTGAGGAATATTATCATCGAATTTTTTATTAGTTTTCTTTTCACCTGGAGATTCAATTTTTTATGATTCTTAGTGTCTTATTTTTGAGATAAGCCAATCATTTTATTAAATATAAAATCGATACCCTTATGAGGAAGAATAGAAGGCAAAGTCCAGTTAAAGAATCTTCCTGGGGTAAAAGTATATCGTACTTTTGGAGAAGATGTTTCAAAAATTTTACGGGTGAATCGGGCGATTGATGCTGACGAGGCTGCACCTTTTTCAGCTTTTACCATCATTTGTTTGAAGTTTTCAAATGGTTGCTCATAGCTACTAGCTTTAAATGATTTTTTGTCCAACTCATCTTTTTCCCAGATTTTACTTTCAATAGCACCCGGAGCAAGAATAATTACCTTAATGCCGAATACACTTAATTCTCGACGTAAGCTGTGTGAATATCCTTCTAATGCGTGCTTAGTTGCCGCATATGAGGAAAGAAAAGGAAGAGCCAATACACCACCCACTGAACTAACATTTATAATTCTGCCCATATGCTTTTTTGTTTCTGGATTAGTGCCGAGTAGGGGTAGAAGGGTTTGAGTGACATTCATTAAACCAAATAGATTGGTCTCAAATAGATTTCGTGTATGTTCTAGATCTTGAAACTCGATAGGTGAAACACTTTCAATCGCTGCATTATTTATTAAGCCATCAAGAAGTCCATTCAGGGAAATCTCCTTTACATACCTCGCAAGATCACTTACCTGTTCCGGATTCGTTACATCACATATAACAGGATAAACATTTTCATTTAGTTCCTGTTTGAGTCTTTCAGCGTCCTCGGCTTTACGGATTGTAGCAATAACTTGATAGTTCGCTTCTGAAAATTCTTTTGCAATTGCATACCCGATACCAGTACTGGTTCCTGTAATTAATAAAGTCTTATTCATTATTTTACAATTTAACAATATTTGTCAAAGGTATAATTATATTTTGACAAAAAATGTATATTTGTAAAAAAGATTTATGACCGAGAAAGAAGAGCGAATATTAAATGCCTCAAAAGAAATATTTTTAAAGTTTGGTTACACTAAAACCACTATGAATGATATTGCCGAAGCGGTTGGCATTTCAAGACCTGGTCTATATCTTATTTATCCCAAAAAGGAAGAGATTTTTAAGGCCCTTATCCTTAAGTTATCGAAAGAACTTTCTGCGGAAGTAAAGAAAAGAAACGCTAAGGTGAAAGAGCCTCTTTTAAAACTTAGAGAGGTGCTGAATATTTGGGTGGTAGATATGTACACTTTGTTAAATCAATCCCCTGAAAGTGCAGAATTGTATGAAAATCAATTTTGTTTTACCAAGAAATGTATGCAAAAGAGCACAGAGTTGTTTATATCTGATTTAGAGGAGGTGCTAAAACTCTTTCCGTCTAAAAGCTTTAATGATAATATTGAACCTAAGGATGTTGCTGTTATTATTTCATCTGCGGTTATAGGTATTAAGAAACAGGTGCACCATCTCGATGATTTAAAAAGAAATATTGATTTACTTATACGAATATGTATCAAGATTTAGATCTAATAATTTAAACTGAAATAAGTGAGGTGAATCGTATAGGTATTCTACTTACAGAAATTATAAAGTATTTATAAAACAATTTGGAATTTGGTTAAGGGAGTTTGATAAATTTAATTTTTTAACACCTGTTAATCAATTTTTTATGTGTTTTAAACTTTTGATAATAACCAATTGGAATATATTTATCAGTATTACACAATAATACTTGTCGTTAATAAATATATGTAGCAGTGTCAACTTAATTAAAAATGAATAGTATTAATTTTGCGATTGTCTGTATGGTATTATAAAATGTTTTGTTATCACTGAACTCATTTACTAGTACTAGGCTTTTATTTCTAATTATATATGAAAACCTGGAATTATTTTTTTCATACTGTTTTTCTGAAATAACCCTTTCGCTCCCAAAGTGGCATTTGCAGGTTGCAGTCCCCACATTATGTGCTTGTCCATTTTGGTTCTTTTCTATAATGATTTAATCTGATTCTAATTGAAGAAGGGGGAGGTATTTTAAAAGGGAGTTCTTCATTTAGATCACGCTCATGAACTTTTGAGAAGTATGACTAATTTATCAACTGTATTTTGGAGGTATTTTAGGAATTTTGGGTATTCCAAATAACAAAAAGAGAATGCTTTGAATTTTTTCGCCTACTTTATCCCGTAGTTGCGCATAAGCCCGAGTCATTTGGTTTTCAACGGTTTTAACCGAAAGGTTGAGGTGATCAGCAATTTCCAAATTAGTCAATCCTTCGTATTTACTCAATAAAAATATCTCTTTACATCTTGGATGTAAGTTATCGATCTCCTTTTTCACTTGCTGAATCAATCTGTCCAGGTTGGATTCTTCTTCTTCTAAGAGCGTATTTACAGCAGTCATATATTCTTTTTCCAGGTTTAGAATGAATTTTCGATGTTTGTATTGATCTAAAAACTCATTATAAACAGAGCGGTAAAGAAAACTGCGCAGACTCGAATTGATTTTAAGGGAACTCCTTTTTTTCCATAAACGCAACAGAACGTTCTGTACCATATCTGCCGCTAAACTACGATCCTTACAAAAGCTATAGGCATAGAGACACAGTTTATGGTGGTAACTATCCATAAGATAAACGTAGGCAGATTCCTCGCCCTTGCGTAGGTCTGTTACCAAAACCGCCTCAATTTTATACAGTATTTGAGCTTCTTCTTTCATTTTGCAGAGAATATTCTGTTAATTATGCAAAAATTAAAAAAAAATCTGTAATACGTTAGGGGTTTTTGATTTGACAATCTTAATAGGAGTAATATAATAGAATCTTAATGAAGTACGAAGCAAGAAATCTTATTATAAAATATTTAAACCAGACAGCCTCAGAGCAAGAATTAGATGAGTTGTCCCGGTGGCTTAAAAATCCTGTTCATGCAAACGAGTTTAAAGCATTTGCTAAAATTGATTATGCTATAGATCATATTATGGAAGATTTTAATACGGAGCAACATAAGAGCGACTTTTTGTCCAAAATCCGTAAAATGGAACAACAAAAGAAGGTTCGTAAATTATGGACACGCATTTCTGGAGTAGCAGCCTCTGTTTTAATAATTATTTCGCTTTCTGTATTTCTAAACAACAATCAGGAGCAGGCTGAAAATAGCGCCCCCATAGTTGTTAATAATCAAATAGAGCCTGTAAAAAATAACGCTATTTTACTTTTAGAAACGGGTGAGGAGATAGCCTTGCAGCAAGGCAACGCATTACATACTCAAAATGCAGTACGCAGTAATGAAGGGATTGAGTATAGTGAGGGTACAGCCGTAACAACTGAAATTGCCTATAATTATTTAACGGTACCCCGCGGTGGTCAGTTCTTTGTTAAGCTGGCTGATGGGACCAAAGTGTGGTTAAATTCCGACTCTAAACTGAAATATCCGGTACATTTTCCTAGGGCTCAGAGTCGTGTGGTAGAGCTGCTTTATGGAGAAGCCTTTTTTGAAGTTTCGCCTAGTAACAAACATCAGGGAGCAGATTTTAAGGTTATTCATAAGGAGCAGGAGATACAGGTGCTGGGGACAGAATTTAATGTTAAAGCTTACCCTGATGAACCTAATGTTTTTACCACTTTGGTTGAAGGGAAGGTTCAGATTAATACACCACGAGAGCAGCAAATTCTTAAGCCGGAACAGCAAGCAATTTTAAATGATAATACCTACGCTTTATCCATACGTTCAGTGAATTTGCGGGAGGAAATAGGTTGGGTAACTGGTGAATTTATTTTCAGACAAAAAAATCTTGAACAAATCATGGGGGTGCTTAGCAGATGGTACGATATGGAAGTGGTTTTTGAGCGAAGTGAGCTGCAGGATGTCAAATTTGTAGGTAGAATTCAGAAGGATCAGGAGATAACCGAGATACTTGATAGGATTAAAAACTTTGGTATAATAGAGAACTATGAAATTAATGAGAAGCAGGTACGCTTAAGGTAGCAAATTCATTTTTGATTAAAACAATCAATTTATAAATAGAAAAAGGGAGCGAAGTTCAAATTTTCGCAGGTTCAAACTTCGTCCCTTCTAATTTGATCAGTTAAAGCAAATACTAACCAATACATTTCAAATTTATGAAAATTAAATTGTTCAATGTCTGTAACCCTGAACTAGTTTCCAGGGTCAGAAAACAATTCTTATTGACGGTCATGAGGGCATTCTTACTTTTATTTTTTACAACGGCTTTAGGATTTAATACAGACATTAGTTATGCTCAGGCTCAAGTAAATGTTGAATCATTGGGTGAAATTACAGTTGACGAGGTCTTTCAGTTGATTACAGAACAGACCAAGTATAATTTCCTGTATCCGGAAGGATTATTTTCAGATTTACCAAAAGTAAAACTGCTTAAAGGTTTAATCAAAGTAGATAAACTCATAGCACAGAGCATTCCTGAATCTCAATTCAACGTGGTGTTATCAGAGGGAGATACCATAATTATTGAAAGAAGCAAATCGGTAAATCAAATTAGTGTGTCAGGTACGGTTACCGATGCTAGTGGAACTCCAATACCTTACGTCTATATTCGAGTAAAAGGTACTACCAAAGGAGTAGCGACCGATTTTGACGGGTACTACAAGATCGCAATAACATCTACCAATAATGTTTTGATATTCAATTCGCTTGGTTTTAAAGATAAAGAGGTACTGGTGGGGGACAGGCTTATAGTTGATGTCGTTCTAGAAAATGATGTTACAGAGTTGGATGCAGTCGAAGTAGTGTCTACAGGATATCAAAAAATAGCTAAGGAACGCAGCGCAGGTTCATTCTCAAAACCGGATATGAGTATCGCAAAAGACAGAACGTATTCCATGAATATTCTACAGCGAATAGATGGTCTGGTGGCAGGATTGACTATAAATAATTCGCCCGGTGCGGCTTCAAATCCTTACCTTATAAGAGGTCTAACCAGCATAGGGACATTTGGGGCAAATAACGTCTCTGCATCAGATTATGACGGTGATACAGCCCTTAACCCCGGTACAAATAGAAGCCCATTATTTGTGGTAGACGGTATCCCCACCAATAATATTTCATTCATTAATCCGCAGGACGTAGAGGATATTACGGTTTTAAAAGATGCCACTGCGGCTTCTATATGGGGAGCGAGAGCTGCAAATGGGGTTATTGTGGTAACTACTAAAAAGGCTAGTAATAACAGAAAATTGACGATCAATTACGACGCCTTCACCAATATTCAGGGACGCCCGGAATTAGATTATCAGCCTTATATGAATAGTGCCGATTTTATTCAAGCGGCGAGAGAGGTTTTTGATCCGGTATCTTATCCCTTTGAACAATTAAATGCATATACCTTCGGAGGTTCGGGCATCCCTCCGCACTTAAGAACACTATACGCAGAATACATGGGCGAAATATCAAGTGAGGTGGCCAATGCCCGCTTAGATAGTTTAAGCAGTTTGAGCAACAGGAGACAAATACGCGATATCTGGTATAGGCAGGCCATACAGTCAAACCATACCTTAACCCTTTCTGCAGGAGGCGTAAAACATTCTATCTATTCCTCATTGGCTTATACAGATACTAAAAACAGCAGACCGGGAGATTCAGATAAACAGTTTAAATTAAATATTAGACAGGACTACAGGTTTAATGACCGAATTAGTGCTTTTTTAATTACCGATTTTATAAAATCTAAAGCTTTAACCAAGAATAATCTGGATATCGATTATGGATTTTTTCCCTATCAATTATTTCAAAATGAAAACGGGGAGCATATCTCAATACCCTATATGGGTTTGCTTACAGATGATGTAAGGGCAGATTTTGAAGCCAGATCAAAGGTTAATCTCAATTATAATCCGCTGGATGAACGGGATTACGCAGATCTTAATTCTGATGTTTTCAATGGAAGGTTTATCGGTGGGGTGGATATAGGAATTTTTGAAAATTTAAATTTTTTAGGAACCTATAGCTATATTCAGGGAGCGCGAAAAAGCACCAATTACATCAATCCTGAAAGTTATATCGTACGGAGTGAATTAGCGCAGTTTACAGTTGCAGACACACCAGATGATATACCGCAGTATTTTTTGCCAGACACAGGAGGAAGATACACAGAAGGTCATACCTCAAATAGAAATTTTACCATACGTAACCAGCTGTCTTATGATAACAGTTGGAGCGAGGGTAAACATCAACTTAGCATTCTATTAGGGCAAGAAGCGCAGGAACAGTTAACCGAATCATCAAGCACTGTAGTTAGAGGGTATAATCCCTTGTTACAGACTTCTCTACCAATAGATTATGCATTTCTGGAAAACGAAGGTTTGGAGAATCCGGTAATGCCTAATTTCGGAACGATCAGTACGTTGACAGATGATTATTTTGTTCAATCTGAAATCCTGACCCGTTTTACTTCCTATTATACTAATGCAGGATATACTTTAGATAAAAAGTATACTTTTAATGGAAGTTGGAGACGGGATAAGAGTAATTTATTTGGTCTTGATAAGTCTGCTCAAAATAAGCCCAGTTGGAGTGTTGGTACCAAATGGGCTGTTGGTAGAGAAAACTTTTTGTCTGGTTTTAAAAATCTAAATTTTCTGGATTTGAGAGCTACCTATGGTATTACCGGAAACGCGCCAACCCCCGGAGTCTCATCAACTTATGATATCCTAAGGCCACAGACTGAATATACGGTATTAAGTAATCGCATTCCCTTGACCATTAGTACACCCGGTAATCCCAAATTAACATGGGAAAGGACTAGCACTTTAAACCTGGGAATTGATTTTGGTATTTACGATCGTATTAATGCTTCTGTAGATGTCTATAGAAAGATGACAGACGACCTTTTAGGTCAGTTGCCACTCAATATTTTTTCAGGCTTTACTTCGGCCATTGGAAATTTTGGTTCTTTAGAAAATAAAGGGGTTGAGCTTACTCTGAATACTAAGAATATAGAGACCCAAAACTTCAGTTGGACTACGCTATTTACGATGGCGTATAATAAGAATAAAATTACAGCTCTTGAGTTACCTGGAGAAGTCACTACAGGCGATCAAAAGGTAGATTTGGCTTATTTAAAAGGTTTCCCTGCATTTGCGGTTTTTGCCTACGACTATAAGGGGCTTGATGCTGAGGGAGATCCGTTAGTACAACTACAGGATGGTACCATCACCAAAGAACCTAACATCACTAGCGCAGATGACATTTTATTTATGGGTACTGCACAACCGGTGTGGAGTGGAGGCCTATCAAATACATTCAGCTATAAAGGCTTTAACCTAAGTATCAATGCAATCTACAACCTTGGCCACGTTATGCGCAGAGATGTGACTACCAATTTCTCAGGATTGCTGGAGAGTGTACCTTTTACAGATTTTGCTAATAGATGGAAAGAACCTGGTGATGAGCTTGTGACCAATATTCCATACTACGACCCTACAGGAGCCCTTTCGGGAGATACCAGAGACATTGACTATTACATAAAAGGGAATCAAAATGTCTTAGATGCTTCCTACATAAAACTCAGAGACATCACCTTATCCTATAGGCTTCCTAAGGAGTTTCTTCAAAAGATTAATGTCAAAGACCTGACTTTAAGGTTTTCCGTTTCAAACGTATTGTTATGGACTGCCAACAAGTATGATATTGATCCGGAGTTTCAGTTCAGCTCCTTAAGTCGTGGCGTACGGGCTCTAAGAACCAACCAAGGGAGCGTTGCGCTTGGTCTTCACTTTTCTCTTTAATCGATTTTAATAAGATATACTCATGAATTTTAAAACTATTTATTCAGGAATAATCTCTTTTGTAATAATTGGCTCTTTGACGGTTTCTTGTGATGACGATTTTCTCGAAGTCACTCCTAAAGGAAGCTTAATCGCAGAATCTGTATATGATTATGATTTATTACTTGACGACCCCTTATTAAGGGAAGCTTCAAATGTAACGGTACCAATGGGAGATGAAGTTGCGGCCGTAGAACCTTTTTATTCAACTATAGAGCTACGTGCACGCAGACTCTTCAAATGGGAGGCAGAAATATATAATTCAGATCAAACACCGCAGGAATTACAAACCTCAATGACCTCATTATATTCGTATAATAAAATTATTAATGAAGTAGGCGCTACCGTTGACGGTACCGATGAGTTAAGAGCGCAACTTGAAGCAGAAGCGCGTGTAGGCCGGGCATTAAGTTATTTTATTCTCATCAATTATTATGGAAAGCCTTATGATGCAGCGACTGCTTCTTCAGATTTGGGGTTTCCCATTATTGAATATTCAGATATTAGTTCTACTGACTTTACCCGAAATACAGTACAGGAAGTCTATGATTTTATCATCGATGATATTGAAATGGCACTTCCTTTTCTTCCCAGAACTGTAAAAGATAGAAATCGGGTATCTGCGGCTACGGCCGAAGCTTTATATGGTAAAGTACTTATATTTCAACACCGGTTTGACGAGGCGTTGGTGCATTTAGATCTGGCATTAGATTATACCGCTAATACGCAGGTTGAGTTAGGGATTTATGATTATAACGAGGAGTTTCTTGACGGCGGGGTGTTCACACCTGCCAGTCCATTTTTTGGTCCGGCTACGGTCAATAGAAACTTGAATAAGGAAGTGCTCTATGATAAGGGCTTTGTAAATTCATGGTCGTTTGTTCAAAATGAGTTTGTTATCAATCCAGAAACAGCCGCCCTTTTCAACCCTTCTGATTTAAGGTTGAACTTTTACTCAGATGCAGAATTCTTTGGTTTTGAACCCTTTTATCCTAAAGGTATGTTGCGAAAGATGGGGCCACTCTTCCAGGAATTTGGGATTTTCCTCCCGGATATCTATTTGTTGAATATTGAAGCAACCGCGCGATTAGGATTTTTAGAAGATTCGGTTTCTAAATTAGAAATTTTTAGAGCAAACAGGATGCCTGTGGAAGATACTGAGGTCCCTTCAGCGATCGCCACAGATAAGGATAAGCTCGTAACATTCATTTTTGAAGAACGCATGCGCGAATTGGCGCTAACGGGATACAGATGGTTTGATATGAGACGCTTATCAGTAGATCCCGATTATAGTGATTTAGTGAGCTATACCCACAAACTTTATAATGAAGAAGGGGAAGTACTGGAAACCTATGAGTTGACTCCTGACCGCTTTGTACTGCGATTTGGGGATCTTGTTTTATCGCAAAACCCCAATTTAACTGAGAATCCTTAATTATATATTCAATGACTATGAAAAGATATTTTGCAATACTTCTGGCTTTAAGCATGTTAGCGAGTTGTAAGGAAAAGGATATTCAGAAATGGGATTATTCCATATCAGGACAAGTGCCAGCAGATAAAAATTTTGAAATGGCCATAATGTCTTATCCCTCTGATGAAGAGGGTGGGCCTTATGATGCAGATACCACAGTAGTGGTGGATGGTAAATTCAGTTTTGAAGGAAACATTGCCCGGCCCCAGCTTGCAGAACTCAATCTGATTGAAAAAGAAGAACAAGAACGAGAAGATAATGATTTTGCCGGTATGGCCAACGTAGCTTTGTTTTATCTGGATGGTACCCTAAACATTACGTTTAATGAAAAAGGTATGGCTTCGTATGAAGGTGGAGGAGAAGAACAGCAAGCCTGGCTAAAGTGGGAGGAAATGAGTAAATCACTGGCAGAATCTAAAGGAGGTGTCACCCTAGAAGCTTTTCAAAATCTGGTTGGAGAATTTGTAGACCGGTACCCGGACCGTTATGTAAGCATTGATTTGATGGATATTGTTACCCAGGGTCCTATTCAATACGATCTGGTTGCTACTATGTATGATGCTCTAAGTGAGCGGATGAAAAATTCTGCGAAGGTTTTGGCGTGGAAGCCTGCTTTGGACAAAGCCAAAACCTATCTGACAGGAGAACTGAAAGCACCCGTTTTTACGATGAATGATCCTGAAGGCAACCCCATTGCACTTGAATCCTATAGGGGTAAATACGTGCTTTTAGATTTTTGGGCAAGTTGGTGTGCTCCCTGCAGAGCAGAAAACCCTAATGTTTTAGCTGCTTATCAAAACTATGAGGATAGCAATTTTGACATTCTCGCAGTCTCTATAGATACCGATAAGGAAGCCTGGCTTAAAGCCGTACACGAAGATCAGCTACCCTGGAAACATATAAGCGATTTAAAAGGCAGCGATAATGAGGCGGCTAAAGCTTACGGGGTGGAAGCTATTCCCGATAATTTCCTTATAAATCCGGAGGGATTTATTGTGGGAAGAGGTCTTAGGGGCAAAGCCTTGCACGATAAACTGAATGATTTAATATCAAAAAAAACTAAATAAGCACACTATGAAAAATTTAATAATAGGTCTTTTCATATCCGGTAGTGTACTGGCGCAGAACGAAACGAACCCAGAATATTCATATGCCGAATTTAACGCCTTAGAACATGTTAAAGATCAGGAAGCGTATTATGAAGAAATGCGACAGGCAAATCCAGATGCTGACTACGACACGTATCTGACTGCTTTAGCCATAGCAAATCTGGACCATGGCAATACCGATAAGTATAAATTTTACACCCGTTCAAATCCTGATTTTTCTGCAATTGCTTTGATAAACCTGGTTTATGCCTTAGAGCATTTGGAAGACGAAGATAAAAATATGCCGGTTATTGCTGAGGTATCTCAAGAAGTTATTGATAAGATTGAGAGTCGTGATGAAATCGACGTGATTGCAGATGGAAGATTACAGGTGCTTCTGGAACTTAACGCAATGGCCAATGCTAAACTGGGTAATGTTGCACTGGCCAAGAAAAATTTAAAAAAGTCCTCAGAAATCGTTTCTGAGTTTAGGGATTCTAAATATTTTAAGGATTCAAAAGCGAGCTTTTACGATCGCTGTGCAATTGTATTAGCTGCAGCCGGGGAAACTCAAAGAGCGATGGATACGCTGGTCAAGGCTGTAAGAACCGGAGAATCAAAACCGAAGCTTAGAGAGACCTTTGCTCACGTTTATAAAGAATTAAAAGGTACCGATGTAGGTTGTGAAGACTTGCTAAATGAGCTTAGGGAAGAGGCGTATCAACACTATTATGATAAGATTAAAAAAACCTACCTCACAGATGTTAAAATTCCTTACGAGGGCAAAATAAATGCACCTAATGGTTCTGGTGAACAATTAACCATCTTTTCTGCTGATAAGAATGTTTATGATATTTCAATACCCGATTTGAACGGGAATCCGGTGAATCTGGCAGATCATAAAGGCGAAATCCTGTTGATTGATTTCTGGACGACTATGTGTACTCCTTGTGTGGCTTGCTTTACCGCATTTGAAAAAGTTGTGGAAGATTATAAAGATGAACCCTTTCAACTTTATGTCATCAATCTTTTTGAACTTCAGGAAGATGTGAAAAGTTTTGTACGTAAAAAAGGTATTGACCTTGACGTACTCCATGACGAAGAAAACGTAGCCTATAATGTAGTCGCGACACCTACTAAAATTGTATTTGATCCACAAGGCACTATTCGCTTTTATAATATAGCCTACGCGGGCTCTACGGATGGGGAATATTATAAAGTAAAAGCCATGATCGAAATCATCAAGGAACACGCTTCTAATTAATACTAGTGTTCGCAACATCCTTTAGCCGAAATAGCTGTGAAGAGCAATCGGAAAAGGCCGGTGTGAACTTTTAGAAAATCTAATAAATAGATGATACGACTCAAAAGAATATTGCTGGTCCTTTTAATCAGCATGAATGCCTGTGCATTTGCTCAGGATGATCAGGAATCAATTCTTGCGTTTTTAAAGAATGAGACCCATGCAGAAAAACGCGAGGAAAAGATCAAAAGTATCCTGGAGAACGGTAGTGCAATCCAATTGTTTGAACTGCTTCAGTTTTATGGAACTGATGATGAAAAAAGTGACCAAATCATCAAACTGATAAATAAGAAGTATCCGCAATCTCAGGAAGCGCGTTTTGCACGAATGATGTCTTTCCGAAATCTTGAAAGTGCGCAGGAAGTCGAGGAGCATTTTTTCAAAATACAGCAGGAATATCCCGAGGCAAACCTTGATTTTGAAAAAAATCTGGTCGCTATGACCTTTGCCGAAGTTCCCGATGCTCAAAAAATGATGGATTACATCAATGCAATTGAAGACCCTGTATATAGGATAGGAGCACTGATTTCTAATCTGGAATTGTTTATTCCAATAGATCAGGAGAAGGCTTTAAAACTGGCAACGCAAAATCTGGATCACGCTAAAAAGCTCAAGGCCCAGATAAAGAAGAGTAATCAGGCCGAGGCTATTTATAACGAGTACCTAAAGATGTATGGCAAATTGCTTTTTAAAACCGGGTATGATCAAAAGTCGTTTAAATACATTCAGGAAGCCTATGAAAATCTGGAGGATATTAGTGAGAACCGCGAACTTGTGGAAATCTATGCGTATCTGTCTGCAAGTTTAAAAGGGAATTACGAGAAAAGCCTTCCTGTACTGGCTGAAATGATTGAAGCGGGTAAGAATGAGCAAAGATATTTGGATCAGGTGAGATTGGGGTATGCAAAATTATATCCTGATAAAGATGTTGAAGCCTATATAGATTCCTTAAACCAAAAGTTTATCGAGAAGGTCAGATCCAATGTAACAGCGTTTAGCGTCAGTAAACAGGCACCGGCCTTCTCGGTAACCGATGTTAACGGTAAAAAAGTGACTCTTGAAGATTTTAAAGGTAAGACGATAGTTCTTGATTTTTGGGCAACCTGGTGCGGTCCCTGCGTGGCTTCATTCCCTGCAATGCAGTTAGCCGCTAACCGTTATGCCAATGATCCGGAAGTTGAATTCCTGTTTATCGATACCTGGGAGAATGTTAAAGATCCTTTGTCCCATTCTAAAAAATTTCTCGATAAACGAGGCTATGATTTTGATTTGTATATAGATGCCATAGATCCTGAAACCCAACTTCCCCCGGCGGTAACAGCATTTGAGGTAACCGGAATTCCTGCAAAATTTGTCATTGATCCTGAAGGAATAATACGTTTTGAATTAGAAGGTTTTGAAGGAGATATGGAGGCTGCAGCAGAAGAACTTGCGCAAATGGTTGAAATAGCCCGAAAAGGCTTTTAACCCTAATTACAAACAGTTATTAACACGATTTTTTTCTTGCATACCCCGTAAGGGATAAGGGAAAAATTTTTGAAACAGCATATATGAAACGGATTATTTTTTTATTCCTACTTAACGTTTTGGCTATAAATGGTTTTTCTCAGAGTAAGTATCCTGTTAAGTGGGAAGTAAGCAGTGAGCGTATTGATGAATTAACCTATAAGGTTCTCTTTACCGCTGAGATTGATGCAACCTATCACATTTATCCTCAAAAAGGAGCCAAAGGAGGTATGGGAATGCCCACAAACTTCACGTTTGAAGAAAATCCCAATCTGGAGTTAATAGGAGCCTTGGAAGAGAAAGGTAAAGAGCAAAAGGGAAATAAGCCCCTTCCTTACTATTCTAAAGGGGTGACTTTTGCCCAGGTTGTAAAATTAAATGCAGATAAAGAGACGCGCTTAAACGCAACGATCAGGTTTATGGCATGTACAAACCAAATGTGCTTGCTCCCCTCAACTAAAAAGTTTACGGTTAATCTCAACAGTAAAAGCACACCTAAATAACAGGGGGATGTTTGGGAAGCTCAATCCCCAGTTAAAATGCTCACGCAATCAAAGCGAACAACTATGAAAGTCAAAATTGCACTTAGTCTGTTTTTTGAACTAGCCATTTAGTAAGGTAGAGCAACTTATCAGGGCTGCTCCAGGGTGGCCCTAATGTTTAATACTAATTATAAATCTATAATACGATGAAAACCAAAATCTTCTTGTTGCTATTTGTTATAACCGGTTACGTACAGGCACAAATTTTTGAACCGGTTACCTGGGAAACTTCGGTTGAAAAAGTAACAGATTCAGAATACGATTTAATTGCTACCGCTAAAATTGAGAAAGGCTGGCACCTGTATTCCCAGACTGTACCCGAAGGAGGACCTGTGGCAACCAGTTTTTCGTTTGAAGGAAACTCAAATTATTTAAAAAAAGGGAATACAACCGAAGAAAAAGGCCATACGGTTAACGATCCTATTTTTGAAATGAAGATCACCTATTTCGCAGATAGGGCAGTATTTATGCAACGTATAAAGCTACGCAATACAAAACCTTTTGAAATCAAAGGCAGTGTGACCTTTATGGTATGTGACGACAGTCGCTGCCTACCTCCAACCACTAAAGATTTAACTTTCAACATAAACTAAAACCATGCATAATACAGTAAGGTTTATTTTTCCTTTCCTATTAATTATACTTTCTTTTTCGTCTGAAATTGAAGCGCAGGTTGTAGATCCCATTAAATGGACAACCGAAACAGAGAAGATTTCAGATACCGAATATTTACTCATATCCAAAGCGACTCTTGATGTAGGCTGGCACTTATACTCACAGCAAGTTCCAGATGGGGGACCCGTAGCTACAAGCTTTATGTATGACGACAGCAACGGAGACTTTAGGATTGTAGGAAATACGAAAGAGGAGGAAGGGAAGGTGATACAAGATCCCGTTTTTGAAATGGAAATCAAGTATTTCGAAAACAGTGCAATTTTTAAGCAAAAGATTGAAGTTATTGAGGAAGTGGAGCGCATTCAGGCTTTTGTAGAGTATATGGTTTGCGATGATACGCGCTGCTTACCTCCTGAAGAAGAAGAATTAACCTTCAATTTTACCGAAAAGACTACTGCAGAAACTTCCACTGGTTCTGTTACAGCGGTGAATTCAATATCGCCTGAAGCTGAATCTTCAGCCTCAGAATCCCGCGGGTTACTCACTATTTTCTTTTTAAGTTTCTTAGGTGGTTTTGCAGCTTTGCTCACGCCTTGCGTCTTCCCGATGATACCTATGACGGTAAGCTTTTTTACAAAACAGAGTAAAACCCGTGCCAGCGGAATTAAAAATGCGTTGCTCTACGGACTTTTTATCATCGTGATTTATGTGGTGCTGGGTTCTGTGGTGACTGCGATCTTTGGTGCCGATTCGCTCAATGCGCTCTCTACTAATGTGGTCTTTAATTTGGTCTTTTTTGCGCTGTTAGTCTTTTTTGCTTGTTCCTTTCTGGGCGCTTTTGAACTGGTGCTTCCCAGTTCGTGGGCTACCAAAATTGATTCACAGGCAGACCGCGGTGGCCTTATCGGCATCTTTTTTATGGCGCTTGCTCTGGCCATTGTTTCGTTTTCGTGCACTGGTCCCATTGTGGGCACTCTGCTGGTAGAATCTGCTTCAAAGGGCGGGATAGCCCCAATTGTGGGGATGTTGGGCTTTTCGCTGGCGATTGCGTTACCCTTTGCCTTGTTTGCCGCTTTTCCCGGTTGGTTAAACTCGTTACCTAAGTCTGGTGGCTGGCTCAATACGGTCAAAGTGGTTTTAGGCTTTTTGGAGCTTGCCTTTGCCTTTAAATTTTTAAGCAATGCCGATTTGGTGCTGCAATTACACCTATTAGAACGCGAGACATTCTTAGCGATCTGGATTGCCATTTTTGGAGTTTTGGCGTTTTATCTCTTCGGAAAGATTACGTTACCGCACGATAGTCCTTTACCGCATATCTCGGTAGGAAGGCTCGGCTTGGGCCTTTTTGTATTAGCCTTTGTGGTGTATATGATTCCGGGTCTGTGGGGAGCGCCCCTGCAATGGATTAGTGGTTTCCCACCACCCACGCAGTATAGCGAGTCTCCTTACGGTGTAGGGAATAGCAAAGGGGTTGCGGGCACTTCTATAGAGCTTCCTGATCAAGCAGAATTGGGGCCTTTAGATCTGATTACGTTTAAAGATTATGAAGCCGGGATGGCCTATGCCAAAAAGGTAAATAAGCCAGTGATGCTCGATTTCACAGGTTATGCTTGTGTAAACTGCCGCAAGATGGAAGAACGGGTATGGCCAGAACCTCAGGTTCAGCAAGTGCTGCGGGATGAGCTGGTGTTGATATCACTTTATGTTGACGATAAAAAAGAGCTTCCTGAAGCAGAGCAATATGTTTCTGAAACCACCGGAAAGAAAATCACGACCATAGGGAATATGTGGAGCGATTTTCAAATTAAACATTATAAGGCCAATGCTCAGCCGTATTATGTATTGATCAATAATCAAGGTGAGAATTTAAACGATCCCACAGCTTATGATCCTGATGCGGAGTCGTATCTAAACTGGTTGAAGGAAGGAATTAAAAGCTATAATTGAGTAGAACTCTGAATTTGGATTGATTGAGAACTTAAATGTGGTGTTTTGGTTTTCTTTCTTTTATAGGTGATAAGACACTCTTAGTAAATGCGTTCTCAATTTTTCCTGAAAATCAGTGTTAAATATAAATCCGGTCTGTTTTTAAGTTCTTCCCGCAGTCGGGTATAGGCAATGCGCAACTGAGCCTCTATGGTTTTTGTTGAGATTTCCAGTTGTTTAGAAATTTCCTTATGTGAATACCCTTGTTTTTTATGCATAATAAAAATGATCCTACACCGTTCAGGAAGCGAGTCAACAGCTTTTGTTATGAGTTGCAGCTTGCGCTCGAGAAGATCGTCAGGGTCTTCCATTAAGTTCACCAATGTTTCATTTTTTAGCTGATCAAGATAGGTTTGCTGCTTCTTTTGTTTTCTATAGCTGTCTATAAACTGATTATAAGCAGCGCTATAAATGTAACTTTTAACTGATGTGTTGAGATGCAACCGATCTTTTTTCTCCCAGAGTTTTATGAAGGTATTTTGAGCAATGTCTTCGGCGTCTGCCGCTTTATCAACATATTGCATTAAATAGGATACCAGAGGTTGGTATAATGCCTCAAAAATTTGGGCAAAGGAATGCTCATCACCTTTCTTAAGCAAATCGTTTAATGCTTCGTTATTCATAGGGATTATGCATTATGAAGTAAAGGTTAAAAAAAAATCAACTTTTTTTTAAGGGATATTAGGTTTTTTTTCGTCACTAGGGTGATTTATGATTGAAAACCATGGAAAACATTGATGATTTAATACAGAAATTCCAGAATCGTTGCATTAGTGATGAGGAGTTAATGCTGTTGGAGCAATGGGTGAAAAGCAGCAAACGAAATACGTATTATTTTAAAAATGCTGTTGAGCAGGATTATTTGTTAACAGCCTACAGCCGTAAAGATGAAAGATCACCAGATTTTGATAAACTACTTCGCCCTGTAAAATCTTCTTCCCGAAGAATGATCCCAGCCACACTATTTAAATATGCGGCTATATTAGTCTTGGGCATTTTTACCACGGCTTTGGGTTATTTCTATTTTACCAATCAGGAAGAAGCTGTCTACAACCCGGGCAAAATTACCTTTACCTACGAAAATGGAGAAACCATCACACTCGACGAAAGTCTACAAGTTACACTAACCGATGAATCGGGTAATACCCTGGGAGTTCAAAAGCAGGGCGAACTTGATTTTACGGCTTCAAACACTCATGATACTACTTATAATACGCTAAATGTCCCCAGAGGAAAACGCCTTAACCTCTTGCTGGCAGATGGTAGTCGGGTTTATCTCAATTCAGAAAGTACCCTGCGTTTCCCTGCAAATTTCCCTGAAACCGGACCCCGTGAAGTTTACCTCACCGGAGAAGGCTTTTTTGAGGTTGCTAAAGACGCACAGCATCCCTTCCGGGTTAATGCTGAAGAATTGCAGGTAGAAGTTTTGGGTACCCGTTTTAATGTAAACGCTTATGACGGGGCCCAGGAGATCACCACAACCCTGGCAGAAGGATCCGTAAAACTCGTGCAAGGTAATCAGGAGGCTAAACTTGTACCGGGTGAAGCAGGTATCTGGAAGGCAAATGCAGACCAGATTGAAGTCACTGAAGTATTGGTGTCAAATAATACCGCATGGATTGAAAATAGACTTTTATTTATTGATGAACCCTTTGAAACCATTGTGGAAAAAATAGAACGCAGTTATGGTGTGAAAATAATCAATAACAATCCCTCGCTTGCAACAACCCGCTTTAACGGGGATTTTGATCTCAAGACTGAAAATGTAAACGATGTGCTGGATGCTTTTACAGCAATAGACTTTTTTGAATATTCCTACAAAAACAACATAATAACCATTAAATAAGTACTTATGAATTAAAAAACTAACTCACAAAAAAAAGAGGATGCGCCAACACCCTCTCTAACTCACAATTAATTATTTCCTACAACAATTAACAGTTTTCAAAATTATGAAAATAAAGCATTTAAAGATGAAGGCTTCGGTCATTTTAACCTTGTTTTGTGCCTTGCAGGTTTTTGCAATTAAGGGTAGTGCCCAAAAATTAAGTATCAATCTCGAAGGAGTCAACGTCGCTACGGTGATTGATCAAATCAAAAAGCAGAGCGATTACAAATTTTTTTATCGTGAAGATTTGCTTCAGGATGAATGGACAGTGTCTGTACAGACAACCAGTGCAGCTATTGATGATGTGCTCAAACAGCTTTTCGTTGATTTACCGGTGGATTACATCATCAAGAAAAAACAAATTATTCTAAAAGCTAAACCCGTACCCGGAGCAGATCAACAATCGAATACAGATTACGGTTCTTTAGAACAAAATGAGATTTACGGTATTGTAAATGATCCTTACGGGTATCCTTTAATGGGAGTAACAGTGTGGCGTAAAAGTACTCGCGGAGGTACAGTTACCGATGACGCAGGTAAATACCGGATACAGGCTGCAATAGGTGATACTTTAGTGTTCAATTTCCTGGGTTTTAAACAGGAGGAAAAACGTGTAGGTGATGAGAACGCTATCAATATAACCTTGCAGGAAGATGTAAACAGTCTGAGCGAAGTAACGGTTTTATCTACCGGTTACCAGAATATTCAAAAAGAACGCGCCACAGGTTCATTTTCAGTAATTAACGCTGAAGAATTAGAAAAAGTTCCTGTAAATAATGTGATGCATCAACTAGAGGGAAGAGTTGCCGGTTTACAGATAGACATTCTCGAGTCTGATAATACGTTTGTATACAGCAACCTTGTAGGTGAAACGGAAGGAAATACCAGTTACAAATATAGAATTCGTGGGCAGTCCACCTATCAGGGCAATGATAAACCACTTTTAGTTATTGACGGGGTTCCATCAGAACTGGATATCAAAAACCTGAATTCTAATGATATCGAAAAAATCACCTTCTTAAAAGATGCGGCTTCGGCCTCTATTTATGGTGCGCGGGCTGCTAACGGGGTAATTGTAATTGACACTAAAAAGGGTAAAGAGGGAGCTACACGTATTAGTTTTTCTCAAAACTATACCTTCTCCAGTAAGCCTTCACTCTCCAGTCTGCCTTTGATGAATTCAGATCAGGTGCTGGATCTTGAGCAGGAGTTTGTTGACAAGAATATCATTTTTGATCCACTGGCTGCAGGAAGTTTATTCAGTTCAGTGCCGGTAAGTGCAGGAGTTGAACTTTTACTACAAAACCAGCGTGGTACACTCAGCGATGCCGAGCTTGCAGATAAACTCTCGGTATTACGTGGGCGTAACAATTACAGTCAGATTGAAGACAACCTGCTTCAGGCTGCTTCTTCAACGAATTATAACCTTTCAATAAGCGGAGGACAGGAGAAGTATACGTATTTCACTTCGGCTTCTTATGCTAAAGAAGAAACGCAAAGTAAAGGGGTAGGCGGTAAACGTCTTACGTTAACGGCTAATCAGAATTTTGAGTTATTCGATTTTGCTAAAGTATCAACCAGTCTAAAGGGGTCGTTTTTTGACTATAATCAAAATGGCTTAGGCGTAAGTCCATTATCAGCATCAAGAACTACGTTTTTACCTTATGATCAGATAGTAGATGAAGCCGGAAATTCGGTAGATTATTCCCGAGCTTTTTACAGTGCAGATATACAAAATTTTGAGGAGGCGGGTTATTTACCCTGGACCTATAACTACCTGGATGAATTAGCCAATTCTAATAAGGGCATCAAGGAGCAGAATTATTCTGCTAATATTAGTGTAACCCTGCCTCTTTTTGATGGCTTATCAGCCATGGGGACTTATTTTATTGAGCGTTCCAATACAAAGCAAGATAATATTTATGGTGAAAACACCTATTACACCCGAGACCGAATCAATATGGCTACTTATCTTGATCCTACTACTCAGCAGCTAACGCGAGGTATTCCTCTGGGAGCAATCTATCAGAAAAACGATTATACTGAAGGTAGTCAAACCATGCGTGGCCAACTTAATTACAATAAGACTTTTGGCAAGCACGCGATAGATGCAATAGCAGGTATAGAATTACGTCAAATACGCACTGAAGTATCAGGCGGGGATCTTTTTGGTTATAATGAGCGTACCCAGCGGGCTATAGATTTGCCATCTACGACGTATACCAGTGTTTACGGCTTCAATAATAACATTAGCTATAATCAAACAGCGACCAATCAACGCCGTCGCTTTTTATCCTATTATGCAAATGCTGCATATACCTTTGATACCAAATATGTGGTATCAGGGAGTGTACGCTTAGATGATTACAACAATTTTGGAGTAGACAAAAGCTATAGACGCACGCCTTTATGGTCTACCGGTTTAAAATGGAATATTAGCCGTGAGGAATTCTTAAAAGACGTGGAGACTATTAATAACCTGAGTTTTAGAGCTACCTATGGTTTTAACGGAAACATCAGCCTTACCACGTTTCCTTTCACAAACATTTCTATTGCCGGTACAGACTATAATTTATCAAGGCTACCCTATGCGTTTATTGCAGCACCTGCGAACCCTGCCTTACGTTGGGAAAAAACAGGCGTGCTCAACTTTGGTCTCGATTTTGGTTTGTTTGACAACAGACTCAACGGAAGCGTTGAATATTATATTAAAAATAGTGATGACCTGATTCAGGACTTTCCGGTTTCTGAATTTTATGGATTACCTAATAATACCTTAACCCGGAACACGGCAACCTTACGCGGAGAAGGGGTAGATATTAACCTAAACGGCGAGTGGTTAAGAACTCCTGATTTCAGCATCAATTCAACCTTTGTTTTATCGTATAATAAAAATGAGGTAACAGATTCGCGTTATGAAAATTATTCTAGCTTCCTTAATGGTACAGGAAGTACACCACCAATTGTTAACTACCCACTTAACAGCATTTTTGCTTTTAGGTCTGCAGGTCTGGATGAGAATGGCTCTACCATTGTATATGACCGTAATGAAGAAATCGTTGATGCCTTCACCCCTTTAACTGAAATTGACGATATGCAGTATATGGGCACGAGAACGCCCCAATATTACGGAAGTTTTGCCACGACATTCACCTATAAGAAGTTGTCACTTTATGCGTTGGCTACCTATAAACTGGACTATGTTTTATTCAAACCCAGTTTTGGTAATTATGTCTCACGATACGGATCTTTTGAGGCATACGATTTGAACAGCGATATTGCAGACCGCTGGAGAGCCCCTGGTGATGAGGAGAATACTAATGTTCCCGGAGCACAGGGTCTTGGCGGATTTAGTCTAAGCCGTTACCTGTATAGCAGCGATAGAATTATAGATGGAGACCATATACGCCTGCGTGAAATTTCGCTAAGTTATGATTTCTCTGACTTGGTTGCTAACACCTTTTTACGTAATGCCTCTCTATCGCTTACTGCTCGTAATTTAGGTTTAATCTGGAGAGCAAATGACGATGATATAGACCCGGATTTCTTGCCGTTTACCAGTGGTAACCTTATACGTATACCACCCACTGCGATGTATTCAGTAGGCGTAAACCTTAATTTTTAATTTGATGATTATGAAAAAACATTCTTTATATATCCTGTTTCTCTTAATAAGTGTGGCTTTTGTAAGCTGCGATGATTATGTAGACATCAAAACCGAAGGCCGCCTGTATCCCGAGGAGACCGAAAATTACCGGTATCTTTTAAATCAGACTGCAATCTTTGATGCCTCTTACAGTTTGGTAGATGTAGCCTCTGATGATATCGGGATGAGAGAAAACTATTCAAGCTTTTTTGAAAATAATTATGGGACATCAGATTTTTACCGTCCTTTTAAAGAAACCTATAAATGGGGCGATTCCATTTATTATACAGGTGATACAGATAATGATCTTATCGTAATGTATGAAGGGCTTTATACAGCCAATGTAGTGATTACAGAAGTACTGACCAGCAATAATGGAACCGAAGCAGAAAAGGCCTCCCTACAGGCTGAAGCTTTGGTGCATAGAGCGTATGTCTTTCTGGATTTGGTAAATATTTTTGGAAAAGCTTATGACGCAGAAACCTCCGAAACAGATTTGGGAATTCCGATGTTTACAGAGCCTACGGTAACCGAAAATATAACCCGAGCCAGCGTTAAAGAAGTTTACGATCAGATTGTAAGTGATCTACAACAAGCTATTGCTGGTGGGCTTCCCGCTAAGCGTACCGGGATCGAGGTAGGTTTCCCATCATTAGCCAGTGCACACGCGTTACTTGCCCGTACGTATTTGTATATGGGACTTTATGCCGAAGCTCAGGCTGAGGCTGAAAGTGCTTTGAGTTTACAAAGCAGCTTACTAAATATGGAGGACTATATAGATACTCCGGATTCAGGCTGGCCAAGACGTATTGAAAACCCCGAATTGATCTTATCTAAAAAGAGCGTCAGTTCCTATGTTTATGCACCTTCCTTACTTACTTTAAATGATGAATTGCTAAATAGCTTTGAGGAAGAAGATTTACGCTATCAGTTATATACACGGCCTATAAGTGAAATGACTTATGATCAGGTTAGCGGCGGAAGGGCCTATTGTGTGGCACTTCTTACGGGAGAGACCCGTAATGCAGGACCTACCGTACCAGAACTGTTACTCATTAAGGCAGAAGGAGAAGCCCGTGCTGGCGATACTGACGCAGCTATGACCAGTATCAATACGCTACGTCAAGCGAGATTTAAGGCTGAAGATTATGTGCCACTTAATGCAGTAAATGCAGATGAAGCGTTGGTTAAAGTACTAGAAGAGCGACGTAAGGAGTTAATGGCAAAGGGTGGTTTCCGTTGGTTTGACCTTAAGCGACTTAATAAAGATCCGCGTTTTGCTAAAACCATTACGCATCGCTATGTTGATGAGATATACACCCTTGAACCCGGTGGAGATCGTTATCAGTTTCCTTTTGCTTCCAGCTTATTTCAATACGCACCTAACTTGGAACAAAACCCATAAGCTAGAACTATGAGATTATTCAATGTATTTAAAATAATACCGGTTTTTGCACTCCTTTTAATTAGCCTTGCCTTTACGGGTAACCTTTGGGGACAAGATCAGGAGGAAGTATTTAGTGTAGAACCCAGATTTCCCAAAGGGGGAGATCTGGTTACATTAAGCTATGATGCTTCACAAACACCTCTCAAAAACCGCGATAGCCTTACCGCTGTTGTTTATACCTATGCAGATTTTCAATGGAATGTTAAAGACTTAAATCTTGAGCAAACCAACGATAATAAATGGCAGGGACAACTGAAATTAGAGCCGGGTATTGCCCTTATAAACTGCGTGTTCTACGCAAAAGGTACATTTGACCGCGGTGGTGCAAATACCTATTCCTGGATGATCAATAATGCTCCCGGTTCGTATTCGGGCTGGGGAATTATGCGTAATCCAAATATCAATGAAGATTTTCCGCAACAATTAGACTCCCTGTCTTTTATTGAAGATCCTGTCACTTTAATGTGGCTTAATAATGAGATACGGGATAATCCTTCCAGCAGATCGCATATTTTTTATCCCGGTTTGCGTTTGCTGCAACGTACCAAAGCCGAAGATCAAACCGGACGCATCAAAGAAGAACTCAACTATATTTTGAGTCTTCCGGCGCTTGATTTAAAACAACAGTATGATGTGCAACGCAGTCTTGAATTAATCTCGCGAAATGAGACTTACGTTGATTCTGTAGAAAACGCGTTACTTTCCAAATACCCCGATGGTGTTCTTGCCAGGGATCGCGCAATCAAGAAACTATTCCGCGAAGCGGATCTTGACAAGCGTGTAAAGGCGTACAATGTTTTTCTAAAGCAATTTCCGGAAGAAAAATTTGAGGATATTAATACGACAACCGAAGAGCTTTACTACGATAAATTATACCGCAGTATAGCCTACACCTATATCGTAGAAAATAAGGATTATAGTTTTGTCTTTGATAATTTAAAAAGTGCATCATATACGAATCTGGTAGATTATGCCTGGCATTTAGTGAGTATCCCTTATACCAATGAGAGCATGTCGCCAGATAGCTTGCAGGTATTTGCAGAACGTATCTTTCCGGAGATTGAAAGTCGGGAACAGGAAGTTCCCAAAGCGTATCGTGGAAAACTTTCTCCAAACCAGTGGAAAGCGATGGCTTTAAAAGCAGCAGCTTCAGAATACCTCACTTATGCAAAGATTTTACACCAGCAAAGAGAATATAAGTGTGAGGCCTATTATTTAGATAAAATAGCAGCCTTATTGAAGTATGAGAATACGGAATACAATGCGCTATACACCCAGCTCCTGGTACGTGAGAACAAAATGGATGAAGCGGTAAGCTTTATTGCAGGTTGTTTAAGACACAACAATGCATCTCCCGAAATGCTCCAGGTTTTAAAGGAGGAATATCTCAAATCAGGGAAAGAAGTGTCTGGTTTTGACGAGTATGTAGCCAGTCTTAAAACCGGTGCCGAAAATCAGAAAGAGAAGGAGGCGCTATTGACCCAATTGATCAAAAAGCCAATCGAAGATTTTTCTTTGGAAAGTTCGTACGGAGGCATGGTTAATCTCAAAGATCAGCTGGGCAAAATCGTGGTGATCGATATGTGGGCAACTTGGTGTGCGCCTTGCAAAAAGGCGATGCCGGGGATGAAAATGGCCGTAGATCATTATGCTGATGATACAAATGTGAAGTTTTACTTTCTGGATACGCAGGAATATGTGAAGGATTACAAGACCAAAACAGTTTCTTTTATCGAGGAAAAAGAGTATCCCTTTGAGGTGCTATACGATGCGGTTAATCCGGAAAACGGCAAGCCCGAAATGGTTTACACAAAGTATGCAAAAGCATTTCAGTTTTCAGGAATTCCACAGAAAATGATCATAGATCAGGATGGTTATCTGAGGTGGCGCTCTACCGGATATGAAGGTAGTCCCAGTGCCTTAGCAGATGAGATCAAAACCCTGGTTGATTATTTGAAGGCTGAATCTAAATCCTAATGACTTTAAGGAGAATTCACATTATACTAGTGCTTTTAAGTTTAGGCACCGGACTTTCCTGGGGGCAAAGTTTATGGCAGGGTCAATACCACGCCAAACGTTTGCTCCTGGAGAAAAGTCAAAATCAAAATGCTAAAGATTCATTCTTTTTAAGCAGTCCGGAATATTATTACAACCGGCTTCCGCTTCAGCAAAACTATTTTGGTGATAGTCTGACCTTAAAAAATGAGGACTTTAATTTAGAATTGAAGATTGCTTCTCAATTAGACACTACGTTTATGGTCGTATTTTCTAATTATGAAGGAAAATACCCGATTCAATTTGATCGGGTAAATGCGTTGCAACCGCACAGCTATCCCCAACATCCCAAGGGAGACTTACCTTATGCGAGCACCGAACTTCTATTTAGCGGAAAAAAAACAGGTATTGACTATGGAGGGACTTTGGTAATACCAAATGATAAGGAGCATTATCCTTTGGCGATACTGCTTAATGGTACCGGCCGGCAAGACCGCAATTATACCTACAGTGGGCACCAGTTTTTTACAGTTTTGGCAGATGCTTTAGCCCGTAACGGAATCGCCTCCTTTCGAATGGACGACCGCGGAACGGGTAGCACTACCGGGAATTTTGAAACTGCCGGAATTAGTGATTTTACAGCTGATGCACGTGAAGCACTCGACTATTTAAAATCCCGTGAGGATATTGATAGCCGGTTTATAGGATTAATTGGTCATAGCGAAGGTGGAGTAGTGGCTTCCCGGCTCACTTCACAAAATAAGGATGTACGGTTTATGGTAAGCCTTTCGGGCGTAGGGGTTTCAGGGCTAAAAATCCTGGATTTACAAAACACAGCTATTTTAAAAGCTTCTAAAATGCCCGACAGTTTGGTCAACCTGCAAATGGATCTATACCGCGAGTTGTTTAAAACCGTCCATGATAATCAGGAACCTGACAGCCTTAAAACGGAATTGGAAAGCCAGGTAAAAAACTGGATACAAGATAAAAGTACGACAAGCCTTAACGCGTTGCAATTGACCGACGGTAGAGACCAGACCTTGATTTACCGCTTTTTTAACAGCGCAAAAACCAAAGCCTATAAAGAAATGATCCAGTATGACCCGAAAGACTATTTGCCCAAAATAGAGGTTCCAGTTCTTATCCTAAATGGAGATGCTGATATTTTTGTTCCGGCTTCTGAGAATGTAGCTTCCTTCAAAGAAAATCTGATTAATGCTCCTGTGGTGACTACCCATATTTATCCGGGACTGAACCATATGTATCAACATTGCACTACCTGCACTTCTCAGGAAATAAGTACGGTTGATGAGGTTTTTGCGCCGGAAGTTTTAGAAGATATTACGCAGTGGATTTGTGATATATACAGGGATTGTAATAAGTAATTGAAAATAAAAGCGGAAAATTTATAGGGTTTTTAGTTATAGTTTACGTCTAAACTATAGGAATCCATTGTACTCGATAATCGAGATTTAAATGCTTCGAGACTTGTCTTGTTCTAAAAATGAATTGTTCCATTTAATGCTTCGTGGACTTGCCCCGAAGTAGTTTACTCAAAAAACTATGTTATCGATGAGACTATTTATCACGGGTATCTTTTTTTTAATTGTTTCTCTTGCACAGGGTCAAATCTACGATCCGGTTTCTTTCAACCCCGCTGTTCAAAAAATAGACGACACCCATTATGCTTTACGTATTAATGCAAGCATAGAACCTGGCTGGCATTTATATTCTCAAAACGTACCAGAAGGCGGTCCTGTTCCTACTCATTTTGAATTCACTCCTAGTGACTCTTATGAACTCAACGGATCTGTTTCTGAACCAAAAGGCCATACGGTAAATGATCCTATCTTTGAGATGCGCATTACCTATTTCTCAGATTCTGCCGAATTCAAACAGGTTATAGAACGCAAAACAGCTGACGCTTTTACAATTATGGCCTCTATAGAGTTTATGGTGTGTAATGATGAAAGTTGTTTGCCTCCCACCGTAAAAGAGGTTGTTTTTAAACTAGAAGCGGCAGCGGCATCCGTTAAAAAGGTAGACGTAAAACCCGTGCAAAAAACTCCCGAAGCAGAAGGTAAACTGCAGACCGCTTCTAAAAATGAGGACGCTCTCAAGGAGGAACCTACCAAAGCTGAAATTGTTGATGCTCAAGAGCAAGATGATGTGGCAGTAAATGAACCAACTGAACAGCGTGATACTGATACAGTAGCTTTAAAAGAAAAAGGAGATCAGGCAGTTGAAAACCCTAATACAATTCTTACGAAAACTAAAGATGGCGTTGCAGAACAGGAAGCAGAAGCTGCAGATTCTCGTAATCTGGTGTCTATTTTTATCCTAAGTTTCTTAGGAGGTTTTGCTGCGTTGTTGACACCTTGTGTGTTCCCGATGATACCTATGACGGTGAGTTTTTTTACCAAACAAAGTAAAACCCGCGCCAGCGGTATTAAAAATACCTTGCTCTACGGGTTGTTTATTATTGTGATCTATGTGGTTTTAGGATCTGTTGTGGTCGGTATTTTTGGTGCAGATGCGCTCAATGCATTATCGACCAATGTTTGGTTCAATTTGATCTTTTTTGGATTACTTCTTGTTTTTGCTTTTTCGTTTTTGGGAGCTTTTGAAATTATGCTTCCCAGTTCCTGGGCAACCAAAATAGATTCACAGGCAGATCGCGGTGGTCTGGTAGGGATCTTTTTTATGGCATTGGCACTAGCCATCGTCTCCTTTTCCTGTACCGGCCCCATTGTAGGAACCTTATTGGTTGAGGCGGCTTCAAAAGGAGGGATTGCACCTATAGTTGGGATGCTGGGTTTCTCATCTGCAATTGCCTTGCCGTTTGCCTTGTTTGCCGCTTTTCCCGGTTGGTTAAACTCGTTGCCCAAATCTGGAGGTTGGCTCAATACGGTTAAAGTAGTTTTAGGATTTTTAGAGCTTGCTTTGGCCTTTAAATTTTTAAGCAATTCCGATTTGGTTCTTCAGTTGCATTTGTTAGAACGGGAGACCTTTTTAGCGGTTTGGATTGCCATTTTTGGAGGTTTGGTGTTGTATTTATTTGGTAAAATTACGCTACCGCACGATAGTCCTTTACCGCACATCTCGGTAGGCAGGCTGGGTTTGGGGCTTTTTGTTTTGGCTTTTGTGGTGTATATGATTCCGGGTCTTTGGGGAGCGCCCCTGCAATGGATCAGTGGTTTCCCACCACCCACGCAGTATAGCGAGTCTCCTTATGGTGTAGGGAATAGCAAAGGGGTTGCAGGCACTTCTATAGAGCTTCCTGATCATGCAGAATTGGGGCCTTTAGATCTTATTACGTTTAAAGATTATGAAGCTGGGATGGCCTATGCTAAAAAGGTAAACAAGCCGGTGATGCTCGATTTTACAGGATATGCCTGTGTAAACTGCCGCAAGATGGAAGAGCGGGTATGGCCAGAACCTCAGGTTCAGCAAGTGCTGCGGGATGATCTGGTACTGATTTCGCTTTATGTTGATGATAAAAAAGAGCTTCCTGAAGCGGAGCAATATGTTTCAGGAACTACAGGAAAGAAAATTAAGACGATAGGCAATAAGTGGAGTGATTTTCAGATCAAACATTATAAAGCGAATGCTCAGCCGTTTTATGTGCTGGTCGATAATGAAGGCAAAAACCTAAATCAGCCCACTGCTTATGATCCTGATATGGAATCGTATTTAAGTTGGTTGAAAGCGGGGGTAAATAATTACAGCAATTGATTTGTAATTTTGAGTGTGTTCTGGTTAAGGTGAACTGAATAGAAAGTTTTTTCACCAAACGCTTTATCTATATCTCGCAATTTTTAGGTTTTGTTTTCCTTAAAATGATATAGGTCCAAAAATCAATACCTTTCTTTGAGTGATTTGCTAACACCCTACTTCCTTCTTTGCTTTACTTCTGCAATCAGCGTTTTTTGTCTACGAGGATTTAGTTTTTAAAACTCCTCAATGTCATATGGTAGAAGGCTAAGGTTTGGCTGCTTAGGTGCAGAGGGCGTGATTGTATTTGCTTTTAATTCGTTCAGCAGCAACTAAAAAAAATGATTTAGCGTGAATTTTTGTTTATTCTTAACGCTAGTGTAACAGGAGCATCTTTTCTTAGTTTATTTTTTATAGTTAATACTTGAATATTAATAAAAAGGGGCTTTCTTCTAACTAGAAAAAAGCCCCTTTTAAAGTTCAAAAATGCAGATTAATTAAAGCCTAGTTCCTCTAAACCTTTGTGACTTATTTTAATAGCTTCTAATGGAGTGTGATTAAAGGTTTGATCTTGCTCTACGAAATAGTATTGCATTCCAGACTTTTCTTTTTCTGCAAGTATTCGAGCAAAATCAATGGAGCCTTGTCCTACAGGAGCAAACCGTCCTTCGTTATCCATATCTTTTACATGCCAGAGCTTAAATCTTCCCGGGTACTTTTCAAAATAAGCAACTGGATCTGCACCAGCTTTAGTTACCCAGTATAAATCCATCTGAAAGTTTACAAGCTCTGGATCTGTATTTTCTAATAAGTAGTCAATTAAAGGGACTCCATCTTCTCCTTTTTTAAACTCAAAATCATGATTATGATAAACTAGTTTTAAACCGGCTTCATCACATTTTTTACCTAAAGTACTTAATATGTCCGCCAGTTTTTCAGGAGTGCCGTCCATACCCATTGTCATAGATTCAGCATTAAACGTGAACATGCCCATAGGAGGAACAGGTATTACAAAATATTCAAATCCTGCGGCTTTTACATCAGCTATCATTTTATCAGCATTTTCTAGTGTAACTGAACCTTGATGTGTGCTTACCGGGTGTAAATTAATCCCTTCAGCAAAGGATTTAAAATCAGCCGGAGTCATCTTGTAAAAAAGGCCATTGTCATATCCTGCAGCTTCAATATTTAAGTAACCATCAGTCGCTACAGTTTTTAATGTGCCTTTAGCGTCTTCAGCCATCGCATCGCGCAAGGTGTATAGTGCAAGTCCACCAAAGCTAGCTGATTCACTAATAGTGTCCTGAGTAGCTTCTCCTGTAGTTTTGGAATCTTTTTTCTTTTGATCTCCACAAGAAAAAAGTAAAGCAGAAGCTATAAATGCACCTACAAATTTTAAACTTCTAATTTTTAAAAGAGGGGTTTTCATGAGTGTGTGTTTAGTTAATTGTTTAAAAATAAGTTTTTCCTAGTAGCTTAGATTTTGATTTAATGAATTTTAATATTCAAATTTTATTGAATTTAAAAAAATCTGCCAAAAAATTAAAGAATTATAAAATGATATGAATTGACAATTATCTTGGAGCAATGCAATTACTTGATTAGATTTGCGGGCTTTAAGGGATATTAACTCAGTTGGTTCAGAGTGTCACGTCGACAACGTGGAAGTCACTGGTTCGAATCCAGTATATCCCACAAAACCGCTTTTCAATCGAAAAGCGGTTTTTGTTTATACAGCTTGATCTGAAGGTTTTTTAAAATATACCTGATATCGGGTATTTCATAGCTTGTCTTTCAGCTCTATATTGCAATTGAAATCGAAATTCATTGTCAAGGGTGAGGGTTTGATTTTAGTAAATTCGTGAGAATTTAGATTTTTGTTAAAATGGGCTTATAAAGAATTAGGGGCTTTATAGGCTCATTTCTAGTTTATACCGTTAGCATGTCTAAAATTCCTTCCAGACGCATGCCTCTAGATCCTTTAATTAAGATAGTTGCTTCTTGCATTAGTGATTCCTTAATGTTTTGAGGAAAACCATTTTCCTGAAGTGTTTTAAGATTTTTAAACTGGTAGTTAGGGGTTGAAGTATTTTTAAAGTTTTCGCCCAGAAACACTATATTTTCCAGTCCTAGCTCAGCTGTTAAATCTGCAATTTTCTGATGCTCCACTGCAGCAGTTTGCCCAAGCTCAAACATATCTCCCAGAAAGGCGATTTTATATTTGCCTTCAAGATTAGCAAAATTCAATACTGCAGCTTCCATGCTTGTTGGATTTGCATTGTAGGCATCAAGAATAATTGTTAGATGATTTTTTTTTATGATTTGCGACCGGTTGTTAGAGGGTATGTAGCTTTCTAAAGCATCAATAATCTGATCATCACCTACTTTAAAAAAAACACCTATAGTGGCTGCCGCGGCAAGGTTTACTGCGTTGTATTGACCAATAAGTTGACTTTTTACATCTTGATAGTTAAACCGAATTTTTGCGAAAGGTTGAGCGCGTTGATATTCTATCTTAACATCGGCGTCTGCTGTAGCGCTAAAAGTAAATGTGTGAGTCGAGCCAATCTTTTTTTCCTGAATAGCGTCGTCTGTGTTTAGAAACAAGGAACCTTTGTGGTCTATTAAATAATTGTACAATTCGCTTTTTCCTTTGATCACTCCTTCAACACTACCGAAGCCTTCTAAATGGGCTTTACCGAAGTTTGTGATGTAGCCAAAATCTGGTGCAGCAATTGCAGCTAACTCGGCAATTTCGCCTATATGATTGGCGCCCATCTCTACGATACCAAGCTCTGTTGTTGAGTTCATCGCTAGCAAGGTAAGCGGAACACCAATATGGTTATTGAGATTCCTTAGGGTTGCGACAGTCTTAAATTTTTTAGATAAAACAGCATTAATTAATTCTTTTGTAGTTGTTTTTCCGTTACTACCGGTTAATGCGATTATTGGGATATCTAAAAATTTTCGATGTGTATAGGCGAGATTTTGAAGTGCTTTTAAAACATCTTCAACCAGAATTATGCGTTTTTCTGTTTGATAGATTTCCTCATCAACTACAGCGTAAGAAGCACCAAGATTTAAGGCCTCTGAAGCATATTCATTGCCATTGAAATTATCTCCTTTTAACGCGAAAAAAATAGCATTAGGCTCGATCTTGCGGGTATCTGTGGTTACCCCTTTGCTTTTTAAAAACAGTGCGTGTAGGTCTTGAATAGTCATAGTTACAAGGAATAAAAAAACGCCCGAAGCTGAATGCTAAGGGCGTTTCAATATTATAAAATATTCTCGTTAGTTGCGAGGAGTTTTGTTTTTTGTAGATTTAGAACCTACGCGAGACATGGCATTTCTAAAACCAATATCGTCAGTAGCCATAGTTTGAGGTAAGTATCTGCGCTGTGCAGGATCTAACCAATATTCGCGATCTCTCCAAGAACCACCTTTATATACGCGCACTTCGTCGTCTATAAGTGTTGTGCGGTCGTTTTGCTTATCATATTCTTTGTTTAAGCCGTTTTCTCCGGCAGAGATTTTATTGATCGGTGAATCATACATACGATCATTAGGATTGTCAGTATCTGAAAAGCTCTGATAATATCTGGAAGATTGCTTGTCACCATCTCTAAAGTTACGGTTGTCGCTTTCTGAGAATTGTGTTCTTAAATAGGTTTCTTCCTCATCAACCGCTACTTGTAAAATCTCACCTGGTAGATTGCGAGCAACTATTTTTCCGTTTTCTAAAGTATCATAAACAATATCTTCTGTAGTCAATACTTTTACAGTACCATCTTCATTAATTGCGTTTTTAGTATATACGTTACCTCTGTAGTAGTTGAAGTCGTTAAACTCATCGTCTACAATCGGTCTGTATACATCAGCAACCCATTCTGAAACGTTACCAGCCATATCGTATAAACCATAATCGTTAGGCTCGTAAGATTTGATCTCTGCAGTAATGTCTGCGTTGTCATCGGACCAACCGGCAATACCGCCATAATCACCATCACCTTGCTTAAAGTTTGCCAATTGATCACCACGTGTCTTTCTGTTTCCAGAACGGGTGTAAGCACCATCCCAAGGATATTTTTTTCTTCCGCGATATACGTTGTATTCTCTAAGTCCTACTAATCCTAAAGCAGCATATTCCCATTCTGCTTCGGTAGGTAGACGGTATTTTGTAGTAGAAATAATACCGTCTTTCATCTGTACATAGATGTCTTTAGCTTCTGGATTTCCTCCTGGATTGTTAGGATTAGGTCTTGGGGTGTTATTTTTTTCTCTTTGTTGTGAGGCTCTACCACCGCGTATGACATCATCCTGACCTCCATAAGTAAGGCTGGGAGCCTGTAAATAAGTATCTGTGTCAAAAGTAGACTGAGCATCTACATTGTATTTTGCGCCTTTTTGAGTGTAACCTTCTTCTTCAAGAACAAATTCATTATAGCGGTTTGTTCTCCATGTGCTAAACTCTACAGCCTGAATCCAACTTACTCCTACCACAGGGTAACGAGCATAAGCTGGATGACGCAGGTAATTTTCAGTCATTGTTTCGTTAAAACCTAGACGGTTTCTCCATACTAATGTGTCTGGCAGTGCACCGTAATATATGTTTCTGTAGTTTGCTTCTTCGGGAGGGAATACTCGTTTGAGGTAGTCTAAGTATTCTAAATACATAAGGTTTGTAACCTCTGTCTCGTCCATATAAAAAGACTGCACGTGTTGCTGGGTAGGTGTATTGTTCCAATCGTGCATTACATCATCCTGAACGCGACCCATTGTAAAGGTTCCACCTTCAATAAATATTAGACCGGGAGCTGCTTCTTGCTCTTTGTAATCTGTATTAGCCTGAAAACCTCCATCTCTGTCATTAATGCTCCAGCCTGTAGCTCGAGAGCTGTTCTTGTAGTCTTTGCCGTTGCGACCACAGCTTACCAATAGCATTGTTGAGAGGCTGAAAGCAAGCGTTTTAAACACTAGATTCCTGTTCATAGGTATAAATTCTTAAGAAGATTTGGGACTGCAATATACTATAAAGAGCCCAATTTGCAACAAAATAATAACTTTTGCAACTTGTTAATCCTGTTGATTCAGGAGGTTACACGGTTTTTAAACGAAACTCAATTCGCTTTAGTATACCTGTCTGATTTAAAAGCTTTATGTTAGTTTTAATTTCTAATCTTGATTAAAGGAGATTTTCTGCAGAATGAAACATTTATTGGTCTTTATTTTTTCAATCTTTAATTTGTTTCTCCTTGTGGCGCAACAGAAACAGTTTGCGGTGAGCTGGAGTGAAAACGTGAATGTTTCTACCATTGAGCAGCCTTTACTCGTGCCCGGTTTTGAAGAAGCAAACTTTAGCTATTCCCCGGTTACCGGAATTCGATATTTAAATAGGTGGAAGGCTGAAGGAGCTATAGATCTAAATTCCGTGAGGCTGCAAGATATAGTTTATGAGCGTGTAAATTCTCAAACGCTTTTAAGTCTGAAGTCAGAATTAATACCTGAAGCACACAAGCTGAAAACCAGGAACTCAAATGCCCGCGGAATGGGTTTCTTTGAATTTAGTTTTTCACCAATTATAAAATCTGATGGTGTTGTAAAACGTGTCACTTCATTTACAATTTCTTACAGTACAGCCCAAACCTTTAGGATAAATCAATCGAAATCTCCAGTGCTTTCAAATTCAATTTTTGAATCAGGAAGGTTTTATAAATTTTATGTGGATACCACTGGGGTTTTTAAAATTGATCGTGATTTTTTGCGTGATCTTGGGATGGAGGTCAATGCTATAAATCCACAAAATTTAAAAATATATGGTGATGGTGGGGCAATGTTACCGCTATTAAATGGGGATAATACCGTTTTTGATCCCCAGGAAAATGCAATAAAAGTAGTAGGTGGGGAAGACGGTAGTTTTGATTCTGAAGACTTCATACTATTGTATGGTGAAGGTACACTGCAATTTAACGCAGAGAGTTTGACACATGTTAACGCGTACGATGATAAGTCTTATTATTTTATTACGGCAGATGGTGGTGCTGGTTTGCGTGTTCAGAATATGCAGCAACCCGATGCTCCCGCTACACAGGTTATCACGACTTATGATACCTATCAATTTCACGAGTTCGATCGGGAGAATTTACTCAATCTGGGACGGCGTTGGTTTGGTGAGCATTTTGATATTGAAAATGAACAGGAATTTGTTTTTGAATTTCCCAACCGTGTTGCAGATGAGCCAGTTTCATTGCGTATTTATGTAGCGGCTATTTCAGAATCGCAGACTTCTTTTGCGGTCCGGTTGAATGGTGTGTCTGTAGCAAATCTGAGTCTTTTGCCTATTGATGAATCGATTTTGGCACGAGATGCTTCTTATGACAGCTTCTATAGAAGTGCGTCCAGCCCTGCTGTAACTACTTCTGGAGATCAGCTCACGGTCTCGCTCAATTATAATAATAATGGAAATCCTTCAAGTGTGGGATATTTAGATTTTATAGCACTTGGAGCAACCTGCAGGCTTTCGGGTTATGGTAGTCAATTTGGTTTCTCTAATGCAGAAGCTGCTACAGTTTCCGGGGTAGGAGTGTATCAATTCTCAAATGCCGCAGAATTTTCAGAAGTATGGGATGTTACAGCTAGAAGCGCTATTGCTTCGGTGGCTAATGAAAACAACTCCGCAGATTTTTCATTCAAAGCACAGTTAGGAGCAGAAAGAAAGTATGTCGCTGTAAATCCTAATGATTTTTATATTCCGAAGCGAGAAAATGGAAATGCTTTAGTTGCAAATCAAAATATTAAAGGAAGCATTTTTCAGAAAAACGGAAGCTTTCAAGATGTAGATTATCTGATCGTTACTTCAGCTGCATTGCGATCTCAGGCACAACGTTTGGCTGATCATAACAGAACCTATCGCGGACTTCGGGTTCGGGTTGTAACGCTTAACGAGATTTACAATGAGTTTAGTTCTGGTAAGCAAGATATTGGTGCTATTCGAAATCTAGTACGCTATGTTTATGAGAATGCATCTTCATCAGAAAACCGTCTGAAATATTTGTGCCTGCTGGGAGATGCTTCTTTTGATTATAAAGACCGTGTGGCTGGCAACAATAATATTGTGCCCACCTTCAATACTTATTATAGTTTTTCGCAGTCTCAATCGTATATGAGTGATGATTATTTTGGTTCTTTAGATGCAGCAGAAGGAATTATAGAGAATAACAGTCCGGCTGGTAGCGGAGGTTCTGATCGCCTTGATGTTGCAGTGGGTAGAATCCTTGCTGATACGCCTCAACTTGCTGATCAGGTGATTTCAAAAATTATAAATTATGATAGTCAGGCATCGCTGGGTCGGTGGCATAATGATTTTGTTTTAGTATCAGATGACGTAGATCTTCTATGGGAGTTTACAGAATTAGAATCTACTATTGATGCGCTTGGGGATCAAATTCAGGAAGAGAAGCCCTTTATAAATGTCAAGAAAATACATAGTGACAGTTATCAGCAACAGTCCTCTGCAGGTGGTGATCGGTACCCTGAAGTTAATGAAGCGATCATAACTGCGCTTGAAGCAGGCTCTCTGGTGATGACTTATTTGGGACACGGAGGCGAAAACACATTAGCTTCAGAATTTATTTTCACACGTGAAAATGCCCGAAATCTAAATAATAAAGACAAACTGCCGGTGATTGTGACGGTTACCTGTGAGTTTACTCGTTTTGATAATCCTAACCGTACAGCTGCGGGAGAAGAATTGTTATGGAATGCTAACGGAGGTGCAGTTGGTCTGGTGGCGACAACACGTGAAATTTCGGTGAGATTGGGAGTGAATTTTAATAGGCAATTGGCATCCAATCTTTTTTCCTTCGGAACAAATGAAATAAAAAGTGTCGCAGAAAACCTCAGAGAAACAAAAAATCAAATCAACGATGATAATCGCCGGGTTATCTTTTTTATAGGGGATCCTGCGATGAAGCTGGCGTTTGCAGATCCCGATATCCGATTGACAGCTATTAATGATATACCTATAACGCAACAAGTAGATACATTAAAGGCTTTAAGCCGAATTAAAATGAGTGGTGAAGTTGTTGGTCTAAATGGCCAGCGCATATCGGGTTATAACGGAGAACTTTCTGCGACGGTCTATGACAAATATATTGAGCGGCAAACGCTGGGTAATGATGGTACGACAGATGCTAACGGAAATTTGTTAATTCTAAACTTTAAAGCGTTAGGTGCAATCTTGTATCGAGGTAAGGCTAGTGTTAAAAATGGTGTTTTTGATTTTGAATTTGTTGTTCCGAAAGATGCTGCGATTCCGTTGGGGACCGGTAGAGTAAATTTTTACAGTAAACGAACAGGAGTTGTTGAGGATCAAGCGGGAGCTAACGAGCAGGTAATAGTGGGTGGTTTGAATGAAAATGCGCCTGATGATAATGAAGGGCCGCTGATCAATTTGTATATGAATGATGAGAATTTTGTGAATGGAGGGGTGACCAATACGTCGCCTACACTTCTCATAAAACTAGAAGATGAAAACGGAATCAATACAGCAGGTGGAATAGGACATGACTTGATCGCGATTATAGATGGAGATGAAGAAAACCCCATTATTCTCAATGAATTTTATGAGAGCGATGTCGATAATTTTAACTTGGGAAGGGCTTTACGAACGTTGCGCGATCTGGAGCCCGGTTTGCACACCGTGACTGTAATTGCCTGGGATACGTATAATAATTCTTCTACTGCAGATCTTCAATTTGTAGTCGCAGGTGATGAAGAATTAAAATTGGAGCACGTGCTTAATTATCCCAATCCATTTGTGAATTATACCGAGTTTTGGTTCAATCACAACCGTCCTTACGAGCCATTAGAAGTTCAAGTTCAGATTTTTACTGTGACAGGTAAAGTAGTAAAGACCATAAATCAGTTGGTTACAACTACCGGTTTTTTATCTCGTGAGATCACTTGGGATGGTCTTGATGATTTTGGTCAAAAAATAGGAAAAGGCGTTTATGTATATAAGATTACCGTGAAATCTACGTTAACGAATAAGAAAGTTGAAAAGTTTGAGAAATTAGTCATTCTGTAGGCTTTTAATTTATATTTGTCAAAAGACGCTTCTTTAATGAAAAAAACGTTACTCTTTTTATTTTGTTTTATTTCTCTTCAGCAATTACAAGCTCAGGAAGTTGAAGGTCGCCCTATAACTACAGGTGTTCCTTTTCTAAGTATTGCGGCTGATGCACGTGCGGCGGGTTTAGGCGATCAAGGGGTAGCAACTAGTCCTGATGCGTATTCTCAACAGTGGAATCCGGCTAAATATGCATTTATTGAGCAGCAGCAAGGAGTAGGGTTCAATTACACGCCATATTTAAGTCAGATAGTAGATGATATATTCTTAGGTCAGGTAACCTATTATAATCGTATTAATGAGCGTAGCGCCTTTGGAGGAAGTCTGCGTTATTTCAGTCTTGGTGATATAGAATCTATACAGAGCAGCAATCCTTCACAAGCAGAATTAGAAAACCCGTTGATTTTAAGTCCGAATGAATTCACACTTGATTTATCGTACGCATTAAAATTGAGTGATCGTTTTTCTATGGCAGTTGCCGGAAGGTATTTACGCAGTAATTTAAAACTTCAGATTAATGATGAAGATGCAAGTGCAGCAGGATCTGTAGGTGTTGATATTGCAGGGTATTATCAGTCTGAAGAGATTACTTATAACGATTTTAATGGTCGCTGGCGGGGAGGTTTTAATATTTCAAACATTGGTCCGAAAATTAAATATGACGAAGCCGGACAAGAAAATTTTATTCCTACCAATCTGCGTATAGGTGGTGGTTTCGATTTTATTTTAGATGCCTATAATGTCGTTGCTGTGGGACTTGAATTTAATAAATTACTGGTGCCATCACCTCAAGATTTTAATGGAGACGGTGTGATTGATGGTTCTGATAGTGAGGAATATAATAACATTGGTTTCTTTGAAGGGATGTTTCAGTCCTTTGGCGATGCACCCAACGGTTTTGGTGAAGAGCTAAAAGAGGTAACTTGGTCTTTAGGTGCAGAATATAAATATGATGATGTGTTTGCTTTTAGAGCAGGATATTTTAATGAGAGTGATTTAAAGGGTGCCCGTAAGTTCGCAACCCTTGGTTTAGGGTTTAAATATACGGCTATAGATATTGATGTTTCCTATTTGTTTTCTACAACACAAGTGCGTAACCCATTAGAGAATACACTGCGTTTTGGGATCACATTTAGTTTTGGTGACGAGTATACAGAATACTAATTCTCTATGAAAAAAATAAGAATTGAATCTGAGCTAGAGGCTTATGATGATCTAAAAGAGTTGCCTAAGGATGTTCAGGATTTGATGCGTGCAGCTTTTGAGGCTCGTGATGCAGCGTATGCTCCGTATTCAAAATTTCACGTAGGTGCTGCAATTCAGCTTGAAAATGGTATCGTGGTAAAAGGGAGTAATCAAGAAAATGCAGCTTATCCATCCGGTCTTTGTGCAGAACGTACCGCGATTTATTATGCCGGCGCAAATCATGCAGATCAAAAAATAAATACGATGGCTATTTCGGCTAAAGCTCAAAATAAAGAAACGTTAACTCCTATACCGCCTTGTGGGGCTTGCAGACAGGCTATCGCAGAGTATGAGGTTAAACAAGATCAACCGATTGTGATTTATTTTATGGGAGAGCGTGGGGCGGTTTTTAAAAGTGACTCCTTGCGTAACTTACTTCCCTTTATATTTACTCACGAGTATTTATAGAAAACATTTTTTTTAGAATTTAATCAGCAATTTTTTGCGTTTGTAAAATGCTGCTTGCTACAGCTCAATTTTTTTAGCAAAGACTTTCACGCTTCGTCTTGAATATACTATTTTTGTTCTTCGTCTAAAAAGACGGCTTGGTGTATAGATAAATCTATAATTTAAATGAAAGAAATCACAAAAGAGGTATACCTGAACTGGTATGAAGAAATGTCCTTCTGGCGCAAGTTTGAAGATAAACTGGCACAGGTTTATATTCAGCAAAAAGTAAGAGGATTTTTGCATTTGTATAATGGTCAAGAGGCTATTCTTGCAGGAGCCCTTCACGCGATGGATCTTACAAAGGATAAAATGATCACCGCTTACCGTAATCACGTGCAGCCAATAGGTATGGGAGAAGATCCTAAACGCGTAATGGCAGAGCTTTATGGTAAAAAAACCGGTACTTCTATGGGATTGGGTGGTTCTATGCACATCTTTTCTAAAGAGCACCGTTTTTACGGAGGTCACGGTATCGTAGGAGGTCAGATTCCTCTAGGTGCTGGTTTAGCCTTTGGTGACAAATACTTTAAGCGAGATGCAGTTACCTTAACGTTTTTTGGTGATGGTGCTGCGCGTCAAGGTTCTTTACACGAGACTTTTAATATGGCGATGAACTGGAAACTTCCTGTTGTTTTTTGTGTAGAAAATAACGGTTACGCGATGGGAACTTCAGTAAAACGTACTGCTAACCATGAAGATATTTGGAAGTTAGGCTTAGGTTATGAGATGCCTTGTGGCCCTGTAGATGCGATGAACCCAGTTGCAGTTGCAGAAGCTTTTGATGAAGCAATTGCACGCGCACGTCGTGGAGATGGTCCTACATTTTTAGAGTTAAAAACATACCGATACAGAGGTCATTCTATGAGTGATGCTCAAAAGTATCGTACCAAAGATGAAGTAGCAGAATATCAGAAAATTGATCCGATTACTCAGGTTAAAGATATTTTGTTAGAAAAGAAATTTGCTACAGAAGAAGAATTAAAAGAAATAGACAAGCGCGTTAAAAAGCGAGTTGCTGAGTGCGAAAAATTTGCAGATGAGAGTGATTTCCCTGATAAAGAAATTATGTATGACGTAGTTTACGAGCAGGAAGACTATCCATTTTTAGCACATAAACCAGAATAAATTATGGCAGAAGTAATTAAAATGCCCCGCCTTAGTGATACAATGGAAGAAGGAACCGTTGCATCCTGGCTAAAGAAAGAAGGAGATAAAGTAGAAGAAGGAGATATCCTTGCAGAAATAGAAACTGACAAAGCTACAATGGAGTTTGAGTCTTTCTATGAAGGTACTTTACTGCATATAGGAATTCAAGAAGGTGAGACTGCTAATGTAGATGCGCTTCTTGCAATTATAGGAGAAGAAGGAGAAGATATTTCCGGTTTATTAGATGGAAGTAGTGCTGCTTCTGACTCAAAGGAAGAAGAGGAAGAAGATAGTTCTGAGGAAACTGAAGAAACTGCTGCTGAAGAAGAAGAGGAAACTTCTGAAAAAGATTCATCTGAAGATGCAGGTGGTTCAGAAATCCCAGATGGTGTTGAGGTGGTTACAATGCCGCGCCTTAGTGACACAATGGAAGAGGGGACTGTAGCTTCTTGGTTGAAAAAAGAAGGGGATAAAGTAGAGGAAGGAGATATTCTTGCAGAAATAGAGACAGACAAAGCTACAATGGAGTTTGAGTCTTTCTATAATGGTACGCTGCTTCATATCGGTATTCAGGAAGGAGAAACTGCAAAAGTTGATTCTTTACTTGCAATAATCGGTGAGGAAGGTACAGATGTTTCTGGCGTAATCAGCAGTCTTAAATCTGGTGGAGCTAAGAAAGAGGCTCCTAAGAAGGAAGCACCGAAAAAGGAGGCTCCTAAGAAACAAGAAGCCAAAAAAGAAAAGCCGAAGAAAGAAGCTCCTAAAAAGGAAGAAAATAAATCAGCTTCAAAAAATACATCTTCTAGTGATGGTCGTGTTTTTGCATCGCCATTAGCTAAAAAATTAGCAGAAGAAAAAGGAATTGACCTTGCAAAAGTTCCTGGAAGTGGAGAAAATGGCCGCGTAGTTCGCAAAGATATTGAGAATTATACCCCGGTAACTTCAGGAGCAGGAGTGCAACAGTTTGTTGCAACTGGTGAAGAGAGCTATGAGGATATTAATAATTCTCAAATGCGTAAGGCTATAGCAAAATCTTTAGGTAAATCTAAATTCACTGCGCCGCATTATTATTTGAATGTTGAGTTTGACATGGAAAATATGATTGCATTCCGCGGTCAGTTTAACCAGTTGCCTGATACAAAGGTTTCTTATAATGATATGATTCTAAAAGCGGTTTCTATCGCTTTAAAACAGCATCCGCAAGTAAACTCGCAGTGGTTTGATGATAAGATGCGTTTAAATAAGCATGTGCATATAGGTGTTGCGGTTGCAGTGCCAGACGGATTAGTGGTTCCTGTTGTTGAATTTGCAAATGAAAAATCATTACAGCAAATCAATGCAGAGGTAAAAGAACTTGCTGGTAAAGCACGTAACAAGAAGTTGAAGCCTGAAGAAATGCAAGGAAGTACTTTCACCATTTCAAACTTAGGGATGTTTGGGATCACTAACTTTACTTCAATTATCAATCAGCCTAACTCTGCAATTTTGTCTGTAGGTTCTATAATTGAAAAACCTGTTGTAAAAGACGGTAAAATTGTTGTGGGCAATACAATGACTTTATCAATGGCTTGTGACCACCGTACAATTGATGGTGCTACAGGAGCTCAGTTTTTACAGACTCTAAAAACATATATTGAAAATCCTGTTTTGATGTTGGCCTAAAAATCAATTTATTAAATAGATAACTTAAAAACCCGTCAAATTATGATGGGTTTTTTTATATTGAACGTATGAGAAAAATAATTTATGGTTTATTGAGTTTTGCACTTGTTGGTTGTGGAACTCAGTCAGATGTTCGTCAAGTAGATTCTAAATCTGCAGCAGACGCATCACAGGGTTATGAAGTTTCAAAAGATGCTTCAGAAGTAATAACGACTACTGTGGCTCCTAATCCATCTACGGTTTCTTTTAAGAAAGAAGTAAGTGCTTCGGCTGTAAAAAAGCATGTAGAATTTTTAGCGTCAGATGCTTTAAAAGGCAGAAAAACCGGAACTATCGGTATTGACGAAGCAGCAACTTATATTATAAAGCAATTTCAAGATGCAGGAGTACAACCTTACTTTACTTCTTATAGAGATAAATTCAATGCTAAGGGAGTTGATGGTTATAATATAGTAGCGATGCTTCCGGGGACAGATTCTGAATTGAAGAACGAGTTTATAGTTATTGGAGCTCATTATGACCATATAGGTACAGCTGAAGCTGTAAACGGAGATAAGATTGCAAATGGAGCTAATGATAACGCTTCAGGAACTGCAGCGGTTATTGAGTTGGCTAAATATTTCGCGAAAGCGAAAACAAATAAACGAGGTATAATTTTCGCATTGTTTTCAGCTGAAGAGTTGGGATTATTAGGTTCGGCGCATTTAGCAGAAAGGTTGAAAACAACTGATATAAATCCTTATGTGATGTTTAATATTGAGATGATTGGAGTGTCTATGACCGACAAGGACTATACGTTTTATTTAACCGGCTATGAGAATAGTAATATGGCACAGGAATTTAATGCTTATGCAGGAGCAAAAGTAATGGGCTTTTTACCTCAGGCTAAACAGTATAACTTATTCAAGCGAAGCGATAATTACGCATTTTATGAAGAATTTAAAATTCCGGCGCAAACTGTTTCTACATTTGATTTTACAAACTTTGATCATTATCATCAGGTAGGAGATGAGGTGTCAATAATGGATTTTGAACATATTGCAAATGTTGTGAATCAGTTGATACCGGGTGTTGAAGGGATGGCAAACAGTAACTCACACGAAATTATCTGGAATGAGTAAAAAGATTATAGTAACGGGTACGAGTAGAGGAATAGGTTTGCAGCTTGTACAACAGCTTGTTCGAGAAGGTCATCAGGTGCTGGCTCTTTCTAGAAAAGAAGATGCTGTAAAAGCTTTGAATTCAGATTTGATCTCAAGTTTTTCATTTGATATCACACATTCAGCAGATCTTAAAAAGGTTGAAGCTTTTGTGGAAGAGAATTGGAGTGAGGTAGATATCTTAATCCACAACGCTGGAGCTTTGGTAAATAAGCCTTTCTCCGATCTTTCAATAGCTGACTTTCAAACGGTTTATGATGTAAATGTTTTTGGAGTAGCTTCCTTAACCCAGACAGTTTTGCCTTTTATGAAGGCTGGAGCGCACGTTGTTACAGTGAGTAGTATGGGCGGGATTCAAGGAAGTATGAAGTTTTCAGGTTTAGCTGCTTATAGCTCCAGCAAAGGAGCAGTAATCACGTTAAGTGAATTGCTTGCAGAAGAATATAAAGAGCAACAGATTGCTTTTAATGTATTAGCGCTGGGAGCTGTACAAACTGAAATGTTAGAAGAAGCTTTCCCGGGTTACAAAGCACCTCTTTCAGCAGAAGGAATGGCTGCTTATATCGCTGATTTTGCATTAACAGGGAATAAATTTTACAATGGTAAAGTGTTGCAGGTTTCGGCTTCTACACCTTAAACTATGAAGGATATTTTAGGTAAATACATACCTGAGCATGCTGTAGACCCGGTATTTGAACTCATTAAAAGTTTTGGAGTGCATCTCAAAATTGTTGATGAGCGGGTTACGCGTCATGGTGATTACAGGAGGTTAGCTGACGGAGGACATCAAATTACGATTAATACGAATCTCAATTCGTACCGCTTTTTAATTACACTAATACACGAGATAGCACATCTTGTAGCTTTTAAAAAGTATGGTAATAGGATTAAACCACACGGTAAAGAGTGGAAGCATACTTTTCAAAACTTGATGCTTCCCTTTATACGGCCTGAAATTTTTCCAAAGCAATTGTTGCCAATAATTGCTAATCACTTTAAAAATCCAAAAGCGAGTAGTGATACTGATGCTAAATTATCGTTAGCTCTTAAGGGTTTTGACCCACCAAGTGATAAAAGCTATATATTTGAAATTCCGACTGGTAGTCTTTTTAAAATTTACAATGGTAAAATTTTTCAAAAAGGAAATCGAAGAATCAAGCGTTATGAGTGTAAGGAGACAGCTACCGGCAAAATTTATTTATTTCAGCCTAACGCTGAAGTTGAATTACTTAAGTAATACATATTAACACACCAGATGATATTAAACAAAAATTACTACGCAATTATTATGGCTGGGGGAGTTGGTTCCCGGTTTTGGCCATTAAGTAAAGCTAATTATCCCAAGCAATTTCATGATATTTTAGGGGCAGGAGAGACTTTAATCGAACGCACCTTTGGTCGTTTATCTCAAACGGTTCCTGCAGATAATGTTTTGGTTCTGACTAATGAGAGATACAAAGCTTTAGTAAACGAACAATTGCCAAAGGTTAAAGATGAAAATATTGTTTTAGAGCCTGCAATGCGAAATACTGCGCCTTGTATTTTATTAGCAGCTTTAAAGATTTATAAGGCGAATCCAGATGGGGTAATGATCGTAGCACCAAGTGATCATTGGATAGAAAATGAGTCGGCATTTTTAACGGATTTAGAAAAGGCTTTTAAGGCTTGTGAAACGGATATTTCTGAAGAAAAATTATTGGTTACGTTAGGTATTGAGCCCACATTCCCACACACGGGTTACGGGTATATTCAGTATGCTGCTGGTGATTCTGCAATTAAGAAGGTAAAAGCATTTAAAGAAAAACCAGATTATGCGACTGCAAAACAATTTTTGGCAGCAGGAAATTACTCATGGAATGCCGGTATTTTTATCTGGAGTGCAAAAGCGATTATAGGAGCGTTTGAAAACTATCTTCCGGAGATGTATGCGCTTTTTAATTCAGGGTATGAAGACTTAAATACTGAAAAAGAGGAGGCTTTTATTCAGGAGCATTATGAGCAGGCTGAAAACATCAGTATTGATTATGGTATCTTAGAGAAAAGTGGGAACGTAGGTGTTATTCCTGCAACATTTGATTGGAGTGATCTTGGTGCCTGGGGTGCTTTATATGACAACTTGGAGAAAGATTCAGAAAATAATGTTGTTGTAAATGCTAAAACTGTAATCCGTGAGTCTAAGGGTAACCTTATTCGTTCTGAAAAAGGAAAAGTAGTTGTGGTTGATGGGCTTCAGGATTATATCGTGGTGGATAGTAAAGAGGTACTAGTTATTATGCCGAAGGCTAAAGAACAAGATGTGAAACTCATGCGAGCAGCAGTTGAAAAGAAATTTGGGTCAGACCTGGTTTAATTAACAGGCTGAACTTTTATAATATAATTGGTCAAAGGATGCCTTTAAGAGGTGTCCTTTTTTTTGGTATCTATCTTAAATATTTACTTATATACTTGCCCTTATTAAGAAGTGTCTACAGCAGGGAATAGTTCCGTAAAAACGAGACACATAGAATTCATTTTTAATTGCGATAGCATGCTGTGACATCCTAAGAATATAGCAACTTCAGCCTTGTATACCTAATGTAGCTTGCCACTTTCAAGTTTAAAGGAAGCCCATGTGCTATTCTTCGAGATACGCAGCAAGCTCTTCAACATCCAACCCGCAATAGGAAGCAAATTCACCTACTGTTATAAACTGATGCGGTTGTTTACCTAAATAACATTTAATATCCGCCAATAGTTTTCTTCCATACCGCTCACTGCGTCCGGTGATGCACTGCACGTCTTTAGGAAAAATACACAAGCGTTGGGTTTTCATAATCGGTTCAAGCTGTAATCGAACTACAAACCTCCTAAGAATAATTCACAATCTTTCGGTATGCCTTTCGGAGTACCGAAAAAATTTAACACTAATCAGGACCCGTTGAGAGGCTTAGACACCGTAACCATTGCATTTAAAATCTGGAATCGTGAACCGGCAAAGCTTTGGCTTCGATACCAATTTTACTGCGCTTCGCTCTGTAAAATTCACTCAGCCACCGCTATTATGAGTTTAGTACTCCTTTATAAAAAATCCAACTCAGCATTCTGAAAACTGTATACCGGGATTGCCTAATGATTTCTGATTATCGGACTCTGAAACCAAACCTTGAATTTCAAACCTTGAACTTTGCAATCATAAAAAAACCTTCCTCCAGACCTAAATCTGAAAGAAGGGTTTAATCACTCCACAAATCACACTAATGCGATTCCTGATTAGGGTCACTTCGTTTCAAAAACCGTTTTTGTAAATACTTAAAAAGAACTTTTAAAACCATAGAAATCACAAAGCTTACACAGGCACCGACTCCCGCAAGTATAATCGCTTCCAGCAGCGTATCGCGTTGCAGACTGGGAAGGGCCGCGGCAACCGTTCCGCCAAGGGTACCCAGTTTTAAAGAAGCCGAGTTACTGTTCATCAGCTTTCTGCTGCTCCGTTTCCGAAGCTGCATCGGCAACCACCGCCTGACTCACCGCAGTAATGACACCGCCGGCGACGACCGCATACCCGGCAAGACTGAGCAGTACCGCAGGAAGCGCCACGGGCGCAGCGAGTACCGCTCCACCACCGCTGGCCAGACTAATCCCCACCGCCCGCAGGATGCGGAAAAACCGCGGGGTGGGTTTTTGATAACGTTCTAAGATATTCATGTGCATTATAGGTTACAGTTAAATATACAGCCTCCTGGCGTTCCACCGCATCGCGGTGTATGACCAGTAATCGTTCTAAAGCCCTGCGTGAATGTAAACCGCGTGCAATACCACTAAGCTCTGATACCGGGGCAATACACCCCTGCAATTCTCCTAAGGCATTATTAGCAGGATGCAATAAGATCAAACTGCGTTGTGGTACGTCAACCAGGAGGAGGTGATTTCCAAACTTGTTAGAAATACGCGGCTGTATTTCATACCGGCCTTCAGGGATGCAGGATACATTCCTGCGGTTCTCCCGCCAAGGCAGCTCGATGGTAAAGCACCTGAATTTCCCGTTTACAAAGAGAGCTTCAAGCGTTCCGGTTTTAAAATAACTGCGTTGCAGCACCCACTCCATACTAAGCAGGTTGATCGGTTTGCACCACAGTCATCGCATTATAGGTGCCGTTTTGCAGCGGATATATGGTGCCGTTTACCTCCTGAAAAAATTCGATACTCAAGACCTGCACCATAGCGAGCGTACTGTTAGCGGTAATTTCAAGGTCGAGATCTATAGCCGCTACCGGGGCATTGTCGTAAGGCAAAATACCCGAATCGATAGACTTGAACAGCAAGGTTTCCTGATCAAAGTCCAGCTCACTAACCCCGGCACTGAGTTTAAAGTGTATGGCACCTGCAGGCGCAGCGATCTGTACTTCCGGGTTAAAAGCTTCTAATGTGAGTCCCACACTTCCCGTAGCGCGGTCGTAACTCCCTACAAAGGGGACGGGAAAGGTGGTTTTTAACGGCGAGTTGCCGTTAAAATCAAAACCGTTGAGAAAGCCCAGGTTTCCCAGGGTCAGGTTCTGACTTCCGCGAGGCGAGACCGTATCGGTTTTGATGAACGCCAGCAACACGGTGGTCAAGCGGCTCACGACTTTAGGATCTTTAGCCTGCTGCAGCATGACCTGTATCGCGTTGCGCAGCAGTTTACCCCCTTTTGCAGCACGCCCGAATTCGGCGCCGTTTCCCCGGGTGCGCTTAAACACAGGATTGGTAGCGATACGCTTTCGATTGATCCCACCTTTGAAACGAGCTATATGCCCGTCTCCACTTTTGTAAAAGGCAATATCTCCGATAGTTCCCTCCAACTTGATAATTCCAGCTTGTTTAGCCATAGTATAAAAGTTTTTGATTAAGCCACAAAGAAAGCGGGCTTAAGACTTGAAACCCAACAGCTCGGTATATCGGTGCTGATTTTGCCGATACTGCCGAATGTTCCTCCTTTTTACGTAATTTTAAGCGTGCAATCCGGAGTAAATTCCTTTGGGTAAGTCTGTCTGTCGTCAAAAGCATGCCCAGAAACATGCGTTAAAAACAACTTTTCTACTTGTAGTATCCCGATAGCTCGGTACGAGATTAATATCTTAAGGTGTATCGTTATATCAGGATTAAAAAACATATATAAAGCGTAACCTCATTATACTGATAGCGTATAGCACTCCAGTCAAAACCCATGATAGAATAGCGGTATTTTTAAATTTATTTTAAAATAGTATTTAAAAACTTATTAAATTTCTGGATATTAGTGTCTTAATTATTGCAGTATGCTTAAAGAACTATCGATCTCCTGTTTATTTATTTTATTAAGTATTACTACCATATTTAGCCAAATCAGACCAAAACAGATTTAAAAAATAGAGGTATTGCAAAAATCATCAAGAATGATCAGGTTTTAGCCAAATCCTTTAAAGAAGGTAATGTGTATACTATAGCGTATTTAAATCAACTAGAACCGGAATTAAAAGGCTATGCCAGCTTCTCTTTTGAAGAAAAGGGGAATACTGCTGAAAAGATTTATAATTTAGTTAGCGGGAGGTTTCAAGAAGAATCTCCACAACCTGTATCCTTCACTACCCCGAAAGGAACGATCAAGTTTGAATATGGCTTATCTGAAACAGACTCCGTTTGGGTACGCTTAGCACAATAAGATGTAAACAATAGGTTAGAAGCCTACTCGGTATATCTCAGCCCGAAACATCTTAAACAACTCTTAGAGCAGTAATTTGCTTTTTATGAGTAAGCTAAGTCTTTATGACTTTAAAATCTTATCAGACCACGAGCAGTATGATGTGGTTTTTAGTGAAGGTACATTTATAGATGCTCTAATTGAAGAAAACACGCGCTATCCACTTTATGCCGTATACTTATTCTTTGTTGAAATTGAATACAATGTGGCCAAGAATAAAATAGTGGGTAAGACTAGCTTTGTTACTGTTGATAAACTTAATAGGTACTCTAGGTTAATGGACTAATCATCCTTTTTAGCGAGAAATTCAATTATATCCTTCTCAGTAATTGATTCATAAACTCTAGCAAAATCAATAAGAGTATAACCTAAGGCAAAAATTATTTTAAATAAGGTTGTAGAAAATGAAGAACCATCAATATTGAATGTTTTAGTTACAGTTGCTTTTCTTATAACTGCCTTGTCAGCAATATCTCCATAACTTTTAGGAATGTCTTTTCTTAATTTTTCTTTTTTTGAAATAGGTAGATCTTTATTCTTTTTCAGAAGTATTCGTAAACTGATTGCAGTTTTAATTTTTATAATATCTTCTTGATCTTTTCCCACTATTGCAATTAATCATATTTAAAGTAATTTATCGGTACGCTTGGAAGTACCGATAAAAAATTCTATATTTGATTTAGAATTATATATTTGCGAAACTTCTTTAAGTAACATATTAGAAGCGTTCGCTTTGAATCTCGCTATCGAAAACTGGTAATTTTATGGAACGAGAGGATAAGCTAGGATGTTCACGACCGCGGGCGTGACATTCGCTTATTGTTCCAACGGTATACCAGTGCCGCGATAGCATAAGTTGAATGTTCACGCCCCTTTTGTACTCGGGCTTTTCGTAAACTTCAACTTACATTTTCAAAGACGATTTCTTCACTTAATAAAGCTTCGCACCCTTTTTCCCCTACATCGTTTAGGCCAAAATGGTCGCCATCCCGCACGGGGTGATGTGTTTAATTTTTTAAAGTGATTTTGCCTATGAGTTAACACATGGTGATATTCAATTTCTTGAGCTAGCGAAAGAATTAGTTTGTTCTAATGATGATTTTAGGTTCTATAGCGTCTTCTTTACTATTCTTTAGCTCGCAGTCGCTTATTGGTTTTGGAGCTCGTGAATCTCCTATCGTCGATTTGCATTGTCCAAAGAAATCCTTCGACTATCGCTCAGGACAAGCTTAACAAAAGAAAGGACACTTTTTAATCTGTATCGCCTATTGGTTTTGGTCAGATTGAATGTGTCTATTCTAATTGGAATTCTTAGGATCATTAAGGTTGAGCACATTTCTTAGGTATTTTTACCCTAAGGGGCAAAACCGCAACAAGTCCCCTAAATTTTCTCCAAGGCTTCGAAAATTTTTAACGGGAACTTATTGCTATACTGAAGAAAAAGAATGTTTAACATCAAATTTTAGAACATTATTATAAAACGTTTGAATTAGCCCTAAAAAAAGAGCTGCAGACCTTAGGGTCTGTGAAAAAGAGAAAAGAGATGCGATAAAAAGTGAATTTCAGCTGTCAAGCAGGGTTAATAGATGTTTAAGCTAGTTGATAACCAGATGGTCTTCGACAGGCTCAGACTGACATTCGACAAGCTCAGACTGACAAGCCATTGCTGAATGACTTTTTTGTTAGTGGTCTAAGCTCCAGACCTTCCCTCGAGATTGGCGTCTGCGGGAAGGCGTGAGCTTAAACAAAAACTATTGTTTAATATACACGACGAAGATATGAAAAATAAGACTACGCGCCTTACGGGGGCTGCGTTGCCGGGGCTTTTATGCCTTTTAATGAGCCTGAGTGCCCTGTGGGCCAGTGCCTCGCCCTTTCAAAATCAGATAACCGGAAGGGTTACCGATACGAATGACCACCCCATCCCCGGGGTGAGTATTTCCCTAATAATTAGCAATACCGGTACCCAGACCGATATGGACGGAGAGTTCTCGATTTACGCTACTCCTCAGGATACCCTGCGTATCAGCTATATCGGTTTTAAGCCCATCTTGCTGCCGGTGGGGAATCAAACCAGTTTTAGTATCACCTTACAGCAGGACATTACCGATCTGGGTGAAGTGACCATCAATGCGGGGTATTACAATACCACGCGCCGGGAGCAAACCGGGAGTATCGCCCGGGTAACTGCTGAGGAAATCGAGCGGCAGCCGGTGACCAATCCGTTAGCGGCTTTACAGGGTCGGATGGCAGGGGTTTCTATTGTACAACGCAGTGGCGTACCGGGTAATGCACCTGCGATTCAAATACGCGGGCAAAACAGTCTGCGCAGCGGTTTTGGCAACTCCGGTAACCTACCCTTATACATAATTGACGGAGTGCCTATAGACAGTGCACCGCTTAACAGTTTTAGCGGGCTAACCAGCCCAACTATCTCAGGTATAGATCCGCTTAATACCCTGAATCCTGCGAATATTGAAAGCATCGAGGTGCTTAAAGATGCCGATGCTACCGCGATATACGGTTCACGAGGGGCTAATGGGGTGATCCTGATCACAACCAAAAAAGGAACAGGCGGAAAACAGAAGACCCGGATTAATGCGCAGGTCTATACCGGGGCCGGTGTGGTACCCCGTAAACTGGATTTGGTTACTACAGCTGATTATATCCGCCTACGGCAGGAAGCTTTTGCCAATGACGGTACAACCCCTACAGAAACGAATTCCCCTGATTTGCTTTTGTGGGACCCCGATCGCTATACCGACTGGCAGGAAACTTTGTTTGGTGGCACAGCAGCAACCACCGGGGTCAATCTGGATGTTAGTGGGGGCAGTGCGCGTACCTATTATAACCTGGGCGTAGGTTATCAACGCGAGACTTCGGTCTTTCCGGGTGATTTTAAGTATACCAAACTCACCGCTAATTTGAGCCTCAATCACCGCAGCATCGACGAACGTTTTAAGTTGCAATTGAGCACTTCCTTTGGCAGTGACCGCAACCGGCAATTTGACGGGAGCAGCTTTGTAAGTACCGCCTTATCGCTAGCACCCAATGCCCCGGCATTGTATACCAATAACGGAGAGTTGAACTGGGAAAATTCTAGTTGGAGTAACCCACTTGCAACCTTATACCGGGAGAGTGAAGCCCGGGTGCAGCAGCTCATCAGTAACCTGAGTCTAAGCTATGCAATCACCCCTGAATTGGAAGCTCGACTGAATACCGGCTATACCCTGCTTACCAGCGAAGAGCTCACCGAGCAACCCATCCGCTTTTATGATCCGGCACTTTGGGGTAATATTCTTACGCGCTCGCTACACATAACAGCGGGTCGCCAATCCTGGATCGTGGAGCCGCAACTGAATTACCGCAATACCTGGGGAAAGTTGAATTTGGATGCTTTGGCAGGGAGTACCTTTCAGCATCGTCAAAACACGGCGCTTAACATTATAGGGACTGGTTATCCAAACGATCAGTTATTGGGTAACCTTGCAGCAGCAGAGCAACTAAGCGTTACAGAAAATACGACTCAGAAATACGCTTATGCAGCGACTTTTGGGCGTATTGGTCTCCATTACGCCCGTAAATACTATCTCAATCTTACCGGGAGACGGGATGGAAGTAGCCGGTTTGGTCCGTCACGGCGTTTTGCCAGTTTTGGGGCTGTAGGCGGGGCGTGGATCCTGAGTGAAGAAAACTGGATGCAAGGTCTAAAGACCTTTTTATCTTTTACAAAATTACGCGGGAGTTATGGTTCGGCCGGGAGTGATCAGATCGGGGATTACGGCTATCTGGATACCTACTCTGCCACCCCCGGCGGAGGAGGTTTGTACCCCACACAATTGACCAATCCTATTTATTCGTGGGAGCGCAACCGCAAGTTGGAACTGGCCTTAGAACTGGGCTTATGGAATGATAAGCTGCGTCTGAATACGAGCTGGTACCGCAACCGCTCATCCAATCAACTGGTGGGCTATAACCTACCGGCGATCACCGGTTTTACCAGTGTACAGGCCAATCTGGATGCCACGGTAGAAAACACGGGTTGGGAGTTTGAAGCCTCCACCCATTTTAATACAGGGCGCTTTAGCTGGCAGGCTTCGCTCAATGTGAGTATCCCTCAAAACCGACTGGTGTCTTTTCCGGGAATAGAAGAAAGTTCGTATGCCAATACGTATAAAATAGGGGAGTCCCTTAATACTCAGTTTCTGTATGACTATACCGGGGTAGACCCGGAGACGGGATTATACACGGTTATGGATGTCAATGAAGATGGGGTGTATAACTTTGATGACCGCGTGGTGGTTAAAGATCTTAACCGAACCCTCTTTGGTGGATTTCAGAACCAGTTTACTTATGGTCGTGTAAGCCTGGATTTTTTATGGGAATTCGTTGTACAGGACGGACAGCAATACTATCCTTCATTAGCACCCGGCAGAATGGGGACTATGTTGCAGGAAGATTACGACCGGCGTTGGCAAAACCCTGGGGATATTGCAGAAATCCAAAAAGCCTCGGTAGGAGTAAGTACCCTGTTGGCAAACTTTAGATATCAGACCAGTGATAAACTGTATACAGACACTTCTTTTTTACGACTGCGTACCCTGGGGCTTAGTTATGAGCTCCCTACTGAATCCCTGGGGATACACTCGTGCATCTTATTTCTACAGGGGCAAAACCTGTTAACCCTGACCGCTTACCGCGGCTTAGACCCCCAGTACCCCGGAACCACCTTACCCGCTTTACGTATGCTTACTGCCGGGCTTAAACTTAATTTTTAACGATATGAAACATTCTATAGATAACTATCTACACCTGTTATGCATAGCGGTGCTCTTCTTGACATGCGCCTGTGAGCCTTTTGTGGAGGTTGAAGTACCCAATGACCGTATCAACAGTGAGACGGTGTTTAGCGATGATGCCACCGCCCGTGAAGCTATGGACGGAGTCTATATCCAATTGTTTAACACAGCTTTTGCAGCAGGGGGTAACCAGAGTGTCAGTTTTCTGGGCACGCTCTCTGCTGAGACCTATACGGTAACCAATGCGGTACCTGAGATGGAAGCCTTTGCAGCGCATCAACTGGAAGCTACAAACAGTCTGAATCTGGCCCTATGGTCCGGCGCTTACAACACCATCTATATGTGTAATGCGATTCTGGAAGGGGTTGCTGATAACAGCAGTTTAAGTCCGGAAACCCGTGATGCTTTGGAAGGCGAATCCCGATTTATACGGGCGTTTGCGTATTTCCACCTGACCAATTTATACGGGGATGTGCCCTTGGTTACCCAAACGGATTATACCGTCAATGCCTTAAAAGCCCGAAGTCTGCAGACTGAGGTCTACGATTTGATTTTGGAAGATTTAAACCGGGCAGCTGAACTATTGGATACCGGCTATCCTGATAACGAACGTACCCGGGCGAATCGCTATACGGCTTTGGGTTTGCTGGCACGGGTGCATCTGTATCTGGAGGACTGGGAGCAAGCCGAAACCTATAGCAGTGAAGTCCTGGCTGCTACTGAACTTTATGAATTGTCTGATGATTTAAATACTGTGTTTTTAGCCAACAGCCCCGAGGCCCTGTGGCAGGTATCACCGGAGGGCTGGGGAGGCACCTTTACGCATACCCGCGATGGCAATCTGCTGATCCGCATCACCCCAACCGGGAGCCCCGTCAGTCTGAATGAAACCTTTATGCAGGACTGGGGAGCAAGGGATCTGCGACGGGAGGATTGGATAGGCAGCTTTAGCAGTACTGCTGAAACCTATTACCATCCCTATAAATACAAGATACGCTATGATGCTAGTGGTGGGGATTTAAGTGAATATTCCATGCTGATGCGCCTGGCCGAGCAGTACCTCATACGGGCAGAGGCCCGTACCTGGCAGGGGAAACTCGAGCTGGCAGTGAATGATCTCAATACCATACGGGAGCGTGCGGGTTTGGACGCGCTGATTTATACCCAGGCAATTACTCAGGTACAGCTGTTAGACGAAGTGATGCAGCAGCGCTATTACGAACTTTTTAGCGAATGGGGGCATCGCTGGCTCGATTTAAAGCGTACCGGAAAGGCTTTGGAGGTACTGGAAGGAGTCTCTGAAACCGAATTGCGGTACCCCATCCCCGAAGCCGAATTATTAAAGAACCCTAATCTCACTCAAAATGCAGGATATTAAACGTTTAAAATTATTGAATTTCTTTAGCCTGATATGTATTTGTTTCTTGATGTGCAGTCCATTTACGTATGGTCAAACCCAAGCAGATACTATAGAAACCGGTGTTCGTAGGGGCACTTTGGATAACGGCATGCGGTATATCATACATTCCAAAACAGCCTGGGAGGGACAAAACGTATCTATGAATTTATATGTGAATACGGGGCATGAGTTGGAAGTCGAAGGGCAAACCGATATTTCGCATTTTATGGAGCATTTGCCCTTTGCAATTTTTTTGGATGAAGCTACAGCCGCAGGCGGAGCTTTGCTAGATGCCGTTCATAGCGGAAAATATCCCTGGCAGGGACATACTCATGCCAGACATACCTGCTACCTTTTCCTTTTCGATACAATAGGTTCTGAAATCTATACTGCAGAGTTGGATTTGCTAAGCCGAATAATTGGGGGAAGTTTAAAACCGACTCCAGAAAACCTAGTAGCGGAACACGGCAGTTTTTATCAGGAGTATATACATAGAAATGGTCCGCTAGGATACGATGAAGAGCGCCTGTTCTGGAACCTTGCGAAAGTTTATGCTCCACCTGTAAGACCGGAATACTATTATGAGCACGTTAAAGGATTTACCTGGAATGAAGTATCTTCATTTTATAAAGACTGGTATCACCCGAAGCGGGCTACCCTGATGATGGTGGGGCCTATTACCGACCTGGATCAGGCAGAGCAGGATATTGAAGCCTATTTCGGGAAGTTAAAGGCAACCCCAGCCAAAAAACTGGTATATCCACAAATAGCGTATTTAAAAAGTCCGAACCAATTTATACAATTGGAACAGCTTGAAACCGATGAACTGGAGCTCTCCGAAACAAAAATCGATTTAAACTGGCGAAACCAAATCCCTCCAAAAGCGGAACCTAGAGCTTTACAGCACAAATGGATGTATGAAATGTTGTATGCGCTTATTGGAGATTACCTTCGTCAAATTCCTACGACTTATAGGCTGCATTATAAGCTCGGAATTGATAAAGAAATGCGTTTGCCAGCCCTGAGACTGAACTTTACGGTATTTACCGGGAAGGAACAGGAAGCTGTAAAGCAAGTAATAGCGGCCCTTAATCAACTTAAAAAACAGGGGGTTGATGAGGCTGCTTATCAGAAATACCGTCAAAGAGAATTAAGGGCTATTGATCGAAGGGATACGAATGCTCTGAGATCAGTATTATCTACTTATGATCAACAGATGCTGGCAGAAGAATCATTAGAATTTGATCAGTTTGCCTTAAAGAAGCACTGGTTAACCGAACTTACACCTGCTCAAGTAAATACAGCGTTAAATGACTTTCTAAAAGCCGGACCTCAGGATATTGGGATTATGGCTCCCAAAGGTGCGTCTGTACTAAACTTAAGCGAGACCCAGTTTCGCAGCTGGCTACAGGAGTATGAAAGAGATAGTAAGCAAGTGGACGAGGTGCGTGAAACTAAGCTGATAGCTGATTCCCTGATCGCCCAGTTAACTCAAAAAGATTCTAAAGATTTGGGTAGTGATGCTTTAGGAGGAAGTGTGCTGCAATTGGCTAATGGAACGCGGGTTGTACTTTACCCACAGGAGGGTGCTCCATTAAAGTTACACGGCTTTCGCAATGTAGGTGCAAGTAACCTGAATAAAGAGGACTTTATAAAAGCCCAGCTTGTACCCGAGTGGGTACATATCTCGGGGGCGGGTGCATATACCCATTTTGAATTGCAACAAATGCTTACCGATTTGGGAATGATTTACGGAAGAGCTTTATATGTAAACCAAGGAGAATCTGGTATAAAATTGCAAGCCCCGCCCCAACGTCTCGAAGCTTTGTTACAACTGGCTCATTTGTTTTTGTCTGCACCCCGGGAAGATCCCGAAGCCTTTACCTATTGGCAGGAGGACGAGTACTTATTTTATAAAAGGCCACCTTACGGCAGGGAAGAAAATGATCTGCAGGTGCTTAGTAAAAAGGAGCTGGAAGGGCCAAACGCAGGATTGACGGCTTTAGCACGTTATGAGGCGGTACAGCAATCTACTATGAGCGAATTGAAACACATTTATCAAAGCTTATTTCAACATCCTCAAGAGTTTTTGTTTTTATTGAGTGGGGATTTTAAGGAAGCGGAAGTTCTACCCCTTTTGGAAATCTATTTGGGAAATTTACCAGTATCTGAAAATCAGGTAAAACGTGAAGAAAAGAAGGTGAATACGTTACCTATAGGGCTTTTAGAAAAGGTATATACGATTCCTGGAATACTGCCTTCCGATTTGAACCTTAAAATACAGTATACCTATCCTATAGTCCGGGATGACTGGAAAGCACAGCTAAACTTACAACTGATGCGGGATGTAATTAATACCCGATTGTGGGAACTGCGTCATGTTAAAAAAAGAGGCTTGTATCTTATTCAAGCCGTAGCTTATACCGACCTTGATCTCCAGCGCGGAAACTTCGCAATTATGTTACCTACCGTTGCCGGGATGGAAAATTACCTGATCAAAGACATGCAGGAGTTGGTGTCCCGGTTTAAAGAACATCCTATATCTGTCAAAGAATTAGATGCGATTAAAAGTAGATTTTATAAAATGGGTATAACGGGTAAATCAATTTTAGATAAAGGATATCGCTATTATAAATGGGATTTGCAACTTCCTAATGTAGAAACGGTTAAAGCTTATTTAGAAGGGATAAGTCCTCGGGATATTCAGGCTTTGATACAAGAAAAACTGGTCCCTGAGCATCAGTATATTTTTATGGGGAAGGGAGGCGACATTAGTAATTAAAATAACCTCCCCATAGAAGCGGCTATGGGGAGGTATTTTACCGGGTTTAATCCAATTGGATTAAGGAGTACCCGGAATCACATAGGGTGTATCAACACCACTTGCCTTACGGGTAGTTAATGACATATCTGTATAGACCTCAAAAATTCGTCCTTGAGGATCATCTTGATAAATCACACTACACTCTCTATTTAAACCCTCACAAGGATCCGTATCCAGTTGCGTTGGAATACCGTTAAGGTTAATCCATCCATTTGACTGGGTTGTCGTATTGGCAAAAGCCAGACCTACTGCCAGCCCCAGTGTCATCACCGGGATCATTATTTTAGACTTTTTCATAATAAAAAGTATAAAAAGTATTAAAAGATTATGCCTACTCGAATTCGAAGGTTTTCGGCTTCCCCTTATCATCACGCGCATGATTAAATATTCTTATTGCTATTACTATTGTTGTTGGGTGTATTGGTGGCACTGTAACCGTAAACACCTGTGATAGCCAAAGCAGTAAAGCCTATATTGAACAGCAGGTGTTGCTGCCAGGTGAGGTCGTTGATGATTCCCCCACACGAACATGGCAGTTCCGGGCTCAAGCTGATCATCCCGGCTATATACACCGTAAATACGCTCATCAGTATTGCAGAACCCAATAATCCCGTACTACGAGTCTTGGATACCAGCAACAGGCCCGCAAGACTGTATTCTACAAGTGGGATGATATAGACCAGTAACCCGGCAATCGGTTTTAGAAAGCTTACCTGACTTAGCTGTACTTTAAACTGGTCAAACTCCAGCAGTTTAGCCGTGGCGGCATAGACCCACAGTAAAATTAAGAGGCTTATTACTCCCTGGTTTATAATTTGCTTTGTAGATCTTGCTGTAGCCATGGTAAAAACTTTATAGCATAAAGTTCGCCTATCTTATTAAAGTCTAAGGGATTAAAACTACAGTCTAAGGGATTATTTTTGCTTGCGATGTTGGCTTGGGGGTACGCCGAATTCTTTTTTAAAGGACTGAGCAAAATGAACATAATTCTTAAAACCGGTTTTCTGGGCTATAGCCGAAAGTCGATCTGTGGTGCTGATAATAAGTTGGAGGGCGTGGGTTAAGCGGGATTGCATGTGGTATTTAAATACACTGGTCTGATATAATTCTTTAAATCCCTTTTTAAGCTTAAACTCATTCATGTTGAACGCTGACGCGATATCTTTTAAGGAAACGAGTGGCTTGTTAATATGCTTTCTGATATAAACCTCTATTTCCCGAAACTTTTTGATATCCTGAGAACTTTTTATGACCTTTAATTTTAGCATCGGATACTCTCGCTTAACCGGTGGTTTACCGAGTAGTAAAGGATTTAAGGTTTGAATATGGCTTAACATGACCAAAAGCTTTGAAGCAGGGTCAGAATCTTCTAGTTGAACAACACTACAATTTAGTGGCAGCACTAATTTTCTACCGGTTAATACCTCTAATTGCGTATTGAGCGTTTTATCCTTTTTTTTAAGGGTCTTCACTAGCGTTTTAAATTCTTCCTGAGAAGTAGGAGTGAGGATGTTTAAAAAGTTTTGCTTTTCCAGAGGGCTGTCTGTATCTACATTAAAGGTGGTTTGTAAAATGTCGTATTGGCGATCGAGAATAAATATATATTGTTGTATCCGTGTTATCATAGTAGTCGGAGGAATACCAAAAAGAGGATTGTAAGCAACCTCAAACTCCTGCGCCAGCATATTGAGTAAGGCAATAATAGTTTCTGTCTCTGTATTATCTGCGGTTCGGGGAATGCGGTAGCTGAAATTACCTGCTCCCATCCTGAGAATCATGTTTTTGATTTCTTCGGCTTGTGCATCAATATTAACCATAGTTCATGTTATTTAGATCGTTAGTTATTGTTTTGGTTCCCGGTATTTTTTAAGGAACGCTATCGCCGGGTCTTTCTCATAGAAGTACCGGCTAGCGATATGTGGTTCCCGATGTAGTAAATAGAATTTTAACATCCCCTCAGTAAGCCCTTTGTCGATGCGAAACGCTATTGCACGAGTTAATACTGAACCCTCCTGTAGCAAGTAGTCTCTTGCTTCTTTGGTAGAATCTATGATTTCTCTAACGTCGCAGTATATCGGATACGGTGTATCAATCTGAAATCGCAGACGATCTTGTACAACCTTTGTTGCTATGTGTAGGGAGAGGCAGCGTGTGGTGTAGTATAAAAACAGGATTCCTGCTTCAATCCGATATTCGGCATACGCGTTTTTATAATACTGACGCATGATGAATATTTTTATATGAATTAAAATTATAAAAAAGCCTTAATAATAAGTTAGGTATAAGGGATTTAAAGTAAGGTCTAAGGGATTTTTTGACTCAGAGTATATAATGAGGGATAAAAAGTATAGTATGAAGGATTATTTTATTGTGATGTAAGGTAGGCACTGTGTAGTGTTTTGAAAATTAGTTAGTTTCGGTCAAGTAGTGCTAAAACCGAAACTATGGAGATTCTAGAGTACGATGATTTTCTGCAACAGGAAAAGGAACGCAGCAGCGCTGTCAGTGTATGCCTGGTAGCTCATTCATTAATACAAGAAGTAAAATCTGGCGATGGTATTCCACCTATTAAGATGTATTACTACTTCAAGCCCGTGATCTTGTGGTTTGCTTAAACTGCACTTGAATTGTCCCTAATTTCCGGTATTTAAACCGTTTCGATAATCCCTATATATCCTGTGTTTTGAACATACATCTGCCTCCTTATGTACTCACCTGTCTAACTGATGTTACCATGTTTGCTACAGCGCTACGAAACTTTCACCAAGAATTGAACACCCGGGTATTCGTAGTACCCGAACCCCTTAAAAAAGCAGCATAGGGGATTGAAGTCGCATCTAAAACTCTGGTCGGTCTCAAGGACCTCGTGGAGCATGAAGATTTTGAAGATGTGCCTCAGGAGATCCATTTTTTAAGCATCTCAAACCCTGCCCGATGAGTTAGCTCATCTATTTTACTGAAATGCGCACGTGTGAGCTGCGGAAACCCAAGGCCGGAGTTTCTTTTCAGACCCGGTTTTATAAAAAGGAGTTGCGTAAGATCGATAAGTTCTTTAACCGCAATATGCATTTTGTACGGTATATGGAAGAAGAACATACCTATCTGGATCATCAGTTCTTTACGCGCCATGCGCAGCAGAATTATCCCATAACCCCGATGCTGTACCATTATGACTATGCTGAGTTCAGCAGTTCGCACGATATGCTCTGGGCTCAAGTGCAGGCGATGTACTGGCTTATTCATTACCTACGAGATGTACTTAAGACCTTAAACCCGCACAGTGAAGCTGTCTATTTACCTCAGAAGCATCATATGATGCTCTGGTCGGGTTCAAAAACCGCCTTAGTCGAGCTCATTTATGCGTTATACGCCTCCCAATATTTAAACCACGGCTTGTCTGACCTGAGTACGATAGTGGCCTCTTTTGAGGATTTTTTTAATGTGAAACTGGATGTGGTTTATAAAACGTATGTGGAAATCAAAGCCCGAAAGGGGAGCAGAACTAAGTTTCTGGAAAAGTTGATCCTGAAATTGGAATATAATATGCGGCAGGATGAGACTTGATTGCATGTTCTTGAATACAGGTCTTATTAAAAATATCCTTCGGCTATCGCTCAGGGTGAACTCTCGAAATGACATTCAGCTTTTGGGATAATCAATACTTACAATCTATTGGACATTTCTCGTTCTGAAATGTATTGTTCCGCTGGCCTGCCCCGATGTAGTGTACTCAATTCTCATAAATTTTATTCATTAGATTTGAAGAAGCGCATCAATTTAGAAGGCAGTTTATCCTGCGGTTTTAAAAGAGGTTCTTCTGGAGAACACCCGTAATTTTTTTTGCCATAATCTTGAGGATACAGCATACCGTATTCAAATACCATTGTTGAAGCTAATTGTAATCCTTTTTCACCGAGTCGTTTAAATATAAATTGCCGGGAAAGGGCAGCACACAATTTTTCGATCAGAATGATACAGTGTTGGGTCAATTTTTTATGGGCTTCGTAACTCAATTCCCTAAATTCAGATTGTTCGTTTTTGTGTTGCTTAAGGAATCTGTTACGGTAATCAAACCATAATTCTGAGGGTTTTAGTTTAGTTGTAGTATTGCCTAAGACTACTTTAAAGTTTTCATCACGTGACAATTGGCCATAACTTGATAAGATCTTGATCAGGCCTTTAAGCTCTAAACTGTTTTTTAAAAATTCGATATCCAATTGGTACTGTTTTTTATCAAAACTGAAATAATAGGTATCTAAGATTTCTTCGAATAAAGTTTCTAAGTCTTGACCTAAGAGCTGAAAATAATCAGGGTCGGGCAGTTTTTGGTAAGTATGATAATGAGCTATACACAGGTATGCTTTCATAAATCGCTCTAATCCCTGTGCAACCAGTTCAAAAGGAAATCTATAAAGATCAGTATCAAAAGTGTTGTTTTGAAGTTCGCTAAAACCTGCTTTGATATACCGGTCTGCCGTTTCAAATTCCTCTAATAACGCAAACTGCTTAACATCTTCAAGTTCTGAGACTCTTTTTTCGGGTATAACGTGCATATGCTTAGAATTAATATTACTAAAGACTTGTGAATCTAATTTAAGGAAATAAATTGATTTATGGGATGTTGTGCAATAATAATCGATGAAATACAATATTTTAGTGCGAGAGGGATATTTACTTATATTTTTCACTCATTAAAAAGTAGCATCGTGCTGCTGCTTTCGTAATACTGTAGTTGTGCATATACTAAGCAAAACAACGATTTGCTTTTAAGAAGTAGATTATTGAAATCATTCTAAAAAATCGGGGCATAGCGGCTGTGGTGTTAAATGGATTTTTTTAAACAGATAAGCACCTATTCTTATCCGTTTTAAATTATAGAGTATTTTGAATTAGACTTGTTGTGGTACGATCATTTGGAAAAGCCCTGTGGTAGCTACGTATTTTGACTACTGGAACCGCTATATTATTTAATACTCCTTGCTTACCTATAGTTTCGTAAAGCAGGAACCTGCAGGATGTAGAGGTTATTCTTTTACATCTAAACTCTTTTACTAGTGAAACACTAAAAACGGTATTGAAGTACTCTATTTTTCTGTTGCAAGTTGGCTTTTTTACGTGATGATGCTTGTATAAATGTATAGGTGCTTTTATTCTCGATTATTGAATCTTAATGAAATTAAATATTCTTATTATCAATTATTTATCAACAGAAAATACTCAGTTAAGTGTTAAAATTATTAAATAAAATTTAACGAATTCGATGTAGTGCTGTGAAATGTTCGATTTTCTCGATGAAACCTTAAATAAATTAACAGTTAATTGTTGGAATGCCTATAGCCCCCTTATACATTTAGTTGGCTTAATAAACAGTTGAATTCAATACACTTATTTAAACCGAATTGTTAAAATATTAGCTGGAGATTGATCCCGAACTGGGACTCAAGATGCGAAGCTATGGAACCAATAAACTGTTAACTCATGAAAAAAGCATTTATAACCGGTGTAACCGGACAGGATGGCGCTTATTTAAGTGAATTTCTATTGAACAAAGGGTATGAAGTACATGGTATGAAGCGCAGGTCTTCTTTATTCAATACCGATCGTATTGATCATTTGTATCAGGATCCTCATATTAAAGACCGAAATTTTATTTTGCATTACGGGGATATGACGGATAGTACCAATCTGATTCGTTTGATCCAGGAAATCCAGCCTGATGAAATTTATAACCTGGCAGCAATGAGTCATGTGCAGGTATCTTTTGAAACGCCGGAATATACGGGTAATGCCGATGGGTTGGGTACCCTGCGGATATTAGATGCTGTGCGGTTATTGAAGATGGAGCATAAAACAAAAATCTATCAGGCTTCAACATCAGAACTTTATGGCAAAGTACAGGAGGTGCCACAGTCTGAAACCACTCCTTTTTATCCGAGATCTCCCTATGCGGTTGCTAAGATGTATGCGTATTGGATTACCGTAAACTATAGAGAGGCTTATGGGATGTACGCGTGCAATGGAATCTTATTCAATCATGAATCGCCCTTACGAGGGGAAACCTTCGTAACACGTAAAATTACCCGTGCAGCCGCAAGAATAGCATTAGGACTGCAAGAAAAACTTTATTTAGGGAATCTGGATGCGAAACGCGATTGGGGACATGCTAAAGATTATGTACGGATGATGTGGATGATCTTACAAGCCGAAGTACCTGAAGATTGGGTCATTGCCACTGGAACTACAACTCCTGTGCGGGATTTTGTGCGCATGTCTTTTGCAGAGCTAGGTATTGAACTCGCTTTTGAAGGTGAAGGTGTTAATGAGAAAGCTTATATTAAATACTGTTCCCATCCTGATTATCAATTGGAATTAGGCAAAGAAGTATTAGCGGTTGATCCTATGTATTTTAGACCAACCGAGGTAGATTTGTTAATTGGAGATGCTTCTAAGGCTTTCAATAAGTTGGGCTGGAAGCCCGAATACGAACTGAAAGATTTGGTTAAAGAGATGGTGACAAGTGATTTGAATTTAATGAAGAAAGATAAGCACCTTCAAAACGGAGGGTATGCTATTTATAATTATTTTGAATAAGAAGCTTGCGCTAATTTAAATCTTAAATTAGACTGGAAATGGGATTTGGTCGTGGTATTTTTCTAAAGTTTATAAATTGATCTAGATGCATAAAGATTCAAAAATATTTGTCGCGGGCCATCGAGGTTTGGTGGGCTCTGCAATTGTAAAAAATCTGGAGGCTAAAGGTTATACCAATCTCGTATACCGGAAGCGCAGTGAATTAGACTTACGCGATACTGCGGCTGTTACTTCCTTTTTTGAGACGGAGCAACCCGAGTGCGTATTTTTAGCAGCAGCCAAGGTGGGGGGGATTATCGCTAACAACACCTATCGAGCGGATTTTATTTATGAGAATTTGATGATCCAAAACAATGTCATTCATCAGGCTTATAAAGCTGGGGTAAAAAAGCTCTTGTTTTTAGGCAGTACATGTATTTATCCCAAGAACTGCCCGCAACCCATGAAAGAGGAGTATTTGTTGACTGATACGTTAGAATATACTAATGAACCCTATGCTATTGCTAAAATCGCCGGGATCAAGATGTGTGAGAGCTATAATCTGCAATACGGAACCAACTTTATTTCGGTGATGCCTACCAACTTGTATGGCCCTAATGATAACTTTGATCTGGAGAAGTCTCACGTGCTTCCGGCCTTGATGCGCAAAATGCATCTGGGAAAAGCGCTGGAGCAAAATGACTGGGACAGCCTGAGGGCTGATCTGAATAAGCTGCCGATTGAAGGGGTGGATGGTACCGATTCTGAAGCAGTCATACTTAATATTTTAAAAAAATATGGTATTAGTGGTTCCTCACCCTTTGAGGGAGGTCAGGAGGGGGGACCTGTTCACGTAGAGGTCTGGGGGAGTGGAAAGCCCAGACGTGAATTTTTATGGAGTGAAGATATGGCTGACGCCTGCGTTTTTATAATGGAAAACCGAGATTTTACCGATGTCATCCCGAACGGAAGCGAAGTGCGTAATACCCATATCAACATCGGAACCGGTGAAGATATTTCGATCAAAGATCTGGCAAGACTCATACAATCTCAAATCAATTTTCAAGGAGTTTTGGTATTCAATTCAAATAATCCGGATGGCACGATGCGGAAATTAACAAACCCCAAAAAAATACATGCTTTGGGATGGCGCGCTCAGGTAAGTCTTGAGGAAGGTATTAAGCGTATGTATTCGTGGTATCTTAAACAGACAACGTGTGATTCAGAAACTCCTTTTTCTGTCCGACTGTAAGTTGTTTGCAGCACTTCTGTAATTGTTTTATACAGATTTTATGCTTCCAATAGCTGGTTTGTGTTTGTGGCTCACTCTTGTGTGAAGTTTGTTTCCTGTTTAGAATTGGTATGAAAAAAAGCACGCTATTCATTATCCTATCGGTATTTATACACTTGATAGTGATAAATAGTTCTTTGTTGTTTTTTACGGCATTTAACTGTTTAACCCTTACAGATCTGTTGTATTTTAATATCAGCTGGCTGATTATTACCTATAGCTTAAATTTTTATCCTACCGCACGTAAAGAGCGTTTCCATACAAATCTCTTGAAACTTTTTTACCTGTATGTAATATACGCATTATCGTATTTCGCTTTTTTTGGTATCAATTCTGGGCGTCTTCAGATACCTATGAAAGACCTTTTAAATGTTTTATGCTGCATTTATACCTTGCTAACCATCTACCGAATTTTGTTTTATGGTTATATGGATGCGTACCGGAAGCAAGGAGGGGATGTTGTTGATGTTATTGTAATTGGAAGGGATAAAAATCTTAAGAAAATCAGAGCTGTTTTTGATGATAAGCTAATGGGGTATAATTATTTGGGATATTTTGATGCTTCGCCTTCTACAAGCCCTACCTATCTGGGTACACTTGAAGATGCTTATCTATATATGCTTGGGAACCATGTTAGTCAAATTTACTGTACGGTATCAAAGTTATCGGAAATCGAACTTAAACAGTTAATTCATTTTGCGGATAACAATTTTAAAAAGCTCAAAATTATACCTGACAATAAAGAGGTATTTACACGTGCCATGTCTATTGAACTTTATGATACCGTCCCAGTACTCAATATGCGAATGCTTCCCCTGGAGCGCTCTTACTCTAAACTGATCAAGCGCATTTTTGATATTTTGTTTTCGCTTATTGTTATTGTATTTATACTTTCTTGGCTGACACCGTTGCTCTGCCTTCTTATAAAATTAGATTCTCCAGGCCCTATGTTTTTTAAACAGCAACGTAACGGAGTTAATAAGTCTGTTTTTTGGTGTCATAAATTTAGAACGATGACGCAAAGCAGCACTGCCAATACCCTTATGGCTGTAAAAAATGATGTACGAGTTACTAGAATTGGTAAACTGCTCAGAAAGACGAGTATTGATGAATTACCACAGTTTATAGATGTATTACTCGGTCACATGAGTGTTGTGGGCCCCCGTCCACATATGCAGTATCACACGTTGCAATATGAAAACTCTGTAGACAAATATCTGGTCAGGCATTGGGTGAAACCCGGAATAACGGGTTTAGCACAAATTAAAGGTTACCGTGGAGAGATTATAACTAAAGCCGATATTGTTAATCGGGTACGCTTAGACATTTTTTATGTAGAGAAATGGTCTATCTACTTTGATATTAGAATTATATACCTGACCGTTATAAACTCTCTTCGTGGTGAAGTGAACGCTTATTGATATCCCAACCTTACTTAATTAAATCAAATATTCATTATTTATGCGAATGTATTTTTCAATACTTCTGGTCTTATTATTTTCTTCCTGTTCTCGGAATTTAATTTATTTTAGTGATGCTTCTTCTCAAGATGTGTCGAAAACAAAGCGAAGCAGTTATCCTGCAGAACCCGTCTTGCAACCCGGGGATCTGTTGAGTATTCAGGTAACTAGCTTAAATGCTGAAGCAGATAAGCCTTTTAACCGATTTTACGAAGGTTCAAATTCACAGCAAGATTTATCAGACAACGGGTATTTGATTGATCAGAACGGGGAAATTACCTTTCCTGTATTGGGTACAGTTTCCTTAGGGGGGCAATCAAAATCAGCTGCGCAGCAGCAGCTAACCCAAATGCTTAAAAACTATCTCAGTGAGCCTAAGGTTCGCATTCGGTATTTGAATTTTCGGATAACTGTTTTGGGAGAAGTAGCCAATCCATCCACATTCACTGTCCCCACCGAAAGCATAAGCATTCTCGAAGCTTTAGGGCTGGCAGGGGATATGACCGTTTACGGGAAACGTGAAAATGTTTTGCTCATCAAGCAATCTGAGGGGGAACGTAAATTGATACGTTTGAACCTAAATAATTCGGAAATTTTAGATTCTCCATATTTTTATCTGGATTCTAATGATGTAGTTTACGTAGAACCCATTAAAGCTAGAAAAGAGCAGGCCAGTACAACGCGCAGTACTATTTCATTAATACTTTCTGCAATTTCTATCGCTACACTTTTTATTTTATATAAGTAATTCACTCAAGACCCACCTATGCATGTCTCTTTAAAAAAAGAACCCAAGGATATAAAACACATTCTGTATTCTTATTTAAAATACTGGTATTTATTTGTTTTAGGACTTTTAATAGCCACAGCTAGTGTTTTTTTATACCTCAGGTATCACGCCATACCCATTTACCAGGCAGATAGTGTGCTTCTGATTAAAGATAGTAACGCGACTAACAGGGTTTCGGAAATTGAATCAGCCAGTGATTTGGGTTTGTTTAAATCTTCGCGTGATTTAGTAAATGAAATGGGAATATTAAAGTCTTCTGCGCTTATGGAGCAAGCTTTAAAAAGGATTGGCATTTATGCAAGCTATTCTCTAGAAGGTAACTTAAAAGATGTAGCGGTCTATGAAAAGAACTTACCCATTCATCTTGACGTAGATAGTCTTAACCCTCCAAAGCCCGGAGGTCATTATGTTTTGAAATTTACCGGAGAAAAAACTTATGAGCTAAGTACAGAAAATGGAAGATTTGTGCCTTATACATTTGGTGTGCCCATAGCACTTGGTGAAGGAAGCGTTGTCGTGAATCGCAACCCAAACATTCCAGTAGATGCATTTAAAAATGCATCGCTGAATTTCTCATTTACAGATATACAAGCCGCTTCAGAATATTACAGTTCTAAATTGGCCGTAATGCCTACCAGTGAAAAAGGAGGAAGTTTATTGAAAATCTCATTACAAGATCCGCTGCCAGAGCGCGCAGAAGAGCTTCTCACTACCTTGATTTCCATTTACATGGAAGAAGCGGTGATTTTTAATAATCAATTGGCTTTAAATACTATACAGATCATAGATTCTAGGTTGATGCAGCTTACAGAAGAACTCTCAGATGCCGAGAAAAGCGTTGAAGGATATAAACAGCGTAATGATCTGACCGATGTTAATTCTGACGCTCAGATGTATTTAGAAAGTGCTACAGATTCTAACAAGCAACTGGCGAACTATGAGAACCAGCTGGACGTTTTGAATTCTATTTCTGCTTATATCATTCAGTCTGGAAGTGAGTTGAAGATGATTCCCAGCACCTTAGTTGTCGAGGACCCCAGTCTGCAAAATCTAATTTTAAAATTCAATAATCTTCAACTTGAGCGTCAACAAATGTTGCAAAGTACACCCAGTACCAATCCTTTAGTGGTGCGTATGACTGGAGAAATCAATGCTCTTAAAGGTAATATTCTTGAAGCTTTGAACAATGTGAAAAACGGACTTTTGATCACACAAAAGAATATTCGATCTAATTCACAACGTTTTCAGTCCCAGATCAGAAAGGTTCCTTTGGCGGAGCGTGAACTCACTCAAATCAACCGCCAGCAAAGTACCAAGAACGATATCTATACCTTTCTTTTGGAAAAGCGGGAAGAGGCCGCTCTGTCTCTCAATGCACCGGTAACCAATTCTCGTATTATCGAGCGACCTAAAGCAACTCGTAAACCCGTAAGACCTAACAAGACTTCGATGTATTTAGGCGCTTTTATATTAGGGATCTTTATACCTTTTTCGGGCATATACGTCCGTCAAAAACTTAATGATACCATACAATCTGTAGAAGATATAGTTCATTGTACAGCTACCCCTGTATTGGGTAAAGTAGCTCATAATAAGGAACGAGTCACTGTGGTGGCCACCGCCGAACGGAATACTCCGATAGCCGAATTTTTCAGGCTCATTAGATTTAATTTGAAGTTTGCCACACTAGGACGCCTAAGTAAAGTGATTTTAGTTACTTCCGGAAAAAAAGGGGAAGGGAAAACTTTTTTTACGATCAATCTGGCAACAAGCTTGGCTTTGGCGGGAAATAAAGTGATCGCGTTAGGATTTGATCTGCGAGAACCGCAGTTGATGAAGGATCTTAAGCTCCTGAACAAGAAGGGGATCACAGACTATTTGAGTCAGGAGGTATTGACTCTAAATGATATAATTATCCCGGTACCGGATGTCGAAAACTTTGACGTGATTGGTGCGGGAACACTCGCATCTAACCCCGGAGAACTCATGATTAGTGATCGGATACAGGTTCTTATCGAAGAATTGAAATCGAATTACGACTATGTTTTAATCGATACGGCACCTATAGGTAAAGTTGCTGATGCTTATGGCTTAGCACCTTATAGTGATGTCTGTATTTTTGTCGTTAGACAGCAATTTACCAGTAAAAAAGAATTACAAACGATAGAAGATATTCATAGCAACAAAAAAATCAAATCACCATTTATTGTTTTGAACGATGTAAAAATGGTACACGGAGAAACCTATGGTTATGGTAAAACCAATAGAATAAGTTAAACTAAAAATAAATTCGGATTCTTTTAAATAACTGGTATGTTTAAAATTTCAATATTAATCCCCACTTTTAAAAGACCTGTATTGGTACTTGAAGCTATTGCATCTTGTCTGGACCAAACCTACTTACCTTTTGAAATCATCATTAGTGATGACTCCCCTGATGATCGTACTGCGCAGGCAGTTGAAGAACTCAAACGCGGAACCCGTATTTCCATCATTTATTTACACAATAAACCGGGTTTGGGCCAAATAGGTAATACCAACAGACTTTTTGAAACGGCTCTGGGAGACCTTATTCTACTCTTGCATGATGACGATGCTTTATTACCTATAGCTCTCGATTCATTGGTTAAGCTCTTTGCAGCTGATCCTGATCTAGATATCGCTTTTGGAAAACAGTATATAATGACTGAAACAGGTGAAGTATCCCTCAGCAGATCGGAATATTTTAACACCTCTTATTTTAGAAGTGCAGCGTATGAGGGAACTGTACTCACCTCTTTAGAGGCTGGAATGGGACAACAGTTTCCCAACAACGGATACCTGATGAAACGTGAAATAGTGGAAGCGATCCAATTTAGGGCTTATGGTTTTGATGCTGAATTGGGAAATGGTTGTGAGTATGATTTTGGTCTTAGAATAGGTATTGCAGGTTATAAAATGTATTTTTTAAATCAATACCTGGTTAAATATCGAGTGGCTCTCAATTCGATGTCTAGTTCTTTAACAGACGACTCAGGATACCAGTCCTTCAGAATTTTGCGAAATTTTATAGCTGATACGCGTTTTGGTGAAGCTATACGGCACCAACGCTTACGTGAACGTGCTCCTATAGCAATTACTCAAGCTGTAAATACCGGAAGACGAAAGGATGCTTTCACTATATTTTGTAGCGAATGGTACCGTTCTAAAATATTAACAATTCCAGGTTTAAAAAGACTTGGGTATATGTGTTTAGCTAAAAGTAAACTATGATAATAACCGTTTTATCTGACAGACTCGGAAATCAGCTTTTTCAATATGCAGCGGGTAAAGCACTGGCGGTACAGAATGGCACAGAACATAAATTGAGTAGTGCATACTATCAAAAAGATTCTGTGAAGGATGCATATGAACTGAAGCACTTTAATATAAACGAGACATTTGTAACTCCGAAGGAGCTGAAAAGGTATACATGGACTAAGGACTCTATCATATACCGTATATTGAGAAAAATCTATCCCAAAAAAACCTATTTTGAACCCTCTTTTGAATACGACCCTCATTTTAAGAATTTGGGTAACGATGTGTGTCTGAGGGGATTTTGGCAAAGCTATAAGTATTTTGAGGGTATAGGACCTTTGCTGCGCGATGAATTTCAAATACGTCCTAAACTGGAAGGTAAAAATCTTGAGATGGCCAAGCTTATTAATACGACTAATTCTGTTGCGGTACATATCAGGCGCGGAGATTATTTGAAAAAGCAACATCAGGAGCACTATGAGATTTGCTCTTTAGCGTATTATCAAAATGCTATAAAGCTTCTGAGTGAAAAAATGGAGCATCCCACATTTTTCTTTTTTTCAGATACGATAACCTGGGTAAAAGAAAACCTTAGCCCAAACCATCCTCATCATTATATAGATTTTAATACCGGAGAGAATGCATATGATGATTTAAGATTGATGAGTTTGTGTAAGGCAAATATAATAGCCAATAGTACATTTAGTTGGTGGGGGGCTTGGCTGAATGCGCATACAGACAAAACCGTAATAGCTCCTAAAAAATGGTTTAAGGATCCGAGTATATCTCTAGATGATCTATATCCAGAGGGGTGGATCAGGCTGTGATAATTTTACAAATCTAGTTATTTGAATTCCTCTTTTTTTAATCAAATCAAAAGCCATCCTCTTTATGCGCGCTCCCAGCATTGGACTGGCCTCATTAGTATATCCGGTACTGCACAGGTATTTATCATGCTCATAAGTCTTGCTTCGGGGATTTTGGTAATTCGTTTGTTATCTACCGAAGAATATGCTTTATATACTCTAGCCAATACGATGTTGGGTACTATCATCGCTCTTGCCAATGCAGGAATCCCTATAGGTGTTATGTCTGAGGGAGGGAAGGTTTGGAAAGACAAGAAAAAGATGGGAATGGTTTTTGTCACAGCTTTTGAATTGCGAAAGATTTTTGGACTTGTAAGTTTACTCATCGGGATTCCCATACTTATTTATTTATTAAGACTCAATGGCGCATCGTGGACGATGAGTGTACTAATCATGATTGGATTGATACCTGCATTTTTTTCTCAAATTTCAAATAGCATTCTAGAGATAGCACCAAAGCTCACACAGCACGTAGTACCACTTCAAAAAAATCAGCTTGCAATAAATGCAGGTCGACTTGTGTTATTAATTCTCCTGATATTTTTATTCCCTTTTGCCTATATAGCCATTATAGCTTCAACTCTTCCTCAGGTTTGGGGAAATATCAGACTAAAGAAAATAACGAATTCTTCTGTAGACTGGGAACAACAGTCCGATTCAGAAATAAAACTTCGCTTGGTAGCTAAAACCAAACGTATTTTGCCTGAAGCCATTTTCTATTGTTTGTCTGGGCAGCTTACCGTATGGTTATTATCGCTTTTTGGTTCTACTGATTCTGTCGCTCAAATAGGTGCACTTGGTCGGTTAGCCATGGTTATGAATATTATTTCTGTTTTGTTTGGCATGTTAATAGCACCTCGTTTTGCCCGGTTAGAAGCCGATTTTAGTTTGTTGAAGAGGAGGTATCTTCAGGCGCTATTGCTCGTAGTCGTTCTCTTTTTAGGGATTATAGGAGTTGTCTATTGGTTTCCATCTCAAATTTTGTGGATCCTAGGCGCTAAGTATGGTGATTTAGAGGATGAAGTGGTATTGGCAGTAATAGGAAGCAGTCTAAATCTGCTATCGGGCATTATCTATGCGCTGTATTCCAGTAGGGGATGGATCATCAATCCGTTTCTGTATATAGCAATAAGTATTTCTTCTACAATAATTGCAATGCTGGTGTTAGACATAACTACGCTATACGGGGTTTTGCTGCTCAATATTGCAATAGCCGTAGTACAGGTAATCACTCATTACTATTATGGTCTGTATAAATTATATGCGCTAAAGGCAGAATCCTAAAGCTTTTTACACACAATCATTATGGAAAAAAAGAAGCGAAATAAATTATTGATAATTGGTCCCACCCACGGCGTTTATGGAGGGATGGAGGCATTTATGATTACTATTGCTGAGGCTGCTTCAAATTGGTCTGAATATGAAGTAAGATTGTGTTTTAAACTGGTAAAAAACGCCCATGCTGAATCGCATTTAATCGAGGCAGCATCCAAAGGATGTAAACACGTTGACTTTGTAGACAGAGGTTCTTTAAGACTTATTAAGATCATCTCTTGGGCTGATATATTACACGTACAGAATACACCTCCTGATGTGATCTTTACAGCAAAATTATTATCAAAAAAAATCATTCTTACAATTCACAATTGGAGACGAACAGACAATAATATCCATACCATTTTGTGGGGATATGCTGCAAAGCTTGCCGACAAAAGATGGTATAATTCCCATTTTGTATGGAATACCTGGGAGCCTAATGTAAAGTTGCGAACAAGCGATGCTTTTCCCACTGTTTCTAAACTTCCCGATGGCTTTTGTGCCCCCTCCGATAGAAGCGGTTTTATTTTTCTAGGTCGCTGGATTGAAAATAAGGGAATCGAGGAGATTCTGAAGGCATATGCGCTAGCCACTTTTGATAAGCACCGTCATCCATTGACCCTATTAGGGGATGGCCCACTGCGAACTCAGGTTAATGAATTAATTTATGAATTGGGATTAGAAGAAAACGTGCGTATGCCTGGTTTTGTAAGTGCAGCAACCAAAGAAAAATTACTGGCATCCTCAAAATGGCTGCTGGCGCCGGCAAAAACGAAAGAAGATTTGGGTCTTACACCAATTGAAGCCCGAAATATTGGTGTTCCGGCCATAGTAACCCGAGATGGAGGTCTCCCGGAGGCAGGTGGAGCAGCAGCTTTGGTCGCAGAACCGGGAGACGTAAACAGCTTGCTGCGCTGTATGAGTGAAGCAGCAGCAATGAATGACGAGGATTATAAACTGCGTGCAGATTTGGCCAAATCATCGCTACAAGATTTTTTAAAACCTCTTGATTTTTACAGGATCGAATTTTTAAACTAACTAGTAGTTATGCATAGTAAACCTAAACTTTCTGCCTATAACAGTCTTTTTCTGGATCTTTTGCGAGTATTGGCCGCTTTAGCCGTTGTATATGTACATGCTTCCGACCAGTGGCTTTCAGATACTTACACCCCCCCGCACGGAGGAGCAAATATTGGACATTTAGGCGTTGTGGTATTTTTTGTGCTTTCTGGTTTTGTAATCTCGTATTCCACACATTCTAAAAACAAAGGACCTTTGGCTTATGGCATTGCCAGATTGAGCCGGCTGTATTCGATGGTGATACCGGCATTACTAATTACCGCTTGTATTCAGGCATTGGTAGTATATCTAGATCCCGTACTTTCTTTTGAATATATTCGTGGAGCATCTTGGCCCAGATATATTTTATCATTTTTTTATTTGAGTGAATCAGCTACTTGGTCTGCAGCCCCACCTATAAACAGACCGTTATGGTCTTTGAGTTATGAGTTTTGGTATTATGTTATTTTTGGATTATTGTTTTTTAAAAATACGAAGTACAGATCCTATTTGTTTATAGGGCTGGCTTGTGTTATAGCGGGCCCTAAAATAATATTGATGATGCCTATATGGCTTTGTGGTTGCTTTGCCTATAAGCTGAATCATCGCGTTGCGCTACCCTACAAATCTTGGAGTCTCGTTTGTCTATGTTTATTCTTGGCAGGATTTTTATACGCCTTTTTACCAGCCATCCCATTTAAACTTGGGGTACCTCCCTTGTATTATTCAAATCAGTTTGTAACCGATTATATCTTAGGATTTTTGATAGGATTAGCCTTGCTTTTTATGCCTTTAACTCCTAGTCCTACTCAGGTTGAGAAGTGGGCAGTGCGTTTACGTAAAATGGGGGATTTGACATTCCCTCTATATGTTTTGCACCACCCCTTACTGATTTTATGGAAAGCTGTTTTTGGGTTTCAGCTAGATAATCGTATAGATATGTGGGTTGCTTTTTGGGGTGTTCTAATTATCAGTTGTTTTCTAGGCATTCTTTTGGAACGACAGCGTTACTTCTGGAATGCTTTTTTTAAAAGGTTACTGAATTTACCTGTATTAAAAACCAGGATTTACCCAAAACTGAAGGCGATACATTTTTAAATAATAGAGCCATGAAAATCATAATATCACATCCCACTGCGAATGCCAATGTTAGAGAGGCGATCGCAGGTTTTTTGAAGAAAAATCTGGTTTATAGGTTTTATACAACAATCGCTGTATTTCCAAACACCATTCTCGATAAAGTTTCGGAAATTAAAGTTTTTCGAGAACTTAAACGTCGAAGTTTTCATCCGGCATTAGAATCGCTAACCCGGATGTACCCTTTTTTAGAAGCGGGCCGACAACTAGCCCTGAAAGGCAAGCTTAAAAACTTAACGGTCCATGAAAAGGGTATGTTTAGTGTGGATTCGGTTTATCGTGATTTAGATCAAAAAGTATCGCGCATTATTGAAAAAGATAACGCTCAATTACTTGGAGTATACTGTTATGAAGATGGCGCACTGCTTTCGTTTACAGAGGCTAAGAAAAAAGGAATATCTTGCTTTTACGATTTGCCCATCGGTTATTGGAGAGCGGCTCATAAAATCTTAAAAGAGGAACAAATTAAAAATCCAGAATGGGGAAGTACGCTGCTCAATTTCAACGATTCTGAAGCCAAACTCCAAAGAAAGGATCATGAACTGGATCTAGCTACTAAAATATTTGTAGCCAGTACTTTTACCGCAAAAACATTACGGATGTACCCTGGTAAATTGTGTACTATTCATACTATACCTTATGGTTTCCCTCCGATCGCTGAACACCGTCCAATTAAATCAAAACATTCACCTTTGAAATTATTATTTGTCGGCGGATTATCCCAACGAAAGGGGCTGAGTTATTTGTTTGAAGCGGTTTCCAATTTAGGGGGGCTGGTAGAACTTACTTTAGTAGGTGCTAAAGTTACTGACAATTGCAAAGCTTTAAATGCTGCGCTTTTAAACCATAACTGGATTCCTTCTTTACCTCATGACTCCATATTGAAGCTTATGCGCGAACAAGATGTTCTTGTTTTTCCTTCATTATTTGAAGGGTTTGGATTGGTCATTACTGAAGCGATGTCACAGGGAACCCCTGTAATAACTACAGATCGTACGGCAGGCCCTGATTTAATAGAGGATGGTGTAAATGGTTGGCTTATTGAAGCGGCTTCCGCTCAGGCTATAAAAACCTGTATTATGCACCTTGTTGAAAACCGAGATGAAGTAGAACGTGTAGGAGCAGCTGCTCTAGAAACAGCTAGAAAACGTCCTTGGAGTGTGTATGGTGAGGCACTTTCACAAACTTTACTGTCATCTGATCAGAACCCTTCAATTTAGTTTATATTCCTTATATTCTCGTGGAACGTTTTAGCAACTTACCCATACCTGCAACCCTAGAAAATCGTCATCAGTTGCTAAAAACAGGTATCTGGATTTATTTTATTTTGTTGATTTTTGAAGGAGGTTTAAGGAAGTGGTTTTTACCCGGTTTTTCAGCGCCCTTACTAATCATACGTGATCCCGTTGCTGTTTGGCTTATTGCAGTGGCTTGGAAGAACAATCAGATTGTACCATCTGTGTATCTAAAGGCAATGCTAGTAGTCACCTTAATAGGAATAGGAACCGGTTTAATTTTTGGACACGGAAATGTTGCAGTAATCCTTTTTGGAGCGCGTATTCTACTTCTTCATTTTCCTTTAATTTTTATAATGGGTAGGGTGTTAAATTCAGAGGATGTAATGCGGATTGGGCGTGTTATGTTGTGGATTTCAATCCCTATGATTATTATAATTACCTTACAGTTTTTTAGTCCACAATCTGCGTGGATAAATAGGGGTGTAGGTGGAGATCCTGATGGAGCGGGATTTAGCGGAGCATTGGGATACTTTAGACCTCCAGGTACGTTCTCTTTTACAAATGGTAATACCTTGTTTTTTAGTTTTTTAAGTGTATTTGTTCTTTACTTTTGGTTTAATCAGGGGGCTAATAGAATCCTGTTGATTTTTGCTACTTTGGCCTTAACAGCATCTATCCCTTTTTCTATAAGCCGGGGTCTTTTCTTTTCGGTTATTATTTCCATAGTTTTTGCACTTGTGGCTGTGCTTATCGATAAATCTAAACCTTCCTATACAATACTTATTATTGGACTTGTTCTTAGCAGCTTTATCTTTTTGATCAGTCAGTTTGAACTTCTGAAGGCACCTTTAGAGGCCTTTACTTCGCGTTTTGATACTGCAAGTGATATTGAGGGCGGTCTAGAGGGAACTCTTATAGACCGTTATCTTGGTGATCTCATCACCTCATTTACGAGTGATCCTAACTTGCCCTTTTGGGGTTATGGAATGGGGATGGGAACTAACGTAGGGAGTACCTTACTTACAGGAGCACGAAGTTTTTTAATCGCGGAAGGAGAATGGGGAAGACTAATAGGAGAACTGGGTATCTTATTAGGATCTCTGGTTATTCTCATTAGATTGGGGTTTTGTTTAAGTCTGACACTGAAGTCCTATCAATTTTTAAGAGCAGGTTCTAGTTTACCTTGGTTTATGCTCAGCTTTGTTCTTTTGAACGTACCTCAAGGGCAATGGGCTCAACCTACAGCTTTAGGTTTTGCTGTATTTAGCGGAGGTCTTTTGATGGCTTCTTTTAATTCTGAGGATACTTAGTAATCTGTTGATTTTTTATTTATGAAACTCATTTTTTTTTCACATCCTGATTTTTTAAACCATCAGAGTATGCCACGATTTACCAGAATGCTTGCTGAGGGTATGAAAGAGCGGGGGCACGAGGTTTCGGTCTGGTCTCCTGTACCCAAAGCCTTTAAACTTGCACCCACATCTGGTCTAAAAAAATACTTTGGTTATATAGATCAGTTCTATTTCTTTCCCAAGTCCGTCCGAAAGCGGTTGAGAGCTCTGGATGACGAGGTGCTCTTTGTATTTAGTGATCAAGCTTTGGGGCCTTGGGTTCCTCTGGTTGAAAATAGGATAAATGTGATTCACTGTCATGATTTTTTAGCACAACAATCTGCTAAAAGCGAAATACCCAATCAAAAAACAGGTATTTTAGGGAGCTTTTATCAATACCTTATACACAAGGGTTATACGAGAGGTTCGAATTTTATATCTGTATCTCAGAAAACTCAAAATGATCTTCACCGTTTTTTAGCTAAAATACCGGCTTCTTCCTCTGTGGTTTATAACGGCTTGAATCAAGCATTTGCACCTGGAGATAAAACGCGCTTATTAAGCAAGCTGCACAAATTGATACCTCTTGATCTTTCTGAAGGTTTTTTACTTCACGTAGGCGGAAACCAATGGTACAAAAATCGGATAGGCGTTATTGAAATTTACAACGCCTGGCGTGATCTGGATTCTAAATCATTCCCGTTACTTTTAATCGGACACGAACCCGATGAGTTATTAAAATATGCAGCAAAACATTCACCTTATGCTTCGTCAATTTATTTCTGGACTACGGCCTCAGACGAAGCTGTAAATTGGTCATATGCTTGTGCTCAACTACTTATATATCCTTCATTAGCAGAAGGATTTGGATGGCCTATTGCAGAGGCAATGGCCTCAGGTTGCCCCGTGATAACTACTGGCGAGGCCCCGATGACGGAAGTGGGTGGTTTGGCTGCGCGCTATATACCCCGAAGGCCTGATCAACAAGATCGTATAGCAAAATGGGCTGAAGAATCTTCAAAGGCAGTCACTGAAATTTTAAATTTAGATGCTTCTTCCCGTAAGCAACTCATTGAACAGGGAATACGTAACGCTAAACGCTTTGATACTCAGGAAGCCTTAGACCAAATTGAAAATATATACCAAACGCTTGTCACCAATTATAAAGCATGAAAATTTTACACGTTGTAGATAAAATGGATCCTACAAGAGGAGGTGTTTGTCAGGCTATACGAACCCTTATAAAAGGCTTTCAAGAGCAGCACATACACAATGAAGTAGTGAGTACAGATATTCCTGATGCAGCTATTGATTTTAGGGATAGCTTTCCTCTCCATAAAATGGGAGAAACTGTTAATCCTTGGAGTTACTCTAAAAAAATTAAATCTTGGCTGGCTTCAAATATTAGACGTTTTGATGTAGTTATTGTGCACGGTTTGTGGCAATACCCCCAATATGTTTGTTACCGCCAAAAGCTTAGTATGGACCAGGACTGTAAAATTCGTTTTTATCTGATGCCGCATGGGATGCTCGACCCTTATTTTCAACAAGCACCCGAACGAAAACTCAAAGCCTTGAGAAATATTTTGTATTGGTCGTTAATTGAAAAAAAAGTAGTAAATACTTTAGATGGAATACTATTTACCTGTGAAGAAGAACTAGAGCTGGCACATCATTCTTTTAAGGGTTATTCTCCCAAGCAAGAACTTGTCGTAGGGTTGGGAGTTGAGCAACCCCCGGCGTTTACTTCATCTATGCGAGGTGCCTTTGCTGCACTATGTCCTGTACCCAAAGACAAACCTTACTTTCTTTTTTTAAGTCGTATTCATGAGAAAAAGGGTGTAGACTTGTTGATCAAAGCCTATGCTAGATTATTTAATGAAACAAATCAAAGCCTACCTTTATTAATTATTGCCGGTCCTGGAAAGGATTCAGATTACGGAACTCAACTCATACGACTTGTTCGGGAAAAACATCTTGAGGAACATGTACTGTTTCCCGGAATGCTCACTGGTTTGTCAAAATGGGGAGCATTTTATGGGTGTGAAGCATTTATTTTACCAAGTCATCAAGAAAATTTTGGTATTGCGGTAGTTGAAGCTCTTGCTTGTGGAAAAGCCGTTTTAATTTCTGAGCAAATAAATATTTGGAAGGAAATCGTTAGGGGAGCTGGCGGTTTTGCTGAACATGATGACCCAGAAGGAACCTATCTTTTGTTAAAGAAGTGGATTACCAGCTCAATAGAAACCAAGTCTCAAATGCAAACAAATGCACTAAGAACCTACGAAGATCTTTTTAGAGTTTCTGTTACTACGCATAGGTTTTTAAATCTTATTATTCCTACTACTGCCTAATATTATGAACTACCAGAATTTGAAATTATTTCAATTGCCCGCATCTTTTAGAGGGCGTTCTAAATACATCGTACAACTGTGGTGGATCGTAAATGCAACCTTATTTAAATGGTCGCCTCAGTTCTTATTTGCTTGGAGGAGGTTTTTATTACGACTTTTTGGAGCTGAAATTGGAAAAGATGTTCTTATAAGATCTACCGTTAAAATAACCTATCCCTGGAAATTGAAAGTAGGTGATCATACCTGGATAGGCGATGAATGTGTCCTTTATAATCTAGGTGAAATCACCATAGGAAAGCACGTAGCCATTGCTCATAAAGTATATTTTAACACGGGTGGCCATGAATATGATAAAGTGACATTTGATATTTTTTCTAAGCCCATCACAATTGAAGATGAATGTTGGCTTACCAATGACGTTTATCTGGCACCCGGAGTACACATCGGAAAAGGAACAATCGTAGGGGCGCGGAGTAGTGTTTTAAAAAGCTTACCCGGGGCAAAAATATGTGTTGGTACTCCTGCACTCCCTATTAAAGACAGAATTATACTATGAAAAAAATAAGCATTACAGGCGGATCTGGATTTATTGGAACAAACTTAATTGACTGTCTGATTTCTAAGGGCTACGAAGTACAGAATCTTGATAAAAAACCGCCACTTAAAGATACCCATCGCTCCTATTGGAAAGGGGTGGATATTTTAGATTTCGAATCGCTGAAAGCAAGCTTGATGGCGTTTCAACCCGATGCTATAATACATCTTGCAGCGGTTACTGATCTTGATGGAACCCAGCCAGAATATTATCGAGCTAATACGGAAGGAACTCAAAATATTATAGCGGCGGCAGCGCTTCTTCCAAAATTGAAAAAAATCCTCTTCACTTCGTCGATGTATGTGTGTGAACCCGGTTACATTCCCCAAAGTTACGACGAGTATAAACCTCATACGCTTTATGGAGAAAGCAAAGTTGCAGGAGAAAAGCTCGTGAAAAATATACAGAACCCTCATTATGTCTGGACCTTAATACGACCAACCTCTATATGGGGGCCATGGTTTGGTATACCCTATATAGATTTTTTTAAAGTGGTTTCTAAGAAAAAGTATTTTGATTTTGGTAAAGCTTGTACTAAAACCTATGGATTTATCGATAACACAACCTATCAAATACATCAGTTACTAATTTCTGAATCCAGTGCATTCCAAACCTATTATTTAGGGGATGATCCACCAATACAGATATCCGAATGGGGAAATGAAATCTCGATAGCTATGGGAAAAGGACCTATACGGAAAGTTCCTTATTTCATATTAAAATTGGCGGCCCTCACCGGAGATCTGTTGATAAAGACCGGGATTAAATTCCCTATTAGCAGTTTTAGATTAAATAACATGACTACAAATAATATTTTGCCACTAGGTAATTTATATAAAATAACTGGAGACGCTCCATATACCCGTATAGCAGGCGTAAAAAAAACAATTAAATGGTTACACGAGCAAAACGCATTTTACTAATAGGCTATAATTTTAGTCCTGAGCCTACTGGAATAGGTAAATATAGTGGGGAAATGATAGACTGGTTCGTGCAGGAAGGTTATGATTGCAGCGTAATCACTGCATACCCCTATTATCCTTATTGGGAGGTACAAGAGCCATACGTAAAGCGAAGATTTAAATTTACTAAAGAACGAACAGATCATCCTTCTGGGGGAAGTGTAACCACATATAGATGCCCTATGTATGTACCTGAAAACCCTTCGGGAATCAAACGCATACTGGTAGATGTTTCTTTTTTTATAACTGCTTTTTTACAATTGAGTCTCTTACTATTCCGTAAAAAATTTCAACTTATTATTACAGTGGCCCCATGTTTTCAATTGGGATTATTAGGGGTTTATTATAAAAAATTGAGAGGTGGTAAATTGGTATATCACATTCAGGATCTGCAAATAGAAGCAGCACAGGATCTCGGGATGATTCGATCTCCCAATATTATAAAAAGTTTGTTAAAGGTAGAAAAGTATATTTTTAATAAAACGGATGTAATTAGCAGTATTTCAGAGGGAATGGTATCTAAAATCAAACAAAAAGCTGAAAAAGAAGTTTATTTTTTTCCAAACTGGACCAACACAGCATTCTTTTATCCCTTTTCGGAAAGTGAAATACAAAAGATTAAGAACAACTATGGTTTTGAAACTCACGATAAAATCATTCTGTATTCAGGAGCTATTGGTGAAAAGCAGGGGCTTGAAATGATTCTCAGTACAGCAAAAACAGTTCAGTCAAATCCTGATATTAAATTTATAATTTGCGGTACAGGACCTTATCGCTTACGCTTGCAAGAGATGACCATACGAGAGAACATCACCAATGTTTATTTTTTTCCCTTACAACCTCTTGAAAACTTTAATGCATTTCTAAATATAGCAGATGTGCATTTGGTTATCCAAAAGGCCAAAGCTGGAGATTTGGTAATGCCTTCCAAACTCACTAATATTTTATCGGTAGGTGGCCTGGCTTTGATAACCGCAAATATCGGAACAGGTTTATACAATGTGGTAACCAATCATCAGATGGGCATTGTAGTTGAGCCTGAGAATCCCATTGCTTTCCGGGATGGTCTTCTCAATGCCATTCAGAAGAAAAATCAACAATTAAAAGGGAATGCGCTACATTATGCTCAAAACTTTCTTGCCATCAATACGATTATGAAACGATTTGAAAGAACTCAATTGGATCAGCTATAGAGGCGGAAGGGGTTATGAAACAGCACCTGTAGCAATAGTCAGGAACTGACTCAGTTTAGTTTTTCGCAGTGGGTATGTTAAATTCCTTGATACTGTTTAGGTTACTTATTTTCCAAATGTGGATACCACCGTGCCAACCTTCATCTCCATGCAATATGTATAAATCACCATTTAAAGAAATAATGTCTCCCTTAAGGTTGTTACCGGCCATACCAGGTACACCGGTTTGATCCCATACGCGTTTACCTTTAAAGATGTCTGCACCGGTAACTCCAAATTTCCCAACCATTAAGCCGTTGTCGTAAACGTGTGTGAATATATTAGTTTGCATTTGTTTCCAAAACTCACCGTGGTAATTCCAAAATATATTTTTACCTTCTACCAGAATCACTCCTCCGGGATATTGCACCCCATTGCCCATATCGTATCGCCCGTCTTCGGGATACGGACCGTAATAATTTCTGGCCGTTCCTACAGCTGTTTTCCATTTAAAGCCCGTTTCCCCCTTTTTCGTTGCACCCAGATGATACTTGTTAGAAGAATAATCAGGTGCTGCTGAACCTCCTTCAAAAGATATTATTAAGTTACTTTCAGTATCATTTCTCGGGGGGTAGTTCCAGCTAATGGTTTCCCTGTAAATGGGGTCACTGGGTTGCAGGATCCCTGTATTGGCTACTTCTTCTAAATCTCCCCATACCGGATTGTCATTTTGATCAAAACCGGTTAAACTTCGTTCTTTCCAGTAGAGTGGAGGCTGATTGGGCTTTACGACCAATTCACCGTCAAAATAGCGAATGTTGCCATTTGGGAGCAGGGTCGCTGTAGGGGTTCTTCTTTTAATTTTAATACCCGTATATCGCAAGCCTGTGTCTGCTAATTCGACAACTTCCCATTGAGTGGCATTTGTAGCAAGTTGAAAAGCATATGTTTTCCCATTGCTGAGCGTACTCACCCACTTTAGACGGTCGTATTCCCCATCTTGTTCTATTTTAAAATTACCGGCCCAATTTTTGACTAATTTCCAGTTCCCTTTTTCGATATCCACCGAGAACTCTAGATAATTTGCAAACACTCTTGTGGGATTACTTCTGTCTACTCCCATAGACCTTATCCAGCACTGGTACATTATAAAATCGTCTAAAGTATAGTCGGTATTGAAACGCAGCGATCTATAATTGCCTGTATCCCCCACCCACAGCTTCCCATCATCCTGATAGCATAGAAACGTTTTCATCTCAGGTTGTGCCGGGTTGATAAGCATAAATTTATGATCTAATACATTGGGGTTTGTACGATACCCTCCCGAAATACCTAAAGTTTTGATCAGAGAACCGGCAGAGTTAAAAATTTTTATTTGATTGGTTTCGCCGTCGGCAATAGCAATATTTTTGCCCGTTTTATTTAGAGCCATTGCCAAAGGTTCTTTAATGGTGTTGTTGAAAATATTACGATTATCAAGAAAACCATTGGTTAAAATGGTGTACTGCTCAATCATCTTATTGTTTATACACCAAAGTTGATTTCCTATAATTTTCAATTCTCTGGGATTTATAAAGTCGGTAAAGGTGTTGACTAAGCGCCCTGTATTTTTGTCGTATACCGAAATGCTATTGAGCTTGCCTCTTGCTATGAATAAATAATTACCATTGTTCTGAACCGCCATTCCTGTAATTCGAGATTCTTCGCCTTGAACCCTACCGATTACTGATCTATATTTATGGTTGGAAGCTAAGGTATATTGAGATCCATGGGTAAAATCGTACTGAGCATTATCGGCTATATTGATTGCAAAAACCATTGTCGGTTTTTGATCATTCCAGATATCTAAACCTCCTATAAAAATCCTTTTTTCGTCTGCACAGATATACGGAACTTCCAAACCATAATGAATTCTTGAAAGTACCGGGATATTTTTATTGATATTATTAATTTTAAACTTTTCAAAAGCAGGATCATGTTCATTATAACCACAGTTATAGTAGAGTTGTTCACCCACCTGAATCATGCCCTGTATGACTTGCGCATTATTGAAAATGGAGTCTCCTCCATGTGTATTTGAAGTGTTGCCTATAATGCCTTTCCATTCGTAATTAACCTTATTAGCAAGAATTTTAATAGTAGTCGTAGTGTCATTTACCGGTTTTCCTTCATCATCCAATCTATCCCAAACCACACGATGAGTTCCACTTTTTTTTTCAAGATTACTCCAGAGGGTTCGAAGCAATGTTCCATCTTCGGTATAAACCCCCGCGCTGGTTCTTAAAGACTCCTTTAAGGTATAGGTGTTTGCCGGTTTGGGTATATTATGGAGTGGATAATAATTTTGGGCAACTGCTGCGTACGAAATACCTAGTAAAATACCTAGAATTTTTTTCATTGCTGTCCCGAAATTATATAGGAGTCTGGCCCCTGCTTTCTCAATAACCCGAAATTGACATTGCCAGAATAACTGTTCAATACCCCCGGTCTTTCTGATGTATAATTGAGTTTTACACCTGAGTCTGTAGCGATGGTTAATACCGAACCGTTATGTGCTTCTAAATTTATAAAGTCTCCAATTTTCATAGTGTCAAAACCTTTACTAATCGTTAGTGTAGCACTAGCTGTGCACGATATGGTGTTACCTATGTCTTCGGGAGTAATGGTTCTAGAAGCTCTGAAATCCAGTATTTTTGATCTGGTTAGGTATGTTTCATCAATTTCTTTTAACCAGGCGATCTTCATGCTGTCTACCTGAGTTTTGGTGTAAATTTCGGGAGTTCCAGTCAATTTAGCATACGTACCGTCAAAATCATCAGAAACATCCTGATCCCAAGCATCAAATACGGAAGCTGTATCTTCAGAGAATGTGATGGTATTTAAACCAGCTACCTGAGACGCAGAGATTGTACCTGTTATGGTCTCTGCCTGTTTTGCATATAAAGCGTAGGGTACACTCAAAAGCTCGGTGACCCCTGTTAACGTATAATTTCCTGTGCCTGTAGGATCTATTTGTGTTTTAATAAAATGTGAATCAGCCCCCCAATCAATTGTATCAAAACCACCCCAACTAATTGTACCGGTACCAATCTCTAAAGTGACTAAACCATTCTCGTTTGTTGTTGTATAGTGAGTTTCTTGATAGAGACTATTGCCTTCAGGAGAACCACTAAGAATATCGATTTTAATAGCAACTTCCGACGCTATGATTAGATTGTTTTCGCTATCGCGAACAATGGCCTGATAACTTAATTTTTCTGGAGTTTGGGAATAGCTTTCCACCAGGATGAAAAGCGACAAGATACCTATCAAAATCCATTTCATTTTTTTTAAGTTTTAAGTAATTTAAATGTTTTTATGAGTTTGTTATTATTCATTATGATTACAAAATAGGCAGCAGCTTGAAGTCTTTGACATGCTATTTTAGTTTTTCCGGTTTTAATTACTTCGTGTTGTACGCGTGAACCGTTTTGGTCAAAAATGGTATACGTGATATTAGGATTATTAAAATCTTTAATTTCTAGTATTAAAAAATCGGTTATGGGGTTTGGATATGCTAATATACTCACATTATGTTCTGGTTTTTCAGTTCCTAAAAAAACTTCTGAAGCCACCGGTTGTTGTACACCGGCTAATATAGTAGTTTGAGAATTATTTAAGTAATGAAAAAACACTTGGCCTACTGAGAAAGAAACAGAACCCTTATCGCTTTTCAGATTGCCGCCTGAAGCACCCATATTGACAAATTGTGTATCCAAACCTATTGAAGTTTGGGAATAATTATTTTGAAAATTGAATATAAAGATTAGAAAGATGAGTTTAAGGGGTGTCAGTACTTTCATAAGTATTCTCTATTTGGGGTTGACTAGGGTTAAGAATGTGGTTGTTCTTAATTTTTTACTAAAATAACAATAAATAATCGATGAAATACATATAAATCAGATAAAATGTTTTATATCGTATTTTTTAAGCTTTCTTAAAAAAACTGGGCCTCATCAAGATTGTTTAGAAATACATCTTAAAAATTGAGGTTTTGGTTTAAGTGTTTAAAAATTAGCTATATACGGTTGGATTGATCTTGGCGCTTCAAGCGATTAATTTGGATGACGCTAATTAATAGTCTGAAAAGAAATACACACTTTTGAAGTGTACTTCACAATATTTGCTGGATCAAGCGAAGGCAAACAGGATGGAATCCAATACGTACTGTCTTCTAAAATCAGATAACTACTGCTGTACCAATTAGCATAGTATGCGACTTTCCTAATAATACGTTAAGTAACAGGCTGTTTTGCTGTATTGGCCTCTGAGGATTTTTTTAATGTTAAGCTGGATGGGGTTTATAAAACGTATGGGGAAATCAAAGCCCGAAAGGGTAGCAGAACTAAGTTTCTGGAAGAGCTGATCCTGAAGTTGGAGTATAAGATGCGGCAGGATGAGGCTTGATTACAGGTTATTGAATTCACCTGTTTTCAAAGAACCCCTTCGGCTATCGCTCAGGGTGAATTCTCGAAATGACAATACGTTAGCTCTTTATGTCTTGTATGGCTACTTTGCTATATTAAGAGTCTCAAGTCTCAAGCGGCAATAGCAATGCCCAATTTCCCAAACAAGGAGTTGAAAAAAAAATACTAATATTGATTGTACGTTGAAAGGCTAGTGTACAAAAGTCTTTATTATTTATTCTCATTCTAAATAATGAGTATATTTGCAGTTAAGTTTATCTGTCATGTCCCCTAAACCTGATCATACTTCTGAAGCTTTGCTTTTCTCTCAATTGAAGGGAGGAAGTGAACGGGCCTTTACACACTTTTTTGAACGCTATTATCCTGCTGTCACCGGCTTTTGTAAACAGTTTGTATATGACGAGGAGCAAGCCCGAAGCATGGCTCAAGAGGCTTTTATAAATCTTTGGTTGAATCGGGAAAATCTTCAAAAGCCTGAAGGGATACCCTCTTTTTTATATACTGCAGCCAAGTCTAAATGTCTTAATGTACTCAAACATGAGAAGGTGGTGCGGAACTACCGGAATGTGGCATTGGCTGAAAAAGAACAGAATCTGAATCTTGAAGTCTTGAATGCATTGGATTACGACAGTTTGAGTCTTACTGAACTGCAAGAAAATGTTTCGCGTTTTTTAGAACAACTCCCCGAGCAGACCCAAATTATCTATACTATGAAGCGGGTAGCGTATAAAAAGAACGCAGAGATTGCAACCGAGTTGAATATATCTATCAAAACGGTAGAAGCCCATATGACACGGGCTTTAAATCACCTTCGAGAGGCACTTTCAGACTACCTTCCTGCCTTTTTGATCGCCCTCTTTCTAGACTAATCTTAAAAAAATCACAATTTAACATAGGGTTTGCTGATTCTGAGTTGTACTTAGATCAAACCTGCTATTTAAAACAATGGATAAAGCTATTCTCTATAAATATTTCAACAATGAAGCAACAGAAGCAGAAGTCGATGTGTTGTTTGCGTGGATTGAAGCAGCTCCTCGAAATAGACAGGAATTTATACAACTGAAAACAGCCTGGGCGCTTACTTCAGAAGCTCAGATGGATGCCAGCCTTTTAAAGAATCAACGTCCTCAATTGAAACCAAAACAAAGCCGGACTAAAATTTGGAGATACGCAGCGGTCTTTTTAGTGTTGCTTGGAGGAGCACTCACCTGGTATGCTTCGCGATCTGCATTTGAACCCAAAACAGAAAATGCCATTGTACTTGAGGTATCACAAGATGACTCTTATACCCTAGAAAAAGAGCAACCGGTCTTGATTACTGCTGCTAACGGTATGCAGGTAGCAGAAGCAACTGCGCAACAGATAACATACGAAAAAGATGCCGACAGCACACAGATTTTGCCCCAACGCATCACGGTACCTTATGGTAAAACCTACAAAGTTTTGTTAGCCGATGGCTCTCAGGTATATCTTAACGCAGGAAGTACTTTGGAGTTTCCTAATGTCTTTACTGGAGCAACACGAGAAGTACGTTTAACAGGGGAAGGCTTTTTTGATGTAGCTAAAAACCCTCAAAAACCTTTTCAGGTGCATACCGGTCCTCTAACTGTAGCCGTATTGGGCACCCGCTTTAATGTCAAGGCTTATGCAGAATCTGGTTTTATTGAGACCGCATTGGAAGAAGGCGCTGTAGGGCTTCATCAAAATAAAAAACTTAAGTCTGGTATGGTATTGATCCCGGGAGAGTTGGCTTCTTATAACCGAAACACCCAGGAGTTTACCAAAAAGGCCGGCAATATAGAGCAAGAAATCGCCTGGATTTACGGTGAGCTGTTATTGGATAATACGCCATGTACGGAAATCTTAAAAAGGCTAGAGCGGCATTATAATGTAAAGATTCATAACCACTATCCGCAGTTGGCGCAGCAAAGCTTTAGCGGTACTGTAAAACTTGATTTAGGCATTGAGCAGCTCCTTCAAGTACTTCAGTTGGATACAGATTTTGTGTATGAGATCCATGGTCAACATATTACCCTAACCAAACCTAACACCAACCATTAATTTATAGCTAATGATAAAAACTAAACTACGGGTATGGAGCCTACCGTACCACTTGTTCTTTTTTGGAATGCTTTTAATGAGTTTTTCTACAACGCTTCAAGCACAACAAATAAAGGTTAAAATAGATCAGGTTCCTCAAAGTCTGGATCAACTGATAGCTTTGGTAGAGGCACAAACAGATTACCGTTTTGTATATAATACCAGTAAGATTACTTTAAACACCAGTTTACAAAAAGCACCTACAGATACAGAACTTGTTCAATTATTAGATGCTATTTTTTCCGAATTACCCTACCGGTATACGATAAAAGGTAAGCAGGTTATCATTTTAGAACAAAAACCGGCTTTACAAAATCAAGAGCAAAGCCGAATGATTACCGGGACTGTACACGATACCTATGGCAATCCCTTGCCTGGCGCTACGCTTACTGTGGTAAATACCCGAAAGGGAGTGATGACCGACGCAGCCGGAAACTTTAAGTACTTGGTGCAAGCCGTTGCTCTGAATGCCGTACAGCTGGAGGTAAACTATCTGGGAATGGAAACCCAACTCGTGACTTTAGGATCACGCAGCCGATTAGACATTCAGATGGAAGAAGCGCAAAACGAACTGGATCAGGTAGTGATTACCTCTTCATACGGTACTCAAAAGCTAAAGGAGGAAGTGGTAGGAAGTATTGTCACCGTGACCGATAAAGAAATACCCATAGAGCAGGCTTCAGAAAGCATCGATAAAATGCTGGAAGGGCAGGTAGCCGGGGTACTGATAGAGAATACTTCGGGCGTGGGTGAACCGGTGCGTATCGATATTCGCGGACAGGGTTCGTTGACGCCGCTTAACAATCCCTTATTGGGAACCTCTACCCAGCCGCTCATTATTATTGACGGTGTGATCATGACGGAAGAAACCGGGATCGACAATGCGTTTTTTGATGGGGGAGGGGTTGCCGGAGAATCGTTTACCAATCCGTTGGCTAAGATCGCTCCTGGAGATATAGAAAGCATCAACGTTTTGAAAGATGCTGCAGCAGTGGGTATTTATGGTGCCGATGGAGCTAACGGCGTGATCATTATCACCACCAAAAAAGGAAAACGCGGCAAGACCCGCTACAGCTTTTCTACGCAGTTGGGAGTTTCTGAAGCGATCAATCAAATTCAGTATTTGAGCGGCTCGCAATACACCCAATTGCGCAACGAATTTTTACGCAATACTGGGGGAACCTTACTTTTGGAGAATGGTTTAAATACCAACTGGTTTGATCTCTTAAACACTACCGGGGTGTATACTAAATACAACCTGAGTGCTTCGGGAGCTTCAGAACGCTTTAATTACCGGGCCAGCGTTACCTATCTGGATATCGATGAGCCACAAATGGGTAATGAGAATAAACAGGTTAATGCCAACATCAATTTAGGGTATGATTTGGGGAAGTTAAACTTCCGCTTATCCCTTTCTCCCAGCTATCAGCAACGCACACAACCCAATATCTATTATGGGTATGCTTTTGTACCGCGCTTGAGTCCGTATAACGAAGACGGTTCTTTTGCATTACTCGGTGTAAACACCGTAGCCAATCCGCTAGCTGCCATTGCACAAAATCGAAATGACAACACCGGTTACGGCCTCCTGGGAAGCTTTAACATCAATTATCAGGTGATCGAAGGCTTAAAGATTTCGTCTCTATTCGGTTTAGATTATAAAGACAAAGAGCAAGACCGTTATTTTTCGGGCGCCAATGAAAGCGGAAGAGGGAACGGAACTTTTGTGCTTGATGGAGAAACCTACCCACGCTGGGGACGTCGCATAATCAATGGGCGTAATAGCACCCGCTGGAACTGGCAAACGCAGGTTTTCTATGAAAAACAATGGGGCGATCACGGTTTTGATATCCTGGGCGGACTCGAACTGAGTGAGGAAAAAACCGATCTGGATTATGCTTCAGGAACCGGGTTCACCAACCCTGACAGCATTAATGCGGTTGCCGATGCGGTACAGGATGATAATCTGGATACCGCTGTAGATGAGCGTTTCAGTAACCAAACATACCGTGCCGATATCAATAACAACTCCCGGGTTTCGTTTTACGGGCAGGTGAATTATAACTATAAAGGCAAGTATTATTTTCTGGCCAATTTCCGAAGAGATGAGAGTTCGGTCTTTGGTAGCGACAGCAATGTGGCCTACAACGGCGGTGCCGGATTGAGTTGGGTACTTTCAAAAGAAGATTTTTTGAACGACACCGCTTGGTTAGATTTTTTAAGACTGCGTACCAGTTACGGAAGCACCGGGAATTCGCGTATTGGTTCGTACCGTGCTTTAGGCTTGTACAACCGCCGCATCAATTCGGGGTATAATGGTCTGACGGAAGCAACGCCTAGTGCAGCACCCAATCCGCAGTTGAGTTGGGAACGTAACATCAAGTACAATGCTGGGCTCGACATCAACCTGTTTGGACGTTTACAGCTTACTGCAGAATATTATTACGACGATATTAGGGACCTGATCACCTCGCGTGATATTCCTTCAGAAAGTGGGTTTAGTAGTCTGCAACTCAATGCTGCGCAGATGTACAACACCGGGCTGGAGTTTAGCGCACGTATGCAATGGGTAGATAGTAAGAAACTTAAATGGAATACGAGTTTCAATATTGCGACCCTTAAGAATGAGGTAACCGATTTGGTTGGGCTGGGAAGTGATTATTCTACTGCAGCACGTGCTCTTGCACAACGTATCGGCTATAGCACCTCTGCGATCTGGGGACTGGTTTGGGCAGGTATCGATCCGGCAACGGGAAGAGATATGATTCGGTATAATGATCAGGTTTATGACCTTGCGACCTACCGCTCTTTATATACCGAAGCCAACTGGCAACCCATTGGAGACAGTCAGCCGGATGCTTATGGAGGATTCAGCACCAGTTTTCAATTTGGGAACAGTTTGAGCCTGAGCGTGAGAGGATCGTACCAAATAGGCGGGGAGTACTTGGCCGATTACCAACTGATCTCGCAGTATAATTTTACAACGAGCCGTAATCTTTCCGTGAATGCGTTTGATTATTGGAGAGGCCCGGGAGACACTGCAGCCTTACAGCCTTTAGTGAGCAATACCAACCCTATAGCCGCTAACATGAGTAAATATTTGTACGACGCTACGTTTATCAAACTGAGTAATATCAACCTGACCTATACTATACCAGTGCGTACATTGAAGGTTCCGTTAGACCAACTTTCAGTATTTCTCGATGTATCTAATGTAGCCTATTGGTATAAAGACAAATCGCCGGCGGGACGTAATGGGATTCGCGAATTCCGTTTTACCTATCCACAGGCACGCACGATTTCACTAGGAGTTAAAACCAGCTTTTAAACACATGATGATGAAAAAAAATAGATATACCACGAGTCTTATGCTCCTCCTGTTACTGCAAGCAGGTTGTAGTGACTTTTTAGAACAACAACCGGGAAGTCAGATTTCTATTGGGGAGCAGTTGGCTACCCGCGAGGGGATGCTGGAAGCCGTTGCAGGGATGTACTCTTCGATGGAAACCACTCTGCGTTTTGAACAATACACCGTATATGCTGATCTGCAAGGAGGAAATTTGAAATTCTCACCGGATGCTTTGGGAAGCAATCAAGGGGCGCTAAGCGTACCCCCTAATGTACAGCAGGTGTATAATTTTAACGATACCGCTTTAGAGAGTGAGATGGAATCCTTTTACGACAACAGTTATGCGGCGATCTCTGCGGCCAACTTGCTGTTAGAATACATCGACAAGGTAGCCTATTTGAGTGCTACAGACCGGGATGCTATTGCTGCTGAAGCGTTGAGTGTACGGGCGATGATGCACTTTGCCTTGTTGCAGGTGTATGCACAGAATATTAAGTATCCTGAAGCCAATACGCCGGGGATCGTCTATAAAACCGAAACCCTGCAGGAAGCTTTAGATTATGCACCGCGTTTGGGATTGCAGGAGACCTATACTGCTATTACCGCCGATCTGGAACATGCGCTAAGCCTATTTCCTGATGCCCCTGTTTTAGAAGGCCCCGGGTACTCGTATTTTAGAGCTATGAGTGCCGAAGCTTTGCTGGCTCGTGTCTATTTGGAACAAGGCGCCTGGGAAAATGCATATACCCACGCCACGCAGGTGATCGCTACTTCGGGCGTAACACTTACGCCTAAAGAAAGCTATCTGGAGTCTTGGGAAGAACCTTTGCAGCCGGTTTCTGAGATCTTGTTAGAGCTTTCAGTTTCTGTAGATGCCGATGGAGCTATTGGTGGAAGTAGGTCTGCACAGTATGGGTATAGCAGTGCGAATACCTATGCCGATTATGTGGCTTCTCAAGATCTGCTTGACCTGTATGCTCCTGAAGACATACGTGGAGCTCTTTTTGTGGTTAAGGAGTTATCTACTTTAGAAAACGAGCAATTGGTAGACCGCCCCTATTATTTCACCGGGAAGTTTCAGGGGAATCCCGGGAATCCCATCTTACGCTTAAGCGAGCAATACCTGATCGCAGCAGAAGCCGCTTACCAACTCAATAATACTGATGCCGCCCTGAGCAACCTGAATATGATTCGCGAGCGTGGAGGGCTACAGGCTTTAGTACAAATCGATAATCTTGAAGAAGAATTATTTTTAGAACGCAGACGCGAACTCGCTTTTGAGAACCAACTCTTTTTTGACCTAAAACGTATGGGCCGCGCTGTGAACCGCAACGACGGCTGTCTGGCTACCACCTGTATTCTGAACTATCCCTCCAACTTTTTTGTACTACCCATCCCGCAAAGCAATATTAACCTCAATGCAAACTTGATACAAAATGAAGGCTACTAAACTACTATTCCTATTGGCATTGAGCCTTATTTTAGGATGTACTGACGATGAGTTGAGCAATCAGCAAAATCAGGAGCTCCCGGCTTCTTTACGCTTTAACTTTTTGGTCAACAACAATAATGAACCTTTGGAATACCCAGAGCTTAGTGGTAATATGTTACCAGTAGCAACGTATGAGAATACCTCGTTGCGCACCTTGAAAATCCCTGTGGTATTGAGTGCGCGCGCCCTTGAGGAGACGGTTACCGCTAGCTATAGTGTAACTAGTGGTTTGCCTGATACCGCCTATGAGGTGCAACCCGAAGAACTGAGCTTTACGGCAGCACAACCTACCGATACAATCGAGGTGCGTTTTAACCGACGCTGGACAGTAGGGGAGACTATAGATTTTAGCCTTACCGGTGTTTCGGATCCTAACATTCAGTTGGGTGCTTGGAACGATACTACAGTAGGCGATCGCTTTGAAGTGACTTTAGGCGAGGTAAACACTAGCTACCAGCTGAATACGAGCAGAATTGACCTCTCAGGTACGGTGGGAGAAACAGTGGATTTTCGTGTGGAATTCCCTAATGGGTATATTGAAGAGGAAGTAGATGAAGCGGCGATCTTCAGCTTCTTAAATGGATTTGAGTATACCTTAGCCCGTATGGGGCAGGGAAGTGATTATATCAGCTATAGGTTGACCCTAAACGAAGATTTGAGCGCTGCAGATGTCAATTTTCAGACCATTATTACTTTACAACAGCAACCAGCATATAACATTTCGGGTAATGCCAATCTTTTGGTGATCAAACCCATACAAACCGATCGTGATCTGGCAACCAATCCGGCGTCTCATTTTTACGATACGAGCAATCCCTTCTATCTGGTACGTGGCGAAAACTGGATAGACCATGATAATGATGGCGCGTGCAGCTGGAGGTCCTGGACTGCCTTTGCGGTACCGGTTGAGGTAGCTGCAGACCATCCAAATGCGATTTTGGGTTCTGACAATGCTACACCAGATCCTGCTGATGATGTGTATTATGATGCCTACCGTATCGGTTTCAGTTCATCATTGGCAGGCAGAACGACCAATCCGTTCAACTTGCAACGTTGGTTTGCTAATGAAGCAACCGATGCTTCCGCATCACCGGGCTTTAATATTGAGGCGGCTATTGAATTTTATCCGGAAGGAGGAACCAATACTACCCAAGGAAGTGTTGCTGTGATTCCACAGTTTTTAACGATCTCTAACAGAGATGGCGAACTATTTGAATTGGCGATCTCAGGAAGTGGAAGCTACCGTCAGGTTTCAGAAACGCTCTGGGAGATGAAGTTTGAATTGCGGGTAACCAATGATGCGTTGTATGGCGGAACCGTGACCTCAGAATATTATATCTATAACGACAGGGGTTATGAAGATCCTGCAGACTTACCGGGCAACTCGTGCGTAGAAGAGATCACCCTTTAATTCTTTAAATCATTGATTATGCAAAAGCTATCTATACTGTGTCTCGCGCTGCTTCTTTTGAATTCCTGTAAGGAAACTGAGAAAGGAGAATATACCGCTATCGCCCAACTCCGTAAGGTGTATGCCACTGGAGATCCGAAAACCTGGCCTGCACCCCATTTAGACAGCAGCATCACCAACTTTAAAGAAATAGGGCATTTGGAGGAGGTTCCTTTTCCTGAGGACAACCCATATTCTAAAGAAAAAGCAGACTTGGGGAAAAAATTGTTCTTTGATCCCAGGTTGTCGGTGAGCGGACAAATAGCATGTGCTTCCTGCCATAATTCAGAATTGGGGTGGACCGATAATATTACCCGTTCTTTTGGGCATGATCGACAAAACGGAAAGCGCAATGCAATGACCATTATAAATGCTGCTTTCGCGCACGAGTTGTTCTGGGATGGGCGTGCCAGCAGTCTGGAAGAACAGGCGCGTTTTCCTATAGCAGATCCTGTAGAAATGAACGAACAGCTTAATCTGGCTGTAGATAAGATTGCTGAAGTAGCTGGCTACAAACCTTTGTTTAAGGAAGCTTTTGGTAAGGATACCATCTCTTTAGAATTTATTCAAAAAGCTATAGCGACCTTTGAACGTACGCTAATTAGCCGTACCAGTAAGTTTGATCGCTTCATCGATGGCAGACCAGACCAATTCACCGATGAAGAAGTGCTGGGGCTGCATTTGTTTCGTACCAAAGCACGCTGTATCAATTGTCATAACAGCGGTTATTTTAGCGACAATCAATACCATAATGACGGGCAGGTGTTGTTTGGAACTAAAGATGAAGACTTCGGAAGGTTTGCCATTACCGGTGATCTTGCAGATATTGGTAAATTCAGAACCCCTTCTTTAAGAGAAGTAGGCCGCACCGGCCCTTGGATGCATCACGGGCATTTTCCCAGTTTACGGGATGTGGTAGAGTTCTATAATCTGGGAAATCCTCAAGTGGTTCAAAAGCGGTATCTGGGAACGCCTCGTGACTCGTTAATTCCTGAGGTTTCTCCTATCCTTCAAAAACTAAATCTCACTCGGGAAGAGATGCATGCCTTAGAAGCTTTTTTACACACATTGACTTCTGGAGATCTGAGGACGCGAGCACCTAAGTTACCCGAGTAGGTAACTTGTGAAAGATGGAATTAGGTTAAAAACAGGGGATGTCAATCGTAGGGAAACACTCGTTTTAAATTAAGCCGTTTGATGCTGAACTGGATTCAGTATTGCATAAGGCAAAGATTTCTCGACTGGCCCTACGTCAAGCTCAGGGTGAACTCTCCAAATGACATTCAGTTTACGGAATAATCGAGACTTGCATGCTATGAGAAGGGTCTCGTTTTGAAATGTATTGTACCGATTAATGCTTAGCGGGCCTGCCTTTGTTGGCAGAGCGGCTTGCACCGAAGTAGGTTACTGTTTTTTATGGCTTAACAGCGACATATGTTCGATAGCGAATTTTAAAACATCTAGGTTTTTATCTACATAAACATCTGGTGGCATCCCGTAAGGATCTATGGGGTTTTCTGCGACATCCCGCGCCCGTATGGAGGAAGGGTAGTGCAGTTCAAAACAGTTTATTGTTTTTGTTAGCACATTGAACCCGTCAATTATACCCGCCGTGTTTTGACCATAAAGAATTACTTTTTCGCTTTGCCGTGTCCTGTAGACAAACGTTTCTCCTGAGCTCATGGTTTTTTCATTTATAAGAACAGCTACTTTTTGATGGGGAGCAAACAGTGTATCCGGGACGGAAGTACTAGCATATGCTGCACCATCTGGCCAGAATACAGTCCCTTTTAAGGAAGAGAGGTAATCGTATTCTGCTTTGTTTTCCGCTTCCAGTTCTTCAGGCTTTCTCCCGTTTAGGAACATGTTAATATTTCCTTCAGAGATCCAGATGCCATAATTAGGTGTTTGAATAGGTCCCGATAAAATATACGGAAAAAGAGGCTTGTAAACCGCATCGTTGCCTCCGTTGTTATCCCGTACATCAACGATAAAAAAAGCTGCCTCAACCAATTCCTGATGGTGGGCTCGGATCAGGCTATCTACAAAAGCAGGTTCTTTCTCATAGAAATTAGGGAAACGAATGTAGGGGATCTTTCCATCTATCATCCGTATATGGAAATCACTGTAGCGCTCTGTTTGCGCAGTATCGGTTATCGTATTTGGGTTTGCCGGTCCTACCTTTACCCACTTGTTGTAGTTGATAAACTCCAAATGCTCTGGGTTTTGAAGGTTAACTTTCAACTTCCGTCCGCTATTATCGTCCATATAATAAACCGCCTCATACGCATTGCCGTAAACCTGGCTGAGTTCAAATTTAATGTCTCCCGGCTTCCAAAGCTTATTTGTACTGCTTAAGATCACCCCTGTAAATTGGTTAGGAGCATTTTTTTGGGGCAGAATGCCCACTTCGTAAACACCATATTTCCATATACCCAACAGGTCTGTATTCTGGAAGGCTTTCTTTTTTTTAATGTGGTTTACTTCTTTGAGGAAAGCGCTCTTATCCATCACGATGCTTTTACGCGTTTCTTTAACAGCCTTGTTGTCTGTAAAACTGATGCTAGTATGACCATCCCTAAAGAATTGCAGCCATTGTTGCAGTATGGGAAGACAAGCTTCTATTGCTGTAACACGAGCGGCTTTCTGTCTAAAAACCTCTTTGTTGGCCGTATAAAGTTCTTTATTGGTTTGGGTAACTTTAATAGGGAACAACGCATAATCATGTTCATAAACCTGCACAACCTCCTCAAAAGTTTTTGCACAGGTACACTCTTGAGCACGTATAGTTATGATGCTCAACAGTAAGAAGGAGAGCGCTAGAACGAATTTTGAACGTAATCTCATTGGAAGGTATTGGTAGGGTTGAACTGTTTGGCTCTACTTTTAAAATAAACCTGTACCTATGTTTTTGTCTTTAAGAGCAATCTGTCTCAAAACCACTGGTTTATTGTTTAAAAGTAGGTGAGTGGTTGCAATATCCAATAAAATTTTTAATACTAGTCGAGTAATCAGCCATTGCCTACAATCTTAAGAAATACCTCAAATTCACTTAAAAACGGGTAAAAAGTGAGACAGGGATGCTCGGCTTCTATATAAAGATTCTGATGAATTAATTTCTAGGGACTACGTTCATTAAAACTCATAGAGTTGCATTCTGTTAATCCGTTAAGTAAAAGTCCGTTTAAAAGCCGCTATACTGTAGCATTCGAATGATTGTTTTCAATAATAGACAGGAAGTTTATACGGTTCCACCATTTGTAACTACTAGTGTTACAAAGTAGACATCTGAAAATTTTGGTTAAAACTATAGAGGAAAAGAGCGTGCATCCTTAAGTATGATGTAATTACAGGGTTTAAACTGTCTTTAAATCTTTTAAAGGAGTTCGACTCTTTTCGAGAACTTAGCGATCCAACTCTAGTTTAGAGGATATAGAATTCTTAAATTAGAATATGAAACACAGGCTACATCAATTTTGGTTATACGTTGCTTTATTAGTGGTGTTTATAACACCTATTTTTGCGCAGGTTGATGACTTAAAATATGCAGAAAAGATCTACCTGCAAACAGATGCTGATGTGTATACAACCGGAAACAAAATTTGGTTTAGAGCTGTTGTATTACTCGGAGCAGCTCATTATCCTTCTAATGTAAGCGGTGTGCTCTATGTTGATTTAATAAATCCGGGAGGAGAGGTGGTCGTTTCACAGCTTACTAAGCTAAACGAAGGTATAGGAGCAGGTACTATACATCTGAATCCAGATTTGGCAGCAGGTACTTATCAGCTTCGTGCATATACCCGATGGAGTCAGAATTTTAAATCAGATTTTATATTTCAAAAACCCATACCGGTATTTCAGTCCGGCAATCTGTTATCATCACGATCCTATCGTTCTCAGATTACACAAGACGAAGTTACTGGCTCCCGGAGCCTTAAAACCTTATTAAATCCTGAAGCGCTAGATCGTTTGCACCGTGGCAAGCTGGATGTATTTGTGAATTTAGACGGAAAACTTGATACCTTAAGCATCAGGAAAAAAGAAGGTGATCTTTATGTTTTTGAATATCCCCTTGCTGCGGATAGTGATTTGCTAACGATTAGTTATTTGACAGATACTGGCAAAAAACGATATCAAACTGTGGCTTTAGACACTGCAAAAATTGACTTACAGTTTTTTCCTGAAGGAGGTGATTTAATTGCCGGAATATCTTCAGAGCTAGGGTTTAAAGCAATAGGGTATGATGGTTTGAGCAGAAAGACTTCAGGAACTGTTATCGATCAAAACGGCGTTAAGCTTGCCGATTTTAAGAGTAATGCCTTAGGAATGGGAAGCTTTAGGCTAAAAGCACTTAGTGATACGCTTAGTTATTTTGCAAAACTTGAACAGCAAGATACTTCAAGCTTACTTATACCTTTGCCAAAGGTGAAGGCTTCAGGTAGCACACTTTCCGTTAATGATCTTGGAGGGGGTATGCAGGTTAATGTGTTCTCTAATACCTTTACAAACGATACGCTAGTGCTGCAGGTAAGGAGTAGGGGACAGCTCTTATATGAACTGAAAGAGCCTCTGCGTGATGGGATGCTTTCTGCACTATTCCCCGTATCTAAACTTCCTTTTGGTATTTTAGAAATTTCCTTGTTGGATAAGCATAGCACAAAAATGGCAAGACGACTTTACTTTAACCGTAAAGGACAAAAGGCGTTAAAGTTAGCTATTGAAACTGAAAAGCTGCGTTATGCGCCACGGGAGAAATTAAAGTTGCAACTGAACGTGACCGATGAAAACGATAATCCTACACCAGCAAAAGCTTCAGTGTTGATTGTAGATAAGAATCAATTGGGAAAGGAAGCAGAATCCAGAGCAAACATATTGTCTTACTTTTTCTTAGAATCAGAATTACGGGGCACTGTAGAACAACCCGGTTTTTATTTTAAGAATGATACGCTTCAGGCAAAAGAACTTGACAAATTACTGCTCACTCAGGGGTGGGCCAGCTATAAATACGACACGATCCATGCATCTCGTCAATTTTTACCGGAGCCTGAGCTTCTTCTTTCTGGAACGGTAAGTGCTCCACTTAATAAGCATAAGCGTATTGCCGGGGTTAAGCTCACACTGATGAGCTTTGACGAAGGCTTTTTTGTAAGAGAGCAACTTTCAGATAGCCTGGGGCGCTTTGGGTTTACTATAGATGCATTATCTGGCGGATATCAAAATCTTTTGATTCAGACTTCAAAACAAAGCGGTAAAAATAAAGATTATAATCTGTATCTAAGCCGGCCTAAAAAACCAAGCATCGAGCTGCGGCAGCAAGAACAATTTGCGCTTGTAGATACCACTATTGTAAAGGCTGCAGAGCAAAAGATAGCAAAGCAACGCGTACTGCTTGAAGCAGCACCTTTTGGCGGTGAAGATATTGCCCTTGATGCCGTTTTGGTAAGTAGTTATACCATGACACCACAACGGCAAGAGGTTGCAGATGTGTATGGTATGCCAGATGTTGTAATAGCTGGTAAAGCGATTCAGGAAAAAGAGAAAAAATGGTCTTATGGTCTATACAGTGTATTGCTCTTCAACTTTCCTGATAAGATTAATATAGTAAGAAAAAATGGTGAACTTCGGGCCGAGGTTAATTTTTCGGAAACTACTTTGGTTATCGTAGATGGTCAGCCTGTAACGGAGTGGAGTTATAATCTCATACCCTATATGCCGGTAAGCGAAATTGAAAGCTTTGAAATTATTGAATATGCAAAAAACTTCTCGTCCCTGTATCAAGAAGTTCACCCTTTTGCCAGTCCACTTGAAGTTCCGGTTTGGGGTCACGTGATCGCTATTTATACCTATGGAGGGAATGGACTTTTTGCTGCAGAACGTCCTAAGGGAATTATAAAAGAGCGGGTACAGGTGTTTTCTGAACCGGAAGCATTTTATACGCCTAAATATGATACGCAGCAAACTTTACATACTAATAATCCAGATCTTCGCAGTACCCTTTATTGGGAACCTAATTTAGAAATCGATGAGTCCGGTATGGCTGAGGTTGAATTTTACAATCCAGACAATACCGGAACGATGCTTATACTGGTAGAAGCAGTATCTCCTCAAGGTACTTTAGGTTATAAAATTTTAGACTATCAGCTAGAAGAGCGTGACGATCCTTAAAGTCAGTTTACGCGTTCGATCATTTTCAGCCTGTGTCTTTTTTAGTTTTTACGGAACTCGTGAATCTCAGTTTAGCTTTGCATTGCTCTTCCTGTGGTCGTCGAATGCAAGAAAAATGTAACAAAAGAAGCATATTGTCTCTTCGAAATTATTCGCTCGATGATCGGGATCAAATCTTGAAAAGCTACACTTTCAAAAGCTTCTTGACTGCACCTCGATTGCACTCAGTGTAGTACGTTTAAAGGGACAGCAGGTTAGCTCTATGTCATTTGTATTGCTACTTTCCTATATTAAAGCGTCTTTGTTCTATCGTCTTTTATAGAAAATCTAAAGTTTAAAATCTCACAACAGGAACTGCAAACTCCAACTACAAACGGAGACTATGATTTTTCTTCTTTTAAAATAAATCCACGGCGGTGTATGTTTTCAATCCGTATCGTAGGATCTTCCTGTAAGTATTTTCTAAGGTGGGAAATGAATACATTCAAGCTTTTTTTATTAAAGTAGTCGTTTTTACCCCACAGCGTAAGCAAGATATCTTTATGGCTACACAATTCATTTTTATGAATCGCCAGATAAGCCAGTAAGTCGGTTTCTCTATGTGTCAGTTTTTGAACCTTATGTCCTCTCTTCAATTCTTGCTGTTCTCTATGAAGTACATAAGACCCCAAGTGAACGTTGCCTGTTTCCCGAACCTCTTCTGCTATTGGATGTAAATGTGCTAAGAGGGTTTGGATACGCACAACCAGTTCTTCTTCATCAATAGGTTTTTTTAAATAATCTACAGCTCCTACTGCAAAACCTTTAAGTACATCTATTTTTAAAGATCGCGCCGTTAAAAAGAGAAAAGGTACCTTAGTGTTTAAGCCTTTAATTTGTTTCGCTAATTCAAAACCGTCCATATCGGGGAGCTTGACATCGAGAATAATTAAGTCCAGGAGTTGCTTATCTATTTCATGTAAAGCTGTTTTACCGTCTTTGACCCATGTAACAGAAAAAGCGTTCATTTTTAAATATTCAGATAACAAATAGCCTAGGGTAGAATCATCTTCTACAAGTAACAGGTGTTTTTTATCATGCATCAGTTAAGGGTATTATCAAGGTTACGGTAGTACCCGCACCGGGTATGGAATCTAGTTTTAATTTACCACGATGTTTCTTAAGAACTTCTAGGGAATAGGAAAGTCCCAGGCCATATCCGCTTGAGACCTGAGCTGTGCGTTGGGTACCCCGGTAGTATTTTTTAAAGATCTTATTTTTTTCTTTAGGTTCTATCCCAGGGCCCTGATCGCTAACACGTATACTCAAGATGCTAGGGGTGCGTTCGGCCTGAAGTTTTATTTCCTGCAAATTACCGTATTTACGCGCATTATCTAAAATGTTATTCAAAGCATTTTCAAGATGGGTTGTTGCTGCAAGCACTGGGTAGGTTTCTCCGGAGATCTTGTAGGTAAACGGAATGTTCTCCAAATTGGCTATAGCCTTAAAAGATTGACATACTGCTTCAAGATGCGGTTTAAAGTCTGTAGGTTTCAACTGAATGACTTTTTTGTTTGCTTCCAGGTTTCCCAGTTCGAGTACTTTTTCTATATGAATTTTTAAGCGTTCTGTTTGTTGCCGAATGGTATTTACCAAAATTTTGTGTTCTGCTGAAACTTGCTGATCTAGTATTTTAGAAGCCAGCCCAATTGAAAAAACGGGAGTCTTTAATTCGTGAGTGAGATTATTGATAAAATCATTTGTGGTCGTTATGATGTTGCGTTGCCAATAAAACGAACGCAATACCCAAATGACAACTAAAATGATCACTATAGTAAAAACAAGACCCGGTATGGTAAGTCCGTTTAGCTGAAAAAAGAAATAGGTATTTAGATCTGGAAATTCTAATTCAAGCAATACAGCTTTGCCTAAGGATTTTTCTAAAAATCCAGTCAGTTCAAAAGGATATTTCACCACTTGTGTAGAAGAATCTAAGGATCGTGGAGCACTCATATAATAGGTGCTGTCGCGGGTGTACAACCGGTAAGAATAAGCAGCTTCAATACCCGTTTCGGTAAGCCGGTGCTTGATAAAATCATCTAAAAAATGCCGAGAGGCATCGGTAATGCTATCGGGTGATGTGGTAAAAAAATGCGTGTCTTGCAACAGCGCTTGCTCAATTAAAAAAGTCAACTGATTACGGTTTGCAAGATCTCGTTTGATCAAGATACCTGCTTCGCTTACTTTCTTATCAAATTGCACTTTGGCTAAGTTTAGACCAATCCTTAAAAATTGGACTTGTACCACAAACAGCCCTACTATAGCAATTATAAAAACAAGAATATATAGCTTTCTTCGTTTGAGCATACTTAGATTGTTGAGATTTAGAACAGGCATTCTATACGGTTGTACCCCGGTTCTACCTTCAAATGTAATAGATTCTGGGGCAGGACTTATAATCAGATCATCAATAATGTATTCAATCAATTTTCAGTTAGTAAGTTGTTAACCTAATTAACTTTTCATTAATCTATTTAATTTTCCGTTACGCTGCAGATCGGTTTAAAGGGCCTACTTTAGCTCTTGAAAACAATAATAAGCATTTGGACTTTGATTGTATTGGTTATCAAAGATCCATTAGTGTTCTGGTAAAAAAGCTATCTTTTTAGATAGCTTTTTTTAGTTAAAAGCATAGGGATTTGAATATTTTTTGTGTTGAGTATTTATTGATGTATCAAAACAAAAGAACAGGGAGATGAATGGAAATTACATCTTCTGATGAAGTGTCGATTGATCTCCTAACGCAGATTTGAGTAGTACTTACTTCTAATCTTGTTTCATTCATTTTCTTTACTCGCGTGATTTCTATTTTTACGGGAGCTCGTGAACCTCCTAAAGTCGGTTTAGCTCGCGTGATTATTATTTCTACGGGAGCTCGTGAACCTCCTAAAGTCGGTTTGTCTTGTCCAAAGAAACCCTTCGGCTATCGCTCAGAGTAGGCTCACCAAAAGAAAAGAGCCCCTCGTTTCGAAATTTTCCACTCGATAATCGAGATCAAATCTTCTTGAACTGGTCTTGATTCCTAATTGAGTCTTATAGCGCTTACCGTACTCCCTTCAAAAGCCGTTTTAGGGCCAAAAACCGGCTTGTCAGCTCCGCGTCGCTATCGGTCCTGTACTTCGGAGCTTCCCACGCCTATTCTGAACCGAAGGATCGTGATTCGTTTAACCCTTTGGGTTTTTAAAATCGTCGTGCTAAACTTGTTTCAGCATCTCACTAGGATGCTGTCAAGAGTCAAGCTCCACGCGATGCACTCGCGCACGAACAGGGATGTTTAATAAAAAAAAGCCCACGTGGGAGTGGGCTTTCTTAGCTTTATTAGGATTACAAGTGGTTTACTTAAAAACCGAGTCCGTATTGTATTTTGATACCAAAGGAAAGGGTTTTGACCTCTTCTATATAAGGCATTCCATCACTTTTACGGGTAGCCTTAAAAAGGCTGTTTGGGATAAAAGCTTTAGGCTCTTGTGTGTTGTAGTCTATCGCATTTTCCGTACCTTTTTCTTCATTGAGGTCATTTAGGCCATAATCGAGATAGACCCCCACTTGGTAAAAGGTACCGTTTTCGATAGGGAATCGTATTCCTGATTCCAGATGCAGGGCATAACTGTTTTTGACCTTGAGCTCTGTTTTTCCGGTGCTATAGTCAAAGTCACCAAAGCCCATAAACTTAGGATCCATCAATTCCACATTGTACTGCTCGTAATATCCGCTGGTTGCGAGGCGGTCTGCAGCGGCCTCATATTTAGCCCCAATATTAAAACCTATATTGAAACCGGTAGCAGCGTAAAAGCGTGCCGTTCTTCCGGAGGTCATATAGCGTATGCTAATGGGGATGGTTGCATATTTAAGGTGTTGTTTTTCCACATAGTTTGTAGCGGTATACCTAAATTCAAAATCCTCTCCCTCATTATCTGTGGTGCTATAGGCATCCTGTAAATTAGCGATGGAAGCCCTTCCTTCAAAAGACGTATACTGCGCTGCAAGACCCAGGCTCCAGTTTTGAGAGAGGTTATAGGCATATTGAATTCCCAGGCCTACGCCGAAGCTGGATTCCATATCGCTTTCGGTGCCCATAAGCTTATAATTAAGCTTGGAAAAAGGACCTTGTGCATATATAGCGATTTCCTGATTGTGTTGTGCTTTGGCAGTAAACACGCCCCCCAAAATGATGAGGGGAAGGGTGAGCCTGAGCAGCGATACGGGTTTGAGATTCTTTATTTTATTTTTCATTGATTTAATGGTGTCAAAGGTTGATGAACTGGTTATTTAACAAGAAAGCTTACCGATTCGCGACGGCCTTTAGTGGTGGTACATGTAAAGATGTACGCGCCAGACGCAATACTAAAGGGCAGGTCTATACGATTTGTAGCACCACTTACCCGGGTTTGCTTTAAAAGCACTCCATTTGTGCTAAATATCATAATCTCCATATCCTTAAGCTCTTCCTTAGGGAAGTTGGCGGTTAGGGTAAGCTGACTTCCTGCCGGCACCGGGTTTGGAACCAGTACGATCCCATAAGCGCTTCGGGTTTTTAAGGTGGTGTTACAGGTTTGTAGTACGGTTCCATCGGCCGTGGTCATTTTGGCCCTATACTCCGCATTGGGATCCAGCATATCATTGGCATTATCTCCTGCTGAGTAATACGGTCCTGTTCCTACTAACTTCCCGTTCTTGTACCATTCAAAGGTCGTAAACTCATAGCCTCCATTGGTTTCCGGGTTGTTGTTAACCAAAAGGACGTTGTTGAATTTCTGTATGATGATGTCCTCAAAATTGAAGCGTTTTTCTACTACAATACGATAGGTTTCTTGTGAAGAACCGTCCTGAGAAGTTACCTGTACATCCTGACGATAGATTCCCGGGGTGGGGGTATTGACAGCAAATTCCCGTGCCGGACTAACCAAGGCATTGGCTTCGGTATCTATCACAACAGGAACGCTGGTTGTTCCGTCGTTACAATCAATCAGGTAATAGATCTCCTGCTCTGGATTATCGTATTCCTGCCCGTTGATGATCACCTTGTACACAAAAGCATCTTCACTGGTAATGCTAAGGGTACGGGTTACCGGAGCTGCAGCTTCATAATTGGCATTTCCTTCCTGCATAGCAGTGATCTGTACTTCTCCCGAGCTGTATAGGGTTACATATCCACTCTCCGATACCGCTGCCGGCGCTTCTGTACTGCTGTAGCTGTAGGTATAGCTTACCGGAAGTCCAGAATCTGCCTGAGCTTCTAGCTGAAAAGCGACATCAGCTTCTAATTGTTTTGCAGGAATAGCTGCAAAAGTGATGCTTTGAGCTGCTTTTTTAATGGTAAGTGTACCCGATAACATCAGGTCAAGATGATAGGGTCTCGTTACTACAGCCTCCACCGTATAAATACCGGTATCGATTTTCCCGTTATTGGTATAACTCACCGTTGCATCTGCGGGCAGATTAGTTACCGCAAGCACATGAGCGGTGCCGTCGTACGTGAAGGTTTTATCTTCAAGGGTGATCCCCTGTTGTGTACATCCACTTACCGTTACCACTGATGTAGCCGTACTTACATTACCATTGGTATCAGTTACTGTAAGTGTTACCGTATTTTCACCTAAAGTTGCACACGAGAATTGTGTTTGGTCAATGACTAATGACGCGACACCACAGTTATCAGATGAGCCATCGTCCAAGTCGCTTGCGGTGATTGAAGCCTGACCATTTGCGTCAAGTGTTACTGCAATGTCTTTGGCTAATGCCAAAGGAGCCGTGTTATCTATAATCTCAATGACAACCGAAGCCGTAGTAGTACAGCCATTGGCATCAGCTATAAATACGGTATGGTTACCTGCTGGTATGTTGTTAAAGGTAAATGTAGGATCGGGTACATCTTCGTAGGTAATTCCATTAAGAGTATAGTCAAATGGCGCCGTACCTCCGGTTAAGTTTAGGGTAGCAGTTCCATCATTCCCTCCGTTACAGCTTACATTGGCATCCACTGTGGCGGATGCAGTGAGTGTCACGGGTTCTGTAATAGTCGCCGAAGCCGTATCGGTACATCCGTTAGCATCGGTTATGGTTACAGTATAGGTTCCTGCCGGAAGCCCTGTAGCCGTTGCGGTTGTCTGCGCATCGGTGTCATCCCATAGGTAGGTATAGGGGGCTGTTCCTCCCACTGCAGATACCGTAGCCTGTCCGTTTTCCCCTGCATTACAGCTTACATTGGCATCCACTGTGGCGGATGCAGTGAGTGTCACGGGTTCTGTAATAGTTGCCGAAGCCGTATCGGTACATCCATTAGCGTCGGTAATGGTTACTGTGTAAGTTCCTGCTGGAAGCCCTGTCGCGGTTGCCGTGGTCTGATTTCCCGCATTGGCATCCCATAGATAGGTGTAGACTGCAGTTCCTCCTGTTCCACTTGCCGTAGCAGTTCCATCATTCCCTCCGTTACAGCTTACATTAGCATCTACTGTGACGGATGCTGTTAGTGCCACGGGTTCTGTAATGGTTACCGAAGTAGTAGCGGTACACCCATTGGCATCGGTTACATTGATGGGGTAAGTGCCTGCCTGTAGTGCTGAAATGGCAAGTGTTGGATCAGGAAAATTACTGTACGTAGTACCGTTAATGACATATTCAAAGGGGGATGTTCCCCCGGTAAGTTCAATGGTAATGTTTCCGTTCCCTCCGCCATTACAGCTTACATTGGCATCTACTGTGGCGGATGCAGTGAGTGTTACCGGTTCTGTAATAGTCGCGGAAGCCGTATCGGTACATCCGTTAGCATCGGTAATGGTTACGGTATAGGTACCTGCTGCAAGCCCTGTCGCGGTTGCCGTGGTCTGATTTCCCGCATTGGCATCCCATAAATAGGTGTAGGATGCAGTTCCTCCTGAACCACTTGCCGTAGCAGTTCCATCATTCCCTCCGTTACAGCTTACATTGGCATCTACTGTGGCGGATGCTGTTAGTGCCACGGGTTCTGTAATGGTTACCGAAGCCGTATCGGTACATCCGTTAGCATCGGTTATGGTTACAGTATAGGTTCCTGCCGGAAGTCCTGTCGCGGTTGCGGTTGTCTGCGCATCGGTGTCATCCCATAGGTAGGTATAGGGGGCTGTTCCTCCCACTGCAGATACCGTAGCCTGTCCGTTTTCCCCTGCGTTACAGCTTACATTGGCATCCACTGTGGCGGATGCTGTTAGTGTTACCGGTTCTGTAATAGTCGCCGAAGCCGTATCGGTACATCCGTTAGCATCGGTAATGGTTACTGTGTAAGTTCCTGCTGGAAGCCCTGTCGCGGTTGCCGTGGTCTGCGCATCAGTGTCATTCCATAGATAGGTGTAGACTGCAGTTCCTCCTGTTCCACTTGCTGTAGCAGTTCCATCATTCCCTCCGTTACAGCTTACATTAGCATCTACTGTGACGGATGCTGTTAGTGCCACGGGTTCTGTAATGGTTACCGAAGTAGTAGCGGTACATCCATTGGCATCGGTTACATTGATGGGGTAAGTGCCTGCCTGTAGTCCTGAAATGGCAAGTGTTGGATCAGGAAAACCACTGTACGTAGTACCGTTAATTACATATTCAAAAGGGGATGTTCCCCCGGTAAGTTCAATGGTAATGTTTCCGTTCCCTCCGCCATTACAGCTTACGTTGGCATCTACTGTTGCAGATGCTGTTAGTGTTACCGGTTCTGTAATAGTCGCCGAAGCCGTATCGGTACATCCGTTAGCGTCGGTAATGGTTACGGTGTAGGTTCCTGCTGGAAGCCCTGTTGCGGTTGCCGTGGTCTGATTTCCCGCATTGGCAGCCCATAAATAGGTGTAGGATGCAGTTCCTCCTGAACCACTTGCCGTAGCAGTTCCATCATTCCCTCCGTTACAGCTTACATTGGCATCTACTGTGGCGGATGCTGTTAGTGTCATAGGTTCTGTAATGGTTACCGAAGCCGTATCGGTACATCCGTTAGCATCGGTAATGGTTACGGTGTAGGTTCCTGCTGCAAGCCCTGTTGCGGTTGCCGTGGTCTGATTTCCCGCATTGACATCCCATAAATAGGTGTAGGATGCAGTTCCTCCTGTTCCACTTGCTGTAGCAGTTCCATCATTCCCTGCGTTACAGCTTACATTGGCATCCACTGTGGCGGATGCTGTTAGTGTTACCGGTTCTGTAACAGTCGCCGAAGCCGTATCGGTACATCCGTTAGCATCGGTAATGGTTACGGTATAGGTTCCTGCTGCAAGCCCTGTTGCGGTTGCCGTGGTCTGATTTCCCGCATTGGCATCCCATAAATAGGTGTAGGATGCAGTTCCTCCTGTTCCACTTGCCGTAGCAGTTCCATCATTCCCTCCGTTACAGCTTACATTGGCATCTACTGTGGCGGATGCTGTTAGTGCCACGGGTTCTGTAATGGTTACCGAAGTAGTAGCGGTACATCCATTGGCATCGGTTACATTGATTGGGTAAGTGCCTGCCTGTAGTCCTGAAATGGCGAGTGTTGGATCAGGAAAGTTACTGTACGTAGTACCGTTAATGACATATTCAAAGGGGGATGTTCCCCCGGTAAGTTCAATGGTAATGTTTCCGTTCCCTCCGCCATTACAGCTTACGTTGGCATCCACTTTCGCAGATACACTTAAGTTAGCAACCTTAATACTTGCATTAGAGGAATTGGAACACGTTCCTGATGTGGTATAGGTCACGGTATAGGTACCTGGGGTAGACGCAGAAAGATCTACAGCTCCGGTCGAAGTATTAATTGATAAACCAGTAGTGCTTGAAAACGTTCCTCCTGTAGCTCCAGTAATTGTCGGTGTAGGATCTGAATCATCAGCGCAATATGCAGCAGCCGCATAGCTAAACGAAGCATCGTCCAGCGCGTTGATGGTCAAAGATACATTGGAAGAATTGGAACACGTTCCTGATGTGGTATACGTGACGGTATAGGTACCCGGAGTAGATGCAGAAAGATCTACAGCTCCGGTCGAAGCATTAATTGATAAACCAGTAGTGCTCGAAAACGTTCCTCCGGAAACTCCTGAAACGGTTGGTGTAGGATCGGAGCTATTAACGCAATATGCAGCAGCCGCATAGCTAAACGAAGCATTGTCCAGCGCGTTGATGGTCAAAGATACATTGGAATAATCGGAACACGTTCCTGGTGTGGTATACGTGACGGTATAGGTTCCTGGGGTAGAGGCAGAAAGATCTACAGCTCCGGTAGAAGCATTAATTGATAAACCAGTAGAGCTCGAAAACGTTCCTCCAGTGACTCCTGAAATGGTCGGTGTAGGATCGGAGCTATTAACGCAATATGCAGCTGCTGCATACGAGAAACTTGGATCTTCTTGTGGCAAAACATTAATCGTTATTGAACCACAAGTACCCGGGGTAACACAACCACCCTCTCCTCTTATATAGTAGGTTGTACTAGGAGCATTAGGACTCACCGTAAACGTAGATCCATTAGTTGAACCTAAAGAAGTGCCGCCGCAAGACCCTGAATAAATGAACCATTTTGTTGCATCGTTTAAATCTCCAGAAATATTTAAGGTGGCAACATTTCCATCACATACTGTTGTAGATGTAGCAGTTACTGTGGGTACATCTGGGGAGGTACAAGGTAATGCAAGTGTAACATTATCCAGTGCAAAAGATTCATTTCCTTGAGAACTAGTGATCGTTACAGAGTTGATGTTAGTCCAATTTAAATCGACTGTTTTTCCTAAGTTTGCAGGAATGGGTTCTGAAACAGGAGAATTACTTCCTCCATTTGGTGTAAAAGTCCATGTAGATCCAACAGAGGCATCAGCATCAAGCGCAAATATACTCTTTAAGTCTACAGCTTGGCTAAAAGACACCGTTATTGATGAATCTTGATTTGGACTGGGATTATAAATGACAACACCTGAAGATCCAGCAAAACCTTCACCATACACTAGATCAATGTTTGTTGATGCATTAGTAACCGTAGCAGTTATGCCATTAACTGTTTGGGTGATACTAGTACCATTATCAGTTGCGGTTTCCCAATCAAAAACGGTTTGGGAACTTAACTGTTGAGGGTTTACCGGCCCTTGTGGACTACTTTGCGAAGCCGTACCGGCATCGGTACCGTCACTAGGTGTTACTTCAAAACTGATGTATTTGCCCTCATCAGCAGTGACCAAGGTATAGGTTTGGTTTGTGCCCCCGCTAATAGCCGTTTTGTTGCTTCCCGAAGCATCATCAGCCCGGTACCATGTATAGGTAGAACCTGATTCTGAATCACTATCGCTGTCGCTATAGGTATAGTTTCCGGTAAGCGTTTGTCCTACTTGTAAGGTGCCCGAAAAAGTTACGGAAGTAGCTGTAGGAGGCGTGTTAGGACTATTTGTAGTAAAACTCACCTCATTACCATAGCTCGTACCTGTACTGTTAATTGCATAAGCCCGTACATAATACGTAGTGGAAGCCGATAGGCCTGTGATGGGTTCTGCAAAGGCTCCAGCTCCTGAACCGTCCTGTACTTTCGTATCTGAGGTTGTGGGATTGGCGGTGGTAGCATATACAAAGCCGCGATCGGTAACTGCTGCGCCGCCATCAGTGGTAACTTCACCACTAAAAGTGGCTCCTGTGGTGGTGACATCAGATACTGAAGCGGTACTTAAAGTGGGTAACGAAGTGGTGGGTGGTATATACGTTGAGGTATAGAAATCATCAATTGAAGTAACATCCACAGATGCCAGTCCGATAAATATATAAGCCTCAGCAGCGCTTGCCAGTTCTACATTGGTTACTGTCGTGGTCTGCTCTACAAGAGGAGTAGTTGAAGCTAAGGTACCATTAGAATTTGCACTAAAAATTCTTGCGGTAACGCTATATTGAGACGATCCTAAGTAGGTCACCTCCATATCCCAATATTTCCATGAGGAGTTAAAATTGACTCCGGTTTGCAAGGTTGTGAGATTTGCGGTATTATATATGCCTATACTTCCACCGTCGGTATCACCTCCTCCCAAAGCGATGTGCGGCCTGTACGCGGTAATCGCATCATTCGTAGGACGCCCGCTATCTTGTTGAGCATCCTTTTTAGTAGTTACTCCTATTGCGGTTATGTAGATTCCTTCCATAAAGGCCCCAATCCTCCAATTATTAAGAGTAGGGGAAAAGGGTTGGTGAAACGTCCAGATCTGAGCTGAGGTAATCGCTCCCGTATTAAACGTTCCGGTATTGTTAATACCTCCGGAAGGCGCATATGAAGCCAGTCCGCCTGATTGAGCAGTACTAAAATTAGAGGTAAATGCTGATGGGGAGTCAAACGAAACGGTTGGCGTAGGAAGTTGAAAAGCGGAAAATGTGTTAAAGCTTACCTCATTACCATAGCTCGTACCTGTACTGTTAATTGCATAAGCCCGTACATAATACGTAGTGGAAGCCGATAGGCCTGTGATTGCTTCTGAAAAAGTTCCGGTTCCCGAACCATCTTGTACTTTCGTATCTGAGGTGGTCGGATTGGCGGTGGTAGCATACACAAAGCCGCGATCGGTAACTGCTGCTCCTCCGTCTGCGCTAACTTCACCACTAAAAGTGGCTCCTGAAGAGGTTATTGAAGATACTGCAGAAGTGGATACATCGGGAACAGAAACAGAAACTGCCGAACCAATTTCAACATCATCAATCCGGAAATTTTGGTAGGTAGTTCCCGTGACCGTAAACTCTATTCTAATCTCATCCACATTTGAAAATCCCGGAATAGAAGCAAACGTATCAGTATACATCGTTCCGCTAACCAAGTTGTTACGGGTAAAGCTTGCACCAGAAACCAGAGCATCATCTTTATAACCCGTATACGTTATATCGAAGTCTGTAAAAGAACCAAAAGGCTGAACTTTTATGGACTTAAACGAGAACTCACTATTATCACTTGATTTTATAATTGCTCTTGCAAGATTCGCATTAGTCCCTGTACCTTGTATAATGAGCAGTTGATTTCCGTTAACTGAGGTGCCACCTACTCTTGCAGAATGACTGGGGTTGACCGTTTCAGAAGTAAAATCAAAACATTCTACCGTTGCAGTAGCAGTACCGGTTCCTGTAGCCAATGATGTGAATGTAGTGTATAAGCCTGTAAAATCAGTTATTCCCACAGCAGGAGCGCAAGATGTTGCATCTGGGGTAATATTAATACCAGAATATTCAGTAGAAGCTATATTAATAGGGTCATCACTACTATTCCAGTTTGTATGGTCATTTATTGCTGCTCTTACAGTTGAAACACTTCCTGTAAGTGTTCCTGTATACTTAGCATTATCCTTTTCTCCTGAGGTAGGGAATAAAGCCAGAGCATTTTCTCCATTTATTAAACCAGCAGGTATGCTCGTAGTACTTGTACTTGTTGTAGTACAGGGTCCACTAATATGAGTACAAGTAGCACAAGCATGCCAACCACCGGCATCATCACACCCAAGAGTGTGTACATAGTTATCATCTCCGTATATTCCGGCAATAAAAGTTGGATTTGCCGGTTCGGCACCAGATGAGGATTGATAAGCCAATATACTGTCTCCTCCAAGCAGACTAAAGGCAGTATCTGACCCTGATAGAACTGCTGTTCCCTGAGAAACGGTAAAGGTATCAGGGGATGTCTCTATAATTGAGACTACTGTCCCTATAGAGAGGCCTCCGCCGGGTGCAGTCCATACAATATGATCTTCGTCATTTGCATACCACGTAGCATCTGTTGCGTTCCAACCTTTATCTGTGAAATAAATAACTTCACCTGCCGGTATGTCTTTTAAGGTTATAAACGTAAACCCATCATCTACGTCGGTATGATAGCCTACAAAGGCGATATCGCCGGCAGTGAGCGTTTGTGCTTTTAATCTCTGATTGGTAACTAGGCCAATTAGAACAAGCATTAAAAAAAGTAGTTTTTGTTTCATGAATTTTAAATGTTAGTGAGTCTGTCAATCATCCATAGCAGTATACCCTGCTTATATGCAGGGATAGGAGAATAGCAATAAATGGGGAGTTAACTTTGGGATTTTTTAAATGCGAAAGAAAAACATTTTAAAGGTAGTGTTGTTTGCATAGGTTACTTATTTAAAGGGTCTTATACGTATTATATTTAAACAAATATTATGATATTATTTAGAATAAATTATGTTTTATATCGTTTTTTTTATTAAGTATACCTGATATTTAAGAGGTTGTATTGTTTTTCTTACGATAGTAGCAATTATTTACTTACAAATTTTAAATTTTAGTAGTTGAATGCTTGAATTTTGCTGCGAAAACTTTTTTTAATGCGCTTTCTCAAGCGGGAGGAAGGAAGTGTAAAGTGCGACATGGATATACAAAACCAGAAATCAGTTTGCAGTCTCAGTCAGCAGTTTTATGAGTTCAAATCTGGATGGAATTGAAGGGCATAAACGAATTTTAAACAATTAACAAGTAAGCAGCTCCGTTCTCCGTTCTATTTATGCGGTACTCTAAGGTCTTCGAAGTGTGAATTTTAGGTTTCCAGCTGCATCAACTCGCTCAAAGACATGCTTTGCCGTATCAAAACAAGGGTATAGGAGGATGACTAGAAGTTTTAAGTTTAATTTTTAGCTCGCTGTTGTTTATTTGTTGAGCTTCCTGCAGTTATTCTGAACCGAGAGCAGGAAATTCATTTACCCCTTAAAGTATAGGGATTGTAGTGTTTTCAACTGATTCTCAATCCAACTCCGGCTCCGCCCTTAGGAAAGGAGTCAAGGGAGCAGGGCGGGGATGAGGGCGATTAGGAAAGATGGTTATATACTGTGCCGGTATTGAATTTAATATACTGCCACCTGCAACTTTTAATTGCGAATTTAAAGTGTGAATTCCTGACTGAATCCTCTTCAAACTCAGGGTGACCTCTCGAAATGACATTCAGTTTACGGAATAATCGAGACTTGCATGCTGAGACGGGTCTGGTTCTAATAAGGTCTGGTTCCGTTTAATGCTTCATGCGCCTGCCTTTGTCGACAGAAATGCTTGTCCCGAAGTAATTTACTGTTTTAAAGGAATATTTAATTTAACTCGGGTCCCTTCCTCAGGTTTAGACTCAACAGTAAAATTACCTGCTAATTCCTCGCAGAGTTGCTTGACAAATACCAAACCTATACCGTAGCCTTTTTCTCCAGATGTACCCGTTCGTTGTGTTACTTGTTTATGGATAATGTCATCTACTTGTTGTGCAGACATACCAATACCCGTATCAGAGACTAGTACATTTAAATTGTTAGTGTTTTGCGTATGTTCAATTTCTAATTTTAAGTCTATTTGACCTCCGGTTTCTGTGAACTTAATGGAATTAGAAATCAAATTACCGATCATCGGAAGTAAGTTGTTTCTCGAAAATTTTAAGGCATTGGGCTGAAATTCATAATTCAATTCAATGTCTTTAGCCTGCGCCTGCGGACTGTAAAGATCTATCAGCTTTTGGGTAAGACTTTCTAATGTGAAAAAAGAGTCACTTTCGAAATTTGAAGGAGACTTATTTGTGTCAACACTTAATATATCCTCAACAAGCTGTAACACGCTAGTGGTACTGGAGGCAATGAGATTTAGGATGTCTATAAGTTCTTCATGATGTTCTTTGGAGTGATCGGTAAGTTCAATGAGTTGAGCAATACCACTTAACGGACTCCTAACATCGTGAGCTAAACGTCTTTTTAATTTCCGCTCTTCTAAAGCTTGTTTTTGTGCAAGGCGTAGCTTTTGTTTTAAAAGGATTTGGCTCTCGATTTGTTTGGCGATCAAATGCAATTGCTCAACCTGATTTTCACTTAAGTCTTCAATGGTTTTTCCCCCAATACAGAGTGTTCCTATGGCTATTTCATCATTAAGTTTAAGGGGAATACCATAATAGTATTTATAGCCTTCTTTTTGAACATAGCTGGAGTCTTTAAATCTGAGATCCAGATCTACCCGTGATTCAAATTGATGATCTTCGGTTATAGTAATATTACAAATAGAGGCTTCCCGGGGTTTTTGACTGAATTCGCCTGCCGACCCGGCAACCGTCCATTGGGTATAATTATCGATGAAATTTACTTCAGAAAGCTCAGTACCGGCTACTTTAGCAGCTAATATGCTTAAATCCTGAAAATCACTTTTGAGTTCTTGATAATCCAGATCAAGATCCGCTAATACTTTAGCACGCTTAAAATCTTGTGTATTCAAATTGAACGATTTAGGGAGGGCAAAAGTATCATTTTTTTTAGGCTAGAACGTATGTTTTGAATGGGTTAATACTTCCTTAACAACATCGGGGTATCTGAGGCCAGGGATAACGGGTGCATATAAAAAAACAGCCAACCTTTTTAAGAGGTTGGCTGTTTAATAAGACTTGCATTAGTGTACCGTATTAATATCCGGGATTTTGCCAATCTGCTTTCATCTCAGCAGATAAGTTAGATCCATCTTCATTGAGCAGTCCATCAATAAAAGATTGCGGTATAGGACGCAATTCATGTTTGTTTTCGGTAATATTTGTAGCTTCTTTATTGAAAGCTCTTGCGCGTTGTATAAGGGTTCCTGTTCTAGAAAGCGTTTCCCAACGTTGCCACTCACCGAGCAGTTCACGGGTACGTTCGTTAAGAATAAAATGCAAAGCGCGGTCGTAAGTGCCTGAAACACCTAGAGCATTTAAAACAGCCTCATCTTCATCTGGTAAATTGTCAGGGAATGAGGTTAAACTTAAATCGGAAGCCTCGGTCGTTACATCAATATCCGGATTGGATAAATAATAGGTATTGATATTCAAATTAGAGTTTATGTAGTTTTGAGCTGCAGAACCGGTATTCAAACTGTTGTTTTCAAATGCAACAGACCCATCTACATAGTATGATCTGTTTTCACCAGATTTCCAGGCAGCTCTTGCGCGTACGGTATTGATGTCATTCATCGCATTACCATATTGTTGCAAACGCGCATAGCATTCGGCTCTTACCAGATAGGTTTCAGCTAGACGTGCCATAGTCACATCGCGGTGTGCATCTCCTTTTTCAGCAAAACGAGACCCATCATCTGTTTTGTTAATACCTGCAAAGAAATTAGAGATGGGCGTGCTCTTGAAGTTCGGGGAAACGTATTCTCCATTTTGATACAGCACTAAGGAGTTGGGAACAAATTGTCCCGGAGTACTGGTTAATGATCCAGAAGTTTCTGTTTGTCGCATTCCTAATTTCCATTCCGGTAGGCGACCGTCGACATCTCTCCAATCTGGTTGTTGAATGTTAGCTCCAAACTTGAAGTTGTCATAAGTGTCATCATCTTTAGTATTTAAGATCATAACAATTCCCGGATCTCCAAGTTCTACGTCAACATTTTCATCTAAAACATTGTTCACCCCGTATACCGTTTTAAAGGTTTTCCACATTCTCGAATCATTCACGTGATCAAAAACGGCATAGGTATATTCTGTAGGTCTTAACCGTTGGAAATCCATTCCCCCGATCCAAACGCCACGACGTACCCAACCCCCTGAAAAATTAGAAAATTGAGGTGTAAAGTAGTTGTAGGTTCTGTTTCCAAAACGACCTTTAGTAGACTCATCAGCATTGTGTGGTGCGGCCATTAAAATTTCATCAAGTTGTTCGGTCTCGCTATCTATACCAGACCAGGTAGCATATAAGTCTCTGTAATTATCAGTTAATGGGCCACGAGCATCAATTGCATAACTTGCTGCATCAATCGCTTCATTAAGATCTGAATCAATATAACCTGAGTTCCAAGCATCGTTGCGTTCTGAGGCTCTAAAGAGCAAGGCTTTTGCTAGAAAGTGTGCCGCAGTAGCTTTAGTCCAGGTAACCCCTTTACCATAGGTGTATATTTCTCCCTCAAAATGCTCATACGCATTTCGGAAATCTGAGATCACCTGCTCCCAAGATTCTTCTTCGGTAGCCCGTTCAAAATTTCTAACCACACCTTCTGCAGGTTCTAGCTGAAGTACCACTCCTCCATATTGAGCAACCAGTCTGTAATAATTATATCCTCTTAAGAAATAAGCATGAGCCAGGCAGCGATTCCTCACAGCTTCATCTTCTATGATTTCAGCATTGGCTATAATGATGTTTGCTGACGAGATTCCGTAATACATCTGATCCCATAACGCAGCAGGGGAGGTGGCGTTTTTATTCGCTGCCCCGGTTTCTGTAGTAGCACCCACCGGTCCTAAACGGTTGTCATAGGTGTTCCACATCTCATTGGTGAGGTCATTGGCATTGGTAAATTCGTCTGTTCCGTAAAGCGTAATACCATAAGCCCACTCATAACCAAAGTGCCATCTTATATTACCGTATAAAGAAACGGTAAGGTCTTCAAGACCTTGAGGCGTTAAAAAATAGTCTGTTGAATACTGGTTTGTGAGATCTTCATCAAGAAAATCATCTTTACAAGACATAGCCGTCATCGCAAGGATTGAGCAGCAAAGAATTGTAAAACGTTTAGTAAATATATTTAGTTTCATTTTTTTTCTTTTTAAAATTCTTTTTATAGTCCAATGTCTAATCCTACAGCAAAACTTCTGTTGAAAATCGTGGAGTTGGTATCAAAATCATACCATGCAGCTCCTTGATATATACTTCCAGGGTTTACGGCTTGTACATAAAACCTTAAGTTGTTCAATCCTAATTTTTCACTTTGCTCAGCAGTAAAATTATAGCCTAATGAAATGTTCCGGATTTTTATAAATCCTGCATCACGAATGCCCAGCAAACCAGAAAATTCATCCTGAGATCCTGAGGTGGCCTGACCTAAAATAGGTTTTTGAAATTCAGCATCTGTGTTTTCAGGAGTCCAGTAATCCACTTCCCGTTGATTGGATCTTGCGGTCATCGCCTCTCCTCCAATATTTGCTGTATAGCCCAGACGAGATATAATAAGCGTACTCAATTCAAAACCTTTGTAACTGATAGCGTTGTTCCAACCGAGTGTCCATCTAGGAGTGGTATTTCCTAAAACAACACGATCATCACCATTCATGATGTAATCACCATTTTGATCTGTAGGTCTTACGTTACCAGGAGTGAAGTCATATCCATTCTCGTTCCATAATGCCATTTCAGCCTGGTCTTCTGGAGTGTCTTGCCACATACCTTCATTATCATAACCAAAAATGACACCTATAGACTTTCCGATAAACCAGTTGTTATCTACCATATCATTTTCTCCGTAAGCAAGCTCTTCTATCTCATCTTTCTGCCAGGCTACATTGAGGTCTGATTCCCAAACAAAGCCTTTTGGAGAAGAAACAGGAACAAAATTCAGAGAAGCTTCAAAACCTTTGTTATTGGTTTTACCAATGTTTGCAATTGTAGAAGGGAATCCTGTGAGTGTAGGAATGTTTACAGACATCAATAAGTCTGAAGTATACGATTTATACACGTTAAGACTACCTGATATTCTGTTGTTGAAAATCCCAAAATCAACACCAACATTATACTGTGTCGTTTTTTCCCAACCCAGATTTGGATTTGCCAAAGAAAGTTGTGATCCGGAGTAGTAGGGTTCGTTGGTTGTATATCCTATCTGATTTGACAATCCGTTAAACGGTAGGAATATAGAGATGATATCTCCTTTTGTTGCATAGGGAGCTACAGCAGAGTTACCGGTAGTACCGTATCCTACGCGAAGCTTTAAATTGTTTATCCAATCCGCATTTGCAAGAAAATCTTCCTGGTCAAGTCTCCACGCTAGTGCTGCAGAAGAGAAAAAATCCCATTTATTTCCATCACCTAACTGAGAAGCTCCATCCCAACGACCGGAGAGCGTTAAGAGGTATTTATCATCAAAACCATAATTCATTCGAACGAGGTATGAACTGAGTTGTCTCTCATTTAAATTAGAGCCGATACTTACATTATTTTCAGAATTAGAAATATCTACCGCACCAAAGTTATTCCAGAGCATCGAAGGTTTAGGGATGTTGTTTGCAGACATTCCAGAACTTTCAATATTCCACGAAGAAGCTGTTTGTAATAATGTAACCCCTAGATTGTGTTTTTCAGCAAATGTGGTATTGTAATTGATCTGATTATCAAGGGTCCAAGAAAAGTCCCGTCTGTTGTTTAAACGAGCATAGTTAGTGCCATCAGTTCCGTCAGAATTTAATCTGTGAGATGAGCTTCCGTCAATGTAAACCCCTTCTCTAAAATGTCTGAAATCGGGTCCAAAACGAATTAAATATTCAAGCCCCTCAAGTGGTTCGTAGATTTCACCAATATCAAATGTAGCGCTCAAGCTCCCTAAAGCACGTAAGGTTTGAGAAAGTTGGGTACTCTTATTAAACTCATCCATTATCGTATAAATGGTGCTTTCTCCTCCTGGGTTAATAACAAGATTTCCATCTGCATCATAAGGGACAGCCATATTGTAAATGTTTTTAGCTGCGCCATATATTGCATTAGGAACAGAGCTACTACGACCACCTAATGTAGAGAACCCATAATCTTGCTCACTCCAAGAAAGGTTAAAGTTTGCGCTAAATTTAAACCAGTCTACAGGAGTAATGTTTGCACTTAAATTAGCCGTATATCGCTCGTAAAATTGACCCTTTTGGGTTCCTTTATCATTAACATACCCTAGAGATCCATAGGCATTCACTTTTTCGCTACCTCCACTTGCACTAATCGTATGTTCACTTAGAATACCTGTTTGTGTAACAAAGTCTGTCCAGTCTGTATTTCTTACTCTAGACGGATCAAATGAACCATTTTGCCATCCTTGAAGCACATTATCTCTTGATGTTTGGCCATCTAAAGGACTGTCAAAAATATTTGTGTCATTTTCTAAGGTAGGAGCGTTAGGACTCGCGTATGTATTGGGGTCAAGATTGAATGCAGCAGTTCTTCGAAAACGTATAAAATCTGCAGCACTCATAGCAGGAGCTCTATCTACGATCTCTGATGCAGTAACCGTTCCTGAATAATTTAGTGTAAAACGACCTGCTTTCCCTTTTTTGGTTGTTACAATAATAACACCATTGGCACCACGAGAACCATACACAGCGGTAGCTGATGCATCTTTAAGTACATCGATAGACTCAATATCTCTTGGGTTAATGGTTTCAATAGAAGAGGCAGACAATAGCGGAACCCCATCTACTACATATAAAGGTGCATTACTCGCAGTTAGGGAACGATTACCTCGAATCCTTACAGAACCTATAGTACCCGGTCTTTCACTACTGGTTATGTCTACCCCCGCTGCTTTACCTTGCAGCGCTTGAAAAACGTTACTAACCGGTTGGGTTAATAGTTCTTCTGAACTAACCGAGGAAACCGCTCCTGTAAGATCTGATTTTTTCTGAGTACCATATCCTACCACCACTACAGCATCGAGTTCGGCGCTGTCTTCCTCCATCGTTATCGAATAGGAGTTTGTACTTGTAACGGGTTGCGAAATCGATTTCATTCCGAGAAATGAAAAGAGCAAGGTTTCACCTTCTGCAGCCTGTAAACTGAAGTTTCCGTCAAAGTCGGTTTGCGTTCCACGCTGGGTACCTTGTACCAGTACGTTTACTCCGGGCAAGGGCATACCCTGAGGATCGGTCACAGTCCCCGTAACCGTTTTTTCTTGTGCCCAGATCGTTGCACTCAGTAGCAAGCAACCCAGAAACACTAAAATGTTTTTGTTTATTTGTTTCATAATAGAGAAAAGATTTTGAGAGTTTTAACTTTAAAATCGTTGTTTGTTGGCTAAAATTATATAATTACATCGTTTGAGGTGTCCTGTACTGTGATGCTCGGAGTCTTATGTATCTTTTTAGAATTTGCAATAAATCGTTTTAGAATCTTGATTTAGGTTTAGCAAAAAAAGAAGCTGCTCTTTAAAAGAACAGCTTTTTATACTTAAAAATAAATAGCTTTTAATCCGGCACTTTTTAATTATGCTACGGCTTCAACTCAGCCAGTAATTTACAACGTGTTGCTAGTTGCCCATCAATTATAACCCGGATTTTGGTCATAAAGATTTTCTTTTACCGTGATCTGGGAGCTGGGCACAGGAAATAAAATTTGATTTTCATCCATGGTTTGCATTCTATTCTGAACGTCCTCGATCTCAATCCACGAATTGATGGTATTGACTACCGTTCCGGTACGAACCAAGTCATACCATCTTCTGCTCTCCCCGGCAAATTCAAGACGTTTTTCCTGCAATAAGGTTGTAAGATCAACGCCGGCTATTGGAGTGAGACCTGCACGATCCCGGATAGCATTTACCGCAGCATCAACTTCGGCCTGCGTACCTGTGCCCCCCATAAGGATGGCTTCAGCTTTCATGGTAATAATATCGGTATAGCGTATAAGAGGATAATTCAGTCCCCAATCAAAGCGATCCTGCCCTGCGCGATCCAGATTGAGGTATTTCGTATAAAAAGGTACCGGGTTGAAGTTTCCGTTTTGATCTGTATATCCTTGAAGAATGTCTAAATCAGCTCTGATATCCTCTTCCTCATAGGTATTGATCAAATCTGCAGAAACTTGCTTGGCGGTCTCTCCATTAGAAAAACCAACCGAATTCACCCGTAAATATCCATCAGGAACCGGAACCGAAGGGTATTCTGCACCTACACCCACTCCGCCAGATAAATATTCGATATTGAAAACAATCTCTTCATTATGCTCATTATTGTAATCAAATATCCGTGCATAATCATCAGCAAAGCCAAAAGGGCCGTTCTCAATGATGTCATTAAATTGCTCCAATGCGAGGTTGTATTCATCGCTGTCCAGGCCTGGCCCTTCAATACCGTAAGTAGGCCCGGAACGGGTTAGATACACCTGACCTAATATTGCTTTAGCTGCCCAGGAGGTAACTTTACCCAGGGAGTCAGATCCGTAAGAGTCGGGTAACAGCGTTGTAGCTTCGATTAAATCTGCTAAGATGAGGTCGTAAACTTCGGCAACAGGAGCACGAGGTACCTCTAAGGTTTCTGTAGGGGTATAAACCCGGTTGAATACCGGTACTTTTCCATAAGTTCTTACCAAATCAAAGTAGAAAAAAGCTCTTAAAAATTTTGCTTCACCCTTCAACCTGTCCAATGTAGCAGCATCCGGTACTACTTCTGAAGTAAGCTGGTCGAGTACCGTGTTGGCTCTAAAAATACCGGTAAAATCGGTATTCCAGTTATCTGCAATAATCGTATTTGTAGCCAGAGAACGGTCAAAAGCATTAATAGGATCATAAGCTCGAACCCCGGTAGGAGAAACCGCATATAAATTATCAGAGCGTGTTTCTGATAGGTAAAACTGGTATACAGGGTAACTTTGTAACGTACTGTAGATACCCGTTACTGCAGATTCAAAGTCTGCAGTGTTTCTGTAAAAGTTATTGCTGCCCTGCTCTGAGATGGGGGTCTGATCAAGATCTTCTGAACAAGAAAGTGCCAGAACCGAGAGCAAGATTAAGGTTATATATTTTTTCATGAGTTTTTTTATTAAAAGGTGAAGTTTAATCCGGTTACAATTGATTTAGAAAGCGGGAATGCTCCATAATCATCACCATTGCTGTTTACTGCCTCCGGATTGAAGCCCCCATAGTAGTTATCATCTCCAAACCAGTTTTCTGCTGTTACATAAATTCGCAATCCAGAAAATATATTGGTTTTGATCACAGACCCCAGATCGTAACCTAAGGTGATGTTTCTAATTCTCCAGTAATCTGAAGAATATAACCAGTCTGTATTTTTAATTCTACCAAAGGTAGAGTAGGCTTTACCTTCAATACCATTACCGGGGTCTTCTGGAGATCTCCAGCGGTCTCTTATAAAACCTAAGTGATTATCCTGATACCCTTGACCAGTTCGGTCTATTGCTCTACCAAAAGTAGAATAGATTTTACCGCCAGATTGTCCTTGTAACAGTACAGTAAGATCAAAACCTTTATAGGTAAACGTGTTGGTCATTCCATAAACATAATCTGGGTTGGGGTGTCCTGAAAGCACCCGGTCTGCCGGACTAATCACACCATCGCCGTTTGCATCTACATACTTAGGATCGCCTTCGGTTTGATTACCGTAAAGTGCTGCGCCATTGGCAATATCCTGAGCAGATAGGATTCCATCTTGCTGAACAACATACAGGCTATACAGCGGTTGACCTACTTGGAGAATGTTGTGCTCTATATCAAATGAGCCGCCTAAAATCGGTGAGTTGTCTGGTCCTAGTTGTTTTACTTCATTGGTATTATGACTCAAGTTGAAGTTTGTTGTCCACGTAAATTCACCCCCTTGCAGGTTGCGTGTAGTCAATTCTAATTCCCAACCGCGGTTTTCTACTTTACCAATATTGGTTACTGCAGAAGAAAAGCCGGATGCAGTAGGTACCGGTACGCTCAATAATAAGTCTTTATTGGTTTTTACATAGTAATCAAAAGAAGTAAAAATCCTTCCTTTAAATAAGCCGATGTCTGTACCAAAATTTATCGTTTCAGATTCTTCCCAACTTAAATTAGGATTAGCAGAATTGATGGGCACTTGACCGGTTGCAAAATTTCCATTATAGGAGTAATTAGAGAAACCTATTCGCGAAATACTGGCATAATCATCACTAAAGGTGTTGTTTCCGGCCAGACCCCAACTCGCTCTAAGCTTCATATTACTGATGAACTCAACATTTGAAATGAATTTTTCTTTATCTATATTCCATCCTAAGGAAGCTGATGGAAAAACACCCCATTTTGTATCCCTACCAAAATTTGAGGAACCATCTCTACGAATACTTGCAGTCACTAAATATTTATCCTGATAGCCGTATTGTGCACGCCCAAAATAAGAGATCAATACCTTTTTAGTTTCCAAAGTATAGGTGCCGCTGGCGCTTATATTGTTAGCCGCATTAATTGTGGTAATATCATCAGAGCCAAAACCTTCTGCTGCAAGAATTCGCTGATTGTCATATTTAAAAATACTGTATGAAGCACCTCCTAATAAAGATAAGGTATGTGTGTCATTAAAGTTGAGATCGTAATTCACCGTATTTTCGTTTACAAAATTTTGTTTTTGATACGAAGAGAATGAACCTGAAGCTTGTCTGTTGCGATCAACAAAAGAGGGTTTAAAATATTTATTCTTTGCTTCTGTGTTATCCAGGTTGAGTGATGATTTGATCCGAAGCCCTTCGCTGATTTCATATTCTCCAAACAGGGTAGTCAGGGTTCTGAATATTTTATTTTCCCCTATTGTATTTTCAATAGTTCGGATGGGGCTCGGTACGCTACGACCCCAGGCATACGGCGCATTATCCCCTATGTTATAGTCCAGGCCGTTTTCTGAAATCGGTGTGGCAGAAACTACATAGTGCATCAGGTTGTCTTTTCCTTCAACCCCCGGATCTTGAGTTACCGAATACGATGGAGCAATATTAATACCGAATTTCAATTTTTCATTGGCTGTGATTTCTATGTTAGCACGAGCAGAATACCTCTTGTAGTTCACGCCCCGTGCGATACCATCCTGATTGAGGTGTTCTCCAGAAATAAAATAGTTTACAAATTCATTTCCGCCGCGTGCAGAAAGTTGGTAACTTTTTACTTCTCCAGTTCTGAAGAATTCATCTTGCCAGTCTATATAATCCAGACCGGGGTGCCCCTCCTGAAACCAGCGATCATCCTTGATGAAGTTGGTATCAAAACCTCCCAGGATTGCCTGACGCTCAGCACTGGTTTGATCGGCAGTTCGTCCTGTTCCAGAACTTACCCAGCGTGAATCTATAATTTCTGAAGCGCGGTCAATCCATTCTTCAGCATTGAGAACATCTAGTTTTTTAACCGTTTGATTGATTCCATAATACGTATTGAAACTCAATTTAGGCTTGCCCAGTTTACCGGATTTGGTTTTGATCAAAACCACACCATTAGAGGCTCTAGAACCGTAAATTGACGCAGCAGCAGCATCTTTTAAAACCTGAATGGATTCAATATCACCGGGATTGATGTTGTCTAATGGGTTGCCAGAGCCAAAATCGCCACTGCCATTTTGGGTTGCAGGCTCTAACGGGAAACCGTCTATAACATAGAGCGGTTGGTTTCCTGCAGAAATAGAACCTGTACCGCGTACTTGTACCGAAAAACTTTTTCCGGGTACACCGCTGGTTTGTTTTACGCGCACACCCGCCATTTGTCCCACCATCGCCTGATCTACTTTACTGATAGGTCGCTGATTTAAAATTTCTGTGTCCATTGTAGCAACGGCAGTGGTGATGCTTGATTTTTTTCTGAGTACCATACCCTACAAGTACCACTTCGTCGAGTACCGCACTGTCTTCCTCCATCGTTATCGAATACGTATTAGCACCTGTAATCGGTTGCGAAATCGATTTCATTCCAACGTATGAAAAAACAAGTACAGCGCCTTCAGAAGCCTGAATTTGAAAGTTTCCATCAAAGTCTGTTTGTGTGCCGGAAGTGGTTCCTTGTACCAGTACGTTTACGCCAGGTAAAGGCATTCCCTGAGGATCGGTCACGGTACCTGTAACCGTTTTTTCTTGTGCCCAGACCACTGCACTCAATAGTAAGCAGCCCAGAAACACTAAAATGTTTTTGTTTATTTGTTTCATAATTGAGAAAAGATTTTGAGAGTTTTAACTTTAAAATCGTTATTTGTTTGTTAAAGCTAAATAATTACATCGTTTGAAGTATCCTGTGCTTACAGTGCTGCACTGTCCTGTTTTTGTTAAAATGCTACAAAGAGTAGCTGCGACAGTAGCGCGTGTCAACAGGACGGCACAGGATAGCATTTGCTTCTTAAACCCTTACTTTTAGCTTGGTTTGAGACTTTGTGCAATGCATTGTATTTTCAGATTTAAATCCTAATTCTATGCGTTTTTACGTCAACTCTTTTATATATATCATGAGTTTTGTGCTTGTATTGAGCTGTAAGTCTCAGGAAGCTAAAGACTTTTCTGACTCAGGTGAGGTGCTTTGGCCGGAAGTTCATAATACCACAAAACCCTGGACGCGCTGGTGGTGGATGGGCAGTGCGGTTGACAAACCCAACCTGAAAGCACATCTTGTTGCCTTTCAAGAAGCCGGTTTGGGCGGGGTAGAAATCACTCCCATTTACGGTGCAAAAGGGGAGGAGGCTCATTTTCTGGACCATTTGTCTCCCAAATGGCTGGAGATGTTAGACTATACCCTCCGTACAGCAGACAGTCTGGGACTGGGTGTTGATCTGGTTTTGGGAACGGGCTGGCCCTATGGCGGACCACAGGTAGAACAGGAGTATGCCGCGACCAAACTGGTGGTACAGCAGTACCAGCTCAAAAGCGGGGAGCCTTTTAATCAGGAAATCCTTCCGGATTCTAAAGAAAAGCAACCGGCGACACTCACGGCCTTGTTGGCTTATGATTCTGATGAAAAATTTACCGACCTAACCGGTAAGGTAATCGAGGGAAGACTCAACTGGACCCCACAAGATTCCGACTATAGGCTTTACGCCCTATTTACCGGTAAAACCGGGCAGCAGGTAAAACGTTCCGCGCCGGGAGGTGCGGGTTATACGCTCGATCACTATTCTACCGAAGCTTTTGAAGATTATGTACAACCTTACGATTCTGCTTTTGCTGAGTTGAAGGGTAAACTCCGGGCGATTTTTAATGACAGTTATGAAGTATATGGGACGGATTTTACCCCAAAATTCTTCGAGTATTTTAAGGAGTATCGCGGGTATGACCTAAAGCCCTATATCCCTTTAGTATTGAGTAAAACCGATACGGATCTGGGCAACCGGGTTAAAAGTGATTATCGGGAAACCTTGTCCGATTTATTGCTGCATCGTTTTGATGAACCCTGGACCGACTGGGCGAACAAGCACGGCTTTAAGACCAAACTGCAGGCCCATGGTTCGCCGGGAAACCTGATCGATCTGTACGCATCGGCAGATATTCCAGAGTGTGAGACCTTTGGCTCTATGCCTTATGACATTGCCGGATTTAGACGCGAGGCCGAAAACATCCGTACCGGGGATGCTGATCCGGTGATGTTGAAGTTCTCTTCCAGTGCAGGGCATATTGCGGGGAAACCCCTGATTTCTTCCGAGACCTTTACCTGGTTGCGGGAGCATTTTAAAACCGCACTTTCACAAACCAAACCGGAAGCCGAAGAGCTTTTGCTTAACGGCGTAAATCATATTTTTTTGCACGGCTCTACCTATTCGCCGGAGCGCGCGGGCTGGCCGGGCTGGAAGTTTTACGCTTCGGTAAATTTTAGTCCGAAGAACAGCATTTGGGAAGATGCACCGGCACTGTTTTCGTATTTGGCCAATGTGCAAAGTGTTTTGCAGGAAGGCCAACCCGATAATGAGACCTTACTGTACTGGCCCATTTACGATCAGTATAACAGCTTTAAAGGTGGGCAGTTGTTTTTTCAGTTTAAAATTCATTCCCTTAACGAGTGGTTGCTGGATACTCCGTTTTATGCAACCACCAATGAGCTGATGCAAAAAGGCTATGGCGTTGATTTCCTTTCGGATGATTTTTTGGCAAAAGCCAAAGTTGTCAATGGAAAAATTGTACTGCCGGGCGGCAGCTACAAATCACTGGTTGTCCCGGACTGTGAATTTATGCCTTTGGCCACCCTGCAAAAACTAGTAGCCTTAAAAGATGCCGGAGCTTCCGTGATTTTTACCGGTTTGCCGGAAGGTGTTCCGGGATTTTTTGAATACAAACAGCAAACGGAAGCCCTGCAAAACCTGATCGCTCAAAACAAGCTGAGCGGTGTCGATTTGGATTCTGGCTTGAATGCTGCGGGCGTCTATCCGGAACGGCTGGTGGAGAGTGGACTCAAATTCATCCGCCGTAGTGCTGGTGACTCCAAAATTTATTACCTCGTCAATCATACTTCAAAAGCGGTAGACCAGTTTATTCCGCTTGCGGTTGCGGCCGATGAGGTGGCGCTCTTAGATCCGCTTAATCGTAAAACCGGCCGGGCCATCACCCGTACCGTAAACGGGAAAACCGAAGTCAAGGTGCAGATCGCTTCCGGAGATGCACTGATTTTAAAAACTCAGGTTCCTGAAGGTATTAAACCTTGGACGTATACCGAACCTCTTGATGAAGGCCTTGTTTTAGATCAAGACTGGCAACTCACTTTTGAAAAAGGCGGTCCCGTTCTACCCAAAGCTGCAGCGCTGAATACCCTGAAATCCTGGACGACTCTGGGCGAAGATGCCGAGCATTTTTCAGGTACTGCGGTATATACCACCAGCTTTAAAAAACCCACAACATCTGCTGATTCCTGGAGATTAAGTCTGGGTGATGTGCGGGAAAGTGCTGAAGTCTGGCTCAACAATGCGTATGTGGGTACTGCGTGGTCTGTGCCTTATCAATTGGATTTGGGTCCACTCAAGTCCGGCACCAATACCCTGAAAATTAAGGTGACCAATCTGGCCGCAAACCGAATCCGCGCCAAAGAACTGCGCGGGGAAGAGTGGAAGAATTTTTACGAGATCAATATGGTCAATAAAGATTATAAAGCCTTTGATGCTTCCGTCTGGGAGCCTACCCCTTCGGGATTGTTAGGACCTGTACGTTTGATTCCGCTTACAACCGAAACCCACTAATACCTTTAAATCAATTCTAATGAATAAGCTATTTATACTCCTGCTCACTGCACTTTTCAGTCTTAATTGTGCTGCCCAAAAACCGATAGAACGAGATGCGATTCTCCGAGACATGCAACTCGCTAATGCCTATTTTATGGAAAAATGGCCGGATGTGGGTAAAACCATTATCACCAATAAAGAGCGTCCCAGTCATATCTGGACGCGTGGGGTGTATTATGAGGGATTGATGGCCCTGCACGAAATCTATCCCAAAGCGGAGTACTACAACTATGCTTTGGATTGGGCTAATTTTCACCAGTGGGGCTTCCGTAGTGGGAATGAAACCCGCAATGCCGATGATTATGATGCAGCTCAGACCTATATTGATTTATACAATCTGCAACCCGATCCGGAAAAGCTGAAAAATACGCGTGCCTGTATGCAGAAGTTTTTACATACCCCGCAACAGGACGATTGGGACTGGATTGACGCCATACAAATGGGGATGCCGGTGTTTGCCAAAATGGGAGTGCTCGAGAATGATCCTCGCTATTTTGATAAAATGTACCAGATGTATATGGAAAGCCGAAATGTGATCGGTGGAAACGGACTTTTTAATCCGGAAGACGGACTCTGGTGGCGGGATGCCGATTTTGATCCCCCGTATACTGAACCGAATGGGGAAGATTCGTATTGGAGTCGCGGTAACGGTTGGGTGATCGCTGCTCTGGCCAAAACGCTTTCGATCATTCCCGAAGATGCGCCACACCGCGAGCAGTATGTTGAAGACTTGCAGGCGATGGCTGAAGCACTGGTTAAGGTTCAGCGCAAGGACGGCTTTTGGAATGTGAGTTTGCACGATCCCACGCATTTTGGAGGGAAGGAAGCTTCAGGAACCGCCTTGTTTGTCTACGGAATCGCGTACGGGATCAATAACGATCTCTTAGACCGTGAAACCTATTTACCCGTAGTTACTAAAGCCTGGAATGCTCTGACCACGGAAAGCTTACACGAAAACGGATTCCTGGGGTGGTTGCAATCTACCGGAAAAGAACCTAAAGACGGGCAGCCGCTTTCGTATACCAAGCAACCGGATTTTGAGGATTATGGTTTGGGTTGTTTTCTGTTAGCAGGTGCCGAAATGTACCGTCTCGAAGAGTAGCAAGTTTCGTATTACTGGGAAGTGGCTTATAAAAACAACGCTTGTTTAACCGGATTTACTCGAGAATCGAGATTTATCATTACGCGATACAATCGCGCGCTAACACGTGTTCTAAAAATGGATTATTCAATTTAATGCTTCTTGGGCTTAGCCCGAAGTAATTTATTTAAATTACAGGATGAAATTCAAACACCTACTTTTAATGAGCTTATTTGCAAGCAACGCCCTTATTGCGCAACAGCAGGAAGTCGAACTTTGGGATGAAGTGCCCGGAAGTATTGCCGATGAAAACTATACTGAAGAACAACAGTTTGACGGTGAGGAAATCCGTGGTTATGGAAAGGTCACAAATCCCACATTGACCATTTTCACTCCAGAAGCCGGAACAGCAAACGGAACAGCCGTAGTGATTTGTCCCGGTGGCGGCTACAGTCATCTGGCCATTAATAAGGAAGGTTATAAACTGGGAGCCTGGTTTGCCGAACAGGGCGTGACCGGTTTTGTACTCAAATACCGTTTGCCCCACGATCGCATTATGCAGGATAAAAGTATAGGGCCGCTACAAGATGCTCAGCGCGCCATTCGCTATGTGCGGCAACACGCCGGAGATTATGGTATAGATGCTTCAAAAGTGGGGATCATGGGTTTTTCTGCCGGGGGACATTTGGCTTCCACAGCCTCTACACATTATGCCGGTGCCGTTTATACGAGTACGGAAGGGGTTTCAGCCCGGCCTGATTTTGCAGTGTTGATCTATCCGGTGATTAGTATGCAAAGCGGCATCACACATCAGGGCTCGCGTGATAATTTGCTGGGCAAAAAAACCACTCAGGCTGAGGTTTACAACACCAGTGGAGAATATCAGGTCACGCCTGAAACTCCCATGACCTTTTTGGTACACGCAACCGATGATGGTGCGGTGCCTGTAGAAAACAGTATTCGGTATTATTTAGCGCTCAAAGATGCTGGTGTTCCTACCGAAATGCACCTCTATGAAGACGGGGGTCACGGTTTTGGAATGGGACGTACTGCCACTGCAAATTCCTGGCCCGAAGCTTTAACTTTATGGATGCAAAAGCATGGGTTGGTGTCTGAATAAAAATCACTACTTAATGATATCAGGATTTAAATGTTTGGTCGAGCGCTTCCGAATGTTTTCAGGACGAGACCTTGCGATTATAAATTGAGTTTTACAACCTCTCGACTGCGCTCGAGGGGACAGGCTGCTAGGATTGCTACTGCAGATACAAGCCCATTATACACGTTTTAATTATGCTCCGAAAACTATCTATTCTTTTAATACTAGCCTTTGCATGCACCTCCTGCAAAGCCCAGGATCCGGCCTATATTTTCACCTATTTTAAAGGCAATGGCGAAGATGGGTTACATCTGGCCTACAGTACCGACGCGCTGCATTGGAAGTCTTTAAACAACGATCAGTCTATTCTTACCCCCGAAGTGGGGAAGCAAAAACTGATGCGGGATCCGGCAGTCATCAAAGGGGGAGATGGTAAGTATCATATGGTGTGGACCACAGGCTGGACCGAGCGGGGCATCGGTTATGCCTCCTCCGATGATTTGATACACTGGTCTGAACAGCACTTGATTCCGGTGATGCAACACGAAGAAACGGCGCGTAACTGCTGGGCGCCGGAGATCACCTATGATGCCCAAAACGAGGAGTATATGATCTACTGGGCGACAACCATCCCCGGTTTGTATCCCGAAACGCAATCGGAACTGGATGCGGGGTATAACCACCGGATGTATTATACGCTTACGAAAGATTTTAAAGAGTTTAGCAAAGCCCAGGTGCTTTACGAACCTGGTTTCAATTCGATAGATGCCACCATTCAATGGGACGGGAAACAATATGTGATGGTTTTAAAAGACGAAACCCGTGAACCGGCACGCAAAAACCTCAAAGTAGCCACCGCACAAAACCTAACCGGACCCTATTCGGAAGCAAGCGAACCCATTACCGGAAACTACTGGGCCGAAGGACCTACGCTGATTCAGAAAGACGGGGAGTGGCTGGTCTATTTTGATAAATATACCGACCATCAATACGGCGCGGTACAATCTACCGATTTAAAAAAATGGACCGATATTTCTGATCAGGTTTCCTTTCCTGATGGGATTCGACACGGCACTGCGATACGCGTTTCTAAACAAGAATTGGAACAGATTAAAGCCGCTTTATTTAAATAAAAGGCTGGGCGGTTTTAATTTTACTAAAGTCGTAATGCGACTTAAAAGAACGGTTCCAATCCCTCCCATTTAACCTTCCAGCTGCCGTCTTTCGGAAAGCCCGGATTTTTGGTTTCGGCACCATCCCATCCAGCGCACATCATCGCCACAGCGGTCAATAAACCTCCATTTCCGGGCATATACAGCGTTAAGCGTTCTTCCTGATAATTGTGTCCGTTTTTGAGATAGGTATTGGTTTGCACATCCATAAATAACGCATCAATGGCTTTTTCAGGCATTCCTAAACGGGCAGCGGTCATCGCGGTCATCGGGAAATCCCAACCCCAGGTATCTTCCCATGTCCATACATCCCAGACCTTATCGAAGGTGTTACGCATCGTAACTTTATCAAGCAGACTGGTTTCCGGAAGCATTCCAAAAGTGCCAAAAACCGAAGGGTGATCGGTTAAAAATTCGGGATTGGTATACGAGTCGGTTGCGCTTTCCGTAGCTAAGTAATAGTCTTCCTGAACCGGCAGTGCCGAAAGCTTTTCCAAAACTTCATTCCATTGTTCAGGAACGGCTTCTCCCAGGCGTTTTTTCCATTCAGAAGCAGTTTTAAGCGCCCAATTCCAATAGGCGAGTTCGTAAGCAGGATTGTAGGTTTGGGTTTTTTCAAAGCGTTCCTGCGCGGGTATTACCGGCGGACCTAAAACATAGCGATCGTTTTTGTTATCATAATCGGGAAAGGAGGCCATAAAATCGGCTGTAGCAAATACGCGTTCTTTATATTTATTGAGAGTCGTATTGCTGGCATCTGCACGGTAGAGCAATTCGGCAAAGGTGATAAAATGCGGTTGTTGCCAGATGAGAAAAGCACCCACAGAAGATGGACCTTCATCGCCATAAGGATCGGTCATTTTTTGCCAGCGTGCACCTTTAAAACCTTGTCTTTTTGCTAGCTTTTTAGCTTTTTCAAAAGCAGTCTCATACCAGTGGAGTGTATTTTCCAGATATTGAGGTCTGCCCCACAGCGCATAATGTACGCCATGCCACCAGTGCATTTCCAGATGGGGTTTGCCATACCAGCTGTTGTAAGTGAGTCCCGTTTCTTGTGGTGGCATCGCCCCGGCAGTTTGTGCTTTGGTCAAATATTGGGAGAGCACCACACGCCGTTCTAATTCATCTGCCCGCGGATCTGTACTTCCTGAGAAGTCCACAATTCCGCCGTTCATCCAATAGTTTTGCCAGGCCTCCTGACTGTTGTTGTAGATGGTTTCGGCTTGGTTTTCTTTAAGGGTTTGCGCATCAGAAAATGTGCAGGTGAGCGCAATTTGATGGCCGGTAGGTTCTACGAGAAAATAGTGATCCTCCTTTTCAGAAACCTTTGCGGTTCCTTTCCAATTTAAAGCAACCTTATAGTTCAGTGAATCCAATTTACGCTCGATTAAAACGGAAGTATCATTTTGCTGTATAATTCCGCTCACGTATCGCTCAGGATTTTTCCACTGCGTTCCATAATCAGACCAGGCAGCAGTAGGTGAAGCAAAGCGCAAACGAATTTTCAGTTGGCCGCTGTTGATCAATTCAGAATTTACGGTTACAGCAATGGCGTCGCTGTTTTGGTCGCTTGCGGTTTGAACTTCTACCGGAACACCTTCTAGTGTAAATTTACTGGTGAGTATACCCGTCCATAAATCTAAGGTTTGGTCAATATCCTGAAGGTCTTCGGGTTTAACCGGAGTACCATCTTTTTTAGTCAGTTCAAAACCCAGATTGCCCAAATGCACCCGATGCGGGTTTGAGCGAAAAAAATCAACAGCTTCCTTGGCGTGTTGGGGAGTTTTTATCTGCGTGGAATACGAAACTTTTCTTCCGTTTTGATCGTAGTCCTTGAGGGTTTCTTCAAAACGATAATCCGAGTCGTTAGGTTTCGCGTTCCATCCCCATTCAGACAAGGTGCCTAACGGGATTCCGTTTTGATAAAAATCAGGAAAGCTTTGCAGTCCTGTGACATCTGTGGTAAATGCAAAAGCGCCGTTACCCACGGTTAATGAAGCCAGCGTATCTACTTGAGAAATGTGAACGTTGTGACGGGTAACGACCGCTTTTCGGTCTATAGCCATACTTTGGGTTTCGGTAGTTTTTTGTTCCTTTTGGCATCCGGTAATGCATAGTGCCAAAAAGAGCGACGTGATCCAGAATTTAGTTTTCATTGCGTTGTGGTTTCAGTAAAGTCAGACTCATCAAGCCGATGATCACATCATTGGCTTGAGCTTCAAGGGTTAGTTTTTCTAGTGTTTTTTGCGGGGCGAGCGGAAGGTCGAGAATCGTTCCCGCACCGCCATCAATTCCGTAATTCGTAAAGCCGTGTATGCCTTTATAGTTTTTAAAATCGCGTGTGATTTCCCCCGTTTTGAAAATAACGCGAGGAGGTCTCGGCGCACCGGTGATGAAGGCATAGCCGTCTGTATAATAATCCTGTTCAATAGGCCACCAGTTTTCAGGATTTTTAAGTTCTAAAGTCGTCGTAGTTCCATCAGTATAGGTGACGGTTACCGTGCCATTCACCAGTTGCGTTTGCATGGGGTTTGTGGTGCCTGCCATCATCAAATAAGCGTGTGATGCAGTTCCTTCAAGCGGAATCGTAATCGAATCGGGATAGGTATCCCATTTTGAGGTAAACGCACTATTAAAAGCTTGTTCTTCTGAAGGCGTTGCGTAAAAAATCTTTTCGGGGCCCTGGATGAATCCTCGAGTTCCCGAAGCCTCCCGAAGTCCGGAATCGTCCAGATGAATATCTTCAGCGACATTGGGATAACACCAGTTACCGACCCCGGTTGTCGGAAGCTGCAAAGTAGGAGACTCTGGGCGCGGACTCAAATACTGCTGCTGAAATACTTCGTCTACCCGTGCATTAAAAAAGTCACTGATATTTAGCATTGTTTGTTGTTCCATCCTGGAGTTTGGGATGTCCCAATTGGTGAAGGGTAGCAGCACTTTTTCTCCGGAAGCTAAATCGAGTTGAAGCTCGTTCGTTCCCGGAAAGCATTGGGACAGTGCGCGTGTTAGGGTAGCTGGAGCGTTTGCTTCGAAGCTTACTTGTTGTGCTGCTTTATGGTTGATTTTTAAAGTGCCGGAAACCTTTGTATCTGTGTTGTTTTGAATAGTGATTCCCAGACTGTCTTTTTTCAATTGCGTTGACAGGATTTGAAATTTGGGTTTTACCTGAATTTCAAGCGGTTGCCACCACGTCATTTCATCTTGTTTTAGCTTGATAAAAAGCATTTTGTTTCCGGATTCAGAAGCAATAGTTCCAGACAGCTTTTGCGTTGAAATTGCTGTGTTTGTCAAAACTTTTTGAGGGTCTTTGAGTTCGAGGAGTTCTGCATTCTGTGATGTGATCGCAACAAAAGCTCCCGGGGTGTAGGATGCTTTGCATTGAAGGGCTTCAGGAGTTGAATCCTTTGTAATTACCTGAATCGTGTAGGCCTTATGAATACCGGCTGGGATTAGAATTTTTGGTTTACCGATAGCTTCCGTTTTAAGTTGATAATTCACGGAATTTCCATTGACCAAAACATCCTTAATCCTGGTGGTATTCAGGTTTAATTCTAATTCTAAATTTAAATCGGTATCCAATTTATTTTCGATCTGATAAACCAATTCGTTTGCTGTTCGTTTAAAGGAAAGCGCTACATCCGGTAGATCAAGGCTTGCGTGATCCCATGCTTCCGGGAAACCGGGTTTTATGCGTAGTTTTTTATCGAGCAGATCCGGTTGAATCCCAAAAAGTCCTTCTACCAGAGCGCGGGAAGCTACGCCGATAGGGTCGGCAAAATCCCGATAGAGTTCTCCGCGAATGGCATCATAAAACGATAATTGCTGAAAACCACCAGGAGAAGCTCCCAGATACATACTTTCTAGAAGTGCACTTTCAAAAAGTTTATACGCATTTTCGGGTTGGTTTCCTTGCCAGTAGGCGAGTGCCATATTGAGGTTTTCAGCCAGCGCCACATTATTTACAGACCAGGTATAAGGCTGCCAGTTTGTTGTAGAGACCAGCTCTAAATCGGGATGCGGTAATCCTGTAGCCTGAACCGGAATATGCGGGATTTCCCGGGTTACATAATTTAAACTTTCATAAGCTTCAAAATCATCAGCGATGCCTTTATCCAATGCGTGATAGACCGTCCAGATTCCCGGAGATTTATGGAGCAGTTCTTTGCCCAAAGCATCTTTATATTCGGCATAAACGCCCTGAGCGGGTAACCAAAGGGTGTTTTGAATGGCATTTTTAATTTTAGCTGCTTCGTCCAGATAGGGTTGTGCAGTTTTACCTAAACGCGTGGCAAGCTTTGCGGCGAGTACATTCGCGCGGTAATTGTATGCTGAAGTATAGGTGACCGAGCCGCCGCTGTATTGTAAGGCATCACTTGCCCAGATCGCTGCATACGCATCGTAGAGTCCATCATCATCGGTATCGTAATTGCGTTTTTCCCAGGCTAAATGCCGTTCAATGACCGGAAAAATTTCTTCTAAAAATGTGGGATCGTCGTTCCAGTTGAAATGGGTAAGCAGCTGGTCTATAAAAACCAGGTTCATATCATAGTGATGTGCGCGATCCTTCCGGTTGGGATGTCTGCTGATATAGCCTTTGCTGAACATCGAAGTACCCAATACTTCTTTTTGGCGGGCAAAATTGCGGCTGCTGTCTAAAACCACCGGTCCGGTTTCCGGTTCTAAAACCTGAGCATTCCCATAGCTTTTAAAATGCGTTTTTGCCCGGTCGTGCCAGCCCAGTACATTGGCATTATACGCACCGCGCCAGGCGTTGAGGTGCATCCGCCAGGCTACCGCACCGTGTAAAAAAGCAGGATCTTCCCAGATCGCATCTGCAGCCGTTGCAAGCGCACCTCCCAGCGTATTCAGATACGGATCTGGAGTATTTAAACGAACCCGATTGGCCAAGGTATCGGCTTTGTAAAGGGCCTGCTCAAATGCTTTTGCTAGCGTACCTTGCTGAACAGCACTGTTTTTAGTGGTGTTTTCTATATACCAATAGTAGGTTTTTGTTGCATTTCTTTCAACTGAACCGTACACCACCGGGAGCGAATCAACCGCAGAATTTTTTAGAATTCGTGGATTATCTATGGCGTTTGCGCTTCCCAAGCTTAGGGTTCCCTGGGGAACTTTTGCAAGCAAAGATTTTTTATTGGTTTGTGTTTTTTTGTCCCAATTGAAGTCTAAGAGAAAGCTATTTTCTTTTAAAGTATAGTTGTTATGTTTGGCATATTCCGGTTGCAGGTAGAACACTGACTCGGGATCTGCACCAATATCCCCATCTCTATGGAATTTCTTCCCGCTGGCACCGCCGAACAACCAGTTGATGGAAACGTTCTTAGGTATCTTATGTTCGCCTACTTTTAGAATTAACGCTTCGGTATCAGCGGAAGCTACAACGGTAATCTTCATAAAACCATCTTCTAAAAGCGCATCCCTAATTTCATAATGCATCCTGCCGGGTGTGTATGTTGTAACAATGCTGTCAGCCTCGGTGATCCATTTTGAATCTCCTCCTTTTGAAATCCCTAACTTGAAATTTCCTCCCATACCAGGTAGGTATAAGGCAAACTCCGGTAAATCTCCGGTTTCTACTCGAAATCCAGTATTGGTGCCATACAGCGCCCGATTGAATTTCCGGGTTCCGTTTACCAGGACAAAGCTATTTCCGTCAGGTTTGTAATGGATTTTCCGGTTTTGATCGTGCCATGGTTTTTGTTCCTGAGCCTTTAACAAACTCGTATTTAATACGAGCGTCAACACTGCCAGGCCAAAAATTCTGTGGAGTGCGTAGGTTTTCATTTTCCTTCGTTTTTAGGTTTCAACTCATCAGGGCTGTCTTTGGTGTACTTGTCAAATTGTTGCCGAGACGGAGTTGTAAATAAGTCCTGAATCAGTTTGGATTCCAGTTTAGTCTCAGGATTAAAATCATCCGAATTCATATACTGTTGCAGGCTGTAGTAGAGTTGGTGGGCGGCAGCATCTTTTTTGGAATCGTTGAGGTCTACACTGATGACCATCAGCTTTCCGTTACCTACTCGTGCTTCAAAAGCCATAGCGAGACGCCGGTTCATAAACCAGGTATCAATAGGCTGAATCAGGGGTTTAAAAGTAGGAGGGAAGTCCTCCAAATGCATCACCTGCTGTTTGTTTAGAATGCTCCACCATTGCAAATCGCTGTGAAAATCGGTTGGGAAATCCTGAAAGAGCGGATGCTCCGGATCTACAACAATGCCCAAGGTATGCGGCGGTCGCATCTGAAACCAGGAAGTATTCCAGAACACCGGGAGAAAGGTCTGCGCCACTTCCGCGCCTTTGACGATTTTGCCAGCGGCATGGAGTAAAACCGTACCGCCCTTTTCCAATACCTCCAGCGCTTTTTCGTCTAACTCGGTGCATTCATAAACGCTGCTTGCCAGCTTCGGAAGTGCTTCCGGGAATACCCAAAAGTCCCAATGGTTTTTAAAATCCGTATCATCGATGCTTACCTCCAGAGTTAATTTTTGAGCGGTATCAATTTCGCGAAGTGAAAATTCAACAACGCCCAAATTTGAAAGTCCGTAATTGATCTCGGGTTGGTTAAAGGTTCCTGAAGCCAGTTCCTCACCCTTTTCATCTGTGATGGACCAACTTTGATTGGTGATACGTTTTGCTTTTCCGTAATGTGCGATTTGAATTTCAGCCTTAAATTCTTCGGCATTGGTAAATACAAATTTTGGAAGTTTTGCCAAGGGTACCGTTTCGCTGCTAAACTCCCGCCATTCTTCCGCATTTACATAAGGCTTGGCATCCCAGAAGGCGTCTAAAATCCCCACAAGCGCGGTTCCCTGTCCGCTGTAATCACTCAGGGAAAGCAATTGATAACCCGAGTAACCGGGAGTGCGCATCGCTTTTTCAATACTGTATTTATACGCCAGCACTTGTAATTTTCCGGAAGCTTTAAAAAAAGTATCGGCCTGATCGCTCATATGATGATCGGCAAGATCTTCCTGAAAGAGTTCGAAATTTCGGGCTTCGTAAGCCCCGGTGTATTTTTTGATTTCGTCAAAATTGGGAAATACGCAATACTGCCCGGTTTCGTGAGATACAAAGGGAACTTTAAAGTCTTTGATGTTTTCGCTGAAATCGTTTACCGATTGGGGAGCGTGATTTTTCCAGTCGAGATCGCGGGCACCACCGCGTACCATAAATTCGTTGTTGGGGATTACCGGCCAGCTACCGCCCACCGAAGCCCCAGTGTACAAACGCCGTGCGTCTTTTTGCTTCCAATAATCGTTAAACGCAGTAAGGTATTCCACCTGCTTGCCACGAGGTTCGTTACCGTAAGCCATCATAACGTACGAGGCATAATTGCCATACTGCTGCATCATGCGGTTGGTTTCCTCATAAATATACCGGTCGATGTTGCGGCCCACGCCCAGCGCAGTCCCGTGATTGGCCCAACTGGGGCCTTCGGGTTGCAAATAGATTCCTAGACGGTCTGCGGCTTTAAAGGCGGCTTCGGGCGGACACCAGGAATGGTAGCGCACATGGTTGAGTCCGTGGTTTTTGATGATGCGAAAAATACGTTCCCAGGAGGGTACATCCATCGGCGGATAGCCGGTTAGCGGGAAAATGGCATTGTCTAGCGTTCCTCGTAAAAAGGTGGGCCGGTCGTTTATCGTAAAGCTTCGGCCCTGGGTTTTAAAATCACGAATTCCGAAGGTTAGTTCCAGATCGTCGGTACCTGCTTTCGAGGTTAGGCTGAAATGCGCACGGTACAAGGAGGGATGGAATTCGTCCCAAAGCTTCAGGTTTTCGCCCAGCGGATAAGTGACCTCTAGCGTGTCGGTTTTTTCAGTGAGGCGAACCTCTTTTTTGCGGAAGTTGAAATCGGTCGTTTCAGAAGTATTGAAGGTGGAAAGATTAAGATTTAGGGTGATTGTAGTCTTTTTGGTTTCCGCCTGATTAACAGGAATTTTAAAGAGGATTTCTTTTTGCTCCCGATTGGGATAGGCCTGAATAGTTCCCATATACACCGATGGCGTAGCGATGAGTTTGAGTTTGCCGATGATGCCGTTCCAGTTGCCCTGAGTATGATCGGTGAGGCTGTGGGAGTCCGGTCCTACGTTGATCTCTTTAATGCGGTTGTCTACCCGGATCGTAAGCGTGTGTTTACCCGCTTTGATATCGGCCGGGAGTTCGTACTGATGCGGAGCTACCATGGAGTTTTGCATCCCAAGTGGGGTATCATCAAGCCAGACTACGGTTTCCGTATGTGCCCGTTCGAGAAACAGATAGAGTCGCTGGTTTTTCCAGTCTTTGGGAATGTTGACTTCCTTTTGATACCAGGCGGCTCCCACGTATTCTTTTTTCGGCGTGAGCCAAAACGGAAATTTCACATCCCCGGGTTGCTGGTATTTTTTATAGCGCGGATTGAAGTAAAACGAGCTGTCGTAAATGCTGCCGGTCCATTGGGTTGCGATGCTGATGTCGTTGCCCTTATTGTTGGTGAGCATCGATCCGGGAAGGATAATGTTATCTTTTAATTTTTGGGTAAACCATTTTTCGACTGTACCAAGGTCGTTACGGTCTATTTGAAATGCCCAGCTTCCTTCCAGATCCAGGGTGTCCCGGGTTTGAGCAAGCGCTGAATAGCACAGAATGAACAAGACGATTGCAACTGGTATTTTTAGTTTCAAAAGCATCATTTCGCGTTCTTCAGGTTTTCAGGAATCAGCCTGATATTCGGTTTTGGAATGCTTTTTAGACCATGACCAAAATAAAAGCCCAGATGCGGCGGCTGGTTATAGCCTACATTCTGCCAGGCGATACTCAGGCGGTATTGCGGATCGTGCATCAGCGTGTACATGCGGTGTTTGGTGGGAATGGGGGTGGTGTATATGCGCAGTTCGGTACCGTCATCGCTGGGTAAAATCAATTCTTCCCGCCAGTCGCCCAGGATGTCTGCGCTAAGAGACGGAGTAGCTTTTGTTCCATTTATAGCGTGTGCGCCTTCTGCTGTGAACAGGCGACCTTTTCCGTATTTGTCGATATAATTTCGATTTAAAATCTCGCGGCTGTAATCGCCGTCCCACCAGATCAGAAAGTTGGCCGATCGCGGCGCTTCCCCAATGGGATTTCCTTTAATGTCGTGCAATTGGCGGGAGCCCAGCCACCACATTTGAGCTCCTACGCGGGTGGTATCAATATTGGCCGCGACTCCGCGTCCCACGTCCTGATTGGGCATTGCAGTAAAGAGTACTTTTCCGTCTTTAGCCGAAAACAACACCACTCCGGGGCCTTTCGTTCCTTCTTCAATCTCGTGAATACCAAAACGCTCGAGACCCGGAACCTCGGGATCCAGATCGCTTACGTGAATCGCATCGCCGTGTCTAAAGCCCGTAGTATACAACCCGCTGCCGTCGTCGTCAACAGTCATTGCCCCAAAAATGATTTCATCTTTACCGTCGTCATCCACATCGGCGACCGATAGGTTGTGATTCCCCTGCCCGGAATACGGATTATCCCCATTTTCCGAATCAAAAACCCAACGGGATTTCAGTTGGTTATTTTTAAAATCGAAAGCTGCCAAAACAGTGCGACCGTAATACCCGCGGCCCATCACGATGCTGGGATGCATGCCGTCTAAATACGCCACACAGGCTGTAAAGCGATCCACGCGATTGCCGGAACTGTCGTTACCTCCATTTCCGCCGTGACCGCCCCAGGCGCCAATATCACCCCGTGGCGGAATGTAGTCTGTAGTAGCGACGGCTTTTCCCGTTTCGCCATCAAAAACGGTGAGGAACTCCGGTCCTTCTAATATCTTTCCGTAGGTTTTGCTTTTTTCATCGGTATCGCGCCAATCGGCTTCCGGGTCCCCAAGGACGATTCCTGCGGCGTCGGTGGTGCCATCTGCCGTTTTACAAACCAGTTCGGCTTTGCCATCGCTGTCAAAGTCGTACACGAGAAACTGGGTGTAATGCGCCCCTTCGCGTATGTTTTTCCCCAAATTGATTTCCCATAACAATGTGCCGTCCAGTTTGTAGGCCTGCAGAATGGGCGCATCGGTTAAACCGCGATGTGAATTATCGTGACCGCGACCGTTTACGTGTAAAACGATTTCATATTCCCCGTCGCCATCCAGATCACCCACACTGGCATCGCCGGGAAAGTAGCCTTCAGGGGTTTGTAACGGGATGCTGTGATAGGGGTTTAATTCGCTATTGACCGGAATGGTATACGAACCCGGTTCACGCTGCTCTTCAGTATTTAAAACAGAAGTAACATACCAGCTATTCTCCTGAGACCAATCAATAGCTGAGTCTTTAAAAAAAGTGGCGCCTGTAATGGGTTTATCATTCAATTTCTGAGGTTGCATACCTTTAGCCTGACGGTATAGATTGAATTGAATATCATCGGGATCTGTTCCTAAAACCCGCCAACTGATCACAGCCGTGTTATTTTCTTGCGGAATGGCGATCAGGCCTCGGTCCAGATTTTCCATCAGGCGTTGTGCCGTGCAACTCAATATACTTAAGAGGCTGATGATTAAAAAGAAAGAGTAGGAGGCGCGTTTTGTTTTCATAGGAACTATTTTTGATTTTTAGGAAAGGTGTAAGGGATGTCTTCATTTTCTTTGGAAAGTAGGAAGTAATCTGGGAGGACACCGGGATCGATCGCATATAATTTTAAACGGTGCTTTCCCGGGTCAATATCGTTAAGGGATAAAGATGCTCTTGCCTGATTGCGTAGTACATTAACTTTCCAGGCCTCGCTTCTTCCTTGTGTTTCAAAGTTTAGGATTGCTACAGGCTGCTCATCCCACTGAACGCCAAGTCTTAACTTTTGACCCCCCGTAATCGGATGGTTAGGAACTGCTGTTAATGTTAGAACAGCCGAGTCCATTTTTTCATTTGAAATTATCTCGTAATGTATCACTGGATTATCAGTAAACGCTGTATCTGAATACTGCTTTTGAGTGACCGGAGTCAATTGTAAAGCGCTTTTAGAATAGCCTAAGCCGGTTAATTCTAGAGGAAAGTTGTCTTCGAAATTTTCAGTCTTTGTGAACGATGCCATTTTTTGTATATGCATCGGTGGACTGTATTTTTTTATGGCTTTTTCTTCGGAACGTACTGCTTTTGGTAATTCATACACAGGTAAATAGCGTGGGGCATGGTGCATCATTTTACTCCATTTTCCGTTAGCGATTTGGGTGTTGTAGTGCGCTGTAAGCTGTTTGATTTTATTCTGATGTAGCGCAATGGAATCCTGATAGTTTTTTGAACCTTCAAGACTTTGATTGGCATAAAAGGTAGCCAAGTCTCTGTATAAAAATTTTTGATTCATTGCTGAAGCTGCCAAAACAGGATAAGCCACAAGCTCAAACCAGGCATCTTTTCGTGTATTTGGTATTTGACCGCTAAGCTGGTTAACTTTAGTTTCGAGGTTTTGATAAGCCGCTCTTCTATCTGGGTTTTCTTTATCTAAACTGAATGCTGTAAGATGTGTAGGACGTGTAGGTTCGGTTTGACTCCATCCCATAAATTCGGGTTTTCTCAACCAGGAGAGGTCATAATAGCATTCTTTAAGCTTGCTTATTTCACCACCCACATTCTTCCCGAAGATAGCTTCATAAAAAGTTTGCATATGTTTTTTGTAACTGGAAGGATTTCTAAACGAATCAGGATCAAAAGCGAGATCCATAAAAAACTGAATATTGTATTCTGCCGGTTTGATGTCGCCTACATTAAGAATCCATATTTTATCAGCTCCCGTATCGTAGGCTTTGAGCATTTCCTCCCGTATTAGCGCCGGGTGGGTGGTGCTTAACCACAAGTAGTCATGAGGTCTTCCCCAGTAGGAAGCGTGATAATACACGCCGCTACCACCGCTGCGTTTGCGTTCTTCCGTGTTACTCAGCCTTCGGATGTAGCCGTAATTATCATCAGTCCACATCAGGGTGATGTCTTCAGGCAGTTCCAAACCGTATTCATAGACGTCAAGTACTTCTTTATAAATGGTAAAAACCTGCGGTATACTTTCGGGATTTCCAATATGTTTGCTTAACAGATTGCGCTGGTCTTCAATTATTTCGTCCAAAACTTTTGCAGCATCGGCGGTATTTTTTGCTCCTTCCATTCCGCTGTCATGTACACCGCGCATTCCCAATGTGTAGATCCCGTTTACATGTTGAGCTTCTTTAACTCGTGACTCCCAATAATCCAGCACTTTTTGTTTGTTAGTGAAATAATTAAAATCTCCCATGGCTTCGTGATCCCATTCATCCACATTATTGCGCAGCATGGGTTCGGCGTGGGAAGACCCCAAAACAATCTCATACTTTTCAGCCATCTTTCTATTTCCGGGATAATGAAAGAAAGCTTTGGTGCTGGGGTGCATCGCGGGCCACAAGGTATTGGCACGCAGGCGCAATATGAGCTCGAAGATTTTAGCATAGGTTTTAGGACCTATATCGCCTGTTTCCGGTTCAAAGGTCTTTTCGGCCCAGGGTTGCAAGCCCCAGTCTTCATCATTGATAAAAATACCGCGGAATTTTACTGCAGGTGTTTTCGACTGAATAGCTTCCACATTCAGAACCAGTTCCTTTTGTTCTAGAGGGGTTACATCGGCCCACCAGTACCACGGGGAAACGCCAATTTGTTCAGAGACTGAAAACACCCCGTAGGCCGTACCGCGGGGGTCAGCACCGGCTATAAGCAATACCTTGTCTAGTTTAGCAGTTGGATGCTGCAGATGTTGAATGGTGTAGGTTTCCCAGTCACCTTGTATTGAAGTTTTAGCTCCTGAAAAGCTTTGAATTAATTCAGAAGCCCGATTGCCGATAACGATTGCGTTTCCGGATATCGAAGTTTTATCGGTAGTGACTTGAGGCAAATATCCACTTACGTGCTCAATGTCTTTCGCTAGCAAATGAGCAGTAATGGAGTCTAGTGCCACTCCATCTTTATCATAAAGAATACGCACTTGTTGACTGTCTGTAACCAATTCAAACCGATTAGGAGTTTGTGAACAGGTGGTATTAAACTGAAAAATGCAGAAGAAAAAAGCAATGTAACTTAGCAAGTTCAATTTCATATTAATCTTCATCATTTGTGATGTATAGGGTGTTCGGGAATTCAACGCCCGGTGCATTTTCAATAGTTAGTGTAGAACCATCGGCGATATTGAGACTCACATTATTAAGCGTCCAATCTTTACTATAGGTTATTTGACCAGCTTTCTGTGCAGCAATGTGTACATCAGTCAGTTGAATATTACTTACAGTAGAAGCTTCCATTCCATTTACATAAATGGCACGTTTGGCGCCTTGAACCTCGATGTTTGAAATGCTAATATTTTTAAATGTTGGAATTCCTTTTTCCGGAGGTGTAACTTCTTCGAGTAAGGTTTTCCAGCGTTTTGGGATCGTATCGTAAGCATAGTCTTCCGGTAATTTTGAATAACTGTAAGCGGGATTCCAGTTCATCGAAACCTCCATAAACGTACCCACACTATCCATTTTGATATTTTGCATATGAATGTCTTCAACCGTTCCGCCCCGGTTGGTAGCCGATTTGATCTTGAGTCCGGTTTTGGTGCCTTTTCCCTGGATGTTAGTAACAAATACATGGCGAATATCTCCACTTGTTTCACTACCAATAGTGGTAAGACCCGATCCTGCTAATGCTATACAATCCCGGATCACTACATATTCGGTGGGGCGATCCACCCGCAGGCCGTCCCAGTCGCGCCCGGCTTTCAAACAAAAGTTATCGTCGTTGCAATCGATATCGCAATTTTGTACTAAAATATACTTCGAACTGTCTATATCAATCCCATCCGTGCTGGGACCATGACCGCCGATGTTATTGCGTATGGTGAGTCCGTCTACTGTAATGTGGTTGGAGTAGAGCACCTGCACAGTCCAGAATCCGGCACGTTGAATGTTGAGGTCTTCGAGAAATACATTCTCCGCATTCTGAATGAGTATTGTACGGGGGCGTTTGGCGTCATAATCTACAATCCAGCGCAGGCCTTTGGGTTCGTATTCCTTGCGCAGGTTCCAGTAGTAGTCCCAGAAGACTTTACCCTGGCCGTCAACGAGGCCGTCACCGTCTATAGTCACGTTTTTTTGGTCGAGTACGTTGATGAGGGCGGCAGGCCATTTCATTTCGATCCCTGCAATGCGGGTATCAATCTCGGGATAATCTGCGATGTCTTCGCTTCCCAGTAGTTCAACCCCTTCCGGAATATTAAAATGAACGTTTTCTTTGATAAATATAGAACCGCTGAGGTATTTGCCGGGTTTAAAGGATACGGTACCGCCTCCGTTTGCAGCTGCGGCATCAATGGCTTTTTGAATGGCAGTGGTGGTGAGCGCGCTGCCGTCTGCAACGGCAGCGTAGTCATTCACATAAAACACCGCTTCTTTGAATTCGTTTGAATCTGCACCCACTTTATTGATCCATTCCGGTTCGAAAGGAGTCGACTCCTCTGCTTCGCTTTCCCTGGTTTCTGTAGTGTTTTTACAACCGACATAAGATAAAAGGAGAACTGCTAAAAAAGAGTGGAATGCTTTCATGGTATTCGTTTGAGATGAACAAACAAGATCTTCATTTAAGCAGGATTTTGCATCCTGTTCTTACCTGTTGGTTCAAAGCGAACCGCTTAAGAAGTCCGCATCTTTTAAATGGATGGTTTTGCATGGAGAGCTTCCTGTATCCTCGTGAGCTCTAGCGGGAGGAATCTGCACCTATTCTTTACTCGCGTGTTTTCTATTTATTATGGGAGCTTGTGAACTTTCTTTGTCGGTGTGTATATTTTAAGGTTCTAGAAATTGTTCTGTTCATTCTCTTTAGCTCGTTGTTGCTTATTGGTTTTGGAACTCGTGAATCTCCTATCGTCGATTTGCTTCTCCAAAGAAAACGAACCAAAAGAAAAGAGCCTTTTTCTTAGGTATTTTTGCTCTTAGGGGCAAAACCGCACGAAGCCCCCTAAATTTGCTCCAGGGCTTCAAAAATTTTTTAACGGGGACTTCGTACTATACTGAAGAAAAAGAAGCTAAAGAATTGTATTCTTAGTTTTAATCTTAGAAATGATCCACAAGAGTGTATCGTCAAGTTTGAAGGGAGTTTAACGTTGCAGGCGGTGCCTATTCTGTTCTTACCTGTTGAGACGGGCATTTAAGTGTACAGTTGTGGTGCCGGCCGGAAAATCAGGAATGCCTGAGGGGGTATTGGAAAAGATATTTTTATTTTTGGGGTTCAGTATACGTTATGATCAGAATCCTACTTTTGGGGTGTCTTTGGCTGTCACCAGTCGTACTCTCCGCGCAATTAGTAAATATTGAATCGAAACGCATGCAGACCGACTCGTTGCGGTTTGCACTCAATGGCGATTTCAGTCTGAACCATACCAATAATGATGGTAAACAGGTTACGCAACTCGATATGGCCCTGACCACCCAATTGAAATCCAAAGATCTCCAGAAGCTCTATTTCCTTATCGGAACTTACAGGCTGATCGATTCAGGAGCGGAAAATCTGCAGAATGCCTGGTTTCTTCACGGAAGATTTAATTATAAGTTTAGGAAATTGCACTGGTTACGATTTGAAGCCTTTATACAAGGGCAGTATAACCAACTGCTTGTGGTAGAACAGCGCAATCTGATTGGGGCCGGTCTTCGGGTAAAATGGATGGACAGAGCTCGGTTTACCGGCTATGTCGGTACTAGTTATCTGTATGAAGTGGAGTTTAGCGATCAGGCGGGTACGACCGATTACAATCATCGCAACAGCACCTATCTCACGGTATCGTATGCTCCGAAATCGGCTAAATTTTCGATTGCCAATACGGTTTATTATCAACCGCTTTACCAGGAATTGAGCGACTACCGGATTCTGGAACAATTTCGACTGGACGTTCCCTTGGCGAAGTGGTTTAAAGTTTTTACGGCTTACAACTACTATTTAGACCGTGAAACCCCGCTGAATACCCGGGAATATACCTCCAACCTAAATATAGGGATAGGAATTAGTTTGTGATTGTTGAAGGGCTTAATTATTGAAGATGAGGCGTTGGTTTTTGACTGAGTTTTTTGTTAGCCTTTATCTTTTATCTGTTTTAAATCAAATCCAAGCATAAAAAATGCCTTTTCAAATGATCTGATACTTTTATTAATTCCTAATCTTTCTTTGGTGCATTGTGTTATCCACGAGGAAATTAAGTTGGCATTAAATCCATCAATTCCTTTTGGGTGCTGGTTTTTAAAACCGTATAAAGCAGCTACTTTTCTTTCTCTACCTAAGGCACCACTAAAATTAAAAAGTTGATTTGAAAGTTTTTGAAATATTTCTTTCTGATTTTCTGATAAGCTATTATAATTTCTAATTAAAGTGAAGTTTAAAAATGCTGAAACCCTTGAATCATATATTAGGATATCAGGGTTAATAAATGAGTAGACCTTTGTCCATCCGCTTGACCATAGAATTGTGTCATTGATAAAATTTGGTTTCTCAAGAGTTTTCTGAAATGTCAAGAGTTCTGTAACCTTATGGATATATTTTTTAAGCTTTTTTTGCTCGTAAAGGTTTACAACTGATTTTACGTTCCCAGTTAAAACATTTCCCCAATCAAATATTTTCAAACAAACAATGAGAATTTGTTCCTCGCTTACGTATTTGGAATTTAAAATGATATTCCATTCTTGAAATTGTGCAATTCCAACATCTCCGTTGTATGCATATTTGTGGTCTGCTTCAAATATTGAATCAAATGAAATAACGCCTAATCGTTTTCCGTAATCAATATCTAGATAAGTTTGATTCATCAATTCTTTAAAAGAATCATAGTAGCCCAAGGATTTAAGAATAGTATCAACTTGATTTTTAGTCATTATAATAATTGTTAACCGTTGTCAGCAAACGTTTTTGTTTGATTTACTTTTTAGTTTATTCTATCTTCACCTTATGAAAAACACTAAGTTATCCGCCACCATTGATGAACAAATTGAAATTCTAAAGGGGCGAGGAATGACTTTAGATTTTGATGAGCAAAAAACTAAGGATATTCTTGGAGATATTGGTTATTATAGGTTAGGATTCTATTGGAGAAGTTTTGATCTAAAATATAGTGAAGATACAGAAGAGGAAGACCATAAATTTAAAGAAGGAACACATTTTTCGACTATTGTTGAATTATACTATTTGAATTACGAATTAAGGTTACTTTTATTAAGGTACTTGCACAGAGCTGAAATTAATTTAAGGTCCAAAATAATATACAGATTATCCAGAAAATATAAGACCAATCCATTATGGTTCTGTGATAAGAACATTATGGAGGCCAATTATGTTGATAAGTTTAACAATAGCATATATAAAAATATCAAATTCTGGAATAAGCCTATAAGTTACCATCACAAGAAATATGATGAAGATAAATATGCTCCTGCTTGGAAGACAATTGAATTTTTTGATTTTGGACAAACACTAGGTTTGTTTCAAAATTTAAAATTCGATGCAGATAGAAAAATGGTTATTAGAGATTATCCAGAATTCTTTAAAACCAATCATTTTCGTACTGCGATACGAAGTTTAATTGAACTACGAAACGCTTGTTCTCACGGAAGTGTTCTATTTGATTATAGAGGAAATAATACTTTACCATATATTGATGGGGTAAAGTATAATGAGAAAGTTCCTAAAAATTTTGACAGTCAACTGCGGCTTTTGTCTTATTTCATAGGTAAAATTAGTCAGAACAGAAAAAAGGAATTACATGAAAAACTTAATATGGTATTCGCTAAGTTTTCTACAAACCCTGAAATTGAAGAGATTGTGAAAAATGAGATAGGATATATTCATTTTAAATAGCATGAAAGATCTATATTGTTTATCTTTGCACCACAGTGTGCGATTAACATGGTTTAGCGTATCACTATAATGAAACTCTAGCCCAGACAATGTTCTGGGTTTTTTTATTTTCTGAAATGTTTGCTAACCTATTGATAACACAACTGGTAGTGTTAAATACATTTTGTAAATGCTTGTAAGCATTTACAAGCATTTGTCAATCTATTATTTAAGTAAATATAAACCTTTTTATATCAGACTTTTACGGAATTCCTCATTCGGCATTAAAACTGAGAAGCCAGGTAGTTTTTTACCTATTTCCCACCATATTTTTTAGGTATTGGGGCTGTTTCCGATTCTATAGTCCATAAAAGGCTTACGATCCACCAGCGATCGGCATAATAGGTGAGTTGATAGCTGTTTAATCCACGTTCTTCAGTTCCTTCCGAGTCTTTACCCTGAAAGGTCTGAAATACCTGCGCAATCCCCTGATAGGCATCAACCACTTTATGAATTTCCCCTGCTTCATAATAGGGGTCTTTCAGGAGGAAGAGGAACTCATCCAGCGTTACGGTTTCCGCTTGTGTAGCATCGGCAACCGTAAATAGGGCAGCCGGGTAAACTAAATTCCGAATGGCGGTCGTATCCATTTTTTCGCCTTTTTCGATTGTTAGTTTATCCAGGAGTTCATTGATGATTCCGTCAATAGTTTGTAAAGAAGCCTCCGGGTTTTCCTGAGCCCCGGAACTCCCTGAAGCGGTCAGGAACAGGAGTAGGCAAAGCAGATGTTTCATATCGTTTTGATTTGGTATTGCTCGTATATACTTCGTAGCACCCAACAGGGCGCTGGGATTTTAGGGGGATTTTCGTTTTTCGGTATAAAAGACTGTAAACGAATGCGGTATCTGTTGCGTAAATATAGCAGTTTACCCTAAACCCTCTTAATGGAATGACAAATTGGGGCTTGAAGTGCGCTATTAAGGGGTCGCATTAGGTGCTGTGACTATCAGGATACGTCGACACATCGTTAGCTTTTTAACAAATAGCAGTTGGGGTACTAAAAAGAAATAGCCGTTATTCCCTACTATAACGACCATTTCCAAGTGCTATTCAGCACCCGTTTTTCTTTAATTGGGGTTAAGCGGTTCGCTGCTTTTTCTGATACAACTTGCTGAAGATTAAAAACAGCACTCCACAACTGATCCACGCCGGTAAGGTGAGGAAGGAGAGGAATACTTCAAATTGAATCGAAATGAAGTAGAACACGCCAAAGCTTAAGGCCCAGGCACCAAACACCGCCCAGTTGAATTTGATTCCGGTTTTTTCGGCATAAAAGGATTGGATCCCGGCTTGTTTTCCAAAGAAATATTCGAACACAATGATGGCTCCAATAGGCGCCAGAATAAAGCCGTAGAGGGCTACAAAGCCTAAAAGCTTCATGGCAAATGCGGGGAATAAGCCTGCAATCGTGGCTACGGTACCGGCAATGATGGTTACCCAAAAAGTAGAAAGTTTGGGTATGATGGCCTGAAACGCCAGTCCGGCCCGGTAAATCGTAGGGTTAGCAGTCGTCCATCCTGCCAAGATCACGGCGATAATTCCAAAAACCCCAATGGCATTGTAGGCCAAAGGACCCGGAGCTACCGAAGGTGCTTCGCCACCTGCAAGCATAGCCTGGGCTTCAGGAGATTTAAGATACACCGCATACAGCAAAGCAGCGGCGATCCAAGCCACATAGTGACCGATGTAAATACCACCGGCGGTCGTCCATCCTGCACTTGGTTTTTTTGCAAAGCGGAACACCGACAGATCAGACATCCCAATGTGCATGGCCGCATTGGCAAACCAGGACCAGAGCACCACGTGCCAAAACGTATATTTTACCTGTCCCGGAAAGGGTTCACCACCGTCTCCCCAGATGTTCCAAAAATCTGTAAAACTGTTTACATCCAGTTGGATCAAAGCCACAACCCCACAGGCAATAAAAGCCACTACGATAATAGGCGACATCCAGTTGGCTGCTTTAGCCACGGTATTATACCCTTTTGCAGCGATGACGGAAATCACCGCGCCAATGGCAATAACGATGATCACCCAGGTCAGGCTGTTGGGTGTGGTGTCTGTAAGTTTGGGCATTTCCATATCAAAGGGAATCCCCACTGCAGTTGCCGACACGGTTATCATCGCTCCGGCGAGAAAACAGAATAAGACTCCGTTTGCAAGGTTGTAGGCGGTTACCAGACGGGTACCACAGATTTTTTCTAAATGAAAGTATAAGGTATATCTGAATTTTGTACCGATCTCGGCAGTCAAAAACCGCCAGCTCAACACCGCCATCAGGTTACCCAGCAGCAGGCCTACAATCAGGTCAAAAGCACTTACCCCGGTCGTTAAAAACAGAGGACCGATGACAAACTCGGTTCCGGCTGCGTGCTCGCCAGCATACATGCCTAAAAAGGCTTTCCAGCTCTGTAGTCTGGACTGGGGTACGCGTTCACGTTCAAATTCGCCGCCGGCAATGGCTTCAATGGCTTCTTCTTCCTGATTGTATTGTGACATTAGCTTAGGTTATTAAGTGTTTGGGCAGGTCTTCGACCCGCTCGCAAACCAGTTGATCCATTACTTGTTTAAATTGGGTTTTGAGCATCCCGATCGTGTGATCCCCGCCTTTGTTGCCTAATGCGCCACAGCCGTACATAAACGAGCGGCCCATAAAGGTAAATTTGGCTCCACAGGCCACCGCCCGGGCGATATCGGGACCAGAGCGCAGGCCACTGTCCATCATCACCTCGATCTGGTCGCCGTAGGTGGCTGCGATTTCTTTCAGCGAATTGATAGTCGATTGGGCCGCATCCAGTTGGCGTCCACCGTGGTTGGAAACGATGATGCCGTCAAAGCCCATACGTATCGCATCCTGCGTATCTTGCAGGGATTGTACGCCTTTAAGTACCAATTTGCCCTTCCAGCGGTCGCGGATGGGTTTTATTTTTTCTTCGTTGAGTTTCCCCGAAAAGGTACGGTCCATAAACGCACCCAGTTGCTTTAGATTTAAACCTTCCGGCGTGTAGGGTTTGAGGTTTTCAAAAGTAGGCTGACCGTATTTGAGCGTGTTGTACGCCCAGGTAGGTTTGCCTAGGATTTGCATGATATTCTTAACAGACATTTTAGGCGGAAGCGCCAATCCGTTTTTAAAATCCCTTGGGCGAAAGCCAAAGGTAGGCACATCGCACAGCAGGACGAGAACCGGGCAACCGGCTGCTTCCGCACGGTCAATAATGTTGTTGCGCACCGCGTCTTCCACCGGATTGTACAACTGAAACCAGGCATTGCCTTCGGTGAGTTCGCTGGCTTTTTCAATATCCATTGTCGTTACCGTACTCAGGATAAACGGAATGTTGTGTTTGTGGGCAGCCTTAGCTAAAATCGCAGGCGAGTTGGGCCACATCAGCCCCTGAAGGCCTACCGGAGCGATACCAAAAGGGGCATCAAATTCCATTCCCAGTACTTTGGTTTTGGTGGAGCTTTCACCATAATTGTTGAGGTAACGCGGTTGCAACTGCACGTCGCGAATTTCAGAGGTATTGCGTTTGATGCTTACATCTTCATTACAACCTCCGTCGAGGTATTCAAAGGCAAATGCCGGAACCCGACTTTTTGCTTTGGTTCTTAAATCATCTACAGAAGGATACGCGGTGTCAAAAGAATTGGCCATAATTTTCATTTTGCGATGAAGGGAATATGCTTTTTCATCGAATAGTTTTTCTTCAAAAATTTAGAATTCAGTTGCGTATCAGAGATGCAAATCGCGGCGCCCAGGGCAGACCCCAGCGAGGAATCTGTGGTGCGCAATTCCATCGCTCTAAAATGATGTGAAAGCAGTTGGATGTATACTTCGTTATCGCTAAAACCGCCGTCTACAAAAAGCTTTTCAATAGCCATGCTGCCTTTGGCACTTTTGATACTCGCGACCTGAAGCAATACCAGCTCTACCATCAAGTGATGATACGCGTGTTCAAAAGTAGTATATCTTAATGTAGTTTTGTGTGGCATATTGGGAACATCAATCGATTCCCAGTGAAAAAGCGGCTCAAAGTCTTTGTGAATCTCGTAGTGTATCTCCGGATCAAATTTTACGGTTTTGTGGTAATCAGCTTCAACACCATAGTGTTTCGCCAGCTTTTTAACCTGAATGCTGTATTCATTTCCCAGAAACAGCCGCGCCGATTTTACTGGTTTGCCGTTGATGCGCATGTAGTTGATGCAATCATCTTTAACATCCTGTTGGGTCAATAAACGATCGGTAAACGGGTTGAGCGAAATACTCCAGGTACCTGTCGAGATCAGAATAAACGGTTTGCTCAGGCTGCGCACGTAGGGCAGGAGGGCAGCACTGCTGTCGTGAATACCCACGCCAATTTTAATACGCTTGCCGTTGTAATTCATATTGACGCTCGTTTCGGTAGAAACGATGGGCGGCAGGATTTGATCCAGTTTTTCGGCATAGACCCAATCGTGATAATCCCTTTCCTGAAAATCCCAAAGGGCGGTATGGCAACCTATGCTGGTGTATTCGCTTAGCGGAATTCCCGTAAATACAAAACTCAAATACTGCGGCAGGTGCAACGAATATCTGATCTTTTTAAAAACTTCCGGTTTGGTGTTTTTGAGCCAATACAATTGCATCCCGGCATTGAGCATTCCGGAGCTTGAAGAACCCGTTTGTTGATGAAAATCAGCTTCCGGGCCATATTTTTCATAAAAGCTATCTATGATTTCCTGCGGAATGCTTTTGGTATAATTGTACATCGGGAAAATCACCTCGCGGTTTTCATCCAGATGCACCAGACTGGCGCCGTAAGACGAAAAGTTGATGGCCTTAATATTGTATTTCTCGGTCTTCAGGATGCGGTCAAAAACCGTTTTAAGCCAGTTGCGCAACGCGGAAAGGTCTTCGGTGGGATGTCCGTCTTCATCTTCGATCTCGTCAAACTGCACATATTCGCGATACACCTCCTGAAAATCTTCGTCAAAAAGGAAGAATTTCTTGTTGGTTTTACCGATATCAAAAATAGCCGTTACTGTTTGTTTCATCAACTGCTTCTTTCGGAATTAAAGTCCTGTAGCGATGGTGTTCTTACCCCGCTCTTTGATCAGTTGCTCGCGTACTTCCAGTTTTCGGTAGGCAGCAATAGGGTTGATCACCCCGCCGGTTTTTAAACGGGCTTCCCGGACCAGCGGTCTAACATCGGTACGATAGGCTTCCTGCAAAATCTCCTGGCAACGTGTTACATCATGTGCTTCCTGTGCAGCTCGTAAAGCATTCTGATCGATCAATAAGGCCTTGGCATAGGCTTCCTGGATCGCCTCTAAGGACTGAATTAAATCCTCTAACGGATCTTTAAGGTTGTGGCTCGCATCGATCATCCAACCCAATTCCGGATTTTGTGGGTTGTTTTGCATGCCGTACACGAGTTCGTTAAAAATAAGAAACAAGGCATAAGGCTTGATGCTCCCTACGGTGATGTCATCATCCCCGTATTTACTGTCGTTAAAATGGAAGCCTCCCAGTTTACCTTTCAGCATTAAAATTGAAACGATCTGTTCAATATTGGTATTCGGTAAGTGGTGCCCCAAATCAACTAAGGTATAGGCGCGTTCACCGCAACCGTTTGCTAACATTAATGAAGTACCCCAATCCTGAATAACTGTACTGTAGAAATAAGGCTCATACGGTTTATACTCGATGAACATTTTCCAGTCTGCAGGCATATCTTCATAAATGTCTATCAGGCTGTTTTGGGTATGGGTTAAAGCTGTTTGAAAATTGTTCTGCCCCGGGAATGAAGCTCCGTCTGCTAACCAAACGGTAAGACTTTTAGAGCCCAGTTTGTTACCAATTTCAATCACCTCTTTATTGTGTGCAATCGCTTGCTCCCGTACCGCTACACTTGTATTACTCAGCGAACCGTATTTATAGGTTTCCTTTTGATCTTTTTGATCCTGAAAGGTGTTGCTATTCACCGCATCAAACTTGATCTTGTTAAGCGCAGCAAGCTCTTTGATCGCCTGGTAGTCATTAGGTACATCCCACGGAATGTGAAGGGAAACAGCCCCGGCGGTCTGAGTAAGGCTGTGAATCAAGCCAATATCTTCAATCTTTTGCTCTAAAGAAGCCGGTTCCCCCCCGTAAGAGAATCTTCCGAAGCGTGTTCCTCCGGCACCCAACGCCCAGCTGGGTATGGCTACTTGAAATTCGGCTAGTTTATTGATGATGTTTTCTACATCTGTACCGTCTTTTGACAACGATTGAGTGAGAAAATTAAATTTGGTTTTATGATCTGAAATTCCTGATTTATTCAGGTCTTCGAGTTGTTGTTTTTGAATTTTCATAACCGGATTTTAGAATGCTGAAAATTAGCAGAAACTTCCGGAATCTTCAAAGATACCGGAGTTTCTGTTAATCTTAAACCATTCAATTAAAATTAGCGTACAAAAGCATTGGCCATACCCCCGTCTACATTGATGGTATTGCCCGTACTTTTAAGAAGTACTCCCACACAGGCAAAAACACCTTCTGCAATATCATCTGGCAGGATGATCTCGTTCAGTAAATTGCGTTTTGCATAATGAGCAGGTAAGTCTTTAACTTCAATACCATAGGCCTTGGCGCGGCCTTCTGCCCAGGCACCTTCCCAGATTTTGCTACCTACGATAACCCCATCCGGATTCACGGTGTTCACCCGTATTTTATCGGGTCCCAATTCAGCAGCTAGCAAACGTGTCATGTGTTGCTGTGCAGCTTTAGCCGTACCGTACCCTACATTGTTAGGTCCTGAAACGAGTCCGTTTTTACTGGCAATATTTACAATATCACCACCCAGACCTTGTTTGCGCATTATGGCAACACCTTCCTGGGCCATGAGGAACTGTCCTTTTACCAAGACATCCTGAAGTAGATCCCAATCTTTTTGAGTAGTATCTTCTAGAGGTTTAGAGATTGCAAGCCCTGCAGAGTGAATCACGATATCTACACCACCGAAAGCAAGACACGCTTCTTTATAGGCATTTTCAATTGCATTCTGGTTCGTCACGTCACAGACAGCACCGGCAACCTGATCTTTCTTGTAAGTAGCAACTGCCTCTTGTAAAGCTTCTTTGCTCATATCAGTAAGTACCACATTGGCACCTTCTGCGACCAGTTTATTTGCAATCGCTTTACCAATACCACCGGCAGCACCGGTTACAATTGCTACTTTACGGGAAAGCGGTTGTTCTTTTGGCATGCGTTGCAGTTTTGCTTCTTCCAGAAGCCAGTATTCAATATCAAAGGCTTCCTGACGCGGAAGAGACGTATAGCTCGTAATAGCTTCTGCACCACGCATCACATTGATCGCATTGATATAGAATTCGCTTGCTACTCGTGTAGTCTGCTTGTTTTTAGCAAAGCTGAACATACCCACCCCCGGATATATTATGATCACCGGATTAGGGTCACGCATCGCCGGGCTGTTGTCGTGCTTGCAATTTTCGTAATAGTCTTTATATTCCTGACGGTACTTTTCAAAAGAAGGTTTCAATTGTTCCAAAACGGCTTCCGTATCGTCCAGGTCATCATCTTTATGCAGATTGAGAATTAACGGCTGAATTTTAGTTCGTAAAAAATGATCAGGACATGAAGTTCCCATAGGAGCAAGGCGTTCCAGATCATTGCTGTTGATGAACTGCATCACCGTTTCAGTATCTGTAAAATGACCAATCATTCTATTTTCAGAAGAGGCTAAACCTCTTAAAAGAGGCATTAGCTTGGCTGCCTGGTCTTTGCGTTTTCCTATAGGTAAACTCACCACTTTTTCGCCGCCAAAAACACTGCCTTTTTCTTTTACCTTTTCCTCGATATAAGAAGAAGCTTTTTCGATAACTTCAAGACTGTTGATGTAGCATTCGTAAGAGGTATCTCCCCAAGTAAACAAACCGTGACTCCCTAAAACAATTCCGCGAATTCCCGGATTTTCATTCAGGCATTTTTCCAGTTGAAGACCTAAGTCAAAACCAGGACGTTGCCAAGGTACCCAACCCATAGTATCTCCCCAAATTTCTTTAGTCACTTGCTCACTGTCTGCTGCAGCTGCAATTGCGATCAAAGCATCAGGATGCAGGTGATCTATATGTTTAAAAGGAAGTAATCCGTGGAGTGGGGTATCTATAGATGGTGCTTTAGAATCCAGATCGTAAATACAGTGGTTAAAAAGTCCTACCATACGATCTTCATCTTCCAGCCCACCATACACATTTTTAAGGTTTCTCAGACGCTCTGTATATAAACCTGCAATGCCTTGTCTGGTTAGTGTACCTATATCTCCCCCAGAACCTTTTACCCACATCACTTCAACATCTTCATTGGTAAGTGGATCTTTCTCTATGGTTTTGCAGCTGGTATTTCCGCCGCCATAATTTGTAATTCTTAAATCTGCGCCAAGGATATTTGAACGATAGAGAAAAAGAGCAACCTGATCGTCACCTAATTCTGCAGCTTTTTGTTCATCCCAAAGATAATCTACGTGGCTAAAAGTTTTTTCCATTTTTAGTTTGTAAAGGTTAAAGCATCTGTTCTCAAAATTATATGTTAACGAGAAGGAAGCCATCCTGTGCTGTACTGCAACATATTTGTTTTAATACGTTTTTCTTTTGATTAGATTTACCAAACACAAACAAATACATGCTTCTCTAATATGTCTCAGAATGTTGAAATTAAAATCAATGAAGAATCCAGAATACCTAAATACAAGCAAATTGTTGATTCTATTATAGATGATGTTGCCAAGGGAAAATTAAAAGTAGGGGCAAAAATCCCTTCTATAAATGAGCTGAGTGAAGCCGCTTATTTAAGCAGAGATACTGTAGAAAAAGCCTATAAAATTCTTAAAGAACGCAAGGTGATCATCTCGGTAAAAGGGAAGGGGTATTATACGGCAAAAACTGAATTGATATCTAAGATCAATGTTTTTTTTCTGATTAATAAACCCAGTTCTTATAAAATGATCATTTACAATCATTTTGTAAATACCCTGGGTGTAAATGCTCACGTAAATCTATCTATTTATCATTGCGAAGAGTCTTTGTTTGTCAACGCTATCGAGAAGAATATCGGCGCTTATAACTATTACGTGATCATGCCGCATTTTAAAGATAATAGCCTCAACCATGTGAGTTTTACTCCTGAGGTTTTAAAAGCCATTGAGCTGATACCGAAAGACCAATTGTTGATGGTAGACAATACCAAACCAGAGATCAAAGGGAATTACGGGTCAATCTATCAGGATTTTAAAGAAGATATCTACAATGCCCTTATAGAAGGAATAGCAAAACTCAAGAAGTACGACCGCCTGATTCTGGTTTATCCGGAAAAATTGATCCATCCCTATCCGCGACGAATATTACACGGGTTTAGGCAATTTTGTATGAACTATGATTTTGAGTACGAAGTGCTCAATGAGATTTATGATGATATGGAGTTTGAAGGTAAAGATGTCTATATCACTATTGAAGAAATGGACCTTGTTAACCTCGTTCGTCAGATACGCAGTCGTAATCTCGTGATGGGTGAAGATATCGGGGTGATTTCTTATAATGAAACTCCCTTAAAAGAATTGCTGGGAATAACAGTGATCAGTACTGACTTTAAGGCTATGGGCGAGACCGCTGCCTATATGGTTTTAAAAAATAAGAAGGAGCAAGTGAAAAACGTCTTTAAGTACATAGAACGCAATTCAGTCTAGAGTCTTAGAAAGCTTTATAAATAGGTATATCATCATAGTGCAGGATAGTACTTTCTATACCATATTGTATTTTTAAAGCAAATCTTGAAATTTCAACGAATGCGTATTATTTGCTGGTTTATATTCTTAATGTTTGGGACCTGTTTTTCCCAAAATACAACCGATTACGCATTTAATTTTAGTTCGCACAAAACTTCAGAAGCTGGGATACACCTGACAAGCACGTTACCGTATAACGCCGCAATTGGGTATGGTTTTGATTTTGGGACCGCTTATAAAACTTCATTTGTGAAGCAAGGTTTACTAGCTTCCGGGCCTATTTATTTTTCTGTAAACCTGCCGGAAGGAACCTATAAAGTAACCCTTATCCTTTCAGGAAAGAACACTGAAACGACGGTAAAAGCTGAATCGAAGCGCCTGTTTATTCCGCGATTAAAAATAGATTCCCATAAGCGTATTACGACCAGTTTTGTGGTGAATGTTTTCAACTCTAAAATAGCTCCGGGATACGATGTTGCTCTTAAAGATCGCGAGTTGGGTAAATTAGACTGGGATCACAAGCTCACTCTTGAGTTTTTAGGAAACAGTATCCTTGAATCTTTGAAAATAGAACAAGTTAATGGTATGAAAACCTTGTTTTTAGCAGGGGATTCTACCGTTACCAATCAGGATGTGGAGCCCTGGGCTTCTTGGGGGCAATTCATAACCGCATATTTAGATGATAACATTGCAGTCTCTAATCAGGCTTCTTCGGGAGCATCTCTGGCATCCTTTAGAGGAAGCAGAATTGACAAGGTCTTGAGTGGGCTTAAACCGGGAGATTTTGTGATCATTGAATTTGGTCATAATGACGAAAAGATCAAAGGCGAAGGCAATGGTGCCTGGGGGTTATACACTGAAATCATGACCGATTTTATTAAGCGTATCAAAGAGAAAGAAGCTACTCCCATACTCATCTCTCCTACACAACGCAGGGCTTTTGACGGTAAAAACTTAAAACCAACGCATGGCGATTTTCCCGATGCGATGCGTAAAGTAGCAGAGAATGAAGATGTAACTTTGATAGACTTAACTCAGATAAGCACCCAGATGTATGAAGCCTGGGGGCCGCAACTTTCCAGAAAAGCCTTTGTGCAGTACGCAGCAAATATATTTCCGGGGCAAATACAGGATCTGGAAGATAACACGCATTTTAGCAATTTTGGAGCAAACGAGATCGCGCTTGCTGTGGCAAATGCTATTAGAAATTCGGACTCTGAATTGAAAAATTATATTGCTTCTGAAACCCCTAACTACAACCCTTCTCAACCTAATTCTGCAGGCAGCTATACGATACCGTTTAGCAGTCGTTTTCAAATTGAAAAACCAGACGGTAATTAAACAACACTTATGAAAAAAAATCTTCTTGTATTTAGTCTTTACTGTTTCAGCTTTATAAGCTGTATCGCTCAGCAAACTGATAAAATCTGGCTTTCGGGAACTGATTTTGAACATCCCAAAACCTGGGATTTTAAAGTTTCGGGAGGGAATAACAGTGGGAGCTGGTCTACCATAGAGGTGCCCTCACAATGGGAGCTGCAGGGTTTTGGTGAGTATACTTACGGCCGCTGGTATAAAGAACTGGAGCAAGAAGAGCCCAGCAAAGAAGAGGGTTTTTATAAGCTCAATTTTGAAGTGCCGGCATCTGCAAAGGGGGAAGTTGTTACGATACATTTTGGTGGCGTGATGACCGATACCGAAGTTTCCGTAAATGGAAAAGTGGTTGGCCCGAAACATCACGGTGGTTTTTACGAATTTGAATACGATATTACCGATTTTGTAAAATTTGGAGCAGAAAATCTTCTTGAAGTGCACGTGTGGAAGCACTCTGAAATAGGGAGTGTAAATAACGCAGAGCGGAAGGCAGACTGGTGGCTCTTTGGCGGAATTTACCGTCCGGTTTGGTTGGAGATCAAGCCGAAAACGCATATCAATCACGTCGCTGTAGACCCCCAAATGGACGGGAGCCTAAAGGCTCACTTAAATATCGCTAACCCTTCAAGAAATTTGACTGTTCGGGCAAGTATTAAACCCCTTTCAGGGGAGGGTGAAACTTTTGAAGCGCAGAGCCTTGAGTTGCGTGGAAAAGCGGAGGAAGAAATTCAATTTAAATGGGATGAGGTCAAAACCTGGGATCCTGAAAATCCGAATCTGTACATCTTGACCCTGCAATTGCAACAAAACGGAAAAACCATTCACGAGATTACCGAGCGCATAGGTTTTAGAACTCTTGATTTTAGAAAGCGGGACGGCATTTACGTAAACGGAACCAAGATCAAAATGAAAGGCATCAACCGGCACAGCTTTTGGCCGGAAGGAGGCCGCAGCACCAGCAAGCGCATCAGCGTGATGGATGTGAACCTGATCAAAGATATGAATATGAATGCGGTGCGGTTTCACTATCCGCCGGATGATCACTTTCTGGAAGTGGCAGATTCACTCGGACTATTTGTTTTAGACGAACTCGCAGGCTGGCAAAATCCGTATAATACCGAGACCGGGAAAAAACTCATCAAAGAGATGGTAGACCGAGATGTCAACCATCCTTCCGTAATTATCTGGGATCAGGGGAATGAAGGCGGCTGGAATTATGAACTGGACGACGAGTTTGCCAAGCACGATCCTCAAAACCGCATCGTGATCCACCCGTGGTCTGACTTTAACGGCTGGGATACGCATCACTACCCTACGTATTTAACCGGCGTACATCGCTTTGGGAATGGCGAAAATGTGTTTTTTCCCACCGAGTTTATGCACGGAACTTATGATAACGGGATAGGAGCCGGACTCAAAGATTTTTGGGAACACTACAGCGAGAGTCCGTTGTTTGCCGGTGGATTTATATGGGCCTTTGTAGATGAAGCTGTTTTACGTTCAGATTGGACAGGCGATGAGAAATTTGATTCCAAAGGCAGTTTGGCGGCAGATGGCGTTTTAGGTCCACATCGTGAGAAAGAGGGTAGTTTTTATACCGTAAAAGAAGTTTGGGCTCCCGTACAATTTAAGCCCAAAGCCATAAGCGAAACCTTTGACGGAAGCTTTTTGGTAACCAATGACTATCTGTTTAGTAACCTGAATACGGTAAGGATGAACTATCGCGTGATACAGGCTGATGCCAAAGCCCTCTATCAGCCGGGAACGGAAACCCATATCGTCGATTCGGGTAGTATTGAAGTGCCCGATGCTTTGCCTGGAGAAACCCGAAAACTACAGATCCCTGTTTCACCCGACTTTTTTTACGGAGATTGGCTGGAGATCACGGCGACAGATCCCCACGGTCGCGAGATTTATACCTGGACCTGGCCCATTCATAAAGCTGATTATTATGCTGAAAAATTTGTATATGCTGGTGAAAGCACTCGAGCTGCTACCGGCAGCAGGCAAGGTAGCGTTGTCACACTTCGTGCAGGAGCATTAAGTTTACAGCTGGATGCCCAAACTGGTTATATCACCGATATTAAAGATGGAAAGCGTTCCATCCCTTTTGTAAACGGTCCGCAACCTATTGGGATGAAAGCTGAAGTTGATAAGGTCACCCTTTCACAAGAGGGTCAACAAGCTGTTTGCCGTATTGATTACAACGGGGGAATCGATCACATCACATGGACGATGTATGCGGATGGTCGTGTACATATGGAACTCATCGCATTAAAAAACGCAGGAAGAAGCAGCGGTTTTGACGGCGCTTTTTATGAGGGAGATATCGATAAGTTTGGGATCACGTTTGATTTCCCGGAAGAAGGTGTTGAGGGGATTACACTCTTTGGCCGCGGACCGTATCACACCTGGCGCAATCGCCTGCAAGGAATTGAGTACGGAATTTGGGAAAAAGAATACAACACAACCATAACCGGTGAGCGTTTTGAGAATCTGGTTTATCCAGAGTTTAAAGGCTATTACGCCAATTTCTTAGCGGGCAATCTACAAGCCGGTACCAATAGTTTTAAGGTGTTTAGTGAAAGCGATAAGTTATTCCTGCGCCTGTTTACACCCGATGAAGCCAAAAACGGATTTAGAGGCAGTCATTTTCAGCCCGATTTTCCGAATGGAAACATCTCGTTTATGTATGAAATTCCAGGGCAGCGTGCTTTTAAACCTTTGGAACAACAAGGGCCCAGCAGTCAGCCTTCAAATATTAGAATCAAAAGCGGTGATGAAGGAATCTCGATGAACTTGTGGTTTGATTTTAGGGAATAGGTGATAGAGGTGAGACTATAGATATTAGATAATTGAATTAAGACTCAAATGAGTTGCGCTAGGAATTGCAGTGAAAATCCCGGATTGTGAGCAGTCCGAGCAAACAGAATTGAAACGAAAAGCCCGACCCAAAGGGTTGCGCCCAAAATAGTAAAAGCATCATTTATGAAATTAGTAAAACTTTTCAGCCTTTTTATACTGGCTCTATGTTTTGTGCAATGTGAATCGGTCAATGCGCAAAAGCCAACGGTCTATTGTGTAGGAGATTCAACAGTAAAGAACGGTCAGGGCAAAGGCGATGGTGGTCTCTGGGGCTGGGGAGATTATATCGGGCAGTTTCTCGATACCACTCAGGTAGCTGTTGAAAACCACGCTTTGGGCGGAACGAGCAGTCGCACCTTTCAATCCAAAGGATTGTGGCAGCCGGTTTTGGACAGTTTGCAAAAAGGGGATTATGTGCTCATTCAGTTTGGACATAATGACAATGGTGCTTTAAATGACGATTCACGTGCACGTGGGACCATAAAAGGAACAGGCGAAGAGACCGAAGAGATTGACAATATGCTTACCGGGGAGCACGAAGTGGTGCACAGTTACGGGTGGTACCTTCGCAAGGTGGTGACCGAGGCGAAATCAAAAGGGGCTATCCCGGTGATAATGGCGCCCATACCGCGTAACGACTGGAACACTGGTAAAGTACCCCGCAATGCCGATTCGTATGGGGGCTGGGCAAAGCAAATCGCCGAAGAAGAAGGTGTCACTTTTATCGATTTGAATGATAAAATGGCTTCGGCAATGGAAGCCCGCGGGGAAGATCAGGTTACCGGACATTTGTTTTATAAGCGCGATCACACGCATACTTCGGCAAAAGGAGCGGTGCTTGCGGCATCCCTGATTGCAGAAGGACTAACAGAAAGCGATAATTCGTTAAAAAACTATTTGCTGGAGGATCCTGAAATCACACTTCCGCGAAAGCGAAATTTATTCATCATTGGCGATTCTACGGTTGCAGATAATGGTCAGGATGGTAAAACAGGCTGGGGCGTTTACTTACCCCAACACATCGACACCACCAGAATGACGGTTTATAATAAAGCCCGGGGAGGGAGAAGCAGCCGCACTTTTAGATACGAGGGCTTGTGGGATGCGGTAAAGTCTCAACTGAAGCCGGGAGATTTTGTGTTGATGCAGTTTGGTCATAACGATGGCGGAAATATTGATAAAGCAAAATACCGCGGTTCCCTCAAAGGAATGGGAGATGAAACCCAGGATGTACAGCGTGACAGCAGCGGTACGGAAACCGTGCATACCTACGGCTGGTATATGAAGCAATACATCAAAGAAACCGAAGCAGCAGGTGCAACACCTATCGTATTGAGTATGATACCCCGTAACGATTGGTCTGAAGGGAAAGTAGACCGTGCATCTGGCAGTTACGGTACCTGGGCTCAAGAAGCTGTGAATGAAGCCGGCGGTTATTTTTTAGACCTGAATGAAGCGGTGGCACAGAAATACGAAGCGATGGGAAAAGACAGTGTTGCTGTGTTTTTCCCAGATGATCACACGCATACCAACAAAGCAGGAGCCAAACTCAACGCACTTACCGTAGCAGAACTGCTTGAGGGTTTACGCCAAAGTGATTTAAGAGACTATGTTTTTATAAAAGAGGAATAGCATTAATTGCACAATAAAAGCCCGGTTTTACCGGGCTTTTTTAGTTTATAATTTGATCACTGTTGAGGTATTCAGTTGGGGTCATTTGAAATTGTTTTTGGAAATTACGCCCAAAACTCGTTGCTGAATTATAACCCACAATTTCTGCGACTTCATAGATTTTATAGTTCTCCGTTTTGAGTAATTCTGCGGCTTTCTTCAGGCGAGAAATATTGATGAGTTCGTTAGGGCTGAGGTTGGTGATTTCAGCAATTTTTCTATATAAAGTAGAGCGACTCATATGCATAATTTCGGCTAGCGTTTCTACGTTGAGATTAGAATCTGCCATATTATCAGCAATGGTATCGTCTAACTTTTTAATAAATGCATCATCGGTTTTGGTATTTGCAATACTGCGCATATGTGCGAGTGGAGACGTGGCATAATGTTGCATAATATGCTTTCGGTTCTCGATGAGATTTTCAACCTGTTTACTTAAAAAAGCTACAGAAAAAGGCTTGCTTACATAAGCATCTGCACCGCTCTCTAATCCTTCTATTTTTGCAGATAACGCGGTTTTAGAAGTGAGTAAAATAACCGGTATGTGACTGGTTTCAATATTTGTTTTAATTTCTTTACAAAGCATAAAACCATCTAGCACCGGCATTGCAATATCACTGATAACAAGGTGCGCGCTATGTTTTTCTAAAAGATTTAAAGCGATTTCCCCATTCTCTGCAGTGTAAACCTTGTAATGTTCATGCAATTCTTTTGCTACAAAGTCTCGCAGATCCTTATTGTCTTCTGCGACTATGATAACCGGTTTAGTTCCTGAAGTTAGTTTCTCAGGTTTTTTGGGTATAACTACTGGTTCTTGTTCTGGAGTTTTCTTATCGTACAACTCAAAATGATTTTTTTGATGAATAGGAAGCTGCACCACAAATGTATTTAAGGTTTTGTCTAAAGTCACCAATTTAAGACTGCCGTCGTGCATCTCGGTTAACGAGTGGGCAAGCGATAAACCGATACCAGTACCCGATTGGTTCTCGCCTTCAGAAAGGCGATAAAAAGGCTCGAATATTTTTTTGCTCATTGTTTCAGGGATGATATACCCGTCGTTCTTAACACTAATTGTAAAATGAATCGCTTCTTTTTTAAGTTGGATATAGATCTGTTTATCTCCGTATTTTAGAGCATTACTAATGAGATTGCTCACTATTTTCTTAAGCGCTTCTGCATCTACAAAGGCGACAACATTGTCCTCAATATCCAGATGCAGTTCCATATTTCTATCTGCAATAGCTTCCGTAAACCTACTCTTTGTTTTACGTACCAGTTGTGAGATGTCAGTCTGAACGAAGGTGAGACTTATATTTTCAATTTCCGTTTTTCTAAAATCCAATAACTGGTTCACGAGATTCAGAATACGCGTGGTATTCTTATTCATTATGGAAAGATGACTTGAGATCTCAGGATATGCTTTCTTATTGTTTAAGATCTTTTCTAACGGACTTTTAATCAGGGTTAAGGGAGTGCGTATCTCGTGAGAAATATTGGTGAAGAATTCAATTTTAGCCTGATAGACTTCTTTTTCTTTTTTATCGTTTGCAAGTTTCATGCGGCGGTTATTTTTTCGCGCCAGATAAAGATGATATACGCGAAAAGCAACAGCAATAAGCAGTATTATAAAGAGTGCATACACTACAAATGCAAAGGTAGAAAGATAAACCGGCGGGAGAATTTCAATTTGTAAAGGAGTTGTTTCTTGACTCCAAACTCCATTACTGTTTTGCGATTTTACGTGTAGGGTGTAATCACCTGGGCTCAGTTTTGTAAAGTGTACGGTGTTTGTGGTGCCTAGAGCAACCCAGTTTGTATTCAGGCCGTCTAACTTGTACCAGTATTGTGTCATTTGAGGGGCATTATACCCCAGTGCTGCAAAATTGATACTGAAGGATGAGTCTTCAGGACCTAGTTTGAGTTTATCTAATGTTGTGATAGATTCTGGCAAAATGGGATTTTTATCCGTTTCATTTACCGAAATCTCTTTGTTGTTGATCTGTAAGCCGGTCAGGTATAAGGGTGACTCTAGGCTGTTTTCCATAAATTCTGACGGATTGAAACTAACCATCCCATTCACACTTCCCAGATAAATACGTCCATTTGGATCTTTGTAAGCACTGTTATAATTAAATTGATTACCTAATAAACCTTGTGCTTTTGTATAGGTATTTAAATTTTTAAAGTCGGAGTCAAATGAAGTTAGTCCATTAGAAGTAGTCGTCCATAATTTACCCGAGTCATCTTCTAGAATTGTATAGAAGACGTTGCTGGGAAAACCGTCTTGAGTAGTATAGGTTTTAAATTCCTGTGAATTTGGATTGTAAAGGTTTAATCCATTTTCTGTTGTAACCCACAAGCGTTGCGAGGCATCTTCATAAATACCATTTATGTGATTGTGACTTATTGTTCTGTTTTTTGAATTTTCCTCCTGATAGTATCCTTTTTCTTGATTTTTAGGGTTGTAATAATAGATGCCATCCCAATATGTACCGGCCCAGAGTATACCTCGAGTATCTTCAATAAAAGAAGTATAATGGTAGTTTTCAGGAAAATAATCGCTTATAACAAACTGGTCAGTTTTGGGATCTAATACTTTGATACCACGCACTGTCACAGCATAGACTTTTCCTTCTTTTGTTTTGACCAGACTGAATACAAAATTATTACGCTGTTTGCCCAGAGTACCTACTTGATAATGTTTTAAAATCCGGTTGGTATTGATGTCTATGAGGTCTATACCGTTGTCAAAATAGCTCACCCACATGCGATCACCATCAGGCATTAATGCATGAATATTGTGATGCGTTAAAATCCCACCGGATTCTTTAGACTTAAAGTTTGTAAATGTATCCGTTTTAGGGTTGTATTTACTAAGGCCATTATCCTCTGTACCTATCCAAATATTGCCGTTATGGTCTGCTTTAATTTCTCTAACAGCATTACCTGCAATTGAATTTTCGGCAGGTTTGGGAAAGAACTTTTTAAAGAATCGAGAAGTAGGAGTGTAATGATTCACTCCACCAAAATACGTACCGGCCCAGATACCGTCATTATTATCAATGGTTAAGGTGTAAATGGCATTATCAGAAAGGGCATACGGGTCGTTGTAATTTTTGGTAAGGTTGGTATACTCTTTAGTTTCTATATTGTAAATGTGAATACCAGATTCTGAAGCGACCCAGAGTTCCTTGTTGTCACGCAACGCCAGGCTGTGAATATAAAACGGGTTTTCAACCGGTAAAAACTGTTCGGTTTCTTTAGTCTTGAGGTTAAAAGAAAGCACTCCAAAATTATGTGTCCCCATCAATATCACCTCTTCATTAAGCATAAGAAGTGCGTTGATGTTAAAGGCAGACAATAAGACATTGGGTATTTTAAAGCCTAAGCTTTTAAAAGAATCGCTGTTTTCTTCATAGAGATAAAGTTCATCTAAACCTGCAGCAATGATAGCCCCGTTAGGAGTTTGTAAAAGCTGTGTACAAGTGAAGTAATTACTGGGAGGAAAATTTAAAGTTGTTTTTGTAGCGGGATTGAATCTGTAAATCGTTCCGTTGCCTATATACCAGAGATTACCCGAACTATCAGATTCGATATCGTGTATGATTATATCTTCAGTACCTTCAATTAAAGTGAAATTCTCTTGTTTATAATCATACTGAAATAAGCCATTATCTGTACCGGCATAAATATGTCCGTCAAGCTCTAGTATTGATTCTACGTAATTACCTAAAAGTTGTTTTTTATCATTTGTTTTATACTGAAAACGTTTAAAAGAATAACCGTCAAAACGATTCAAACCATCTTTAGTACCAAACCATAAAAAACCTTTTGAATCTTGTAAAGAAGATAAAACCGTATTATGCGATAGACCATCCTCTACAGTATAATGCTCAAAATAATAATCCTGAGCAATCAGATTTTGCGTTAAAAAAAGGGTTAGAAAAAAGGTGTAAATAAAATATTTCAAGGTCTAATAAATTAGGAGTCAAAAGATACAGCTATCAAGGCAATAAAACAGTTCAGCCTTTCAACATATCGTCCCATATAACTGTAAATATTTAGAAATAAGGTGTTTTTGAATTGATTTAATGCCAAATTGATACAAAAAACCGCTTTAAATAAGTGATTGTATATATTACTTTGAACTTCTTAAAGAATGTATTTTCAAAATTTACAACGTTGTAAATCTTTATGATCGAAATTAAATCAAATTCTAAATATGAAAAAAAATAAACTTTTAGTGGTACTGCTACTCGTTGCTGCGTCAGTATCTGCACAATGGAAACCTGCGGGTGACAAGATTAAGACTAAGTGGGCTTCTCAACTAGATGTGAATAATGTCTTACCAGAATATCCACGTCCTATTATGCAACGCGATACGTGGCAGAATTTAAATGGTCTTTGGGAGTATAGTATTCTGAATAAAGGAGCTGCTGCCCCTACCGCATACGACGGGGAGATCTTAGTGCCCTTTCCGGTAGAGTCAAGTTTATCTGGCGTGATGAAAGAAGTAGGTGCTGCTAAAGAAGTATGGTATAACCGGGAGTTTACGGTTCCTTCAAGTTGGAAGAATAAAGAGATTTTATTGCATTTTGGTGCGGTAGATTGGGAAACTGAAGTATGGATCAATGGAGTTAAAATAGGTTCACATACAGGAGGTTTTACACCCTTTACATTTGATATTAGTCCGTTTTTAAAAAGCGGCAAACAAGAATTGACGGTAAAAGTGTGGGATCCTACAAACGATGGGCCACAGCCTCGAGGGAAACAAGTTAAAAAACCTGATGGCATCTGGTATACTCCGGTAACCGGGATTTGGCAAACCGTCTGGTTAGAACCTGTGCAGGCAAAGCATATAGAAGATGTGCGTACCACTGCTGATATTGATAAGAGCACGGTTACCTTTGATGTTGCTTCAGCAGATTTTAGTTATGGTGATGTTGTTGAAGTTACTGTTTTAGATGGAAACAAAACGATCGCAACAGCAAAAGCAGCTGCTGGTGAGCAACTGATGATAACTATTCCAGACGCAAAATTATGGTCTCCAGAATCTCCATTCTTGTATGATACTAAAATAGAACTTAGCGCTAACGGAAAACCTCAGGATGTGATTAAAGGATATTTCGCTATGCGAAAAATCTCTAAAAAACGGGATGATAAAGGTATCGTGCGTATGCAGTTGAATAATAAAGATTATTTCCAGTTTGGTTCTTTAGATCAAGGCTGGTGGCCTGATGGTTTATATACAGCGCCTACTGATGAAGCTTTAAAATACGATATCATCAAGACCAAAGATTATGGGTATAATATGATACGTAAGCATGTTAAAGTTGAGCCGGCACGCTGGTATACGCATTGCGATCGCCTGGGGATTTTGGTTTGGCAAGACATGCCTAATGGAGATGATTCTCGTGATTGGCAAAATCAAAATTATCATAAAGGGAATGAGTTTGAACGCAGCGCCAAGTCTGAAGCGATCTACCGCAAAGAGTGGAAAGAAATCATGGATTATTTATACTCATACCCAAGTATCGTGATCTGGGTGCCGTTTAATGAATCCTGGGGGCAGTTTAAAACTGTAGAGATCACAGATTGGACTAATGAATACGACCCCTCACGTTTAGTGAATTCGGCAAGTGGCGGTAACTTTTTCCAGACCGGAGACATCTTAGATCTGCATCATTATCCGGCTCCTAAAATGTATTTGTACGATGCAAACCGCGTTAATGTGATTGGTGAGTATGGCGGCATAGGTTTGCCATTAGAAGGGCATTTATGGAAAACAGGTAACAACTGGGGTTATGTGAAATTCAACAATTCTAAAGAAGTTACAGATGAGTATGTTGCTTATGCCGAAAAGCTAAAAGAGCTCGTAAGTGCTGGGTTTTCTGGAGCGATATATACACAAACGACAGATGTAGAAGGGGAGGTAAACGGTCTTATGACCTATGACCGTGATATTGATAAACTTGATGTCAAACGGGTGAATAAAATCAATTCCGAAGTTATCCATGAACTCCATAACTAATAGATCTTAGGAAGTATTTCAAAATCATAGTTCTCAATTTTTTAATAGAGAACTATGATTTTGCTTTTTTTAAATCTAATTTTAACACGAAGTAAAACGTTTTACCATTTTTAGTATGAATTATAAGTCTCACAACTTTTTTAAAAAAATTGCGCTATTATCAACAGCTTCTTTGTTGTTTATTAACTGTAGAAATGCTAATACAGATACCGCAAAGGCAGAAGGAACAGCGGTAAATCAGCCTAATATCGTGTTGATCATGGCAGATGATTTGGGTTTTTCAGATCTGGGATGTTACGGCGGTGAAGTTGATACCCCTAACCTCAATAGTCTTGCGGCGGGTGGTTTGCGTTTTAATTCTTTTTATAATACTTCCCGGTGTTGCCCTTCTCGGGCAGCTTTACTCACCGGACAATATCCACATCAGGCAGGGATAGGGCAGATGACGATGGATCGTAACCTTCCGGGTTATCGAGGTCGCTTAGATGATGAGACGGTGACTTTAGCCGAAGTTCTAAAAACTGCGGGATATCAGACCGGAATGGTAGGAAAATGGCACGTTTCACCCACTGAAGATTTGGGAGGCAATGAGCAATTAGAATGGTTGAATCATCAAACCGAAAAGGAAACTTTTTCAGATTTAGACACCTATCCAACAGCACGGGGTTTTGATAAATATTATGGAAACATTTGGGGTGTGGTAGACTATTTTGATCCGTTTGCTTTGGTTAATGGTACCGAGCCGGTAAAAGAAGTGCCAGATGATTTTTATTATACAGATGCCATAGGGGATTCTGCAGTAGCTTATGTGGATCATTTTGTAAAAGAAGAAAAACCTTTCTTTCTATATGTAGCGCATTGTGCTCCGCATTGGCCACTAATGGCTCCGGAAAAAGAGATCAAAAAGTACGAGCAGGTTTACGATGCTGGATGGCAAAAAATCAGAGAAGAACGTTATAAAAAACTGATCGAAAAAGGAATTTTTAAAGGAGATACCACAAAGCTTTCAGAATTTATGTTTCCTGATTTAGACTGGGCAAAAAACAAAGATGAGAAGTGGGATTCCCGGGCAATGGCGGTTCACGCAGCGATGATAGATCGTATGGATCAAAATATAGGTAAACTTATAGACAAGCTAGAAGCGACCGGTCAGTTAGACAATACAGTAATTCTGTTTATGTCTGATAACGGAGCAAGTTCTGAGCGCCCGTCACAATACGGAATTGGTTTTGACAGACCTTCAGAAACCCGAGAAGGGGAGGAGATACACTATCCTGTAAAGAAAAGTGAGAAGCACCTTCCCGGACCCGAAACGGTTATGTCTGGTATCGGTCCGGTATGGGCTAATGTGGCCAATACACCATTTAGATATTGGAAAGCACGTGTTTATGAGGGAGGAATCACCTCTCCATTTATCATTCACTGGCCTAACGGAATTAAAGAACGTGGAGGTGTAAAATCATCTGCAGCGCATATTATAGATATTATGCCTACCGTTCTAGAGCTTTCTGGTGCAGAATATCCCGAGGAATTTAATGGGAAGCAGATAGACCCATATATGGGTAACAGTATGGTTTCTGCAATTAAAAATGCTGAAGAAACCACGATAAATGAAACCTTGTTTTGGGAACATTTTGGAGCTGCTGCTTTGCGTAAGGGTGATTGGAAACTGGTTAAGTTAGACGCTAATGCACCTTGGGAATTGTATAATCTTAAAGAAGATCGTACCGAGATGCATAATCTTGCAACTCAATTTCCAGACCGGGTATCTGCGATGCAAGAAGAATGGAATACAATGGCACAGGAAACCGATGTTTTCCCAAATTAATAGCTAACTTTTCAATCTAAAAAATCAGCTATGCGTTTGTTAGGTATTTATTTTCTGGCTCTTTCTTTTTCTATTTCGGCTTATGCCGGAAAAATACAAACGGTTACGACACACAGTGACGCGATGCAGAAAGATATCCATGCTATTGTAATTACTCCTGAAGGGTATTCGACATCCAAAGAATATCCGGTAGTTTATTTGCTACATGGCTATTCCGGAAATTACACAGAGTGGTCAAAACAAGTACCTGATTTGGATGATTATGCAGATCTATACCAGCTGATTATCGTATGTCCTGATGGAAACTATGGTAGCTGGTATTTTGACAGTGAAGTTAAGCCTGAAAGTAAATATGACACTTATGTTGCAAAAGAATTGGTGCATTGGGTAGATCAGCATTTCAGTACTATTAATGATAAGAGTGGAAGAGCAATCACCGGTTTGAGTATGGGAGGACATGGTGCATTGTATCTGGCTTTTAAGCATCAGGATATATATGCACTTGCCGGTAGTATGAGCGGCGGCGTGGATATAACTCCATTTCCTAACAATTGGGAACTGGCTTCATATCTGGGGTCGTATGCAGAACATAAAGAGCGATGGGAGGCCAATACGGTGATCAACCTTACAAACCTGTTAACGCCTGATTCATTAAAACTAATTATAGAATGTGGTACATCTGATTTCTTTTACAAGGTTAATGTAAACCTGCACGAGAAGCTTGAATACACTAATATACCGCATACGTTTATCTCAAGTCCAGGAGGGCATACCTGGGATTTTTGGCGTAATGCTATCAAATACCAATTGGTATTTTTTAACTCCTATTTTGAGAAATAAATAATTGCACTTTTATTTTTGACTTTTAAAATATAGATTTACAAAAGTAAAACGTTTTAGTGGTATTTTTAGATATCGTTTTCGCTAATTCAGGTTTTACACAAACATCGTTTTGAAATTTCTGAAAGTACTCAACTACAACGATTGTGTGGGTTCGATTTCAGAAATGCAATGGTTTTAATATTAAATAAATGAATACATCTCAAGCAACTCCGGTTGTCCCTAAAAAATTACTACTCCCTTTTATTCTGGTTACATCTTTATTTGCACTATGGGGGTTTGCAAATGCGGTAACAGATCCAATGGTTCAGGCTTTTAAAAAAGTATTAGAATTATCCAATTCACAAGCCGCATGGGTACAGATGGCTTTTTATGGAGGATATTTTTGCATGGCGCTTCCGGCGGCACTTTTCGTACGTAAGTTCTCGTACAAGTCAGGGGTTTTGGTTGGTCTCACGCTCTACGCCGGTGGCGCCTTATTATTTTACCCTGCAGCAACAACCGGGCAATTCTGGTTTTTCTGTTTAGGATTGTACATTCTTACTTTTGGTCTGGCATTTTTAGAGACTACCGCAAACCCATATATTCTTGCGCTGGGAGATCAAAAAACAGCCACACAGCGTTTAAATCTGGCGCAGGCATTCAATCCGGTTGGGTTGATTGTGGGCTTGATGGTAGCAAAATTCTTTGTTCTTGATTTGTTACAATCCGATGATGTGGAGAATTTTTCGGCACTGCCGGAAGCTCAAAAGCTCCTTATAAAATCTGCTGATTTGATGGTGATTCGGAACCCGTATGTGATTTTAGGTCTGGTTGTTTTGGCTATTTTAATCCTAATCGCGGTGAACAAAATGCCGCAGGCTAAAGGAGATGGGGCTATGCCTAGCATTAAAGATACCTTTGGTGAGTTGTTTAAAAATAAGAAATACACTCTGGGCGTGATATCGCTAGTATTGTATATGGGTGCGCAAATAGGATGCTGGACCTACATTTACCAATATGCTGAATCCAAAGGGATCTCCAGTTCTACAGCTGCAAACTATCAATTGGTTGCCTTTATCCTGTTTACGGTAGGGCGTGCAATAGGTACTTATTTATTGAAGTTTATAAGTTCGGGCAAATTGTTATTTTATTTCTCATCATTAGGAGGTCTATTTGCTTTAGGAACAGTCGTTTTAGAGGGAGATGCTGGTTTATACAGTTTGGTGATGGTTTCCCTTTTTCTTTCGATTATGTTCCCTACTATTTACGGTATCGCTTTAGAAGGTTTAAAAGAAGACCAGTCTAAAATAGGCGCTGCAGGTCTGGTTATGGCAATCGTAGGTGGAGCATTGTTACCTAAGCTACAAGGAATGATTATAGATTTAGGAGGAGTAGAAGTAAATGACATTACCATAATGGGGCTATCAGAAATGAACTTGTCTTTTTTACTACCCGTTATCTGTTTTGTGAGTGTCGCGATTTATGGGATGTGGATTCATAAAAAACATAACATTGCCGAAATAGCCTAAGTGCAGCAAAACTTTATTTTTAAAGTTTAAAATCAAAACAATATTTAATGAATAAAGTTATCCCGATTCTCCTTTGTTTTCTTGCACTATCCGGTTATACACAGCAACAAAAAAATAGATCTGTAAACGTCTTTTTAGGTACGAGTGGCGATCACGGGCAGATGTCCCCCTCAGCGACTACGCCTTTTAATATGATGAATCTGGGGCCGCAGACTAATCCACACCAGCATACGGGGTATGAGTATTATGCTAAAGAATTTGATGGCTTTACACATACCAGAATGGAAGGTGTAGGTTGTACCGGAAGCGGTGGTAATATTCTTATAAAACCCATACTCAATGCAGATGCTGAGACTGATTTGATACGCACCAAGCAGCAAGCAACACCCGGTTTTTATGAGGTGAACTTTGAAAATGGAATTGAAGCACAAATGACCGTTGCTCAAAATCTGGGGATGCACAACTACAGTTTTCCCAATACAAACAGCGGTTTATTCATTGATCTGTCTTTTGCGTTGAGCAATCGCTTTGTTTCAGAAACTCACGAGATCAGAAGAAATTTAATTTCGGGTTATGTAGATACTAAAACAACTTGCCACGCGGGGACTTACCGTATTTATTACGCGATTAAATTGCCGGAAACAGCGATTATTCAAGAGCTTGATGCACACAGATTGCTTGTTAAATCAGTTGGGGTAGCAGCTCAAGTTCAGGTTGGTTTTTCTTCAGTAAATGAAGGTTATGCAAAAAAGAGAATTACTTCTAAATCCTTCAGTCAACTTAAAGAAGAAGCTTCGGCAAGTTGGGAAAAACAATTGAATCATATTGAGGTCAAAGGTGAGCAGGATCGCTTAGATTTATTCTATTCCTTACTGTATCGTACGGCACAGTCTCCGTTTTTAGTTTCCGAAGAAGATGGTACCTTTAGAGCAACAGATGGCTCTGTTCAGAATGAAGATTATAAGGTGTATAACGGTTGGGCAATCTGGGATAATTACAGAGAGCAGTTGCCCCTACTTTCTCTGGTATATCCTGATGTTTATCAAGATATCACTACGAGCATTGCAAACCTGTATCGCTTCGGGAAAAAGAATTGGGCAACAGAACATGAAACTTCGCCTACCGTTCGTACTGAACATGCAATGGTTGTTTTGCTTGATGCCTATAAAAAAGGGTATCAGGTAGATTTTAAAGCGATAAAAGATTCTTTAATAGATGAGAGTAAAACGCTCGATTTTGGTGCGCCGGATAAAGCTTTAGAATCTTCTTACGATTTGTGGGCAATGAGTGAGATCCTTAAGGAGATGGGCGATACAGGTTCTGGCAAAGAATATTTGAATAAAGCTTTAGATTATAAAGCTTATTGGGATAAGGATTTTAAAGATCTGACTAAAAATGATGTAGACCGTATGCAGGCAAGGGGGCTCTATCAGGGAACTATTTGGCAATATCGCTGGTTTGTACCCTGGGATATAAAAGGATTACAAAGTTTGGCAGGTGGTTCAGAAAATTTTACAAATCAGTTAGATCAATTTTTTGAACAGTTCAATTACAATCATGCCAATCAGCCAGACTTGCAAGTCCCAGGATTGTATAACGCCACAAACCAACCTTGGAAGTCACAAAAGTTATTTAGAGAAATTCTTCTGGATACCGTAGTGCAGACGTATTTTAATGACAATAGTAAAGGGATAGATCCGTATATCGGGCGCATATATCAAAATAAACCCAAAGCCTATTTACGCACGATGGATGACGATGCAGGGACCATGTCTTCCTGGTTTGTGTTACACAGTATCGGTCTTTCGGTAGCAAATGTTGGGAGCCCTATTTATTATTTGACAGCGCCCATTTTTGAGGAAGTAAAACTGAATATAGCTCCGGGTAAAACCTTTAAAATTTCAGTGAAGAATTACAATAAAGACCATTTTTATGTGAAATCAGCTAGTTTAAACGGTAAACCTATAAACCGAAACTGGTTGACACATCAGGAAATACAATCTGGCGGAAACTTAATTATCGAAACCAGTAAAATACCTAATACGGGTTGGGGAACAACCCATTCTTTTATAACAACAGTTGAATTAAACTAAGTTAAATAGCGGAAGAACCTAAAGAGGCTTCCGCTATTTTTTTATAAGTATTACAAGGTTGATTGCGTAAATTTAAAGAGACTATATATTAACTAAAAACTATTTTATGATTACAAAGAATTTGAAGCTCTTGCCACTCTTTATAGCAGGAGTGCTCGTATTAAATTCCTGTAAAGAATCAAATCAAGACAGTAACGAACCCTGGAAACCTTTGTTTGATGGAGAATCTCTTGCCGGTTGGGAGCAGTTGAATGGTAAAGCAGATTATCAAATAGAGGGGGATGAAATTGTGGGAACTACAGTAGCGAATACTCCTAATTCTTTTTTGGCAACGACTCAGAATTATGGAGATTTTATTTTAGAATTAGACTATAAAGTAGATTCTACTATGAATTCCGGAATACAAATCCGCAGTTTAAGCGAACCTGATTTTAAGGATGGAAGAGTACATGGCTATCAGATCGAGATTGATCCTTCAGACCGGGCCTGGAGTGCTGGTATTTATGATGAGGCGCGCAAGGGATGGCTATATCCGTTAACAGGAAATACAAAAGCACAGCAAGCTTTTAAGCAAGGAGAATGGAATCACTATCGGGTAGAAGCTTTGGGTGATACTTTAAAAACCTGGATCAATGGGGTGGAAGCTGCGCACTTAATTGATGACCAGACCGCATCAGGTTTTATAGCACTGCAGGTTCACTCAATCGGAAATAACGATAAGCCGGGTAAAGAAATTCGTTGGAAGAATATCAACATTATTACAGAAAATGTACAACAGTATGCAAAGCCAATGGGTCTGGAGGCATTCAATACGAAAAACAGTTTAACACAAGCCGAAAAAGATAGCGGTTGGCAATTATTATGGGATGGTAGAACCACTGATGGTTGGCGTGGAGGAAAACTAGATCATTTCCCTGAAAAGGGGTGGGTTATAGAGAATGGAGAACTTATTGTACTTGCTACCGGAGGTGAAGAGTCTGCGGCAGGAGGAGATATTGTGACTGCAAAACAATATCAGGATTTTGAACTCAAAGTAGATTTTAAAATCACTGAAGGTGCAAATAGTGGTATTAAGTATTATGTAGATACAGACTTGAATAAAGGAGAAGGTTCTTCAATTGGTTTAGAGTATCAGATTTTAGATGATATGCGTCATCCAGATGCTAAGTTAGGTAATCACGAAGGCAGTCGCACATTGGCTTCTTTGTACGATTTAATTCAGGCAGACCCTGCTAAGCCAGTGAATCCTATAGGAGAATGGAACACCGCAAGAATTGTGAGTAAGGATAATCATGTAGCGCATTGGTTAAATGATGTAAAAGTGCTTGAATATGATAGAAATACCGATGCTTTTTTACAACTGGTTCAAGAAAGTAAATATAAAGACTGGCCAGGCTTCGGAACATTTGAAAAGGGAAACATACTCCTTCAGGATCATGGAGATCGTGTAGCTTTTAAAAACATCAAAATCAAAGAACTTTAATTATGACAACACGGAGATCTTTTTTAAATAAATCACTTTTAGGCGGTACGGCTTTGGCTTTGAGTAACACCACAATGGGTATGGCTGCCAGTAGTTATCGCAATATTATAGGAGCAAATGATAGACTTAATGTTGCTGTTGCAGGACTTGGTCGTCGCCTGGGGGCCTATTATGCGCCCATAGCTCGTAAAGAATCTAATGTGCGTTTAGTATATCTATGTGACGTGATGGAAAAAAGCCGACTTAATGCGCTTAAGAATTTTAAAGAGCATATTGATTACAGTCCTAAACTCGAGAACGACATACGTAAAGTTATTGATGATCAAGATGTAGATATTCTGGTTAATGCAACACCAGATCACTGGCATACTCCGGGCTCTGTTATGGCTTTAAAAGCTGGAAAGCATGTTTATGTAGAAAAGCCGTGTAGTCACAATATGGATGAAAACGAATTGCTGGTAGCAGCTGCAAAAAAGTTTGATAAAAAAGTGCAAATGGGCAATCAGCAGCGCTCTTCTTTACATACGATAGATGTTATCAGTCAGATTCATAAAGGTGTAATTGGCGACGTATATAAAGCAGTGGCTTTTTATTCTAATGCACGGGGAGAAACGCCAATTCAACAAAAGGCCGCTGTACCGGCCGGACTCGATTGGGATTTATGGCAAGGGCCGGCACCAAGAAGAGCGTATACCAGTGAAACCTGGGATTACAATTGGCACTGGTATGGTTGGGCATATGGTACGGCAGAAACCGGGAATAATGCAACACATGAATTGGATATTGCACGTTGGGCATTAGGCGTAAATTTTCCAAAATACGCTGAGGTTCAAGCTGAAAAAAGACATTTTAAAAACGATGGCTGGGAGATGTATGATACAATGTATGCAACGTTCAACTTTGAAGACGATAAAGTCATCAATTGGGATGGCAAAAGTCGCAATGGGTATAACACTTACGGTCGTGGTCGCGGTACGTTAATTTTTGGAACCGAAGGTTCAGTACTTGTAGATCGTTCTAATTATCTGTTGATGGATCGCGGCGGAAAAGTAATCAAGCAGAGCGATGAGACCGATGAAAGTGGACTCGCACTGGGGGGTGGAGGTGACTCTTCAACTGCACATATGGTTAATTTCTTTGAAAGCATTCGCGGAAAAGAAACCTTGAAAGCACCCATTGAAGATGCTTCAGTAAGTATGGCGATGGTGCATTATGCAAATATGGCATACCGGGTAGGTCACGGTTTTGACATAGATGATAAAACAGGTCGAATTTATGATCGGGATGCTATGCAACTTTGGAGTCGGGATTATGAATCTAATTGGGAACCCAAAATTTAGTGAGAAATGAAGCGTAGAGATTTTGTAATAAAAAGCAGTCTCGCGGCGGCGGCAGTTTCATCTGTGAGTCCGGGATTTGCTTATATCAATAAACACATAGGAACTAATGCGCCCATACGCATCGGCGTTATTGGGACCGGAGATCGGGGTGGTGGATTGATTTCGGTAATGAATGGTATCGAAGGGATAGAAGTTGCCGGTTGCTGTGATATTATTCCGTTTCGTTTAGATAATGGAATGAAGAGAGCTGGTGATTCTGCAAAAGCATATACCGATTACCGAAAATTGCTGGAAGATAAGAGTATTGATGCAGTTTTAGTTTCCACACCGTTCAGTACTCATGGTCAGATAGAATTAGATGCTTTGGCAGCTGGGAAGCACGTCTATGGAGAGAAAACCATGGCTAAGGGTTATGAAGATATTTTAAATGTAGTTGATGCTCAAAAAGGAGATTTGGTTTTTCAAACCGGTCATCAGTATCACAGTTCCAGATTGTATACTCATGTTGTAGATCTTATCAAAGATGGAAAAATTGGTAAGATAACCGCATTTGAGTGTCAATGGAATCGCAGTGGTAATTGGCGACGTAATGTTCCCAAACCAGAATTAGAGCGTATGATAAACTGGCGTATGTACCGGGAATATTCAGGTGGATTAACAGCAGAATTGTGTTCGCATCAAATTGATTTTGTAAACTGGGTTCTAGGAGAAACACCTTCCCAAGTTTTTGGTACCGGTGGAATTGATTACTGGAAGGACGGCAGGGAAACTTATGATAATGTACACCACCTGTTTTCATATCCCAGCGGGGTAGAGGCTACATTTACCTGTCTCACTACAAATGCAAAAGACGATTACCAAATTAAAGTAATGGGTGATAAAGGTACCATCATTTTAGATTATGTAAATGGATGGTTTTACCCGGAAGGAAACTATACTAAAAAACGCGCAGATGTAGATGGTGTTGCAGGAGCAACAATACCTTGGGAAGCTGGTAAAGGTATTCCGTTTGAGTTTAGTCACGCAGATCCCAGTAAACAAGCTTTAATGGATTTTAGAGATTCGATCAAGAATAACACAAAACCTTTGTCTGACTTAAAAACCGGTGCAAACACGGCTATATGCGTTCAGATGGCTCTAGATTCTATGCTAAATAATGAAATTGTACAATGGAATCCTAAGCATACTATTTAATCGTTCAACTTTAATTGATCCTAGGTTTTACTCGATAATCGAGCTTTAAAAGCGTCACGGTTTTTCCTTAAGGTAGAGTTTACTAGAGTCATTAAATTCTTTTATAAATACAAAAGCCTCCTGTATCAGGAGGCTTTTATGTGCTATAGCTAAAACTTTATTAGGTGATTAAATTTCCCTCATCGTCCCATTCTGCTGTAACCCCACGCTGACTTTGATCAACACATTTCGCAATCCACTCCGGATCGTAGCTTACGCCGTGCTTTTGTAAAACTTCTTCGGGAACACCATCCCAAATGTTTGGTTGATTTCCTTTATAGTCCAGATCTTTAATACCCATTTCGGAAGTATAATATCCTGTCATCGTAAGATTTCGCATCAAAGAGAAAAACTGTACTTGTACGGGTTGTTCCCAACCGGGCTTATCAGGATCAGGAAAAGCTACGGTATCAAGAATAGCTTTTTGGTTTTCTTCAGATGCCTCTTGAAATTCAGTATTAAATGTGGAATTAGAAGCGTGATCCAGCCACATCAACCCCCCGCGTATTGGAGTTTTTAAATGGGGCATATCCTTAACAATAAATTCTAAAAAATCGGGTACCCCGGCATCTGTAGCACTCCCGTACTCATCGTTTGCCGGTAAAATGAGCGCACACAAAATATTTAAGGTTTCCATCTCGTGCTCATTAAAAAACTGTTCAGAATTCAATTCTTCTATTAATGCAGCTTCTTTAGGGGTTCGGCCAAAATAATCTTCAGCTGCTTTTGCAATTTCTGGAGTTGGAGCAGACACATCAGTATTGCATCCAGTAAGTAAAAGACCGGTTCCTAGAGAACCTAAAAACATAGATTTTAAACTGTCTCTTCTGTCCATAATCTAAATATTTTGCTGTTTAAGTTGTTCTATGATGTAGTCTGAAGCTCTCCACGAAAGCGCTAAAATAGTCCAGGTTGGATTCTTATCGGCTTGAGATACAAAAGGACCGGCGTCTACTATAAACACATTGTCTACATCGTGCAATTGTTGAAATTCATTTACTACTGAAGTTTTAGGATCGCTTCCCATACGGGTAGTTCCTACTTCGTGAATGATACGGCCAGGATTTTCTAATCCGTAATTAGACGCTTTTGAAGGAGCATCTTGTAGCATAGTACCTCCCATATTGTGCACAATTTCTTCAAAAGAATCGTTCATATGTTTGGCTTGGTTAACTTCGTGTTCAGACCATTTATAATTAAAACGAAGCACAGGAATACCAAACTCATCTACCGTGGTAGGATCTATCTCGCAATAATTGTCTTTCATAGCGATAGACTCGCCACGGCCAGCCATACCTATGGTAGAGCCGTAATATTTTTTGATATCTTTACGAAGACTGTTTCCATAGCCGCCAACTTTCTGATTAAAAAAGCGATTGAGGTCATTAGGGTTAAAACCAAAACCATAGCTTGGCATTCCCAGACCTCCCCAAACTTCAATATGATATCCACGAGGGAAATTCAGTTTCTTATTATCGCCCCACCAAGGTGTATATACGTGCATTCCGCCTACACCATCTTCATTATAGGTATCCCGGTTCATTAAATCTGGAATAAAAGCTGAACGGCTAGCGCCGGTAGAATCGTGCAAATATCGACCTACCATATCACTGCTATTACCCAAACCATTAGGGTGTTGCTCGCTTTTTGAGTTTAAAAGAATTCGCGCAGAACTACAAGCAGAAGCTGCTAGCACAACGACACGGCCTTTGAGTTTATATTCTTTACGATCGTCTTTGCTAATGTAAGAAACCCCAGTAGCTTTTCCTTCTTCATTTGTGGTTACTTCACGTACCATAGAATTCACGAAAAGATCAATCTGACCTCCACTTTTTTGAGCAGGAAAGATCAAACATGTTCCTGCAGAAAAATCAGCATATACCGCACACGCACGAGAGCATTGCCCACAATAAAAACAAATACCGCGATCGTCATTTATCTTTTTAGTAAGCATAGACATGCGTGATGGAATCACTGGTATGTTAGATTTACGTGCTCCTTTTATATAGAAAAGTTCGTGAAGTCTGGGTTTGGGTGGGGGTAAGAAAAAGCCATCAGGCTCATTTTCTATATTTTCTTTAGTACCAAAAACACCTATAAGTTTATCTACTTTGTCGTAATAAGGCTTGACATCCTCATAACCTATAGGCCAGTCATCACCGTGCCCATCATAGCTATAATGTTTAAAATCTCGCTCTCCAAAACGCAAAGAAATACGCCCCCAGTGATTGGTACGCCCACCCAGCATTCTAGATCTAAACCAGTCAAACTGCGTGTCATCTTTTTGAGTATAAGGTTCTCCTTCTATCTCCCAACCACCGTATGCACTGTCAAAATCACCAAAAGGTCTATGGTTAGAAGCACCACGTCTGGGAGACTCATAAGGCCATTTTAATTGAGTGCGTTGTTCTGGGGCGGCAGGGTCAAAGTAAGGACCTGCTTCTATCACTGCAACCTTGAGTCCGGCATCTGCCAGAACTTTTGTTGCCATACCACCCCCGGCACCAGAGCCGACAATGATGACATCGTAGATTTTTGATGATTCTTTTATTTGCATAAAGTAAGGATACTAAAAATTTAAATTATGTTTAATTATTTGGCGTATAAAATCATAATAATTGCCAAATATTAATAATTACTTGTTAAAAACATCTATTATGTTAATTTATCTAAATTTAACCATTTTAATTGCAATTATAGTAAAACGTTTTATTAAAATTGCTAAAACGTTTTACTTTAACGTTGTAAAAACTTTTTGATAAATAAACATGTGAAACAATTGGAATTAAAATTCCGTAAAACAAGAAAACAATTATGAACAAAAAACTAAGAAAATTTATTATGATTTTCTTCTGTGCGATGGGTATGATCACCACTCAAAACATACTTGCGCAAGGAAGTAAGACCGTGACCGGGACAGTCACAGACTCTGGGGGGATGCCTCTTCCAGGAGTTACGGTTAAGGAAAAAGGAACCAATAATGGTGTGGCGACTGATTTTGATGGGAACTTTAGTATTGATGTAGCATCTAACAATTCGGTATTAGAATTTTCTTATGTTGGGATGACCACTACTGAGCAGGTGGTAGGTACTCAAAATTCATTAACTATAACGATGGAATCTGATGAGCAATCCCTAGACGAAGTTGTTTTGATAGGTTACGGTTCTCAAGAACGTAAAGCTGTATCAACGGCGGTTACTAAGGTAGAAACTGAAGATTTTAATCAAGGTGTTGTATCTTCAGCTGTAGAATTGATTCAGGGTAAAGTTGCAGGTCTTCAAATAACAAGAGCTGGCGGTAACAATCCTAATGGCGGGACAGCAATTCAGCTTAGAGGAGTTACTTCAATTACAGGGTCAACTTCACCACTTATCGTAATTGATGGTATTCCTGGAGGGAATCTTGATTTACTTCAGCAAAATGATATAGAGTCTTTTGATGTGTTAAAAGATGGTGCTGCGGCAGCAATTTATGGTACTCGGGGTACAAATGGTGTTATCTTAATTACTACTAAAAAAGGTAAAAAAGGAGTAAGTACTTTTAATTACTCAACTTTTGTTTCACGAGATTATGTGAATAGTAAACCAGATTTTTTATCTGCTGATCAATTTAGAGAAGCAATTGCCGATGGGATTATAGGTGCAAATAACGACTTAGGAGCTTCTACAGATATTTTTGATGAGTTAATAAACAAGTCAAATCTTACTCAGTACCACAACTTTGTAGCTTCGGGTGGTGGTGAGACCGGTAATTATAGAGCTTCGCTGTATTATAAGGATTCTCAAGGAATAGCACTTGAAAATGGTCGAGAAGAATTTGGTGTACGTGCAAGTTTTAATCAGACGGGTTTTGATGACAAATTAACCTTTTCATCAAGTGCTGCTGTTAATATTAATGATGCAAATCTATTAGGTGGTGGTCAATTTGGTATTGTTACTGATTGGAATCCTACTGCGCCTATTTATGCACCGTTTAATACTTCAGAAGAAGGTGTTTTATTCAATCAAGGGCGTTATGGATTTTACCAACCAGAAAACGGATACAATCCTTTTTCTGAATATGCAAACCGATTTAATCAGCGTAAACAACTTACATTTTCTGGAGATGTAAAAGTAGGATATGAAATTTTTCCTGGTTTGATTGCTTCAGTTTTTGGTTCTTACCAAAGAAATTCTTGGGATGATCGTTTTTACCGTTCTACTCAGGATTATCAGCAATACAATACGGGTAGTCCTTATTTTGGGACGGGTTATGCCTACAAAGGAAGCCATCTAGATTTTACACAGACGGTTGAGCCTACTATAACATTTTCTAAAGATATAGGTGAAAATAGTTTTGAGCTTTTGGGGGGGTATAGCTATCAATATTCAACTACCGAAAACTACTCGATGGATAATAGTGGTTTTACTACAGATGGTTTTGAAGATTGGAATTTTGGAGCAGGAAATGCAATTACAGATACAGATTTACCAAGACCTAATCTTTCTAGTTTTAAGGAAGACAATACACTTATAGCTTACTTCACGAGATTAAGTTATAATTATAAGGATCGTTATTTTCTTCAGGCTTCTGTACGACATGAGGGTTCTTCACGTTTTGGAGCCAATAATAAATGGGCAAGTTTCCCTGCGATATCTGGTGCTTGGTTGATTTCTGATGAAGATTTTGTGCAGGATGCAACTTGGTTAAATAATTTAAAGCTGCGTGCAGGCTATGGTATTACCGGTAACCAGGGAATCCCTAATTATCAATCTATTGTAACCTTAGGCACAGGTGGTAAATATCCGGTTTTTTTAGACGGTGCTGATGGAGCTACCTATTATCAAACGTATGGACCGGTCAAAAACCCAAATCCAGATCTAAAATGGGAGACTAAAAAAGAATTCAACATAGGTCTTGATTTCGGTATTTTATATAATAAATTAAGTGGGTCTATAGATTACTATACCCGACGTACTGAAGACTTATTGCTAAGCTATGACGTGCCTCAACCTCCTTTTGTACAGGGAAGTATTTATACTAATGTAGGGAATATTACTAATAATGGTGTTGAAGTAGCACTTAACTATAGAGTAATTGATGATGGTGATTTTAAGTGGAGTGTAGATCTTGTAGGTAGTTATCAGCAAAACGAACTTACTACACTTTCAAACCAAATTTTCTCAGTTAGTGAGCTCTATGGTGGTAATATAGGAAACCCGGGAAATTTAGGAAATGCGATTAGAAATACTGAAGGAGGACCTATAGGAAACTTTTATGGAAAACGCTTTGCCGGTTTTACAGTTGATGGTCAATGGCTTTTTCATAAAGCAGATGGTTCTATAGGGAGAGGGAGTGATATGACTGAAGAGGATAAAGCGATAATAGGTAATGGTTTACCTAAGTATTACGCTTCATTAACAAATACCTTCAGATATAAGAATTTTGATCTTACAGTATTATTACGAGGTAAGTTTAAATACGATATTCTAAACACAGTAGACTTATTCTATGGAAACCCAAGCTTATTACCAGGCAACGTGCTTACTTCTGCATTGGGTCAATACAGTATGATTAGTGAGGCTCCGCAATATTCAGACTATTACCTTGAAAGCGGGGATTTTGTGAAATTAGATAACCTTACGCTAGGTTATAATTTCAATCTTTCAGAAGCTAGTCCTTTTACTGCGTTACGCATTTTTGGAAGCGCGAGAAACCTAGCAACGTTCACGGGTTACACAGGTCGTGATCCAGAAGTTCAGGATACTGGGCTATATCCTGGTATTGACGATAGAAACTTCTACCCAAGAACAGTTACTGTTACTGCAGGTGTCAATGTTAATTTTTAATATTAAATACATGAAAAAGATAAACTTATTTCAGAAGGCTGCTTGCGCAATGGGGGTGTTACTTACCATTGGGTGTACAGATCTTGAAGAAACTACATACTCTGAACTTTCAGAATCTAACTTTTATAAAACTGAACTAGAGCTCGTTCAGGCCAATTTAAGACCTTTTACTCATATGCAGGCTTGGTTAGCCTGGTCTGGTCAGGATGGTTACTATTATCATAACGAACTTTCAGCAGATCAGACAGCTTGGCCACAAAAAGGCCGTCATGGTTATGATAATGCAGATCATATTAGACAGCATTATCATACGTGGACTGAGCAAGAAGGGCGTTTAAACAGTGCCTGGAGGTTGATGTGGACTGGTTTAGGTTTTGTAAATACAGCAATAGAAAGTATAGAAGCTGTAGATGCAGCTTCTATTGGGGTAACTCCAGAGCGATTGGCCTCTATTGTAGCAGAAGCTAAAGTATTGAGGGCCTATCACTATATGAAAATTATGGATATGTGGGGGAATGTACCTATTGTAACAACGGTAGGAGAGCCTAATAATCCTGCAACTGCAACTAGAGAAGAGGTTTTTGCATTTATTGAGCAAGAATTACTCGAAAATGTAGAGAAACTTCAGCCTTTATCACCTAAGTTAATCGGTCGTATGAGTAGAGCGGTAGGATATTCTATTTTATCTGAATTATACCTTAATGCCGAAGTATGGTCAGGTACTCCTCGTTGGGAAGAAAGCGTTATGTATTCTGATAAGGTAATCAACGGAGACGGTGGTTCCTTAACCGGAAACATAGCATTAGATCAAGACCCTTTAGGACCTTTTAATAATACAAATGAAGATTCTCCTGAGAATATTTTTCAGTTTCCGTTTAGCCGTAAAAATGACTTTGGTTATGACTGGAGGTCTTTCTATATGGGCTTCTCTAATATGACTGCAGCATTAGATGTTAATTACAGCGGTAATAATGCTTTTGTGGTAGTGCCTACAGCATTCAATGCATATAAGGAAAACGATATCCGTAAGCAGGAGTGGTTCTTATTTGGTCCACAGTATAAGCTGGGTACAGATGAACCTATTTTAGGTTCAGAAGAATATAATGGTCAGCCGTTTATTTATGTAAATAATATCCGTAGAAATACCGAAGGACAAACTGGTGAAGGTTCTATGACAGATGGAGAAGAGAATAGTGGAGCTCGTTTTCATAAATATCGCTCAGGTACACAAGATGATCCTAATTATCTTGAAGGAGACTATGTTATTTATAGACTCACCGAGATGTATTTCAACAAGGCCGAAGCATTAATGAGACTAAATAATGGTAATGCAACTCAAGAAGCTGTAGATCTTATCAATCAAAGTAAGGTGCGTTATTTTACTGCAGATGATTGGGTGGACGAGGCCTATACTACATCAACTCTTACTATGGAAGAACTTCTTGCAGAGCGTGGTAGAGAGTTTATTTTTGAAGGAAAGCGACGTACAGATTTAATTCGCTTTGGAGCATTTACTACCAATTCTTGGTGGGATCATGAGCCTTCAGGAGATCCTAATCTTACATTATATCCTATTCCTTTTAGACAATTACAAGCAAACCCTAATCTTGTTCAGAATCCTGGATACTAAACACCATATTATGAAAACAATATTAAATTACATAAGACCATTATTCTTATTCGTTCTCATAGCTTTTTCGGCTTGTGAGGGAAGAAGAGAGTTTGATGATATCATAGAAACCGGTGTTAACCTTAATAATTATGACATTATTTTATTAGAATCTGGTAATTCGCTAGATGTGACTGCGATTTTTGAACCCAATGTTGCACCTCAGCGTGATTACATTTGGGAGGTAGATGATCCTAGTGTAGCAGATTTGGTTCAAAATGAAGATAAATCTGTAACACTTACTGCTACAGGTTCTGGTGAAACAGTTTTAAGTATAACTGCAGCAGATGATGAGACAATAACTGCAACAGCTTCTGTTAAAGTGATTGCAGGCCCTCCTGTTGACATTACAGACCAAAGTACGATCTCGGTTAACCGTGAGAACAGTAACGGCCCTACTGGCGGTGAAGGTTCTCCCAAACTTATAGATAATGATACAAGTACTAAGTATTTATCTGGATTTGTAACTCCGTTTTGGGTAAACCTTGAATTTGAAGAACCTATTGTTGCGGGATATTATTCATTTACATCAGGAAATGATGCTCCGGGAAGAGATCCTAAAGACTGGGAAATTCAAGGGTCTCAAGATGGCGAAAACTGGACAACTTTAGACAGTAGAACTAACATGAGTTTTTCTGACCGTACACAGACTCGTGAGTTCTATTTTGATAACAATACTGCATACAAATTTTACAGATTTAATGTGCTGAGTAATGGAGGATCAAGTTTATTTCAAATGTCTGAATGGAGATTATTTCTCTTGCCATTTTAATTAATTAGCGGTAAGTTTTGATTTATTTTAAATCAGATTATAATTAGAAAAGGTCTTTAATATTTATTTGAAGGTCTTACTTAGCCAAAGCCACCTATATGATTTCAGTAGGTGGCTTTTTATATTTAAAAAGAAACTTCATTTTCTTATTGATGAAATACTAAATGGTTTTTTTTTTTTTGAATTGTTACATTTGAATTATGTTTATACATTAAAATAAAAAGACCTCATTAATCAAGCTTATGAAATTTACTATAGATCACAAAAGTCCTGTTCCTCTTCACGCTCAGGTTGAAGAGTTGTTAAGAGCGTTAATTGAACAGGAGGAATATCAAAAAGGGAAAGTTTTACCCAGTGAAGTAGAGATTAGTAATAGATTAGCGATTTCTCGATCTACGGTAAGGCAGGCTATTAAAAAACTCGTTTTTGAAGGTTTATTGATTAGGAAAAAGAAGGCAGGTACAAAGGTCGCTCCCAAACCTGTAAGCTCTAAGTCAAACAACTGGTTGAGTTTTTCTCAGGAAATGAAATTGCGGGGAATTACTATCAGAAATTTTGAATTAAATCTAAGCTGGGTAAAGCCTTCAGATGACATCGCCCGGTTTTTTGAAATTTCTAAAGATAAGAATGTATTGAAAATGGAGCGAGTTAGAGGTAAAACAGATGAGCCCTTTGTGTACTTTGTCTCCTACTTTCATCCACGTGTGGGGTTGACAGGGGAGGAAGACTTTAAATTACCATTATATGAAATGCTGGAGCAGGAACATGCAATCATAGCATCTTTGTCTAAAGAAGAAATAAGTGCAACCGCTTCAGACGAGTTTATCTCAAACAAACTCAAGATTAAAAAAGAAACCCCTGTTTTATTCAGGAAACGATTTGTGTTTGATCAGGGAGAAAGGCCAATTGAATATAATTTAGGGTATTACAAATCAGATAGTTTTATTTATTCTGTAGAAAGTAATAGGTAGCATTATTAATATCTCATAATTAATAAAAACTTTTTTTTGAAATAATTAATAAATAATGATATTGTTACTTATTAATTATTATGTTTGTACATAAGAACAATAAATAAATTTCTTTTATGCAGGAATTGGAAAAAAATTATCACCTAGAACCCTCAGTTCTAAAAAGAAAAACAGAACAGTTTTTAATCCCCGAGGTAAGAGAAACTCAGAATAAACACTCAAATTTTGATTTGTATCCTTCTCATGATTTGGGCTCAGAAAAAATATTTAGAGGGTTTGATAGTCTTGCAAATTACATAGCAACTAAAAAAACTGTTTGTTTAGATGGTTTTTCAGGTGTTAATTGGAGCCAGATAATAGAACAGGTTGCCACTCATTTAAACACTAAAGATTTAAAATTTAATCTCATTGATATTTCAGAAAGTTTAAAGCCCGAAGATCAAATTCAGGAAATGATAGGACCTTTTCTTGGGGGCGAAGAGTCTATTTGGGGTACCAGATGCAATCTTGAAATAGGAGATTTTTTTGATAATGCTAAGTTAAATGCACTTGAAGTTGATGAAGAGGTTGATGTAACTATTGTTTTTGGATCTGGGGCCTCTTTAGTAAATTTTGAACATACTCTGCTCTATTTTGATCTGCCTAAAAATGAACTTCAATACCGCATGCGTGCTGGGGAAGTCTCTAATCTTGGAGTAACTGCTACTAAAGAGAATTTTAAGATGTATAAGCAGTATTATTTTGTGGATTGGGTAGTATTGAATGCAGAAAAACGCAGATTATCAAAATATATAGATGTACTAATTGATTCTCAAAACCAACTTGAGCCAAGCTGGGCATTTATGAAAGATGTCAAAGCTGCTCTTAAACAAATGAGTACTACATCTTTTAGAGTAAGACCCTGGTTTGAGCCAGGAGCCTGGGGAGGAGAATGGATTAAGGAGCATATTGAAGGTTTAAATAAAGATGTCATTAATTATGCATGGGCTTTTTCTTTGATAGTCCCGGAAAATGGATTAATCCTTGAGAGTGATAATCACCTTCTGGAATTTTCTTTTGATTTTCTAATGCATCAGGAGGCAGAAAATATTCTCGGAAAACATCATAAAAAATTTGGTAATGAGTTTCCTATTCGCTTTAATTTTTTAGACACCTATAAAGGGGGTAATCTCTCTGTACAGTGCCATCCTAGTTTAAAATATATTCAAGAAAAATTTGGTGAAAATATAACGCAGGACGAGTGTTACTACATTTTAGATTGCGATGAAAATGCAAGTGTATATCTAGGTTTTCAGGAAGATATTGATGCTGAAAAGTTCAGATCTGAGCTTGTGAGAAGTCAAGAAGAGAACGTTGAACTTACTATTACTGATTATGTACAACAGCACCCCTCTAAGAAGCACGACTTGTATTTAATACCTAACGGAACAGTGCATAGTGCAGGAGCTGGTAATATGGTTCTTGAGATTAGTGCTACGCCTTATATTTTTACATTTAAGATGTATGATTGGTTAAGGTTAGATCTTGATGGTAACCCAAGACCTATTAATATTGATCACGCTTTCAATAATTTAAGGTTTGATTTTAAGGGAGATAAAGTAGAAAAAGAACTTTTTTCTCATACACAGCAGATTGAAAAAGGTAAAGATTTTGAAATTATTTATTATCCCACACATCAAGAACACTTTTACGATGTGAGAAGATTTGATTTTGAAACAACCATGAATATTGAAACCTTAGGGTCATGTCATGTTATGATGTTGGTTGAAGGAGAACAAATTGAACTGGAAACAGAAACTGGTAAAAGCCAAAAGCTAAGCTATGCAGAAACTTTTGTAGTACCGGCTGCAGCTAAAATATTTAAGCTTAAAAATTTAGGAAGTGGCAGAGCTAAAGTTATTAATGCATACTTAAAATAGAAAAATATCAAATGTGGCTCTAATTCTGTTGGAGCTATAACGATTGAAAAGTGTAACAAATTTACCAAAGTATAATTCACATGTTAAGTTTAGGGGTAGATATAGGGGGGAGTCATATTGCTTGCTGTGTTTTTGATCACACCAGTAAAGAATTACTGAAAGAGACTTTTTCATATAAAAAAGTTAATCCTCATGGTACAAAAGATGAGATTTTAAAAACGTGGTTACTCGCACTAAAAGAATCGGTAGCGCATTTAGATAGAAATATAGCTGGTGTTGGTTTAGCGATGCCCGGACCTTTTGATTATTACAGGGGTATTAGCAAAATAAAGGAAGTAGCTAAATTACAAGCATTATATAACGTGAGCTTACGATTAGAAATAGCTCAAAGTCTCAACCTGAAACCTTCTCAGGTACGTTTTATAAATGATGCTTCGGCATTTTCAATTGCTGAAGCTGCTTTAGGAAAAGCTTCAGCATATAAAAGAATTGTTGCTATTACACTGGGTACAGGACTGGGAGCAAGCTTTGCAATTAATGGAATGCCAATATTAAAAGGTGAAAACGTTCCAGATAGTGGTTATCTCTATAATCAATATTATAACAATGTTCTTGCAGATGAGTTGTTTTCAACACGTGGTATAATTGAAGCTTACAGGGAAATGACAGGAGAACAAATTAAAAATGTTAAAGAGCTGTTTGATAAGGTAGGTCTAGATAACCAAGCTAAACTTGTTTTTGAAAATTTTGGTAGTCAATTAGGAGATTTTATAAAACCTTACTTGGAGGAGTTTGAGGCAGAAACCCTTGTTTTGGGAGGTAAAATCTCTGGAGCTTTTGATGTTTTTGGTAATTCATTAAAAAAAGAACTCGCCTTTCTTGAAGAAATATATGTTTCAGAATTTGGAGAAGAAGCAGCCATAATAGGAAGTGCACTTTTACTAGATGAGATGTTCTATAAAAAAATTGAAGATACTTTAAAGTTGATGTGATGAATGACAAAAAAGTGAATTTTAGAGTTATGCTTCCTGTTCTGTTGTGCTATATAGTAATGGGGTTTGTTGATATTGTAGGGGTTTCTACAGGATTTGCAAAGCGAGATTTCGACCTTTCACCGGAGATGGCACAGTTATTACCTTCAATGGTTTTTATATGGTTTTTTATTCTTTCTATTCCTATTGGTGTGGTGCAGCACAATATTGGTAAAAGAAAGGTTTTACTATTTGGAATACTATTTACATCGCTCGGCATGTTTTTACCTTTTCTACAATATTCTTACCCTGTATTGTTAGTTTGTTTTGTGTTCTTAGGTATAGGGAATACCATAATACAGGTTTCTTCAAATCCACTGTTGCAAGATGTGGTGCTCAAGGAAAAGTTTTCGAGCTATATGAGTTTATCTCAATTTATAAAAGCTATAAGTTCACTTTTAGGGCCAGTAATTGTCACCTTTTTTGTGGCTCAATATGATGATTGGAAACTTGTTTTTTTAGTATACGGCTTTACCTCAGTGTTTGTGGGCTTATGGCTTGTTATTACACCTGTTAAAGAAACATCATCAACATTTAAAGCAACTTTTAGATCTACGTTAAGCCTTTTAAAAGAACCTTTTATAGCATCAATGGTTTTAGCCATTTTTCTAATTGTAGGACTTGATGTAGGGATAAATACAAATATTCAGAATTTACTAACACAGAGATTTGGTATTGGTCTGGAGCAAGCATCACTTGGTATCAGTTTGTATTTTACAGCATTGATGGTCACTCGATTTCTAGGAGCAATACTTTTTTCTAAAATCGATAACCTTAAATTTTTATACTGGTCCTCTGCTTTAACTGCAGTATTACTTATAGGACTAATTTTGGCACCCTCCAGTACAACAGCATATATACTTCTCTTCTTGTTAGGTATCAGTTCAGGTAATCTTTTTCCATTAATTTTTTCGCTTACGGTAAATAGAATACCGCAACGGGCTAATGAGATATCAGGTTTAATGATTATGGCAGTAGTGGGAGGAGCAGTAATACCACCTCTTATGGGCTTAGTAAATAAATTCTTTAGTGTTCAACTTAGTTTTGTAGTACTTGTTATAGCCGCTGGTTATGTATTTGCTACTTACTTCATAATAAAAAAAAATATTAATAATGTATAAGTTAGTCATAGTTGCTGTTGTCATTTTATTGGTTTCTTGTGAAACTTCAAACAAGGAAAAACAAAGGGTTGTTGATAAGGAATCCCCTTTAAACTGGGTAGATCCTAATATAGGAACAGCTCATAGTCGCTGGTTTTTTTATACTCCAGCTTCCATGCCATTTGGTATGGCAAAATTAGGACCTTCAACAAACGGAAGTTTGGGTAATGAACAAGGTTGGGAAGCTACAGGCTATGACTCCAGAGATAATACTATTGAGGGGTTTGCTAACCTTCACGAATTTCAGATAGGTGCTTTTATGTTCACCGGTACTACAGGAAATTTACAAACCGTTCCCGGCGAAATAGATAAACCAGAAACAGGATATCGCTCGAGATTTGACAGAGAAGAAGAAGTTGCTCGTCCAGGATATTATAAAGTTAACCTTAAAGATTATGGGGTTACTGCAGAATTAACGGCAACTAAACGTGTAGGCTTTCATAAATATACCTATCCAAAAAGTGATAGTTCGTATGTAATACTTGATATAGGTAATGAATTGGGAGAGAGTGGGGATGTTAAGGATGCTGCTGTTGAATATGATGCAGAAAACCAGACATTTAATGGCTGGGTTACAACTTACCCTAAATATGTGCAGAAGTATCAGGAAGGTGCTGAGGTAAAAATGTTTGTATCTGGAGAGGTGAATAAAAAACCTGTTGAAGCCGGTACTTTTTTACACGAGAAGCAATTTAAAAATGAGCTTAAGAATAAGGGGGAAGGTGTAGGGCTTTATCTGCGCTTTGAAACCGAAGAAAATGAAGAGGTTGAAATTAAAGCCGGATTCTCTTTTACTTCATTAGAAAATGCACAAGAAAACCTGAAAGCTGAAGCAAAGGATATGACATTTGAGGATGCATTATCACAGGCTACATCAACTTGGGAGCATGAACTGTCAAAAATTAAGATTACTGATTCTTCTTCAACTAATAAAACCAAGTTTTATACGGGTCTTTTTCATGCATTGTTAGGAAGAGGACTTGCAAGTGATGTAAACGGGCAGTTTCCTGAAAATGACGGAAGCATTGGTCAGATTCCTCTTGATGAGAATGGAGATCCAGAATTCAACTTTTACAATACTGATGCAATTTGGGGAGCTTTTTGGAATCTAACACAATTGTGGACGTTGGTCTGGCCGGAATATTACAATGATTTGGTTCAAACCCATTTGGCAGTGTATAAAAACTCAGGCTGGTTAGGAGACGGTTTGGCAAACTCCCGTTTTGTTTCTGGAGTAGGAACAAACTTTGTTAGTCTAATCATCGCTTCAGCATATCAGGCAGGAATTAGAGATTATGATGTAGAGCTTGCTTTTAAAGCTGCTTATGAGAATGAGGTACGTTATAAAGATCGTATTGAAGGTGCTGGTAAAACCGATTTAAAGGGTTTTGTTGAGGATGGTTACATAACGTATGTTGAGGGTAGGGGTACTTCTCCTGAGGGTTCAGCTTTTTCTGTTTCCCATACGCTAGAATACTGCTATAGCTCTTATGCAGTAGCCCAATTTGCGAAGGCATTAGGTAAAGAAAAGGAGTATGAAGAATTGATGAAGCTTTCTGAAAACTGGAAAAATTTATATGATGAAGAGACTGATTTTATAAGACCTAAAGATGCTAATGGAAACTTTTTATCAAATTTTGATCCTTTTGCTCCATGGATAGGTTATCAGGAAGGGAATGCCTGGCAATATACTTTTTACGTACCCCATCAGCCTGAAGAGCTCGTAGAGAAAATGGGAGAAGAGAAATTTGTTAAGAGACTTGATTCCATATTTACGGTTTCAGAAAAGACAAAATTTGGAGGAGAGAATATAGATGCATTTGCCGGACTGAATTATTTATACAATCAGGGTAATCAGCCCAATTTGCATATCGCATACCTGTTTAATTATACAGACTCACCTTGGCTAACCCAAAAATGGATTCGAAAAATTTGTGATGGATTTTATGGTGTTGAACCTATACACGGGTATGGTTATGGGCAAGATGAAGACCAGGGGCAATTAGGCGCTTGGTATAATATGGCAGCAATAGGTCTGTTTGATGTTAAGGGGCTTGTTGAGATCAATCCTTCCTTTCAGCTAACCAGTCCGATATTTGATAATATTGAAATTACTACAGGATGGGGAAGCACAGTTAATATTGAAGCTAAAAATAATCTAGAAGATAATTATTATATACAATCGGTTATGGTTGATGGGGAAGCCTATCATACAAATAGTATAAGTCTAGAAAAGCTGAAAGAAGGAACTGATATTGAGTATAGCTTGGGTTCAGAAGCTAATAAAGAATGGTTTAAATAAAACTATTAAAATTCCATAGTTATGTCCAGCATCATCCAGCTTTACAAACGATTAATTCTTAAAATTCATGATATGAGTTCTAGAATTGATTATGGGTAATAACCTCGATCTAAAAGAGAAAATCAATTTTTAACAATTCTAAGTAATCAAAAATATAACAAGATTATTGCGCAAGTAAAACGTTTTATTATATTTGTTGTAATGTTAGAACATTATAGTTGAAAACTACTTTATTATTAACATTTTATAAAAACAACATATATCGTTTTATCATAGTTGCTACAACGATGTAATAAGATTTAATTAACAAATAACAATTCATGAAAAAACAACTATTCTACCAGATCTTTTGGCAAAAGAGAGTTGCTCTGCAGCTTTTGACCAAGAGCTTTAACTGGATTTTTCTTGTATTTCTATTTCTGAATACTGTAGCTCAAGCTCAGGAAATAACGGTTTCAGGGATGGTTAGTGATTCGAACGGTTTGCCTTTACCGGGTGTAACCGTAATTGAAAAAGGGGTCAATAACGGAGTCCAGACAGATTTTGATGGAAATTACTCGCTTACCGTAGCAAGTGCAGAGAGTGTGCTCGTCTTTTCATATGTAGGAATGAAAACGATTGAGGAAGTAGTGGGGGCTAGAAACTCAATCGATGTATCTCTAACAGACGATGTAGCTGCTTTAGATGAAGTGGTGGTAGTGGGTTATGGTACTCAAGTGCGTTCAAAAGTTGCAGGAGCTGTAGATCAGGTTAGTGCTCAGGATTTTGAAGGACGTTCTTCAGCTAATGTCACACAATCTTTACAGGGTAAATCTCCAGGGCTTGTTATACAGCAACGCAATTCTGAACCAGGAGCAGGACTCAATATTAACATTAGGGGTATTAGTACACTAGGAAATAATAGTCCGCTTATCGTAATTGATGGTATAGTAGGTGGAGATCTTAATTCACTCAATCCATCTGATATTGAAAGTGTATCAGTTTTAAAAGATGCCGGTAGTGCGGCAATATATGGTTCGCGTGCAAATAACGGGGTGGTTTTAATTACAACTAAAAAAGGTAAAAAAGGGCGTGCTATGACTATACAATATAATGGTCTTAGCGGAATTAACAATCCACATTTCTTTACAAAACCGGTAGAAGGTTATGAAAATGCAATCTTAAGAAATGAAGCTGCTTTTAATTCTGATGGCGTAAGCAGTGCTGTTTTTTCTCCGGAACGTATCAGACAGCTTCGTGAAGATGGTTCTGAAGAATGGTTTGCAGAAGAGATCGTGCAGGAAGCTTTACAACAGAATCACAGTTTAGCAATCTCTGGAGGAAACGAGAATACAACCTACAGAGTTTCTCTGGGCTATACTGATGAAAAAAACATTTTTGTTGGCCCTTCAAAAGGGTTGAAACGTTACAATTACAGAGTAAATCTGACCAGCGAGTTTGAGAAGTTTAGAATAGAAACCACATTATCTTATGCTAAACAGAAAATCAAAGATCATTCTTTTAATACCAGTACGTTAATGGTGGATGCATTTAGAACGCCATTATATTACACACAAAAAGATGAAGAAGGCAATTATTTAACCAATGATGTTTTGGGACAATTCAATCCTTTAGGTGTTTTAGAGCAAGGAGGATTTAGACATTATGATAACGATGATTTGTTTGGATCACTGTCCTTACAATATGCGGTCACAGATAAATTTAAAATACGAGGGGTTTTTGGAGGAAGACTTTACAACAATTCTCTATACGCAAGAACTACTCGAGTAGATTTTATTCCTGGAGGAGTATATGGTGAAAACAGAAATACGCGTGATGAAATGCGTAAGAGTTTAGATTTAAACACACAGTTTTTAGCAGAATACAATAATACGTTTGCAGACAAACATGATGTAAATGTTTTATTAGGTGTGTCTAATGAAAATCACAGCGATCGCGGGATTGGTATTTTTAGAATTAATACAGATCCTGATTTAGGAACTCCTACTAGCGAAACAACCATAGAAGAAGGTTCGTATAATTCTAACCAGAGTTCTTCAAAGAACAGTTTAAATTCAGCTTTTGGTAGAGCTTCTTACACATTTGATGACCGGTATACAGCAGAGTTTAGTTTTAGATATGATGGGTCTTCAAAATTCAGAAAAGACCTAAGATGGGGTTTCTTTCCTTCTGCATCACTTATTTATAATGTGACTAATGAAGATTTCATGCAAGATTATAAAGATAAGTGGGGAGGGGTTAGATTCAGAGGTTCTTACGGAGTTTTAGGAAATCAGAATGTAGGAAATTTTCAATATCAGACGACTTATTTCACCTTCCAGAATGCTTACGCATATAATAACGCTGCAGTAAGCGGTACCGGTTTTAATTTTGCCAATCCTGATTTACAATGGGAACGCGCAGCAACATTAAACCTGGGTGTAGATCTTGACTTCTTTAATAAATCCTTGTTTGTCACTTTTGATTGGTTTAATAAAATCACATCAGATATACTTGTTGCTCCGGCAGTTCCGGGTGTATACGGTACAGATCTTCCTGATTTCAATGCAGGGAAAGTAAGAAGCTATGGGTGGGAATTATCTGCTACCTATCGCCATACCGGAAAGCTGTTTAGTCATACCCTTACAGCAAATATTGGAGATACTCAAAATGAAGTGCTCGAGTTTCAAGGAAATGAAATTCTTACCGGAGTAGAGGAGTTACAAGTTATACTGAGAGAAGGTGTCCCTTTTAGATCTTATGTAGGGCTCAAGCGTGAAGGTATTTTTCAAAGTTTTAATGAGATTGAGAACAGTGCTGTACCGGTAGGCTTATCTCCGGTTCCGGGCGATAATAAATATGTTGACCTTAATGAAGATGGTGTTATTGATGATGATGATAAGTTCATTTTTGGTAATCCATTTCCGCGATACACTTTTGGATTGACTTATAATGTTGAGGTTAAAGGATTCGATCTGAGCGTCTTTGTTCAGGGAGTAGGTAAGCGTACAATGATGGTTCGTGGAGAACAGGTAGAACCTTTTCATTTTAATTATGGAGCGACTATGTACACGCACCAACTTGATTATTGGACGCCTCAAAACACAGACGCTTATTATCCTAGGTTAGCTAATAATGGTACACAGTCTAATACCAACAATTTTAGAAGAGGGTCAGATATGTACCTCTACGATGGAGCTTATGCACGTTTAAAGAACTTACAGTTGGGATACACTATCCCAAAAACAAGTACAGAGGCAATGGGTTTAAATAAAGTGCGGTTTTATGTGTCAGGTAGTAATTTACTTACTCTGGCAAAAACGGACTGGTTGGACCCTGAACTTTCTGAGTTTGATTCGAACTTAAATAATGGAGGGGCTAATAGTGCAAGAGCATACCCAACGTTGATTTACTATGGATTAGGACTGGATATTACTTTTTAAAAAGCAATGAAAATGAAGACAAATAACTACAGAATAATTTTTGGTCTTTGCTTGGCTTTAGTTTTTACAAATTGTGAAAAGCTAGACCTTGTACCAGAAAATACATTTACAGATGAGACTTACTGGACATCAACCCAGAAGGCACAGACATTTTTGAATACAGCGTATTCTCAGATGATGAGTAGCAGTCACTTTTTTTATAATGAAGGCTTATCAGATAATGCCTATAACGGAAGAGGTGATAACGCAGGAGCTGCATCAATAGCTTCGGGTACCTATGATTCTTCTTTAGGAAGAATGCAGTCTGAATGGGACCAGCGCTACGGAGGAATAAAGACCACCAATCTTATTTTGGCAAATATTGATCGGGTACCTGATATGGATGAAGCTATTAAAGCCAGAATGATTGCTGAAGCTCGGTTTTTAAGAGCCTGGCAGCATTTTTACTTGATGACTTGGTTTGGCGATATTCCTTTATTGGAAAGTGATCCCTCTATTGAGGAGGCGCAAACTATAACCAGAACACCTAGAGCTGAAGTTCTTCAATTTGTTATTGCTGAGCTTACAGATATTTTAGATGACCTTCCGGTAAAATCTGATTATACCGAAGGAGAGAGGGGTAAAATTAGTCGCGGGGCTGTGGCTGGCTTTTTAGCAAGAATTCATTTGTACGAAGGTAACTGGTCTCAGGCTGCATCGTATTGTGAAATGATTATGAATGGAAGCGTTGGTGATTATGGATTATTCAATTCGTATTCGGGATTATTTTCAGCTCAAAATCAATTCAGTTCAGAAGATATTTTAAGTCTACAATACGCGCCAATAAATAGAACCTGGGGTGAACTTTTTGATATGATACCTATTTCAGTTGGGGGTCGGGTAAATGCTCTTGCTCCAACTCAGGAGCTGGTAGATAGTTATAAAATGATCAACGGTCAGGATATTCAAGAAACCGGTTCTGGTTTTGATGAAGATAATCCTTATGAAAATCGCGATCCGCGATTAACAGCAACAGTAGTCTATAACAATTATGAATGGCAGGATCTTGATGGTACTTCTACAATTTATATAGAACCAGGTTCAGACCCCAGTGATGATAATACAGATGAGTATGCTCCAGGAGGATCAACGACTTCTACTGGATATTATGTGCGTAAATATTTTGATCCAAACCACGAGGCGGGTATCGCTATCAGCACAAATTTAATGCTCATACGTTATGCAGATGTGTTGCTTATGTATGCTGAAGCAAAACTTGAAATGGGAGAATTTTCTGAAACGATTTGGGATGATACGATAGGTTTATTAAGGTCGCGTGCAGGCTTTACAGATCCAGCTGCATTAACCTACCCATCAGGGTTAAGTGAGCAACAGATGCGTACAGAGATCAGAAATGAAAGACGCGTAGAATTGGCAATGGAAGGTTTACGCATTTTTGATATCCGCAGATGGAAAACAGCAGAAGATGTTTTAAACGGTTATGCTCATGGTGCTCAGTTTGGACCAGATGATATAGATGATGGATATCTTCGGGTTAATTTAAGAACTTTTGATCCCTCAAGACATTATTTGTGGCCAATTCCAAGAGATGAGCGCCTTATAAACCCTAATCTAACACAGAACCCGGGTTGGTAATTAAAAAGGAAATACAGAAAAATAAAATAATATACATATGAAAAGTGCAATCGGTAAAATTTTAGTAGTATTTGCCCTGTTTTTGGGGCTTGTGAGCTGTGAAGATGATGATTCTTTAAACATAGCAGAAGTATCAGAGGTAGAGGCGTTATACAGTCCAGAAAATAATGTTTTTTATAACCTGGGCGCGCAAAGCGCTGCAATTTTTGAATGGCAGGCATCAAAATCAGCAGATAATGGGGTGGTGCTGTATGATGTAGTATTTGATGAAGAGGGAGGGGATTTTTCAGAACCTCTATATGTTACTCCTTCAGACGGACAAGGGTTTTCAAATAAATTAAACCTTTCATTTACCCGCTTAAATGAAATTGCTACTATGGCAGGTATTGCTTCTGAAAGTACTGGTAAATTACAATGGACAGTATGGAGCTCAAAAGGATTAAATGTGAAACAATCTTCAGAAATACGTACCATAGAAGTAGAAAGACCTGCCGGTTTTCCTACTCCAGATGAATTATTCTTAACAGGAGCTGCTTCGGAAGGAGGAGAGGACCTTGCTGCAGCAATGCCTTTTGTGAAAACTGGGGCTACTACTTATGAGATCTATACAAAGCTAAAACCCGGAACTTATAAAATGGTTACCCGCAATTCTGGGGAACCTGAATCATTTTATATAGATAGTGAAAGTAAATTAAAAAAGGATGGTGAAACTACTTTTAGTGGCACTGAAGCAGTATACAGAATTCGTCTTGATTTTAGTGACGGTACAACTAGCATGGCAACTATTGATAAAGTAGAACTTTGGTTTCCTCCAAACGGAGACTACCTGTTTTCATTGGATTATGCGGGTAATGGAACGTGGGAGGCTTTAGATAAATATATAGAGTTTAAAGAGGAGACTTGGGGTAGAGATGAACGTTATAAATTTAAGTTTACTGTAACAACAGAAAGTGGTACTCTGGAAGAATGGTATGGTAGCGTAAATGTAGATAACTCTCAAGCACCTACACTAGATACCGCTGATTCTTTTTATTATATGGTTCCACAATCACCGGGCGAAGACTATAATTATACCTTCAAATTTCGACAAGAAGTAGATATGGCTAATGTAGACCTAAAAATCTATTTCAATGCAGATGTACCTGAATATACACACGAAATTACTGTGCTTTAAAAAAAAAATAATTATGAGATTTCAATTTAATATAACTTTTGTGCTTCTTCTTACATTGTTAGGAGGAGTACTCATATCCTGTAGTGATGACGATCCCATACCTTTGAGGGACCCCTCACTAACTGCGGGTGAGGAGGTGCCGATAGACTGGGCTGCAACGGCAGATTCTATTCAGGATGCTTCTTATAATATTTACTTAGGAAGTGAAGGGACTTACGTTACCGATAACCAGGGTAATACTACCTTTCAATATTGGCCTAATGCTCACGTACTGCATGTGTTAGTAGATGCTTATGTAAGGACACAAGATGGATCATACTTGCCAAAAATGAAGTCTTTATTACGAGGCATTAAGTCCAAAAATGGAGACACATACAGTAATGTATTTAATGACGATATGCTGTGGTTGGGTAACAGTACGATGCGTGCATACAACGCTACTGGTGATGAAGAATATTTAGATGTTGCAAAATTTCTATGGGATGATGTTCTGTTAAGTTATAGCGAAGTTCTTGGGGGAGGAATAGCATGGAAAAAGGATACGCCATTTTCTAAAAATGCAGTTTCAAACGGACCAACAATCATTCTTGGAATGCGTTTATACGATGCCACAGGAGATGAGACGTATCTCAATTGGGCAAAAGATCTTTATGAGTGGGAAAAGGCTAATCTCGTAGATCCAACAAATGGGGAAGTTTGGGATAACATACAGCTTATAGATGGTAATCCGGTAATACAAAAAGACTGGGTTTTTACTTACAATATGGGAACATGGATTGGAGCCGGACTCAGATTGTATAATGAAACGGGAGAGCAAGGTTACCTTAATGATGCTTTACAATCCGCAAGAACTACATTAACGAGTCCAAAACTTACTACCCAAGGAGTTTTAAGGGATGAAGGCCAGGGAGATGGAGGTCTTTTTAAAGGAATACTGGTTCGCTATTTTACAGAAATGATTCTGGAAGATGACATTAGTGAAGATGACTACAATGACTTCTTAGATTTTTTGATTTTTAATGGTGAAACTTTTTATAATAATGGATTGAGTCATCCCGGAATGTTATCTAGTCCAGATTGGAGAAATGCTCCACCAGACCGTGTTGATCTTAAAACACAACTGAGCGGGATTATGCTGGTAGAAGCCATGGCAAAGCTAGAGGCTGAGGGATTACTAACAGAATAGAAAATATTTGGTAATAAAATATTGAGGTCATATTTTTTAAATATGACCTCAAAAAATCAATTATATAATCGTTTTAAAAATGTGTTTAAGTAAAATAGAATTCATAAAACTTGCCTCACTAAAACGTTTTACTTATTTTCACCAGTACGATTATATATCATTTTCGCTGCACCAGAATAAGAACAATTAAAATTTATCGCAGCTAAATTTACTACTATGCAAAGAAGAAAGTTTATTCAGAATACAGCGATGGCAGGAGGATTAACCATGGTTAATCCTACAGGTATTTTTGCCAATACAGCTTTTAAAAAATTCCCAACAGTACGTGTGCCTCAAGGGCAACGCAATTTTGAAAGTAAAGCCATTGAAAAAGCAATTAAAGAATTTTCAAAGAATGTTGATAATGATGAGCTGACCTGGTTGTTTAACAACTGTTTTCCTAACACGCTAGACACTACAGTGACTTATTCAAAACATAACGGAGCACCAGACACCTATGTGATTACCGGTGATATTGATGCCATGTGGCTGCGCGACAGCTCGGCGCAGGTTTGGCCTTATATGCAATTCGCAGATGAAGATAAAGATCTAAAACACCTCATTGCAGGTGTGATTAATCGCCAGACACGTCAAATATTAAAAGACCCGTATGCCAATGCTTTTTATAACGATCCTAATAAAAAAGGAGAGTGGACGTCTGATAATACTAAAATGCTCCCAGGAGTTCACGAACGTAAATATGAGATAGATTCTTTATGTTATCCTATACGACTGGCCTACAATTACTGGAAAACTACGGGAGATACCGCTCCTTTTGACACACAATGGCTTGCAGCTATCAAGAATATTTTAAAAACTTTTAAAGAGCAGCAAGAAAAAGACGGCACTAACCCCTATAGTTTTACTCGTAATACTACAAACGGCACAGATACACGCTTTTTAAAAGGACAAGGATACCCTGTGAAACCAGTAGGTCTTATTTGCAGCGCTTTTAGGCCAAGTGATGATTCTACAGTTTATTCTTTTTTAATTCCGTCTAACTTTTTTGCTGTAGTAAGTTTGAATCAGGCTGCAGAGATGGTTGAAACGCTTCAGGATGAAGATCAACTTGCAACTGAACTGAAAGCTTTGGCTGTAGAAGTTAAAGAAGCAATCGGCAAATACGGAGTTACAGAGCACGAAAAATATGGAGAAATCTATGCTTTTGAGACCGATGGTTTTGGGAATCACCTGATGATGGATGATGCCAATGTGCCTAGCCTACTCTCGTTACCTTATCTGGACGCCATCGACGTCAATGATCCTATTTATCAGAACACGCGTGATTTTGTTTGGTCATTAGATAATCCATTTTTCTTTAAAGGAACAGCGGCTGAAGGTATAGGCGGACCCCATGTAGGTATGGATATGATTTGGCCTATGGCAATCACCATGCGCGGACTCACAAGTACTTCTGATGCCGAAATTAAAGAATGCATCACGATGCTTAAGAATACACACGGAGGAACCGGTTTTATGCACGAGTCTTTTAATAAAGATAATCCAGAGGATTTCTCCAGAAGCTGGTTTGCATGGGCTAACACCTTGTTTGGCGAGCTTTTATGGAAAACCTATCAGGAAAAACCAAAACTACTCAATACTATTTAAAGCTTAAAGGTAGATGAAACAAAACGCCAGCGCCTTCCATTTAAAATTATTATGTTGTTTTGTACTTACTTTATCAAGTGCAAAACAGCTTTTAATTGCTCAACAACAAAAAGCATACGTAGAGAACCCTGTTACCTACGTAAATCCTTTTCACGGTACCGCACCACTTACAGATCCTGATTTTATAGGTTATACTCCACCAGACGGCTGGCGGGTCTGGGCAGGATTAACCTATCCCGGTTCAACGCTTCCCAATGCGATGGTGCAGCTGAGTCCCATCACTCAGTATGGAAGTGGCGCAGGATACGAGTATGAGGATACTGAAATTTTAGGGTTTACACATACCAATAAGGGGCACTGGAATTTATGCCACATTCCTATTTTACCCATTGCTGAAAATGCTTCGGCACCTTTTAGATCTTCCTTTAATAAGGAGACAGAAAAAGCTTCTCCTGCATATTATACTGTATTTTTAAAAGATTATGGTGTAGAGGTTGAAGTCACTTCTACACTGCGGGCAGGGTTTCATAGATATACCTTTGATGATAATGAAGCTCATACCATCCTTTTTGATTTAGGCCATGCCAATCACCGGGTTGACGAGTGGCAGATTAGACAAACAAGCCAAAATACCTTAGAAGGGTTTCAGAGAACGGGAGGCGATAAAATTTATTTTTCGGCAGTGTTAAATGAAGATGTCGGTGAGCTGTTAACGGTTAATCCCGGTGAGTCTAATGGTTATGCAATGCTAAAATTGCACGCTAAAAACAAGCCGGTAACTTTAAAAATCGGATTGTCTTTTGTGAGCACAGCAAATGCTAAAGAAAATCTTCAGCAGGAAATAGGAGAAAGGAATTTTGAAGAGGTCAAGAGTATGGGTGAGAACATCTGGGATGAGGTTTTATCAAAAATTCAGATTTCCGGCGGAAGCCAAAAAGAGAAAGAACTTTTTTACTCTTCCTTATATCGCAGTATGCAATGGCCAGCTTTGCGAAGTGATATAAACGGAGATTTTACAGATGCTGAAGGAAAAGTTCAGAATAAAGGATTCAGGTATTATACAAATCCTTCACTTTGGGATACCTACCGCAACAAGTTGGTTTTACTCAGTTTGCTTGCACCCCAGGTTACCGGAGATATCATTCAATCGTTGATTGATAAAGGCGAGCATAACGGTTTTATGCCTACATTTTTTCACGGGGATCATGCGGCTCCTTTTATAGCACAAGCTTATGGAAAAGACATCAAAAACTTTGACGTAAAAAAGGCCTATGAGCTACTGCTGAATAATGCATACAAAGAGGGAGGAACGCGGCCCCACATTAAAGAATATATTGAGAAAGGTTTTATATCAGATCCAGACGTTAAAAACCCTAACACCGAAACCAAAGCTAATGCGGGGGTTTCAAAAACCTTAGAATATGCACTTGATGATTACAGTTTATCGCTTTTAGCTGAAGCTTTAGGGGATCAGCAACACGCAGCAGAATTAGCCAAGCGCTCTAAAAATTACAAGAATGTATTTGACCCTAAGACGCATTTTATGCGCGGTAAGCTGCAAGATGGATCGTTCATAAATCCTTTTGATTCAGAATATCCTTATTACGAGTATATGTATCGGGAGGCAAACGCGTGGCAGCTTTCATTCTATGTACCACACGATATGCCGGGTCTTGTAGATTTATATGAAAACAACACTGCTTTTGAAGCAAAGCTTGATTCTTTGTTTTCACTGCCATGGAATCCCAACCATATAGCTAGGAATGTTAGTGGATTTCTAGGGCAATATTGCCACGGAAATCAGCCCGATCACGAGGCACCTTTTGCTTATTATTTTATCGATAAACCTGAAAAATCACAGAACATTATAGATACCCTTCTTAAAGATTATTATGGCGTTGGAACGACCGGTTTAGCCTTTAGCGGAATGGACGATGCCGGTGAAATGAGTGCGTGGTATGTTTTTGCAGCTTCGGGATTGTACCCGCTATCACCTGCAGATAATGAATATCTTGTGAGCCTTCCTATCTTTGATCATGTAAAGTGGAATTTGGGAAGAAATTCTTTAGAAGTATCAAAAGAAGGAACATCAAGAAAATTAAAGGAAATAGAATATAATGGATTGCCTGTTGATGGATATTTCTTAAGTCAGGAACAACTTATACAAGGTGGTAAACTAATTTTAAAGACGCAGTAAATTAAATACATCAAGAACTATGAAGCATACGTTAGTATTATTAGTCAGTTTATTTTTTATTAATACAATTACTGCGCAAAGCTATAAAGTAGTTTCTCCTAAAGGTGATCTAGAACTATCCATTTCGATTGGAGATGCGATTTCATATTCCGTTAAAAAAAGAGGTACTACTGTTTTAGAGAATAACACGTTAGCATTAACTATTTCTGGCCGCAAACTTGGGGAAATGCCTAAAGTGAAAAGCAGTAAAAAAACAAGTGCTCGTGAAGAATCACAACCTGTAGTTCCTTTAAAATTTAGTGTTCTTAACTATCAATATAAAGGGATACGCATCAATTTTAAAGGAGATTATTCGGTAGAATTCAGAGTTTTTGATGAAGGAGTTGCTTATCGATTCATAACAGGTTTTAAAGGAGCTATTGAGGTGAAATCTGAAGATTTTACGGTAAATCTAGCCGAAGAATTTACAGCACATTTACAGCAGACCCCTTCGTTCAAAACCTCTTATGAGTACCCGTATTCACATATTAAAACATCAGAGTTTAAAGCAGGTTCTAATAAATCTACACTTCCGGTGTTGCTTGAAAGCAATGCCATTAAAGTCTTGATTTCGGAATCTGATTTGACAGATTATCCTGCAATGTTTTTAAATACCGAAAAGCCCAATACACTTTCAGGAGAATTTCCTTTATATCCGCTAGAGTTTGGTGATGACGGTGACCGGAGTGTAAAGATTTTAAAGAGAGCTGATTATATTGCAAAAACCTCGGGAAAACGCTCGTTTCCGTGGCGCTACTTTTTAATCACCTCAACTGACGGCGACATATTGACAAATACCCTCACAACTAAATTAGCGCAGCCTAATGCGTTAGGAGATTTAGATTGGTTAAAACCGGGACAAGTAAGTTGGGAGTGGTGGAACGGAGCTTCTCCTTATCACGTAGATTTTAAAGCCGGTTTTAATGAAGAGACCTACAAATACTTTATTGATTTTGCTTCAAAATTTGAGATTCCCTATATCATTATGGATGAAGGCTGGGCAAAGTCTACTACAGACCCGTATACACCTAATCCAAATATTGATCTTTTTGCATTGATAGATTATGCAAAAGAGCGCGATGTAAAGATTGTTTTATGGCTTACCTGGTTAACAGTAGAGAATAATTTTGAGCTTTTTGAAAAATTCCAAGAATGGGGAATCGCTGGTGTTAAAATTGATTTTATGGATCGAAGCGATCAATGGATGGTTAATTATTACGAGCGTGTTGCTAAAGAAGCGGCAAAACATCAACTCTTTGTAGACTTTCACGGCTCATTTAAACCAGCTGGCTTAGAGATCAAATATCCTAATATTCTTTCGTATGAAGGGGTTTTAGGGCTTGAGCAGATGGAACGCGCAACAACAGACAACAGTCTTTACCTTCCTTTTATACGCAACGCAGTAGGACCTATGGATTTTACACCGGGTGCGATGATTAATATGCAACCAGAAGCATATTACAGCAGAAGACCCAACTCTGCAGGAATGGGAACCAGAGCCTATCAAATGGCATTGTTTGTAGTTTTTGAAAGCGGACTACAAATGCTTGCAGATAACCCTACCAATTATTACCGAGAAGAGGAGTGTACTAACTTCATAACAGATGTGCCTACGACTTGGGATGAGACTGTTATTCTAGACGCAAAAATTGGGGAGTATGTTTTAGTTGCAAAGCGAAAGGGAGATACCTGGTATGCTGGTGGAATTACCAATGGAAACAAAAGTGAAAGAGCGTTTACCTTATCACTTGATTTTTTGACTAAGGGAGAAACTTACATGATGAATTCTTTTGAAGACGGTATAAATGCCGGAAGACAAGCAATGGATTATAAATTGAACAAAGCTGATGTTGATGCGACTGATACAATTACCATTAAATTAGTGAGAAATGGAGGATGGGCAGCATCCTTTAAAAAATAATCGAGATTTTAAAGTTTAATATTCAGTAAAATTTTGATCAGTCAAAATTTGATAAACACAAAAAAATGATAAAAGTAAGACTGGTAGGCCTATTCTTTTTGCTTATTACTTCCATTGGTTTAAGTCAGGAACTAAGTTATAAAACTGTTGAAAACATCAGTTATTACCCGGATACTTCAGGCTTAAGCGAATATCAAAAAGCACAGTGTCGCTTAGATATCTATTATCCGGAAGGCAAAAAGGACGTACCGGTAATTGTATGGTTTCACGGAGGTGGTTTAACCGGTGGCGGTAAGGAAATTCCACAAGCTTTAAAAGAAAAGGGATATTGCATAGTAGGAGTAGGGTACAGACTTTCTCCTAAAGTCAAAGCTGCTACCTGCATAGAAGATGCTACTGCTGCAGTTGCTTGGACTTTTAAAAATATAGCAGACTTTAACGGTGATCCAGATTCTATTTTTGTGAGTGGTCATTCAGCTGGTGGATATCTTGCGTTGATGACGGTTATGGATAAAAGCCGACTTGATAAATATGATATCGATGCAAACGATGTTGCGGGTTTGGTGCCGTTTAGTGGGCATACTATAACCCATTTTACCATTAGATCAGAACGAGGTATTCCCGGAGAGCAGCCTATTATAGATGAATTTGCACCCCTATATTTTGTACGTAATGATGCACCACCTACACTATTAATTACAGGAGATCGTGAACTGGAAATGCTGGGCAGATATGAAGAAAATGCTTATTTCTATAGAATGATGAAGGTAGCTGGTCAAGAAAATATTACTCAATACGAGATGCAAGGCTATGGTCATAATATGACACATCCCGCTTTTCCGCTGTTAATCAATTTTGTACAGGAACATAATTAATTTCTTAAATATCGAATTTGTAAGGAATAAAGAAGGTCAAATTATTATTAAATATTATAGGATTAAATTTAGTAAAACCTTTTAGTTGCTTTATTTTTGCACGTTAACGGAAGGGTATTATTAAAGGTTTTTAGAGTACCATACGAGACATGAAAAACATTTACGAAGATAAACGGATTGTAATGACGCTTGATGCGGGAGGAACAAACTTTGTTTTCTCAGCATTGCAATCTGGAGAAGAAATTATAACGCCAATTACCTTGGCATCTAATTCTGATAATTTAGAAGTTTGTTTACATACTATAATTGAAGGTTTTCAGGAGGTAAAAAAATCGCTTAATACAATGGAGCCCGAAGCGATAAGTTTTGCATTTCCCGGGCCTGCAGATTACAAAAATGGAATTATAGGAGACTTAGTAAATCTACCTGCTTTTAGAGGAGGTGTGGCTTTGGGACCTATGCTCGAAGAAATTTTTGGTATTCCTACGCTTATAAATAATGATGGAGATCTTTTTGCTTATGGCGAGGCCGTTGGTGGGTTGTTACCTACTATAAACAAGTCACTGACAGAATCTGGTTTATCACGCAGGTATAAAAGTCTTATCGGGATTACGTTAGGTACCGGTTATGGCGGTGGTATTGTGGTTAATAATCAGGTTTGTTTGGGTGATAATTCCGCTGCTGGCGAAATCTGGCTTACACGAAACTTTATTAAACCTAAAACTGTGGTCGAAGAAAGTGTGAGTATCAGAGCGATTCAGCGTGTTTATACAGAACAGTCGGGAGATAGCGCAGTTCTTTCTCCAAAAGATATATTTAAAATAGCTTGTGGAGATGCTGAAGGAAACAAAAAAGCTGCAATCACGGCTTTTGAAGAAATGGCTGTTGCTGTTGCAGAATCCTTGGCTAATGTGATTGCATTAATAGATGCTCCAATTGTTATTGGTGGTGGGATTGCAGGTGCTTCCCGTTTTATTATTCCTAAAATTATTGAGCATTTATCAGGTTCTATTTATGATCTTGAAGGTAATGCTATGCCACGAGTAATTTCAGGTGTTTATAACATTGACGATCCTAAAGATTTAGCAGACTTTTTATCAGATTCAGAAACTGAAGTTAATATACCATTCAGCTCTAAAAAAGCCTCGTATAATAAAGAAAAGCGTGTAGCAATTGGCATTAGTAAATTAGGTACAAGTACAGCGGTTTGCTTTGGAGCTTATGCGCTGGCTCTTGATTTTCTAGACAAGACCAATTTATATGAAGCGGTTGAACAAATCGGATCAAACTAAATAAAAAAGCCTGCTCAATTGAGCAGGCTTTTTTTTATTTATACTTGCTGAGAATTAATTTCCAAGCGATTTTTTAATAGCTTCTAAAGCTAACGGCTCCATAACTTTGTAACCCGCTTCAGTAGGATGCACTCCGTCTTCAGAAAGTTTTTTAGGTAAACCGTTTTCTTCATTAGCCATTTTTGAAAAATAATCGAGATAGACAAGTCCTTTTCCTTTACAATAATATTTGAGCATCGTGTTGATTTTAAGAATAGGAGCAACAGATTCTACTTTTGGCTTCCACGGATATTTTGCGGCAGGAAGAATAGAAGAGACAATCACTTTTATCCCATTTGCCTCAGCGAGTTCTGCCATCGAAATAATGTTATCTACAATTTGCTCATTAGTCATTGGGCCGGTGTTTCCTGCAATATCATTAGTGCCGGCCAAGATTACCACAGCTACTGGATCTAAGTCAATCACGTCTTGCCTGAAGCGCAACAGCATTTGTGGAGTAGTTTGCCCACTAATCCCGCGACCAATAAAATTATTCTTCGTAAAAAAATCTGGGTCGCTATTGACCCAACCTTCGGTGATAGAGTTGCCCATAAAGACCACGCGGTCTTCTTTGGCATTAGTAACAGCTATCTGTGCATTAGCTTCTGCATATCGCATTAAATTAGGCCAGTCTTGAGCCTTTAAATTAAAAACAGAACCCCATACCATAAAAAAGACACATGTCGAAAGTTGGACAATTTTTTTCATAAAATTAGTTATATAGTTTTTTGTTTGGTTTTTTGCTCATGTAAAAGGTAAGCTTTCCTCCGTTCATAACCTGATCGTGCGTAATAAATGGCTTGTTAAGAGCTTTTCCGTTAAGCTCTACCTTACTCACATAGACATTCTTAGCAGATTGATTTTTTGCTTCTATCTCAAAAGTGTTTCCGTTATCCAGATTCAGGGTTGCTTCTTTTACTGCAGGGCTACCCAATGCATAATCTACAGAACCCGGAGCAACAGGATAAAAACCTAAACTGCTGAATAAGTACCAAGCGCTCATCTGACCAAAATCATCATTACCACTTAAGCCGTCTGAACCGGTCATATATTTTTGATCTAAAATCATTCTGATTTTATCCTGAGCTTTATATGCATCGTTTGTCCAGTTATAAAGGTAAGCAACGTGGTGAGACGGTTCGTTACCGTGTACATAGTTCCCTATGATACCTTCCCGAGAAATATCTTCAGTATTTTCAAAGTATTTATCAGGTAGTTCCATTGTAAATAATGAATCTAAATGCGTGCTGAATTTATCTTTTCCGCCCATTAATTCGATCATTCCGGCAGGATCGTGAGGTACATATAAACTGTAATTCCAGCTGTTGCCTTCAATAAAGCCTTGTCCGTGGGTATTTAACGCATCAAAATCTTTTTTAAACGTACCATCACTTAATTTAGGACGCATAAAACCAATTGATTTATCGTATACATTTTTCCAATATGAAGAACGCTTACTAAATTCAGTATAGATTTCTTCCCTGCCTAGTTTTTTAGCAGCCTGAGCAATTGCCCAGTCATCATACGCGTATTCTAAAGTTTTAGATACCGAAGCACCATTTTTATCTTCAGGAACATAACCGCGATCTATATACTCACCAATTCCGTCAAAATAACGTGTTCTCGCAGTTTGTACACAAGCATCTAAAGCCGCATTCTGATCAAAATCAGCATTTCCTTTTACAATCGCATCAGCAATAACTGAAGCACTGTGGTAACCGATCATACACCAGTTTTCATTGGCATAATGTGACCAAATAGGAAGCATGTGATGTACACTTTGTTCCTGATGCACCATCATAGACTGCACCATATCCTGATTGCGTTGTGGTTGCAAGATATTAAATAAAGGATGTAGTGCTCGGTAAGTATCCCAAAGCGAGAAACTGGTGTAATTGGTAAAGCCGTCTGCTTCATGCACATTTCGGTCAAGCCCCATATATTTGCCATCAACATCCATATAAACGGTAGGCCCTAAAAAAGCATGATACATTGCTGTATACAGATTTACTTTGTCAGATTCTTCTAAAGTTTCAACAGTAACTTTTTGTAATTCTTTATTCCAACTGTTGCGGGCTTGTTGCTTTACTGTATCAAAATCCCAACCGGGAACTTCTGCTTCCATATTTTTTAGAGCACCTTGAGTACTTACTGGAGATAAAGCCATCTTCACCTGAATTGCTTCATTTTCCTCGGTATCAAAATCGAAATACAAGCGTAAATCATTACCGGCCATTTGCGGAAAATTATGCTCCTGATCAAAGCGTCCCCAGAATCCGCGATAGACTTGGCCTTTTTGTTTTTCCTGACCGTAGCTTTTAAAAGCTTTACTGAAACTCATTGCAAAATAGACCTTACGTGTACGTGCCCAACCACTGGTTTGACGGTAACCGGTTATGGTTGAGTCATTTTCAACACGAACAATCGTCCAGACATTCTTTTCATCATAATTATAAATCCCCGCTTTGAGATCGAGAATGATGTGTGACTCCTCACTTTTAGGAAACGTATATTGGTGTACACCCACTCGGGTAGTAGCAGTCAACTCTGCTTTAACGCCATAATCTTTTAAGTTTACGCTATAATAACCGGCTTCAGCATTTTCTTCATCGTGAGAAAAACGCGAGCGGTAACCGCTATCCGGATTCGCTTCGGTGCCCGGATTAAGCTGTAATTTACCAACAGTTGGCATGACTAAGAAATCACCAAGATCTGAATGTCCTGTACCACTAAAATGCGTATGACTAAAACCTACTATTGTAGAATCTTCATATTGGTATCCCGCACAATATTTATAAACATCAGGATTATATCTGCCGTTAACGCTATACGGAATCGTATCTGTGTCAGGGCTTAGTTGAACACTGCCGAAGGGAACGGTAGCACCGGGATACGTGTGTCCCATTTTTGCAGTACCTATCATCGGGTCTACATATTTTGCAAGATCTTCTTGTGCCTGGGTGTTAAAAACACCAGCCGCAAGTAAACTTGCGGCGGTGCATAAACTCTTTAATGTAATTCGTATCATGTATTAAATGTCTCTGGTTCTTTTATTATTCGTTTGAAAGGGAATATGGGTATGCAGATTTTTCTGTTCCACGCGATTTATTAGGTTCATCACTCATCTCAAAATCTATTGTAGCCCCCTTAAGCAACTCTTTATGGCTCAGCCAGTTTTTATCATAGGTTTTGCCATCTACTTTCATAGATTGAATATAGCGGTTTTTATCGCTGTTATCTGGTGCGTTGATAACAACTTCTTTACCGTTCTCAAGCTTTAACGTCATTTTTTTGAAAAGTGGTGCGCCCAGAACATACTGGTCTGTTGCCGGAGCAACCGGATAAAAGCCCATTGCAGAGAATACATACCAGGCAGAAGTTTGTCCGTTATCTTCATCACCGCAATACCCATCTGGTGTTGCCATATACATACGGTCCATAGTTTCACGAGCCCAATACTGCGTTTTCCAAGGAGCACCAGCATAGTTATAAAGATAGATCATATGTTGTATAGGCTGGTTACCGTGTGCATACTGTCCCATATCTGCAATTTGCATTTCACGTATTTCGTGAATTACACCACCATAAACACTTTCATCAAAAATTGGAGGCATAGAAAAAACAGAATCTAATTTCTTAACAAAATCTTTCTCTCCACCCATTAAATCAACTAATCCCTGAACATCATGAAAAACAGACCAGCTATAATGCCAGCTGTTTCCTTCTGTAAATGGATTACCCCATCTAAACGGGTTGAAATCTTCTTGCCAGCTACCGTCTTGATTTTTACCGCGCATCAGTCCGTAGCTTGGATCAAAAAGATTCTTATAGTTCATACTACGCTCTTTGTACTTTTTGATTTCTTTTTTAGGCTTACCTATTGCTTTACCAAATTGGTAAATAGCAAAGTCATCATAAGCATATTCAAGCGTTCTGGCAGCACTTTCATTGATGTCCACATCGTAAGGCACATAACCCAACTCATTGTAATATGGAGCTCCAGCACGACCAACGGCACTCATAGGTCCTTCATTGTTAGCACCGTTTACAAGAGCCTCCCATAATGTTTCGGTATCATAACCTCTTAAACCTTTAATATAAGCATCTGCAACGACTGATGCAGAGTTGTTACCCACCATAATATTAGCATAACCCGGGCTAGACCATTCTGGTAGCCAGCCACCTTCTTTAAAGTCATTAGCAAGACCTGCCTGCATTTCCTTATTTATCGAAGGATATGCGAGATTTAAGAACGGATATAAAGCTCGGAATGTATCCCAAAATCCGGTGCCGGCAAACATATATCCAGGTAGAATTTCTCCGTTATACGGGCTCCAGTGTACGATCTCATCTTTCTCATTAATCTCGTATAATTTATTTGGAAAGAACAAGGTTCTGTACAAGCATGAGTAGAATGTTCTAACCTGATCTATTGTACCCCCACCTACGTCAATTCGGCCTAATTTTTCATTCCAAAGGTCACGGGCATTTTGCTTAGTTGTCTCAAAGTCTGCATCACCGATCTCTCGGTCTAAATTCAATTCTGCCTGATCAAAGCTTATAAAAGAAGAAGCTACTTTTGCGTTTACTACTGCACCGTCTTTGGTATCAAAACCTACTAAAGCTCCCGCATGATTGCCTTCCATTTCAGCTTGTCCTACGATAAGGGAGTCACCTTCCCAAGTATTTACATCTTTAAAAGGTTTATCAAATTTAATTACAAAATAATTCTTGAAATTGGTGAGTTTACCACGGGCGTACTTAGTCGTATAGCCAATGATTTTATTCTCTTCAGGAATTACTTTTACGTAAGATCCTTTATCAAAAGGGTCTATAACTACATACGAGCTGTCTGCCTTAGGAAAGGTCATTTTAAATTGAGCAGCGCGTTCAGTAGGTGTAAGTTCTACCGTCACATCGTGATCTGCTAAATAAACTTTGTAATAATATGGAGTAGATTCTTCCGCTTTATGAGAAAACCAACTTGCACGATCATCTTGATTAAATTTCATTCCTCCGGTTACAGGCATTAATGCAAACTGACCATAGTCATTCATCCAAGGTGAAGGTTGGTGCGTTTGTTTAAAGCCGCGTATTTTATTTGCATTATAAGTGTACGCCCAGCCATGTCCCATAGTACCGGTTTGGGGAGTCCATAAATTCATTCCCCAGGGTACAGCAACCGCAGGGTAAGTGTTCCCGTTAGATAATGCCGGGCTGGAGTCTGTTCCCATTAATGGATTTACATAATCAACAGGATTTTGTATAGCTGTGATAAGATCATCTTGTGCGTTTGCTGTGGTAAGCATCAAGCCGGTACACAATCCTAAAATTAGTTTTTTCATAAGAGTGAATTTGCAATTAACAAGTTTAAAGGTTTATTTAGTGATATTCCAAACGGTAGCATTGTCGTCTTCTCCGATTACCGGGAATGCACTGATGCGCAAACGAGCCGCTCCCATAGGGATTAATTCAATTGTTTCTGAAGATTCTTCAGATTTTACAGGGCTTTGCTGTAATTCGCCGGCAAGACCATATTGATCTATAGTCCATTGCGGGATGCGTTTTCCCTTTGCTTTTATAACAAGTGGAGCGGCATCAACCGTGAAGGGGTAATCGTCATCTGGCCAAGATTTTGTTTCTATCGTAAAAGAGTCTTCGAGATTATTTTTATCTAAAATCAACCCATAGTTCCAGGGGGAGGCAGGATGTATCTCGTAAGATGGCCATTTTGAAACCTCTGCATCTTTTTGCCATTTTGAATCCCAAATAGCAGTTTGTGCACTGTCTTCTTTACTATATTCTTCGTCTATTTTTAATGAGAATGTCAATGGACCATAATCAAGACTTACACTGTTATTATTGGCTTCCCAAGTTCTTAAACTCAATTCCTTTGGAAGTGTTAGTGTTATTTTATCACCATCATTCCATTCTCGATTAATGCGTAAATAAGTATTAGCAGAAGGATTAGCTTCAAGCTCGTTGCCATTTAAAGCAACTGAAGCATCTTTTGCCCACGCTGGAATTCTAAAATACAACGGAAATTTAACCGGTTTTGAAGTGTTTACGGTAAAATCTAAACTTTCAGTGAATGGGTAATTTGAATCATTAGTAATCGTCACTTCTTTACCGGCATTCACCTTTGCAGTAACTGAACCTGCAGCGTATAAAACAGCTGCGAGCCCGTTGTCTGGAGTAGCCATAAATAAATTTTCGGTAAAATAAGCCCAGCCTTGTCCGTGATTATGCTGGCAACAACGCGAGCTAAATGGATTCATCATCAAAAACGGTCCGGAATTCGCAATTCCCGGGCTGTGATCTTGATCATCGTTCATAACCATATTAGGACTGGTGATGTAGCGCAGCGATCTAAAATCTGGCATTAGCGCAGCAGGGTAGGTATTAAATGCTACTTCTTCGGCGTGATCTGCCCAGAAAATATCTCCTGTGATGCGCAATAAATGCTCATCAGAATTCATTTGCTCGACCATTCCGCAGGTTTCAACTCCTTGACGCGGATCGCTGTATCCCGGGCGTGCATTTTCATCAGAACCAAACATTCCGCCTGGAACCTGACCAAAATATTCTCTTATGATTTTAAAATCGTCATAAGTAGCTTTTAAGTCTTCTTTATTTTTACTCAGTTGATAGTACTGAGCTGGTTCTCTAAAACCCTGTGCAACATTTACATTGTGCCAGTCAATCAATTTACTATACCATTCAGGAAACTCTGATCCGTCGCGGGTTTCTTTATGATTATGAATCTCATCTAATGAATTGTCATGCTTCGTCCAGTCTGCATTAGTACGATGAATTTTTTCGGCTAAATCCAGTAAAAATTTATCGCCTGTGCGGTTGTACAACCAGATCACACTGTACAGATTATCACCCCCTCTAAGTGTTTGCCAGTAATGCACACCAGATAACATCTTGTCATCAGGCACACTGTTTTGATACTTAAAATAATTGGTCATCAAATCAATTACACGCTGGTCTTGAGTCGCTTCATAATAAGATTGAAGACAATATAACATGATCATATTTGACCAAAAGTCTTGTGAACCATCACGATCTGAAACCATTTTTGGTCCAAAATTGCCATCCTCACGTTGACTTTTGAGCGCAGCTTCAAACCAGATCTGAGACTCTTTAATCATCAAAGAATCCTGAAGAATATAGCCTGTGTTCGCATAACCTTTTAACCAGTAAGGGACCTCTTCCCACCCCCAAGATCCAGTACCGTCTTCAGACAGCCAAGCGTTATCTTCTTTTTGTAACCAGGCGCTTATTTCACCCAGATTACCCATAAGACCATCTGCTTGTCGCTGTAAGCTTTCTTTAAGCCAGCTCCCTGGTTTTATAGCCCCTAGCGGGAGTTTAATCAGTGGGCTCGGTGTAAGGGGAGTACGATTACTTACATAATTTGCATTAGTGCTAGCAACAGAGGGAACAACGACAGTAGAAATCTCTAGTTTATGTTCTTTAAAATTATCGCAGGAAATCATAAAAAGACAACCGGCAATGACAGCTAAGCACTTTAGTTTTTGCATTCTGTGAAATTTTTAAATTTATTGGAGCGGATCTTCAGCAACACCTTCATTTGTGATTTTTACGGGTTTAATATGGCCGTTTTCATCAAAGTGCATTTTGTCTATACAGGTCTCGCGGGAGTTTTGGTCTGTTTCATCAAGGGGTCTGCGATGGTAAACCATATAATAATCTTCAGAGTCCTTAGCATGAATCACACTATGATGCCCTGCACCGGTTGCGATATCAGGATCTTGTTGTAATATTTTATCGACACGTTCAAAAGGTCCAAAAGGAGAATCAGAAATCGCATAGGCAACACTATAATCAGGTCCGGTCCATCCACCTTCAGACCACATGAAGTAGTATTTACCGTCTTTGATAAACATAAATGGTCCTTCAACATAACTTTCAGGAGTGATCTCTTTGAATATGCTTCCGTCATCAAAAGGGATAAAACCGGTGAAGTCATCATTCAGTTTGGCCACATTACAATGTCTCCATCCCCCATAGTACAAGTAATACGAACCGTCTTTATCTTTGAAAACAAACTGATCTATAGGTTGTGCTCCATTATGAAATTTACCAATAAGCGGTTTTCCTAAATGATCTTTAAAAGGACCTTCGGGTGAATCACTAACGGCAACACCAATCCCACCTAATTCAGCGTCACTTTGAATGTCATTGGCTCCAAAAAAGAGGTAGTATTTACTGTCTTTTTTTATGATTGAAGGTGCCCACATGGCACGTTTTGCCCACTTAATTGCAGCGGTATCTAGTATATGCTCATGCTTGGTCCAGTCTGTTAAGTTCGGAGAGGAGAATGCATCTAAAAAAACTTGCTTATCGTAAGGAGCAGAAAAAGTTGGGTAGATGTAATAGGTGTCATCAAATATGATCCCCTCAGGATCTGCATACCAACCGGGGAAAACTGGATTGTTATTAGCAACTTCATTTTGTGCGCAACTGCTGGTAAGGGTTAATATAGTAAGTATTGAGTATAATGTTTTCATAAAATATAATTGAGGTTTTAAATATAAGCATATGTTAACGTAAAACGTTTTAGTTGCGTAAAATATTTTTGTTTTAAAGACGTTTTCATTCTTTTTTGATCAATCATCAATTTTTAGACTTTTATACATTAAAATCACGAAATGGATAAAGTCTAAATCTTAGCCGTGATTAGGTGTTGTTATAAACAAGAGGGATGAAAATCTATATCTAGATTTACCAGCCTGTTACTTCCAGAATTTTATCAAAAATTGCTGTATTCTCATAGATGCCATCAAAGTGTTCTGCACCGGGTCCAAAGGCAAAAACAGGAATGAGTGTTGCGGAATGACCACCCGTTGAAAATGTAGGGCCTATCTCACTATAGTCACTGTATTCACTACCATCATCTCTCTTTTTCTTTTTTGCAGCTAAAGTGAAACCACCAGTTTCGTGATCTGAAGTTACTATTACTAGCGTGTTACCTTCTTTTTCTGCATAGTCTAATGCTTTTCCAATAGCATTATCAAAGTCAAGAAGTTCAGAAATTAAATACGGAGCGTCATTATTATGACCACCCCAATCTATTTGAGAACCTTCTGCCATCATAAAAAAAGGTGATTTGTCTTTGCTCAAGTACTGAGTGCCCAGGTCTATAGCCTGTGATAGAAAATTTTTACGCCCATCTTCCATTTTTGGCATGCTTCCTTCTGCCAGTAAATACCCCACTTTTTTCTTAGATTTTATATTTTCAAAAACATCAAGAGTATTTGTATTTATAGTAAATCCTTTTTCTTTAAAGCTATTAAGTAGGTTTTGATTGTCTTTTCGTTTATTAAAATATTGAAGGCCTCCACCTGCAAAAAAGTCAATGTCAGAATCAACGAGATATTCTGCGATTTTTTCTTCAGAAGATCTACTTGCTGTATGCGCATAAAAACTTGCGGGTGTAGCATGAGTGATTGAAGAAGTTGCTATCATCCCGGTCTTGACATTTTTTTGCGAAACTAGTTCTACTAAATTCTTTGCATCAGCTTTGTCATCATCTACCCCAATAGCACCATTATACGTCTTGATGCCACAAGCAAATGCTGTAGCTCCAGCAGCAGAATCTGTAACATCTTCTTGAGATGATGACGTTTTTATGAGGCCTATTGTATTAAAGCGAGCATAGTTTGGCATTTGATCTTTAAAGTAAAAGGCGGAGGATATTTGAGATAAACCTGTCCCGTCACTTATCAAGAGAATTACATTTTTTGGTGTTGAGGTTATTTTTTGTGCTTTTTGAGTTGATTTGCAAGATGCCAAAGCAAAGACAAGACAGGTCAAAACAATTCTGATAATTTTCATAAGCATTCTTATTGGAGGTATTTAATATAAAAATTATGAGTAATTGATAGAAAACTTTAAAAAAGTGTTTGGTTATCAATTACTCATACAAAATTTTTATTCAAAAAGGGGTAAGCCTTAGGCAGCAGACCCCGAATTATAATAAAAGCAAAATTTCTATAATTTCCAGCCTTCTCGATAATTACGTTTTACAAACTGATTCGCTTCTTCAAAATTTGTAACACGCATCTTTTCGGCATCCCAAAGCATTTCAATATAACGCCCCGGATATTCTACTCTGCCCCCTTCAAGTTCTTTACGAACATCAAAACCTCTAATGGCAAGATTTGCGATCAATAAAGTTTCGGTTAATGGTCCTGCAACACTAAATGGAGAACTCACTTCTTTTTTGCCATAACCTGCAAGAGCAGCTTCTACCCATTGTGCATAATGCCCGTTAGCTTCTCCCGGAACGCGCTCATATTTCTCAGCAACTTTAGTTCTTTCAGTTTTAGAAGTAGGAAGCAATTGTGGATTTTCAGAATACGTACCACACATCATTTTACCTTTAGTTCCTATAAATAATACACCGTTTCCGCCATCACCAAAAACTTCATTAGGACCTAATTCTTCAGGTCGTGCTGGTTGAATACCACCGTCCATCCAGTGTAATTTGATATCGCCTTTAGTCTTATCTGTTTTAGGGAAAGTCATTGTAACGTGGCTAGAAGGAGGGCAGCTATCCGGGAAATATCCGCGTTTAAATTCATCTACATACACACTTCCTACGCTACACTGTACATCTTTAGGATACTTAAGGTTAAGTACACGTACAGGAACTTCAACCAGGTGGCAACCCATGTCTCCTAATGCACCTGTACCGTAATCCCACCAGCCTCGCCAGTTAAAAGGAACTAAACCACCTACATATTCTTTATATGGAGCTGTACCCAACCACAGATCCCAATCCAGTTCACTAGGAACAGTATCTGGGGTTTGAGGCCAAGGGATTCCTTGAGGCCAGACGGGTCTGTCTGTCCAGCAATAAACTTCTTCAATCTCGCCAATAAGTCCTGCATCATACCACTCGCTCATTAAACGAGTACCATTGTTAGAAGCTCCCTGATTTCCCATTTGGGTAACTACCTTATATTTTTCTGCGCCTTCAGTGAGTTGACGTGCTTCATAAATATCGTGAGTTAATGGTTTTTGAACATAAACGTGTTTCCCCATTTTCATTGCAGCCATCGCTTGTACCGCGTGGTTATGGTCTGGAGAAGAAACTGAAACTGCATCTATTTTATCGCCTTCTTTTTCTAGCATTTCGCGATAATCTTTATAATATTTTGCGCCAGGAAAGCGAGCTCGAGAGTTTGCGGCTCTGCGATCATCTACATCACACAAAAATGCGATTTCTGCCTTGCCAGAATCTGCAAAACTTTTAATATCACTTTCTCCTTTTCCGCCTACACCAATCCCGGCAACTACTAGTTTATCACTGGGTGCTGTAAAACCTACACCACCTAATACGTGTCTGGGTACAATAGATATACCTAGTGAAGCAATAGATGCTTTTTTAATAAAATCTCTTCTGTGACCAGAATGGGAATTTTTGTTTTCTTTCATGTTTTTGAGTTTTAATTTTCTGTAAGTGAAAAGGGTTTATCTGTTTCTTTTAAGCCTCTGGTTTTATTTGGAGTGTTAGTCATTTCTAGATCAAAAGACCCTCCATTTATAATTTGGCTATAAGTTAAATAGTTTTTAGTAAAGATTTCAGAGTTGAGATTGGCTGTGTTGATAAAAACATTTTTATCTGAATTGTTTTTTGCTGAAATCACAAATTCATTGCCATTTTCTAAAGTTATTGTTGTTTTTTCAAAAACCGGACTTCCTAACACATATTCATCTGTGCCTGGGCAAACGCTATAAAAACCCATTGCACTCAAAACATACCACGATGATGTTTGACCCTGGTCTTCATCACCGGGATATCCGTTTTCTGTATAGTTGTAAAGCTTGCTCATTACCTGTCTAGCTCGACTCTGGGTTTTCCAAGGTTGACCAGAATAGTTATAAAGATAGATCATATGTTGAATAGGCTGATTTCCGTGAGCATACTGGCCCATATCTGCTAGTTGCATCTCCGTCATTTCGTGTATTTTTCCGCCGTAAGTACCTACATGCACCGTATTAGGAACACTAAAAACCGAGTCCATTTTTGTATTGAATTGCTGTTCACCTCCCATAAGATCTATCAAGCCTTTAGGGTCCTGAAATACAGACCATACGTAATGCCATGCATTTCCTTCAGTGAAGGGCCCGCCCCATTCGTAGGGATCAAAATCTTCAACCCAACTTCCGTTTGCTTTTCGTCCACGCATAAAACCTACTGAGTCATCCCACACATTTTTATAGTTGTACATCTGACGACCAAATACATTTTCATAAAAAGCATTACCTGTCATTTTTGCCAAATTGTATGCGCAGAAGTCATCATATGCATACTCCAAGGTTTTTGCAGTCGCCTCTCCATATTTTGGGTAGGGAACATAACCCAGCGTATAATATTCTTTATGACCGTGACGCCCGTTTGCCGGCCCCCAAGGGCCTTTCTCTGTAGCTTCGTGGTAATAAGCTTTTAAAGCTTTTTCAGGATCAAAAGTGTGTATACCTTTTGCCCAGGCATCTGCTAAAAGTGAGATGGCGTGATTGCCTATCATACTACCTGCTTCGCTAGGGAAGGACCAAGACGGTAACCACCCACATTGCTCGTATGCATCTAAAAGAGCTGCGACATAGCGCCCGTGCATTTCTGGATAAAGCAAAGCATTAAGTGGAAATTGAGCGCGAAATGTATCCCAAAAACCAGTATCTGTATACATATAGCCCTCATGAACCTTTCCGTCATATGGACTGAAATAATAAGGCTCTCCGGCCTCATTGATTTCATAGAATTTTCTGGAGAATAAACTCGCTCTAAAAAAGCAAGAGTAGAATGTTTTAAAGTCGGCTTCAGAACCTCCTTCAACACGTATTTTATTCAGATGTGTATTCCATATTTTTTTTGCTTTAGCCCCTGTCGCTTCAAGATTTTTGGCTTTGCCTAATTCGGTTTTTAAAGTAACCTCAGCTTGTTTAAGGCTTATGTAAGAAGAAGCGATTTTTGCCTGAACTTTAGCGCCATCTTTAAACTGAAGATACGCTCCTTTGCCTTTACCTTCGGCAGCAATTGCTTGACCCTTTTTTTCGCCAGTTATATTATCCCAGGTGCCAAAAGTTTTAAAAGGCTTGTCAAACTGAATAACGAAGTAATTTTTAAAATGCTCAAAGCGATCCATACCGCGACCATTATGTAAATAACCGGTTATGCGTTTATTCTTCTCGTCTATGTTGATGCTGCTAAAACCTGTATACCCATCCAATACGAGAAATGCTTTCTGACTTTTAGGATAAGAAAACCGCATGTGAACCCCGCGTTCTGTGGGAGCCATTTCGGTATTTACGCCATTTTCTAAAGAGACTTGATAGTAATGCGGTTTTGCAGTTTCATTATCGTGAGAAAATCCCGATTGACGATCATTCTCATTCAATTTTAAGGTTTGAGTTACGGGCATTAAAGAGAAAACGGCATAATCATTACTCCAAGAACTGCATTGATGCGCTTGCTGAAAACCTCTAATGGTTTCTTTAAAATATTGATATTTCCAGCCATCACCGTTGTTACCGGTTTGGGGAGTCCACGTATTCATCCCAAAAGGAAGAGCAGTGGTTGGGTAAGTATTTCCGCGGGTTAATTCGTGTTTAGAATTTGTTCCCTGTAATGTGTTGACATAATCTGCCAGCTCTTGCTGTGCAGTTAATTTTAAGCAGCCGGTAAAAATGATTAGAAGTACACTAAATCTAACTATCATAATTATGGTTTAATACGCCTATATCATTCAGAAAATTGAATGTAAATCTACATCGATTGATAAATACAGGCTTAAATATAGTAAAACGTTTTAGGTATAACTAGATTTTATTTACAATATTTTAAGATTATTGTAAAATTTATTCAAAATAGTAATCTACAGATTTATAGTTTTTCCGCTTTTTGCAGATTTTTTTGCAGCTTCAAGGATTTCAATAACAATTAAATTGTTTTCTAATGACGAAAGGTCATTAGAAGGGCTAATTTTTCCTGATAAGTAGTCCTTTAAATAATCAATATGACTATCGTAATAGGTTTTTTTTAAGCTAACTTTCTCAGGATCATCATGTGATGAATATTTGTAAAGGGTATTCTCTTTTACCGCATCGTAAGAAGTTTTTGTACCGAATATTTCAAAATTTTTGATATTATAAGGCCAGTTCCAACTCGCTTCAATAATACCAATTGTGTTTTTATATTCTAAAACAATTAAAGCATTATCATCAACATCGGGATATAATTCTGGTTTGAGCTGCTGGGTTACTGCTTTTACAGAAATAGGTTTTTCTCCGTTTTTAAAATAGGTCATTAAATTTGCTCCGTAACAACCAAAATCAAATAATGCACCTGCTCCATTCTTTTCTTCGTCAGTAAGCCAATTAAGAAACTCATTGCTACAACCAATTTCATTAGGACCTTGATGTCCGTCACGAGCGACCATTCTTATGATGTCTTCATTAGAGTCTTCTAACAACTCTTTTTGTTTATGAATGCTTTTATACCAGGTTGTTTCATAATTAGTAAGTAGAGGTGTGTTGTACTTTTTAGAAAGTGCTGCCATTTTATTTGCCTGTTTGAGAGTTGTCGCCAATGGTTTTTCAACCATAACAGGAATACTTAAAGGCATACATATTTGAGCTACATCAATATGTTCTGAAACTGGATTGTATGCAAGAACAACATCAGGCTTTGTATTAATTAAAACACTTTCCAATGAATTATGAACTATTTCTTTTGGAAATCCATAAGATTTGCGATAGCGTTCCACAAGTTTTTCATTTGCTTCAGCAATTCCTAGAAGTTCAATTTCGTTATTACGATATGCATTCATAATGATGTGCGCATGGTCGTGACTTAATCCTGCAACAACTACTTTAAGTTTTTCCTGAGCTAAAACATTAGATACTGTCGAGATAATTAAAACAATAAGGAAACTGATTTTTCTAAATATTCTCATTTTGAGATTGTTTTTTATTAATAAAAAGAGGGTTTGCTAATAATATCTTTTTGATCGCTAATAACAAACCCTCCTTTACTTTAAAGTTAAATTGTTGACTTGTGTTGAATAAGCTTTGTGTTTAGCGTAATTAAGCTAAATAAAGAATATTCTCATTAAGTGAATACTTAAATAAAATCCGGTATTAATTAGATTGGTCTTTCAACATTTTGATAAAATAGCCACCTACTACAGAGCGAGCTTTAAAGCCTACTTTATCTGCGTTAGTGGTTTCGTGCCAGTCACTTAAAGGTACTCGTTGCGGAGTAGTATTTGCAAAATCCCATACCGGCTCCATCAAAGCTTTAAAATCAGCATCATTATGAGCAAGCGTAGCTGTCCATAAAATCCAGTCGGATTTTGTGTAGGTTTTTCTACTATCTAATGGTAGGCCATAAGCTTCCTGCTTGTTAAGATAATAAGCAACTTCAGTTTCCTGAACGTCTTTTGGGAAAATGTCAAGACCTAAAATCTCATCCCACACAAGATTATATTTCTGACTCCAGCTGCCTTCACTTTCAAAAGCAAGGGTGTAATGATCACCGTCTGCGGCAATATTCTTCCATTTCTGAGCCATATCTTTTGCTGCCGCCGTATATTTTTCTGCTGTCTCCTTATTGTCTAACATCTCTGCTAATTTTCCATACGCGGCGATAGCCATAATGGCTTTTACTGAGAGGTTTGCATTACGCGCTAAATGCCCGGCAAAATCATCTGTAGACAGTTGGTTTGCAGGGTCAAAACCGCTTTGCATTAAATAATCTGCCCAGGTTGTTAGGGTAGCCCAGTGCGCTTTTGCGTAATCTGCATTTCCTTCGGCTTGTGCAATGGCAGCAGTAAGAATCAGCATGTTTCCAGCTTCTTCTACAGGCATATCTTCACCATAAGTTTGGCCGGTAGCAATAGGATATGTACCAAGGTCATGAGCTGGGAAAGGCTTTTTCCATTTTCCACTTTCGCTATAATAAAAGATCCCGTTAAGCATTCCTTTTAAAAGATCTGGATTATATACTAGAAATAAAGGAGCAGAAGGATAGGTGACGTCTACTGTATTGATAGAACCGTTACTGTTGTTTTCTTTAGAAAGAAAAAGAATATCTCCATTAGGCGCTTCTACAAGAATGTGCGCAGCAATAGCTTGTCTGTAAGCTGTGACACAGAGATCTGCATATTTTTCACCACCAGATTCCAGAGCATCTTTATAGAGTTGTTCGTCAAAGTTGTGCACTTTGCTAATTACGCTCTCATAATCAGTGTAGGCCTTAGTCAACTCTTGATCCATAGTTGCTCCATCTTTAGACCACCAGGGTTTAAGATTGTTTCCAAAGTAATTAACTGCTTCATCCTGATCATAACCTATCATAAATAGTTGCTCGCTACCTTCACTATTAATTTCACCAAGATCTGCAACCGTATTTAAAATTAAATTTTTACCAGTAGTTTTCTCGTTTGTATCTGAAATTTCTCCAGAGACAAAAGCATCCAGACCCTGGGCAGTTTCTGAGATGTACTGTGTTGTATTTGCTGATGGAGCAGCTACATAAAGATATCCCCAATCTATACGTAAATCGTCACCTCTTTTTTCAAGAACCGGTTGAGAAGTGGTGCCAGCTTTTAATACCGTTAGATCTCCGTTAGTATATTCTGAAACTTCAACTTCCTGAACTTCCTGATTAACTGCAATTGCTGAAGAAGCACCTAGATAAAGTTTTGCATTATGACTTTCATCTCCATAAACTTTTACATTGATATACGAGATGGGTCTGCTGTAAATATCCAGATCTTCTATAAGCAGGGGAGAAGTAAACGTGATTGCAATCTGAGTACCGTCTGCATCAAATGTATACTCGGTTTGATTGGCTCTTAATGCAACATTAAGCTGTTTAGCTTTTTGAATTTCTATATTATTTTCTGATTTAGCCTCGGTAACTAAACCTGCATCCAAAAATTGTCCGCCAGCAGTATTGCGTATGTGAATCGCTAAAACATTTCCAGTAGGTTTAAGGGTGCTCATAGCTTCCTTAGAAAGCGGAAGGTATTTGTAGCTATCTAGCCAACCTTTAATATCTGCAACCTGTACACCATTTATCCAGGCTTTTACGTTGTCATCGTGACTTAATTTTAAATAAAGAGTTTCAAGGTCTGTACTTTCTAAATTAAAGGTACGGCGGTAATATAAGTCATCACTCGTCCAAGATGTTTTAGCCATACTTTTATTATCGCTAAAAGGAGCTTCGCCGGTTTTCCAGGAAGTAGCATCATAATCTGTCATAATCCAATTCTCATCAGGCTTAGTTTCAGAATAAGAAACAGTATAGGTTTCCTCATCTGAAGCCGGTAGTACAGCATCCCAAACCTTACTTTCCATGCCTAAAAACTGATAGAATTTATCATCTAACTGAAGCACGCCGGTAAGGGAATGGTCTTTCTCTGTCCAATGTTTTGTAGGGCTTCCGTTCAACTCATCACCCATAGACCAGATACTCAGGTATGGGTCATGTGTAATTAGAGGATAGGCCGGAGCTCGTAAAGAGGCACTTCCTGAAATTACATCGTTTTCGTTTTGGGCTGTAGTTTGTTGCTCTTTGCAGGAGTATGCAAATACGCATAAGAGACTCAGCATCAATAAACTGTTTTTCTTCATAATTTAAAATTTGATTATTTCTGGTTTTTCTCCACAACGTGGAATATAATTTTTGAATGTCCCTTCACTATTCTCAAATTATTCATGGTGTTACTTTGTTGAAATATCCCAAACCCTTTGAAAAAGGTTTAGGATATAAGGCTTATTAAGAATTCACACTAGGTTTAGATGCATATTCCTGCCAAAGTTCATCTACAGTTTTACCTGTATAGTCCTTCCAAGTCTGAGCTGTATATTTTTTATTACGCAAATCATAATCTAGTTTCTTAACCAGATTCTTATCATAATTTTGAGTAATCCAAAGCAAGAAACGCGCAGTGATTCTATAGCTGTTCTCATATTTTTGATTAGGACTAAAAGGAGTTAATGACCATCCTGCTCCGTCGTTATCTAAGGCATACTTATAGCGCACATAATCTGCGATTCCTTCCGTTAACCAGCCGGGGCCAGCTCCGCCTGGATATGATTGAACTAAGTGCATCAATTCGTGGGTTACTAAATCAAGATCTTCGGGTTTTTTATGAAGCCAAGCTGAACTAATAGTGATCGCTCCCTGATGTGCATAAGCAACACCATCATAAGCCGTATCAATTTTAATGGTCACATGCTTCTGAGAATTTTTATTGAAATCCTTTACCAGTTTTGGATATACTTTTTTAAAGATTTTCTCAATTCCTTTTTGAATTGAAGGATCTAAGGTATCATCTTGACTCGTATAGGTTAATGTATACTTTTGTGCTTGTAAATTGCCAGAAATTACAACAGCAATTAAAGCGAGTATGTAATATTTAGAAAGTGTTTTTATCATTTTTAAAGATTTAGTTTGCTTTATTTTAGGGAATTATAATATTTTTAAGATGGTAAAACGTTTTACTATTTAAAACATTTTTTTTGTAATTATGATAAGTTCTATAG
>NZ_QOVK01000001.1 GCF_004104075.1 Leeuwenhoekiella polynyae | reverse complement strand
AGCAGGCTCAACTGAGACTGATGGTCGGTCTTCCAAACAGGTTTTGCTTTCATTCCATGAAATTAAAACATATTCAGAATAAATCCTATAAAAAAAGGCTGCCTTTTTAGACAGCCTCTTTAAAATTTAAATATATAATGCGCTAAGCATTTAGATATCGCGTACTAATTATATTAGCGTGATGCACCTCGTGGCCACAAATGATAAAACCCGCAGCTCGAGTGGATAATGTAGCATCGCTAGAAGTACCGGATTGTGCTAAAGCTTCCTCATTAAAGCCTTTAAACAGATTTACAGTACAATCTCTAACCAAACTATATTCTTCAACTAAATCCGGCATAGTACGCTCATGAGCTCGGGAAGGCTTGATGTAATCATCCTGCTCAAAACCGGCAAGCGGAGTTTTATCCCCCCTGCCAATACGCAATGCCCGATAACTGAAGATGCGCTCCGTATCTATGATATGCTGAAGTACCTCCAAAATGGTCCATTTCCCGGATTCATAGGCAAAATGCCATTTTTCCTCAGGTATTTCATTATAAAAAGTCACATTCTTCGCTTTACCGTTCACAAGTGCATCAAGCAAATGCATATCGTCTCTAACTAATTCTACATAGTTTCTATAAAACGCATTATACTCGCTGTGATCTAAATCTTTTAGGGTCATACTTATGCCGAGTTACGACTTGCGTTAATATTACCAAATAAAGAACGCGTTACCATTTTTTCAAACATATCCAGCTTTTCCTGATCAGGATTTTCTTCCCTGCTCATTTCCTGAATTTTTTTCAACGCAAACTGTTGGATTGTCAATAACGGAAGTACGATGCGCTCTCGCTCTTGAATTGAAGCTTTACCAGCTTGCTCTTCTTCCATCAATTCGCTGTAACCGGTAAGCTTTAATAATACGCGTTTTGTGCGCTCAAACTCATCGTGAATCAAATCCCAAAACGCTCCAAACTCTGGATCATCTTGCATATAAGCTGTAAGACCAAAGAATGATTTAGTCAAACTCATCATACTGTTTTCTAATAAAGTTTTAAAGAATAAGCTATTCTTATACAGCGACTTAACTCTGTCGAACTCACCTCTTTCTTCAAATGCTTCAATAGCAGTACCAACACCAAAGAAACCGGGTACATTCTGTTTAAGCTGCGACCACGATCCTACAAAAGGAATAGCACGCAAATCAGAAAAATCCAATTTATCGCTTTGACCCCGTTTACTAGGTCTACTGCCTATATTGGTTTTAGCATAATATTTCAACGTACTCATACGCTCTAAATACCCTAAGAATTTAGGATGAGCTTTAAAGTCTGAATAGGTCTTATAACTAATTTCAGCAAGCGCTTCCATAGTTTTGCGATCTGCATCCGGAAAAGCTTTTGTCTTCTGGAAGAATACGCCGTTAAAAATACCAGAACTCAACAACTGCTCTAAGTTGTATTGGCAGGAATCTGGCGTTCCAAAATTAGAACTAATGGTTTGCCCTTGAACGGTTAATTGAATTTCCTCATCCTCAATAGTTTCTCCTAAAGAAGCATAGAATTGATGTGTTTTACCCCCACCACGTGCTGGAGGCCCACCTCTACCATCAAAGAATATTACTTTAATACCAAACTCACGAGACACTTTTGTTAGCTCTTCTTTAGCTTTAAAAATACTCCAGTTAGCCATCAAATACCCACCATCTTTAGTCCCGTCACTAAAACCTAGCATGATCGTTTGCTTCATACCACGCTCTTTAAGGTGCGCGGCATATGCAGGATTTGTATACAGCTTACGCATAACTTCGTGCGCAATTTTCAAATCTGGTACCGTTTCAAATAAAGGAACAATATCTACTGTAGGATGCTCCCAACCGGTCAAATGAAACATAGAAAAGGCCTGCATCACGTTAAGACCAGTCTGATTGTTACTTATGATATAACGGTTACAACTGCGCTCCCCGTTTTGCGCTTGAATTTCACGCATAGCATACACACTCTCTAAAGTTTTACGAGCAATATCATCTTCTAAAGTTGCCGGATCTACCTCCCCTTTAACATTTTGCAAAACTTCAATTTGCTGAGCCTCATCAAGCTCTAGATAATTATCAGGGAAAATACCCAGATTATCTTTAGCACATTGTTTTACAATTTCTTCCATCACGTGCATATGCACCCTACTATCCTGACGGATATCTAAAACAGCAAAATGATAACCAAACATGGTTATTTTGTTGAGTAAATCGTCTATTTCTTCTAAGAACAAGCTCTCATGACGATCAATAACCAGTTTTCTGATTCGTTTAAGGGTAGACTGCAATTCTTCTAATGAAACTTTTACTTCAGCGTCTTTAACCGCAATACTATCAAACAGTCTGCGCTCTAAATCAGCAAGCGGCTCTTCTGTTCCATTAAAAGTGATGCGACGACGCAACTTGCGCACATCTCTATAGTAATTTTTAATAATAGTACTACGCAAACGAGAAGCGACTTTAAGTGTGATCTCTGTTGTTACAAACGGATTACCATCACGGTCACCCCCCGGCCAGAAACCAAGGTCGATTACTTCGTTATCAAAAAACTCTCCTTTGAAAACATTTTGATGCAGATAGTTATAGATGTGACTTGAAGCTTTATAAAAAACATTTTCTAAATACCAGATAAGACTTACCGCCTCATCGTAAGGCGTAGGCTTTTCTTTCTTAAAAAACGGTGTTTTACCTAACTGAGATAATAACTTCTTGATCATCTCAAGGTTGTTCTCACTAATAGCCGCACTCAGATCATTGATGATCCCAAGAACTGCCCCAGGATAAAATTGCGTGGGATGCGCCGTTAATACAGGACGAATTTTAAAATCCTGAAGATATGCTTTAAGATCTTCGGTTTTAGACTGCGCCTCTGCCTCTTCTTTAATGTTACGCAGGGTTCCGCGACCGTCCATATTGTTTACAGTGCGGTAGGCAGAGTCTTCAATAGCATCAAAAAGTACAACTTGTCTTTCTATATACTGAATGAATCTAAACAATAAATCGTAGCGATCTTCTTCAGATACATCACGTTGATACTTCTCAAAGAAATAGTTTACTATTTTTTCTGGATTGTATTTGTTATCATAACCCCGGGTACAGATTCTGTCAAAAAGAGGTAACAATACCCCTGTATCTGTAATTCCGTGAAACGGAAGAGTCATAAATAAACTGTTGTAAACCTGGTACTTGGATTTTACCTGGTTGTTAAAACGTTCTAGTTTTGGTTGTCTTGACATAAGTTAGTTTCTGATTTATAATAAATAAAAAACCCTTTGCCAGTAAAGCCAAAGGGTATATTATATTAAAATATTCTTTGGTTTACTTTAAAGGTCTTGAAAAATACTGTGCATTAAGCGCTTTTTATCATTGATGCTTTCATCAAGAGATATCATCGTTTCGGTACGATAAACTCCCTCAATATCATCTAACATAAAGATAATATTTTTAGCGTGCTCCGTATTCTTAGCGCGTACTTTACAGAAAATATTAAATTTCCCGGTAGTAACATGTGCTACCGTAACATAAGGAATTTGATTAATACGCTCCAAAACAAATGTAGTTTGACTTGTTTTATTGATGTATATGCCTACATAAGCGATAAAAGAATAACCCAGTTTAGCATAGTCAAGCGTTAACGATGATCCTACAATGATACCAGCTTCTTCCATCTTTTTTACACGCACATGAACCGTACCTGCAGAGATCAATAACTTTTTTGCGATATCTGTAAAAGGGGTTCTGGTATTCTCTATCAACATATCTAAGATCTGATGATCAACCTCGTCTAATTTGAATTTTGCCATTATTAATTGATTAAATTATATATAAATCAAAAATAACATAAAATCACTGAACAATTCACAATAAATTGTTGCTTTTTACCGAAAACGTTGTAGGTAATTTGCCATTTACTTGAATTTTTTCAATAATAGTTCCGATTTCAAAATTAAAATCAGCTGAAAAACGGGGTTTTTGAGCTTCTAAGTCGATTTCTAAATGGCCAACAAAGTCAACCAATTCAGCTATTTGCGCAATTTTAGGAATGAAATTCAGCTCAGCTCCAACTAGTTTTTCTTCAAATTGAATCGCCATATCTGTCACCCCTATTTCGGGTAAATCTATATTGCGAATGATGTAGTCAAAAAAGCATTTTTTGTTCTCAGGAATAGAAAAATAGGAATTTGAGGAGGGTGTTTCTTCAGATTTAAGCAATAAAACGGACTCAAAAACGCGAATTAATGACAAAAACATAAAAACCCGGGTCGTTTCTCGATCATAATCTCCTGGAAAATGACCCGCTTCAAAAAGTATAGTAGGTATATTTTTATGCTGAAGCGTATCTCCAACACAATTGATGTTAAAACCATCGTCATACCGCCCTACAGAATCAGGTATAAACTCTTGAAGCATTTCGTTTAAATCGGAAATTATAGCCATGCCCTTCTTTCGAGAATGGGTAACAGTACGCAGCGCATCTTGAGAAGGCGATAAAAAGGAAACTATTGCACTCTTGGGAGGCGTACCAACTCCAAAAATTGTACGCTGCCCATGTAGGTTAAGACAGTAATCAGGTTTTAAGGAGGTGTAAAGCTCTTTAAGGATAAGACTTTCCGGTTGTGAGCAATCTTGTGCATCTCGGTTAAGGTCAACTTTATTCGCATTGATGCGTGTGTAAGCCTCAGCTCCGTCAGGATTCAGCATAGGAACCATTGTGAACGTGAATTCAGTTAGCAGCCTGATAACTGCAGACTCTTCTTTATTACTCTCAAACCAGTGAAAAAGATCAAATAGCGCTTTAGTAGTTGTACTCTCGTTACCGTGCATCTGAGACCATCCTAAGACACGAATTGGTCCGGTACCAAATGTAACTTTAGAAATGGGTCTGTTTTCAACTGAATACCCTAAAACCGCTACAGAGAATAAATTAGAAAGAGTGTCTAGTAAAGGTTGAATGGTGTTGAGTGTAATATACCTCCTAAAAAGGGCAGACTCTTTATGGCTGTTATGCCAATCTTTTAAAGCAGAATAATTCATCATATAAATTGAATTACAAATGTAAACATTCAATTATTTACAAATGTAAACAAGTTTATGAACCTCCTTTGTTTACAACTGTAAATACAGTCTGCTTATTAGCTACACGTGAAATCGGAAACATTCCTTAAGCTGATTGAACACCTATTAATAAATTTATTTTAAGTGATTTAAGTACCTTTACCTGATTAAATCATTTAATGATAAAAGGCTTGGTTTACAAATGTAACGTGTCAAATGCAATTATTTATTTTACATTTGTAACACTCAACAAGCAATACCTATTTTACAATGGTAAACAGTGATCAATTCAGTAAACGACTTCAAAAAGTGATGGATGAGTATGATTTAAATGCTACATCCTTTGCTGATGCAATAGATGTAGGCCGCTCTTCTATCTCACATATTATTTCTGGTCGCAACAAACCAAGTCTGGAGTTTGTGATGAAGATCATTGCAGCGTTTCCTGAAGTAGAATTATATTGGTTATTGAATGGTAAAGGAAGTTTTCCTAAAAAATCAGCTGTAACTATCCCTTCAAAGAAAAACAGCGAGAATCAATTAGAAGCAAATTTTGAAGAGCAAAAAGAATCTGAGCAAAAAGAAACTGCGTACCAAAAACCTCTAGAATATCAAAATCAACCTGAATTAAGAGCAGACTCAAATTCTGAAATAGAACGAATTGTTATTTTCTATAAAGACGGAACCTTCAAAAATTTCTTACCCTAATCTGTAGTCTATACTTATCAGATCTTCATCATTTAGCCGTATTTTTACAGCACTATGATTAAGAGATTTATGTTACTACTTGTCGCTCTGGCTACGTTAGGGGGTTGCTACGATCAGCAAAGAGCCTGTACCGATTTTAAAACGGGTAAGTTTGAGTTTGAAACCTATTTGAACGGGGAAGTCGTCAAGACAACTTTTACGCGCAATGATACGCTTGAAATTGATTTCTACCAAGGTCAGGCAGATTCTTCAACTATAAGATGGATTAACGATTGTGAATACATAGCAGAAAAGATCAATCCGAAGTCTATGATGGATCGCAAAGCGATTCACTTTAAAATATTAACAACCCAAGATAACACCTATACGTTTGAGTATGCTCTTGTAGGTGAAACTAAGAAACAAAAAGGTACGGTAACCAAAATTGAATAGCTTCTTAAGCTAGGGGGATTAGAGATACTATAGACGGTTATACTACGTTTCTTGAAGTTGGGCCAAAATAATCTTCAATCACAGCGATTAACTTGCTTTTATCTATAGGTTTGGTTAGATAATTACTCATTCCGCTACTCATACCTTCGTTTATTGAATTTAAGGTAGTGTCAGCAGAAAGCCCCATTACGATTGTATTTTTTTGGGTGCTCTTTATTTGCCGAGTAGCCTCAAAACCATCAATATCCGGCATATGTATGTCCATGAATATCAAGTCATAATTTTTGGCTTGGGCTTTCGCTACTGCTTCAGTTCCATTATAAGCTATATCTGCTTGTAGACCTATCTTTTTGAGAAGTTGGGATAAAATCACCACATTCAATTTATTATCGTCTACAGCTAAAATGTTTAGCTCGGGCAGCGCTCTTTTGAAGTACTCCTCTCTTTTTTCAGTTGGTGCTTGCAAACAATCAAATTTAAGATTGATTATAAACTCAGATCCTGTACCTTCTTTACTAGTGACTTCTATAGTTCCATTGAGAAGTTGAGTTAGATGTTGAGCAATCGCTAAGCCTAGTCCGCCTCCGGAATGTTTTTTACGAGTGCCGGTATCGAGTTGTATAAAGCGATCAAATATCTGATTTATTTTTTCGTCAGGTATCCCTATGCCCGTATCTTTTATGCTTATTTTAAGAGCTATTTGCTCATTAACCTCCTTTTCATCATATACAACAAGAATACTTCCTGAATCGGTAAACTTAATGGCATTACTAAGAATATGGGTAATAATCTGTTCAAACTTTGCGCGATCACCCAAAGCGATTTTACTTTTTGAAGAATTGACTTTCAGCGACAAATCAAGATCTTTATGCTCTACTATTTGATTGTGAAAAGAGACTATACTTTCTAATACAGAGGCGGGACTAAATTCTACATGGTCAACATCTACAAAGCCAGACTCAATCCTGTCTAAACGTAAAATATCATTAATGAGATTGAGTAAAGTTTTAGACGACTTCTTTAAGAGTTCTAAATAATGTTCTTCTTCAAAATCACTATTTCCAGCATCCATAAGATCTGTAATACCCACAATTGCATTGAGTGGTGTTCGTATCTCATGACTCATGTTAGATAAAAATTCTGACTTGGCAACAGATGCTAACTTTGCATTTTCAGTTTGTTGTTCTAACGCTGTGTTTACCAGCTGCAGTTTTTTATTGGTATCCAAAGCTTCTTTAGTAGCAATACGTGAACTACTATTGAAGAATTGTAACAGCCCAATACATAAGGATAGTAACAAACCAAATCCCAGTGCCAGATTAGCAACCTTAAGGTTATTCATAAATACATTAGGATCTGCAAAAGTTAATTGAAAATGCCAGGATTCTTCAATATCAGAATCCATAATCATCGCGGTTTCAAAGATGTATTCAGGATCATTTTGAGCGACATCAAAGTTATTGTAGCTATAAAAAACGGTTCCTTCTTCATCTTCAATCTTAATTGCAAAATCCTCCAAGTAATAACTCAACCGATTAAATTCTGCATTAAAATTCATTGCACCGGTTACAGTTCCGTCAAAAGTGTCATCAAAGTAAATAGGAACATCTATAAGAAAAGAATTACCTCCCTGTGATAGTTGTAGCCACTGTGTAATATTGGTAAATCCTTTTTTTGATTTTGTTTTCCAGTCTGGAAACCGATAATCTAGCTTGGTGATATCAAGACCTATAGCAGATTGATTCTTTACTCTTGGATAAATGTCTTTAATAATACCTTCTTCAGAGATTAACTCAACAAAAGTAAGAGATTCGTTTTGTCTAAGTAAGCGCTGTGCATCTTGTTTCCAATAGCTATAATACGCACCATCAGTTTCTTGTATGCGTTCTGCCAGATTATGAATGGCCTGTAGGTTGTTGCGAACGGTACTCTTAAAATCTTGTGCTGCAAGGGTCCCGGTTAGTTGGATTTGATCAGAAAGGCGTTGAGGCAGTTTTGCTTTAAAATCCAGATATATAAAAAGGCAAAGACTTGCCGGTATAAGAAAACAAAGGAGGGAAATCCAATAGTGCCTGCTTGGTAATTTTTTGATCATTATTTCCCTGTAAATTATGTTAACGAAAACTAAAAATACTGAAATATTGCGTAGTTTAACAAATAAAAAAGAACATTAATCGAATTGGAATTTTCAAAGACCTAAAATACTTCTTCTATTTAGTTGAATTATTCTTGGTAAGAATTCTATTTTGCTCCTCAAGAAGCTCATTCATCTGAGCAAGTAGTTGGATGTTCTTAGGGGTTTCTACCGCTGGGTTTTTCTCATCTTCACTCTTAGCGCGTAAGCTGTTCATAAGCTTAACTATAGTAAAAACTACTAATGCAATGATGAAAAAATCTATAAAAACCGTGATCAATTCTCCATAACCTATCGCAACTTGTTCTACCGCAGATCCATCTGTTTTGGTATAGGCTTCCCGAAGTACCAGTTGTTTGTTTGCAAAATTCACACCGTCTGTAAGCAATGTTAAAGGCGGCATCATAACCTGCTTGACCAAAACATCTATAACTTTTTGAAAAGCAGCTCCTATTATGACACCGACGGCGATATCAACCATATTGCCTTTTACAGCAAAGTTTTTAAACTCTTGTATTAAGCCCATATCTTAAAATAATGACCCCTGTGTAGCATCCCCAGCATCATCATCTGTATCTTCATCAGATAAATCTTTTGAATCTGAAGAGGGTTCCTCGGTAGTTTCTGGTTCTTCAGGAACTTCTTCTTCGTAAGGAAGCGGATCTAGTAAATTGATTTGTTTAAGTTTTTCTGTATAAAATTGATTTCCTAATGCATTAATACCTTTGATTGCAATAAACGCTTCGATATCAACAGATTCATTAGGTTTTTGATCTTTATTTCGTTCTTTGTAAAATACCATTTCTACCACAGGTCTGTATTGGGTAGAAATAAGTTCTAATTGGGTGTCCGCGTGATCAGAAACAAAGTATTCTTCTTTCTCAGGGTTTTCAATAAGAAAACGCTTAACGTAATAACGCGCTCTGTTTCCGTCCCAGTAAATTGCAGATACCGGCTTTTCTGGGATCCATTTCTCAAGAACAATCATTTTATCGTCAAAACGAGTGGTCAATTCCGGAGTTATTGTTTTTGCAATTCCGTCTTGCGTTATGATAAGCAGTCTGTCTTCTCCCTTAAATTCACCAAGCAGCTCCCCGCGACCATCAACATTAAGACGTTGAACCGTATCATCAAACCAAATTTTACGAGGTTTAAGTGTGGAAACTCCTTTTTCTTTTAAATCGATAGTTTTGACAGCATGTTTAGTAACCAGGTTTCCATTGGCGTTTCGACCTTTTATTAAAATATCTGAAAAATCAAGATCAAACTTCAGTTTCTTCACATTACCTACAGATCGTAAATAAACCGAAACCACTTCAGCTTCACCATTAGGATTTGCGGAAAAATATAAGACTTGAGAGCCCTTTTTACCTTTAGTCATCGGGTATTGTCGGTCACGCGTTGTACTGGTAACATTAAATCGCTTCACATAAGTAGCTCCACCTTTTCCGTCTCTATAAATCATATTGTAGATGGTGCGCTTGTCTTTCTTCTTATATACTGCGACGTGAATAATATCTTTACCTATAAAAGTTTTGGTATCCACTTTGGTTACCATCATATCCCCTTCTTTGGTAAAAACAATGATATCATCAATATCTGCACAATCTGTAACGTACTCATCTTTTTTAAGCGAGGTACCTATAAAACCTTCTTTGCGGTTTACATAGAGCTTGGTGTTACGAATAATTACTTTTGAAGCTTCAATATCATCAAAAAGCTTGATCTCTGTTTTACGCTCCCTTCCTAATCCATACTCCTTTTTGAGTCTTTTGAAATAGGCGATAGCAAAATCGGTAAGATTTGCTAAATGATGCTTAACCGCTGCAATCTGATCTTCTAAAGCTTCAATTTTTTGCTGGGCCTTATCAATATCAAATTTTGAAATTCGCTTGATTCGTATTTCGGTAAGGCGCACCAGATCCTCTTCGATTACCGGTCTTTTTAAATGCGCTATGTGCGGTTGTAATCCTTCATCTATTGCATTCAAAACACCTTCCCAGGTTGTTTCTTCTTCAATATCCCGGTAAATTCTATTTTCTATAAATATGCGTTCTAAGGAAGCATAATGCCATTGATTTTCTAATTCCTGAAGTTGAATTTCTAATTCTTGGCGTAAAAGATCTTTAGTACGATCTGTAGAAATACGAAGCATTTCGGTAACACCTACAAAGAGCGGTTTATTGTCTTCAATAACACAACCTAAAGGTGAAATAGAAACTTCACAATTCGTAAAGGCATAGAGGGCTCCTATTGTTTTATCTGGCGAAAGACCTGCGGGTAAATGCACCAGGATCTCCACTTCTGAAGAGGTGTTATCCTCTATTTTTTTTACTTTAATCTTTCCTTTATCATTAGCTTTTAAAATACTATCAATCAGCGATGTGGTAGTTGTGCTAAAAGGGATTTCTGTTATGACTAAAGTGTTTTTGTCAAGCTGATTTATTTTGGCTCTAACCCGAACTCTTCCGCCGCGCTTTCCATCTTTATAATCGCTAAAATCTGCTTCACCTGCAGAAGGAAAATCGGGTAAAAGTGTAAATTTTTTCCCCTGAAGATGTTTTATAGAACCGTCAATAAGTTCGTTAAAATTATGTGGTAAAACTTTTGTGCTTAACCCCACTGCAATACCTTCGGCTCCCTGAGCTAAAAGCAACGGAAACTTCACCGGAAGATTTATAGGTTCTTTGCGACGCCCATCATAAGAGGATTGCCATTCTGTAATTTTTGGACTAAATAATACTTCAAGCGCAAATTTTGAAAGCCTGGCTTCAATATATCGTGATGCTGCCGCACTATCTCCGGTTAAGGTATTACCCCAGTTTCCCTGCGTATCAATGAGCAAATCTTTTTGCCCCATTTGTACCATCGCATCCGCGATACTAGCGTCACCATGCGGGTGATACTGCATCGTATGCCCTACAATGTTAGCTACTTTATTGTAACGCCCATCATCAAGGTCTTTCATAGAGTGCATGATACGACGTTGCACTGGTTTAAAACCGTCTTCTATTGCAGGAACTGCACGCTCTAGGATTACATAGGAGGCATAGTCAAGAAACCAGTCTTTAAACATACCCGTTACCCGGGTTATGGTTTCGCCTGAATGCTCTTCTTCTGGATTGTCTAAATTTGGATCTTCGTAATTTTCGCTCATAGCTGTTTATCCGGGTAGATAAATATGGGGATTTTTAGCGTTTTAGTTTTCTAAAACGGGATCTAATTCTACTTTCAGGTTATTGATGATAAATTTTTGTCTGTCCGGGGTATTTTTCCCCATATAAAACTGTAAAATTTCTTCGATTGATATGGCTTCATCAAGCATAATAGGTGCTAAGCGTATACTATCACCTATAAAATGCTTGAATTCATCCGGAGAGATTTCACCCAAACCTTTAAATCGGGTAATCTCAGGTTTACCGGTTAATTCTTCAATCGCATTTCTACGTTCCTGCTCACTGTAGCAGTAAATAGTTTTCTTCTTGTTACGCACTCTAAAAAGTGGCGTTTCTAATATATAGAGATGTCCTTCTTTGATCAATTCCGGGAAGAACTGCAGAAAAAAAGTAATTAAAAGTAATCGAATATGCATTCCATCAACATCGGCATCGGTTGCGATCACAATATTGTTGTAGCGCAAATCGCCCATAGATTCTTCAATATTGAGCGCAGATTGTAAGAGGTTGAATTCTTCATTCTCATATACAATCTTCTTACTCATATTGTAGGAGTTGAGCGGTTTTCCGCGCAAACTAAAAACCGCCTGCGTATTCACATCACGGGATTTTGTAATTGACCCGGAAGCCGAATCTCCCTCTGTAATAAACAAGGTACTTTCTAAATTTCGCTCTTTTTTACTGTCTGTCAAATGAATACGACAGTCCCGCAATTTCTTATTGTGAAGACTTGCTTTTTTAGCACGTTCTTTAGCGAGTTTTCTAATGCCGCTAAGTTCTGTACGTTCCCGCTCTGCCTGTAAAATCTTACGTTGCAACTTATCTGCAGTCTCAGCATTTTTATGCAGGTAATTATCCAGTTTGGTTTTTAGAAAATCATTTATATAAGTCCTTACGGTAGGCAGTTCACCACCCATATCTGTAGAACCCAGTTTCGTTTTAGTCTGGGATTCAAAAACCGGTTCCATTACCTTAATGCTTATTGCCGAAACAATAGACTTTCTAATATCTGAAGCATCATAGTTCTTATTGTAGAATTCCCGAACCGTTTTTACCACCGCTTCGCGGAAGGCTGCTAAATGCGTACCACCCTGAGTGGTATTTTGGCCGTTAACAAACGAGTGATATTCTTCTGAGTACTGGGTTCTGCTGTGTGTAAGCGCAACCTCAATGTCGTCACCGCGTAAGTGAATGATAGGATATAAAATATCGGTCTCAGCGATACGATCGCCCAATAAATCTTTTAGGCCGTTTTCTGAATAAAATTTTTCCCCATTAAAAACAATCGTCAATCCCGGATTGAGATAAACATAGTTTTTAAGCATTCGGGCTACATATTCATTTCTAAACTTGTAATTTTTAAAAATCGCCTCGTCAGGAATAAAAGTAATCTTAGTCCCTTTCCTGCGTGAAGTTTCTTCTAAAAACTCCTCATCTTTCAAGTTTCCACGTTCAAATTCTGCTGCGGCAGATTTTCCGTCACGGCTAGATTCAACTCTAAAATATTCCGATAACGCATTTACCGCTTTGGTACCTACCCCGTTTAGACCTACAGATTTTTTAAATGCCCGTGAATCGTATTTACCACCGGTATTCATTTTAGAAACTACATCAACCACTTTACCCAGCGGAATACCACGCCCATAATCACGAACGATTACGCGAGTTCCCTGTATACTAACTTCTATGGTTTTACCAGATCCCATCACAAACTCATCAATAGAGTTGTCTAAAACCTCTTTCAACAAGATATATATACCATCATCTGCACTCGTACCGTCTCCCAGTTTACCAATGTACATACCGGGTCGCATACGTATATGCTCCTTCCAGTCAAGAGATCTGATATTATCCTCGGTGTATTTTGTTTCTTCTGCCATAAATAAAGGGATGTACGCTAATATAGGACTTCATAAACGTTTATAAAAGCCGAAAAAGTCAAAGTAATTAACAAAGTTTTCAAGATTGAAAAATGAATTTGTAATATGCTGAAAATTAGAGGATACTTTCCCCGTTTAAATCTGTAGTTAAAATTTCAGTCATGTAATCAAAAAATGGAAGCAAAAGTTTAAAATGTGCTACTAGGCGTTCCTGAAAGTCATCAGCTAGTACTTCTTCATCAGTAAAAGCATGTCTAACAAAGAAGTTTTTATTACGAATCAAATCGATATTAGCATCTTCTTTACTGAAACCCTTGGGAGCGGTTTTTACCTGACTCTCTGTGTTGAACCCTCCGTAAGCCTTCTTAAATTTAGCCTCACTAAGTATCTCGCGAATGGGTTCTGAATCGAATTCAAACTCTTGTCTAATCCGTAACAGATCTACAGGTTCCGGCTTAAAAAAACCACCACCTACAAAACTAGCCCCCGGGGCTATCTGAAAATAATAACTACCTCTACGGTGTACCCCTTCTCTTGAGAAAATTGCACTGCGTGTGGTTTTATAAGGCATTTTATTTTTACTGAAACGCACATCTCTATTGATTCTAAACACTTTTACACGGGCTATCTGATCAAAAGTATTCAGCTCATCAACAGTTGCTTTACAAAATGTTTTAAAATCATTTTCAAGATTTTTATACGCACTTTTGTGAGCATCCATCCAATCTTTATGGTTGTTTTCTTTCAATTCTTTTAGAAAAGGAAAATATGCTTTAGGAATTTGTACAGACATATCTGAATATATATTAAGATGCTATTTTAATAAATTGAGGTTATTTTGGGACAATTTACAACTGAAATATTTTTACTAGCTTAGTAGAATCAACCAAAAATAAACCATTATGACTACAACTAAACCTTCTAAAAGCTTCTGGATCATTTCAATAATTGCTGTTATATGGAATCTAATGGGCATTTTTGCATTTATGGGGCAAGCCTTTATGAGCAGCACTATGCTTGCAGAGTTACCCGCTGAGCAAGTTGAACTTATTAGAAGTACACCGCAGTGGCTTACCGGTATTTTTGCAATTGCAACAGTAACCGGATTGATAGGTAGTATACTCCTCATCCTTAGAAGAAAGTCTGCTACTACCCTATTTTTCATTTCAGTTATTGGGGTTTTAATACAAATGGGGTATTCTTTTTTTGCTACCGAAGCGCTTCAGATATATGGCGTTGTTCAGGGGCTTGCAATGCCTCTAATGGTAATTATTATTGCCGCTTACCTGTATTTTTTCAGTAAAAAGAGTGCTAAAAAAGGATATTTAGATTAAAACTTCAAGTGAACCATCCATATTCATTATAACCATTTTTTTCGTTTAAAATAATAGAGAAGTCCTATAAATACAGCGATCATAGCTCCCCATAAATAGAAATAACCATATTTAAAATGAAGTTCTGGAATGTAGTCAAAATTCATCCCGTAAATACCGGCCATAAAGGTTAGCGGGATAAAAATACTAGCCATAATGGTTAGGACCTTCATCACTTCGTTCATTTTATTACTTATGGTAGTCATATACATATCCATAAGACCCCAGGTCATCTCCCGGTAAATATCAATGCTATCTGTAACTTGCGTTACGTGATCGTATAAATCCCGAATATACGTGATCGTTTTTTCATCGATCAGCGTACTGTCTATCTTCTCGAGTCTGTTTACCACTTCTCTAAAAGGAAATACAGCTTTTCTCAAGCGTAAAATTTCACGCTTTAACTCCTGAATATCTTGTGTGATGTCTTGATCGGCAGTATTTGCAAAAAGAATATCTTCAAGAGATTCTATGCGGTCGCTCATCGCCTCTATCAATGTGAAATAGTGGTCAACCACCGCATCCATAATAGCAAACATCAGATAATCTGAACCGGCATTTCGAACACGGCCTTTAGCATTTGCAATTCGCTGCCGTAACGAATCAAAAACATCACCATCTGCCTCCTGAAAGGTTATCAGAAAGTTTTCTCCTAAAACTAAACTGATGTGCTCGTTCATAAAGGTACCGTGCTCATCATAATACAGCATTTTAAAAACGATAAAAAGATAGTCTGGGTATTCATCTATTTTAGGGCGTTGATTGGTATCAACGATATCTTCAAGAATAAGCGGGTGTAAATTATAATGTTGTCCTAATTTTTCAATCTGGTCAATTTGGCTCAGACCATTTACATTGATCCACGATATATCACCGGGCAACTGCTTGTTAAATGCTTTTGAAACATCATCAACAGTAATCGCTGTATACGTATTGGGAGAATAATCTATAAGCTCAACACTAACGTGTTTCTGTTCTTTAAATCCGGTATAGGTTAACGTACCCGGCACATCGTTCTGAATGATCTTATGTGCTCTTTTAATTTTGGGAAGTTTTGGTATTCTAGGCTTCTTAATCTTTAAACGCTTATTCATAGCTTTCATTTAGTGACTAAAAATAGAAAAAGTCCGTCGAATGACGGACTTTAAATATTCTATATATTCAGAAATTATGCGTGTTGTAACTCGTGCTTACCTTCGTTGATTTCTTCAATCACTTTTGCATTAAATGCTGGTAGATCATCTGGATTTCTACTAGTCACTAGTGCTTCATCTACAACTACCTCTTTATCAACCCATAATGCTCCTGCATTTTGTAAGTCTTTCTTAATAGAGTTGAACGAAGTTAAGGTTCTACCTTTTACAACATCTGCACTAATTAGTAATTGTGGTGCGTGGCAAATAGCTGCAACCGGTTTATGTTGCTTAAAGAAATCTCTAATAAACACTAATGCATCTTCATTACGACGCAATTTATCTGGATTTATGACTCCGCCTGGTAATACCAAGGCGTTGTATTCTTTAGCAGAAACTTCAGATAGGGTTTTATCAACATCATATTCTTTCCCCCAGTCTGTTGAAGCCCAGGCTTTAATTTTACCTGATTCTTCACTTACTATATGTACTTCAAATCCTTCTTTTTTCATCGCTTCTAACGGAGAAGTTAATTCTACTTCTTCAAATCCGTTTGTTGCTAATATGGCTACCTTTTTCATAGTTATATATGTTTTGTTGGTTAAAATTTTAATTCAACTCAAAGGTATGACGCAACGCTATCTTACAGGGTTAATGCCGGGTTAAAGCTTTTATTTACAAGGTTAAGCTTTGTTAAGGATTAGACGCTTTAACTTAAATTATAAAAAGAATCATTCTAAAGTTACATTTTGAAGGATCAAGCCAGACGCTTGTGCCACATGAGTTAATTGATAAGGCGTAGAACCGTCAAGACTTTTTTCAAAATCACTTAAGGACATTTCCCCGCTCCCCAGATCAAAAAGTGCTCCCATCATCAGACGCACTTGATGTCTTTTGAACCCAGCCCCCACTACCCGAAAAACATAAGAAGTTTCCGGGAAGAAATTAGCGGTGTAAAGTGCATTAACCTCAATAACACAGTTTTCAATATGCATGAGCGTTTGCGCTTCAGGCGAAGCTTTATAAGCATAATTGCGGTAATCGTGGGAGCCAAGCATCAGCTCAGCCCCTTTTTGCATCAGTCCAATATCAAGATTATGCTTGTAGTTTATCATAAACGGTGCACAAAACGGGTGATTTTTAATTCCAAAGGAAAACAGATAGATATATTCTTTAAGCTTGGGAGCTTGTATAATGTGTGTAAGCTCTTTCTTAGGCGTTATCTCGAGTAAGCGAATATCCTGCGGAAGGTTTTCATTAAACGCATCAAAAAAGGTTTCCATAGTTAATGCGTCCTCTCTAAGAATGAGCTCAACATAAGTTTCATTTACCGAAACTTTAGAATCTGTACGTCCGGCTGCAATGAATTTAAAATTATTACGACCCAGTACATACTTTAAAGTACGTTGCATCATGCGTTCGACCGTGAGCAAATCAGGTTGTTTTTGCCAACCGTGATATCTGAAACCCAGATATTGTATTTTGAGTAAATAGTAGAATTCTTTTCTAAACATAATTCAAAAATAAGATTATTCATGCGAATGACTTTTGAGTTTAAAAAGGGAAAAATTCCCTCGCGGAAGGGGTTTTGTACAAATACTATTCTATAAATTTGAAACTAAGACCAGAATGGTTTTAAAGCATTACTAATTGAAACTAAAAGCTGAGTAGATTAATGCTCAATCAGTGCTTAACTTAGAAGATATGGTGAATAAGATTGAAATCGTAAATCAGATACGGGCACATAAACAAAATGCAAATCTCAACTTCAGATTAAAAGAAGATACACACCGCTTTACCAAAGAGTTATTTGCAACGCTTTTTAATTTCCCTAACGAATTGGTAGAAGATCTGGAGCGTCTGGAGCGTTTGTTTGAAAATCTTGTAGAACTTGCTTGCTGGGAAATCGATAAAAAATGCAGTAAGGTTTGGGATGATTATGTTGCTCAACTCCCGGAAATACTAAGAAAACTGAATCTTGATGCAGAAGCTATCTATAAAAACGACCCTGCTGCAACTACCATTGAAGAAGTTTATTTAGCCTATCCTGGTTTTTACGCGATTGCTATTTACAGATTGAGCCACGCGTTGTATAAAAAAGGCTTTCCTATAGTTCCCCGTCTTATGACCGAATATGCGCATCACGTTACTGGTGTAGATATCAATCCGGGAGCGGTAATTGGAGAACATTTTTTTATGGATCACGCGACCGGAATTGTAATTGGTGAAACTGCTATCATAAAAGATCACGTGAAATTATATCAAGGGGTGACTTTAGGTGCGTTAAGTGTTGCAAAAGACTTGCAGGCTATAAAGCGTCATCCTACCATTGAAGATCACGTAACAATCTATGCAAACGCAACTATACTAGGTGGGGATACCGTTATAGGCGCAAACAGCTTAATAGGTGGTAATGTTTGGCTTACTAAATCTGTACCGCCCTACTCTCTGGTTTCTCACAAACCCGAAATTCTTATTAGAGAACTGGAGAAAAAATAATACGGGTATTTTAAATTAAATTTCATGAACTATTCTATAGAACGCCTTATTGGCAATACACCTTTAGTTGAATCTAAAGTTTTACAGACTAACCCAAAAGTTAAACTATTATTTAAACTAGAAGGTCAAAATCCCGGTGGTAGCGTAAAAGACCGTGCGGCTTTTAATATGATAACCGCTGCTATGGAACGCGGAGAAATTAATAAGGAAACTAAACTGATAGAAGCCACAAGTGGAAATACGGGAATTGCTCTGGCAATGATCGCCGCTATGTATGGTTTAGATCTTGAGATTGTAATGCCAGAAAATGCAACTAAAGAACGCGTACAAACGATGCGTGCTTATGGTGCAACGGTAATTCTAACTCCAAAAGATGTGGGTATTGAAGGAGCACGGGATTTCGCAGAGGCAAAAGTAAAAAATGAAGGCTATTTTATGTTCAATCAGTTTTCAAATCCTGATAATTGGAAAGCACATTATAAAACAACTGGTCCTGAAATCTGGAAAGATACCGAAGGAAAAGTAACACATTTTGTGTCTTCTATGGGAACTACAGGAACAATTATGGGAACTTCTACTTATTTGAAAGAACAAAACGAATTCATACAAATTGTGGGCGTACAACCTACCGATGAGTCCAGCATTCCCGGTATTCGTAAATGGCCTCAAGAATATTTACCAAAGATATTTGATGCTAAAAAAGTAGATCAGGTTATTGAAGTTAGCGAGGCTGATGCCCGTGAAATGGCTAAACGACTGGCCAAAGAAGAAGGCATTTTTAGTGGAATGAGCAGCGGTGGTGCTACTGCAGCAGCTTTACGCCTTTGTGAACAGCTAGAAGAAGGCATTGTCGTCTCGATTATTTGTGATCGGGGAGATCGCTATTTATCTTCAGATCTTTTTGATTGATCAGCGCTCTGCAACAGCAATATATAGGATTTTTAAACACTCCGCAGTTAGTATTTAACTCCGATGAATTTCCGTATTCAAATTTTCAACTAACTGAAGTAAAAAAAAATCTTCCAAAAGATTTTAAAATGCCGGACTCTATTCGGTTGGGTCAACGCATGGAAGTTTTGATGGAAGCGGCATTAAGTTCTCACAGATATCAGATTTTATCAAAAAATCTACAGATTATTGCGGAAAAGCAAACGCTGGGCGAGCTCGATTTTATAGTTAATGATCTTACTTTAAAAAAGACCATTCATCTTGAAATGGTTTATAAGTTCTATTTCTACAGACCTGAATTAACCGGAAATTGGATTGATAAAATTATAGGTCCCAATGCGAAAGACAAACTGCGCTTTAAACTGAACAAAATGAGTTCGCATCAATTTCCTATTCTTTACAGACCAGAAACAACGAGCTATTTGAAAAGTTTAAATCTTAAAGCTGAGGATTTAATGCAACAGATTAGTTTTAAAGCTCAGATATACCTACCCTTAAATCATAAAATAAATGAGGTGGAAATCTTAAAAGACCCTATACAAGGTTTTTATTTTAGAGTAGAAGAACTGGAATTTTTCAATAAAAAAGATTTCTCGTTTTATATCCCGCATAAAAATGACTGGGTCTCCGCTCCTATTTTAGAGTCTATTAAAACTGATAGTTTTTCAGTTTTTTATAAAAAAATAAGCGCTGCTCTAAAAGAACAGCGCTCGTGTATATTTTGGGTTTTTGAATCTGATATTAAAGTTCAGAGACATTTTGCCACATGGTGGTAACTAAATTTTACTCACACGTACAGCATTCATCCCTTTTTGACCACGCTCCAATTCGTAAGCCACTTTATCATTTTCGTTAAGTTCTCCTTCAAGAATTCCACTAACGTGAACAAAATACTTTTCTTGATTTTCGGTATCTATGATAAAACCAAATCCTTTAGAATGGTCAAAGAAAGAAACTTTACCTTTTCTAAATTTAGCTTCTTCCGCTGCGATTTTATCTTCTTCAGTAGTTTTAGGAACACTAATCTGGATATCTTCAATATCTACTTCAACTTTCATTGCTGGATCTGGAGGAGTATCTGTTAGGTTTCCATTGTGGTCAACGTAAGCAATCATATCTTCAAAATTTCCTCCTGTTGAGTTTGCTTTACGTGCTTCTTTGCGCTTCAATTTCTCTTCACGCTTTTTAATACGTTTTTTTTCTCGTTCTGTCTTACTATAGGTCTGTTGTGATTTAGCCATTATCTGTTTTAGGTGAATAAATAAATTAGTTTGAGTGAATTAAAAAGTACTGAAACGTGGATACTTTGAAAAATTGGAGACTGATCTAATATCTGATGCTATCAAGAACTGCTTAAGCTAAATGCTTATAAAACTCAAACTGATGTAAAGATACGCATTTTAAGCTTCACATGGACAGACTATCTATATAGATTGAAATATTACAATCCTCAGAACAATGTAGGATTCAGATTACATTACCTAATATTAACAATAAAAACTTGTTAATAATCTGATTTATATTAATTTTACACTTACAAACCCCAATTTTCATCGATGAAAAACATTACCCTGTTAAATGTTTTAACAAGTGCTCTTGTATTTATAACTACTTCTTCTTTTTCACAAGAGCCTGGCGTTGGTATTGGTACTTTAAAACCACGTGCTACCCTTGAGGTGGCTGGTGCTGCTACATTGAGAGACGGTTTTAATATAAAAGTTATTGAACCATTAACCGATGAAGATAAATCTTCGTTTTTGATGCAGGAAAATAATTCTAATATTAGAAAATTAGATGTGAGTAACCCTACGGGTGCAGCTTTGGGGTATATCCAAAAATATGAGATTTACAATCCAAATGAAGACTGGGTGCGAGATCTCAACACTAGTATTGATGCCAACGATTTTGTAGTAAATACTATTTCTGCAAATTATGACAGAGAACTCGATATTGGTAATTATTCAACAATACCTTATTTCGCGGCTATCATCAAAACAAATTCTGATGGATCTTCAACTTGGCATATTACTGCCGATTTTCCCGCGGCAAACAATCTTGATAGTAATGAAATAGGAACGTGGACCATAACAACTTTAATTTACTCACGGGATTTATCAAAACAACTGGGCAAAATAGAGTACGATATGAACAATACGACTACCGGAACCATTACAACCCCTATTATTAATTAATTATGCCCAAACTTCTATTATATATAACACTATGCTTATGCAGTTTTGTTACCTATAGTCAGGTAGGAATAGGCATGACAAATCCCGAAGCAGATTTGCATATTAATGGCGATATGCTCATCCAAAAAGAATTGATTAGAAGTCAAATAGATGAAGTTACTGCTACCGATGAGGAATTTAAGCTGCTAACACGTTTAACAAACTCAACTCCTATAGGAGAAGTGACCTATCTGGATCCTGATGATTTAACGGTAGCTCCTATAAATATTGTTAACTATCGTTTTTTTAATATAAATAGCGACAATCTTGAAAATGTTGATTTACAATACGATACAGGCAAGTATGTGATTGCTATATCAAATTTTCAATATATTGGCGACGGCATCGATAAAGGACCTAGTAACAGTATAGGAGCATTTGTAACGCGTGTTTTTCAGGAAAATAACACATGGCATTTAGAAATTAGAAACCGCTTTCTTGATCTGGCAGCTACTAAGAGTGTTGAGTATAGACTTACACTTATAGTTTATGATAAATCGTATTATAAAGAGCTTCCAACAATCAGAGTTGATTTAGAAGGTAACAATACAGGTAGCACTTCGGCTCCTGAAAACTTAAATTAATGCATTATAAAATATACATACTAGTCACTTGTATGTGCGCTGCATTAACAGTATCTGCACAGGTAGGGGTTAATACTACTAATCCAAATACAGATTTAGATGTTAATGGGTTTACTATTATTGAGAAAAAACTATACCTAGAAGATCCCGGTGAATCAACACAAATCAGAGGTTCTCAGCTTCTAATTCAGCGTACAGATAACTCCATAGTCCAATACAATCTCGATGTAAGTAAATATGGACCAATAAATTATGCAGAACTTGTTTTAAAAGCAACAAACAAAAGTGGCGTTGAAGATTTTGATACTAAAATTCCTATAGACCCTTATAATGTTACATTACAAGGATATTATTTTTTAGATAATAATAATAATGGAACCTCAGTTATCACGCAGAGTACAAATGGTGATGATAAAATTGAAGGATTTCAAGCGTACGCGTATAAAGGTTCTACAACCTGGCATATTAAAGTATTTGTTAACAATAGTATCTTTAGAGTAGCTGGAAATGATGATATAAAAGTTGATATTTATATTAACCTTATCATATTTAGAAAAGGGCTTTTAGCGAAAGAAATGAACGCTATTGAAGTTGATTTAGATGAAGAGGTAAAGGGAACCGCTGCCTTACCAGCAGGATTCTAAATCACTCTAAAGCCTCATGTTCTTCTAAATCTTTTCGGAGGTCTAATTTTCTGAATTTTGGCGAAATTATTCCTGTAAAAATTACGGTAATAAGAGTCATACTGCCACCAAAAACTACTGCTGTAACCGTTCCCATTAATTTTGCAGTTAGTCCGCTCTCAAAAGCGCCTAATTCATTTGAACTACCTACAAACATAGAATTAACAGAAGCTACACGTCCTCGCATAGCGTCTGGTGTTTTTAGCTGAAGTATGGTTTGCCTGATGATCATAGAAATCCCATCGGTTACCCCGCTCATAAATAAGGCTGCTACAGACAACCAGAATGTAGTAGACAAACCAAATACGACAATACAAACCCCAAAACCAAAGATTGCCGCAAGCAATTTTATCCCCGCATTTTTGTATAAAGGGAAATAAGCCGAAGTAAACATGGTTATCAAGGCCCCTACAGCTGGTGCTGCTCTAAGGATTCCAAAGCCTTCAGGGCCTACTTCAAGAATATCTTGTGCATATATTGGCAGGAGAGCCACAGCCCCACCAAAGAGAACAGCAATCATATCAAGGCTCAAGGCTCCTAAAACAGCTTTACTATTTTTCACAAAATGAATACCTTCTTTTAGGCTTTGAAGAATAGGCTCACCTATTTTAGTATTCATAATAGGCTTTCTTTCAATCTGAGATAGACAGATTAAAGCAAATAATGAAAAGCCAAATATTACACACATCGACCAGTGTACTCCTATCATGTTTATAGTAAAACCTCCTGCCGCAGGACCAACCACAGCTCCCATTTGCCAAACTGAACTGCTCCAGGTAGCTGCATTAGGGTAAATCTTTTTGGGTATAATTAAGGCGAATAAGGAAAAGATCGTTGGACCAAGAAATGCTCTTACAATGCCTCCTAAAAACACCAGAAAATAAATAAAATATAACGTGTAATTCGTATCTATGAATTGGGTAAACCGCGGCCAGGTCAATAAAAACAAGCCCATGCTAATTACCGAAAAACCTAACAAACATTTAAAAAGCAAGGAGCGTTTTTCATTTTGATCTACAATATGCCCGGCAAATAAGGCAAGAGATACAGCTGGTATAACTTCCATCAAGCCTATAATTCCAAGAGAAAGCGGATTTTTTGTTATACTATACACTTCCCATTCGATGACCACAAATTGCATAGACCACGCAAAAACCATGGCAAATCGCATCAACAGAAAAACATTAAACTCTCGATACCTAAGTGCGGCATACGGATCTTTCTTTGCCATAATAGCTCAAATATAGGATGCGAAATTAGCTCTCTGATTGCGAACGCTAAAGTAAATCTTTACAAGTTTTTAGCAGCAACCATTCCCCGGAATGCAAGAGTCTGAAGCTGCATCCATTAAAGGTGTTGTTTGTTTGTGAGTAAGAGTTTGTTTTTCATCAATCTTAGCCTTATCTATATCTGGTAGAAGTTTGAAATACTTTTCTGAAGCTTCAAGTTTATAGAAAATTGTGCTTTCAGCTTCGTAAGCAATTAAGATAGTTAAGGTTCCTATATCAAATGATTGTTCAGCCAGCTCTAAAAGATGTAAGAGTTTCTCCGGATGCAATCTGTGATTGAAATTTCCAAAAGGTTTTAATTGTAGAACTAGATAGCGCTGCTTTTGAAATTTTTCATTTAAATCAATACTATTGGTGATCTGCTCCCCTATTCCCGTTATTGTAAAATGACTGGGAACTAATTTTCCGTTTGGCAGTTCAAAACCTATTTTATAGGACGTAGTTAGTAGCTTTTTAAATTCAGAAAAAGTGATAGACATAAAGTTTTATTAGATAGTGAGTACATGGCTTCACCTAAATTAGAAACTAACTCTGCTACTGGTGTTAAGTTATTGCAAAAAGATTAAAATGTTAAAAAAATATCTGTTGGGATAACTACCTTTACTCTACCTAATTCAAAAGGTTTCGATTAAATTACATTTCATTTCATTAAAGTAAAGCCATGAACGTTGATAAGCAAAAACACCATGAAGAACTCGTAGATACTCTTCAAAAATTACTCGTAAAAAATTATGACGCCGAGAAGGGTTTTATTAAAGCAATGCAAGAAATAAACCACACTGAACTTAAAGGTTTTATGCAACGCCAGGCCGCTAAGCGTAATCAATTTGCAACTGAACTCGACAAAGAATTACACGCCATTAATGCTCGTCCTGAAAACGAAGGGAGCATTGCCGCTAATCTACACAGATTCTGGATAGATGTAAAGAGTATTGTTAGTAAAGATGATATTTCTTCTGTTTTAGAGGAATGTCTAAGAGGTGAAAAAATAAGTGCTGAAGAATATGAAAACGCTTTAAAAGATTTTGAATTCTCTACACACCTGCGTACAATAATTAATAATCAACTGTCTAAAATCTATAGAACTATTGAAGATTTGCAGCAACTAGAAGATATTTCTAAGTTACAATAACCTTATTTTAAAATATAATAGTAAAGCCTCTGACAATTGATTTTCAATTAGTAGAGGCTTTACTAGTTATTTAAACACCCTAAATACGTTAATAATAATTCAATAATTACTCAAGATAATTTTTAAATAACTATTTAAACAGCTGTTTTTTACGGATTTAACACAATAATCATAATTTCATTTTCATAAATTTAAAGGAATCCAAAATAAATTGTGAATTATGAGCACTTCTCAAAATCCTAGAAGAGATTGGTTAAAGAAAATGGCGTTTTCTGTTGGTGCAATTGCCATTGCCCCTACTGCTTTATGGGGATCAACTGTAGAACAAGCACAACGAAATAATCAAAAATTCTTATATAAAAACGCTGCTTTTGATGAGTTTACACCGCCTAAATTCCCAGATCTGAGCACGGTTAAAGCTCGTTTAGTATGGAATGAGAATCCGTACGGTCCTTCTAAACTTGCTGCAAAAGCATTTCAGGAAGGCGTTTGGGATGGTAATCACTATTCGTGGTCTTCTTTAGGGAGCTTAGTGCAAAAAATTGCAGATAAAGAAGGGGTTACTCCAGATCATATTATGATGGGACCCGGTTCTTCTGACCTTTTAGAAAAAACAGCATTAGTTTTATTTCAAAATGGTGGAAATGTGATCAGCGCAGACCCTAGCTATATGTCGCTGGTAAGTGTAGCAAAAGCTGCCGGAGGTTCTTGGAAAGCTATCAAATTGACTGAAGATTATCAGCACGACCTTGATGCGATGGAAGCTGCAATTGACGACGATACTAAGCTGGTTTACATCACAAACCCTAACAATCCTACTGCTACTTTAACCGATACCGAAAAGCTGAAAGATTTTTGTAGAAGAGTTTCTGACAAAGTCCCTGTTTTCGTTGATGAAGCCTATCTGGAATTGGCTCCAGAAGGTTTAGACGCTAGTATGGCTCCATTAGTCGCAGAAGGGAAAGATGTTTTTGTAACACGTACCTTTTCTAAAATTCACGGGATGGCAGGCCTTAGAATGGGGTACATGCTAGGTAAAAAAGAATCACTTGAAGCTATAAATGAAATTACACGTGGCGGTATGGGTATTGCGGGACCTACCATTGATGCAGCTTCTGCCAGTATGGATGATATTGAATATTTGACGATGTGTAAAGAAAAAATCAAAGAAGCAAGAGAGTATACTACTGCGTATTTAGACTCAAAAGGCTTTGACTATATGCCTTCTTCAACAAACTTTATCATCTTTCCTATTGATATGGAAGGTGATGTATTTTTAGAAAAAATATATGATAAAAGCGTTGTCGTGAGAGCTTTTAAATTTTGGGATCAAAACTGGTGTCGTGTAAGTATGGGGACGATGGAAGAAATGAACTATTTTACTGATGCCATAGACGATATACTGGTTTAATTATGGATGTCAATGTACAAAAGACATTACTTTTCTTACTTTTTATAGGTTTAGGTTTACTTCTAAAATTAAAAATTAAGGAGAAAAAAGAACTAGCCGGTATCAAGATGATTATTTTAAATCTGGCACTTCCGGCTACAATCTTTATTGCACTGCTTTCGGTAAATGTAGAGGTCTCTCTACTTGTGCTACCCGTTATAGCCTTAGTACTCAATTTCTTTTTATTTCTTGTCACCCCTTTTCTTTTTCCATTTATTGGAATAAAAAAAAACAGTCCTAATTACAGAACTGCACAGATGCTTATCCCCTCTTTAGCACCAGGCTTGAGTTGTTTTCCTTTTATATTGGAGTATCTGGGCGAAGGCTTTCTTGCTAAAGCAGCAATGGCAGATCTTGGGAACAAACTGTTTGTACTTTTAATATTGTATCTGGTTGCGATGAATTGGCATTATAAAACCCAAAACATCACAAATAGATCTACCGGAGCAAAATTTAAAAGTCTTTGTATTGCAATGATCTCAGAGCCTGTGAATATTTTTATAGCTGCTGCGCTAATCCTTTTGTTTTTAGGAATAAATATGAACAGTATTCCTTTTTTATTCAGTGAGAGTTTAAGCAGATTGAGTTTATTAATGACTCCGCTTGTTTTGCTATTTATTGGACTTTCAGTAAACATCAAAAAGCGTCAATTTGCTGAAATTGTTTCTTTACTTCTTGTAAGAGCTGGTATCGTAGTGTTTTTAGCTATAGGATTAATCCGGGTTGCAGATATTGTTATAGCTGAAGATAGATTGCTGCTTTTGGCTTTTGGATTGAGTGCATGTAGTTTTTGGCCTTTTGCACATATAGCTGCAGTTGACGCTCAGGAAAAACGAGTTTTAAATAGCAGAAAAACATTCAATCAGAATTTTGCTATTAATATTCTGGCATTGTCTTTTCCGCTTTCTGTTGTTTTGATTTTAGGAATTTTATCTGCCGGAAACCAAGTAGCAGATCTGTTTACCTTGGTTATCTTAGCTTTTGTGCTTTTGGGATGCGGACTTGTTTACCCCCTATTTCTCAAATTCACTCAAAAAAAGAATACCGAAGACCTTCCTAATGTAACGGAAGCTGAGCAGCTATATAACCTTAAAAGAGTTTCTGAAAATTAATTTTTAAAGCTTCTATTCCTTTTGAAAACAAAAAGACCGGCAAATTTGCCGGTCTTTTAAGTATTGATAGTTAAATCCAATTATCTCGGATCTAAAATAAGATCTATACGTTCTTTCAAATCTTGTAAATGATAACGACTTAAGCTATCACCTGTGCGGCTAATAGCACGAGTTACTAATCTTCTTAACGTGTTTAACTCGGCACGAGAGACTGCTCTAATGTCAGACTGACTCACATGTACACGAGTTGCGTTGCTACGGCCCTCTTGCTCTTTAGTCAATAAGTACTCCAGACGTTCTACATAAGCACGTTGTAAATTACGACGATACGTATCTATTTTTTTACCACTACGTAATTCACTAAAAATACCACTTCTTAAATCATTCATCATTTCAGTTAGCGTATATGCAGATTTTCCGTTTAAGGTTTCATTTTCAATCATACGCCCCATTCTTCCAAAATCTAGAACATTGTTCAATGTACGCTCCTGTACGCTTCTTACACGCTCAAGATTTCCGTCACTTTCAATACGATTCAAAATTTCAGTATCTACCATCCACTCTGGCGTTGTAAAAAGTTGGTCTTGTAAAAACGCCATACTTCCCTCTTGTCGCTCTTTTGGTACTGGTATATAAACTACACCTTCTTGATCGTAGGTTTTGTTATACTCATAAACACCACCAATATTATTACTCACATGTCCCATGTAGCGGTTAAACTGAGCTAAAACCTGACCATAAAGTGTTTCTAAATCATCATAATTTTTACCATCTTCAGCGGTCCACTTTATCAAATTAGGAACAATACGTTTTAAGTTCTCAATACCGTAATTACTGGCTTTAACAGCATCGTCACCAAGATCTTCAGTCTGAGAGCTTGGGTCAACAATACTCCATTGCTGAGCTCCAAAACGGTACATGGGGTCACCGGCATGTTCTAAAATCCACGCATCAAGAATTGGTTTTTCTTCCATTCCTTTTTTATCAAGGATAGGTCGGTAACCCCAGTTGATAGCATAGTTATCATAAATACCAATGTTAGGCATCATAGAAACTCCCTCATCACCCGGTTGTGCGATGTAGTTAAAACGCGCATAATCCATAATTGAAGGCGCTGTCCCATATTTATCTGTAAAACTCTTAGAACGCAATGAATCTACAGGATAAGCAACACTGCTACCCATATTGTGAGGTAAACCGAGTGTATGCCCTACTTCGTGAGAAGAAACAAAACGAATTAAACGTCCCATAATCTCATCTTTAAAAGCCACACCCCGTGCTTCAGGATTAATTGCTGCAGTTTGTACAAAGTACCAGTTGCGTAATAAAGTCATTACATTATGATACCAGTTGATATCAGATTCTAAGATTTCTCCACTACGAGGATCACTTACGTGTGGGCCATTTGCATTAGGGATAGGTGAAGCTAAGTAACGTACTGTAGAAAAACGAACATCCTCCGGAGACCATTCTGGATCTTCTGCTACAGAAGGAGCCTCTTTTGCGATTATCGCATTTTTAAATCCGGCTGCTTCAAAAGCTACCTGCCAGTCTTCGATACCTTGCTTGATAAATGGAACCCATTTTTTTGGAGTTGCACGGTCTATATAATAAACGATTTGCTTCTTAGGTTCTACCAGTTCACCGGCTTTAAATTTAGCCTCGTCTTCTGGTTTTACTTCTAACCTCCAGCGGTCTAAGTAACGTACTGTTTTACTTTCTTGAGCATCAAGGCCATAATCTACCTGACCACGCGCAAACCAACCTACTCTCTTATCAAAATAACGACGCTCCATAGGTTTTTTAGGTAATAACACCATACTATTACTCATTTCAACAGTAATAGAACCTACACTTTCATTACTTGGAGGATTACCAGCATTGTATGTTTTTACGTGTCGTGCTTCAATATTTAAAGGGTAACTTTTTAGACTTTCAATATAGCCTCTTCCTTTATCTACATTACGCACTTTATACTCTTCCCGATAGTAGCTAGGAATACCCATTGCCTGTACATCATCGGTATACAAATCATTGACCTGAATTATCGTACTCGTTGAATCTTTTCCTACTGTTTTTACATCAAAAGAAAAAAGTACCGGTTCAAAATTAGAATTGCTTACCGCCTCGTGAATCGGTAAGGAATCTGCAGCAAAAATCTGATGAGAGACAACACGCAATAAAACTTTTTTGTCGCGTTTTTCCCAGCGTAAAACCTGAGTATTTGCTTTTCCACCGCCAAAGCCTAAGCCTGATGCTGTTTTAGCAATACGGCTTACCATAAGCATTTCACGAGTAAATAAGCTATCTGGTATTTCGTAGAAATAATCTTCATCTACTTTGTGAATAGTAAAAAGACCAGAATCTGAAACAGCTGCTTTGGTTATGACTTTATCGTAAGGTTTTAAGTCATCTTTTTTGTCTTTTTTTTCTTCGGAAGTTGCTGCGGTACCGTTCTTTTTATTTTGTTTGGTACTGGCGCATGAAACAACCGTAAGCATTGCAAACGCAAAAGCTGCAATAGGGTAAAGTTTTAATTTCATTTTTTTATATTAGAGTTGCGCCAATTTAAGACTCAGCAAAAAGAAACGCTGTTAAGAAATTCTTAACAGCGTTTCTTAAATTTAATAAAATGTAATTTTTAACAGTTTTATACGTTTAAAATGCAGTTCCTACAATCATTTTAGTTCTCAACGGTATTTTTTTCACGACTTACTTCATCTAAAATCTGTAAGTCTTCAGCATCAAAACTCAATTTTAGAGCTTCATCAAATGCTTTTAAATGAGATTCTTTAGTAGCACTTACAATGGGTGCGGAGATTCCCGGTTGAGCCATGGTCCATGCAATACTTACGCCAGCTTGAGAGCATTTATATTTATCTGAAAGTGTTTTTAAAGCCTTTAAAACAGCTGTTCCTTTATCATTAAAATATTTCTTTATAAAACGCTCTCGCTCTTTTCCTGAAGCATCAGCTACATCAGTATATTTACCGGTAAGAAAACCACTTGCCAGAGTGAAATAGCTAATTACTCCAAGATTATTTTCAATACAAAATCGCTGATATTCTCCCTCAAAATGAGAACGCTCTAGTAAGTTATATTCCGGTTGAATAACTTCATATCGTGGTAAATTTTCGTCTTTAGAAATCTGTAAAGCTTCTCGTAAAATAGCTAACGGAAAATTAGAAGCACCCAATTCACGTACTTTACCAGAGTTGATTAGCGAGTTATAGGTTTTTAAGGTTTCGAGCTGTGGTGTGCTGTCATCGTATTTATGGCTAAAATACAGATCGATATAATCTGTTTGTAACCGCTTTAAACTTAAATCTATTTGCTCATTGATATAAGCATTAGAAAGGTCTGGACTTCCTTTTCCCATAGGGCTTCCCACTTTAGTAGCAATAATAACTTTATCGCGGTTTTTTCGTTCTTTCATCCACTCGCCTAATAGTGCTTCACTCTCTCCCCCTTCGTTTCCTTCAGCCCAATAAGAATACACATTGGCAGAATCAATAAAGTTTAAACCACGTTCTAATAATGCATCTAATAAATAAAAAGACGTTTTTTTATCCGCCGTCCATCCAAATACATTACCACCAAAAACTAATGGCGGTACGTGTAAAGATGAATTTCCCAAGTGTTTCAATTCCATAATTTAATATTTGAATTTTAAAATTACAAAACGCCTATAATTGCCTGGCTAAGGCTTATATAAAGTATTGTTAATCTGTATAAAACATAGCAACCACTAACGGAATGGTATTAAATTAGCAGATTACTTAACTAATAGACATTATGAAAAATATAATCAGAGCTTTAATCGCCGGTTATGGTGCAAAGAAAATTGGTGGTGGGAGATGCGGTTGTATTGGTACAATTGTAGTTTTTGCAATACTTTACTGGTTATTGGGATACGTTTTTAAGGTTTTCTAAAATTTCAGTAAAATTCACTAAGCTGAAAAAGAACCTGTTCTCCGGGTTTCTTTTGAGCAAGTTTACAAATCCCCATTTCGGAAATTTGGAGTATACGCGGGTAACCCCCAGTAACTTGACAATCTCTCATCAATGCGATAAGGTTCCCGTTTGGTGTGAGTTGTACCGTTCCCGGAATCACCGGACCGGTTATAATTCCTTTGATATTGTTTTTAAGTAATTCCTTAAATAGAATTGCCATGCGGTTTCCTGCAGGAGTTAACGTAAAATTTTCAATAAAGAGTTCTTGCTGAAGTTTTTGCGGCAATAACTCAAATTCAGGTCCTTTAAAAACGGGTATAGTATTGCTGAATAGTTCTTGATCCTCAAAATTAACTCGAGCACTCGCAATAACTGTATTCTCAAGAGAGTCGATTTCTAATTCATCACCGTTAACAAGTCGAGAAGCAGAAGTTATTTTGGGATAGTGACTTCGACTTTCTAAAACTACCGCTGTCTTGAAACCTCCCTGTACAGCTAAATAACTACGAAATCCCTTTTTTAAGCCGCCAAAACGTAAAACAGAACCAGAATTAACCTGAAATGCTTTAGCGTTTGTTATAGGCTTCTCATCTAAATACATGTCAAAGATTGCTCCACAGACTGCTATCTGTGTTTTAGATTGAAACTTCAATATTGGCCCAGCCATCGTTAGCTCAAGAACAGCAGCGTCAGCCTCATTATTAAGAAGTAAGTTTGCTTTTTTTGCTGAAAAACTATCCATAACACCACTCTGGGGTACGCCATATTGAGCAACATTTAACCTACCTAAATCCTGAATCGTGGTGTACAAACCAGCTTTTTTGACTTCAACTTTAGGCATGAGATTCTGGTTTTAGTATATATTTCCCAGCTTTAATTTGCTGTTTTATTTTATCGTATTCCTGTTTCGAAACCGAATAAAATTGAATTTGATCACCGGCTTTAAATGGACACGGGTTTTCAGTGTGTGCATTGAATAATTCCACGGGGCAATTTCCTATAATTTGCCATCCTGCCGGACTACTATTTGGGTAGATACCGGTTTGATTTTCGGCGATTCCCACAGCACCTTTTAACACCGATGTTCTAGGCTCCTTTTTACGTGAAATCTTAAGCCGTTCCTTCATTCCCCCCAGGTATAAAAAACCTGGTAAAAAGCCCATAAAATAAAGGGTGTAAACAGGCTGTGTATGCAAGTGGATTATTTCTGATGCAGTCAATGAATTTCGTCGCGCAAGTTCATCTAAATCCAACCCAAATTCAACATCATAACAAACGGGTAGTTTGTAAAGCTTGCCTTTAAAATCTTCATAACTAATTCCTGTAAAGTCATAGCTTTTTAAAGCATTAAAATCATTATAAATATTTTCTATCGAACAATTGTAAGTCATTAACAGTGAGTTGTATGTGTTGATTATCTGAACTTTTGATTCAATCACATGCTTTTGTAAAATTTGTTTTATGCTCAACAACCAGTTTAAGTTTTCTGGTGCTATATTGAAGTCCCATTGCAATAAAATTGCTTTTTCCCCCAGTCTGTTTATGCTTGGTTTTATTTGCAAAATACTGTTTCTATTTTCAGGTTATTTTTTTCTAATTGTTGCTTTAAGTTACACACCAGATTTACCGCTTTTGGGGTATCTCCATGAACACAAATTGTATCAATTTTTGCATTCAAAACAGTCCCTGAAACGGTATGAATTTCATTGTTTTCCACCATTCCTAAAACGTGCTTAACAAGCGTTTTTTCGTCTTTGATTAGCGCATGGGGTTTAGTTCTAGAAACAAGACTTCCGTCTGCTTCATAATTACGATCTGCAAAAGCTTCAAAAAGCAGTTTAATTTTTCCTTGAGCCCGTTGAGATAGTATAGAATTAAATGGCACATAAACCGGTATATCAGGATAGAAACGAGCTATAAAATCAATAAAAAATTCAGCATAAATTGCGTCACTGGCACACAAATTATAAAGGGCACCGTGTGCTTTTATGTGATGCATCTCTATGTTATGAATTTGACAAGCTTTCTTGACGCGATCTATTTGTTCTTTTAAAGAACTTTCAAGTTGATAAAAAGGTATCTTGAGTTCACCACGTCCAAAATTAGCTCGATCCGGAAAAGAAGGGTGCGCTCCTACTCCAACAGCATTGTGCTTAGCCAGCTTGACAACGTTATCAATCGTTACTTCGTCACCAGCGTGACCCCCACAGGCGAGGTTACACGAACTGATAAACGGCATTAAATCTGCTTCGTTACCTATGCCTTCCCCTAAATCACAATTGATATCTATTCTCGTCCTTATACTCATATCAATCCAAATACGTTTAGAATTGCTCTGCCTCCCAAAATAACAGTTACTACTAAAATAAAAATACTGATTGCGTTTTTTAATTTAGAATTTCGATAAGATCCCAGCAGTTCACTTCTGTTTGCCAACCAGATCAGAATACCGGCAATAACGGGAAGTAAGATTCCGTTGGCAATTTGAGCAAACTGTATTACCTCCACGGGTTTGATTCCAAAAGCTGCCAGACCAACGCCTAAAATCAAAATGATCATCCAGGTCATTCTAAAATAAGTAGACTTTAAACCCTCACCCAATTTGAGACATCCCTGAGCCACATAAGCTGCTGCCAAGGGTGCTGTTATCGCAGAAGTAATCCCGGCTGCAAATAAGCCCAAACCGATGCAATATCGTGCCGCACTCCCATATAACGGCTCCAGGCTTTGGGCGAGACCCGTTACCCCGGTAACGGCAGAACCGTTTAAAGCTGAAGCTGCTACAATAACACACATAGAGACCAATCCACCTAAAATAACTGCGACAATGGTATCACGCCTTGCTGCTGGTAAATCCTTTTTATTTTTCCATTTTTGATTAACGAGAGATGCGTGCAAAAACAAGTTATAAGGCACTACAGTCGTCCCTACTAAAGCCACAATCATCAGAATACTTCCGTCAGGAAAAGAAGGGATAAAGCTTCCTTTTAATAATCCTAAAAGATCAGGTTTTGTCAGGATGGCGGTTACCACAAAAGATACACTCATCAAGATGACCATAATCAGAAAGACTTTTTCTAAAACTTTATAATTCCCAATATATAATAAAGCGAATGCTATTACACCTATCAATAAACTATACCAATTGATTGATAATGATCCCACTTCAAGAACACCACTATTTCCAAGGGCTTGTAAGCCTAAAACCCCACCGCTGATGTTTCCGCCTTCATAAGCGGCATTTCCGATAACAATCGCTGCTAATACCAATCCCAAAATAAACTTGCGTAAAATCCCATCAGGTAATTGGGCTCTTAGAACTTGAGAAAGTCCTTTTTGTGTCACCAAACCTATACGAGCAGATGCTTCTTGCAAAACTACTGTCGCGATAATAGAAAGGGTCATCGCCCACAACAGCACAAAACCAAACTGAATCCCGGCAAGGGTACAAACGGTTACGGTCCCCGGACCTATAAAAGCCGCGGCAACTAATGCTCCCGGACCTATGTTTTTTAAAGGATTTCGCATAGTATGGCTTAAGATCTTAAATATAAAAATTATGAAGCTACAGGACTAATGATAATGCTATAAAGGGATTTAAAAACTTTTATTATAATTGAAAAACCTTGCATTTTAGATATAACTGACTCAATTTTAAATCCTTAATTTAGAAGGTAAATGCAAAAAACCTTCTCTCATGAAAGATCAAAAATCACAAACGCTAAGTGAATCGCTCAATCTCAATTACGCTTCAGATAATGGAGTTTGGTTACACCAGGGTAAAACACTGCGTAAAATTGTGGGTACAGCGGGGATACTGCTTCCAGTTTTATTAGTAGCAAGTTCTCTAACGGTATTTGAAATGAGCGGACCGTTAGAATCTATAAGTCATTATTATTACACACGCGCTGCTACTCTATTTACGGTGACTGTTAGTCTTATAGGCATTTTTCTAATTGTTTACAGCGGTGAAGAACCAGTTGATTTTTGGGTTTCTAATATCGCAGGTATTGCTGCATTGTGTGTCGCATTTTTTCCTACTAATAATCTTGCAGAGTCGTGTTGCGACGCAACAATGCCTTATGCAGTCACTTATTTTGACGAATCACAAGAAGGTTGGAGATCGACTTTTCATTATATATCCGCAGCTGTATTTTTAGTTTCATTGGCTTTTATGGCGCTCTTTTTGTTTGTAAAATCAAATACTCCAAAAGGGAAACGCTGCGAAGAGAAAGTACGTCGCAATAAAGTCTACCGCATCTGCGGAATCGTTATGATCGTTGCGCTTGCAGTTATCATGTTAGGATTGACTGAGATTATTTCTCCGGAAACTTATAACCGATTAAAACTTACATTCTGGATGGAAGCATTAGCTGTTGAAGCTTTTGGGCTCAGTTGGCTGGTAAAAGGAGAAGCCATTATGGGAGATAAACCGAATTAACAATTATTAAGAATAATTATTGTCCATTTAGAATTACTTTTCGAGCTGGAAATATAAAATAGTTTGATGAAGAATAGCGCTGTACTTTGGTCTCTTTTAGTTATAATTTTATTCATAAGTTGCGGTACTTCAGAAGATTATGAAGAGATTCCTGAACCTGAAGATCCTGCACTAGTTGTACAAATTAAAACCAATACAGCGACTCCTTTCATTGATTATATATTAGAAGTAGAGATTACAACGTCAAACCCTATCCAAGAAATTGAGGTAACTGACGATGGCAATGTATCGAATTCAGCAAAATCATCAGGAGAACCCAATGGCTTAGGAACTTCGGTTAAGCTTTATTTTAGCTATACGACATTAGGACCGCGCAAACTTGATTTTCTGGTCACAGATATTTACGGTCAGGTTGTACCCTTTAGTGAAACCATTACTGTTACTCGTGGAAACGCTGTGCGCATTTTGTCTGCTGAAGTGATCTCGTTTTACAGAATGAATGAAACCTGGGATCCTGAGTTTACAGATACAGATATAAATAGGCTGGCAGATGTTGCGATTGCGTTTCATAGATCAAAACTTAACGATCGTTTTGGTGGAACAGATTATTCTACTTACAGATGGTTCACATCAGACTCCTACCCGAATCAATCTAATCTTTTTTTTGATTTTAGTGCAGAAGAACTTTACATAGATTTAAATAAACAAATTAGGGTAGGTATTGGGGACGATGATGGTGGAAATATGGGACAATCTTTATTCCCTGACTTTCCTGATTACCGAATTCTAGACCTAAAAGAATATAATATGATTCGCCCTAGTGAAATCATTCTAAAAGATGAATCTGTAAATTTTGAAATCAAATTTCGGGTAGAATGGCCTCAAAACTGAAGCGTAATGAAGAACAATATGTAGATCTTATAAAATAATTGATTTTTTCTAAAGCCCTTTACACGCAACCTTTAACCTAATAAGGCATCTTTAATTAAACACAAAAGATGAATCTAAAATTGTCAATAATCGCTTTACTATTTATGTTCATAGGATGCGATACAGAAAATGAAACTCAAAATGAGTCTGAAGCGCTACTAAATGGTAACTGGCAAAACACAGAAGCTTTTATTAGTTCAGGTGGACCTCAATATTGGATTGAGATAGAAGATGGAGAAGAAATTCAATTTCTATCAAATGGCACCTTTTCTTCTAATCGTTATACAGAATGTACTCGGGGAACTTTTTCAATAGAAGATTCTACATTGACTTTAAAATATGTTTGTCCTGATTTTGAGCCTACAGCAGCAAATGAAGATGGATTAATAACTTATTCTATAGCATATGAATCAAAAACTTTTTTACTTACTCCTACTAGCGGTCCCATTTGTACCGAGGGCTGTAGTTATAAATATCAAAAGGTAAACTACCTCGGGGCAAGCCTGTCTGCCGACAAAGGCAGGCCCACGAGGCATTCGTTAGAAACAAATTTTCAATTTCGAGGCAAGCCTCGGGGTATTAAACCCTTTGGCGGCGCCAATAAAACTTTAAATTATGAAAATAATACTAAAACAAAGTAAACGTTATCTGGCTGCAATAGCTCTTTTTTTATTAGGCTCCTGTTCAGATAATTATTTAGAACAACCCGCTTTAGGCGCATTAGATGACAATGTGGTTGCTAATGCTCAGGGAGTACAAAAATTGCTTATAGGCGCATATGGAGCTCTTGATGGACAGCAGGATGCTGATAACGCATTAGGCGGTGGTGGCCCTTGGGAAGCCGCTCCAGATAACTGGGTATATGGTACCGTTGCAGGTGGCGAGGCGAGTAAAGGTAGTTTTGGTGGCGATCAGCCAGCCATAGACCAAATTGTAAAATTTATCTCTAACCCTACAAATGGGTTTTACAATACTAAATGGAAAGCACTCTATGAAGGTGTTGCGCGTTGTAACAATACCCTAAGGTTGCTCGGAAATGTTGAAGATATTTCTGATTCAGAAAGACTCAACATAGAGGCTCAAACGCGATTTTTAAGAGGTCATTACTATTTTGAACTTAAAAAAATGTGGAATATGGTGCCTTGGATTGATGAAACTACCGAAGATCCTAAGCAGCCTAATAATATAGATATCTGGCCAATGATTGAAGCCGATTTTCAGTTTGCTTACGACAACTTACCTCCTACTCAAAGTGACTTTGGTCGGGCTAATAAATGGGCCGCTGGTGCTTATCTGGGAAAAACCTTTCTTTTTCAGGAAAAATTTCCCGAAGCTCGTGATATCCTCAACACGGTTACTGCATCAGGCGTAAACTCTGGCGGAGTAAAATATGATTTAGTTCCTTTTTTTAAAGATAATTTTGATGCGGCTACCGAAAACAACGCAGAGACTGTTTTTGACATTCAAATGGTTGCTAATGACGGGACCTCTACCATAACAAACTCTAACCAAGGCGGGAAATTAAATTTTCCATATAACAGTCCGTTTAGATGCTGTGGTTTCTTACAACCATCAGTAGATTTGATGAATTCCTATAAAACAGAAGCAACTACAGGACTACCCTACTTAGATACGTATAATCAAAACCCGGTAAAAAATGATATGGGTATAACTGCAAGTGAGTCCTTTGTTCCCTACACAGGTTCCTTAGACCCCAGAGCAGACTGGACGATAGGAAGACGGGGTATTCCCTATCACGATTGGGGAAATCATCCGGGTATTGCTTGGGTGCGGGAGCAAAGTTATGGTGGCCCTTTTGCTCCAAAGAAAAACATATACAGGCAAGCTACTCAAGGTATTTATGCAGACCAGAGTTCATGGGCTCCCGGTACTGCTATTAATGTACACATCATTCGTTTTGCCGATGTATTATTAATGGCTGCAGAAGCAGAAGCTCAGACCGGTGATCTGCCCGCAGCAATGAACTATGTAAATAGAGTACGAGAACGCGCTGCTAATGAAGATGGTTTTCTTAAAAAATATAAAGATGATTCTGATCCTCTAGCAGGATTTGATGAAGATCAAAATGCGGCTAATTACAATATAGAGCCGTACACATCTACCCAGTTTTCTTCTCCTGAAAATGCTCTCAAAGCTATTTATTTTGAGCGCAAACTAGAATTAGCGATGGAAGGTCATCGCTTTTTTGACCTGGTCCGCTGGGGTATTGCTGAAGAGACCTTAAATGCCTATTTTGATTATCAAGGCAATTTAACCACAGACGTACGTGGAGGGAATTTTATTTCTGGAAAAAACGAATACTATCCTATACCACAAGCACAAATAGATCTTAGCGTTGATGAGACAGGAGCGCCTACTTTAATCCAAAACCCCAATTACTAAGATTAGTTTTTTATAACAAAGAGGCTGTCTAGAAATAGACAGCCTCTTTTGCTTTATAACACGGTTGTGCTTATAAATACACGCAACCTGTAGCAACTCAAAGTTTTTCGCAAAGCTTTCCTTAAGAATGAAATTTTATATTCAAGCAATCGAAAAGGAACTAGGAGTGGCTATGTAAAACAGCTAATTAATTATTCCTCAGGAAGTAATATGAACTCTGCGTAATTGGTATTATCAAAATAATGCTGTGCAGCTTCCTTAAAATAATCGGAATCAATCCCTCCTATTTTTTCTTTATAGTCTAAAAAGCTTCCATAATCACGACCCAAGATATAGGCCTCTTTTATTTTTGAAATCCAAAAAGCATCGTATTTTAGAAACTCTTCCGTTCGGCTTAATTCTGCTTCTTTTATTTTATTTAAATTTTTATCGGAGACTCCATTTCTTTTAATATCTTCAATTTCTTCAAAAACTTTATTCTTTAGTGCCTCTATATTATTGGGATCGCAAGTAAAACGAACTTGCATTCTATACCATTCATAAGGTCTATCAGTAGTAAAGCCACTCACTCGAACTCCATAGACACCTCCCATCTTTTCCCTTAATTCTTCAGTAAGTCTGATTTTTAAAACTTTAGCTAGTAAATTCAGCTCTTCAGCTGCCTCTGGAGAATAGTTAAGCTTTCCGGTATAGCGCATATCTACATCAGCTTTATTTTCGATTCCTTTCTTAACAACTTTCTTTACATTTCCTGTAACTCTTCTCAGTCCTATGTCTTTCCAAGTGCTGTTTTCCTTAAGATCTGCAGGTAAGCTGGCTAAATAGATTGTAGCCAACTCTTTGATGTGTTTAGGTTCAAAATTACCAGCAAGCACAAACGTAAAGCCATTTGCATTAGAAAAACGCTCTTTATAAAAGCTAAATACCTCATCTATTTTAAGATCAGATTCAATTTGATCGGCCTCTAACGGAATTGCTCTTAGGTGATTGTTCATCATCGTTTTGGCTATTATTTTTTCAAAATAAGAACCTGGGCTATCATCATTCCCTCTATACAATTCAATTAGATTTTCTTTATGAGATTGAAAACTATTTTGATCCTTATTTGGTGCTGTAAAGTATAAGTGAGTCATTTGAAACATACGTTCAAGATTCTCTCGGTTACTACTTCCCGATATAAGCTCTTCGTAATAATTGATATAAGGAGTGACACTTATGTTTTTACCCATATTCAATTTGATAAGCTGAACATTGGAAATAGAATTTATACCACTTTCTGATATAATTCTACCTGATTCGCGAGCCGATACATATATACTGTCAGGCGCTATTGAACTTCCACCTTCACGGAAACCACTCATTTTAATCATATCATTTTGAAAAGTTGTGGGCTTTACAATTACAGTCACACCATTGGCAAATTCCCATGTCGTAGCATCAACTTTTTCTTGATAAGATTCTTTAACTAATTCTCCTGGCTCCGGCTTATTCTCCATTAGCGCTACGTTTGCCATATCATCAACATAGGGTTTTAACTCCAAGTTTTTGACCTCGCTTAATTCTGAAAGTAATTTTGCTTCAGTAGGTAATTGCTCTAAATCATTTTCTGGAGCATTGAGAATAACCGCTATATCAGTTGTATTTACCCAATGTTTAGCTATTGTATTTACGTCCTCTAAAGTTATTTCCGGCAGCGTTTCTTTATAAAAATTGAATCTAAAATCTTCGCTTACTACAGGATCTTCAAAAGTGAAATTATCTATTAAAGCTTCCACATAAATACGATGTGGGATTTTGTCTGATTCAGTCTTGAACAATTCTGCATTTTGAATCATTTCATCTTTATAACGATCCAATTCTGTTTGAGTAAATCCAAAACGTTTAGCACGCTCACTTTCCTTAAGAAGTGCCTTATAACCTTCGAGTGCTTTACCTTCCTTTAAATTTGCTCGTAAAAAGTAGCTGTCTTTGTTTCCTAAGAAAAAACCTATTCCTGCAGTACCTGCTAAAAAGGGAGTGTCTTTATTTTGAGCAATTTCTTCAAGACGTGCTCGTAGCATTCCGGAATATAATTTCTCTAGCATAGATGTTCTATAATCCTCAAAAGATATAGTGTTCTCGTGCTCCTTCTTATAATATATGGCTACAGAAGTTTTTTGAGTTTCCTTATCCGTAATAATTTTAGCAGCAGGTTTCTGGGCAGTTTTTATTTGATAAACCCTTCTTTCTTTAGGTTCCCCAGTTGGTTTAAGATCTTCAAAAAGTTGCTTTACTTTTACTTCTACATCATTTACATCAAAATCTCCTACAAGTACAAGTGCCATCAGATCTGGTCTGTACCAATCCTTATAAAAACGTTTCATTGCGTCATAGTCTGAATTTAAAATAACGTCAAGAGTTCCTATTGGTAAACGGTCTGCATATCTAGCATTATTAGTAATCACAGGAATTGACTGATCGTACATTCTGGATCCTGCACCACTACGTGCTCTCAATTCTTCGGCCACTACCCCGCGCTCGTTATCTATTTCTTCATCAGAAAACGTAATTCCTCCTGCCCATTCTTTTAAAATTTGCAAACTGGTATTAAAGATGTCATCATCATCTGTGGGAACGGTAAGTTTATAAACTGTCTCGTCAAAACTGGTGTGTGCATTTAAATCTGCACCAAACTGCACCCCTATACTTTGTAAATAATCTATAAGTTCATTTTTTTCAAAGCTTGTCGTTCCATTAAAAGCCATATGCTCTACAAAGTGAGCTAAACCGCGTTGATCTTCATCCTCTAATATTGACCCTGCATTGATCACCAGTCTCAATTCAGCTTTATGTTCTGGGCGGGTATTATTTTTAATATAATAGGTTAATCCATTATCTAAGGTTCCGGTAACCACTGATGGATCTAAGGCTAATTGCTGATCTAAATCTGAAAAATCTGTTTGCTGTTGTGCGCATACAGTGGCCATAAAGCCTAGTAATAACATACTTAGGTTTATAAATAAACGTATCATAAATATCTTTGTTTTTAAGGTAAGAGAATTGCTTGCTGTTTTTTTACTACGAGCAATCCTGAATAGAAAAAATTTAGGTTCTAATGCTACTTATTAGAAATTATAACCTGGGTTTTGATCGGTCAAATCGATAAACTCATTACCCTCTATTTCAGCTAAGGGTAGTGGAAGTATGTATTGATCTACACTTGTGATTGTGGATTTCAGCTCCATGGCCTTATCAAAGCGTATTGCTGCAAACCAGTCAGATCCATTTTCAAAAGCGAGTTCTTTGATGATTTCTTCAAAAATTAAATCCAGCACTTCTTCATTAGTAGTCGCTACCGCATCTGCATTACCTGCTCTATTGCGTATTACATTTAGAGGTATAAGGCTAGCTTCTATACTTGCTCCACTACGTGCAAGGCCTTCTGATTTTATAAGATACATTTCTGCTAGTCTCAGAAAATAAGTAGGTCTAAAGGTTGTTTCATTATTTGTTTTGACAACAGTTGCTCCTGAATAGGTAAGTGGCTGTCTGGGATCACCTGTCATCAATTCGGGAAACCAAGTTGTTCCTGCTCTTCCTGAATAAAACCGCTTTCGATTATTTTGATCGGTATCCGAATCTGCATCTCTATAAATTTGCAAGATGATTTCTTGTGAGTTTAAACCTTTGTTAAAAGTCTCTGCAAAAGTAGGCTCAAGTGATCGAGCTCCAGAATTGATAACGACGTCAGCCATTACAGCTGCTTCTGTATAGTTACCCATAAATAATAAAACCTTAGCTTTTAATGCTTGAGCAGCAACCTTAGACGCTCTATAGTTAACACTAAACTCGGGGGCGTTTTCTATAGCAAAATTTAAATCTGTAAGAATTTGATTATAGCACTCTGAAACCGTACTACGGGGTTTACTACGGGTAATAAAATTAACCGGTTCAGTTCTAAGAACTACGCCCAGGTCACTGGATAAATCATAAAACTGACCGAAATAGCGCAACACATCAAAGGTTGCCATCGCTCGTAAAAAATGAGCTTCACCAATAATTTCTGTACGCAGCGTGGGAGTTATCTCACTATCTGGGAGCTCTTGAGTTAGTTTTATACTGTTGTTTGCAGCATCCACGACCGTATAAATGATCTTCCAAAAGCTATTGATATTGCCATTATCAGATAATAAATCATTCTCCGCAAATTGAGCATTTGCACTTCCTCCTCCTGCAGTACTCATCGTTCCAATCATTGCGCTGGGAATCAATTCAGAATACATATAATAATGCGATACTGAAAAAGAAACAATCTGCCCGTATGCTCCATTAAGAAGGGCTTGGGCATCATCACTAGTTTGGATTACATTATCCGGCACCAGATTATTAGGTGGATTTTGATCTATAGCATCAACAATTTCACAAGAAACCGTAATTAGTGCTAATAAGCTATATATTATATATTTTTTCATATGTGTAGAATTAAAATCTTAAGTTGACACCTACGGTATAGGCACTTTGAAGCGGGTATCGGTTCGTATCTCTACCAGAACCGGAGATATCATTATCAAATAAGCTTCCGCCTTGTGGATTTGCACCTGGATAATTTGTAACTGTAAATAGGTTTTGAGCTATTCCATATATTGCAAGGCCATTAATAAAAGGAAAACGCTCTAAAAATTCTTTAGAAAAATCATAGCGGAGATTAAGCGTGTTTAGTCTTAAATACGAACCGTCGTGCACATAAAAGCTCGAGATTTTACCATTTCCATTAGGATCACGATATACTGATCTTGGAACGTTGGTTGGGTTTTCTGCAGTCCAGGCATTAAGGACATCAATGGTCTTATTTTCACCAAGAAATGAATTCTGAAAGTTTATACTTCGTGACTGTGAGAACCATAATAGGTCATTTCCTATTGCATAACTAAACTGCGCCGAAAGTGATAGTTGTTTGTATCTAAAAGTATTCGTAAAACCTCCATAAACATCTGGTCGCGCATCTCCTATCACTTGTTGATCAAAAGATGATATTATGCCATCGGGAATACCGTCTGGGCCTGAGATATCTTTAAAACGAATATCTCCTGGTGAGGTCTCCTCATCTTGATAGACTCCACCCGGAGCACTGGAGTTTAACCCATCAATTGTTACCTGATCTTGAAAAATTCCTTCTGCAACATACCCGTAAATCAAACCTATCGGGCTTCCTTCACGTAGGCGCCCACCATTACCGGGAATTCCAGTTACAAAACCTTCATCGTCTTTATAATCATCCGATATCTTTACCAACTTATTACTGTTTTTGGTAGCGTTGATCCGTAGGTCCCAGGAAAAATCTTTAGCGCGTATTACATTAAAGTTTACTAAAAGCTCTAAACCTTTATTTTGGGTTTCTCCTACGTTTGCTAAAATTGTACCTGACCCGGTATTTCCTGGGGGTATGACATTAAAAATAGCATCCTTCGTGTTCTTCTCATAGTAACCCAATTCACCCGAAATACGGTTATTTAAAAGGCCAAACTCTATACCGAAATCAAGTTGCTGAGTTGTTTCCCACTTTAATTTATCATTACCCAATTGGGTTAAAATCACAGCGCTTCCTGCATAGAAATAGGTTTCGTAAAGAGTGCGCCACTGGTAAGCACCAAAATCTTGCTGTCCTGTAGTACCTAAACTCGCTTTAAATTTTAAATTATTTAAGGTTTTATTATTCTTTAAAAAGCTTTCCTCTGTTGCTCTCCAGGCAACAGCAGCCGCTGGGAAAAATGCATATTTATTTTCTACAGCAAACTTTGAAGAACCATCTACACGTCCCAAAAGTGTTAGTAAGTAACGATCGTCATAATCATAATGTACACGACCGAAATAGGAATGTAAACCAGATCCTTGGCTTGTTGAGAGCCCACCATTGCTAGAGGTAGCACTGCTCACATTACTTAAAACCCCATTGCTATACCCTTCACCAAAAGCTTTATTATAAGAAGAACTTACTTTTTCGAAAGTTGTACCTAGTACACTCTCTATACTGTGTAAGTCATTAAATGTTTTAGAATACGTAAGATTTGAATTCCATTGCACTACAGAAGATTCTGCTCTACTATCTTGTGCATACCCATCGCCATCACCTTGCAGGCGACTCCACCCACCACGAGATAAAAACTCTGGGTAATAACTATTTTGCTTTCCGGTATTATAGTTAATTGATAATCGAGTTTCAGCCTTGAGCCCTTCTACAAGTTCTAATTGGGTAAAAAATGTTCCTAGAAATAAAAATGTCTTATTACTGTTTACCGCTTGTGATAGTGCTTTTGGATTTTCTAAATTATAACCATCTGAAAATGAATAGTTACCCTCTTCATCAAAAACAGGTAGATCTGGTCTATAGACATAAATACGATCAAACAAACCGGAATCTGCCGCATCCTGATCAGAATAAGTCGTTTGTAGACGTGTGCCAAAACTCCACTTTTCGGTAGCCTTCGTATTCAAATTTAAATTTAAGGTATAACGTTTTCTAGCCGCTCCTTCTAATGCGCCTTGCTCATTAAGTGCAGACATTGACGTTGAATACTGTGTGGTTGCATTTCCACCACGTATACTCAAGTTGTAATTTGAAGACACCTGATTTGAAGGATTAAGTTCTTCTTCCCAATTTGTGTTTGCTGTACCAAAATAAGAACCATCTCGTATACTTTGTGAAAAAGCATCTGTACTCGAACTGTTATTTACAGCTGTAAGCCACACATCCTTAAATTGGTCTGCATTAAGCACATCTAGAGTAGGTGTATTTTGAACAGTTGTTGAAGCACTAAACTCAAATTGAGTTTTGCCGTCTTTGGTTCCTTGTTTTGTAGTAATTACAATTACACCATTAGCAGCTCGTGAGCCATATATTGCTGCTGCAGATGCATCCTTTAAAACCGTGATCGATTTGATATCACTGGGATTAATATTACCAATAGGAGTACTCAACCCCTGATTGTCCAATTCCTGCCCCAGATTACCACCTTCAGTTCCTCCAATAGGAATATTACTTTCCGATACAACAGGAATTCCATCAATTACATATAACGGTTGATTAGACCCAAAAAGCGAAGTGGTTCCACGTATGCGTATTTTGGAAGCCGAGCCTGGTTGACCACTAGGCGAACTCACATTTACACCCGCAACGAGACCTTGCAGACCCTGATCGATATTGATAGTCGGTGCTTGATTTTGAAAACTTTCCATATCAACAATACCTACCGAGCCGGTAATGTTTTCTTTTTTCACCTGCCCATATCCTATTACAACAACCTCGCTCATTTCTTCAAGTGATTCTTTAAGCGTAATATCAATTTGGTTGCGACCGTCAATAGTAGTCTCTAAAGTTTCAAAACCTACATATGAAAAAACAAGGGTCGCTTCAGGGTCTGCAGTAATTGAATAGTTCCCGTCAAAATCTGTAGAAACACCTTTTTGTGAATCTTTGATTTTTACAGTGACCCCGGGGAGCATAACTCCTTTACTATCCTGTACTGTACCCGTGATCTGCATTTGCATCGCATTTTTTGATGCCTCTATTAATGCGCTTACAGCTACTTGTGGAGAAGGCTTAAGTACAATCAGATTTTTCCGAATAACATAATCTGTATGTGTACTGGCCAAAATCTGATCAAGAACAACCTGAATTTCTTCTTCATTAAAATTGATATTCAATAATTTATCTGTATCAAATGTTTTTACATTGTAGATAAATTTATAGGCAGTACTTTCCTCGATTTGCTCCAAAACTTCTTGCACACTTACATGGTTGAGATTAAGTGTAACCTTAAGCCGTTGGGAATAAGAGTTTGCTTGTAAACTAAATAGGGAAGCAAACAATAATAGCGTAGTTAGTTTCATCGCTAAAGAATGTTGTTGGAAACAAGACATTACATGCCTTGTACAAATAGGTATTTTCATACATTTACAGTGTTAGGTTAATTAATTTGAACTAGTTGACTTACATTTATTAGATCAGGGAATGTTGACGCATTTCCTGATCCTTTTTTATATATCTGTTATTGTTATCATATTATCTTTATACGTAAAATTGAATGGGGTATCTATAGCAAACGCTTCCAACACTTCGGTTACGGTTTCTACATCAAAACTGGCGTTAAAACGTTCCTCTTTAATCGTAGTGTTTTTATTGATTACCCTCACACCGTATTTACGTTCGATTTTCTTTAGGATATCAGAGAATGAAGCATCTCTTATAATTAAACGTCCAGCTAACCAAGCTGTATGCTCCCACATATCAGCATCGGTTACGTGTAGAGTTGCTTCTTGTTTGGTATACAATCCTAATTGATTTGGTGAAAGTATAATTGATTGAGAGTCTTTATCTAAATCATCATACATTTTGACAGAACCTTCAACAAGAGCTACTGCCACAGTGTTATCTTCACTATAGGAATTGATATTAAAGGATGTTCCCAGTACCTCTACATTAACTCCATGTGTATTTATAATAAAAGGCTGTTTTTTGCTTTTACTCACCATAAAATAGGCCTCTCCTTTTAACGAAAGCAAACGCTCTTGTCCCGGTTTAAAATTAACCGGATAAGTAAGTCGGCTTCCTGCATTAAGACGCACAACAGAACCATCACCTAGTTTTAAAGTAAACGTATTACCATGGGGCACATTCAAAGTATTGTAAGCAATTGCTTTTTTAGCTTGTGAAAATTTATAGCTTAAGGTGTCCGCTTGTTGAGATGCGATTTGTGTTCCGGCTTCATCAAATAGTTGGATACTGCTTTCTGACTCAATAACTTCTATTGCTCCGTCTTCAGTCTCTATACTCAGTGTATTCGTATAGTCTGTAACATTTTTAAACGGACGATACACAAAATTTAAAGTAATCAATATACCGGCTACAGCGGCAACAGCAGCGTAATGCCAAAAGCTCAACTTTTTATGAACTGGCATTTGAACAACAGTCTTGCGACTTTCAACCTTATTTAAAACCGCTTCCCAGGCGTTGTGGGTATCAAGATTATGTAACTCTTGTAAATCACCTCCTTGTGATTTAAGCAAAAGTAGTTTCTCGTAAAACTTTTTATTTTCAACAGATTGGTTAATCCAGTTGTCAAATAAAACCGCTTCCTTGGAATTTAAACTACCGTTGAGTTTCTTTATCAGAATATCTAGTTCTCCTTGCATAGTAACCACTTTAATTAAGGGTTCTACTAATAAGAGCCGGAGGAATTACTTTGGGGTGACTCGAATTCCTAAAATATTTACAAAAAGTAAAAATTTAACATTTAAAAGCCAGCAAACAACCATAAAACCTGAGCAATCCTCATCGACTCACGTAAGATCTTATATGCTTTTTTAATTTGTGTTTTGATGGTATTTTTAGAAATGTTGAGACTATCTGCTGCTTCTGTGTATTTATATCCGTACAAAACACAAAGCTCAAACGCTTTACGACATTCTTTTGGTAATAACTGCAATTCGTTCAAAAGAAGCTGAGACTCCTCTTCTTTTATAAACTTTGCTTCTTGGGTAAGAGCTATTGAAGCGATGCGATCTTCTACAGGAGTTAAAGAGTTGGTTTTTGATTTATTACGCATTTCTTTTAAACAACTGTGATAAATACTTGTTTTTATATATGCTTTGAGATTATTTATATGATCTAAATTATCGGACTCTAATAATCTAACAAAAACATCTTGTACAATATCTTGTGCATCATCCTTATCAAGTAGATACCCATATGCATAAATACATAACGCCTTATATTCCTTTTGGAAAACAGATTTTATGAAAGCTTCATTAGTATTCAAATAGGTTCTATCAGATTTAATTGTTAAAGATAATTGAGAAAACGCAAAATACAACACGGATAAATACTGTAAATGTATTTTTAGGAAATAGCCATTTTCAGAGGAGTAAAATTACCATTATAGCATATTTCAATCATACTTTTTTAAATTCTTTAAATCTAAAAATCTCCTTTTTCATATGCACTACGGCACATTTCATTTCTTATGTTATTTAAATTGACAAAGTTTTGTGGAAAAAATGTAGCAATACCGTTAAACGTCTCACAATACTATAGTTCAAAAAAAACGGATTCATTTAATCAATTATATAGTTTTATAGGGTTTGTCCATTACTAGGTATAAAAATTCTTTTTTATATTGTTTTGACTTCAAAAAACAAGTTCTGTATTTCTGCCCCTATTTTTATCCATTTTTTGAATGAATTTAAAATATTCTATTAGAAAGTAAATCAAGTTTATCAATAGAATTTCAAACGACTCTCTAACCTGTAAGAAGATATATTTCTAAGAAGTTCTAGTGCTTACGACACGCTAAAATTGCCTCATTAATACAATCTAAAAACTAGTATTACGGAAAGAATTTTGCTGGTGCTAAATGTCTCGTTTATAAAAATATTTTAGAAGAAATTAATCTTTGTCACCCCTCATTAGATAGGAAGTAAGGTTAATAGCCTTTTTACTCACACTTTTTCTCAAGAACACAAGACAAGGGATCATCTATAATAGATTAGACAAATTATCGTGCTTTAAAATTTTCTTTTTAAGAGCTGCCAACACGATTAGGAAGAATTTTCAATCATGCACAAGAAAAACAGTTGATTCTGAAAATCTTAAAATATTGTGAATCACATAAAATTCTTTCAAAACTACTCTTCTAAAAAGATAAATTATCATTACAATAAGCTATTCTTTCATATATAAAAATTTCGCAACACAAACTTTATTTAACTGAAATTCAGCGCTTTAAATGTTAACTTTAGACTCTAATTGTTTACGTTTATAAACCTCAAATCGCAACAGTATGCATTTACAGTATTCAGGAAATCAAAGTTTTACCAATAGAGCGGTAAATAAAGCCAATCGTATTCTAGTCAGTTCATTTTATCAAAATGAAATTGAGAAAAAAATAGATTTTGTTGACATAACTCCGTTAATGAACCAATTAAAATCAAATAATCCAGAAGCTTTACAAGTGGTCAGTTCTTGGGATCCTTTTAAATCAAAAAAAGAAAGTTCTATAATACAACCAACAAAAATTTCTATAAATCGAAGTCATATCAAAAACTCTAGATATTTCTTGGTTGTAAAATTAATCAATGATTACACCTGCATACAATTACGCGTATTAGATTCTACTCAGGAGGAAGAAAGGAATCGTATAAACATAATCATAGAAAAACTCGTAAAATCCTATCTTTAACCTTGAGGCGATTAGGCTTATTGAACTTTTTAAGCTCCTCCTTTCAAAAAACGAGTAGTAAGACCTCTTGTTTTTATATACTCAATCGAAAATTTCAGGGGTTTGGTTCGGTATTACGGGTTTTCACGTAATCGCAACGTTCCCCAATCAAGGGATGCAGTTCTTCAAAAGTACACCTTGCACCCAACGAAAAGAGACCTGAACTTGGAAGAAACGGAAAGCAAATACTGCTTGAAGTGGCATTATTTTTAGAGGGAATAGGGAATTCCGTAAGGGTACTTGATTGATACGATGTATCATTAGTAATGATAATCAGGAAACTTCCTGATATCTCTGGTTAGCAGATGTGATACATAGAAATGTTAGTGTTTAAGATTTAAGTGAAAAATATTCGTAATTTACGAATTAGTAAACTACTTCGGCGCAAGCCTGTCTGCCGACAAAGGCAGGCCCGCGAAGCATTAAACTGAACGAGACAAATCTCGGAGCATTTAAATGTCGGTTATCAAGTAAAAAATAGAGTAAAATGAGAAAAATAGTTTTAGCAGCTTTAATGATGATTTTCAGTTACGGATTTCAATTGCATGCTCAGAAAAAGTCGTTGTTCAATGGAACGAATTTAGAGGGTTGGACAAACTATGGTACTGAAAAATGGTATGTTGAGGATGGTTTATTGGTTTGTGAAAGTGGCCCGGATCAAGAATACGGTTATTTGGCAACAGATAAACAGTACAAAGATTATGTTCTAACCTTAAAATTTAAGCAAGAAGCAGACGGTAATAGCGGAGTTTTTATTCGTTCTACAATTGAAGGGACTAAAGTTTCAGGTTGGCAGGTAGAAGTGGCTCCAAAAGGAATGCACACAGGTGGTGTCTACGAGTCTTACGGCAGAGGATGGCTGATTAAACCAACTGCTGAAAAAGAAGAGGTATTAAAAGAAGGAGAATGGAATGCTATGAAAATTAGAGTGGTAGGTAATGAATTAACTTCCTGGCTAAACGGTGAGGAAATGGTTTCAATTGCTGATGATAAAATTGGGAAAGGAGTGGGTTCTATCGCTTTACAAATTCATTCAGGAGGTGGAATAAAAGTGAAATGGAAGGATATTATAATTGAAGAACTAAACTAGTTTTCTTATTGAAGAAGAACAAGCTGCATGATTCCATTGTTAACCGCTCAAGAATACCAGGGTTGTGCAGCGAAGAGCTACACTTTTCAAAAGATTAAAAAAACAAGCAGACACCCTCTATGATCGGATTAATTTTACTCTACTGGATCGGAAAATACTATTATCAATTAGCAGAAGCTCACGGTAAAAGCAAATGGGGTTTTGCCATGCTGGGCATTGTTGCCTATTATGTGGGTGCTGTTGTTTCAGGCATACTATTAGGTATTTTTATAGAGCTTATTGCTCCGGGTTATTTTGATACGATCAATGATTTTCTGCTGAGTCTGATGCTCCTTCCTTTTGGTATTGCCTGTACCTATTTACTCTACTACTATTTCAAAAGATCCTGGGAAAGGCAGGCCCCAGAGATCATAATAGAAGATAGCGATCCTAAAAAACAACCGGAGGTTGGTGTTTGATTGTAGGTCCTTTTTCACTTTTAAAATACTATACTTGTTAAAACATATAAGGTATTTCTCGCTTTGAAAATGAAACGCTCACTCTTACTAATACTAGTTGTTATTTTCACTTCGTGCTCATCTCAAAGAACTTCTGTAAAAAAGATGCTTTTACATCAGGGATTTGATCACACTGAAGCTTCAGAAATGAATACACTGGTAGACTACTTTGAAACTGGTATAAAAAAACCACAAACCAATCTCAATACTTCTTACTTGCGATTTTTTCAATATACAGCACTAAGACCAGACTCTATAACCAAAATTCTTTTCGACAAAGTTGAACTTAAAGAACAACTCAATAGGCTCTCGCTGTCTACAAAAAAAGAGTTATGGGTAAATAGTAAGGCAACAGCTTATAGATCCTATAACGGCGTGAGATTTGATGAACCCATTATTTATAATTCCTTCTCTATTAATACCTCAGGAAAGTATCTCGCTCTACTAAAAAGGCTTTCTGACAAAGATGTAAAAACCTATGTGAGTAAGGTTTTAGCTGCAGGTGATCTACCTCCATCATTTATATTTAGAAGCTTAATAATCAATTATGATGAGCAGCGAACTATAGCTTTTAAAGCTAATTATTGGAGACTCATAATAGCCATACAATACCTTTCATACTTGAATGAGTACTATACTTATTCAGAATTATCTAATTAAAATCTAACGCTCTAAACGCCATGCAAAAGCCCAAGGTCTATACCTTAAACGCTGCTCGCTTTAATTCTCTAGAAGGTTTTTATATAGATCTGTATCAAGTGATGCCTTTTCTTCCGAATTGGAAACCGACACACAATCTGGATGCACTCAATGATGTACTCTATTCCGGTTTTGGGAAGCATCCGGTAGTGTTAATTTGGAAGCATGCACATAAAAGCAAACAAGACTTGGGCTTCGAAGCCACTCGGGATTTCTATCAGAGTAAACTACCTCGGGGTATTGAACCCTTTGGCGGTGCCAATAAAACTGATATCCGTAATCCCTATAACATCCAATGGGTACATAACAAGATAACCGCATTAGAAAATGATCAGGGAGAAACACTTTTTAAGATTCTACTCGATCTATTTGCAGACCATAAAAACATACGACTCATCCTCGATTAAAACCATGTTGTCTGCCTAGGCGATTTAAAAGCGCGCTTAAAGCTTAATATTCCGTTAAGCAGTGCACATTTTTCTAAGAAGCTTAATAACTTGGCAGCTTCAAACGCTACATCATGGCAGATTCAGAGGCGAAAAGATCGCGCTACAAGAAAAAAAGATATGTGATTCCCATAGTGCTGATCATACTTTTAATTGCATTCAGAATTTATCTTCCCACTCTGGTTAAAAATTATATAAATAAAGTATTGGCCGATATCCCGGGCTATTACGGTCAGGTAGCAGATATAGATATTTCTTTGTACCGTGGGGCGTATGTCATTGATGGTCTTTACCTCAACAAAGTAAATGCAGACACGCAGGTTCCTTTTTTAAACTTTCCTAAAACCGATATTTCGGTGGAATGGAAATCAATCTTCAAAGGTAAAATTGTTTCTGAAATTAAGATGCTTAGTCCGGAGATCATCTATGTTTTTGAAGATCAGCAAGCAACTGCATCAGAAGGTGATGCCGACGTAGAAGACTGGACCAAAGCGATTACAGATATTGTTCCTCTCGAAATAAATCATTTTGAGGTACACGATGGGAAACTGGCTTTTGTGCAACTCGCTGCAGACCCTAACGTGGACCTTTCAATAGAAAATCTCGAACTCACCGCAGACAATTTGCGTAACGTGGTAGAACAAAATCGGGTGCTCCCCTCTCCTATTAAGGCGACCGGAATTTCTTTTGGTGGAGGAAAAGTACAACTAGGTGGTGCGCTCAACATCCTTAAAGAAATTCCTGATATGGATATAGAGCTTTCCCTGCAACAAGCCAATGCCACAGCGCTTAACGATTTTACAAACTATTATGCCGGAATAGATTTTGACAGCGGTACGGTAGAGTTTTACAGCGAGATCGCTATTGCAGACGGTTACCTGAAAGGCTATATGAAGCCCCTGTTAATAGATTCTAAACTCATAGGCAAAGAAGATGGTTTCTTGGAAACCCTATGGGAAGGGTTTATCGGCTTTTTCAAATTTGCACTCAAAAATCAGCGTACCGATACCTTAGCTACCGAAATACCACTTTCCGGGGATTTAAATAATATCAAAGCCGGTGTATGGCCAACGATCGGAGGGATTTTAAAAAATGCCTGGATCAAAGCATTTAAGGGAGAAACTGACGATTCTATAGAGTTTAAAGATGCTTTTAAGGAAGAAACTACCTTAACCGGTAAAGAAAAAAGGGAAGCCAGAAGAGCTGCACGACAACAAGAACGAGAAGAGCGCAAGGCAGCTAAAGAGCAAGATTCGGTATAGCACGCTAAGGTTTCGCTTCAAAACCTTGAACTCTTTTTAAAAGGAATGGCTTTTTTTAGATATTCCTGAAAAATTTAGTTAATCTATATGCTGAACAATAATTAACCCTTCTATTTGTTTATTATTGCAAATAATAGGTTTCCATTTTATGATGCGTTACAGCGATTTGCCCAAGCAGCCTACGGTTTTTATATCTTACTGGAACGTAGGTAAATTACTCTATGGCGCGCTGTTTTTATTTATTTTGGAAACGGTTTTTTACTACACTAAATTTCTGGAAGCCTACACGGAAGAAACTATCATTATCATCGCATTTTGGCTCTGGTCTCTGATGTTTTCATTTATTCATATTTTTTTGGTCACGATGGATGTCTGGTCGCGGTTTCAGAATTACAAACGGGTAAAAGATCATTTATTTCAGCACGGCTTTACCCCTAAAATAGCAGAGCATTACCGGGGAAGTAAATGCCAGCGTATGGCATTGATAGCCGCAGCTAAAGAACTGGGTATGGAAACCGAAATCAAACAATACTATTCCTCGCTAGGTGTAAAATGGTATCATTTTGTACCCCAGTTTATGATTCAGGATCCCTTGTTTCCATTTAAAAAATACTTTTGGTCCAGAACCTTTTTAGAGAAATATTATGAGCCAAAATTTAATTTTAGAAATTCTAAAAAATTAATGGCTTAATGCTACACGCAACAGAATTAAGCAAGTCTTACAAATCGGGTAAAGCGCTTCACAACTTTTCTATTGAATTAAAACCGGGTGTCATCTCTGGCCTACTAGGCAGAAATGGCGCAGGCAAAACCACCTTATTTAAGATTTTGTGCGGTTTGATTACTCCAGATCATGGCACGGTGACGGTAGCATCCAGGCGTCCAAAACCCATAGGTGCAGTTATTGAGCAACCGGGCTTATACGGCTACCTCAACGCCTATGAAAATCTTAAACTGTTTGCGCAAATTCAGAAAGCTCCTGCCGATTTAAAAAGCGTGGAGAACTATCTGGAAAGCGTGGGGCTACCCACAGACCGTAAAGATCCTGTGCGTAACTTTTCTATGGGTATGAAACAACGTCTGGGCATTGCGATTGCGCTACTCAACGATCCGGAGATTTTGATTCTTGACGAACCTTTTTCGGGTCTCGACCCAACCGGTGTAGCATCGCTTATCAAACTCATTAAAAAACTGGCTGCTCAAAATATCGCTATTTTGCTTTCTTCACACTTGATGACCGAATTGCAAAAGTGTTGTGACTATCTCTATGTCATAGACAATGGGTTTTTGGTAAATAAAGGGGAAACTAAGAAGCTACTTGACGGATTAATTTCAAGGTATACGATCACTGCTACTAATATTGAAACTAGCAGAACACTACAACCCTACTTAGTAGCTGCTGAAAAAAATACGGCCTCCATCAAATGCAGCAGTGAACACATACCGGCAATCTTGCAAAATGTGTTGGAAGAAGGTTTTGCGGTAACCTCATGCGTGCCTGATATCACCTTAGAACAATTGGTAATTCCGTTGGCACAATGATGATCCCGTTATTAAAAGCCGAATTGTTTAAACTTTTTCGCGAAAGTAAAACCTGGTATGCGATTACAGCAGTCCTGTTGATTGAAGGCATTATCCTAACCGCTGCATATTATCAAGGTGCAACGATCTTAGAATTGCTCTTAGACAACCTCAGACAATCTTTTTATTTTGAAGGAAATCTGCTGAATGGCAATTTGCTGTTATACATTATCCTGAATTCGCTGTGGTTTAATTTACCGCTAATTCTGATGATCGTAAGCTCTGCCCTCATCACTGAAGAATACAAAAACGGAACGTTAAAAACCGTGATGTTACAAGCTGTGAGCAAAGGGCAACTCATCACAGCAAAATACATAGCTTCCTTTATTTTTACAGCACTTATTCTGGTCTTGCTGATGCTCACTACTTTTATTTTGGCATACAGTATTTTTGGCAATGGAGATCTGGTCGTGTATTTAGGAACGCTTAATTTTTTCCCGGCAGACGAGGCTTTTAAGCGCATTTGCTTCGCTTTTGCTTCCGGTTTGTTGAGTATGCTGTTTTTTACTACGGTTAGTCTTACGCTGGGTATTTTACTTAAGGAACCGGCAAAAACCTGGATTGCTTCAGCTTTCTTCTTAATATTATGCTCGTTGTTGCTCAAAGCAGATTTTGGTTTACCTACAGTAGAGCGCTTCTTTTTTCCGAAGCTTACCAATGCATGGCAGCATTTTTTTGATTATGAATTGAATATGAATTCCATCTTGATAGACAACCTGTTACTTGCAGGATATACCGCGTTTTTTGCGCTACTAGGGATCTTTCTGTTTACTAAAAAAGATATAGGATGATAAAATACTTAAGCCTGATTGCTGCGCTATGTTGTGTTTTAAACACTTCGGCTCAAGAGATTGATGCAGATTTGATTGCGATTAAAGAACGTATGGATGCAGTGAATGGATTTACAGCAGATCTCAAACTCGACTTAGAAGCTCCTTTCATCAATATGCCCACCAAGCACGCGTCTATGAAGTATCAAAAAGGAAAAGACATCAAATTTTCTAGTAATGATTTTGTGGTCTTACCCAAACGTGGACTCGATTTTGCACTGTCTGAATTATTTGAGCATCCCTTTATTACCGTCAACCGCGGTGAAGAAATACTACACGGAATCTCTGTAAAAGTACTCCATGTGATCCCTATCGGGGATGAGTCTGATATGGCTTTAGCAACGCTGTATCTGGATACTCAAAACCAGCGCATCGCCGCTTCTGAGATCACTACCAAAAAACAAGGCACTTACAAATTGGATATGCAATACGCCGCAAATCAGGATAGTTTACCCAATTATGTCGAAGTTTCTTTTGCTATCGAAAAGCTCAAAATACCCTTGAATTTTATGGGCAGTGATACCAAGATAGATCGAAAAGCCATGCGTAATATCGATACCAAAACCGGAAAGATCAAACTGAAGATTACCAATTATAAAATCGATTGATCACGGGTTATTCTAACCGAATTACCACTTCATATTCTGCAAACGCACGGCATTTAAAATTGCCAGAAAAGCAACACCTACGTCAGCAAATACCGCTTCCCACATGGTGGCCAAGCCGCCAGCTCCCAGAATAAGTACAATGGCTTTTACACCAAAAGCCAGCGCGATATTCTGCCAAACGATCTTGCGAGTAGATCTCCCTATTTTAATCGCCTGTGCTACTTTTGAAGGTTGATCAGTCTGTATAATAATAGCTGCCGTTTCTATCGCTACATCGCTCCCTAAACCTCCCATAGCAATCCCCACGTCACTGGTCGCTAATACTGGTGCATCATTAATACCATCACCTATAAACGCAACTTGAGTCGTTTTATCTTGCTGTAGCCGTTCCACTTCGTTCAATTTATCTTCCGGAAGTAAACCTCCTTTTGCATAATCCAGACCGAGTTCGTTTGCGGTTTGCTGCGTAATAGCATCCTTATCTCCGGAAAGCATGATGACCTGCTTGATTCCGGCTTTTCTAATCTGGATTACGGCTTCTTTCGCATCGGCCTTCAATTCATCGGCAAGCACTACATAGCCCGAAAATTCAGTATCAACAGCAACCATAACAACAGATTCTACGATCTCATCCACCTCAGCAGGAACAGGTATATGGTGAGCAGTCATCAAGGCTTTATTTCCTGCCAGAACAGTCTTTCCGTTTACAGTTCCTTTTAAACCTTTACCGGCAATTTCTGAAACCGCACTTGCAGAAAAAGCAACGTCTTGCACGTGGTATTCCCCCACAGCGGTTGCAATAGGATGTGTGGATTGAGCTTCTATAGCGGTAAGGTAATTCATCAACTCATCTTCAGAAAAACCCGATTTGTTTTCAATCTGTTTGATCTTAAAAACACCTTGAGTTACGGTTCCGGTTTTATCCATCACCACAGTATTTATCTTAGTCATCGCATCTAAAAAAGACGCACCTTTAAATAAAATCCCGTTGCGGGATGCAGCCCCCAGTCCCCCAAAATACCCTAACGGAATCGAGATCACTAAAGCACACGGACATGAGATTACCAGAAAGATTAACGCTCGATATAACCAGTCTCTAAAAACATAATCTTCCACAAAAAAGTAGGGTAACAGCGTAACTGCAATCGCAAGAACAACCACGATAGGCGTATAAACGCGTGCAAACTTCCGGATGAATAACTCGGTTTTAGACTTTCTGGAGGTTGCATTTTGAACCAAATCTAAAATACGGGCAATCGAACTGTCTTTGAATGCAGCGGTAGTTTCCAGTTCAATTACACCTTCCAGATTGATGCTTCCGGCATAAACCTGAGCTCCTTTTTTTACCGTATCAGGTTTACTTTCTCCCGTCAGTGCAGCCGTGTTTAGAACTGCTTGATCACTCAGTAACGTTCCATCTAAAGGAATCTTCTCTCCTACTCGTACCTGAACCTTTTCGCCTACAGCAACTTCTTCTGGATCAACAGCGGTAAACGCATTCTTACGAAAAACCAAAGCCTCATTGGGTCTTACATCCAGTAGGGCTTTGATATTGCCTTTAGCCTTGTCTACCGCAGCGTGCTGAAACAACTCACCTACCGCATAAAACAACATCACCGCAACCCCCTCAGGATATTCTCCCAATGCAAATGCGCCGATGGTCGCTAGGGTCATTAAAAGAAATTCAGTGAAAAAATCCCCGTTACGAATACTTTCCCAACCTTCTTTCATCACCGGAAATCCCACCGGGATATAAGCTACTATATACCACACCAAACGTATGTATTCTTTAAAGAAAGCAACTTCAAAGTAATCCAAAGCGATACCGGTAACCAGCATCACAAAACTAAATATACCCGGAATATAGGTCTTAAAACCACCTCCATGGTCTCCGTGATCGTGATTGTGATCTGCGTGATTATGCGTTTTTTTATTCGTAGAACAACAACTGTCGTTCTCGTAGGTATGTGTGGTATTTTGAGCTTCTGTATTCATAGGTGCAAGGTCTATAAATAAACAATGCAACAGAAGTGCAATTAATAGGCACTACAACTATCACAGATACCTTTTACGACCAGATTGGCATCTTCAGCCATAAAACCTTCGGGAAGGTTGATGTGCGGTATTTTATGTTGAGTAAGACAAATGGTCTTATCGCAGGAGTTACAATGAAAATGTAAATGCAAATCCCTATCGATTTCACAATTACAGCCCGGTTCACACAAGGCGTATTTCAACACGCCGGTACCATCATCTATTTGATGTACAATCCCTTTTTCTTCAAAGGTTTTTATCGTTCGGTATAAGGTCGTACGTTCGGCTTTTTGAAATGCCTGTTCAACATCGGCTAAAGCCAGCGCATTGTTTTTCTCAGCCATGTATTTGTATATCAAAATACGCATCGCCGTAGGCCGTATGCCGTTACTGTCTAATTTGTGTTCTATTTCGGTCATCACAACGTATTTTAAATGGGTTCAACAAATACTGCTTTGTAATTATTGCGTTATCAGCTCCCGGTGCTTCAGTCCCCAGATTGCTATTACTTCAGTTAACTCTTTTAACGAAGCGCCATAAGGGGTTATTTTATAATAAACACAAACCGGCTTTGTATGTGCTACGGTGCGCTCAATGAGTTTATTCATTTCTAAATCTTTCAATTCCCGACTCAGCATTTTACCGCTAATACCGGGCACTTGACGCATCAATTCTGAATAGCGCATTCCTTTATAACACAAACAGGCTATGATTGAAACCTTCCATTTGCCGCTTAACACATCCATCGTATCGTGAATTGCCCGTATTTTTTCATTGCAGGTTAACAGCTTTACATCTTCCATTTCAATTGTTTTAAGTGGTTACTCAAATGTAACTGACACTTTATGTCACAAAGTTACTTTATGTCACTAAGCTTAACTAATTTTGCTTCTTATAAATAAATAGTACTATGAGTTTAATAGAAGATCTTAAATGGCGCTATGCAGCTAAAAAAATGAATGGCGAGCAGATACCAGAAGACAAATTAAATTATATTTTAGAAGCTGCCCGCCTGGCTCCTTCTTCATCAGGTTTACAGCCTTATAAGATATTTGTGATTTCTAATAAAGAATTGCTGAATAAAATTAAAGATGTAGCCTGGAATCAAAGTCAGGTTGTAGACTGCTCTCATCTGCTTGTTTTTGCTGCTTGGGATGGTTATACTGATGCGCGGGTAAGTGCGGTTTTTAATTATACTATGGATCAACGTGGATTGCCTCGTGAGACTATGGATGATTATAAACAAAACATCATGAGTTTATACGAACCTTTAGGAAAAGAGTGGCAAGCTGACCACGCCGCTAAACAAAGTTATATTTCATTTGCAATGGCTATAGCTGCAGCAGCGGAGCAAAAAGTGGATGCGACCCCTATTGAAGGCTTTTTACCTCCTGAAGTCGATAAACTTTTAGAACTTGAAGGAAGCGGGTATAAAAGTACCTTGCTCCTGACTTTAGGGTATCGCGATGCGGATAACGACTGGCTTGTGAATATGAAAAAAGTGCGTACCCCAAAAGAGGATTTTAGTACTGAAATAAAATAACACGTCAAATACAAGCACAAAAAAGCCCGGAGTTCCGGGCTTTTTTTATTAATGAATCAGGGGATTTATTAATTATTTTCTTACAGTTTCTATTATACCTTGCGTTGATGAAGTTGCAGTTCTTTCTACAGGAGTATACACAACTTTAAAAGTCTTACCTTCTAAATTACCGTTTATTAAATCAGGACTTTTAGTCTCTTCATCAGCTTCTAAAACAACAGCTTGTTGATTGGTGTTCGTAAAAAAGTAGTAACCACCTTCATACCCGTCAAATGTAAGTTGATTTTGAACAACATCCTCATGCACTGACGCTGTTGACTCCGGGCTATTAAAGCCGCTTAAACTGATTACTACGATACTAAATATGGTGATTAAAGTTTTCATTTTTCTCTTATTTATACCTCTAATTTACAAAGCATAAACCGCTAAACAAGATGTCTTAATCATACTTTAGCATCAAATACTAAAGCTTTCCTAATAAACAACCCAATACATCGTTTTTTAAGAAAAACCTTAAGATTTAGCGTCTTAACAACAATCTTTTTAATCCATTGCGAGTTTGGGTTCCAGCCATAAATATCCCATTGCCAGAAAGAAAATCATAAAGAAATACAACGGGTTAATAGCTTGTTTTAAATAAATTGGAGTTTCTTCAGGAGCGCTGCTTTTGAAATAATTTTCGTTTGCCAGTATTCGCGCTCTGGATGATTTTGCCTGCCAGTCTAAAGAATCCAAAACATAATAAGAATGGGTTGAAACAATAGAATCTGTTGCGATTTGCAATTGATACCAGCCGGATTGTTCTGGGTAAAAAGTAACACTCCACAGATCTTCAATATCAGGATCTCCCGAAACAGGAAGTGAAGCTCCGCTCGCATCTTGTACTTTAAAATCGTTTAACGTGGTCCTGAATTGTATGTCATAGGGTTCATTTTTATAAACCGACTGGTGAGAATCCTCCCAATACACCACTTCATCTTCAGCTCTTAAAACTGGTTTTAAAAGTTCACTCCACACCGCTTTATAAGCAGCTTTATTTCCTTTAAGCTGTAAGGCATAGGTATTTGTCAATACTGTAGTACTCACGCTACCAAAACCCAAAAATCGCTGAGCTGCCAGTAAAGAATTTCCACTTTTTAAAGTCGCATTTATATCTGAGCTGGGATTAAATAAATATCCAAATGTTGAGACACGCACTCCGTTTTCTAAGTTAATTTCGCTTAGTGACGTACGCGTAAACTTAAAATTCAACAGCGGTTGATTCCCGTAAAACAAATTCTCGTCTGGCATTAGAAAAACACCCAATCCCTCCTGCTCTATTGCTGTACGAACCGTATGCTGTTCTTTTCTCGAAAGCGAATTCCAGGCTCCACCATCTAGAATCAACAGATCTATAGCTTCTAAAGCTGTAGCATTTAAACTTTGAAGTGTTTCCCGTTCCCGGTTGAAATACTCATATTTAAATCTACCTTGCGTCAGGCGGTTGCGAACTAAAACTTTGTGATTCAATGCTGCTAAGAAGTTCTTCAGATACTTGATCTCAAAAGTAGGAAAGGCATTAAGCATTAAAATATTCAACTGCTGCTTGGGAAGCACATGTAATGGAAGCGGTTCGCGTTGAATTTCAATCCCGGTGGAATCTTTTTCTACCAACTCATATACAAAATTGCCCGGTGCTTTTAATCTCGCTTGAAGCGAAAAAACCGTATCCTGACTTCTGTTGAATCTTACAGAATCAAGCGCTAGATTTCCGGGCGCTTGTAATACAATTTGATTTCCTATGTTAGGTTTAGCATACTGTGCTTTTACATTCCATGCATCACCTTCAACCGCACTCGTTTTATAATTCACGTTGTTGATACCGGCAGGAAATTCTCCTGATAAAAATGCTACATTTTTGTCTGCTAACTGCCAGAAATCGTAGGGTTGAACTCCGGTTCCCAAAATGAATACCTTACGCAAAGAATCCAATTGAGATTGTAGTATATGATCGTTATAAATCACTTCCTCGAGCTTTGGATTCAATTTTTTAAGACGATCCAACTGACTTTCTTGATAACCTTGGGTCAACAAAACGCCTTGTTTGCCTTCGATTTCAAACCTACTTGCCGGCTTCAATGCTAAAACCGCTAAAGCTAAAATCGCTACCATAGCAACCCCGATGCGTATCACAAAAGTACTGCTGCTTTTTCGAGACCATTCTTTAATTAAAAAAACCACAAAAAGAACAACTGTCCCTATCAGCACAGGAATCCAATAATCGATATTTATAAAAGTAAAATCACTCATCAGCGTCTAACTTTTTAACCAGCAACGCATCTAATTTGCTATAATGTGACTTTATTTTTGAAGGATTTGCTTCCTGCTCGGGTAATGCTTTTAGGAGTCCGTTTTGTAAACGTTTTAAATCTTCAACTTGGGTATTCAGGTTTTTAGAAATCCACCGCAGTTGTTGCAAAGTCTCTAAGTGATTTCCCGGATGCTCTATCGCCAAAGCGGCCAATTCATTACCTGCCGCTTCAAAAGTTTCTTGATCTACAGAAGTTATTTCCCTTTGATGTGCAATCAATTGTTCTAACCTGTTAATCGCTTTCCGCAAAGCTTTAAAGTTTTCAGATTCTTTAAAATCTTCTTGCTTTGTAAAACTATCCACATCTTTGAGTTCACCACTCAAGCGCTTATCTTCTTTTATAGGTGGCGGGTCAAACCCGATGCGATGCACGTAAATACGGGAACTATTTTTTAGTTCCTGAATCAGTTCTAAGGCTTCATATTGATACGGCAACGATTGTTTTGGGTCATACATACGCAAATGCAACTCAGCATCCCACATAATGTTTAATGCCGCTCGCAGCTTACGCTTAAGCGACTTCGCAAAAAGCGTCGATTCCTCAGGATCATCGTGGTTGTGCACATACTTTTCCAGTGGATTTTCCTCTTCCCCTTCTTTCTCTTCGTGCTCATGCTCATCTTCCACAAGATTATGCTCATTAGCACCGTCATGCTTGTGTGCGTATTCTGCGAGCAGATCATCGGTTTCAGCTTCAATCGCTCCGGGGTCTCCTTGCTGTGCAGCCAGACCACCTTCTGCTTCATCCCCCATAAATTCTCCGTATTTTAACCGCAAACTTTTCTGGTCAAATGCCAGTTCATTACTGGTAGCATTAAACGCTTTAGTACTAAGTTTAGACTTGTTTTTGATCAGTTTTTCGGTATCAATGATGAGTTGACGCTGACTTCTAAAATAATCAGGAATCAGGTCTACTCCCATCCCGCCGGCCTCCACAAACTCATACTGGGTCGTGTCTTTAATCACGGCAAAATAGGTTTCACTTCGAGTGATATTAGGTTTAGGCGTTTTTAAATCTTGCGCGTGAATATAAAAATAGAGTTCATCTCCCGGCTCCATGTTAAGAGCATCCAGATTGATTTTTTGTAAAAGCGATTGCTGTTTAGTTCCTGTTGCTATAGCAGAATTAAATGCAATTTTCTCCTCCCGAAACTTCACCGATTCTCCCGAGCCCCGACTCACCGTTGCAACAATAAACGCATCGGCAATACCATAATCATCAGTGATTTGAGTTTCAAAACGGATTGTTTTTTCATCCTGGGGTTCAAAAGAAGTAAATGGGTCTAAATTGAATATATCGACTTGTGGTGCTTCGTCGTACATGGTTTCTATGCTATGCAAATCTGATATATAGACGTTGCCCAGCGTATCTACAAACTTAAAATTGTAAAAACCGGAAGCTGAGACGTGTTGACTTCTTTGATACGTATCTCTGTTGCGTTGCATCAAATACTGTGTTGATTGACTTTCCATAAAAACAGAATCTACTTTCTGATCAAACTGCAAACTCCACGTGATCTGTGAACCTTCAAGTGCTTTGATATCCATACTTTCAGTACTTCTTGAACCTAAGGAAGTGTATGCAGGATAACGCAGCTTTACCGATTGCTTGATGATTTTAGGAGGAATTTGTTGCACTTCAGAAGAATCAACCGCCCGAACGATCATTTCATTTTCAGGTTTTACAGAATAATTCAGTGACCGTGTATCTGTTGCTTTAAAAACGGTAAACACAATTAGTAGGGTTGCAAGAGCTCCCAAAAGGCAGATACTAAAACGCTTATAATGTACCGGTGGTTGTAAACTTTTAAGTTCTGCAGCTATTTTTTCTTCGGTTCTGTAACGTTGAATTTGCGCTAAACGCGTCAACTCTTCTTTAGGTTGAAAAACCAATGCTGCGCTATATTCTGAATTTTGCAAATTGCCATCAACAAATTGAATAACACGTGAAATAGGTACCGAAAAAGGCTTAAAAAACAGCAGTCCGATTAAGCCCATTAGCATAAAAATAAAGAGACTTAGGGCTATTTGAAACGACAATATATAGAGCGTAGCAGCAGGGATCAAAGCAAGCAATACCACTTGCAACCACAAATGGGTTTGCCACCGTTGCTTAAATTTTAAAACCTTATGTTGCCCGGTACTCCTCATTGCTTTCGTATTCGGGATACCATGCGTTCAACGATCAAAACGAGTACAAGAGCCAGCCAAAACCACGGCGTAAAAGGGATCATCGATGCTTCATCGATCTGGTTATCCCCATCAATTTTTAAAGGTTGTATCTCTTCGGAAGAAGCTACTCTGTTGTCATATTTAGCAATTTCGATCGCTAGTTCCGGATGCAGGTTGAGTAATGGCAACAACTGTTCAGGGAGATGGTTTGTAACTGCATGCTTACGTGTAATGAGTTGAGTCAACACATAGTTTTTAGCATCAACCGGCTCAACCAAATGAGTTGCAAATGCATCAGGATTAAATAGTAAGGTGATCCCGTCAACTTCAGGTGGATTATTGGGCTGCAGCCAAATTAAAACAGCTGTTTCTGCTTCAATTTCAGCAGGGTTCTCAATCTGCTTGAAAACTATAGGTTGATTCAGATAACTGTTTAAGGCTTCAAAACCAGCTTTTAAAAATGGGATCTGCGAGGTCAGCGAATCTGTTGCTGAAAAAGAAATAGAAAGGGTGTCGGTAGCAATAAGGTCAATACCTTTATTCAAATCCTGAGCTTTCTTTAATGCTATAAATTCCTTAGTAAAATACAGTTTGTCACGAGTGCTATGCAGGTTTAAAACTTCAACCGAATCCTGCAATTGACGCAGCTGCAGAACCTCATCAACAGCAGCAGTAGAATCAATCGTTATCCAGTTTATATGTTCAGGAATTTCGGGACGCTTTCCTTTTAAACCTTTTGCTAAAGATTGTGAATACACCACAATACGATCAGCCTGTAACTCTTGAAGTTCTTGAACTAGTTGCCAATAATTTATCGTGCTGTTATCTACTAATGTATCCTCGGGTTTATACGTAGAAAAGTCCTTTTGCAAGAGCTTCACCTCCTGCTTTTCAGCAAGACTGTCAAGCACGAGTTTAAAAGATTGTAATTCTAGTAAACCAGGTTCTACGAGATAGACTAAATCTTCTTTTTTTGTTTGTGCTTTAGCGAAAGGCTCTGCCAAAATAAACACCAGCAACGCAACGGCAAGCATGCGCAAAAGCAACAAAATCCACTCGTTAAGATGCAGGCTGTTACTTTGTGTAGTTTCAGACTCCTGAAACATGGAGATACTACCCACTTGGATTGTTTTACCCTCACTTTTGCTCCACAAATGTATCGCCACGGGAACAGCAAGTCCCAACAAAGCCCATAAATACAGTGGATTAGCAAAAAACATATTATACTAAGTTTATGCGTTTTTTTAAAAACAAATTGAGAGTTGCTCCAAGCGGTTCACCCATTGTAAATACCTGATGGCTTATGCCTTGATTCAGTAACAGTTCTTCGGTCTTTTTTAGTTTGTTAGTTAGGTTTTCCAAATAATGTGTTCGGGCTTCTTTTGCCGCCACCTTTAATTTTGTACCCGTTTCTAAATCCTCAAAAGTTACCGTCCCGCTATATTCAAAATTCAGTTCATCTTTACCTAAAATCTGCAGTACTGCGACCTCATTTCGAGACGTTTTCAAAGCTTTTGTGAATGCTGAAAGTTCATCCCCGTGCTCATACATATCCGTAATAAAAAATATCAGTTCCTTGCGGCCGCGCTCATGCAGACGCTCATTTGTAATAGCATGAGGCGGCCATTTTCCGACAGTTTCAATACGGATCAATTCCTCTAACAGCCGGTTAAAATGTTGTACACTGGCTTTAGGGTAAATCGTGGTTAAGTTGCTTTCACTTAACGCAAAAAGACCGACTTCATCTCCCTGTTTGTGTGCGAGATAAGACAGACTTGCCACAAGAATCCGGGCATAATCCATTTTTGTCAGATTCCCTTCCTGATGCAACATGGAGTTACTCGCATCAAGAATAAACTTCACCGAAACTTGAGATTCTATCTCAGATTGTTTGATATAATAGCGTCCAGAACGCGCTAACATTTTCCAGTCTAGCAAACGCAAGTCATCGCCCGGTTCATACCCACGGTACTGACTGAATTCCATACCACTACCCAGACTTTTACTGCGGTTCAAACCTTGCAAATATCCATCAACTACAACCCGAGCCAGCAGGCTTAGGCCTGACACCTCATGCAGGATTTCGGGTTTTAGGAGTTCTTGATAGTTGGTTTGCATCGGTTATAAAATTGTGTCTACTAGTTTCTGAGTAACCCTATCGGTATTGATGTTTGCTGCTTCGGCTTTAAAATTCACAATTACGCGATGGCGCAAAACAGGGAACGCTACAAACTTTAAATCGGCCGGGGTTACTGAGAGTCGACCTTGTGCTAAAGCTCTTGCTTTTGCTGTTAAAATCATCGCCTGCCCCGCACGTGGACCGGCTCCCCAGCTCACCCATTGTTTGACGTAATCATCTGGTGTTGTTTCCGGGCGTGTGGCACGTATTAGTTTACTCACCTTAGCGATTAAATCATCACTTATGGGAACTTCACGAACCAACTCTTGTAAACGAATAATCTCCTCACCAGAAATCACCGAATTGACTTTAGCTTTCTTAGAACTTGTTGTCGCTTTTAAAATCGCAGTTTCATCGGTTTCTGTAGGATACCCAATACGGATGTACAGTAAAAATCGGTCTTGTTGTGCTTCCGGCAACGGGAAAGTTCCGGATTGTTCAATAGGGTTTTGTGTTGCCAAAATAAAGAATGGCTTATCCAAAGAATAGGTTTTTCCTGAGTAGGTCACTTCAAATTCCTGCATAGCCTCAAGCAAAGCAGCCTGAGTTTTTGGTGGAGTACGGTTAATCTCATCAGCCAGTATGATGTTTGAGAAAATAGGTCCTTTATTGAATTCAAAGAATTTCTTCCCGGTGGTCTGATCTTCTTCAAGGATTTCGGTTCCTATAATGTCTGATGGCATCAAATCTGGCGTAAATTGAATACGCTTAAATTTTAAATCTATGGCTTGCGCCAACGTGCGAATCATCAAGGTTTTGGCAAGTCCGGGAACACCTTCAAGCAATGCATGACCACCCGCCAAAAAGGTAATCAACAACTGCTCTACCGTTTCTTCTTGCCCTATAATTATCTTGCCGATTTCTTGTTTGAGCTGTGTAATCTTTGCTGTAAGGCTATTAACTTCCTGCTCGATTTTCACCAATTCGTTATCCATATTTTTAAGTTAAGAGGTAAGGGCATACATCACAATATTCACCCCAAATCGTGTATTGTCTATTCTATAAAATCGTTTATTTCTAAAGTCGTAATCCCACTCGCAACCATAATCTTTATTACTATACAAAACTCCTATTCTGCCATTGACAACAATAGCTTTAAGGTATTCATGAACGAGATCATCACCCCAGCCATTAAGCTCCTGAGAGGTTGTAGGCGGACCGTCATCAAATTCAAAAAAAGAGGAATAAATTTCGTGGTCATTGGGAATTTTCTGGAGTTCATCCGGACCAAAAATCTCTTCCATCTGCCGTTCAAAAGATTTAGCAAAAAGTCCGTCTATGTCGTGGTTACAATCATCTGCAAACACAAAACCGCCGTTGTTTACGTACTTCTCAAAATTTTCCCGCTCTTTTGAAGTAAACTGTACCAGTTTATGCCCCGAAATGTAGCAAAACGGACATTTAAAAATTGCATCGCTACTTAGTGAAATGATGTTTTCCCGAGTATCTATTTTAAGCGTTGTATATTCCACCAGCGAATTGAGGAGGTTAGACGGCATACGCTGGTCAACATCCCAGTCGCCCGACTCGTATTGCAGTCTTGTGAAGAAAAAATCGTTGTTCAATGTAAGCAAGGAGGGGTTAAAATGTATTGGTGAAGTTTGATTTTACCAAAAGTCAGACTTCAGTAATTTCTTTGGAAAAAATAAAACTGGCTACTTAAAAAAGTAACCAGTTTCTGTTTGTATGAAATACTTACACAGCATCTGAAAGGCTGGTAAATGTAAAGTCTCGAATCTTCATATACGGGATAAGGTTGCCGTTAACGCGGACCTGCTCACCCAACTCTTCCAGGTTGTTGAGCATGATGATAGGGCTCTCATTAAAACGGAAATTCTTCACCGGGTATTTGATCTGACCATTCTCAATGTAAAACGTTCCGTCACGAGTAAGACCGGTAAACAATAGGGTTTGTGGATCTACTGAACGAATATACCAGAAACGCGTCACTAAAATTCCGCGTTTTGTACGTTTAATCATATCATCAAGCGAAGCATCACCGCCTTGCATAATCATATTGCTGGGATACGGTACCGGATCAACCCCTTGTTGCGATGCCCAATACCGGTCATACGCCAGGTTTTTTACCACTCCATTTTCTACCCACATTGTTTTTTTGCGTGGTAAACCATCACCACTCCAGGTTGAAGTGGGCACATCTGGATGCAGAGGATCTGACCAGATGGTCACACGCTCATCTACAATTTTGTCTCCCAACTTTGTTCCGCCGCCTTCTTTAGACATAAAGCTTCTCCCCTCATCTGCAGTACGTGCATTAAAGGCACGTCCCATATTACCCAGTAACTCTTCTGCAGCAGCAGGCTCCAGTATCACCGTGTAACGCCCCGGTTCAATAGCCCTTGCCTCGCGCGACATCACCGCTTTATCAATTGCTATGGCAGAAGCTTCTTCAGCATCAAACTTTGAAATATCATTATAATCACGCGTCACCCAACCAGACCCCGTACCATCATTGGTACGCATCGTCACAGTGAAGTCAACATTTGTAGACTTATTATAGGCGAAAAGTCCGTTTGAGTTGAGCATTGCGCTAAAACCGGCACCGTCATCTAAAAAACCAGCTGCGGTTACCTCTTTTTCGCTTGCAGGTTTGATACTTTTTGCTGCAACGTCCGCCCTAAATTCCGGAGTTGTATTTGCCGTAGCTTCTGAGTAGCTCACCGACTCATCATAAGTTTGGGATCCTAACGGCTCCATAAACTCTGGGTTTTCAGGAGAGAGTTGCGCCAGTTCTTCTGCACGACGCACTACTTTCTCTAGGGAAGCATCGTCAAATTCATCTATAGTTGCTGTGCCAGATTTCTTTCCAAAGCTAGCTTCCACTGCCAGACTTTGATTAGATTGATGCCCAGCTGTAGAAACCGTGTTCCGGGCATAACGAATATTGCCGCTTTCACTTCCGCCAAGGTTAATCACGCACGCATCAGCTTTAGAAAAGCTCATTGCCTTCTCTAATATCTTACGTGATTCTTCTTCTGTATATATTGCCATTGTACTTTGTATTAATTAGTTAGATAAAAGAATTTAGACAGATCTTCCTGTATTAATCACATTCACACCGTCAAAACGCGTTGTAGAACTACCGTGAGAAACAGCACTTACCTGAGAAGGCTGCCCTTTCCCGTCAAAGAAAGACCCAAACAACCTGTAGTCGCCCTCATCACAAATCTTTGCACAGGAATTCCAAAACTCCTGGGTGTTAGACTGGTAGGCAACATCATTAAGCATTCCTACAATCTTACCCTCTTTTATCTCATAAAATACCGTACCACCAAACTGAAAATTATAGCGTTGCTGATCTATGGAATAACTACCACGACCTGCGATATAAATTCCTTTTTCTACATCTTTGATCATTTCTTCAACAGAATACGGTTCTTTACCGGCTTCAAGCGATATGTTTGGCATACGCTGAAACTGCACATCATTCCAGCTTTGTGCATAACAACATCCATGAGATTCATTCTGATCTAAAATGCTTACCTGATCCCGAATCGCTTCGTAATTGACCAGAATACCGTTACGAATTAAATCCCATTTCTTAGTCTTCACCCCTTCATCATCATATCCCACAGCACCAAGAGAGTGCGGTTGTGTTTTATCTGCCACGATGTTCACAATATCACTACCGTATTTAAAGTCTCCGGATTTCCATTTATCTAGAGTGGCAAAACTGGTTCCGGCATAATTTGCTTCATATCCTAAAACACGATCAAGCTCCAGAGGGTGACCTACTGATTCATGAATAGTCAACCCAAGGTGATTAGGCTCTAAAACCAAATCGTATTTACCCGGTTGTACAGATTCTGCAGTAAGCATTTCTTTAGCCTGTTTTGCAGCAGTAGTTGCATCTTCTATAATATCATAACTGTTACGATACAGATTGAATCCTGCCGGACTCATTAGCTTTTCACTTTCGAGACCGTCCATATATTCATATCCCATTCCCATAGGAGCACTCATTGCCTGGCGAGATTTAAATTTACCGGCTTCTCTATCTATGGCGGTGACACCAAATGTTGGCCAGATGCGATGTATATCCTGATCGATGTATGATCCATCTGTTGAGGCAAAATATTTTTGCTCATTTACCATAAACAAAGCCGAATTCACAAAGTTGGCTCCTGCATTCATTGCAGCAGCATTTGCATCAAGCAACAGCTCCACTTTTTCAGAAACCGGTACTTCTCTAAAATCCTTTTTTAAGGGTGTTTTCCAACTCACTTCACCATGAGCTTCAACGGGAGCCAAAACCACAGGGTCTGTTTGTATTTTTGAATTTGCCTTTGCTATAGCAACCGCTTGCTGTGTTGCTTTTTTAATACCGGCATCACTCACATCATTTGTTGATGCAAAACCCCAGGTACCGTTTGCTATGACACGAACACCCACCCCAAAAGACTCGGTATTCACAACGTTTTGTACCTTATCTTCACGGGTAAAAACATATTGATTGAGGTAACGGCCTATACGTGCATCTGCATAGGAAGCACCTAGAGAACGTGCTGTATTCAATGCTACATCTGCTAAGGATTTTTTGGTAAACAGATCCAGACCGGGTTCTAATAATGCTTCAGCAGCAATGTCATTACCCATCATCGAGACAGGTAACATTAATGCCCCTGCTCCAAGACCAGTAAGTTGAACAAAGTTTCTTCTTTTCATAAAAACAGATAAGTTTTGATTAATGATGCTTTAGCCTTAAAAATCAAAATCTTAATATTTTCTAAAAAGAAAAGTGTTTTCCGCGGTGGAATTTAAGATAAGACCTGAAAGGATAGGCTCTAAACTAATTGATTAAACAGCAGTAATATCTTAAAACAATCTTAAAAACTTAAATTTTTAACATTTATATCAAATTAAATTACCAGTAGTTTAAACAAAATATAGATTCTATAAAATCAATGAATCATTCTTGAGAACTATGAAAAATAAATGCCCGAATTTAAGAATAACTAAAAATGAAGTCTGAAGTAGTACTGCTACTTCAGACTTCATTTTTTTCTTGTGTAAATCATTATAGACTGCTCAATACTAGCTACGGGTAAATCCGGAAACATTTTTGTGAATCAGTTCCTGATCTCGTATAGAATCTACCTTTATGTTTTTTAGCTCGATGTTTTTAATGGGCATTTCGGCATCTCCTAAAATTCGGGAAACAAAATCAACATGAGTTGCAGTGACCTTATTCATAAAAACAGCTTCAATGGGTGTCAATCTGCGTTCATAAGTAGGCACTAAATCTCTCCATTGATACAACACATCTGTCTCAATTCCTAAAACGCCTTTATCTATACGACCAGCTTTGATGTTTTCCATAAAGATATTTTTGACATAGCCTCCGCGGCGTTCGTTAGTCTTGATGAAAAGTAAATGATTCAGCTTAGCGTTAGGCTCAACCTCGCAATTTTCCATATACACATTTTCCACCCCGCCTGACAATTCGCTACCTATCGCCAGAAGTTGGTGACCGTTTTTAACCAGACAATTACGAATGACTACATCTTTAACCGGTGTATTGAGACGCCAGGCATCTTGGTTACGACCAGCCTTTACAGCGATCGCATCGTCTCCCTGATCAAAAACACAATCTTCAATCAAAACACGCTGACTCATTTCGGGATCTACACCATCGTTATTATGACCGTGAGCAAATACATGTACATTTCGTATGGTCACATCTGAGGATAAATATGGATGAATCACCCAGAATGGACTGTTCTCGATGGAAACATTCTCAAGCAACACATTGTTACAGCGATTGAACTGGATAAACTGTGGTCTGAAATTAGCTGAATCATTAACCATTTGACGCTCTTCAACAGGTATATCGTTTGAAGCCATTTCATACAAGCGTTTTAAGTTTTGCATATGACCGGAAGGTCTGGCAAACCAGACTTTCCAAGTATCCATTTTTGCCTTTAAAATTCCTGTACCGGTAATAGCTACATTTTTACAAGCATAGGCATAAATAAGCGGGGAATAATTATAACATTCCATACCTTCCCAGGTGCTCAGTACAGCCGGAAGATAATCGTGAGGATCTTCTGAAAATAAAAGCGTTGCTCCTTCCTTTACATGAAGATTTACATTACTCTTAAAATGGATTGCACCAGTCAACCACTCACCTTTAGGAATGACTACGGTACCCGCCCCTGATGCATTTGCAGAATCTATGGCGGAGGCAATCGCTTGTGTGTTTTTTACTTTATCACCTTTAACTGCACCAAAATCAGTAATTAAAAATTGAGGTGTATTGCTAAAATCTGGAGTTTTAACTTCAAAATTGCCAAAAGGTGCTAACACTGTTTGGGTATCTATAACTAAATTATGAACCCCAGATGATGATACCTCTTTCTTACAAGATGTATTGATAAGCAAAATGGAAACAAGAAAAAAAGCAGATATATTTTTCATAAAAATAAATTGAAAATGATATTGAAAAATAATGAGTTTCAATAATCTATTCATCCTGCACCGCCCTGCTCAATTTGATGGTTATAAACAGCTAATCTTAATTTTTACAAGTCATTTAAATGTAAAATTTACTGTTCATCGTTTTTCTATGTTAGAATATCTAATTTATTTCAATACGTATATAACTTAAAAACTAATAAAGTAAGTTTATGATTAACCACTTAACAACTCGAATTTCCTGACTAATACATAATAACTAACAAAAATCTACTCCTATGAATTTAGTTTACAATGGTGAAAATCGGCTCATCAGTAGTGCAGTCAGAAGAACTTGTGATGTACTTCACAGTACTTTTTTTCAAAATCATTTAGTTGACATTTTCTCTGAAGAAAAGACAGACCAGATAAATATCTTATTGGACTCGATCTCTAAATCCAATTCAGATATTCTTATTAAAACCTATTGGAATCCCTTCAAAAAAAGTTCTATGACTTATGACGTAACTAATCAAGCACTTAATATAAATATCGCAAATCTGAAAAAGTCTAGAAGATTTATATCTCAACAACTGGTAGAAAATTATTCTCTTTTAGAATTGAGTAAAATTAATGGTGATCAGGAAAATGGAGAAGCAAATAGAGCTTTAGCATCAAAAATGTCATCTTTAGCAAAATATTATGCTTAATTCATATCTGATTTTAAGTCAGTTATGCCCCCTATAGAATTTTAGCTAAAAAATATATAAAATCAGACTAGGTCATGTTGCACGTATTCATATTTGAAGTACATTCGCCCGCATTTTTAACGCAATAAATCTTTATTTATGAAACGCAATATTTTAGCTGGTTTCGCTTTGAGTTTAATGATCACTGTTTTTTCTTGCAGAGAGTCTGCTCAAGAATCAACTGAAGAGACAATGGAAGAAACTTCTATGGAAGAAGTAACTCCTGAGGCTCCTGTTGAAGAAGCTCCTGCTGAAGTTGTAGTTGACAGCGCTGCTGTACCTGCTCCTCAAGCTGAATAATAAGTCTTAAGCTTACGAAATTCAATTCAAAGCCTCGCAAAAGCGAGGCTTTGCTTTTTTAAGATATATATTTTTTAGCTATTGCATCTACACAGTTGATACCATCAATAGCTGCAGACATAATTCCGCCGGCATAACCTGCCCCTTCTCCACAAGGATAGAGCCCACTGATCGCTACATGTTCTAAAGTCTCAGAATTACGAGGAATAGAAACCGGTGAAGAAGTACGGCTTTCCGGAGCATGTAAAACGGCTTCTTTAGATAAATAGCCCGGCATTTTTTTTCCGAAGATCACAAATGCTTTTTTCAACCGTGAAGCAATTAAATCTGGCAAAACTATATTTAGATCTGCACTTACAATTCCAGGTTGGTAGGAAGTTTTAGGGAAATCATCAGATATTTTCCCTTTTACAAAATCAGTCATACGCTGTGCAGGCACTTGCTGTGTCTTACCTCCAGCAACCCAACACGCATGCTCCACGGCTTTCTGAAAATCAAGACTTACAAAAGGGTTATCTGGTGCGTAATTCGGTAAATCTTTAGGCTCAACACTTACTACGATTCCAGAATTCGCATACGGATTGTTACGCTTACTCGGGCTCCAACCGTTTGTAACCACCTCATCGGGAGCTGTAGCGCAAGGAGCTATAATTCCACCGGGACACATACAGAAAGAATATACGCCCATCCCATCTATTTGCTCTACCAGACTATATGCAGCTGGTGGTAAATACGGGTTGTCAGTCTCTCCGTGGTACTGAATGTAGTTAATAACTTCCTGCTGATGTTCTATACGCACACCAAGCGCAAAGGGTTTTGCTTCAATCTTCACGCCTTTATCGTGTAACAAGTAAAAAATATCACGTGCCGAATGACCAGTTGCCAATACGACTTCATTAAAAGTAAAATGATCTGCATGATTAATAACGATTTCTTTAATGGCTTTGTTTTCAATAATCAGATCGGTCAGTTTAGCATTAAAATGCACAGCTCCTCCTGCTTCAAGTATAGCATCACGCATTGCAGAAATCACCTTGGGCAACTTATTAGTCCCTATATGTGGGTGGGCATCCACTAAAATATCCTCATCTGCTCCAAAATGCACTAACCATTCAAGCCCCTTTAAAACGTTACCGCGCTTTTTAGATCGCGTATACAATTTTCCGTCAGAATAGGTACCGGCACCGCCTTCACCAAAACAGTAATTAGATTCCGGATTTACAATTTGATCTTTATTGATTTTAGCCAAGTCCCGGCGACGTTCCCGCACATCTTTTCCCCGTTCAAAAACTACAGGCTTCAGTCCGGCTTCAATGGCACGCAAAGCTGCATAGAGTCCGGCAGGACCGGCACCAATTATGGCAATTTGAGGAGCTTGAGAGACATCTTGAGAAATAAAAGCATTAAGACTTTTACGCTCCTCTCCCGTCTGCCAAATCTCAATCTGTAACTGCAATTTCACGGGTTTATTACGAGCATCTATAGAACGCTTTCTAATACGCCAGTCTGAAACCATACGCGGCTTTACTCTGGCTTTTTGTAAAGCCTGTTTCAAAATATAATCCCGTTCCTCGAGTAATTCGGGTCTGATGGTAATTGAGGTAAGTATGCTCATAGACTGCAAATATACTTGCTATTTAAATAGATTTGGCAGAAACCCAAAAAAGGCGCTGTCTTACCAACAGAACCTTTTAAATAACAATCAATCCAAAAATTAAACTAAGACTTAAAGCTTATAAACTCTTACATAATCAATACTAAATTCCTGCGGAAAAATACGATCATCAACTTCAGGACCTCCAAAGTTTCCCCCAATTGCCATATTGATTATGAAATAGAAAGGCTGATCAAATGGCCAAACCGCTTTATTTTTATCTTCAGGACTGTAAATAAATACCGATTGATCATCAACAAAAAATTCAATGTGTTCAGGAGACCATGCTGCTGCATAAACGTGATAGCCATCTTCAATAGCTTCAAATTTTGTTTTTTTACTAAAAGCACTATCACCATGACCAGCAGGAACATGCAATGTGGTATACACCATATCCTCTTCTCTTCCTACATATTCTAAAATATCAATCTCACCGCTGGCAGGCCAACCCACTTGTTTGATATCACTACCCAGCATCCAGAAAGCCGGCCAGATCCCTTGTCCTATAGCGAGTTTTGCACGAGCTTCCATTCTACCGTATTGAAACTCATGTTTTCCCTGGGTAGTAATACGCGTAGAAGTATACTGGTCTCCATCTTTTTTTGCAGTAATAATCAACTTGCCGTCTTCTAATCTATGGTTATCTTTCGTATAAATCTGACGCTCGTTGTTTCCCCAACCGCAAAGATTAGGACAACCATCGCCTAATTCAAAATTCCACGAAGTGAGATCTAATTCTTTACCGTTAAACTCATCTGACCAGACCAACTGTGGCTGTTGCGCTTTACAGGAATATAACACTACAAGAGCACAAAGTAAAAAGAGTTTTTTCATTAATTTTTATATTGAAATGTTGCTTTTTGTAAATCCACCGAATTACCTCCTATCATCACATCAAACTCACCAGCTTCTGCTTCCCAAACCCTATTTGCTGTATAGAACGCTAATGTTTTAGGCGAAATGGTAAAGCTTACTGTTTGTGTTGCTCCCGGCTCTAAAGTAACCTGACGGAAATCACGAAGCTCTTTTACCGGTCTTGTTCTGCTGGCAACTAAATCGTGAATGTAAAGTTGAACCGTTTCTTTACCGGCAACATTCCCGGTATTTGTGATTTTTACGGAAAGCTCTATACTGGAATCCCCGGAAAATTCAGAAGCACTCAGCTGAAGCTTTCCATATTCAAAAGTGGTATAGCTCAATCCATAACCAAACGGAAATAAAGCCTCTCGTGATCCATCCTGATAGCCAGAATACGTTACCATAGTACTAGATGGTCTCCCAGTATTTTTCTGATTGTAATACAAAGGCTCCTGCCCCACATTACGCGGAAAAGAAACCGGTAATTTCCCGGAAGGATTGTAATCTCCAAAAAGTACATCTGCAATGGCATTACCCGCTTCAGAACCTAAAAACCAGGTCTCTAAAATAGCAGGTACCTGCTCGTTAGGTTTGCTTAAATCTAAAGGACGCCCGTTCATTAAAACTAAAACAATATTGTCATTAACTTCTAAAACTGCATCAAGCAGTTCTTGCTGAACACCACGTAACTGAATACCGGTTTGGCTGCGGCCTTCTCCGGTTTGAAAAGCATCTTCTCCTAAAACCATAACCACAACTTCTGAATTTTCAGCAGCTGCTACAGCTTCAGTAAAACCAGATGTATCAGTCTCATTTATTGTTAAAGGCATTAGAAAGCTACGCTCTCCCATTCCTAAATCGGCTCCTTTAGCATAATTAATCTGGGCATTATTACCCACAACATTTTTAATCCCTTCTAAAACAGAAACCGCAGAATTCTTATCAGCCTGCGCACGCCAGTTTCCTAAAGGAGAATCTGTGTCATCTGCTAACGGACCGATAACTGCAATGCTTTTTACATCTTTCTTTAACGGTAAAACCTCACTTTCATTCTTCAGCAAAACAATGGATTTACGTGCGATATCACGGGCAGCTTCTAAATGTTCTTTTGCAAGTAAAACCTCTTTTTCACGTTGCGCATCACTGTATTTATAAGGATCTTCAAACAATCCTAAATGAAATTTTACACGTAAAATTCTACGTACCGCATCATCCAGTAACGCTTCTTCTATTTTATTTTCAGCAACTAGAGGTTCTAAAGCCTCTTCGTAGACGCGACCTTCCATATCCATATCACTACCGGCAACAACGGCTAATTCCCCAGCTTGCATTTTATCTTTTGCATATCCGTGCGAGATTAACTCAGCGATAGATCCCCAGTCTGAAACCATAAAACCTTTATAGTCCCAATCACCTTTTAAGAGGTCTCTTTGCAGATAATTAGATGCTGTTGAGGGTACACCGTCAATCTCATTAAAGCTGTTCATAAATGTAGCCACACCCGCTTCAGAAGCTGCTTTAAATGGCATTAAAATAGCATTTTGTAATTCAGATTCCCCCACGTTTACCGTGTTGTAATCTCTTCCCGCTTCCGCGAAACCGTAACCGGCAAAATGCTTAGCACAGGCTGCGATGGTAGCGATATCAGCAAGATCACCTCCTTGAAAACCCTTAATACGGGCAACACCGATTACACTATTTAAATACGGATCTTCACCGGCACCCTCCATAATACGGCCCCAACGTGCATCACGAGAAACATCGATCATAGGTGCGAACGTCCAGTGTACTCCGGCTGCAGCGGTTTCTTTTGCCGCGATGCTCGCACTCAACTTCATGGCTTCAAGATCCCAACTTGCGCTCTCGCCTAATGGTACCGGAAACATGGTCTTATACCCGTGAATCACATCATATCCAAAAAGCAACGGAATCTTCAAACGAGAATGCTCCATTACTACTTGTTGCGCTTCGCGAGTCGCTTTTGAAGTAAGCACATTAAGCATAGAACCTACTTCGCCATTCTTAAGCTTTTCTAATTTGGTTTTAGAATCAATATCTGACGGAGCACCGGTAACATCAAAACTACCGTTGTATTGCACCATTTGACCAACTTTTTCCTTTACCGTCATCAACTCTAGAATCGAATCGATTTTATGCTCAATAACCGGATCTAGATCATTAATCCCTTGGGTTTGCGCTGTCATCTGGATTACAGGTGTAATTAGCAGAAACAGCGCTATTTTTAAATATTTAATGTTCATGATTAATCTCTTTGATAGACCCGTACGTAATCTACTTCCATCATAGATTCTTGAAAAGAAGCTTCAACATCTCCACCCAGATTTCCGCCCATAGCAACATTGAGAATCATAAAGAAATCTTTGTTGAATGGTGTACTGTCATTATTTTCAAAAATGTGGAAAATTTCATCGTCTACATAAAAACGGATTTGTGTTTCGGTCCATTCTGCTGTATACACATGAAACTCCGTTGAAGCGGTAGGTACTGTAGTTTCTTCAGAAATACCATTTGCACCAGAATTACCCGGTAAATGCAACGTAGACAAAATTTCATTTTGGTTCCGCCCTACATGCTCCATGATATCAATCTCTCCAGCTCCAGGCCAAGGATTAGTTTGATAATCTGCACCCAACATCCAGATTGCCGGCCACGTACCTACTCCCTGAGGTAACTTCGCTCTGATTTCAAAACGACCATAGGTAAATTCCTGTAGCCCTTCAGACTTTAGACGTGCTGATGTAAAATCAGATCCGCTAAAAGCTTCTCGCTGCGCAGTAATTTTTAAGAATCCATCTTCTACAATAACATTTTCAGGTCGGTCTGTATAATATTGAAGCTCATTGTTACCCCAACCATCCTGACCATTGCCTATGTCATACGTCCAGTTTGAAACATCAGGTGCTCCAGCTGTGTCAAACTCGTCTGACCAAACTAAATTTGGAAAATCATCTTCCTCGGCTTGTGGTCCAGAACCCTGTACCGGTTTTTCTGAAGTTAAAATCACATACCAGGCTAATCCTTGATCATTACCCTGTACAGCTCGTAAAAGCATACGATTTTCGGTAAGAGACATAATCTCATATTCATTGGTCCCAATATAATACCCCACAAAACCATCATCACCAAGTGTCATTACCGTACCGCGTTTGCGCTCTGCCGCAACAACAGATTCAGATGGAGCTAAGGTAACCGCTTTCTCTCCTGAAGTATCAAACTCATAACAGTTATCATCTGGAGATTGCCCACCTACGATGCTGGCATAACTTCTGTTGAAGAAAGACGCTCCTTTATTATCGTACTCATAGGTTAGATTTTCACCATTAGAAGTACTGAAAATAAACTCATCATCATAAGCACAAGTAGCTGCAGGATTCGCTGCTAAAGCAAAAGGATCTGTAAATGAAAAGAATGCCCAAAAATAATTTTGAGAAAGGTCATCATTATTAGGCCCAACACCCAAATGATTAGGCACATCTGCTGCCCAGTACCAGGTTTTAGAATCCCCGCCGGTCAATAACTCGATGGCATCAGGATCAGAGAAATCACTTTCAACCGTAACCTCAACTAATCTAGAACTGCTTACACCAGCTTGCCCGTATGCCAATACAGTCACCTGATACGTATTTAGTCCTGTTTTTGTAAAACGCTTGGTATACACTCCCCCTGGAGCAACCGCTGTTGATCCGTCAGGAAATGAGAACCGATAGGTAACCGCATTGTCTGCAGAAGCAGTAAAGGTTACATTACCAGAACCATCTTCAGTCACGTCCATCACAACTTCTAAATTTTGAGGAACCTGTATTTGCTCTAGTGTATTGTCATCATCCTGACAGCTCAATACTGTAAACAGTATTAAGCAATAGGATGCTATTTGAATTATCTTTTTCATAATATCTTACTATTTAATTCTTAGTTATGGAAGTATAAATTATCTATATAAAATGTTCCTCCTGCACTAAACCCGACATCGAACTTAAACTGGAACACTTTATTAATAGATATACCTTGATCTGTAAATGCTGAAAGTGGAAGATCTATACTCGTCCATTGCTCTGGGTTAACCTCTAAATCTACAGGGCGCTCACCAGAAGCATCAATGATGAAAAATGGAATAGTCGTATAATCTGCTGACCAAACATCTATGTGAACAAAGCTATAAGCGGAAGCATCTACCTCTTCTCCAATATCAATTCCTTGATAATTAGCATTCCCATATTTAATTGCTGCATTTCCACTAAGATCTATTTGCTCATAAGAAGTAGACTGTCCCCAATTTGGAAAATAGTTTACTCCTGCAGGATCTTCAAAAGAATTACTAAATACTGAAAATACCGAACCTGCATCAGCAGAAGGAACAGCTGCTGCAGTAGCTGGTGCTGTTAACGACACATAATTTTCGTCATAAAAATATACGTTATCTACATATACCGTAGCTGCACCTGCAGGACCAGCTGAATAGATTAATTGCGCTATGTGTTCACGCTCATTAAGACCTGTAAAAGCACTAAGCGGAAGATCTAAAGAAACCCAGGAACCTTGTACAAAATCGCCATTGTCTAAATTTAAAGTAATCTCATGTTCTGAGTCATCACCACCATCAAAACCACCGTCTGGTCCAAAATCTACTAACTTAATACGTAGTTGTGTGGCTGTTCCTGTCCAAACATCAATATTAAAATGCGTCATAGATGATGCATCAATAGGACTTGCAGGTTCTACACCTACAAAACTAAGCTCGTCATATTGTTTAGTCGTATTTCCTTTTATATCAATATCTGTTAAAGTTCCTACCGACCAGTCTGTACGCCAAGTTCTCATGTCTATGTCTCTATACGCTCCAGAAAATAAAGAAATTACAGATGCTGCTTTTTCCGTTGGATTGAGGGCTCCTTCAAGAGGTGAAGTCACTTCATATACCGTAATTGCTTCAGTTGTTTCTGTAGTAGCTACACCAGCACCTTTTGCAATTATACGTATCGTATAAGCTCCTAATTCTTCATATTCATGTGAAACACTTTCACCTGGCATAAATTGAACAGGTTCTTCAGTTGTTTCATCACCAAAATAAACATCAAATAAAGTAGCAAAATCTGCTTCTGCTGAAACAACAACATTAGAAGGATTAGCTGCCGACTGATCTACAGTTACAACTAAGTTTTCTGGTGCTCTAAAAGATATAGTTACTAATTGAGAATATTCACTTGTAAGACCAGTGGCTCCTGTTGCTACAACACGTACCATATATTCGCCTTCAGGAAAAGTATTTGAAGCAGATTCACCGGCATTAATGGTTTCCTCTGTTTGTCCTTCATCTCCCCAATTAATAGTAAATGTAGAAGCCCCTTCCCCAGCAGGAGTAATGGTCAGCGTTCCTGAGTCATCTTGAGCAATGTCAAAATTAGCAGTCAAATTTTGTGGAGCAGAAATATCTTGTAAAGCATAATTTGTTACAACATCATCTTCACAAGCGTTAAATACCGTCAATACAACGGTTAATGCTACTAGTAATTTAAAAATTTTCATCGTATTGTCGTGTATTAATTAGTATATCCTTGATTTTGTTCCCAACGGTTTCCGGTAAGTTCAATTTCTATTACAGGTATAGGGAAAACTTCATTTTTACCTGTTGAAAAGCCATCTATATTTTGTGCTGCTCTTCCTGTGCGTACTAAATCAAAAAAGCGATGACCTTCACCTACTAGCTCTAGTCTCCTTTCAGCATAAATAAAATCAGTTAAGGCAGCTCCCGAAGCAGTGATATCGTGATCGGTATCACCAAAAGCTCTTCTGCGTACACGGTTTAAATATTGCTGTGCTAATCCATCATTAGGATTTGCCTTACGGTTATGTGCTTCTGCTGCCATAAGCAATACATCAGCAAAACGTATAGATCGGTAGTTGTTAGGGTTGGTTAGGTTTGCATCACCTAAGTTTGCATCTCCTTTACGAGCAATATACTTTCTGTTGTAAAAACCAGTATGCTTATACCCTTCATTATAAGTAGCTCCATTAGCTGCTGCAAATTCTTCTATATTAAGAATAGCGATATCCCTACGTGTATCACCGGGTTCAAAAGCATCATACGCCTCCTGAACAGGAACGTTGAAGCTGAAGCCACTGTCAAAAAGAGGTCCTGAATAGTTTCTTATTCCGTTAAAACCTACAGCGACATTACCTTCACTACACTGTAAACATCCAAAACCTGCTCCTTCTTTATCTGTATACTGAACTTCAAAAACAGACTCTACACTGTTCTCCCCTTCTAATTCAAAAATGGTCGAATAATCTTGTACTAAATCATAAGGCCCTGCAATCACCTGGTCTAGAGCATCAGCTGCTTCAGTGAATTTATCTTGATACAAATAAGCCTTTCCTAAAAGTGCTCGTGCAGCACCACTGGTTATACGACCTTGCTCTGCCTGAGTAGGAGGAAGTGTTTCTGCAGCAAAAATAAGATCCTGTTCAATTTGTGCATAAACCTCAGCTTTTGGTGTACGATCTATATTAAACTGATCTCCAAAAAGTAAACGCTGATCTACGGCTAATGGCACATCGCCAAACCACTTTACCAATTCAAAATAATAGTATGCTCTTAAAAAACGGGCCTGAGCTATTACTTGATCTTTTCCTGAGAAATCAGTTTTATCCTGAAATTCTAATATATAGTTTGCTCTGTTTACCCCTGCAAACATCCATCCCCAAATATCACGCAACTGCTGATTTACAGGAGTATGGGTCATATTATCTATTTGCTGAATACCGGGGGAATCTGTAGCGCTTTCACCACCAGATAATGCATTGTCTGAAGCTATCTCACCAATCATCACATTAAGATAAGTAGCTTGTAATAAATCATAAGCTCCTACTAATGCATCCTGATAATCTTCTTCAGAATTAAAAAAGTCTTCAGAATTTTCGTTTATAGGGTCAACTTCAACAAAGTCATCGCCACAAGCCACAAACATTGCTGAAGCTAGCATCGCAATAAACCCTAAATGTATTTTTATATTTTTCATCGCTCTTCTATTAAAATTTGAAGTTCATTCCTGCTGTGTAGGTTCTGGGCACCGGATAGAAACCCTGATCAATTCCACCGCCAATTGGCGCTCCAGATGATGCAGAAGGATCATAGCCTTTATATTTTGACAAGGTAAATGCATTAGTGACAGCTACATAAAAACGTAGTTTTCTAATACCTAATTGCTCTAACACATCGTTACCTAAACTATAGCCTAATTGTACATTTTGAAGTCTTAGATACGAACCGTCTTCTACATAAAAATCTGAAAATAGTAAGTTAGAATTAGGCCCAATAGTAACCCGAGGGTACGTATTTGTAGAGCCTGGCCCCGTCCAACGGTCTAGTACATAATTAGTCTTATTGGTAAGATTCTGATTACGATCGTATGAACGCACAATGTCATTACCTATGGAAGCAAAAGCGTAAGCCGTGAAGTCAAAATTCTTATAATTGAAACCTAAATTAAGGCCCATCGTCACATCTGGAATAGGATCACCTATATTGATACGGTCATCACCATCAATCAATCCGTCATTGTTCTGATCTACATATCTTAAGTCGCCCAGTGTTGCATCTGCTTGTGTTGCATGTGCATCAACTTCGGCCTGAGACTGAAAGATTCCATTAGTTTGTAAGCCGTAAAAATATCCTATAGGGAAGCCTGCTTCCATACGTGCAGGAGGTTCCTGACCAAAACCAAAACCACCTCCGGGAATAAATCCGCTTTCATTACCAACAGCAAGCACTTCATTTTTGAGAGTTGTAAAGTTATAACTCAGGTTGAAACTAGCATCATCACTAATGTATTCATCATAAGATATCGAAAATTCAAAACCACTATTCTCAACGCTACCTGCGTTAACAATAGGTGCTCCTGCTCCCGGTGCATAAACCCCTAAAATTCCTGAAACCTGAGGCACTAATAATAAGTCATCAGTGCGACGTTTGAAATAATCTACAGTAAGGTCAATTTTGTTATTGAACAAGCGTGAATCAAAACCGACATCAAACGTTTTTTGACGCTCCCACTTAATCTCGGGATTAGAAAGCTGGCCTGCAGCTACACCATTTACCAATTCATTATCAAAAACATAGGTTCCTTCAGCATTTAATGTTGAAATATATCCAAATGCTCCAATACGGTCATTACCCAATATACCGTAACTGGCTCTCATTTTCAAGAAGTTTAAAATATCATTACTTCCGTAGAAAGGCTCATCACTTACTACCCAACCAATTGATGCTGATGGGAAATAACCAAATTTATTCTCAGGACCAAAGTTTGACGATCCGTCACGACGCACAACAGCAGAAAGCAAATAACGCTCTTTATAATTGTATTGAACGCGTGTAAAATAAGAAAGTAAGCGTTGGTCAAATTCATTTGGACCACTTATATCTCGGGCATCAATCACTTCTCCTGCTCCCTCTAAACTAGCTTCAGCAAAGGTGCTCCCGGGAACATCACGACCAGTGAAGTTGTAAAACTCTCCGCTGGTTTTAAATACAGACATACCCAACAAAACAGTCAGATTGTGATCGTCTGCAAACGTATTTTTATAGGTTAAAAAGTTATCAAACGTATAATCTCTAAAAAAACTATCATTTACAAAATATTGATTAACTCCCAAGTTGTTAAACACTTTACCATCACCAAAATTCAATCCTGCCGGTAAAAAGCTACGGCCACGAACTTCAGAATAGTTGAACTGATAGCGAGATTCTGCAGTGAAATGATCCCAGAAATTATAAGAAAGTCCAACAGTACCGGTAATCTTATCTACTTCATTATTGTTAAACGTATTTGCGATTTGCGCAAGTGGATTAATCACCTCATTACCCAAACCATTTGCGATGGTAAAATCACCATTTTGATCCCGTACATTAAAAGTAGGCGCCATATTTACAGCATTAAACAAGACCGAACCCAATGCATTTTCTGAAAGTGTTTTACGATTAGAATGTGTATAGATCGCCGTTGTAGAAAGCTTAAGGTTTTCTAGAATATCTAATTTATAATTGCCTCTACCTGTGAAACGGTTAAAGTTTACAGCACCACCGCCTACAATACCATCTTGGTCTAAATAACCAGCACCAACAGAATAAGCAGATTTCTCTCCACCTCCGTATATATTTGCATTTACATCAGACAATAAAGCTTTCCTGAAAACTTCATCTTGCCAGTTAGTTCCTCGTCCCAGACTTGCTAAATTAGGAAATGGTGGTGCTTGATTTCCGGCAACATAAGCCTCGTTAATTATAGCGCCGTATTCCGTAGCATTTAAAACCGGAAGTTTACGGGTTGTTTCTTGAAGACCAACATAAGAGTCTATATCTACACGCAAATCCGTATTTTTACGCCCCCCTTTCGTTGTAATAAGAATAACACCGTTTGCAGCTCGCACACCATAAATACCAGCTGTAGCATCTTTTAAAACGTTAATGCTTTCAATGTCATTAGGATTGATAACACTCAAGTCTTCAATCACAGCACCATCAACAAGAATAAGCGGCCTGTTGTCCCCATTAGTAGAAATACCACGAATAGAGATTGTTGAAGCACTACCCGGAGAACCCGAGTTAGAACTGATATTCACACCAGCAACTCTACCTTGTAAAGCTTGTTCTACACGGACGGGATTCTGATTTTCAATAGTCTCAGAACTTACAACACTAACCGCGCCTGTAATTTCTTTCTTCGTTTGAGTACCATACCCCACAACAACAACTTCGTCGAGTGTGCTGGCATCTTCTACCATCTGTATAGATAAATCTGTAGCGTTATTTACAGCTAACTCCTGAGTTTGAAAACCCAAGAATGAAAAAACAAGTGTACTCTGAGCCGGCACATCTAATGTAAATAAACCGTCAAAATCTGTACTGGTACCCGTAGTTGTACCTTTTACAATTACGTTAACCCCCGGAAGGGGCATTCCTGACACATCTGTCACCGTACCCGTCACGCGAATAGCATTGCCCGTCTGACTAAAAAGTCCGGTGCTGAGCAACCCGAATAAGATCAAGGATAATATTGATTTCATAAATTATATTTTGGAAATCAAATCTAGACCTAACTCTTACTAAAGACTAAAAACCCACCTCAACAAAAAACATACAATCTAAAATGTCCTATATATTACAAGAAGAACTTAACGAAAACGCTTGCGTTATAAGGCTTATGAGTAAACGTTAAAATTTAAAATGTATAGGCTATAAACACTTAAAAACAAAACTACTAACGTTTTCGTATAGGTGATGTATAGGTAATTTTAAGAATTGATGAGGTGGCTAGATGCTTAAAACATACTCAACAAGCCCCTCTTCGTGCTCCAAATCCATTTTTTTGCGCAAACGATATCTTTTGATCTCCACACTTCTTACCGAAATATTTAATAACGGCGCGATTTCTTTAGAAGAAAGATTCAACCTTAGGTATGCACAAAGTTTTAAATCATTTGGAGTAAGCTTGGGATGCAGTTCTTTTATCTTCTTTAGGAAATCTTTGTCTGCGTTGTTGAACGCTTCTTTAAAGAATTCCCAATCCTTTTTAGGATTTAAGTTTTTATCGATGATCTTGATAACTGATTTTAATTCTTCCTCTTGTGAATCTGCTTTCAATTCTTTCTTGATGGCATTCAGCAACTCGTTCTTTTTTACAATATTCATCGTAGAAGCTGCCAGTTCTCTGTTTTTGCTATCTACATCTTGTTGCAGCTTTTCATTTTGAAGCCTCATGATTTTCCGTTCACTTTCATAGTTGGCCAATTCCAGTTTTCTCTGATTGGTCTCAATAAGTGTTTCTTTCTGCTTGCGATAATGTTTCCTGTTATAGATCTGTATCGCAATAAATAATGCTATCAGCAACACAATGTAAATCACGATCGCTACAACAGATAAATACCAGGGTCTTGCTATACTGAATGGATACGAAGCGGTATTTTCTGAAATCTGATCACCAATACGTGCCCGTACGTTGAACTCATAATCACCCGGAGGCAAATTCTCAAAAGTAGCTTGAGAAACCGTTGACCAACTAGACCATTCCTCATACATTCCGTCTAAACGGTATTGATAAACCACAGAACGAAACTTATCATATTCTGCTACACTATAATCAAAAACAAAGGAGTTATTCTTATAGTTAAAAGGTTCAACAGTTGTTAGTGCTACAAAATTCTGTTCTTCCTTACGCGATTTATTCTGAATCGTTCTAAGAGTTATAGTGTAAGGCTTGAAATCTAACTTTTTAAGATCAAAAAGAATATAACCAGTTGCATTACCAAAAAGATAAGTGTCATCACCAAAATCTGTAATGTTCTCAAATCCAGAAATATCTTTTCTCGTCTTAGAAGGCAACGCAATACGGCGTACCTTTAACGCATCAGCAAGTATCCCGGGTTCAAAATACATAATATCCTGTGCATTAAAAGCCCACAGTTTATCATTAATGCTATCATAAGTTAATTTTCCGGAAGTATAGTTAGCAGTTTCTAAAAAACCATTACTGAGTATCGTATCTTTTACAAAGCTGTCACCCCCCTCTTTTAAGACATAAATTCCATCTTCAAAGGCATAAAGTAATTTATCTTGATAACTGATTAAGCTTGACTTGGCTCCCTTAGGAAGTTTTTCAACCAGATCATAACTTAAAATCTCTGTATAATTTGTATTGGCTTTCAGTTTAAATACCCCTTTATATTCGTGATTTACATAAATAGTTTGATGTGCTGCAATCCCAAAATAGCGACTGGAAATATCAAAACCCGTTAGCTTATTTCGTACGTGCCATTTAGAATTTAACTTCTCAAGGATATACAAGCCATTATAATTGCCTTGAATAGCCAAATTCTTAGAAACATCAAGCGATTGTATTTTCCATGTTCCGGGTATATCTGCAATCTTCTCTACGCGGTCAGCATTCACTAAAAAAGTCCCCTCATGATGTCCACACAACAGTTCATTTCCTAAAGTATTCAAATTCCATACTTGTCCTTTAGTTTCAGGAATTAAGACATATCTAGCATTTGAAACAGCATTCTTTTTGTAAAACAGTCCTTGATTCGTTCCTAGATAACTATAACCTTTATGCTTGGCAGCAGCATATACCGAACCTAATTTCCCTACGTTATCGGTATAAACTTTAAAAGCTGTATTGGTGTTGATAACGCTTATTCCATTATCTAAACCCAACCAGACGTGAGCATCTTTATCTTCAAAAATGCTTAGCACCGTATTATTTCCTAAGCCTAAATTCTGGTCAATCTCGTAAACTATATCACCTTCAGAAGAAAGATGGATCAATCCGCTTGAGATCGTTCCCAGCAGAATCGAACCGTCGGTAAGCTTTTTGGCCGTATATATAGTTTTATCAGAAAGATAATTGGTGGTATTCTGATTCCAGATATTAGGATTGCCGCCACCCAACTGAAATATGCCATTTTTTTGAGTTATGGCTATATAATTCTCGTTTTTCTTAAAAAAAGAAACTACAAGATTATCTAAAAAAGTCTGCGATTCTGAAATCAATATCGCACTGCCGTTCTGTAATTGGAATAAGCCTAAACCTTCCTGCTGAAAATAAACAGATCTATCGACTAAAAAAGATTGTGTAATAGAAGATTCTGAATCAAAAATCTCAAATTCTTGTGTCGTACTGTTAAAGCTATAAATGCGATTTAGAGACTGAAACAAAATCAAATCATCAATGACCAGAATATTCCAAAACTGTTCATCTTCTATAAGCGAAGTTTCTAAAGATTCACTCAGGGAAGTATATTCGAGTAAACCGGTGTTGGTATGTTGCCAATAACCAAATTCCATATAACTACCGGTATAAACACGATCGTCTACAACAGTAACAGATCTTAAAATAGTATTGTTTGGTGAATTATAAAGCCTCCATTTTGCACCGTCGTATTCTAATAATCCGGAATTGTTTGCTACATATATAAAATCCTGATCGCCCTGAGCCACGGCCCAGTTCTGATTTTCGGCAGCATAATCTTCTGGTGTAAAATTGAGAACAGGAGGAAGCTCCTGAGCGGACAGTTCTACAGCAACAAAAGCTAGTATTAAACCAAAAAGTAATTGCAGATTTCGTAAAAAACTAAGCATAGATGAGCAATTTACTCAATTAGCTTTAATAGTATAACAGTACCTTATATATTAAATGCTAGGCATACAATTTAGAATGCTTAATTTTGCAAAAAATTAAAATCCAATGTTATCAATTTTCAGCTCAAAGAAATTCTTAGTAAGTAAGCTTGGTGAATTTACAGATATTCATAATCATATACTACCCGGAATCGATGATGGCGCAAAAACTCCAGAGGATTCTTTAAAACTACTGGCTGGCTTTAAAGAATTTGGTATTACAGATTTGATCTGTACCCCGCATACAATGAGTGATTTTTATGCCAATACTCCAGAAACTATCTTGGCAGCAGAACACAATCTAAAATCCTTTTTAACTGAAAATGGTCACCAGGATTTTAAAATAAGATCATCTTCTGAATATATGATGGATTCCGGACTGGTAGATCTATTGGACAGCAAGCAAATTCTACCACTTAAAGACAACTACGTCTTGGTTGAAATGTCTTACCTGCAACCTCCTGTTAATCTTAGAGAAATCTTATTTAAAGTAGGTAACGCCGGTTTTACACCAGTTTTGGCACACCCGGAGCGCTATGCGTTTTATCACGCTAAATACGATACGTTTACCGAATTGAAAAGCATTTGCAAGTTTCAATTAAATGCACTTTCTATTAGCGGCTATTACGGACCCGGAATTGCAAAAATCGCACTACGCCTTTTAGCCGAAAATATGTATGATTTTATAGGTACAGACACGCATCATATACGACACATAGAAAATATGAAAAAGGTAAAATTTGCCGGAAAGTATGAACAAGCCCTTGAAAAAATAATTAGTAATACAACCGCTACGTTTAGCTCCTAGCCCTCAATACATAAGTTTTTGAGCGATTTTAAGGCTTCTTGTTCATCATAGGATTTTGCCGCAAAAAAACACCTTTCTAACAGTTCTAGATTAAAATGCCGCTGTTTCATAGTTTTTAATTGAACAAGAGGTGAACCTTCTAGTTGAATAATGTTCTCTGAAGTGTTTTTTAAGGATTCTTCCTGTTTTTCAGACTTTGGTAAGTCAATAAATTGTATTGGGTATTCTTCTGGTGAAATATTTTTAAAATCTCGGATCACTTGCTGGGCTATTTCAAGTATGGTGAAAACCTTAGGGTTTTTCGGAATAAATATTCCGCCGCAATCTATTTGAGCTAAAAGCCAGTCTGTAATATCATTAATTTCTTCTACAGCTATAAACGCACGTTTTACATTTTGCCCTTTAATTTCAAGCGGTAGATTTAATGCTATCCGATTTTTAAAAACAGGAACTACAGAACCAGAAGAACCGTAAACATTACACAATCTCAGTGTACAAATTTGAGGCAGTGAACCTTCTTGTTGTTTCCATACTAAACAATCTTCTACAACTTTTTTTGTTCGCCCCATCACGCTTATCGGCTCTACAGCTTTATCGGTGGAAATAAAAATGAAACGCCTTACACTCGCGGTCGTTGCGCTATCTATCAACAGCTTTGCTCCATAAATATTAGTGGTAATCGCTGCACAAATATTCTGTTCCATTAAAGAAACGTGCTTGTAAGCCGCCGCGTGAAATACGGATGTTATTTTGTGTTTCTGAAACAGAAAATCAATAAAAGCTGAATTACAGATACTTTCTGTAAAATAAACGAAGTTCAACTTGGGATAATTGATTTGAAGTTCTTTAATCAGGTTGGATAACCCAGTTTCTGAAATATCAACCAGAATAAGTTGTTTAGGATTTTTAGAAGCGAAATTGAATACCAACTCGCGACCGATGCTTCCGGCTGCTCCGGTAACTAAAATCACCTCTGAACTTAAATCTATCGTGTCGCTCTTCATTAATCTGAAAAATAAGCAATTAGTTCATCTTTGATTCTGTCAAGCTCATCAGCTGTCATTCCGGTTCCTGATGGCAAACACAGACTTCGCTTCCAAAACTCTTCGGCTGTAGCATTCCCAAAATATTTCTGATGGGTATAAATTCCCTGAAGGTGTAAGGGTGTCCATAAAAACCGGGATTCAATTGCTCGCTTTTCAAAATAAATACGGAGTCCTTCGGGACTCTTCAGTGAAGATTCTTTAAACTGAATTACATTCAGCCAGTAGTTAGAATACAGCTCTTTATCAAAAGATTCAAACAAATCTACATCATCAATTTCGTCAAAAATAGCTGCATAGAATTGATGTATTTTCCGCTTTGTGGCAACCCGCTCATGCAATGTTTTCAGTTGAGCGATCCCCAAAGCTGCATTGAGACCGGGCATTATATAATTATACCCCACATTATCGTGCTCAAAACCAGAAGCATTCATTTTTGCCTGACTCGCCAAATGTCGAACTTGAGTAGCGTCATCTGTGTTTTTGCAAATCAGAGCTCCACCACCACCTGTAGTTATCAGCTTATTTCCATTAAAAGAAAGAATTCCATAATCACCAAAAAGCCCACAAAACTGCTCACCCACTTTACTCCCTAAAGCTTCGGCTGCATCTTCTATTAAGACTATGTGATATTTCTTAGCAACTTCAGCAATACGCTTAATTTTAGCCGGCATTCCATAAGAATGCACAACGATTATAGCCTTAGGCTTATTCCCTTTTTGGATTAATGATTCGACAGTATTTTCCAAAACCTCAGGGCACATGTTGTAGGTTTCGGCTTCGCTATCTATAAAAATGGGCATTGCGCCTAAATAAGCAACAGGATTAGCCGTCGCGACATACGTCATCGTCTGACACAAAACAGAATCTCCTGCCTGAACACCCGCGAGAATCAATGCTAAATGCAAAGCTGAAGTGCCAGAATTTAGCGCAACAAGATCTCGTTGTGTACCCAACGCTTCCTGTAATGAATTTTCAAATTTTGTAACAAATGGTCCACCTGCAGTGATCCAGTTATCCTCAATAGCACGGGTAACCTCAGCAATTGCGTTTGCATCAAGCTTTGGTGCAGAAAGTGCTATTGTATGAGGTTTAGGTTTCAAGTTACTGCTTGGTATTTTTCTTAAAGTTTCTGATCAGAAAATCTAAATATACGTGAAGCGCAACTAACAGCATTACCTGAAGGATTAAAAAGAACCACAAACCAATTAAAGGTTCCATAAATAAAACTCCGCCAAGTAAAACCAGAGTTATAAGAAAAACAAAACTTACAATTTGTGTATGGGTATAGCCCAATCTAAGTAAGGCGGAATAACTGTGTAATTTATCCCGTTTAAAAAGAGGTTTTCTTTTATACAGACGCAACAATAAAACACGTACCGTGTCAAAAATGGGATACCAAAATAAAGTAGTCATTACAGGCAAACGCTGCTGATACGATTGTAAGCGTATGTTAGAAATAGCTAGATCTGCCTCTAGAAAAACAATGCAAAAAACCGCACACATAAAACCCAGCAATAAGGAGCCACTATCTCCCATAAATAATTGGGCCGGTTCTTTATTAAATCTTCTAAATGCGAATAAACCGGCTGCCGCACACATTAAAAAAATACCAGAAAATGGAGTTTGAAAATAAAGTAAACCTAGAAAAAAAAGTAGCGCAACTGTCGTAGCTAAGCCATCTACGCCATCTATAAAATTAAACGCATTGGTTAAAAACAACAAAATAAATATAGAAACACTTGTACTTAGATAATATGGCATTCGGTAGAAACTTTGCTCATACATAACCGATTCTAAACACAAGTCCCCTGGTAAAACAACAAAAAGAATAATCGCAAATTGGATAACTAACTTACTCCTCCAACCTATAGGTTTTAGATCATCAACGAGTCCCAACAAAAACATCGCTGCAAAGCCTATTAAAATGTATATATGATTGAGAATTAAATAGCTTCCGTCAAAAATTAAAGCGGTGCTGAATATACCTGTGAACAACGCGATCCCTCCCGAAGCAGGAGTAGCCTTCTTGTGCAGTTTTTTTCCGCCTGTATGATCTACAAAATAGCTTGAAAACTTAGGCATGCACAACAGCCTTACCATTGCAAATGTTATTACAAATGCTAACAAAGCCGGCAAAAAATAAAGCAATAATTGTGGCACTACGCGTAGGTTTTGGTTTTCAAATATACACTTTACACATTTGACTCTAAGACATAAAAAAACCGCCCAGAGGCGGTTTGAAGTTATAGTTCAAAAGATCTTACTCTTCTAGTGTAGCATCTAAAGTGATTTTGGCTTTAAGTAATTTTGATACCGGACAATTGTCTTTTGCTTTTGTCGCAATTTTTTCAAAAGTTTCCGCATCACATCCCGGCACTTTACCTTTTAAGGTTAAGTGAACTTTAGTGATTGCTCCGTCTTCAAAAGTTACTTTTGCGTCGGTGTGCAAATTCTCTGGAGTTAAATCTTCTTCTCCTAAAAATGCTGATAATTGCATCGTATAGCAACCGGCGTGAGCTGCCCCTATTAATTCTTCAGGGTTAGTACCTTTTCCGTCCTCAAAACGAGTTCCGAATGCATATTTAGCACCATCTAAAACTGTACTTTCAGTAGAGATTGTTCCCATTCCGGCTTTAATTTGCCCTTTCCAGTTTGCAGATGCGTTTCTTGAAAATTTCATATATCTATTTTTTATTTTTTGGTTTAACTAAAACTAACTATCAGGCAGCTTCCTCACAACTATTTTAAATATAATTTAGCGTTTATAGCCCTAGTATTAACGGGCTTTAACAGCATTTTGGTTAAATTGCAAGTATGAAAGCAGCTACGGTAACGCAACTCAAAAAAGAATTAAAACACAAAGATGAAGAAGAACTGCTTCAAATCTGTTTGCGGCTGGCAAAATTCAAGAAAGAAAACAAAGAATTACTCACCTATTTACTTTTTGAATCGGATTATGAGGCGGGTTATGTGGCCAGTGTAAAAGAGGATATTGACGACCAGTTTGAATCGATAAATCATAAAAATTATTATTGGATGAAAAAGTCTGTTCGTAAAATCCTAAGGGAAACTAAAAAGTACATTCGCTATTCCGGAAACAAAGAAACTGAAGTGGAACTCCTGATTTATTTCTGCGAAAAAATGAACACGGTTAGACCTGCAATTCGAAATAATAATACGCTGCGTAATCTCTATCTTAGACAACTGGAATACATCCATAAAAAAATTGAAGCACTGCACGAAGACCTGCATCTTGATTATTATAACGCACTAGAAAATCTAAATTAAATGACACAATTACAACTTAACAACCAAGCGGTTTCAATAGATAAAGGACAATTATCAAGTTATAAAAAGGATGATCACGAATATATACATCAGGTAGGAAGTCCCGGCTGGGGAAAATCTGATGATGAGATGTTTCCGGTTATTGGGCCTACCGATGAAGCACATTTTAAAGTACAAACCCCAAAAGGTGAAGCCATTTTAGATCAGCACGGTTTATTGCGTGAACTTACGTACAAACTGACCAGCTCTACAGAAACTACTGCTGTTTTTGAAAAAACATATAAAGCCGAGACCAAAGTCAAAAATTCAAAATTCCCTAAAAAATCTACAGAAAAATGGCTGTCATGGCCTTATGATTTCGTTTTTAAAAAACAATTCACGCTAAGTGAAAACGAGCTTAAAATCGAATTTATTATCAGCGGAGAAAAAGGAATGCCGTTTATGCTGGGGTATCATCCTGCATTTAAATTACATACGAAAACGCCTGTGGTTCAAAATGAAAAAAGAGAGATTTCTTTAGAAGAGATTATGGCTGTGGGAAGCCGGGCCTTTCAAGTACCAGATTGTAGCGAAATCAGTTTAAGAGACGATAAAAACATAACGCTTAAATCGGAAGGTTTTGGCAACTTTATGCTCTGGACTGAAGTCACCAATATGCTCTGTATAGAGCCTATTAGTTTTTATCCTTACGCGGTAAAACAAGAAAAATTACACGAAGGTTTTCAGACTTTAAATAATGGTGAAGTTCGATTTACAGTTAAATTAAAATTAAATTGAAGCAACCATTCTCCTGATTTTGCATCTATATAGGAAACAATCTATTATGAAACATATATTAACGCTAGTTCTCTTATGTATTTGTCTGTTTTCCTGTACCAATGATGATAATGAGGACAGTCAAACTGTAAACCTTAAAGTAAATCATTATCGCAATACTGGTGTGGGAGAAGGTCAATATTTGACATTGCTAATTCAGGAAGAAGAAGCTATTGGTTCTTCAGAATGGAGCAGATTATACAGTCCCATAGAAGATTTTAACTATGTGCCCGGCAAGATTTATGACCTTACTGTTGAGAAAATGAAAGTAAAAAATCCTCCCGCTGATGGGAGTTCTATACGCTATAAGTTAATTAGTATCAATAATACAGAAGATGTTGATGCTGATACAACTTTTGAAATCGACCTTAAAAGTAACGGTAATAACTTTGTCAGATTGGACTCCGGTTTTAGCATTTTAAACGAGATAGAAATGGACTGTAACCTCTTATGTGATGAAATGACTCAAAAACTAGAAGCTCAAGATCGAGTTATTGGTAATTTTAAACACGCTTTCCCTAACGGAATAGTTTTGTTAGCTATCAATTAGATTTAAACCAAGGCATTCCTCAAAACAGTTACGGGATGTACTGCTTCACGCTGCGTCCCGTCTTTTATTTGATGTCTGCAGCTTGTTCCGGGAGCTACGATCAAAGTTTCGCCAGTAGCCTTCCTAACCGCTGGAAACAAAGTTTGCTCCCCTATTTGCATACTTAAATCGTAATGTTCTTTCTCGTATCCAAAAGATCCCGCCATACCACAACATCCAGACGGAATAATGGTTGGTTTAAAATTAGCTGGTAAATTGAGAATATTAAACGTATGCTCTATACCGCTCAATGCTTTTTGATGACAATGCCCGTGGATTTTAAGTTTTTTTGATTCGGTAGTAAAAGAGGTTGCTTTAATACGTTCTGCTTTGATTTCAGCATTTAGAAATTCATCTATAGTAAATGTATTTTTCGCAAGCTTTTTAGCTGCTTCAACATCTTTTGCCAGCCTGATGTATTCATCTCTAAACCCTAAAATAGCTGAGGGTTCAATACCAATTAATGGATGTTCTTCATCAATTAAATCTTTAAAAGTCTGAATGTTTTTCTGAGCAGCTTTCCGTGCATATTTTAAAAAACCTTTTGATATAAAAGACCTGCCACTTTCTGCGTGGGTTACAATGCGTACTTCATAATTCAACCGCTGCAATAAGATCACTGCATCTTCCCCTATCTGAGCATCCAGATAATTAGTAAACTCATCGGCAAATAGATAAACGGTCTTTATAGGATTTTTTGGATTGAATGCTCTGAGCTTTTTAAAGCGCTTCCGTAAGGTTCTTTTTGCCAAAGGCGGAAGACTACGCTCTGGAGCTACTTCTAAAGTTTTTCTGATGAATTTACCGCTCAATTTGGCTTTGTACAATCCGTTTGTGATACCGGGAAGCACCGCAGCAAATTTGTTTAAATACGCATTAAATGCAAAAGCACGCGTTCTTAACGAACTTCCATTTTCTTTTTTATATTGATATTCAAACTCTGCTTTAAGAGTAGCGACATCTACATTACTGGGACATTCACTCGCGCAAGCTTTACAGCTGAGACAAAGATCAAATACGGCTTTCAATTCCTTATGATTGAAGCTGTTTCTACGCTCAGAACTCGTTAAAATTTCACGGAGTGCGTTAGCTCTGCCACGCGTAGAATCTTTCTCATCACGGGTTGCACGATAACTGGGACACATTGTTCCACCGGCTTCCGGCATCTTTCTACAATCACCAGAACCGTTGCATTGCTCTGCAGCTCTTAAAATTCCCTGAGTATCACTAAAGTCCATCAGCGTTTCAATTTCCGGCTCGTCACGATCTGGTGTATACCGTAAATGCACATCCATAGGTTCTGAGTTTACCAGCTTTCCGGGATTGAAAATATGCTGAGGATCAAAACTGTTTTTAATGCGTTTTAAGCGCTCATAATTGGCACTGCCTAACATCAACGCTACAAACTCTCCGCGCACGATACCGTCACCGTGCTCGCCGCTCATAGAGCCTTTATAGTTCTTTACCAACTGTGCGACCGCAGTAGTTATCTGCCGAAATAAAACAACATCATCGGCTTTTTTTAAATTTAAAATAGGTCGCAAGTGCAATTCTCCGGCTCCAGCGTGTGCATAGTATACCGCATCCTGTTTAAATTTTGCCATTAACGCACTAAACTCTTTAATGTAGGGTGCAAGATCCTCCAAAGCTACTGCAGTATCTTCTATACACGCCACTGCCTTGCGATCGCCTACGATGTTACCCAATAAGCCCAAGCCGGCTTTACGCAACTCCAGAGCTTGCATAATCTCAGACCCTTCTAAAGTAGGATAAGCATAACTCAAGCCTGAAGCTTCTATGGTCGCAATCAATTCTATAGCTGCTTTGCGAGCCATATCAAGTGTTTCAGCGCGTACTTCAAGCATTAAAATCGCTTGTGGATCACCTGCTATAAAAAAGCGGTTTTTTTGTTGTTCGCGGTTGTTAAGCGTGCAATCTAAAATAACCTTATCCATCATCTCACAAGCGTATAGCTTATGCTTCATAGCAGGGACAACAGCCTCTAAACAGGCTTCGATACTTTTAAAATGAGCCGCGACCATTACTCCGTTTGCTGGTGGTAATTCATCAAGTTTTAAAGTGATTGCTGTTGTAAAAGCTAAAGTACCTTCGCTTCCTGCCAGTAGTTTGCACATATTAAAATGCTCAGAGCTACTTGCTTCAAAAACTGAATTATCAAGCAATGCGTCTAATGCATAACCGGTGTTTCTGCGATGTATTTCAGGCTTGGGATAATGCTCCCGAATATCCTTTCGGGATTCAGGATTTTTTAATTCTTCAAAAATGCTTCGGTATACATCACCTTCTCTACTTTTTAGTTTACGCTTTTGCGAAAATTCTTCAGGTGTGATTTCGGCAAAAACCGCTTCCTTTCCGTCACTCAGTAGCGTTTTAAGCTGAACTACTTTATCACGCGTTACTCCATATTGAATAGAGGTTGTTCCCGAAGAATTATTTCCCACCATACCGCCTATCATACAGCGATTTGATGTTGAGGTATTCGGCCCAAAAAATAAGCCGTGCGGTTCCAGAAATCTATTGAGTTCGTCCCGAATCACTCCCGGTTGAACAGTAACCGTTTTATTGACTTTATCAAAAGAAATGATCTCAGTAAAATGTTTAGAAACGTCAACCACAATACCATCTCCTACGCATTGACCGGCAAGCGAAGTCCCTGCTGTTCGCGGTATTAAACCAACCTGATGAGCACCTGCAAATAAAATGAGATGCTTTAGATCATTTTCATTTTTTGGAAAAGCAACAGCCAGCGGCAACCTGCGATACACTGAGGCATCTGTAGCATATAAATGCTTGTACAAATCATCGTGAACCAGGTTTCCTTCTAAAGAATTGGCAAGTGTTTTTAAAGCTTCTGACAGGTTTGAAATCATAGGCTAAAGTTACAATTATTCCTCTTGAAGCCATTAACAAATGATTAGATAAGCTTAACAAAATATTGGCGCAGTACGTGTAAGCACAGCGGTTTTCTAGAATTACATTTGCAGTACTAACATTTAAAATAATTACAATTATGAAAAAAGTATTAATAGCGTTTGTACTTATTGCAGGGTTTTCATTTACATCACAAGCTCAGGATATTGCAAAAAATGCATTAGGTCTTAGATTGGGTGATAATGATGGTTTTGGTGCCGAGATATCTTACCAAAGAGGCTTAGGTGATAACAACCGTTTAGAATTGGATTTAGGTATTAGAGACGGAAATAACTATGACGGATTTAAACTTGCAGGTCTTTACCAATGGGTATGGAATATTGACGGAGGTTTCAACTGGTATGCTGGTGCCGGTGGTGGTCTTGCATCTTATGGTTATGATGACAATCGTTATGATGACGACACTTTTGTATTTGCAGCAGGTGATATAGGTATAGAATATAATTTTGATATCCCGTTAGTTCTTTCTTTAGACTTTAGACCTGAGATAGGTTTTGGTGACGGTAATGATTATTATGACAACGACGATTTAGATTTTGATATCGCACTAGGTATACGTTATCAGTTTTAATCAATCAAAAATAGAAATATAAAAAAGCCGAGAATTTTAAAATTCTCGGCTTTTTTATGCGTCATCATGAGTTCTTCTAGGTTAAAGACTCTTTAGTTTTGGGTTGGTTTTTAGTAATTGCTTTAGCATAAACCTCTTCATACATCGGTACAATTTTTTCTATACCAAACTGCGTTGCTTGCTGTCTTGCCTGCAATTTAAATTGAGCCAGACTATCATTTGTTTTTAGAATTTTAAGCGCATTACTCGCCATATTATCAACAGCTCCTACATCACTTAAAAAGCCTGAAAAACCTTCCGTATTTACTTCTGAAAGTCCCCCAGCATTTGAGGAAATCACCGGCACTCCGTGCGACATCGCTTCAAGCGCAGCAAGACCAAAACTCTCTGCCTTAGAAGGAAGCAAAAACAGATCAGAAAAACAAAGAATCTTATCGATCTCATTACTGTTTCCTAAAAAAATCACTTTTGAAGCAATACCTAATTTTTCCGCAAGAATCTCCGCAGGAGCTCGTTCTGGCCCCTCTCCTACCATAATAAGTTTTGCTGGTATTTTCTTTTGAATAGCATAAAATGTCTTAATCACATCAGGAATACACTTTACCTCCCGCATATTACTGATATGTGTAATTATACGTTCATTTTCAGAAGCCATTAATCCGCGTTGACAATCTGTAAACGAATTCTTAACCGTACTGAGGTCTATAAAATTAGGTATGACCTTGATCTTTCTTTTGATATCAAATAAACGATTGGTATCGTCTTTTAAACTCTGCGAAACCGAAGTCACCACATCACTTTTATTGATACTGAAAGTTACTGCCGGTTTGTAAAAAGGATGATTTCCTACTAAAGTAATATCGGTTCCATGCAAGGTTGTCACCATAGGTATGGTTATTCCTTCTTGCTGAAGCATTTTCTTTGCCATGTAACCCGCATATGCATGCGGTATGGCATAATGCACGTGCAGCACATCTATATGATAGGCTTTGATAATCGTAACCAGTTTGCTGGAAAGTGCTAACTCATAAGGTTGAAAGTGAAACAGCGGATACTCCGGTACATTTACCTCGTGAAAAAATATTTTCTCATTAAGAAGATCAAGCCTAACGGGCTGTTTATAGGTAATAAAATGAACTTCATGACCGCGTTTAGATAACGCGATACCCAGCTCTGTAGCAACAACACCACTACCTCCAAAAGTGGGATAACAAACTATAGCAATTTTCATGACGTAAAATTACCAATTATTACGTCAGCTCAAGAATTAAAATTCTGGTTTTAATCATTATTTATAGCCAGAATCATGGCATTACAGCATTTTCAATGACTTCTTGAATACGTGTTCTCAAGTTTGAGGAAATTAGCTTTCTGTTATCTGCGGTAGGAAAAGTACGATTTGAAAGAAACACATAAATGATTTCTGTATTGGGGTCTGCCCAAGTAAACGTACCGGTAAAACCACTATGACCAAAGCTCGACTTAGAGACACAACCGCAGGTAGGCCCGGCTGTACCCAGCTGAGGTTTATCAAAACCTACACCTCTACGCACGCCTTCAGAACAATAATAACAGGTATTAAAGGCATCCATAGTAGCTTTTGAGAAATAGCGTTTCCCTCCATAATATCCATTTTGCAGATACATTTGCATCATCTTGGCAACATCATTAGCATTACTAAAGAGACCGGCGTGACCGCCTATATTATCTTCCATAGCTGCACCCATATCATGCACATAACCTTGTACCTGCTGCATACGCCAATACGTATCATTCTCTGAAGGTACAATAGTATTTTTTGCAATACGCTCAAGAGGTTTATACCCCATTTTATTTGCTCCCAGAGAATTGTAATAATAGCTCTGCGTCAAGCCGTTCAAATCATCTCCTTCTGTATCTTCAAGATATTTTTTAAATAGAAAATAAGACAGATCGCTGTACTTATAAACGCGCCTGCTCAACAAGTCTGAGTCTGCAATAATTTTTACAATCGTATCCGGGTAATCATTGCGCAAATACATATCTTCTGCGATTTTTATATCAAAATTATCTTCAGATCGGGTACGATAGTATTTTTTTGAAAGCTTTCCGGATTCATCAAACGTTGCCGTGTAAAAAGGTATCCAGGGTTTGAGTCTGCCATAATGCGACAAGACCTGTTTTACAGTGATATTTTGTTTATTAGACCCTTGCAATACCGGAAGTAAGGTTCCTAATTTGTCATCTAAAGTCAGTTTTTCTTCATCATAACGCTTCATAAGAAGCGGTAATGTAGCCAGAACTTTTGTCATCGAAGCCAGATCGTACACATCATCAAGCGATACTTTTTGCTTTTTAGTATAAGTATGGTACCCAAAGCCTTTCTCATAGATCACTTTACCATGACGTGCTACCAGGACCTGTGCTCCAGGAAACATAATATCGGTAAGACCTTCTTGCATCAGCTTATCAATGCCTCCTAGTTTTTTAGAATCCATCCCTTCCTCTTCAGGAATGCCATATTTTAACCGGCGCAGCGTTCCGGTCTCGTAACTGGTATTGATCTTGAACTCATCTCCTATAGAAACCGGAAGCTTCCCCTCGGCACCAATAGCGCCAAAAATAAGTTGAGCACTCAAATCCTGGGCGATCTCACTATTTTGGTAAGACATAATCACGCCTTCAATATGCTGAGTGTTTTTCAATTTTAAAAGCGCATATGGCCTCACGAAAACATCTAAAACTGTTTTTTTCTCAGTTGCAATTGCTTCAATAGTTGCTATGTCTTGAGCTGAAAAAGAATAAGATTTCCACGGATTATCATTAGAACGGTGAAAACCGATAATCACATAATTAAAGTCTTTTAGTTTTGGAAGTAGCTCTGTTGCAGAAGAACCGCTGATTTTTGTTATCTCAGCATATTTTTTTAAAGATTGAAAAAATGCATCACCGCTATCATCTCCTAATTCCACATAGGCGATCTTCTTATCATCAAGATCTTTTACCGGCAAAATCGCCTGATTGTTTTTCAGAACGGTAAGAGCGCTGGCCATTGCTTTGCGGTAAACCACTTCATCTTCAGGTTTGTTGAGATCTCCGTAAAGATTTGCAGTTTCAACCGGCTGATACTTATTTAAACCTACCTTAAACTTTGCAAATAAAATCTTCTTTACTGAACGTGATAAACGGGTTTCTGTGATTTCACCTTTAGTATAAGCTTCTTCTATTTTCGCAACCGCTTTGGGTACATTTTCGCTAATAAGCAAAATATCATTTCCGGCTTTAAAAGCCTCCAGATCAATCAATCCGGGCTCTTTATAATTGGAAGCTCCTTTCATATTCAATGCATCAGTAAAGATCAGACCTTGAAATTTGAGGCTATCCTTTAGCAAACCGGTAACCACTTTTTGAGAAAGAGAAGTTGGGAAACCTTTTCTACTTTCTAATGCCGGAACGTTAAGATGCGCGACCATAATGCTCGCGATACCCGCATCGATCACCTTTTTATAGGGATACATCTCGATAGAATCTAGTCGCTTGCGTGTGAATGGTATTGTAGGTAACGTTTTATGCGAATCCTGATTGGTATCCCCGTGTCCCGGGAAATGTTTTGCACTCCCCAGAACTCCAGCTCCCTGCATACCTCTTATAAAGGCTACACTTTTATGGGTAACATTATCGCGGTCTTCTCCAAAAGAGCGATTACCAATTATTGGATTTTCTGGATTTACATTGATATCTACAACCGGAGCAAAATTGATATGTACTCCCATTCTTTTATTGTGTAAGCCGATCTGGCGTCCCACCTGCTCAACTATCTTATTGTCTTGGATAGCACCCAAGGTCATATTCCAAGGGAATGCATAAGTAGAGTCTAAGCGCATGGCAAGCCCCCATTCAGCATCCATCGCAATCATTAATGGAACTTTACTTGCCTCTTGAAACTCATTATTGAGTTTTGCCTGACGCATAGGACCACCTTTTGAAAAAATAACGCCACCTATATGGTTGTTTTTGATCAAGGTCTTTATAGCGTCAGTCTTAGACTTTGGGTCGCTACTAAAAACATCAACCATAAACAACTGACCTATTTTTTCTTTTAAGGTCATGGAGTCGTAAATGCTATCTACCCAAGCTTGTTGTTCAGAGAGTTCTTTTGCAATTAATGGATTCTTGGTTTGTGAGTAGCCCGTAAAGGCCATTATGAGTACTACTCCTAAGAGTAAACGATCTTTTAGCATATAATTCTTTTTATTTAAAGAAACGGCTGTGCCAGCTTTCTATTGCAGGCACTTCCCAATGTTCTAAATATTCCTCTTTAGTATTCACTAAATTATTGAAAACAGTAGTGTTTTTACCTACAGCACCATCTTTTGCCATTTTTTTAAAATCTGCAAGCGGTTTAAAGTGTAGTCGATCATTTTGAATATAGGTCACATTCATTTTATCGAGAAGAGAAATATCAAACTCCTTCTCCAACTGTTGTATAAAATGTACTTGCGCATCTATAGAACAGCCACTTGCTGAGCTGGCGCTTTGGTCTAGTGCAATAGCGATAAAACGATCGTATTTTATTTCGAAACCCGCATTAAGACTTGCTCCGTGAGCCGTCCACTGCTGTAGAAACTCAGTCAAATATTGCTGAAGTTTAGGAAGTTCTTCTTCTGAAAATTTACGGTCGCTTTGGTAAATCCATAAGCGTGCATTATCTGGTAATTCTTTAAAAGGAGTCAACATAAAGTTAAGAGAAATTTATTCTCACAAACTTAAGGTTTATATAGCATGCCTTTAAAAAAGATAGTGTTAAAAGGCTCTAAAATCAAAGCTTTATATATAAGCATACGCAATAAATTCAAAGAGCATAAAAAAACCACCCTAAATAGAGTGGCTTTTTATAATTAAATAATAAGTTTTAATTATAAATCTTCAGCACTGGCTATCATCTCTGCAATATCCAGAACTTCAACTTTGCCTTCTTGTTCTTTATTTTTAACACCGTCTGTCATCATCGTATTGCAAAACGGGCAACCGGCTGCAATAACTTCTGGTTTTGTTTCTAAGGCTTCTTCAGTACGCTCGATGTTTACATCTTTAGTACCGGGTTCAGGCTCTTTAAACATTTGAGCTCCACCTGCACCACAACAGAAACCTTTAGTCTTGCAACGTTTCATTTCTATAAGTTCTACCTCGAGCTTCTTTAGCAAATCTCGTGGAGCTTCATAGATGCGATTAGCTCGTGCTAAATAACACGGATCGTGAAAGGTTATACGTTTCCCTTTAAACTTCCCTCCTTCTACCGTTAAACGACCTTCTTCGATTAACGCTTTTAGAAATTGGGTATGATGCAAAACCTCGTAATTACCTCCCAAACCGGGATATTCATTAGCAATTGTATTGAAACAATGCGGGCAAGCTGTGACAATTTTTTTTACTTCATACGCATTAAGCACTTCGATATTAGTGACCGCTTGCATTTGAAATAAAAACTCATTACCTGCACGCTTTGCCGGATCACCGGTGCAGCTTTCTTCGGTACCTAAAACCGCAAAATCTACCCCTGCTTTTGCCAATAACTTAACAAATGCTTTAGTGATCTTTTTTGCACGGTCGTCAAAACTTCCGGCGCAGCCCACCCAGAATAAAACTTCTGGTGATTTGCCCTGTGCCATATATTCTGCCATCGTAGGTACTTTGATAGCTTCTGCCATAGATAATTGTTTTATGCGTTAGTGTCTAAAACTTAGTCTTTAAACACTTCTATAGTTACATCTTTTTCTACAAGATCTGTAAACTTCCCTTTATAACGGGTAGCTCTTACCAGGTGATTGTCAATCCAATGGTAATTGCCGCCACGAGGTTTACCCATTAATAAGCTGTGATAATTAAAGCCGTGTTTGTTTAACCAATTTTCGGTTACTTCACGGTGCTCTTCTGTACGTGATGTAAAGAAGCAAATGATATGACCCTCATCGTACCATTTGTTTAAGGTAGCTAAAGCATCAGGAAACGGCTCACAAGTCCCCATACGCTCTGGTTCTTCGTTAGGAACATCTTCAGTAATTGTTCCGTCTATGTCAATGAGGTAGTTCTTAACTCCATCAGGTAACACAGGACTTACGTGCTCCCCATCTTGAAGTTTTTCACTTAACATTTTGTCTACTTCCTCTTTTTTCATGAGTTCTCTATTTTGATATTTACTGGTTGGTTACTAGTTCTCGTTAATCCAATTTGCCCTGTCCATTTGGTTAAATGGCCACGGCGCTGCATTATTTTCGATATTGGTCATCGCGTTATTTAAATCTGTTGGCGCAGCACTCTGCTCCATCACAAGATATTGACGCATATCCATAATTATAGACAACGGATTAATACCTACGGGGCAAGCTTCTACACATGCATTACACGTAGTACACGCCCATAATTCTTCACGGCTAATATAATCATCTAATAATTGTTTGCCGTCATCTTTAAACGATCCTTTATTAGCATCTATATTTTTACCGATATCTTCTATACGATCACGGGTTGCCATCATAATTCTACGCGGCGATAATTTTTTACCTGTTTGATTTGCCGGACACTCGCTCGTACATCTACCACACTCTGTACACGTGTAAGAATTGAGTAATTGTACCCAACTTAAATCTGTAGCTTCACTGGCACCAAACTTAGCAGGAACCTCTTCTTCTGCACCTTCTTCGGGCATTGCATACGGGTCTGCATCAGGATCCATCATCAATTTCACCTCATTAGTTACAGCTTCCAAATTATCAAATTGACCTTGTGGCTTCAAACGTGCAAAATAGGTATTGGGAAAAGCCAATAAGATATGCAGGTGCTTTGAATAGTATAAATAATTAAGGAATACCAAGATTCCTAAAATGTGAATCCACCAAGCGGTACGCTCAATAAGTATTAGGGTTGAAATGCTTAAGTTTTCAAATAAAGGTGCAATAAACTGGCTAACAGGAAAAGACCCAATAATACCCGAAGTGTTAGCGTAGTGCTCAGCTCCTTTAGCCTGAAGCGTTAAATCTGCAGCATTCATGGTCAAAAATAATACCATCAAAACCACTTCAAAATACAATATTAAGTTGGCGTCTAATTTGGGCCAACCTTTCATCTCGCGATTGAGAAACCGTTGTATATGTAGAATGTTTCGGCGTACCCAAAAAATGATAACACCTACTAAAACAAGCAATGCAAAAATTTCAAAAACAGCAATTAAAAAATCGTAAAATCCTCCTAAGAAACTAAAAATTCTATGTGTACCAAAAATCCCGTCGATGATAATCTCAAGAACTTCGATATTAATAATAACAAAACCTAAATATACCAATACGTGAACGATACCTGAAACTGGTCTTCTAACCATTTTATATTGCCCTAGAGCAATTTTGGCCATATTCTTTAAACGTTGCGGCTTGTTATCGCTACGGTCTTCATCACGACCTAACTTGATATTGCGAATGAGTTTTTTAATATTCAGCACAAAAAAACCAACTCCTGCTGCAAGAGCAATAACAAACAAAATATTAGGCAGATACTGCATTAGTTTTATTTAAGTGAATCTTTTGGCTGCTCATAAGAACCTGGATTTTTACCAAAGACTGAAAAATGCACGTAACGCTTAGGATTAAGCTTTATGTCTTGCATCAACTCTTCCATCTGTTTTGTAGCACGCTCTAAATTGTTATACATCTGGTCGTCATTGATAAATTGACCAAGCGTTCCCTCTCCGCGTTCTATTTTAGATGATATGCTTTCAAAGTCTGCAAGAACACTTTCCATTCTCATAACTAAAGCGTTGATATCTACTTTAGAAAGACTATCACTCACTTTATTAAAATTGGCAGACATTTCATCTAGATTAGTAAACGTTCTTGACAACTTCTGATCATTATCTGCAAGTAGCTGATTTAAACTAGAAGAAGCCTGTTTAAAGTTGGTAGCAGTTGCATTAATATCTTCTATGGTTTCTCTAAGATTCTTACGCGTTTTCTGATCTAAAACATCAGAAACACCAGTCAGTACAGAGTCTGTACTGTTTATCACAGATTCTACCTTAGCCTGAAGGGGAGTAAGACGCTCATTTACAAGCTCAAAAATACCTTCATCAATGGTACCTTCAAGTGTATCTCCAGATTCTGCTGCTTCTCCCTGCTCATAGTCCGGAACGATAGATAAGTTTTTACCACCTATCAGCCCACCTCCATAAATCTGAGCTTTACTCGCTTTAGAAAACTGAAAATCATTTTGAATATTAAAGGTCACTAACAAATCTCCCTTAGAATCTGCAAAATCTATAGATAGAACCTTACCTACACTAAGACCATTTATAGTGACATTAGAACCTGGCGATAAACCTTCTACATTATCGTAGATGGCGTAATAGGTACGGTCGTTGTTCAACAGGTTATTGCCTTTTAAAAAGCTATAGCCAAAGATTAGCAGAGCAATAGCAACAACTGCTAAAAGACCTGTTTTTACCTCTCTAGAAATGTTCAATGTAATATTTTTTGATGAGCCTCAAATTTAGGAATAAATTCTATTAGGGCTTCGTACGCTAACTTTTATTTATAAAATCATTAGCGTTTTGCTTAATACCATTTTTAAAAGCGACAATGTATGCTGTCTTATATCCTTTAGCCTGAGCTTCACGCAACATACGCTCTATTTCTGTATAATTTGAGGTGTCACCATAATAATACTTATACAGTTTACCTTCTTTAGATCTAGAGATTCCGCGCAACCCTTTAAAGTTATACGGCTTGGGATCAACACTTTTACTACTCGCCGCAATTTGAACTTTAAAGATCGCACCAGCTACAACCACATCTTTTACTTCGGCAACGGGCACCTCCTTTTGAAGCCCTAAGAAGTTATTGGTTAATACATTCTCTTTATATTTTTCAACAGCTTGCGCTATGGCATGAGCTATTTCTCTCTGACCACTTGAAGAATTTAAAAATCTACCTTCGTCATTATTGGTTATAAAACCAGTCTCGATAAGAATACTAGGCATAACGGTTTGGTGCAAAACCACAAATCCTGCTTGCTTTACACTACGATCTTTTCGCTTCAGTTTCTGTCTAAAATTATCCTGAACATAACTCGCGAGCTGTATACTCTGGTCTAAAAACTCTTCCTGCATTAGCGTAAGCCCGATTACAGATTCTGGTGAATTCAAATTATACTGAGCATATTTTTCTTCATAATTATCCTCTAGATAGATCACTTCGTTTTCGGCCTTAGCCACCTCAAAGTTTGTTTTATTACGATGCAATCCCAATACGTATGTTTCTGCTCCGGATGCTTGTGAATTGTGGGCGTTGCAATGTACCGAAATAAATAAATCTGCTTCAGCACGGTTCGCAATATGCCCACGTTCTTCAAGACCTATAAAAACATCTGTTTTACGGGTATAAATCACTTCTATATCCTTTCGCTTTTGAAGCTCATCACCTATTAATAAAGCAATCTTAAGGGCTATATCTTTTTCTTTGATGCCATTTCTCGTGTTTTTCCCGGGGTCGTGACCGCCATGACCGGCATCAATGACGACGATAAATTTTTTAAAATCATCGGGCTTGAGGTTGGCAAAACCCTTTTTTGAAGGAATTATAAAAAGAAATACTAATATATAGATTGCGGTCGTTCTCATATTTGGGTAACGTCAATTAAAGTCTAACTATTTTATATACTGCCTGGGATTTGTATACTTGCAGCCAGAGCTTAGAAATTATAGTCTTTTAGAATTTGAAATCAAAGATTTTTCCCCTGAGTTTAATTCGTCCATATTTAATGGTAATACTTTAGGGCTTCTAAAAAATAGATGTAATTTTGGCACTTTGATTTTTGCCCTTACATTTACAAAAATAGTATTAATCCCATTGCAAACAAAGATCCTTTCAGTACTGCTAGTTCTAGGCTTAAGCCTTTTATACTGTGGGTCTTTATGGTCTCAGGAACTACCGGTTAACACGCTTAATAAGATACCTGCAGACACATCTGGCGTTAACTCCCGCTTAAAACCTAAGGGAACCCTATTAACGGAACAAAAACCAGAATCGCAGCAAGACAGCACTTCACAAGATAGTATCGCTACTCCCAGAGAAGCATTAACCGATATTGTCAAATACAGTGCCACTGATTATTCTAAATTCAATAGAAGAGAAAATAAACTCTATTTATATAACGAAGCACAGATCAACTATACAGACATAAACATTACTGCGGGGCAAATAATCGTAGACAACAATACCAATACGGTTTTTGCTAAAGGAATTAAAGATTCTACAGGCTATACACAAGGACCTGTTTTCGTTCAGGGAGCAAACACCGTAGAACCTGATTCTATTAAGTATAATTTCAAAACTGAAAAAGCACTCATTTACGGTTCGCGTACGCAGCAACAGGAATTCTATATTAAAAACGAAGTGAGTAAGCGGGTAAATGATTCGGTCGTTTTTATGAAAAATGTCCGTTTCACCACCAGTGAAAATGAGGAGGATCCTGAATATTATTTTTACGCCAGAAAAGTAAAATTTGTTCCCGGAAAGAAAATCGTAACCGGTCTTGTAAACATGTTTGTTTACGATGTACCTATTCCACTTGGAGTGCCTTTTTCTTATTTCCCAATGGAAAAAGAAACCAGTGTTTCTGGTTTTATAATGCCATCCCCAGGGCAAACCAATGAAAGGGGATATTTTCTACAAAATGGTGGGTACTATTTTGCTGTTAACGATTATATGGACCTCACCTTAACGGGAGATTATTACACAAATGGTAGTTATGCGTTAAGAGGAAGTAGCTCATACAGGAAGCGCTACAAGTTCAGCGGTAATGTAAACATACGTTACGAAAGACTCTTAAACGGGGAGCGAGGTCTCCCTAATTTTGCTGAAACAAACACCTACAACATACAATGGTCACATAGTCAAGACTCTAAAGCGAGCCCTAATTCTCGATTTTCTGCATCGGTTAACTTAGGTAGTAGTAATTATTTCACGCAGTCGACGAATATTGACAACACCGCAAGTAGGTTAACAAACACCCTGAGTTCATCGGTATCCTATTCTAAAACCTTTCAGACTGTGCCTCAGGTCAACCTCGCTTTAACTGCCAGACATTCACAAAATACCCAGACGCAGGCTATAAATATGACCTTACCTAGCTTACAGTTAAATGTAGACCGTATTTATCCTTTTGCTCCCAAAAGCGGTTCTAAAAAAGGGTTTATTCAAAATATAAATTTCAACTACAGCGGTAGCGGTGAAAATCGTATTGTAACTACAGATAGCTTATTCTTTACTGCACAGATGTTTAGAGATGCAGATCTGGGTATTCGCCACAGTATTCCCATTACTACCAACTTTAAACTTTTTAAACATTTTAGTGTTTCTGCAAGTACTAATTATCAGGAAAGTTGGGTTTTTGAAACGATAAATCAAGGGTACGACCCGAACCTTCGCAAAGTTGTGCTTGACACAGTTAATGGCTTTGATTCTTTTAGAACATATAACTTCAGTACCAGCTTAGGTACAACAGTTTATGGTCAGGCTAATTTTGGGGATGATAAAAAGATTCAGGCAATACGTCACACGATGAAACCATCGGTTTCTTTTAACTACAATCCGGCATTTGATCAATATTACGAGACGTATCTTGCTCCTGAATTGGATGATCCTAATGGCGATTTAACACGCGAGGTTACCTATTCTCGATTTGAAGGTGGTTTTTATGGGGCTCCTAGTAATTTTAGTTCTAGTGGTATCAGCTTTAGCGTAAACAACACGCTTGAAGCTAAAGTGCGTGATAAAGACAGTACCGCTATTGAACCGAAAAAAATAGATCTTATTAGCAATCTGGCTATCTCTACAAACTATAATTTTCTAGCAGATAGCTTGAGATTGAGTCCGGTTTCTGTGAGAGGAACAATCCCCATTATTCAGAGTAAATTGAGCGTCAATTTTAATATGACACTTGACCCTTACGCGTTAAACAACAACAACAAACGTATTGACAAACTCAATATCGCAAATGGCGGAAGCCTTTTTAGGCTTACTAATGCCAGTGCCAACTTCGGGTATTCGTTCAGCAGCAAAAGTTTTGGTAAAGAAAATGACGACTTGGAGGATGAAAATACTCAAACTTCCCGAAATGGTGGTAGGCGGGATAACTTGTTAGGTGAAGACAGCAGGCAGCTTCAGAATAAATTTAATGATACCGAAGGTGCAGAAGAAGATCCTGATGAAAAACAAAAATTATACAATTACACCATCCCTTGGAATCTACGCGTAAACTATAATGTGAATTATGGTAATGCAGCACGACAAGATCTGATTACCTCTCATGCGATAAACTTTAGTGGAGATGTTGAGTTGGGCGAAAAATGGTTTGTTGGAGCTTCTTCCGGTATAGATCTTACTACCGGAAAATTCACACCTACACAATTAAGATTTGCTAGAGATCTGGAGAGCTTCAACATGACTTTTGCCTGGACTCCTTTTGGAACCTATGCATCGTGGAACTTCTTTATAGGTATTAAATCTAGCGTCTTGAGCGATCTAAAATACGAGCAACGCCGCACACCAGATCAACGTCTTTAACCTAACCTGAAAACCTTTTAAATTATGAAAAAAATAATCAGCACTTCAAACGCTCCAGCACCAATAGGTCCATACAACCAAGCTGTTTTTGCTAGCGAAACCCTTTACATTAGTGGTCAAATTCCACTCAATCCGGAAACCGGGGAATTAGTAAGTGGCGACATCGCCGCAGAAACTAAAATGGTTATGCAAAACCTAAAAGCAATTCTTACCGAAGCCGGACTTACTTTTGAAAACGTAGTTAAGAGTTCAATTTTCTTAAGCGATATGAATAGTTTTGCTGCTGTAAACGAAGTTTATGGTACTTATTTTGACGAGCAAACTGCTCCTGCACGTGAAACTGTAGAAGTTGCAAATCTCCCGAAATTTGTAAATGTAGAGATCTCTATGATTGCTATTAAGTAGATAAAACCTTTATTAAATTAAAAAAACCTGAAAGAATAATTCTTTCAGGTTTTTTTAATTTAAAGCTTGTTCTCACTAAACCATCATGTAGTTTTTGTGATATGCTACAAGTCCTTCGATAGGTCTTTTTAAAACTTTACCTATTTTCAAGTCATACTCACTTAAAAGCGACTTCAACTCATCTTGAAGATAAAATGATATCGATCCTACAAAATGAATCGGAATTTCTTTAGCATTATCAAACTGAAGAATCTGGTGTTCAATAAAAAGTTTAAAACCTTTTCGAATTAACTTTTTACAGTAATCATGATCTTTATTTGTTATTATAAAACGAGCGAATTGTGCTAAATACGTATTTGGATTAGGCATTTTGTACAAATGATTTTTTATACTTTCTGCTGTAAGATCAAACTGTTTAGCAAACTCGTAAGCCAGTTCTTTAGGTATTTTATTAAAATGAAAATCACGTAAAAGTTGACGTCCAAAATAATTACCACTACCATCATCCATAAGGATGTAGCCTAAAGAGGTAACTTTTTGCTCTATATTCTCCCCATCATATAAACTGCAGTTAGAACCTGTACCTATGATACAAACAATACCTGCCTCGTTTCTCTTAGTAGTAGCATAAAGTGCAGCATACGTATCTTCTTTGATATCAATTTCCTGAGCTTTATCAAAAAAGTCTTCAAAAACACCCTTGATTAATTCTTTGGGCTTGTGAGTCCCGCATCCTGCACCATAAAAGTGCACGTGTGTCACATCATGACGATGTTTATACAGCTCGTAATTGTTAATGATACGTTCTGTTAAGATCTCTGCAGACAAAACCTGTGGATTTAATCCAAAAGTTTGTGTTTGAAAAATCTCTGCGCCTTCAGCATTTAATGCGATCCAATCTGTCTTTGTCGACCCGCTATCTACTAATAATATCATGTGTTATAAGAGTTTAAAAAAGCCCTTAAACCTGTTGAGTCAAAGGGCTTGTATTCAGTTAAAGCGATTATAGAGCGTTAACGTATTCCGCTAAGTCTACCAATTTATTAGAATATCCAAACTCATTATCATACCAAGATACGATCTTGAAGAATTTAGAATTCAACTCAATACCAGCACCTGCATCAAAAATACTGGTGCGTGCATCACCTACAAAATCTTGAGAAACAACTGCTTCTTCAGTATAACCAAGAACTCCAGCCATCTCCCCTTCAGAAGCTGCTTTAAAAGTCTTCTTGATATCTTCGTAGCTTGTATCTTTAGAAAGTTTCACGGTTAAATCTACTACTGATACATCTGTAGTAGGAACACGAAAAGCCATACCTGTTAATTTTCCTTTCAATTCAGGAATCACTTTAGTTACTGCTACAGCAGCACCAGTACTTGCAGGTATAATATTTGCCATTGCAGAACGACCACCTCTCCAATCTTTCTTAGAAGGACCATCTACTGTCATTTGAGTAGCAGTGGTTGCGTGTACAGTTGTCATTAAAGCTTCTTCGATACCGTAAGCATCATTAAGAACTTTTGCTAATGGAGCAAGACAGTTTGTAGTACAAGAAGCATTAGAAACGATCTTATCACTTGCAGTTACATCTTTATGGTTAACACCCATAACAAACATAGGTACATCTTTAGAAGGAGCAGAAATAACTACTTTCTTAGCACCAGCTTGAATGTGGTAATCTGCAGTTTCCATAGAAGTAAAAATACCTGTACACTCTGCAACAACATCAGCTCCTACTTCATCCCACTTAAGGTTTTTAGGATCACGCTCAGCAGTGATACGTACAGTTTTACCATCTACAACAAGATTTCCGTCTTTTACTTCAACAGTTCCGTCAAAATTACCGTGTACTGAATCGTATTTTAAAAGGTATGCTAAGTGTTCTACATCGAGTAGGTCATTAATCGCCACAACATCTACGTTATCACGTTTTACAGTTGCTCTAAAAACGATACGACCAATACGGCCAAAACCATTAATACCTAATTTTAAATTTCCCATCTTATTTACTATTTGATTTCTATTACTAATTATGTGGTCATTATTTCAGACACACGAACAAGTTCTTTATTAATATGTGTTTTTCCTTTAATTGCTTTCTCAAGTGGGTAGAGCTTCATTTTTTCATGCTGAATACCTACCATATAGTTGCTTTGTCCTTCAAGAAGAGATTCTACCGCTTTTACACCCATTCTACTTGCGAGAACCCGATCATAACAGCTAGGAGAACCACCGCGTTGCATATGCCCTAAAACAGCAACACGAACGTCATAACCCTCAAGATTTTCATCTACATAGTCTTTAAGTTCAAAAACATTTTTACCTGTCTTATCACCTTCCGCAACAACAACAATACTTGATGTTTTACCACTGGCTTTACTGCGTAGCAAAGATTCCAATAATCGATCTAGGCCTAAATTCTCTTCAGGGATCAATATTTCTTCGGCTCCTGCACCTACCCCTGCATTTAAGGCGATATGACCCACGTCGCGCCCCATAACCTCAACGAAAAACAAGCGGTTATGAGAACTTGCCGTATCACGGATTTTATCAATCGCTTCTACCGCTGTATTCAAAGCTGTGTCGTAACCTAAGGTTTTATCAGTACCACTTATGTCGTTATCAATTGTACCCGGAATCCCAATCACCGGAAAGCCGTATTCTTGATTGAAAACAAGTCCACCGGTAAATGTACCATCACCACCTATTACAACAAGACCGTCAATTTTATTTTCCTTCAGATTATCAAACGCAATTTTTCTGCCTTCAGTGGTTCTAAAGCGATCAGAACGAGCAGATTTAAGCATCGTCCCTCCTCTATTAATTATATCTCTTACACTACGCGCATCCATCGGCTCAAAATCCCCATCAATCAACCCTTCATATCCTCTGTAAACACCTACGCATTCAATTTTGTGAAATGCACATGTACGAACTACTGAACGAACTGCTGCATTCATTCCCGGGGAATCACCTCCGGAAGTCAAAACTCCGATTTTTCTAATTTTTTGTGTCATTTACTGTTGAATGAGAAGTAAAAATAGCAATTGAATTGCATTTTCCTAAGCCAATCTTGATGAATTTGGCGGCATTCGCAATTTCAATCGTTATCGTTAACAACTATTTTTTTAAAAAGGATAAAATTGGCGGATTTATAATCTAAATACCTCCTTTTTATGAGATCAAAAATTTAATTAACCTCAAAATATCATATTCTCAAAGGAATATAGGAATTGTATTACTGCTCTAAACCGTTATATGGAATTTCTGAATCTGGCTGAATGACTTTTATTTCTTCTTCAACCTCGCGAGCTTTTCCTTTGAAGATTTTCTGAATAAGCTCTTTGAATGTATTAAAATCTACCGAATAGGATAACCCGGCTCCTTGAGTATACCCCTCATTGTTTCGGGCCACAAATTGAATATCTGTTTGACGGTTAAAAATAGTCGCGCGCAGACTTCCATCTTCATTTAGTAAGAAATTAACCTCTACATCCCCCACAACGGCTTGCTCGCTAATCCCTCCTACCGGTACTCCCACTTTACCGTTTATGATCACTTTTTGCGATATCTGGGTCGAAAGCGTAAAGCCAAAACGACCTGAAGTCTGTAAATCTGGACGATTATCTGCCTGCACATAGTCGAGACCTACATTAAATTTCCCATCTTCATCAGAAAGTAAATCATTAAAAATTCCTGAAGCAGTCTCTATAAGGTTACCATAAGCGGCTGATTGGGCGTCAATCCCATTTTGACTAAAGAAGGAACCCTGAGTCACTAACGAGAACGCCTGAAGTTCCCGTGTCGCACGGTTATCTAAACGATAAGCCAACTCAGAAGTCACAATAGAACTCGTATTGGGGAATTCAAAATCAAACGTTATCTCCGGTTGAACCAGCTCTCCGTCAAGATTGATGATGACACTTACCGGTATTTTACGGTTAATAGATGGATTGTCTAATAATATAGAAGGATTTGCCTGTGTTTTATAAACCGCACTAATATCGAGCAAGGCTTCGGCAGGATTCCCATCCCAACTTATTTTTCCTTCCGGAAGGATATCAAATTGTTTTTGCACAACCCCACTATACCTAAAATTGTAAGAACCTTGATAGGGTGTAAAGTCACCAAACATATTAAACTTACCGTTTGTATTAATCTGTATTAGCAAGAAACCTGCACCTCTTCCTTTGAGTGTACTTCCGTTCACTTCATCAACTACGATTTCTACTTCAGCATCACGAGTAACTTCTAGATCAAAATTGAGCTCGAGCCCTTTAATTTCTTCAATAACGACTTCTTCACCTTTTAAACGTGCTGCTTTTTCTTCGGGACTTAAGAAATAAATTTTACTATTATCTCCAAACGACTCAGTATCACTTAAAGGAATTTTAAATACCGTGCCTTCTTCAGTTGTAGCTTCAACATCAATAACAAGTTCATCTGTAGGTCCCTGCAACTGAGCACTTCCACTAATAAAAGCTGTACCATAATATAGCGCAAAATCATCCGGCTCTGTATCTAAAACTAAAAGCCGATCTGTATTTACATCAAGATCAAGCTCCCAATCTCTAAAAAACTGATGACTTATAGTCCCCGAAAGTGTTCCTGTCGTTTTGTATTTGGTATCTTCAAGTGATACTGAACCAAATCTAAAATCCTGATCACTAAGACTGATTCTCGCCGTACCTCTAAAATCATAATCTGTATTCAAATAAGGAATCTCCAAACCAGCTTCTCGTAATAGAATTTCACCATCAATATCTGGGTTCCTGTAATCTCCCGTCACTGAAGCTCTTCCGCTAGCCAAGCCCCGTATCGAAGAAATCACTTCACCACCTAATGGACTAAATGCTTTTAAATTCAATTTTCGCATTTGAACATCCAGATCTATTGCAGGAGTTGCTTCATTCACATTAATACTCCCCAGTGCAGTTAAAACCTCCACATCTTCATTAATAAGGCGGGTATTGATATCATAACTGGTGAGACTTTCATTCCCCGAAACGGAGAGGTCGAGGTCTCCCATCAAAATATCGTTAACTGTAAAATTTGAAATATTAACAGTGCTATTAGGCAAGTATACGCCTTCTTTCTGCAGAATATCAAGATTACCATTTACCAGACCACGCATATCTAAGCTGTCTACATACGGCATAATATGCGACAAACGGACGCTTTCGAAATTGGTTTTAATATCTTTAAAGGTACTGTCTCGTACAACCCCCTCAAGCGAAATACGTTCTTTATCGTGAGATAAGATCAATTCTTTTATATCCCAATCCAGAAAGTTATTATCAAAAACAACCTTGTTATTCTTGTTATCATCCTCATTCAACCACCACAAGTTATTCTTAAACTTGAGGCTACTTTTCTTAAATCCTACTACAGAGTTATTCTCCTCATTAATAGTATGATAAAAACTCAAATCAAAAACATCTTGCTTATCAGGCCCTCCTTTAAATTCTGAACGAACAAACAGCGTATCTTTTAATGTAACATTAATCAGATTAAAATCGCTCACTCCATAAGCACCACTCCCTATACTATCTGCTTCTACGTATGCGTTAAAAAGTGGATTCTTATTATCTACTCGCACGTTTACAGCTTCTGCCATAACACCATAAGCTTTAATTTTAGGAGACCTAAAGGTTAATTTAAAATCAGAATCATCTGAAACTACACTACCTCTTAAATAAGTATCGGGTTCTAGTTCAACATCAGGCACCAAAACTTCTACAATCTTGCTATAGATCTGAATATCAAAATCCATGAATTGATTTTCGGTGATCGTTTCGGGTTCATAATTTGTATACAAGCTACCTACAGCATTCTGAAACAAGGCTCTTACATCCTCTAACTTAAAAACACCTGAAATCTGTCCTGAAATAATATCAGGCGAATTCATAGTTATTGTACGGATTCCGCGTCTAAAACCAGAAGTAATCACAAAATCCTGAAACTCATATAGGTCATTTGCATTTTCAAAACTTGCATTTGAAAACGCAATGACTCCGCCGGTATCATCTATGTTTGTACCGCGCATATCCATTACTACTTTCCCTTTTAATACTGCAGAAGAATCTTTAAGAAAATGGAGTTTACCTAAATCTATTTGATTGATTTCTGCGGTAAAATCATAGTTATGTATCTCTTCTGAAACATCTACTAGACCATCAAAAGTAAAATCTGCATTAGGATCTCTAACACTTAGTTTTCCGTCAAAGATGGGATTCTTTAAATTTCCGGAAACGGTAATTCCTTTATAGGTGTATCCTTGATACGTAACATTACGTATGATTCCTTCTAAGCGCGTATCTAAAGTTTCGGCTTCAACTCCAGATCCATTTACTCGCATATTAAAAGTCATCGTACCCAGCTCCGGAACTTTTAAAAGCCTTCCCATATTGAATTCTTTAGCCTGCAGCATACCTACATAAGAAGCCTGTGACATATTCTGAGTATTCTGCAGGTCTATATCGGTTTCCAGAAAACCCAGATCGGTCTGAATAATACTTTTTGTGTAAACCGTATTTTCGGTAACATTTACAATTCCGTTTAAATCAACAGTTCCTAAACGCACCAATTCTTCAGGAAGGTTAGTTCCTAAAATATTGGGTAGAAGTGCTGTTAGGTCTAGATAGTTGGTTTTTAATTGTCTGTAATCTCCTTCTATAGTAAAGGTATTATCATCACCCAATAAGCGACGGAAACGCACATTTCCTACAATACGACTATTACTAAAACCTGCCAGATCAAAATCAGTTACTGTGAAATCGTTCAGAGTTCCCAGCATTTTTCCGGAAAGCAATAGTTTATGGTCTACTCCAAATTCTGAGTAGAAGGCTTGTAAATCTGTTGTGGATATTTCGCTTTGCGCAAAATCAATATTAAAAGTTACTTTATTATTAAAATCTTGAAAGGCATCATTTCTTGTATCTAAATAAGCATTTCCACGAATCACTGAATGCTCTGTAGAGAGCTCCATATCTTTTAAAACTATCTCTTCTGGATTGTATTTAATGTCTGTTTTAAGGCCTCTTAAATTATAGCCACGATCTGCGTCAAACTGCAAATCATAAATCTGAGCCGTTACCTCAACGTCGTGTAGTTTAAAATCTTCAGCTAGTAAATGCAAGTTTTTATAATCTACAACAACCGGACTGTCTAAATCCTCATCTGTAAATCTAAAATGCATATCACTCAACTCTACTTCAGAAGAAGAAAGCTTAAACGGAGTACCCGGCGGTTTACCGGAATTGAATTTCTGAGAAAACACATACAAGTTATCATTCTCCTCCCCTGCATATTTTTTAACAAAGAGCTTTGCACCATTTAAATGCACATATCCCAGATTCATCTGGTTATTGATTAAAGCCCGAATGCTTAGCAAACTGGTTTCTACTTCTTTTGAATAAATAAGCGTATCCTGATGATGATCTTTTATACAAACCTGCTTGATCAAAGCATTACCGTTATATTTTAGACTGATTCGCTTAATAGAGATTGAAGTCCCGTAAGTCTCGTTAATAGAACGGGTAACTTTATCTGCAATCGCAGTTTGTACTGCAGGTATAGAAAATATGATTAATAGCAACGCAAAAGCACCTATTAGAATGAACAGGATTCGCGTAACTATTTTTCTTAATTTTCTGATACGTTTTTAAGTTTTAACTTTGCCACTCGCTTTAATTATGCAAATAAAGCAACAGCATATTATAAAATTGATTAACAAACACTTAGTGATACAACAGCTAATACCGATGTAAACGCTACTAACTACTACGGAAGTAACTTAGCTTTTATCGAGTAAAAGTACATTAACATTCCCTATACCTAGCGCCATAATGTCAAAAAATAACACCTATATACTTGCTATAGAATCTTCTTGTGACGATACAGCGGCAGCTGTGCTCTACAACGACAAAACCCTTGCAAATGTTGTTGCCGGTCAGGCGGTACATGAGCAATACGGTGGCGTTGTGCCGGAGCTGGCTTCACGCGCACATCAGCAAAATATTGTTCCTGTTGTACACGAGGCGTTACGAAAGGCAAATGTAAAAAAAGAACAGCTTAACGCAGTAGCTTTTACAAGTGGACCGGGACTTATGGGTTCACTTTTAGTAGGTACATCTTTTGCAAAATCTTTGGCAATGGGACTCAACATCCCGCTGATTGATGTTAATCATATGCAAGCGCATATTCTGGCTCATTTTATTGACGAAGAAGGTTTTGACAAACCGCAATTTCCATTTCTGGCGATGACGATCTCTGGCGGTCATACGCAAATTGTACGCGTAGACAGCTATTTTGAGATGACAGTTTTAGGTCAAACACTTGATGATGCCGTGGGTGAAGCTTTTGATAAAAGTGCAAAAATATTAGGATTACCTTATCCCGGCGGACCTTTAATTGATAAATATGCGCAATTAGGGAACCCTAAAGCTTATAAGTTCACTAAGCCTAAAGTAGGCGATCTCGATTTTAGTTTTAGCGGATTAAAAACTGCGGTTCTATATTTCTACCAAAGAGAACTTGCTGCAGACCCAGATTTTGTTGAAAAGAATCGCAACGACATTTGCGCCTCTATTCAATATACTATTGTAAATATCCTGATGGATAAGCTAAAAAAAGCCGTTAAACAAACGGGAATCACTCAGGTTGCTATTGGCGGTGGCGTTTCTGCAAACAGCGGTATTCGTAAAGCGTTAAAAGATGCCGAAAGTAAATACGGCTGGAAAACATTTGTTCCAAAATTTGAATACACCACAGATAACGCTGCAATGATAGGCATTGTAGGCTATCTAAAATACACCCAAAATGAGCTTGAAGCAACAGGATACGCAAACACGCAGGTAATGGCTCAATCTCGTCTAAAACTCTAAGTATGCAATTATTTTACAGTCCGGATATTACTGCAGATGCAGTAGAAGCTACTTTTCCTAAAGACGAGAGTAAACATATTATAAAGGTGCTACGGAAACGTACCGGAGATATCTTAAATATCACTAATGGAAATGGGAATTTTTTTAAGGCTGAAATAAGTGCTGCTAGCCCGTCAAAATGTACGGTAAAAATCCTAGAAGTTACTACCGAAAAATCGTTGCCGTACCATTTACATCTTGCCGTTGCACCTACCAAACTCAACGATCGTTTTGAATGGTTTTTAGAAAAAGCTACTGAAATAGGCATTTCAGAGATCTCTCCTATTATTTGCGACCACAGTGAGCGGAAAGTGATTAAAGAAGAACGCTATGAGCGTATTTTACAAAGCGCGATGAAACAATCTTTAAAAGCCTTTATACCAAAACTAAATCCTGCTGTTACTTTTTCAGAATTTATCGCGAAGCAAACCGAATTTAATGGGCACCGCTTTATTGCACATTGTGAAAAAACTAATCGGTTTTCACTCAAGCAAAAAATTCAGCCAAAACAAGATATTCTCATTCTTATAGGTCCTGAGGGTGATTTTTCTACTTCAGAAATTGAAACAGCCATTCATTCAGGTTTTACACCTGTAATGCTGGGAGAAAGCAGACTACGAACTGAAACTGCTGCTGTAGTAGCTACTCACAGTGTTGCGTTTGTAAATGAGGTTTAAAGAATTAGCTACGCCATAATCTGCACAAGTAACTCTTTGAGCAAATCGCCTTGCGGAATATTATAAGCTCCTACACCTTTGCTTTTCACATCTGCTGTACGCAATAAATTTACTACGTGGCTTACTTTTTTCATCGGGTAATTGCGAGCTGCATCTACATATTGACCCACAAAATACGGATTCACCTTGAGCGCTTTTGCTACCGAAGATTTGTCTTTACTGGGCAACCCGTGATAAATCAATAAATTTTGGAAGAAACTAAACAGTAAAGCAATAGTGACAACCATTGGGTTGTCCTTTGGGTTTTGTGCAAAGTAATTGATGATGCGATGCGCTTTTACCACATCTTTATCGCCAATGGCACGCTGCAACTCAAAATTATTGAAGTCTTTACTAATCCCGATATTTTGCTCTACCGCAAGCGGAGTGATTGTGCTTCCTTCCGGAAGTATCAAACGCAACTTTTCAAGTTCATTATTAATTTTAGACAAATCTGTACCTAAAAATTCAACAAGCATATGAGCCGCTTTCGGTTCAACCGTATAGCCTTTACCCGTCATCACCCGGCGAATCCAATCCCCAACTTGATTCTCGTAAAGCTTTTTACTTTCAAATAGGAGGCCACTTTTTGAGATAGCTTTATAAACCTTCTTTCGTTTATCAAGCTTTTTATATTTATAGCAAAAAACCAAAACCGTGGTAGGTTGTGGGTTTTCTGCATAAGCCTCTAAAGTATTTTTATTCTTATCAGACTGTGCTAAAATAGCTCGAGAAAGATCTTGAGCTTCTTTAACAATAACAACCTGTCGCTCTGCCATCATCGGGAAGCGCTTAGCTTGCGATACCACATCATCTAAGCTCACATCACGACCGTACAACACCATCTGATTAAAACCGCGTTCTTCTTCGGTCAGCACATTATCTGCGATAAAATCTGCTAATTGATCAATATAATAGGGCTCTTCGCCCATCAAAAAATAGATGGGTTTCAGATTTTTATTCTTGATATCTTTTACAATACGTGTAACCTCTTCCACAAAGTCTGAGTTGAAATTTTTCTATTGTCTGAAGGAAAAATAGAAGAATTGGCCAGAAGATTTAAATCTTGTTGAGTGCTTAAATTCTATAGGTTGATTACCTTTGAATCGATGCAAGAATTAAACTTTCCTCAATATCCCTTCAGGCTCAAAAGTAGCGAAAATAAACCGCTTATATTTGATGAGATCCGCAAAAAATTCGTGAGGCTAACGCCCGAAGAATGGGTGCGTCAACACACCGTCGCTCATATTTTAAATGTGTATCACTACCCTATTTCGCTTGTAAATGTTGAAAAAGAATTAAAGCTGAATCAGGTTTCTAAACGTTACGACGTGGTGGTTTTTAAACCTAACGGAAACATTCAGCTTATTGTAGAATGCAAAGCGCCAAAAATTAAGATCAATCAAAAAACCTTTGACCAGATAGCCCGGTACAATCTGGCTTTAAAATCCGATTATCTGATGGTTACAAACGGATTAAACCACTATTATTGCCAAATGGATTATGAAGCTAAAAAGTATATTTTTTTACCGGACTTTCCCGTTTACACTCCATAATACTTGCCTTTGAAAACTGCAATTGTCATACTCAACTGGAATGGTAAAAAGCTACTCGAGCGCTTTTTACAAACTGTGATTACTCATAGTGAAGCACTAGCTACTATTTATGTTGCCGATAATGCTTCAACTGATGATTCTGTAAGCTTTGTAAAGCAAAATTTTCCTCAAGTTCAGATTATTCAAAATACTACCAATGGAGGGTATGCTAAAGGGTATAATGATGCACTAGAAGGTCTTGATGAAGAACTTTTCATTTTAATGAATAGTGATATACAGACTACCCCGGGTTGGTTACAACCTGTTATTGCTTCATTTTCATCAGACAAAAGACTGGGCGCTGCACAACCCAAAATCAAAGACCTCAAAAAGAAAACGCATTTTGAATATGCCGGTGCTGCTGGTGGCTATTTAGATGCTTTAGGATATCCATTTTGTAGAGGGCGTATTTTTGAAACTTGCGAAGAAGACATTGGCCAGTATAATGATATAAAAGCTGTTTTCTGGGCGAGTGGCGCTTGTTTAACAGTGCGTAAAGAAGTCTTTTGGCAAGCCGGCGGTTTAGATGAACTCTTTTTTGCTCATCAGGAAGAAATAGATTTATGCTGGCGTATTCAAAATCTGGGCTATAGCATAAAAGCTATTGGAACGAGTGAGGTTTATCATTTGGGCGGAGCTACTCTGGAACAGATGAATCCACAGAAAACCTTTTTGAATTTCAGAAATAATCTGATGCTTTTGCTCAAAAATATTTCAGGTGCTCAAGTCTATTTAATTTTATTCGCAAGACTTTGCTTAGACGGTATTGCCGCACTAAAGTTTTTAGCAGAAGGAAAACCAAAACATTTTCTTGCAATTCTTAGAGCACATTTTAACTTTTATTCACTGATTCCGAAACTACTTAAAAACAGGGAGCAAACTGCAGGAACTAAGAACTATGCTGCTATAAACTCCATTGTATACAAGTACTTCATCCGTCATAAAAAGTATTATACCGACTTATTTTAACAAATTTTAAAGTATTGTTAAGGTTGGGATTTTGGATACTAATTTTAATACATTTGACGTTACTAAAAATTAAAGATAACAACTATAATTATGAGAAAATTAATGATTGTATCGGCTTCAGCCTTGATACTTCTTTCCTCTTGTGTGTCTCAGAAAAAATATGCGGCATTAGAGGCTAAACAAAAAGAAACCCAGGATATGCTTAATTCAGCAACCGTAAAACTAAATGCTTGTTTAGCACAAAGTGAAACGATGAAGGAGCAGATCACAGATCTTAGAAGTACCAATAACAGCCTTATAAATACGCAAGGAAATCTTACTACACTTTCTGCTAAAGGTGCAGAAAACTTAGAGAAGTCTTTGGAGCAGATGAAAGAGAAAGATCTTCAGATCAAAACTTTCCGTGATGCTATCAACAAAAAAGACTCTGTAACGCTTGCATTGGTTACCAGCCTTAAAGGTGCTATAGGAAACCTTAATGACGATGATATTGAAATCAATGTTGAAAAAGGAGTGGTTTATGTATCTATATCAGACAAGTTATTATTTAACAGTGGTCGTTGGGATGTAACTAACCGTGCTAAAGAAGTTTTAGGTAAAGTTGCTACTGTTGTAAAAAACAAGCCTGAAATCGAGTTTATGGTTGAGGGTCATACAGACAGCAAGCCTATTAGTACTTCAGTAATTGAAGATAACTGGGATTTAAGTGTTAAGCGTGCAACTTCAGTAGTACGTATTTTGCAAGAAGAATTTGGTGTACCACCAGAGCGTATGGTAGCAGCAGGTAGAAGTTACTACGTTCCTTTAGCTAGCAATGATACTGCAGAAGGTCGTGCTCGCAACCGTAGAACACGTATCGTAGTTCTTCCTAAGTTAGACCAGTTCTACAAAATGATTGAAGACGGAATGCCTAAAAACTAATTAGATTTAGTTTTAAAATATTAAAAACCCGGTCTTGCGACCGGGTTTTTTTATGTATTCGGTTTTTCTACAATTAACTGCTTAAATTGTCAAATCACCTTTTCCCTCTCTAATCAACACTGCTTCCCCACTAGTTAAATCAATAACTGTGGAAGGAATATTACCTCCATACCCACCATCAATCACAACATCTACAAGCTTATCCCACTTCTCTAAAATAAGTTCGGGATCTGTAGTGTATTCTATCACATCATCCTCGTCATAAATCGAAGTTGAAATAATAGGATTCCCCAGATGTCTCACAATTGCCCGCGCAATATTATTATCAGGCACACGAATACCTACGGTTTTCTTCTTTTTAAACACTGTGGGTAAGTTATTATTGCCTTGTAGTATAAAAGTATAAGGACCGGGTAAGGCACGTTTCAACAGCTTAAAAGTAGGCGTATCAATCTGGCGGGTGTAATCAGATAAATTACTAAGATCTTCACATACAAATGAAAAGTTGGCTTTTGCCAATTTGATCCCCCGTAATTGAGCTACCCGTTCTAAAGCCCTGTTGCTGGTAATGTCGCAACCCAAACCGTAAACTGTATCAGTAGGATAAATAATTATCCCATCATTTTTCAAAACCTCTACAATGCGTTTTATATCTCGCTCGTTAGGGTTCTCATCATATAATTTTATAAACTCTGCCATTGGCTATGCCTTTTCAACTTCGCTTTCTAATTTGAGAATTTCAGACCCATCTTCTTGCTCAATAACAAGTGCTTTGTTCCCTTCTTCTCCTTTACGGGTAATTTTGCTACCGGCTATCATACGGGTAATTTCTTTAGAAAAACTTTCTTTAACCTTTCCGGTTGCAATACCGTTTCCCCATTTCCATTTTACTTCGCTTCCTTCTCGTATCATGTTTTTTTCTTAAAGTTAATCGACAGATACTTTTTAAAACGAATTTCTAACAGAAGATTAACGCGAAGATTAGACTAAAACGAAATATAAGACGTTAGTGCGCCCATCGTCCGTATATGTGCAACAGATTTCGCACTTTACGTTCCCATTTTGCTTCGGCTTCTATATTTTGAGAGTGTTCCGTTTCGATATCAAACCGAGTTTGCATTGCTCTACGGGAGCGTTCTATAGGTTTATAAATTGCATCTACTTCTTTCTGGGAATTCTTCGAAAATTTAAATTCAGCGATCGCTTTACGCAATATCCGGGCGTAAACTTCAGAAATATCAAAGTGAGTCTGCTCGTGGGCTAGCGTATGCTCATCAATCAGGTTAGGCTTATACCAAGAAAGTTTTGGATAGAAATTAGCTTGAATGATCGATTTCTCTTTTACTAAATAGCCTTTACTTATTGTGTATCTGTGACTAATTCCGGTGTTTACAGTAGCGGCATAGCTGGTTGAACGGTCTGGTCTTCCTTTAAAATCTGACCATTGCAGCATCTTATTTTCCTGCCAAGGGAAACGATAAGATTTTTTCTGAACACCTAATAAAAGTGCAGCGCAAATCAACAAAGACAAAACGCGGATCATCAGGTTTTTTGCTTTTTCTTTTTAGCTGCCGGAAACAAAATATTGTTTAAAATAAGACGATATCCCGGACTGGTAGGATGCAGTTTCAACTCTGTTTTGGGATCCCCCACTAAATGTTGATAATCTTCGGGATCGTGACCACCGTAAAAGGTAAAGAAACCTTTGCCTTTTACACCGTGAATATAACGTGCCTCGCCATTTGATTTATTTTCACCTAAAACCAGAACAGTAGGTTTTAAAACTTCAGAATTATAGGCAGTAGTTTGCCCCATAAAGCCTTTAACCAGCGCAGTATGATTTTGACACAACATGGTAGGAACAGGGTCCCACTTAGCAGAAAAGCTTTTTAAGCTGAAATAATCTGCATCGTTATTAACTCTTCTAAACGGCGTGGTATCTATATTTGAAAACTCATACCGTTCCGGGTTTTTCTCAAGGTCAAAATCTCTAAAAGCAAACGTACTGTTAAAATCTATTTTTGTCTGATAATTTGCCTCAGAAGCGTCACCGTCAAACATAGGCTCACAAATATCTACCCCTGCTGCAGACAGTGCGATATCAAAGCTGTCTGTGGCACTGCACATCGCAAACATAAAACCGCCTCCAATGACATAATCACTTATTTTAGTTGCAACCGCAAGCTTCTCTTGTGAGACTTTATCATAACCCAAAGCTGTTGCCAAAGCTTCAGCGTCTTTCTTTTCCTGAATATACCAGGGTGCGGCACGATAACGCCCGTAAAATTTACCATACTGACCTGTAAAATCCTCATGATGCAAATGCAGCCAGTCGTATAAAACCAATTCATCTGCCAACACTTCCCGGTCGTAGATTTTTTCATAAGGAATTTCTGCATACTCTAGTACCATCGTCACTGCATCATCCCACGGCACCGATCCATCTGGAGTATATACTGCTATTTTAGGTGCTTTCTCGAGTACGACCGCTTCCATATTTTGCGACGGACTCTCAATCTCTTTTAATATACTTTCGGTTTTAGCGTCGCTTAGAACTTCAAAAGAAACACCCCGTATCTGGCATTCTTTGCGTAGCGCTTCAGTATCTGGCAAAAGGAATGAACCCCCGCGGTAATTGAGTAACCACTTCACTTTTTCTTGCTTAGCAAGCGTCCAGTAGGTTATTCCGTACGCTTTTAGATGTTCCTTTTGACTTTCAGCATCCATAGGTATTAAAACATAGGAAGCAAATGCTGAAGTGTTAACAAAACACAAGAAGGCTATTAGTATAATTTTTGAAAAATAAGTGTCGCTTTTTAGTCTCAAGAGTTATTTTTTTATCCTGTTCAATTTACAACGATTCAAAGATTATGCCTAGTATATTTTTAGCTATTCGGATTTTGGTCTTAGTACACCTATCATATGATTAATACTCAAACCAAAATAGGTTATATCTTTATTGTAAATGAATTTAGGAGATAGGCTTAGTCCATAATAACGTGTTGCAAACTCTATTCGCGGAGATAACACTAAGCTTATATTATTATACTTTCTGTATTCAAATGTATAATTCTCAGTTAGGAATGCATCATCTACAGGATTGAAGTTAAATGCATCTTCAATTTTTGTAAATGCGAGGCCGCACATAACATTTAAACGAATACTTTTTGTTTCATTTAAATTAAACACCCTTCCAACCTGAAGCTGAAAAACATCGCTTTTCTCATAGGGTTGCGCTAAATTCAACAAAAGTAAATTTGCTAACCCTGAAGAATAATCGTCAGGTTTATTTCGAGAAGATCTAAGGTTTTGTTCCCAACCTAGCTCAAATGAGTATTTATTGTTGTAAACATAATCCGCAGTAAAAGAAGCACCAAGATGTGAACCTACAAAGGCACCTAATGTTCCATAAATCCAATTTTTTTCTGCAAACTGAGCTTTTGCTATATGAGTTATTAGACTGATTGAAAATATTATAAGAATCTTGCTCTTCATAAATCAACATTTATAACAAGATGAAATTAATAAAAAAAGGTTGCTTTAATTTCTAAATTAGATACCATAAAAAAAAGGAAGCTTTATCAGCTTCCTTTTTTATTCAAAATATTTTTTAGTTCAATTAAAACGGAACCTCATCTTCTCCGCTTCTGTCAAAACCACCATCATTCATAGAGCTTCCAAATGCCTGATCTGGCGTTGGGAATGTATCTGGTGTAAACGTATCATCATGAGCTGCTGCGTTTTGATTCATCGCAGATTCAAATTGATACGGTGTATTAAAGTCATCCAGGTTGTCAAACTTACCTAAGTGTCCTAAGAACTTCAATCGTATATTTTCTAGACCACCGTTACGGTGTTTTGCAATAATAAATTCTGCCTGACCGTCTGTGGGGCTACGCTCTTCATCATCCCACTCGTCAATTTTATAATATTCAGGACGGTAGATAAACGACACAATATCTGCATCCTGCTCAATCGCTCCAGATTCACGAAGGTCAGAAAGCAACGGTCTTTTACTACCCCCACGCGTTTCAACCGCTCGCGATAACTGAGAAAGTGCAATCACCGGCACCATCAACTCTTTTGCAAGCGCCTTGAGGTTACGCGAGATCATCGAGATCTCTTGTTCCCGGTTTCCTCCTTTTTGGCTGCCTCCTGCGGTCATTAACTGCAGGTAGTCAATAATAATCATTTTGATGCCGTGTTGAGAAGCCAGTCGGCGGGCTTTTGCACGTAAGTCAAAGATGGAAAGTGATGGAGTATCATCAATAAACAAAGGTGCTTTTTCAAGCCCTTTTACTTTTACATTGAGTTGTTCCCACTCATGCTTTTCTAATTTACCGGTACGTAATTTTTCTGAAGAAAGTCCGGTTTCTGAAGATATCAAACGGGTTATCAACTGTACCGAAGCCATCTCCAAAGAGAAGAAAGCCACCGGAATACCTTGCCCAACAGCGATATTACGCGCCATAGAAAGTGTAAGAGCTGTTTTACCCATACCCGGACGAGCCGCAACAATAATCAAGTCACTGGCCTGCCACCCGGAAGTTAATTTATCAAGACGGTCAAACCCGGAAGGAATACCTGAAAGACCTTCTTTATTAGAAATCTCTTCAATTTTCTTTTTAGCCTGAATTACCAAACTCTGTGCAGTTTCAGAACTTCTTTTAATATTTCCTTGAGTAACCTCATAAAGTTTACTCTCAGCATTATCTAACAGGTCGAATACATCTGTTGTCTCGTCATAAGCTTCCTCGATGATTTCGTTAGAAATCTTAATCAAACTACGCTGAATGTATTTCTGAAGTATGATACGCGCATGATACTCAATATGTGCAGAAGACGACACTTTTTGAGTCAATTGTATAAGGTAATAGTCTCCACCAGCTTGGTCGAGTTTAGCCATTTGCTTCAATTGCTCAGAAACAGTTAATAAGTCAATTGGCTCGCCATTTTCAAATAACGCACGTACAGCATCATAAATATGTTGATGCGCTTCTTTGTAAAATACTTCAGGGCTAAGAATATCTATAATTTCATCTACGCCTTTCTTATCAATCATCATAGCTCCCAGGACAACTTGCTCTAAATCAACAGCTTGAGGTGGCAACTTACCACGTTCCAAAGAGATCACATCTTTGTTGGGTTTAATATAATTAGGTTTAGTTTTCAGATTTTCCATTAGAGCGAATGTAAAAAATTTGTTAAGGCAGAATCAACTTTTCCACGTAGCCATTGTTCACCATAAGTTAACAATTAGCTTGTTGATAACTAAATAATCTTGTTAACAACCATAAAAAAATCCGAAGCACAAAACTCCGGAATTTAGTCGCAAGTGATGTTTAAGTGTATTAGCCTTTAAACACACCCATATTAGAATATTTATCCATACGTTTTTCAACCAAATCTTTTGGTGATAAGTTTTTAAACTCATTATACGCTTTCAAAATCTCTTCTTTTATTGTAGAGAAGGTCGCTTCGCGGTCGCTATGTGCACCTCCTAAAGGTTCTTTTACGATCTCATCAATGATCTTCTGCTTTTTCATATCTTTTGCAGTAAGTTTTAAAGCTTCTGCTGCCTGTTCTTTGAACTCCCAGCTCCTCCATAAGATAGAAGAACAAGATTCTGGCGAAATCACAGAATACCAAGTGTTTTCTAACATCAGTACCTTATCACCAACACCTATACCTAAAGCTCCACCACTGGCTCCTTCGCCAATGATCACAACAGTAATAGGCACTTTAAGACGCGTCATTTCTAGAATATTACGAGCAATAGCTTCCCCCTGACCACGTTCTTCTGCTTCAAGCCCGGGATATGCTCCTGGAGTATCAATAAAACAAACTACAGGAATACCGAATTTCTCTGCACTTTTCATCAAACGTAATGCTTTGCGATAGCCTTCTGGGTTTGCCATACCAAAATTGCGGTATTGACGGGTCTTAGTATTATAACCTTTTTGCTGACCAATAAGCATAAAACTTTGATCACCTATTTTCCCCAAACCACCTATCATCGCTTTGTCATCTTTAACATTGCGGTCTCCATGAAGCTCAAGAAAGGTATCGCCGCACAAAGCTTTGATATAATCTAAAGTATAGGGACGGTTAGGATGACGCGAGAGTTGAACTCGCTGCCAAGGCGTTAAGTTCTTATAAATCTCTTTCTTAGTCTCTTTAAGTTTTTTCTCAATCTGCTTACAAGTATTGGTGACATCTACATCACTCTCTTCACCAATAAGTGAGCATTTCTGGAGCTGTTCTTCTAGCTCTTTAATAGGTTGTTCAAATTCTAAATATTCCATTATAGGGGAAATTTTTAGTTAGCTGACAAATATAAAGGTTTTAAAAAGCTTCTCCCAAACCCTTATCGGTTTTTAAACCGGTCAATAAAAAAATTTATTCTATGGTCTTTACAGCACTCAATACCCTGCTTGTCTTTCTTTTACGTACGTTTTTTAAAATCCCATTAAGAATTACCGTGCATAAAATCAAGATAGCTCCTAGATAAAAACCTGTATTCATCTGCTCAGCATCGCCTAAAATTAGAAATGCAAGGATGATTCCGTAAACGGGTTCCATGTTTGTGGTTAGCATTATGGTGTATGGTGTGAGGTGCTTCATCACTTTTACCGAAGCAAAAAATGCATAGGCAGTACAAACTGTGGCCAGAATAATTAAATACAACCAATCTAGCTGTTCCAGCTGAAAAAATTCTGCATCAAACCGTGCTGTGAACGCAAGGAATACAGTTATAAATAGCGCTCCTGTAAACAGCTCATAAAATGAAATTACAACAGGATTGTGTTTCTGTGCATATTTACCGTTGATCAGTGTAAATACAGCCGAAAGCAAAGCTGAGATAAGCGCAACGATAATACCTTCAGTATACCGAGTCTCTACCTCAAAGATTAAATACAATCCGCAAATTACCAGCAAACCAAAAATAATCTCATACCAGATTACTTTCCGTTTATAAAAAACAGGCTCCAGAATACTGGTAAAAAATGCACCGGTACTCATCATTGCTAACGTAATAGAAACATTTGAAATTTTTACCGCTCCAAAAAATGTTAGCCAATGCAGTGCAATTATGATTCCTGCAGCTGTTAGTCCCAATTGGGTTTTTCGATTAGCTTTTAGCGAAATGCCTTTAAATTTTATATATACAAACAAAACTGCCGAAGCAATAAGCATACGATACCAGACGAGTTCTGTGGCACCTATACTTATAAGCGCTCCTAAAACAGCTGTAAAACCCCATATAAAAACTATGAAGTGTAGATGCAGGTAACTCTTGAGATTATCGTTTCGCACGGTTGAGTAAGTAAATGGCTAAGATTCCAAATAATACATTAGGAAGCCATACAGCTACCATAGGCGAAAAGTCTGATTGTTCTGAAATTGTACCAAAGACTTTATCAAAAAAGATAAAAATAAATGCGAGTGAGATACCTAGCGCCAAGTTGATTCCCATTCCGCCGCGGCGTTTCATTGAAGAAACAGCCACTGCAATAATAGTTAAGATATAGGCGCTTACCGGTAAACTGAAGCGTTTGTAAAGTGTTACTTCATATCTATTAATCGCTGAGGATCCCCTCGCCTTTTCTTTAGCAATAAATTCTCGCAATCGTGGAGTGGTAAGTGTTTCAGCAATATATTCTAACGGTGTTAAATCTTCTAAATCAAAAGAAAACAAGGTGTCTAGTTTAGATTCAGATATAAGAATATCCCCCTCTTTACCTATAATGCGTTTCTTATATCCATTGAGTCGGTAAAGAGTATCTTCAGGTCTGTATACAATACTGCGTGCCTGAATCTTATATTTTAGGGTATTATCCTCAAAGTGCTCTAATGTAAAATTTTGTCCCATTTTACTAGAAGGTGTAAACCTGCTTACATAGATATAGTCATTATCATTTATCTGGCGGTATACATTTCGGGTTTCTCGAGCTGCTTTTCCATTCTTCAGGTATTCATAAGTAAATTCGTTGAAACCTCTGCTGGCATTAGGTGCTAAATAGGTTCCTAAAATATAAGCTCCCACACAAACAATAGAAGCTCCTATTACATAAGGTCTTAAAAAACGGTAGAAAGAAACGCCACTACTCAAAAAAGCAATAACCTCTGTATTGTTTGCCAACTTTGAAGTAAACCAGATCACCGATAAAAACAGAAATAACGGAAAAAGAAGATTGGCAAAATAGATCGTAAAATTCAGGTAGTAAATAGCCACCTCCAGAAAAGGCACCTCGTTAGCTAGCATTTTATCTATCTTCTCTGCAAGGTTTACGGTTATCCCAATAGGAATAAACAGTACGAGCATGGTAATAAAAGTACCTAGATAACGCTTGAGAATGTACCAATCAAGAATTTTCATCTAGAGTCTTTTATCCATTTGTTTTACCATTTTTTCTTTCCATGTATAAAAATCACCGGCAATAATATGTTTACGTGCTTCACGCACTAACCACATATAAAAGCCTAGATTATGCAAGGTCCCTATCTGACGGCCCAAGGCTTCGCTTACAGTAAATAAGTGACGTACATATGCTTTAGAATATGCCGCATCAACCCAAGTCGTGCCGTCTGGATCTAACGGGGAAAAGTCGTCTTCCCATTTCTTATTTTTAATATTTATGGTTCCGTGCTGGGTAAACAAAGTTCCATTACGACCATTACGTGTAGGCATTACACAATCAAACATATCTACACCTAACGCAATATTCTCTAATATATTGATAGGAGTTCCCACCCCCATTAAATAACGCGGTTTATCTTCCGGAAGGATTTCGGTAACAATCTCTGTCATGGCATACATTTCTTCAGCGGGCTCACCTACTGAAAGTCCACCAATAGCGTTACCTACCGCTCCTGAATTCGCTATGTATTCTGCAGATTGTTTTCTAAGGTCTTTGTAAGTACTTCCTTGAACTATCGGGAAAAATGCCTGATCATACCCGTACTTCACTGGTGTTTTCTCAAGATGACTAATACATCTGTCTAACCAGCGATGCGTCATATGCATCGATCTTTTTGCGTAATTATAGTCACAAGGATAAGGTGTACATTCATCAAATGCCATAATGATATCTGCACCTATAGTCCGCTGAATTTCCATCACCCGCTCTGGCGTAAACATATGAAACGAGCCATCTATATGTGATTTAAACTTTACCCCTTCCTCTTTGATTTTTCGATTTGCAGATAAAGAATAAACCTGGTACCCTCCACTATCAGTAAGAATGTTTCGATCCCAATTCATAAACTTATGCAACCCTCCAGCCTTTTCCAGGATTTCAGTTTGTGGTCTCAGATACAAATGATAGGTATTTCCTAAGATAATATCTGGATTTATATCTTGTTCTAGCTCCCGCTGATGAACCCCTTTTACAGTGGCAACTGTACCCACTGGCATAAAAATGGGGGTGTCAATGGTTCCGTGATCTGTAATGATTGCTCCAGCACGCGCCTTACTGGCAGCGTCTTTTGTAACAAGATTAAATCGCATAGTATAATTTAGAGCGGCAAAGATAAAACTATTTAAGAGATAGTGTCTGGCACAAAACGATCATAATAAATGCATTTTTTACACTTAAAACTCAAAACTTCTTAAATTTCCTTAAAACCTTAGTAATATATGGGTTATTGATTGTAATACCTGCCTAAAATGGGTATTTTTGAATTTCAAATTTTAACTTAATCAAAATGCCAAACACAAAACAATTAGAAGATTTTGTCTCTCAGGTAAGAAGAGACATCGTAAGGCAAGTGCACGGAGTAAGTTCTGGCCACCCAGGAGGTTCTTTAGGGTGTGCTGAATTCTTTGTAGCCTTATACCAAGAAGTAATGAAACGTAAAGAAGGTTTTGATATGGACGGAAAAGACGAAGATTTATTCTTCTTGTCTAACGGTCACATTTCTCCAGTTTTTTACAGCGTTTTGGCTCGTTCTGGCTATTTTCCTGTTGAAGAATTAAAAACATTTAGAAAAATAGATTCTCGCCTTCAAGGCCACCCTACTACTCACGAAGGCCTACCAGGTATTCGTATTGCTTCGGGATCTTTAGGTCAGGGAATGAGTGTTGCACTTGGTGCTGCTCAAGCAAAAACATTAAATGGTGATGATAACCTTGTATATTCTCTCCACGGAGATGGTGAATTACAAGAAGGTCAAAACTGGGAAGCTATTCTTTATGCTGCCGGTAATAAGATTGATAACCTAATTTCTACAATAGACCTTAATGGTCAACAGATTGATGGTAGTACAGACGACGTTCTTAATATGGGTAGCGTACGCGCTAAGTTTGAAGCTTTTGGCTGGGATGTTTTAGATATCGAAAAAGGTAATGACATTGAAGCGATTGTAGCTGGTCTAAATGAAGCTAAATCCCGTACCGGAAAAGGTAAGCCGGTTTGCATCTTGTTACATACCATTATGGGACACGGTGTAGACTTTATGATGGACGGTCACGCTTGGCACGGTAAAGCTCCTAATGATGAGCAATTAGAAAAAGCTCTAGCTCAAAATCCAGAGACTTTAGGCGACTATTAATTGGGCGTATCTTTAAAACAATCTATTAATTTAAAAACCACCCCTATTTGTTTTAGTCTTTAGATTAAAATGGGGTCAGAAATATGAAAAAATTCACAAATTCAGGAAATATAGATACACGTTCTGGTTTTGGAGCAGGTATGGACGAACTGGGAGAAACTCATGAAAATGTAGTTGCCTTATGTGCCGACCTTACCGGTTCTTTAAAACTGAACGATTTTGCAAAAAATCACCCGGAGCGCTTTTTTCAAACCGGTATTGCAGAAGCTAATATGATAGGTATGGCTGCTGGTATGACTATAGGAGGCAAAGTACCCTACGCTACTTCTTTTGCAAACTTTGCTACTGGTCGTGTTTACGATCAAATACGTCAGAGTGTTGCTTATTCAAACAAAAATGTAAAGATCTGTGCATCTCACGCAGGTTTAACATTAGGAGAAGATGGTGCAACGCACCAGATCTTAGAAGATCTAGGTTTGATGAAAATGTTACCGGGAATGACAGTGATCAATCCTTGTGACTTCAATCAGACAAAAGCTGCTACAAAAGCTATCGCAGATCATGAAGGACCTGTTTACCTGCGTTTTGGCAGACCTAGCGTTCCTAATTTTACCGAAGCTGACGGGAAATTTGAGATAGGAAAAGCATTACACCTTGTTGAAGGTTCTGATGTAACTATTCTTGCTACCGGTCACTTAGTATGGCATGCGTTAGAAGCTGCTGAAGAATTAGAAGAAAAAGGCATCAGCGCCGAAGTAATTAATATACACACCATCAAGCCACTTGATGACGAGGCAATTCTCAATTCTATCAAGAAAACACGTTGCGTTGTGACTTGTGAGGAGCACAATTATTTAGGTGGGCTAGGTGAGAGTGTTTCTGGTCTTTTAGCTAAAAATGATCCTGTTTACCAAGAGTTTGTTGCTACCAATGACACTTTTGGTGAAAGTGGTACACCCGCTCAATTAATGGAAAAATACGGTCTAAATACTAAATCTATAGTAAAGGCCGTTAATAAAGTGCTAGCTAAGAAGTAAGCACTTTTAGATATATTCCTAAAAATGCTTGCTTTTATCAACCAAAATTAAGCAGTCTTTAGCTGGGCATTTTTAATTATAACTGCTCAATTTGAGCACAACTTAACTTGATATGAAAAAAGTATTTTTAGGAATTTTATTTTTAGTCGTGTCTTATGCGCACGCACAATCAGACCCGGGCTTTGGTATAAAAGCCGGTCTTAACTACGGAGGAACTGGAGATATTTCAGACTCTGCAGAAAACGCTTACCAAGATCCCAGTAGTGATATTGGTTACCACGTTGGAGTTTTTGGTCGTACCGGTGAAAAACTCTATTTCCGACCAGAACTTGTTTATACAAAATTAAACTCTACTTACGAGGATGATAATTTTAGTATGCAAAAGCTAGACATGCCACTACTAGTAGGTTTAGAAGTAATAGGTCCACTTAATGTTTTTGCAGGTCCTGCATTTCAATACATTTTAGATACTGAATATGACGGTATCACTTTAGGGGATGTAAAAAATGATTTTACGGTAGGTTTAAATATCGGTGCTGGTTTAGCATTAGGTAAAATAGGTATCGATTTACGCTATGAACGTGGCTTTGGAGATAACGAGGCTGAGTTCTTAGACAACAACGGTATCATTACAAGCGGTGACCGCATAGACACAAGACCAGATCAATTGATCTTAAGTTTTTCACTAAACCTATAGAGCCTCTTTAATACATAATAAAAATCCCGCTATTCAATTTGAATAGCGGGATTTTTATTATGTATTTATTTTGAATCTAGCTAATATCTGGATCCAGATAATCCGGAACTCCATCATTGTCGCTATCAGGAAATGGCAATATTAGGTTTCCATCTTCATCTAAATTAATTTCTTCCCGGGTGGGGGTCCCATCACCGTCATCATCGGTATCCAAATAATCAGGAACTCGATCTCCATCTGTATCATCTCCCAAATCATTCACATAATTATTACCATTAATATCTTCTAGGTAGGATGGTATTCCGTCTCTATCGTGATCAGTCTCTTTAAATGCGATCAGTTCTATTTTAAAAATAAGATTTTCGTAAGGAGCAATAGTACCAGATCTAGAGTTGTAATAAGCTAAACCTGTTGGAATAAAAATAGCACCTATCCCATAATCATTACTATATGTGGTAGAACCATCAGCACCAATACCAACCTCAGTAGCTACGCCAAATTCCGGTAAAGCATTAGCAAAACCATCTAAATAATTAGGAGTTTGCGTGTACAGTTCTGCAGCAGGTGCTGCAGAAGCAAGGTCTTCCCAAACAGGAGTCACTGAAAAATCAAACTTATTTTTATAAGGCACATTCCCTTCGTAGTTGACTAAGGTAGAATCTGCAAAATGAGGTTTTACACCCTCACCTTCTCTGGCTACAAGCACATAAAGTTTATGATCAACACCGCCTCGCTTTATAGTTTTTACGATAACTTGCTCCATTAAAGATGTCTTGTCTGAATTAGCCCCACTTATGGTATCAAACCTAATTTTATAATCAAAATCTTGAGCTTCAGTTTCAAACTCCTCATAGTTATAAAAGTGAGTACTTAAAAAAGCTTCAAAAATCTCTTGACTCTCTAATGCAACCTCACCAAAATCACGAGGAGGTTCAACTGTTGGACCTCCGTCATCATCTTTTTTACAAGAGACAATAATTAAAAGGCCCAGAGCAGCCACTAATACATTCCTTACCATATTCATCATATTGCTTTTAGGTCGCGCAAGATACAATTTTACGCTATTTTTGTATTGTTAAAAACGAGCTTTAAAGCAATAGATTATGCGTGTTGATAAATATTTGTGGTGTATACGGTACTTTAAAACCCGTTCTATCGCTACAAATGCCTGTAAAAAAGGACAGGTAAAAATAAATGATGTTGCAGTAAAACCCTCAAGAGAAGTTTTTCCTTCAGATACCATACAGGTAAGAAAAAACCAGATCAACTATGTTATTGAGGTTTTAGCCCACCCCTCCAGCCGAGTTGGCGCTAAACTGGTAGGTTTGTATTGTGTAGATAAAACACCTGCAGAAAATCTTGAAAAATTAGATCTGTTAAAATACTCTAAGGATTATTACCGTAAAAAAGGTACCGGAAGGCCTACTAAAAAAGACCGCCGCGACCTAGACGATTTTCACGAAAACGACGACTTTTTTGAAGACTGATTTAAATAAGGAATATTGGGAAAACAGATATCTAAATCAGGAAACCGGTTGGAATATTGGTAATATATCAACGCCTTTAAAAACTTATGTTGATCAACTTGCTAATAAAAGTCTGAAGATTTTAATTCCGGGTGCTGGTTTTGGTCACGAGGCTCAGTATCTAATTAAAAATGGTTTTCAAAATGTAACGGTGATTGATCTTTCTAGGCCTGCTTTAAACCAACTTCAAGAGTCTTTACCTCAAGTTTCATCTTCTCATTTCATAGAGGGAAATTTCTTTGACCATACAGGGTGTTATGACCTGATTCTTGAACAAACCTTTTTCTGTGCTCTTCAGCCAGAACTGAGAACAGACTACGCTAAAAAGTGTTCTGATATATTAAAGCCTAACGGAAAACTAGCAGGGGTGCTTTTTGATTTCCCATTAACAGAAAACGGTCCTCCGTTTGGAGGAAGCTTTATGGAGTATCAAAAACTTTTTTCTGAATACTTCGGCATAAAAACTTTAGAACGGTGTTATAATTCTATAAAACCGCGAGATGGCAAAGAACTCTTTTTTATCTTTGAAAAATTAACAACAACGACCCGATGAAAACTGCTGTGCAGACCATACTCAATCATGAGGATATTCAAAATAAAATACGCCGTATTGCGTATCAAATTTACGAGAGTAATGTAGACGAGCAGGAAATCATTCTTGCCGGTATTACTCTAAACGGCTATGTGATCGCAGAGCGCCTTAAAGCGATTCTAGAAGAGGTATCCGACCTCAACTGTACACTTTGTAAAGTGACTATGAATAAAATGGCCCCACAAGGTACTGTTGAGACTTCATTAGAATCAAAAGACTATCAGGATAAATCCCTTGTATTGATTGATGATGTTTTGAATTCGGGAACCACACTCATTTATGGAGTTAAACATTTTCTTGACGTTCCGCTAAAAAAGTTCAAAACTGCAGTACTGGTCAACAGAAACCATAAAAAATATCCCGTTAAAGCAGATTTTAAAGGAATTTCTCTTAGCACTTCTTTACAAGAACGCGTTAAGGTGCGCTTTAAGCCGGGTAATGATTCTGCGGTACTAGAATAGTTTTTCGTCGAGTTCACTTATCAATTGGGCTATTGTGTGTCCCTCAACTCTAATTTTTATAGCTGCCTGATTGTAGTAAAAACTGCGCTCAAATAAATGCTTACGTACAAACTCTTCTAACTTCTCTGGTGTATCCTGATGTTTTAACACAGGCCTGTGATCGCGTTGTGACCACAAACGATTAGTTAATTCTTCAACTTTTACATTTATATATACTGAAGTTCCTTCAGCGGCTTTTATACGCTGCATAGCATCACCATAGCAAGGTGTACCACCACCAAGACTTATAATTGTATTATCAAAGCCATCTAAAAGCTCTTGTAGATAATAAGCTTCTTGCTTTCTAAAGTAGATTTCTCCTCTTTCTTTGAATAGGTCAGCTATACGTTTTCCTTCTTTTTCTTCAAGGTATTCATCAAAATCGATGAAATTCATATTCTTTTCTCGGGCTAAAATCTTCCCTAAAGTAGATTTTCCCGATCCCATATAGCCAATTAAATATATTTTCATTATTAAATTTACTGATTTTCAGAAGCCTATAACTGCCTCTTTATTTTTATTCAAATTTATCATAAAAAGTCTTGTGTAGATAAAAAAAATGGATGTATATTTGCACCCGCATTTAAGGAAAGACTTGGTAGCTCAGTTGGCAGAGCATCTCCCTTTTAAGGAGAGGGTCCTGGGTTCGAGCCCCAGCCAAGTCACAAAATACAAACCAGATCTCAACGTCTGGTTTTATTTTTTAAGATTGTTTTGAATTGAACTAAGATTACCGACTTGGTAGCTCAGTTGGCAGAGCATCTCCCTTTTAAGGAGAGGGTCCTGGGTTCGAGCCCCAGCCAAGTCACAAATCAAAACCAAAGCAACAGTTGGTTTTAATTTTAATGTATTTTTAAATTAAATAAACCCGGATGCTGAAATTGGTAGACAGGCACGGTTGAGGGCCGTGTGTACTTCGTACGTGTGGGTTCAAGTCCCATTCCGGGTACTCTAACCTTAGATATCTTACTGATTTCTAGGGTTTTTTGTTTTACACTAGTTAAGAAGGACTGCCTAAAAAACAACGCTGCCTCTACTATAAATTAGTAGACCTACTTATCCTTAGCTAGAAGCTGTAGCTACAGATCTTAATTGTTTCCTGTATTACGTTTTTTATTTCGTAGCTAGAACACTAACGTAATTTTCACCCTAGGCTAATACAGATTCAGTATTAGCAAATTCCTGTTTTGATAGCTTATTGGCTATACGTAGATATTCATAAAATCTAGATTTTGATACTCCACCTAAGGGCCATCTCCACTTAAAATAAAAGCCTATTCTCCTATAAAGCTGTAGCCGGTTTCTATTTTGAATTGAAATTCATAGCTTTTTTTAGGCCTGACCCAAAAAGAATGAGTAGTGCACAACTAGCCGAAAAGCCAATACCAATCCATTTACTCAATGTCAACCCCAGGCCAAATCCTAAGTCACTATCATAAAAAATATAGGAACCCACCACACTGGTAATAAAAACTGCCGGTACCAGCGCAATCCAATAATAATTTCCCTTCTGATACAAATAAGCGGTACCAGTCCAGAGTGCTATTGCCGCAGTAACCTGATTCGCCCAAGAAAAATAACGCCATAACATCTCAAAATCTACAATGGTAAGTAAGAGAAAAGAAACTGCAAAAATGGGTATGGCAATCACGAATCTATTTTTAATTTTTTTCTGTGGCAGATTAATATATTCAGCGATAATCATTCGCGCTGCTCTAAATGAAGTATCTCCAGAAGTTATAGGCAATACGATAATACCAATCACAGCAACAGTTCCTCCCACAGAACCCAATATAATAGTTGCCAAACGGTTTACCACCAGACCGGGTCCTCCTACTTCTAGAAGTTGGGCCATTTCCTGCTGATCTGTTATCGTCATGGCGGCAGCAGCCCAAACCATAGCAATAATCCCTTCGGCGATCATCATTCCATAAAATACGTAACGCCCGTCTTTCTCATTATTAAGGGTTCTGGAAATTATAGGGGTTTGGGTCGCATGAAATCCCGAAAGCGCCCCGCAGGATATGGTTAGAAAAATTACCGGATAAAAGGGAATAGCATCGGGGTGCAGGTTTTCAAAATTAATTTCTGGTATAGGGTTACTGCTAAAAAATATCCCGATCCCAATAGCTAATGCACTAAATAAAAGCATAGCTCCCAAAAAAGGATATATACGACCTATAATTTTATCAATAGGTAATATCGTGGCCACGGTATAATACAGGAAAATCACCCCGGTAATAATCAGCAGGGTTTGCTGACTACCACCTAGCAATTCACTAATCATTTCTGATGGTGCCACTACAAATACGGTTCCTACCAGTAGCAACAGTATTAATGCAAACAGGTTTACCAGGTGACTAAAGGGTTTGCCGATATATTTTGCAGCAAGCGCAGGAAGTTGTAAACCCTTGTTCCGTACCGATATCATTCCGGTAAGGTAATCGTGTACCCCACCCGCAAAAATACATCCCAATACAATCCATAAAAAAGCTGCAGGTCCATAAAGAGCTCCAAGTATGGGTCCAAAAATAGGACCTACACCCGCAATATTCAACAATTGTATAAAGGCATTTTTTTGCTTTTTTAAGGGTATAAAATCTACTCCATCGTTTTCGGTATGAGATGGTGTATTTTCCTCGATGTCCCGTACTCCAAATACTTTTTCGACAAATTTCCCATAGGTAAAATATCCCAGAATTAATAAAAGAATAGAAGCGATAAACGTGAACATAAATGGAGTAATCTTTAGCGGATAAAATAATCTAAATTTAGTTTCTTGCCAAGACAAGTCATTTAAAATTATGGGGGGAATCTCGTTAATTTAAATTAATAGTCCTCCTGTTCTAAGCAGTCTACGGTCTATAAAACGGATAGCCAATACGGGTTTCGGGCTTAATCGTAAGCTTTGCGTATTCTAGAGTACGTAAGCCCTAATAATTGAATTGCCTTCTTTTGTCAATCGTTCCTATTTGCTTGACTTATAATCACATTTTATCCAAAGTACAAAAAAGTTAAAAATTTAACACTCTTCTTTTTGTTGATTTATAGTCTGTTATAAAACTTTAGTACTACCAAACAGTCAAAAGTTATATTTATTACGGAAAACCATAAAATCCTACCTCTAAACTTTAGTATTTTAGCTCCCGATTGCTAAAAATCATTTAACCAATTTTTAATTCCCGGGATAACAAACAATTAATTATGCCTGGAAATCACATCTTAACACTTTTTGAATGAATAAATTTTTACTTTTTATTTCCCTAACCTTTTTAGGACTTTACACCATAAACGCGCAACGCCAAGGAGATTTTCAAATGGGTTTACATGCAGGTCTTAACCTGGCTAATGTATCTACAGCAGATGGGCAGAGCAATACAAGTTCACGTATTTCATTTAACGTAGCTGCAACCGGAGAATACTACTTCTCCGAAAGCTGGGGAATTAAAGCTAAATTGATCTACGATAATAAAGGCTGGAGTGACGCTTTTATCGAAGACGAAAATTTCAATAGAATTACCACAGATTTCCGATTAAATTATGTCACCTTACCGCTACTGGCAAGCTGGCATTTTGGGTCACGTAAAAATTGGTATTTACACTTTGGTCCCTATGCAGGCTTTCTAGTGAGCGCTACAGATTCTGAACTGAATATGGACATTAAAGAGGTGTTTAGCTCTACAGACTTTGGTATTTCTCTGGGGGTAGGCTATAAATTTGAAATAAATAGAAGCACCATCTTATTTATTGAATATGACGCTCAGTCTGGTGTTACTGATGTTTTTAATCAAAATGACGTTGGCCAAACCATTCGTAATGGCCGCAGCAGTCTCAACTTTGGGGTTTTATTCTACCTGAACTAGATAATTAGAGATACCTTTTTAAAGTAAACCACCTTGAAGCAATCCTCAAAGCATTCAACCTCGGTTATTATCGAGTAAAACAACAAAACCCTGTAAGGCTCTCGCTATACAGGGTTTTATTTTTTAAAATATTTGCTTTAAAATGCTTTGATCGCATCCTCAATTCGCTCGTCTCCTTCTATCATTTCAAAAACGGCATTTTGAGCAACATCATCATTAAGAACGTGCACTAACGTATATGCCACATCATCTCTTGTAATTTTTCCGGGTTCTACGTCTATTGCTGCTTCAATTTTACGAGTACCGGTTTCGTTTTTTAAAGTTCCTGGACGTACAATGGTGTAAGCCAATCCGCTTTTCTTTAGATAATTATCTGCATTTCTTTTTGCTTCTAGATAATGGCGCAGACTATCACTACTTTCAGGATTGTCCGCATTTATAGAACTAAGCATTACAAATTTTTTCACTCCGGCATTTTTAGCGGCGTCTACAAGGCTTTTTGCACCTTCCTGATCTACAGCTGTGGTTTTATCTGGTCCGGTATTACCGCCAGAACCAGCGGCAAAAATCACTTTATCTATATCTTTAACCACGTGAGATAGATCTTTTTCCAGATCACCCAAAACTGTATCTATATCTTGAATTTTAAATTGCTCTTGCTGTTCCTCTTTTCGCACCATAGCAACAGGATTAAAATATTGAGACTCTTTTAAATAAGAAACAATTTGTTTTCCAGTTGTACCGTTTGCTCCAGCTACCAGTACATTTTCTTTATTCTTTTCCATAGTATTTTTTTTAAGTGTGGTCTGTTAATTTGTTCATTTGCAAGTTACAACGCAGGCGAAGCCCTATACAAAGTATTAACGCCCTTTAACGCGTATAACAAGACATCTTAGCATAGTATTAAGATGTAGTTAAAGCATTTTCCTAATCGATATAATACTTCTAGTTTTGCAGTATGAAAACAAGCTTTGGCAACCTTACAGATTCAGAAATCCCGGTTTTAATAGATTTCTTTGCGACATGGTGTGGTCCATGTCAAACCCTTGCTCCTATTCTTGAGGATGTGAAAAAGGATATGGGCGAAAAAGTAAAAATTATCAAAGTAGATGTAGACAAAAACCAAACCCTCGCTCAAAAATTTCAAGTGCGTGGTGTGCCCACTTTAATGCTTTTTAAAGACGGAAAACAAGTATGGCGTCAGAGCGGAGTACTAACCCGCGCTGACCTAAAAAAGGTTATTGAAAGTTATTAATTGAATTAACGGCTTTTAATTTCTCCAAAACCTATTCCCAAAGCTTTCTCATAATTTCTAAGAATACGCAGTTCTTTTGAAGTTACAAGTGCCAGTGAAAGCCCTTCTTTACCGGCACGTGCAGTTCTACCGCTTCGATGTGTATAGTATTCTTCCTGATCTGGCATCTGGTAATGAATTACAAATGTAAGGTCTTGAACATCCAGACCGCGCGCAGCTATGTCTGTAGCTACTAATAACCGAAGACTTTCATTTTTAAAAGCACGCATCACTTTATCACGCTCTTTCTGCAACATATCCCCTTGTAAAGCTTCCGCAGCAATATTTTTTGCAGCTAACTGTTTTGCTAATTTTGCTGTGGCTGCTTTGGTCTTACAAAAAATAATTCCACGCTCTCCTCCTTTCCTTTTTAGAAAATCAAGCAAAATGGGTAATTTTTCTGTTTCATCGCATTGTAAAAACTTGTGATCGATGTTCTTATTTACAACATCTCTACTTATCTGAATGCGATGCGCATCAGCATTCATATGCTCATTTACAATTTGCTTAATACCATGAGGCATTGTCGCCGAAAACAACCACTTGCTCCCCACACCCCGCACAAATCCTAAAATCTCATCAAGTTGTTGCTTAAATCCCATACTAAGCATTTCATCAGCTTCGTCCAGAACAACGGTTTCCACCTGAGAAAGGTCTATCGCTTTACGATTAAGCAGATCAATAAGCCTCCCAGGAGTTGCCACGATAATATGCGTAGGTCGCGTCAGATTTTTAATCTGAATATCTATTTTCTCTCCACCATACACGGCTTCTGTAAAAATCTTATCAGTGTATTTTGTAAATCGAAACAACTGCTTTGCCACCTGTTGACTCAATTCACGAGTGGGACACAAAATCAACGCCTGAATGCTTTTTTGTTTGGGGTTTACCTGCTCAAGAATAGGCAATCCATACGCAGCAGTTTTTCCCGTACCGGTTTGTGCCTGTCCTACCAAATGCGTTTTACTTTCCAGTAGAAGAGGAATTACTTCAGCTTGTATTGCTGTTGGAGTTACGATGCCTAATTCATTCAATCCTTTGATCAAACCATTACTTAATCCAAGCTCTTTAAAATTCTGTGCCATTGTTTCTATTTAGAGTTGCAAAGATAGGCAACCCAACAGCGATTTAGATTAATTAAAAAATTAAGATTTAAACAGAGATTCAGACAAGATAATTTCAGCTCTCAGTAAAGCTAAAATCTTGCTTCGATTTATGGCCTTTGCGACTAAACTGTATTAAGTTACCCATACTCTCACTTTACATAAAGTTGTATTTTTAGAATTAAAACTGAGCCATGTTCAAACATCTTCTGCTTATCATAACATCTGTATTTCTTCCTGTTTCGATTATCGCTCAGGATAAGCCAGCTTACACCTTGTTTGATGCTTCAGGCAATTCAGTGACATATCAAACGATGCTTGACTCTCTTCAGCATAAAAAAGATGTTATTCTTTTTGGTGAAATACACGACAACCCTATCGCTCATTGGTTAGAGTTAGAGGTTACTAAAGATCTGTTGGAGACTCAAAAACTTACTCTGGGTGCAGAAATGATTGAAGCTGATAACCAAGCTCAAATCAATGCTTATTTAAATGATAACATAGACCTCCAACAATTAGACTCGACAGCCCGACTTTGGATAAATCATAAAACAGATTATCAACCGCTTGTTGATTTTGCTAAAACGGAAAAATTAAAATTTATCGCGACGAATGTTCCGCGACGTTATGCAAGTATGGTTTACAAACAAGGCTTTGAAGCTTTAGACAGTCTTCCTTCTGAAGAAAAACAATGGATTGCCCCTCTACCCATACCATTTGATTCGCAATTACCACGCTATCGCGAGATCCTAAAAATGATGGGGGATCACGGCTCTCCAAATCTCGTAATGGCCCAAGCTTTAAAAGATGCGACAATGGCATATTTTATTCTAAAAAATCGAAAGCCTGATCACGTATTTATTCACTACAACGGTTCCTATCATAGTGATTTTCACGAGGGGATTTTATGGTATTTGCAACAAGCTGAACCTAACCTTAACTACACAACTATTAGCAGCGTTTCCCAAAAAAGATTAGAAAATCTTGAAGAAGAATATTTAAATCAAGCAGATTTTATAATCGTTATTGATGAGGATATGACAACCACCTACTAATTAGCAACTCAATTTCAACCGATTATCATTTATAAATAAAAAACTATATCAAATAACTATAACGATATAGCTTAAAAAAATCGTAAAATTTTAAAAATTGATAGTGTTACTATTACTTTTGCGAATAAATATATTTTTTATGAATGATTTACTTCGAAACCTGAAGATCTCAATTAATGAAAGCATCTATTTAAAAGATCCTGAGTCTTCAGATTTAGGTAAACGTATAGTAGAACACGGGATTCTATTAATCAATGAGTTGGGTTTTGACAATTTTACATTCAAAAAACTGGGTGAACATATACAGTCTAACGAGAGCTCTATTTACCGGTATTTTGAGAATAAGCACAAATTCTTAATATACCTTACTAATTGGTATTGGGGTTGGAAAGAATACCAACTGGCATTTGCGACTATAAATATCAAAGATCCTAAACACAAGCTTAATCAAGCAATAGAAATCCTTACACGTGAAGTAGAAGAAGATCAATCCTTTAATCATATTAATGAGGTAGCATTAAATAAGATTGTGATTAATGAATATTCTAAATCGTATCTCACTAAAGAAGTTGACGACGAGAACAAAGAAGGTTATTTTCTGATTTATAAGAGGCTATCTAATCGTCTCAAAGAAATGATCGCAGATGTAAATGAGGGTTATCCTTACCCGTCGAGTCTTGCAAGTACCATTCTTGCAGGTTCATTACATCAACACTTTTTGAAAGATCATTTTACTTCATTGACAGATTGCGGAGCAAAAACCTCCCCTTCTCAATATTTCATCCACCTGACATCAAACTTATTAAACTCCTAGAATTTTATGGATAATAAATCATTAACGCCCTGGCAACGTTTTATACGTCTGCTGCAGTTAGAAAAACAAGATTTTCTTCAGATTCTTTACTACGCCATTTTTGCCGGTATTGTGAGTTTATCGCTTCCATTAGGAATTCAGGCGATTGTAAACCTAATTCAGGGAGCACAGATTACCACGTCGTGGATTATTCTCGTTATTTTAGTAACATTAGGAGTGGCCTTTGTTGGTGCGCTTCAATTGATGCAGATACGTATCGTTGAAAACATTCAGCAAAAAATATTTACCCGTGCCTCTTTTGAGTTCACCTATCGCTTTCCGAAGATAAAAATGAGCGAACTCAATGATTACTACCCACCAGAATTGGCAAACCGTTTTTTTGATATTCTTACTATTCAAAAAGGATTATATAAACTGGTTCTTGATTTTCCGGCAGCTTTGGTACAAATTGTATTTGGACTGATCTTACTGTCTTTTTACCATCCATTCTTTATTTTTTATGGATTGCTTCTGATCATTTTGATCTATCTGGTTTTTAAATTTACAGGAAATACCGGACTGCAAACCAGTCTTAGCGAATCCAAATACAAATACAAAATCGCACATTGGATTCAGGAAATTGCGCGAACGCTTGTGAGTTTTAAACTTTCGGGTCGCTCCAGTCTTGCCATCAATAAGAATGATGCCCTAGTTAGTGATTATATTGATTCTCGAGAAAGTCACTTTAGAATTTTGCGTATTCAGTTTATGCAAATGATAGGGTTTAAAGTTCTTGTTACCGCCGGTCTTTTATTAATAGGTGGTATTCTGGTACTCAATCAACAGATGAATATTGGTCAGTTTGTCGCTGCAGAAATCATCATTCTACTCATTATAAATTCTGTTGAAAAACTGATTCTGGGACTGGAGAATTTTTATGATTTACTTACTGCATTAGAAAAAGTAGGTCAGGTTGTAGACAAAGAATTAGAGCCTCAAGATCTTGATAAACCCTTTACTGATACAGATAATTTTACTCTTGAACTGAAAGATATCAGCTATGTAGATACAACAGACAATAAAACTATTCTTAAAGACATTTCGCTTACTGTGAACCCAGGAGAGCATCTTCTGATCAATGGTCCTAACGGAAGTGGAAAGAGCACCTTATTAAAGATTATCGCAGGGATCCTTGAACCTACAGCCGGTGAGTTTTACATCAATAACAAATCGTTTAAAGGGATTAACCCGAATCATTACCGTTCTTTATTGGGACAGTCTTTCCCTGAAGAATCACCATTTGAGGGAACCATTTTAGAAAACATTACTTTTGGCGATCCTACAGTACCTGAAAAAGACGTGGATTGGGCGGTTAAAAACATGGGGCTTTCAGAATTTATCAAAGAACAGCCTAAAGGGCTTCACACTGTGATTAAACCTGAAGCGCAGCGATTATCTCGTACTATCGCAGATAAAATCGTTATGGCGCGCAGTATTGTACGCAAGCCCAAAGTCCTGATTTTAAAAGAACCTCTAACTAAATTTTCTGCTGAAGAAAAAGAGCGCATCGTTAATTTCATTTTTGACAAGTCTAACAGTTGGGCCGTAATTGTGGCCAGTAAAGACCGGGCTTGGCAAAATTGCTGCGAACGCACATTATGGTTAGATGGTGGTAAAATTTCAAACTTAAACTAAAAGCTATGCTTAATATATCACACGATAAACTGAACGAAAAGGTTGATATTTCGGGCTATAAAGCTTCTAAAAAGGTTTTAAATAAAAAGCACTACACCTACTTCAACCGTTTTTTAAAAGTGTTTTCAGTTATCCTGATCGTCATTCTCTTTTTACCTTGGACGCAGACCATTTCAGGGATTGGATATGTAACGACCTTGACTCCTGAGCAAAGACCGCAAACCATTCAATCACCTATTCCCGGGCGTGTTGAGAAATGGTATGTACGAGAAGGAGATTTTGTAAAAAAAGGAGATACAATCTTATTTATTACCGAAATCAAAAACGAGTACTTTGACCCTAACCTAATAGAGCGCACAGATCAACAGGTACGGGCAAAGACAAGTTCTGTAGCCTCTTATAAGAACAAAGTAAATGCTTTAGGCAACCAGATAGGAGCTTTAAGAAATGAGCGTACTTTAAAATTGCAACAAGCCGAAAACAAACGTATTCAGGCTGGTTTAAAAATTAAAAGTGATAGCATAGATTATGAGGCCACAAAAACAAACTTACGCATTGCAGAACGTCAGTATGAGCGAACTTTAGCGCTTCAGCAAGAAGGTTTAAAAGCAGTTACAGATGTTGAAGAAAAGCGACTGAAACTTCAGGAAAGTCAAGCTAAAATAATTTCTCAAGAGAATAAACTACTTGCTAGCAGGAATGAACTTTTAAATGCAAAGATTGAGCTTAACCGTCTCGAAGCTACCTACGCTGATAAAATTTCAAAAGCACAAAGTGATCAAGCTACGGCGCTTTCTACTCAATATGACACAGAAGCTGCGGTAAGCAAACTAGAGAATAGCCGCACAAATTATGAGATACGTAATGCGCTCTATTATGTACGTGCCCCTCAGGATGGTTTCATCAATAAAGCCATTATAGGTGGTCTGGGAGAAACATTTAAAGAAGGGCAGCAATTAGTAAGTATAATGCCATCTAACTTTGACATTGCCGTAGAAACCTATGTGAAGCCTATAGATTTACCATTGATTCATCCCGGTGAAAAAGTACGTATTCAATTTGATGGATGGCCTTCTATTGTATTTAGCGGATGGCCTTACAACTCCTTCGGAACCTTTGGAGGTAAAGTAGTTGCTATTGAACGCTTTATTAGTGCTAACGGAAAATACCGAGTATTACTTGCTCCTGATGAAGAAGAACAGCCCTGGCCAGAAGAATTGCGCATAGGAGCCGGAGCAAATACACTGGCTCTTCTGGAAGATGTGCCTATTTGGTATGAATTATGGCGAAAACTCAACGGATTCCCTCCTAATTACTACACACCTGCCAGCTCACCTGAAACTAAAAAGAAATGAAAAACACGCTAGTTTTACTTTTATTTTTGACAGGTTGTTTTAGCCTTTTTGCTCAGGAAGATGAATTGCAAATACTAAGCTTTAAAGAATATATGAGCCTGGTAAAGCAAAACCATCCGGTAGCAAAACAGGCGCAACTCATAGGTGAAACCGGTGAAGCAAAATTATTAAAGGCTCGCGGTGGTTTTGATCCTAAAGTTGAAGTTGATTTTGATCAGAAAGTTTTTAAAGAGACCGAGTATTACAATCTGCTTAATGCTACTTTTAAAATCCCCACTTGGTATGGTATTGATCTTAAAGCACAGTTTGAGCAAAATGATGGTTACTATTTAAATCCGCAGAAGACAGTACCAGAAAATGGTCTTTACACTGCGGGAATCTCGGCATCTTTAGGTCAGGGCTTATGGATTAATGAACGTATGGCTACCCTTAAACAAGCCAAATTATACCGGGAGCAAACTAAAGCAGATCTCGATATCGCAGTGAACACCATTCTTTATGATGCATCAGTCGCGTATTTTGAATGGCTTCAGGCTTATAAAAAAGTAAGGCTTTATGAACGATTTCTTGAGAATACGATAATCAGATTTAAAGGAATTAAAACCAGCGCGCTTGCCGGAGACATTCCGTTAATTGATACCACTGAAGCTAAAATAAGTGTACAAAGCAGAGAGTTGAGCCTGAAAGAAGTTCAGCTGGAGTTCATTCAAAAAAAACTTGAACTTTCTAATTTTTTATGGGTGGGAAATAATATCCCTGTTGAATTACAGCCGGGAGTTTTTCCGCAGAGAGATTTAGATTTTGTAATTGATGAAACCTTAAACATCACAGGTTTTGATCTTGCAAATTTTGAAGTTGAAGAACATCCTAAAATGCGCTCGCTTTCTTATAAAGTGCAAGGCTTAGAAATCGATAAACAATTTAAAGGCAATAAGCTTTTACCTGTAATTGATGTCAACTATAATTTTATCACTTCAGAGCCCGATGATCTCAACACATTTTATACACAAAATTATAAAGCCGGTTTACGTTTTAAAATGCCCTTATTTCTTCGAAAAGAGCGCGGTGATTTAAAACTAGCTCAATTGAAATTGAGAGACACAGAATACGAGTTAACCAATACCCGCTTACAACTTAAGAATAAGATTTTAGCTGTTAACACAGAACTTAATACCCTTGAAGAACAAAATGATTTAGTGTCTGAATTAGTAATTAATTATGATGCGATGTTAACTGCAGAAGAGCGTAAATATCAAGTAGGTGAAAGTTCAATCTTCCTCATAAACTCGCGAGAATTAAAACTCATAGATTCTCAATTAAAACAGATTGAAATCACTAATAAATTTTACAAAGCAAAGGCTAAACTCTTTAAAACCATTGCAAACAATCCTGATAGTCTTTAAAGTGCTATTTAATGCTGTTTTAGTTTCTATTTAAAAGCCATCTAATAAGCTAAACTTTGTACCTTTGTGCCTCCTAAAAAAGAGACATGATTATAGTTAAAACAAGGGAAGAGATAGAATTGATGCGCGAGAGTGCCATTATTGTTTCTAAAACCCTTGGTGCACTAGCAGCAGAAGTTAAACCCGGTGTAACCACACTTGAACTTGATAAAATCGCAGAAACTTGTATACGTGATCACGGTGCTATACCAGGATTTTTGGGTTTATATGATTTCCCAAACACATTGTGTATGAGTCCTAATGAGCAGGTCGTTCACGGGATTCCTAATAACAATCCATTAGAAGATGGTGACATTATTTCTATAGATTGTGGTGCTTTAAAAAATGGCTTTTACGGAGATCACGCCTATACTTTTGAAGTAGGTGAGGTAGAACCGGAAACCAAAAAATTACTCCAGATCACTAAAGAATCATTGTACAAAGGTATCGCTGAATTTAAATTTGGTAACCGCGTAGGTGACGTGGGATATGCAATACAAAAATATTGTGAAGATCACGGTTATGGTATCGTACGCGAATTAGTAGGTCACGGTGTAGGAGCTACAATGCACGAAGATCCTGAAATGCCTAACTACGGAAGACGCGGTCGTGGAAAGAAATTTATTGAAGGGATGGTTGTAGCAATAGAACCTATGGTAAATCGTGGTACGCATCGCATCAAACAGCATCGTGACGGATGGACAATTACAACCCGTGATAATGAACCTAGTGCTCATTTTGAACACGATGTTGCTTTAGTTGACGGAAAACCTGAGCTTCTTTCAACTTTTAAGTATATTTATGATGCCTTAGGCGTCACCAGTGATGAAGAAGACGCTTTTAGAGCACAACCAATTACCAACTAACCAAAAATACCACCAAGTGCCATGCAGTTAGAAACTTGGATAGACTACAGTGAAGCAAACTGGGAGGAAGATTATAAAATAGGGCTTTCCAACTACGGAAGAGTACGTAGCTATAGCAAAGACCCTAAAGGGAATTTGATTAAAGGCGGTCACATTAATGGTTATGTTACTGTGAACGTAAAACTAGCAAACGGAAAGCGACGTAATTTTTATCTGCATAAACTTTTAGCAAAAGCATTCTTAACGCCCGGTGAAAACGAAAAAGCTGTTTTACACCTCAATCATGATAAAACAGATAACCGGGTAGCTAATCTAAAATGGGCAACACATAAAGAGCGTTATGCGCATCAAAAAACCAGTCCGTTAGATATAAAAAGGCGTACTTCTGGAGAGCGTCATTATACTAAACTCTCTTATGCCGAAGCAAAAGTTCTCAAGAAAAAACTACTTGATCCTAATAGGCGTACTCGTCTAAAAGTTTTAGCTAAGCAATTTGGTATTTCAGAAATGCAATTGCACCGTATAAAAACCGGTGAAAATTGGGGTGACCTAAAAGTATGATTGCAAGTCTTTTTAAACGAATTTTAAATCTCGTTCCCAGACCTTTATTGATCCGTTTAAGTTATGTGGCACGACCTTTTTTAGCATTTAGCTTAAAAGGTGATTGTTACGAAGATCCTATTGATGGTAAAACCTTTCGTAAATTCTTGCCTTATGGTTATGGGAGTCCGCGCGAAAATGTACTTTCCCCTTCTACCCTATCTTTAGAACGTCACCGGTTACTTTGGCTTTTTTTAAAAAAGGAAACCGACTTTTTTTCGATACCTGCAAAAGTGCTACATTTTGCTCCGGAACAAGCATTTTACAAACTTTTTAGAAATCTGAAAAACCTGGATTATACGACTACCGATCTGTTTTCGCCTCTGGCTGATGTAAAAGCAGATATTTGCGATCTGCCTTTTGATGACAATACTTATGATGTCATTTTATGCAATCACGTTTTAGAACACATATCAGACGATACTAAAGCGATGCAAGAACTCTATAGGGTTTTAAAACCAGGTGGAATGGCTGTTTTGCAAATTCCACAAGAAATGTCACGAGCAACAACTTTTGCAGATGACACGATTACAGACCCAAAAGAACGCGCAGCAATTTTTGGTCAATACGACCACGTACGTGTTTATGGAAGAGATTATTTTGATAAATTACGCAGTATAGGTTTTAAGGTTGAAGAAGTTGATTATACTAAAAAACTTTCTGCTTCAGAAATTGACAGGTACAGACTGGCAAAAGATGAGATTCTTCCGGTGTGTTATAAATGATCTTTATGAAAAAAAGCTACTTAATCCTTATTGCATTTTTAACGTTCAGTAATTGGATTTTTAGCCAAGCAAATGATTGTACTGATGCTATTTTACTTTGCGGAAATACACCCGTTGGAATTGAACCACAAGGAGTAGGTTTTGACGAATTCAGTTTGCCAGGTAATTTTGCACCTCCTTGTTACAGCTTCAATAATCAAACAGTTTGGTTTAGGGTAGAAATTGATCAAGGAGGAACTTTAGGTTTTGACGTCATACCAGACAATGGAACCGATGATTACGATTTCGCAGTTTATGGACCTGTAAGTGATTGCGCTAATTTAGATATGTCTATAAGATGCAGCAGCACCAATCCACTCGCAGCAGGAGTTAGTGCCAATACGGGTTTAAATGCCACTGAAGCCGATTTATCTGAAGGTCCCGGTCCAAATGGCAATGGTTACTTAAAAGAACTTGACACACAAGCCGGAGAAACATACTATATTTTATTAGATAGAGCTCACGGAGCTTCAGGATTTCAAATCAATTTGAATGGAACAGCAGTTCTACCTCAAAGCCCAGACTTTAACACACCACAGAATCTCGAAACCTGTGACGATGATGGTACTGAAGATGGCTTTGCTCGTTTTAATCTATTAAGTCAAGCTTCAGCAATTACCAGAAACTTTCCTAACTCACGAGTGAGCTTTCACGAAACTTTAAATGACGCCAACTTAAATCAAAATTCTATACCCGCAACAACCTACACAAATACAAAAGTAAACAGCCAAAGGATCTACGCACGTGTTTCAAGTGTAATTGGGCCTTGTACTGAAATAACTTTGTTTGATCTCATTGTCAATCCGCTTCCTTCCTACAACAATCCCAACGACTTGTATATCTGCAATGCCACAGGTATCGTTAATTATGATCTAATAGCTCTCAACGAAGGTATTATTAACACTTCATCTAATCTGGTCATCTCTTATTATAGATCTGCCATCGAGGCTCTAATGAATCAAAACCCAATACAGGATATTAACGTACCGCTAAGTGGAACTACTGTTCACTTTTTCGTGAGAAACACTGCTACCAACTGTTTTATTTTTGATGAATTTGACATCAGCTATCAAAACAGTCCGGCTCTGGTGCAGCCGGCACAACTTATCTATTGCCGGGATGATAATATGATGCTTACTTTCGATCTTTCTAATATTGAAGAAGAAGCTTTAGATGGATTAAATCCTGAAGATTTTGACACGTACTTCTACGAAACAGACGCTGACCGAAATAATGATGCCAATCGCTTGCCTTTACTCTGGGATACAGAAGCTATTTCTAAAACTGTATTCTTAAGAAGCATTAATAGTATTACGGGTTGTTTTGCTGATGAATCTTTTGAAGTTCAAGTTGTAGAGTCTCCAGATTATACATTTGAAGAAATTCAATATTTATGTATTGATGCGCCCAATCCAAAAATCTTAAGCATTGATAGCGGTTTTGATTTTTATGAGTGGAGTACCGGGGAAAGTGGCTCTACATTAAATGAGATTGAAATTACACAAACAGGAACCTATAGCGTAACAGCCTATAACAGCTTTGGTTGTTCAAACACAAAAACTACAGAAGTACGATCTTCTGAAGCTGCAACGATTACCGGTATTGAAATTACCGGACTAAACTACCCCAGAAACGAAGCTACTATTACAGTTACCGGAACTGGCGCCTATGAGTTTGCTATTGACGGAGGACCGTATACAACAAACACAACTTTTACCGGTTTATCCAGAGGGTATCATACTATTGCTGTAAAAGACACACAAGGCTGCGCCACTACCATTTCAGAGCCTTTTTTAATTCTAGACTATCCAAGGTATTTTACTCCCAACGGTGATGGTTATCACGATACGTGGCAGTTAATAGGTCTGGATGAATACCCCGGGGCAGTCATAAGAGTCTATAATCGTTACGGTAAATTATTGAAAGAATTGGGCGCTAATAGTAACGGATGGGATGGCACTTATTTAGGTACCCTTTTAAAACCAGACGACTATTGGTTTGAACTAATTTTACTCGAAGGCGAGCGCGTTACAGGTCATTTTAGTCTGATTAATTGACAGGCACTAAATAATCTTTAAAAGAATCTGACATATAGATTTTAATGCTATCTTCTGCTGTTCTCGTGTACATTAGATAAGCATCTACTCCGCTTGTTTTATATAAAACTGCTTTAGATTTTTCAAAACCCAATGCCATAAAAGCAGTAGCAAAAGCATCTGCTTCTGCACAAGAATTAGCAATCACTGTTGCGCTAAGAACATCACTTTTTTCCGCAAGGCCGGTAATAGGATTTACAGTGTGTACAAATCGTTGACCAGTAATAGAATCTATTCTAAATTTCCGGTAATTACCAGAACCTGCCATCCCTTTATTGTGCAGTGAAACGGCTTCAGTATAATCACGGTCTGTAACCGGTGCATTTATGTTTTCAATACCTACACGCCATTCTTGTTGTTTATCTAGGTTTTGACCTCGCGCAAGAAGTTCGCCTCCCAATTCAATCAAATAATTTTCGACACCATTAGCCTCGAGCATTTTACCTATACGATCTATACAATAGCCTTTTGCTATACTGTTGAAATCGAGATAAACCGACTTATTATCTTTCTGAATTTTCCCCTCGGAAGTAATCCTGATCTTATTCAAACCAACATATTGTTTTAAAGAATCTAAGGTTACTGAATCAAGTTGATTCAAGCGCTTTTCTGGACCGAAACCATACGCGTTCACCAAAATACCTACTGTAGGATCATAGACTCCGTCAGTGGCTTTATACACCTTTTTAGACAGCTCTAAAACTTCTTTAAACATTGCATCCACAACCACAGAAGTATCTCCGGCATTTATACGGGAAATATCTGAATCTGTTTGATAGGTGCTCATCGATTTATTAATAACAGCAAGTGTTGAATCAAACTGTTTGGCTACTTCAAAACGCTCTGCACTATAAAACTGAACCTGATACCCAGTTCCTAATGCCTGACCAGAGAGCACAACCAACTTGGGATCTGGCTTGCAACTTGCCATTAATGTAAAAACAATAAAACTATAAATAAATCGCATATGTCAAATCTCTTGAAGTCCGTTATATATTACCGTATACTCATTTCCTTTTTCAACGGGTTTGCCATAATCCGAAGCGCTACCTAAGCCTACTCCCGCGTAAAATGTTCTGGCATTAAACTTGGCAGCATGTTCTTTTATTTTCTGCATAAAAACAGGGTTGTATTCAGAAACATTTTCAGGATACTTCTTAACTCGTACTATTACAAAATGAAGCTTCTTATCTCGTAGAGCTACAAATTGTGGGTTACGTTTCAATTCTGAATTAACTCCTAAAAATTCAAACCCTTGTTCTTCAAGATCTTTACCTACGATATTCATCGCAAGGTTATGAAGCTCTTGTTCGCTTAATAATTCTACCATTTTGCAAAGATAGTATGCCTGAAATTAGGGCAGAAAAAAAGCTGCTACTTTCGTAACAGCTTTTTTTAAAATTTATTAGAATTTGATTATCCTCCAAAGTCATCAAAACGGATGTTCTCATCAGGAATACCAAAATCCTCACCCATTTTCTGAACAGCTTTGTTCATTAAAGGCGGTCCACAGAAATACAATTCGATTTCTTCTGGCTCATCGTGTTTTTCTAAATACTGCTCAATTACAGCATTGTGAACAAACCCTGTGAAACCATCACCAGGACTGTTTATATCTTCTTTTACTTTCCAGTTATCTTCTTCTAAAGGTTCAGAAAGAACTAAGTAAAACTTAAAGTTCTCAAATTCTTCTTCTAAGTCACGGAAGTGTTTTAAATAAAACAATTCACGCTTAGAACGACCACCGTACCAATAAGTAACTTTACGACCTGTCTTTAAGGTTTTGAATAAGTGGTACAAATGCGAACGCATTGGTGCCATACCTGCCCCCCCACCTACATAAAGCATTTCTGACTCAGACTCGTTAATAAAGAATTCCCCATAAGGACCAGAAATTGTTACTTTATCACCTTTCTTTCTACTGAAAATATAAGAAGAAGCAATACCAGGATTTACATCCATCCAACCGCCTTTAGCACGATCAAAAGGTGGAGTTGCAATACGCACGTTCAACATAATCTCTCTTCCTTCTGCAGGATAAGAAGCCATTGAGTAGGCACGCTCTACAGTTTCAGTGTTCTTCATTACAAGTGGCCAAAGCTTAAACTTCTCCCATTCCTCTTGAAACTTATCTGGAGTCTCATGCTCATCAGGATGCGCAGTAATGTCCATATCAGAAAACTTAACAGTAGTTTCAGGTATTTCTATCTGAATGTAACCACCCGCTTTGTAATCCATATCTTCAGGAATCTCAACTACGAATTCTTTAATAAAAGATGCTACGTTATAGTTACGTACAACAGTTGCTTCCCATTTTTTAATACCAAATACCTCTTCAGGAATCTGGATGTTCATGTCTTGCTTTACTTTAACCTGACAAGCTAAACGAGCACCAGCTGCTAATTCTTTTCGCGTAAAGTGTGGCGTTTCAGTAGGAAGCGCTTCGCCACCACCAGACATTACGTGACACTCACATTGAATACACGTACCACCACCACCACAAGCAGATGGTAAGAATACTTTTTTGCCTCCTAAAGTTGAGAGTAGTGAACTACCAGAATCAACTTCGATTTCTTTTTCGCCATTGATGGTAATTTTTACCGGACCTGACGGAGATAATTTTTCTTTTGCAAAAAGTAGTAATCCTACTAACACAAGGGTTAGTACTAAAAACGCTACTACAGTTGCGGCTATAACTCCTCCTGTACTTGCTGCTAAAAACATATTACTTGTTATTTATTTCTTGAGATACTTCAGCTAAAGATTCATCTTCTGTTGCCGCATCTTGTTTTTGAACTTCTACTTTAGCTACTTCATCAGTAGTTTCAGTTTTCTCTTCACCACCAGTAAGCATTCCTCCAAAACTCATAAAACCAATCGCCATAAGACCGGTAATGATAAAGGTGATCCCCAGACCCCTCAAAGGGGCAGGTACATTAGAATATCTGATTTTCTCACGGATTGCAGCAATTGCAAGAATTGCAAGAAACCAGCCGATCCCTGATGCTAAACCATAGTTAAATGCCAAACCTAAAGTTTGAATATCTCTTGATTGCATAAAAAGTGATCCACCAAGTATCGCACAGTTTACAGCAATAAGCGGCAAGAATATACCAAGTGAAGTATATAATGCTGGAGCAAATTTCTCAACTACAATCTCCACAAGCTGAACCATGGTCGCAATGGTAGCAATAAAGAGAATGAAAGAAAGGAAACTCAAATCGTAGTCTGCATACTCAGCACCTAACCAGGTAAGAGCTCCGGGGCGTAATACATATTGATCCAATAACCAGTTCATAGGCACAGTAACTGCTAATACAAAGATTACAGCAGCACCCAAACCTACAGCGGTAGAAACTTTTTTAGAAACAGCAAGGTAAGAACACATCCCTAAGAACGTGGCAAAAACCATATTGTCTATAAAAATTGATTTAAAAAATAACTCTACGTGTTCCATTTTTTTATAATAAAAAGTTAGAAAGGAGTTTTAAAGCTCCAATCGTAATCTTTAGTTTTCTTCGATTAATGCACTGTTTCTAGAGCGCTGAATCCAGATGATAATTCCAACAACAATTAGGGCCATTGGAGAAAGCAGCATAAAACCATTGTTCTCATAACCTATTGCATACAATCCTGTTTTAGCGATAGGATCTCCTAAAACTTTAAAGCCTAATAATGTTCCAGAACCTAAAAGCTCTCTAAAGAATCCTACTATGATAAGAATCAAACCGTATCCCGCAGCGTTACCAATACCATCAAGAAAAGATCTGTAAGGCCCGTTTCCTAAAGCAAAAGCTTCAAAACGCCCCATAATAATACAGTTTGTGATAATAAGACCTACAAAAACTGAAAGAGTCTTACTCAGTTCATAAGCAAAAGCTTTAAGAACCTGATCCACTATAATTACCAAAGCTGCAACTACTACGAGCTGAACAATAATTCTAATTTTAGAAGGTATGATATTTCGCATAAGCGAAATCACCACGTTACCTACAGCTAATACAAACACTACTGAAAGCGCCATTACAATAGAAGCTTTAAGCTGAGCTGTAATCGCCAGAGCAGAACAGATACCTAATACTTGAATTGTAATCGGGTTGTTATCTGCTAACGGGTCTAATAAAAGCCCGGTATCTTTTTTAGATAATAATGCCATAATTATAATTTTAAGTCTTTAATGTAAGGAATGTAAAGCTTAACAGTGCTGTTAATCATTGCAGTTACACCATTACCTGTAATAGTAGCTCCTGCTAAGGCATCTACTTTACCATCATCTTTACGTTCGTTAAGCGGATCATTGTTTCCTTTTGCCACCGTAATTCCTTCATATTGAGTACCGCTCATGATCTCTTCTCCGGTAAAGTCATCCATAAAGTAGCGCTCTTTAATGTTTGCTCCAAGACCAGGAGTTTCCCCCTTATGGTCAAAATAAACACCTTGAACCACATAGTCAGCATCTAAAGCAACAAAACCCCAGATTGCATCCCAAAGCCCTTTACCATATAAAGGAATGATGTAATAATCTTTACCTTCTTTTTCTCCGACAAATAAAGGTAGTCTGCGTTCAGACATATCTTTTGCCAGTTCTCCTTTAAGGTCTATAAGATATGCAGAGCTGTCTTTTGTAACTTGACCATTCTGTATCACCAATTGCTCTTTGATATATTTTGAGAATTCAGCTTCTACTTCACTAGTAGGAATAAAATTCACAGAACCTTCAACATTCTCATTGACGCCCATTGCGTAAAGAATGTTTTGCTGTTTTTCAAAGCGTTCGTTTTCAGTAATCGTAGGCTTCAAGCTAGATGCTGTGAAGGCTAACAATGCCCCAACAACAAGCACCATAACTACAGCAAAGATTATCGTGTAACTATTTTTATCTGTATTTGCCATTATTAAGCAGTTTTAAGTTTTAAACGTTTCATACGCTTTTTCACATTCGCCTGTACCACATAGTGATCAATAGTAGGAGCAAAAACATTCATCAAAAGAATTGCTAAAAATACTCCTTCAGGGTAAGCCGGATTAAACACACGTATCATAATCGAGAAAAAACCAATTAAGAAACCGTACCAGTATTTACCAGTATTGGTTTGCGCTCCAGACACAGGATCAGTTGCCATATATACAATACCAAAAGCGATACCACCTATTATTAAGTGCTCCCAGAAAGGTGTGTTCATAAGACCGTAAAACTTACTTCCTTCTGCAATCCACCCTTGATAGACAACACCGTTAAAAATAAGCCCCATTACAGCCGCACCTACAATTGCACTAAAAATAATTCTCCAGCTTGCAATCTTAGTGAACATTAAAAACAGACCTCCTAAAATGATTAAGAAGGTCGAAGTTTCTCCTACAGACCCCGGTATAAAGCCAAAAAACTTATCAGCAAAATCATATACTACAGAAGAGTTCTGAGCATAAGCTCCTAAGATAGTCTCACCAGAAATAGCGTCAGGAGTACCCACAACATCTTTTGCACCGTGAACCCAAACTTTATCACCACTCATCCAAGTAGGATATGCAAAGAATAGAAAGGCTCTAATAGTTAATGCAGGGTTAAGAATGTTCATTCCTGTTCCTCCAAAAACTTCTTTACCAATTACAACACCAAAAACAACAGCAACTGCTAGCATCCATAATGGGATATCAACAGGAACAATTAATGGCACAAGCATCCCGGTAACTAAATAACCTTCTTCTACCTCATGACCTTTAATAACAGCAAAAATAAATTCTACTCCAAGACCTACTAAGTAAGAAACAATCACAAGCGGAAGCACTGTAATAGCACCCATTGCAAAATTATCCCAAGTGAAGAAATTACCAAAAAGGCTTGCCTCTCTTATAATTCCGTTTGCAGCGTCTACAGCAGCATAATGCTGATAACCTGCATTAAATATCCCCCATATCAAAACAGGGATAAGCGCCATAATCACCGTGTTCATGGTACGCTTTAAATCGTCTACGGCTCTAATGTGAGAACCGTTATGAGTAGTTTCATTAGGTGTATAAAGAAAAGTATGAAGCGCATTAAAAGCAGGCGCCATTTTCTTACCCTTGAAATCCTCTTTAATTCCGTGTAGTTTTTCTTTTAATCCCATAGCTTTTATCCTATTTCTTCGTGCATTAAATCAAGTCCCTTGCGAATGATTGCCTGGTGTGGTTGCTTTGACACACATACAAATTCGGTAAGTGCAAAATCTTCAGGAGCTACTTCATACATACCTAACGCTTCCATTGCATCAAGATCTTGTACCATACAAGCCTTAAGCAATTGAAGTGGGTAAATATCAAGAGGAAAAACCTCTTCATAATTACCAGTCACCACAAATGCTCTGTGTTCACCGTTTGTATTTGTATCTAAATCGTATTTCTTATTTGGGAATAACCAAGAGAAGGTTAATGCTCTAGAAGAAGAAATTTTATTAAAAACAGGTTTATTCCATCCAAAAAGTTCATAATCATCACCCTCAGGGATCACAACAAACTCATTGTGGTAGTATCCTAGATGACCATCTGCTGCAACTTGATTTCCGGTTAAAACATTCCCGGAGATCATTCTCACATTGTCATTATTAATACCTGCAGAATACGCAAAAGTAGAAACCTCTGCTCCTATTTTTGTTTTGTAATATTTTGGTGCTTTAACCTCAGAACCAGAAACAGAAATAACACGCTCTGGGTTGAATTTACCGGTAAGGAAAAGCTCTCCTATTACAACAAGGTTTTCTGGAGTAATTGTCCATACAGTCTCCCCTTTATTTACCGGAGCAATCTTGTTAATCTGCGTACCTACGTTACCACTAGGGTGTGGGCCAGAAACAGTATGCATCTCAACTTCACTAAGATTTTCAAAAACAGAGTTTGAAACCTTAGCAACACCAAGATAAACTTTACCAGAAGTTAGCTTGCTCAACGCAGTAATTGCGGCCTGTAATTGCGCTTCTTTTCCTTTTAAACTAAAGTTATAATCAGGAGCCAAAGGAGCACTGTTGTGACCAGAAATAAAGACAGCATCAGGAGTAGTTTTTGTACTCGCGATGACATCATAAGGCCTCTGCTTAATAAATGGCCATAAGCCAGATTCTAGCATACGCTCTTTAATGGCTTCTGCACTTGCGGTATTGACATCAATGTTTGAATGCACTACAGAATCCTCTGTACCATCTGCTTCAATAACTAAATGTGTAATAACACGCTTGGCGCCTCGTTTGATTTCAGTGAGTGTTCCACTAACTGGTGAAACAAATTTGATGCTCTCATCTTTCTTAGCATAGAAAAGTGGCTCTCCTGCTTTAAAGCTAGTTCCTTCTTTAAACAGCATCTTTGGAGTTACAAGATGAAAATCTGAAGGCTTGATCACATAGGTTCTTGATTTGGGTGCATCGGCAATAGTTTGCTCGGCTTCACCCACTAACTTAATATCAAGACCCTTTTTGATCTTAATGTCTTTTGACATAGGAAGTATATGTTAAAGTTCTTGTTATCCTCAACCCTTTATATGCTTGAATTGAGGTGTGCAAATTTACAAATTTTAGAAGCTTATAACACAAACAATAATATAAAAATCTGGCGGGATAATTTTTGTTACATTTGAAGGCGCTCAAACCGCTTATAACAACTAGTTTTATCTCTTATTGAGACTGTTTCCAAATAATGTTTGACGCCAGTAAATTTGCTTCATTACACTTGAATTTTTAAAATGAAAACGTTTTCGGTTTATTGCATGTTATTTTTCTTCGTAAAAGGGTTTGCTCAGGTAGCAACAGAAACTCCTGCTCCAGCCTATATCAAAACCGTTCAGTTTTATGGAAATACAGCGCAAAGTCAATTGCCGTTGTTACGACTGGGTGACCCGTTAAATTTAAGTTTTGATGATATAATAGGTGATGAAGCTGACTATTACTACACCATCACGCACTACAATTACGACTGGACCCCTTCAGTTCTTGCAAAAACCGAATATCTAAAAGGTATTGATGATATACGTATTATGGATTATACAAATTCTGTAAGCACACTTCAACTTTACACTCATTACGAATTACAGATACCCAATCAGTATACTACTGCTATTGTAAAATCTGGAAATTATTTATTGCAGGTTTTTGATACAGATGATGAACTTATTTTTTCTAGAAAATTCATGATCTATGACCCTCAGGTAACGGTGGGTGTAGAAATTTTACGTACACGAAATCTAGAGTTTATCGAACAGAAACAAGTTGTAAATTTTAATGTGGACTCCGGCGAATCTGTTTTGATCAATCCAGAAAAAACTATAAAACCGCTTATCATTCAAAACAATAATCTCAATAATACCATATCTAACCTTACTCCACAATACAATATAGGCAACCAACTTCAATATCGTTATGATGAAGAAGCTTCGTTTTATGCCGGCAATGAATTTTTTGATTTTGACAATAAAGACATTCGGGCAGCAACAAATCGCGTACAGTACATAGAGCTCATCAATCTTTATCATAATTATTTATATGGAAATACCACCCGTGCAGACAAGGTTTACACCTATAACCCCGATCTTAATGGGAATTTCGCGATCAATACCATTCAAGGAAATGAGCCTAAAGTAAATTCAGAATATGCCTGGATTCATTTTAGCTTAGATCACCCCATACGCCCTGAAGATGAAGAAATTCATATCTATGGAAATTTCAATAATTACACTCTCGAAGAGGCGACTAAAATGCTCTACAATCCAGAAAGCGAGCGCTATGAACTAGCTTTATTACTCAAACAAGGATATTACAACTACAAATATACCGTCACAAAAAATGGAGAGAAGCTACCTTACAATCCTGTTGATGGAGACTTCTGGCAAACCGAAAACAATTACGATGTGCTTATTTATTACAAACCACCGGGAGGTCGTTTTGATGAACTCATAGGAGTAGGCAACGCTTTATCTACTTCAATATCAAACGTGCGTAGAAATTAACAACACGATTTACTCTTGTGAAGTTCTTAAAAATCAAGTTTAAAGGGAGACCGTAGTATTTTAATCTCCATTTTAGAATAATCGTTTTATATTTAGATTGTGAAAGAAAAACTACAACAATCTTCTCGAAAATCACTCAACTACCGCGGTAACGAATGCCTCAACTGCAATCACCCCTTAGATTTAAGTGACCGTTATTGCCCCTATTGTGGTCAATTAAATTCCACAAAAAAGATTTCGCTAAATGATTATTTTGGTGAATTTATTATTAGCGTAGTTAATTACGACTCCAGATTTAGATACACCATAAAAGACTTGCTCTTCAAGCCAGGTGTTATCACACGTAATTACGCTAAAGGACAGCGTATGCGTTACGCGAACCCTTTTAGATTTTTCCTAAGCGTAAGCATCATCTACTTTCTTTTAAGCGGTTTTTTAGACTTTGTAAAAATCAATGAAGTAGATGCTAATAATCAATCGCTGAAGAACATTTTTAATTTAAATGTCAACTCTGAGAATCCAGAAATACCATTTGATTCTATTAGCTATTATAAAGAGCTAGGTTTAAAAGTTAAAGATAAAGACAGCCTTAAAAGGCTACCCTTTGCATATATAAGAGAAAGCAGCTTAGATACTATTAACTTTTTTAAACGAACGACTAGAAAATTTAATTTATTTCAAGACTTCTCAATCAAAACTAAAATCAAGAGTCCCGCACAAGCTATGGACAGTCTTGATTACTCAAAGACCAGACTCAATATTTGGATTTATGAAAAAGAGAAAAGTTTTGAACGAATACTAGATAATCCCATTGAATTTGCTAAATATCTTACCCAAAAAATTCCTCTATTCTTATTCTTTCTAGCACCTGTTTTTGCCTGCTTCTTTTTATTGATTTACTTTAAAAGATATTCTTTCAAATCTATTCTATCAGAGCTTACAAACACTTCAAACCCTAAGCTTCTTCGTTTTTTTAAAATACCCTATCTAGGTAGAATATCTCTTTATTTAATTGCCGGATTCAAAAAATTATTCATCGTAAAGCGCAATTATAATTATATGGAACACGTGATTTTCATTTTCCATATTTTCACATTTCTGTTTTTAGTATTAGTGCTCTTATTACTTCCTGAATATTTACTGAATGGAGATTCTCTTTCTGGTATTTTTATAATATTTGTAGCTCCATTTTACTTCTACAAAGCGCTGCGTAACTTTTACCAAGAAAGCCGATTACGCACTATTATTAAGTTTTTCATATTAAATATTGTATTTTTAATGCTAGGAACATTTGCAGGAGCACTGTTTTTTATACTCACTGCAGCTTTGTATTAAACATGGTAGAACAAGTCACAAAAGGCATACGCGTATCTGTAGATACCTATTTTGAAGGTTCTTTCACAAAGAACAATGAAATATTTTATGCGTTTGGCTACCGGGTAAGTATTACAAACAATAGTCAAGATACTGTGCAATTACTTAGCAGATCCTGGTTTATCTATGACGCACTCAACGTGAGAGAACAAGTAGTGGGAGAAGGCGTTATAGGAAAAAAACCTGTATTAAAACCCGGCGAGACCCACACCTACAATTCTGGTTGTTTACTCAAATCTCCTTTTGGAGCTATGAACGGCCACTATACAATGATTAACTTTTCAAACTCTGGTCAGTTTCAGGTAATGATTCCTACATTTAAACTGAGTGCTACACACGTTCTCAATTAAGACGTACATAAAGCCAAATTCACCTTATATTTTTTAAAGAAAATACACCCCCCTAGCATTCAGGTGTTGCCTTTATTATTTTGTAACTTCCGCGGCTTAGAATTCAATAAGAACACAAAAAAATAAACAACTATGTCAAAAGGATTTTTTGAAGTACCGGTTGCTATAAACGAGCCTGTTAAAAGCTACGCTCCCGGAACTCCAGAACGCGAAGAAGTATTAAAAACTTACAAAGATTTATACAACAGTACAGTAAATGTGCCTCTATATATTAATGGTGAGAAAATAGAAACAGGAAATACACGTACGATGTCTCCTCCTCACGATCACAAACACACATTAGGAACATACCAATTAGCTGAAAAATCTAATGTAGAAGATGCTATTTCTGGAGCTCTTGAAGCTCGTAAGAAGTGGTCACAAATGCCTTGGGAACATCGTGCAGCAATCTTTTTAAAAGCTGCAGAATTAATTCAAGGTCCTTACCGTTATAAAATTAATGCAGCTACAATGCTTGCGCAGTCTAAAAATATTTATCAAGCTGAGATTGATTCAGCTTGTGAGCTCATTGACTTTTTACGTTTTAATGTACAGTATATGAGTGAGATTTACACAGAACAGCCAGAGTCTTCTTCTGCAGCTTGGAACCGTGTAGAACATCGTCCATTAGAAGGGTTTATTTACGCGATTACTCCATTTAATTTTACTGCAATTGCCGGGAATTTACCTGCAGCTCCTGCTCTTATGGGCAACACTGTTGTCTGGAAACCTAGCGATAGCCAGGTGTATTCTGCACAAGTAATTATGGAAGTTTTTGAAGAAGCTGGTGTTCCTGAAGGTGTTATCAATATGGTAACCGGTGATCCTGCCATGATTACTGACACGGTATTGGCTAGTCCTGATTTTGCTGGGGTTCACTTTACAGGTTCTACTCATGTATTTAAAGACATCTGGGCAAAAATAGGTGCAAATATTCACAACTATAAAACATACCCACGCATTGTAGGTGAGACTGGTGGTAAAGATTTTATATTAGCACACCCTACAGCAAACCCTAAACAAGTTGCCACTGCTATTTCTCGTGGAGCATTTGAATTTCAAGGTCAGAAATGTAGTGCTGCAAGCCGTGTTTATGTAGCAAAATCAATATGGAATGAAGTAAAAGATTTCCTTTTAGAAGATATTAAGTCTTTTAAAATGGGATCTCCGGAAGATATGAGTAACTTCATCACTGCTGTTATTCACGAAGGCTCTTTTGACAAATTAGCCAAGTATATTGATCAAGCTAAAAATGATTCAGAAGCAGAAATCATTGCAGGTGGTAACTGTGACAAATCTACTGGTTACTTTGTAGAACCCACTGTTATCTTAACAACAAATCCTAAATATACTACGATGACTACCGAGCTTTTTGGCCCGGTTGTTACGATTTATGTTTATGAAGACGAAAACTGGAGCGAAACTTTAAAACTAGTTGACGATTGTGAATATGCGTTAACAGGTGCTGTTTTAGCAAAAGACCGTTACGCGATCACTGAAGCTACACAAGCATTACAAAATGCTGCCGGTAACTTCTACATCAACGACAAGCCTACGGGAGCTGTTGTAGGTCAGCAACCATTTGGTGGAGCAAGAGCTTCAGGAACAAACGATAAAGCAGGTAGTATTCTTAACTTACTAAGATGGGTTTCTCCACGTCTAATAAAAGAAACATTTGTAACTCCAGCAGATTACAGATATCCTTTTTTAGGAGAATAAATACCCTCTTTAAGTACTTTAAAAAGCTACCAGTAAATCGGTAGCTTTTTTATTACGCGCTTCTCAAAGTTAACTTAATGTTACGTAAACGTATTTTTAAGGTTAATTGAATCTATTTTCTTATCTTTACTTTATATAAAATATCATGACTATGACGACGGAGGATAAAAAAATGTATGTACTGAAAGTGAAATATTCAGTTATAGATGTTTCCAAAAAGAAGAGTAACAGAAAGATAACACGCAAGAAAGAAAAGTTGTATCTAGTGCGTGATCCTGAAAGTATTGATGAAAAACTTAAAGAATTAGAAGATTCTTTATTAGAAATCGATCAAGAAGAACGCACCACACTCTTAAACAGAGCACAAGAATTTTTGAGAAGTTTTGGAACCAGATGTAACAGAACGTACTTAAATATGCTTAGAACTTAAAACAAAAAAAGCGACTTAAATAGTCGCTTTTTTATGCTTTAATGTGCGCCAATTTCACCCTTTATACTTTAAAGGAAGATGGACCACTTTTTTAGTCTCATAAAATTCCTCGTCAAAATAATCCTTTAGGTTATAGATTTTTGAAGATGTATACAGCGCTAACTCTTCAGTGAGATCCCCGCCTTTAAGGTAAAGAATTCCGTTTTTCAATTCGTGCTCACTTTTCTTAGCAATTTTTCCTTTCACCCATCTCACAAAAGTTTCCATCTGAGCTACTGCTCTACTCACGATAAAATCATACTGACCATTAATATTTTCGACGCGGTCATTCGTAACTTTTACATTTTTAAGTCCTAATCCTTCAGAAACTTCTTCAACCACTTTTATCTTTTTACCGATACTATCAACCAAATGAAACTGAGTTTCCGGAAAAAGTATAGCAAGCGGAATACCCGGAAAACCACCCCCTGTACCAACGTCTAGTATTGATGCTCCAGACTTAAAAGCTTGCACTTTAGCAATTCCTAATGAATGTAAAACGTGGCGTAAATAAATTTCATCAATGTCTTTTCTAGACACGACATTGATTTTAAGGTTCCAGTCTTGATATAATTCATTCAGCTTCTCAAACTGAAGTAGCTGATTATCATCTAGATCTGAAAAATAATGCTTAATAAGTTCCATATTCAACTTTTATAGCAACAAAATTAGGATTTAAGGCGTTAAATTAAGGTATTTACAGACCTTAAAAAGATATAAATCTTATTTTTGAGGTTGCATTGTAAACACCCTCTAAAGTGTTGCTTACATAAAGCAGAAAGTTTATGGAAAATATTAAAACAATAAAATTTTCAAGAGTAGATTCGGCTAAGTTTTTCCGAACACTCAACAAGCGTGTTAACACGTATTTCAAAGAAAATAATGTAGAACGCACCGGTAACTGGAAACTGTATTTCAAAACTGCCGTGATGTTCTCTTTATTTCTTGCTCCTTACTTCATACTCTTAACATTAGATCTTCCGGGCTGGGCTCAACTTTTATTAACCATTGTTATGGGAGTAGGTATGGCCGGCGTAGGTATGAATGTTATGCATGATGGTAATCACGGCTCTTTTTCTAAGAAAAAATGGGTTAACAAAATCATGGGTAGCAGTATTTATATCCTTGCGGGAAATGTTTATAACTGGCAGGTTCAGCATAATGTATTGCACCATACCTACACCAATATACACGGTCACGATGAAGATTTAGAAGCAGGAAGAGTGCTGAGGTTTTCTAAACATGCTCCTTGGTATAAGCACCATCGTTTTCAACACTATTATTCAATTTTTCTTTATGGACTTTTAACTTTCAACTGGGCGATTACAACAGATTTCCTTCAGATGAAGCGCTATTTGAAACGCAAGCTTTCTTATGGTGAGTTTCCGAATCCTAAATTAGAATGGACAAAACTTGTTATCACAAAACTTATTTATATAAGTATCTGGATCGTCCTTCCTATTCTTGTTTTGGATGTTGCCTGGTGGAAAATACTAATTGGCTTTTTTGTAATGCATTATACTGCCGGGGTAATCCTAAGCGTTGTGTTTCAATTAGCGCACGTTATTGACGAAGCAGATATGCCATTGCCAGATCAATCCGGAACGATGAAAAATACCTGGGCAATTCACCAGTTATTCACCACCGTTAATTTTTCAACAAAAAACAGAGTTGTAAACTGGTTCACCGGCGGACTTAACCATCAGGTAGAGCATCATATTTTTCCACACATTAGCCATATTCACTACACTAAGATTTCTAAAATCGTTCGCGAAACGGCTAATGAATTTAATTTACCATACAATGAGTATAAGACTACACGCAAAGCGATTATTGCTCATTTTAAATATTTAAAAGAGATGGGGATGCAACCCGCTCTTCAATCAGCTTAATTTTTACATTTTTAAATGGAAACACTTACCAATCAACTATCTGACCGAATTAATAATTTAGCAGCATCTGCTACACTTGCTATGGCTGCAAAGGCTCGTGAATTGCGTGCTGAAGGCAAAGACATCATAGGTCTTAGCCTTGGAGAACCAGACTTCAACACGCCAGATTTTATCAAAGATGCCGCTATACAAGCTGTAAATGACAATTACAATTCATACACTCCCGTAGACGGATATGTAGAATTGAAAGACGCAATTATTAATAAATTTAAGCGTGATAATAAATTAACTTACGATCGTTCTCAAATCGTAGTTTCTACTGGAGCAAAACAGTCTTTATATAACGTAGCACAGGTATGTCTTAATCCTGGAGACGAAGTGCTTTTACCTTGCCCTTACTGGGTGAGTTATTCAGACATTGTACAACTTGCAGAGGGTGTTCCGGTTGAAGTTGAAACTTCTTTGGATACCGATTTTAAAATGACTCCAGAACAACTAGAAGCTGCTATTACTCCTAAAACAAAAATGCTTTGGTATAGTTCTCCTTGCAACCCAAGTGGATCTATTTACAGCGAAGCTGAATTGCGCGCTCTTGCAGATGTACTTCAAAAGCATCCTCAAATCGTTGTGGTTAGTGATGAGATTTATGAGCATATTAATTACGTAGGTGGTCATGCGAGTATGGCTCAGTTTGAAGATATGTATGATCGCGTAGTTACTGTAAATGGTGTTGCAAAAGCTTTTGCTATGACCGGATGGAGAATAGGTTATATTGGCGCTCCTACTTACATCGCTCGTGCTTGTAATAAAATACAAGGTCAGGTTACCAGTGGTGCTAACTGTATCGCTCAGCGCGCAGTGATCACTGCTCTTGAAGCTCCTGTGAGCAAAATTCAATATATGGTTGATGAATTTAAAGAGCGTAGAAAATTAATTCTAGGTCTTTTAAAAGACATCGAAGGTTTTGAGTGTAATGAGCCAGAAGGTGCATTTTATGTATTCCCTAATATTTCTCACTATTTTGGAAAAACCTTAAACGGCACGACAATTAACAACGCTTCAGATTTTGCTTTATACATTCTAGAGCAAGCAAATGTTGCTACCGTTACCGGTGAAGCATTTGGAAACCCTAACTGTATACGTATTTCTTACGCTGCGAGTCAGGATCAAATTAGAGAAGCTCTTGCTAGAATAAAGAAAGCTGTTTCTTAATTTCAGCATTCATATAACAAACAAAAAGCGACCTGTTTAGGTCGCTTTTCTTATTTCATAGCTTATCTGAATTTTACATTTCAGGAAGGAGAACCGTATCAATTACGTGAATAACACCATTTGATTGGTTTACATCAGCGATAGTTACAGTTGCAATATTACCGGCCTGGTCTTTAATTTTAACCATACCTCCATCAATCATTCCCCATAGTTTTTGACCGTTAACGGTTGTCCACTCAGCAGTTCCTCCTGCATCTTTAATATCTTTCATAATATCTGCTGCAGAATGCTTTCCTGCAATTACGTGATACGTAAGTACACCTTGTAATGCTGGTCTGTTTTCTGGCTCAAGAAGAGTAGCTACGGTTCCTTCTGGTAATTTGTCAAAAGCTGCATTTGTTGGAGCTAAAACAGTAAAAGGACCATCACTTTGTAAAGTCTCTACTAAATCTGCGGCTTTCACTGCAGCTACCAGAGTTGTGTGATCTTTTGAGTTTACTGCATTCTCAACTATATTTTTTGTAGGATACATTTCTGCTCCTCCTACCATTTTAGTTTCTTGTGCAGTTACAACAGTTGTTGCAGTGATAAATAATGCGATAAAAAGTGTTGATAGTGAATTTCTCTTTTTCATAGTGTAAGTTTTTTTTTAGTTACAGTTACACATACGAAACAAATTCATTAAAAGGTTTTTGTAATACATTCCTTTAGGAAAATATTAACTAAACTAAGCCATCTGAGAGATTTTACTTTTAAGATGCTCTAAGATCATATCTGCATGAACACGTGTGTTTTCTATAAACAATTTACTTGTTTTGAGCCCACTATTAATAACACCGGCAACATAAACATTGGGTAACGGTGTTTCTAAAGTTTCTGGATTATGAATAGGCTTTTTATGATTTTCCTCATCTACAGGAATTCCTAAATTTTCAAATAAGGAATAATCTGGCATATACCCTATCATTGCCAAAACAAAATCATTTTCTATTTCAACCTCACCTTCAGGAGTATTCAACACAACAGAATGAGGTTTAATTTCAGTTACCGAAGTTTCAAAATATGCATTGATAGAACCTTCCTTGATTCGATTTTCGATATTTGGCTTGATCCAATATTTAGTTTTAGGGTAAATCTCATTACTACGGATAGCCATTGTGACCTCAGCACCTTTATAATAAGTCTCCAAAGCTACATCACACGCCGAATTTGCAGCCCCAATTACTAAAAGCTTTTGATTCACATACGGATGCGGACTATCATAAAAATGCTTAACCTTAGGAAGATCTTCTCCCGGAATATTCAATTTACGAGCGGTATCATAGAAACCTGTAGAAACAATTACAGCTTTAGTATTAAACTGCTCTTTTGGAGTATCTAGAATATAACCACCTTCAATTTGTTGCATTCCAGATACAGGCGTATAGAGCCGTACATTTAATTTCCAACTCTCATAAACCCTGCGGTAGTACTCTAAAGCTTCTTTACGTGTAGGCTTATCATTATGCGCCACAAAAGGCACATCACCAATCTCGAGCAGGTTTGAAGTCGAGAAAAAGGTCATCTGTTCTGGGAAATTATAGAGAGAGTTTACCAGCACTCCTTTTTCAAGAATGATGTAGTTGAGTTTTGCTTTTGTTGCTGCAATACCACAGGCTAAACCTATAGGACCACCACCTATTATAATGAGATCGTAATTTTTCAAGACACTATTTTTTTTTGTAGAATTTTAGCTTTAAAAAAGTCTCTTTAGGCTTTAATTCTAATAAGCAGTAAAGTTAAACGTTACTAGCGATTACGCCAAAAGAACGGCGTTAACAGTATCAAAACAGTAAACAGCTCCAGACGACCTATCATCATTAAAAATGCACACCACCACTTCCCTACTAGTGGCAATGCATCAAAATTATTAACCGGACTCAAAATTCCAAATGCAGGACCTACATTACCTAGCGAAGAAGCAGAACCTCCCAAAGCGGTTGCAAAATCGAGACCTAAAGCCGCAAGACCGCAAGCACCTATGATCCATGCTAGTAGGTATAATATGAAAAATCCTAATATATTAAATACAATTTCTTTAGAGACTGCTTTACCATTATGACGCACAGGAAGAATTGCATTAGGATGCAACGTACGCTTAAACTCAAGCACGCCATTTCTTACAATCATCAAATGCCGTACAACCTTAATACCCCCTGAAGTAGAACCGGCAGAACCTCCTAAGAACATCAATCCAAAAAAGATTACTGTCGCAAAAGGTGCCCACATTGTGAAATCTGCTGAAACAAATCCCGTGGTAGTAATCACAGAAATCACCTGAAATAACCCGTGCCTTATAGCACTCTCATATTTTCCTAAAACCATAGGGTGGTCTATCGAAGAGACTGAAACATCTGCACGCAGTATAATAATGAGAACCACTAATATTGTAAAACCTACCGTAAAAGCTGTATACAATTTAAATTCCTCGTCTTTCCATACGGAGCGTAATTTTCCTTTAAAAGCGAAATAACTGAGTATAAAGTTTGTACCTGCTAGAAACATAAATACGATGATAATCCATTGTATCGCGGGATTATCATTCCAGTAAGCAACACTGGCATTCTTTGTACTAAAACCACCAGTTGACAGTGTACTCATCGCATGATTGATTGCATCAAAAAAAGACATTCCTGCAATTTTAAGCAAAATGGTTTCGGCCACCGTATACCCAAAATAAATGAGCCAGAGACGCTTTGCAGTATCTGTAATTCTGGGATGCAATTTATCTGCATTAGGCCCTGGAGCTTCCGCAGCAAAAAGCTGCATTCCACCAATTCCCAACAAAGGAAGAATCGCAATAGCAAGTACAATAATTCCCATACCACCTATCCAGTGCGTAGTACTACGCCAAAATAGAATTCCATTAGGTATGGCTTCAATATCATTTAAAATAGATGCTCCTGTGGTTGTATAACCACTCATCGTTTCAAAAAAAGCATTTGTAAAAGAAGGGATTGCTCCAGTAATCAAATACGGAAGACAGCCACTCAGCGACATAAAAATCCATCCAAAGGTAACAACAACGTATCCTTCTCGTTTTTGAATTTCCTTTTTATGATCTCGTGTGAAAAACATAAAAAGCATTCCCAAAAATAATGTGATCAGCCCCGAAGAGATTATCCCCAATGCTACTGAAACATCATCATAGAAATAACCTACTAACGCAGAAATAAGCATAAAACCGCCATTGAAAAGCAGTAATACACCCATTAGGTGAAAAATGATCTTGTAATTAAGTCTGACTCTGTTAGGCATGTAGTTATATAAACATACGTTCTACTTTATTTATAGAGCGCAGCAGGCAACATACAACAATGCGATCACCTACCTGAATTTTATTTTCTCCTAAAGCAATAATTCCTTCTCCGTCTCGCACAATACCACCTATAGTAGCAGACCTCGGAAAGTCAAGATCTTTTATGCGTTTACCTATAACTTTAGAATTAGGTTTAGCGATAAACTCTAGCAATTCTGCATTCATATTGTTGAGCTTAGTCATTGCTACTACATCTCCTTTTCTAATATATCTGAAGATATTATTCGCCGCTAGTAATTTTTTATTAATCAACGTATCTATACCGATACTGTGCGATAGCTGAAAATAATCCATATTTTCAACTAAGGCAATTGTCTTCTTAACACTCTTAGACTTTGCAACAAGGCAAGACATAATGTTGGTTTCGCTATTGCCGGTTACAGCAATAAAAGCGTCCATATCATAAATATTCTCTTCCTCTAGCAATTCTACGTTTCTTCCGTCACCGTTAATCACCAAAGTTTTAGGCAGTTTTTCGGCGAGATCAAATGCTTTATCACTGTCTTTCTCTACCAACTTCACATTAAAATTATGCGAACACAAATCACGGGCGGTTTTATAACCTATTTTACTTCCGCCTAAAATCATCACATTCTTAATCTGCTGCTTTGCCTTACCGGTCAACTTGTAAAGTTCTTCTACCCCACCTTTAACCGTCATAAAATAAACCTGATCTCCTTCTTTAAAGATCGTATCTCCACGAGGTATCAAAGTATATTGCGTTCCTTCTCGTTGTATCGCGATAGGCATAAAATGCAAACTCGGGAAGATACGCGCGGCTTCTTTTACACTTTTCCCCACAAAAGAAGCAGTACGACTTAATGAAGTCCCCACCATAGTCAAAGCTCCGTTCTCAAACTCATAACTGTCGTTAAATGCAGATTGATTAAGCAATAACTCTATTTCTGAAGCGGCTAAACTTTCGGGAGATATCAATTCATCTATACCAAATTTCTTAAACCCGGCTACCTCTTGATTTGCTATAAATTCAGTATTAGAAATACGAGCAATAGTACGCTTTGCGCCCATTTGTTTGGCGAGTACACAAACGGTAATATTTGTCGTTTCGCTAGCTGTAACAGCAATAATCAAGTCTGTACTATCTATACGAGCCTCTTTAAGAACAGCTATTGATGTAGTGTCTCCTCGTATTGTACGGATATCAAGATGCGTATCTGCATAAGCAATCCTATCTTTATCTACATCAATAAGCGTGATGTCTTGAGATTCAAAAGACAGTAATTTAGCCAAATGAAAACCTACTTCACCGGCACCTGCAATAACAATCTTCATAGTTGAGTTTGAAGTAATCTACTCAGAAGCAAGTCTACTAAGTAGCAATATGACAACAATATATCTAAGAGGTTTTTCCTCAAGTTCACTACCCAATTGGTGAGTAAAACCTTGCAAAGATACTAGATTTAATAGAGATAACTTTAAATATAACAGCCTTCTAAAATAAAAGCGCTAACAGATTTACAAATACTATATTTGCCATTAAAAATAAGTTATGAGCGGCAGCGTGAACCCCTATAAAAATTCTGATAGATCAAAACGGGAACAGGTAGAGCAAATGTTTGATACTATTTCTGGTGAGTATGATGGGCTTAACCGGGTAATCTCTTTTGGCATAGATATAAAATGGCGTAAAAAAGTAGTGAAGATGGTAGCCGCTACCCAACCTCAACGCATTCTTGATGTGGCTACAGGCACGGGTGATCTTGCTATAAATCTTGCTGAAACTAAAGCCGAAAAAATAATCGGACTTGACATTTCTGCAGGAATGCTCAACGTAGGTAAAGAAAAGATCAGCGCTAAAAATCTGGATCAAACTATAGAAATGGTTCAGGGAGATTCTGAAAATTTACCCTTTGAAGACAACTATTTTGACGCGATAACCGTAGCCTTTGGTATTCGTAATTTTGAAACTTTAGAAAAAGGTCTTGCCGAAATTCTAAGAGTTTTAAAACCGGGAGGGATTTTTGTTATTTTAGAAACTTCAGTTCCTACAAAGACTCCATTTAAACAAGGTTATGGTATTTATACTAAAACCTTACTCCCTCTTATAGGTCGTGCCTTTTCGAAAGATCGAGAAGCTTATGCTTACTTGAGTGAAAGTGCTTCGGTTTTTCCTTATGGCGAAAAACTCAACAATATTTTACGCAAAATAGGGTTTACTCATGTTAAAGACCATCCACAAACTATGGGGGTCGCTACCATATATTCGGCATCAAAGTAATTCTATGCGTATCATTTTTATCTTTTTATTCCTGACTATTGGGCTCTTTTCTACAACTAATGCTCAATTTTTAACCCGCGAGCGAATTCTCAACGATGAGAACTTTGACAAAAAACCTTGGAGCTGGGGATACTACTTTGGGATAAACAGATATGATTTCAATTTTGATTATAAAGAAAATCGCCCAGACATTTTTGTAGAACAAAATTATGGCTTCAATGTAGGTTTATTGGGCAACAAGCGTATCAATGATTATCTAGATTTACGCCTGATGCCGGGTCTGGTTTACAATGCCCGTACTTTATTTTATTTAGACATTCCCGGAGAGGATAATGACAAAATGCGCGAATTAAATTCGACCTATATTCATATTCCTTTACTATTGAAGTTTTCAACTAAAAGGCTTAACAACTTCAGACCTTTTGTAGAGGGTGGTTTTAGTTGGTCATACAACTTATCTAGTAATGAAAAGAATCCTGATGACAACAGCGCAGGACAATTTAGAATGACAAACAACACCTACTATTATGAGGTGGGCTTTGGCATCGATTTTTATTTACCTTATTTTAAATTTTCACCAAGTATACGCAGTGTCTTTGCACTTAGTGATGAGCTAGTTAGAGATGAAAATCCTAATAGCTTATATACTTCAAATATAGAAGTTATGCAGTCACGCGGAATATTCTTAAACTTTACCTTTCAATAATGTGGGAAGCAGATTTATACAGAGAAAAGCACGGGTTTGTCTTTGATTACGGAAAAGACCTCATCAGTATGTTGAACCCTAAAAACGGCGAACGCATTCTTGATTTAGGCTGTGGTACCGGTGAGCTTACAGCAGAAATTGCTGAAAGCGGTGCTGATCTAGTAGGTATTGATGCTTCAGTTGAGATGATTAAGGCTGCACAAGATAAATTCAGCAAAATCAAATTTATTGAGGCGCGTGGCGAGAGCTTTATAGACTCTGAACAGTATGATGCTATTTTCAGCAATGCTACACTACACTGGATTTTAAATCCTGAAGCTGCTATTTCTGCCATGTATAGTAATTTAAAACCAGACGGAAGATTACTTCTTGAAATGGGTGGAAACGGTAATATTGAAACGATAATATCCGCTTTGAGTGCTGTTCTTAAAGAAAAGGGATATCTCAAACAATCTCGCACCATCAATTGGTACTTTCCAAAATTAGGAACATACTGCCACTTTCTAGAACAGCGTGGTTTTCAAGTTACTTTTGCGCATTTATATGAACGCCCAACAAAACTGAAAGATCCTGAAACCGGAATAATTGATTGGCTAAAAATGTTTGCCGGAAAGTATTTTACAGACATCCCGGAAAACGATGCAGCTGAAATACGAAAAATCACACAACAGCGTGTTCACGAAAGTTTATATAAAGATGGATTTTACTACGCAGACTATAAGCGCTTACGTATTTGTGCTTTGAAGTAAACAACATTGAGACAAGCCTTAGAGCATTTAAATCTCGATTATCAAGTAAATATTAATTACGTTTAAACTCACTTACAAGTATTGCCCCGGCGACTGCAACATTTAGACTTTCTGTAGTGCTTTGTCCAAACTGAGGTATACTTATTTTATGCTGAATATTTTCAGCAACCACATCAGAAATCCCATTTGCTTCGTTGCCCAAAATTAAGATTGCATCTTGCGGAAGCCCTTCTTTATAGACAGATTTTCCATCCATAAATGCGGCATAAACCGGCAGGTCTTGTGCTGCCAAATGATGAGATAAATCAGTATAAATCAGATTAACTCTAGTAAGCGAACCCATTGTTGCCTGAACAACTTTAGGATTAAAACAATCTACCGTCTCTTTAGAACATATAAGATTTTTAATACCGTACCAATCGCACAAACGAATTAAGGTTCCCAGATTGCCGGGATCACGTACATCATCCAAAACCAGCTGAAATCCCGCTTCTACTTTATTTAGATCTTCGGGAATTTCAAATAGAGCCAAAGCCTTTTGAGGCGTCTTGAGAAAACTTATTTTTTTTAGCTCTGCAGCAGTAACTTCAGTGGGCCTTTCATCCTTAAAACACCCCTCAAGCGCAAAGAGACTTTGCAAGTTAAAGTTGGATTCCAAAAATTCAGAAATACCTTTTAAACCTTCAACAACAAATAGACCATGTTGTTGTCGGTACTTTTTTTGAGCCAGACTCGTTATTAATTTTATTTGGCTTTTGCTAACCACGGCTAATGTGTATTTTTGAAGTTATTTTTATAAAGAAGCCCTTGCAACAACTTTCCGCAAAAATAGGATTTATTATCATACTGCTACTTATACTGGCAGGATGTGATGCTGTCAAGCGCGTTCCCGACGGAAAGCTATTACTTACCAAAAATACCATTTTGGTTAATGGTGAGGAGAACGATGCTTACAACATCAATAATATCCCCTACCAGCAGCCCAACACTAAATTACCGTTACTGGGTTCTCCACTAAGACTTTATATCTATAACTGGGCACGTACCGATCTAGACTCTATTTTACAAGCAAAACTGAATGACAACGATCAACGTACGTTAAAATTCTGGTCTGCGATTCTTTCACGTAAACAGCTGGATAAATACATTGAATTTAAATTAGATTTTAACGATGTTCTGAAAAATTTTGGAGAAGAACCCACTATCATTTCTGATAATTACAGCGGGCGTTCTGCTAATCGTCTTACAGAGTATTACAATAGCAAAGGATGGTTTAATGCTAAAACTACTTATTCAATACAAAAAGATAGTTTAGAAAAACGCGGTCAGGTTATTTATGAAGTAGCAACCGGCAAACCTTACATTATAGATTCTTTAAAAACCTTTATAAAATCTCCGGCTGCAGATTCTATTTATGAAAAGCATAAAAACGCTTCGTATATCAAACAAGGTTCACAATATAAATTGTTAGATATTAATGCAGAAACCAGCCGTATCACAGATTTAATGCGGAATAACGGCTTGTTTCATTTTGATCAGGAACTCATCAGTTTTGTGGGAGACTCTGTAAACACAAATCATAAAGTAAATCTTGAATTGAATATACGAAACCGCGAAATTCGCGCTCGCGATTCTATTTATGAGCTTCCTTTAAAAGTGCATAAAATAAGTAAGGTTAATATCACGACAGATTATGGTTATGCATTGAGAGATACTGAATATTCAGACAGTATTGAACTGAATGATCACCATCTCTACGCTTATGATAAAATAAGGTACAAGCCTAAATACCTTACCGATGCCGTTTTTATAGAACCCGGCGATACCTATAGTGATGAGTCGCGTAACCAGACCTTAATACGCCTTAGTCAGTTAGGAACATTTAGATATCCAGATTTGCGGTTTTCTGAAGATCCTGATGATCCAGAAGGGACAGACCTTATTGCAAATATTATGCTTACCCCCTTGCCTAAGTTTAATCTTAGAGCAGATTTTGATGTTTCTACCTCAAATATTCAACGTTTTGGTATCGCAGGCGGTGGTTCTTTAAGAATACGTAATGTTTTTGGCGGGATGGAAACCTTACAGATTTCAGGTAGAGCAAGTATAGGAGACTCCAGAACGGCAGCAGGGAGTAACAGTCCTGAGCTTTTTGACATTACTGAAATTGGCGCTGATGTAAGTCTTACCATACCAAGGATCTTCTTCCCTATTCGCACCAATTTTATCGCTCCAGAAATGTCACCATCTACCAGTTTTACAACCGGTATAGGTATTCAGCAAAATATAGGTTTAGACAAGCAAAACATTACCGGTGGCATAAATTATAAATGGACGCCTTCAGAAAATTTGAATTACCGTTTTGACCTCTTTGATATTCAATATGTGCGTAACCTCAATGTCTCTAACTACTTTAATGTTTATGAGAACTCTTATGAAGAGCTTAATAATATAGCTTTAAATTATCCAAGCCAAGTTACCAGCTTTCTCAACGAGAACGGAAATCTTTCTATACCAGATGGATCTTTAGCTTTTATAAATGCCGTTCAAAATAGTACAATTACACTCACAAATTCAGAGTTTAGTGATGTGGTAAATATTGAAGAACGTCGCCAGCGTCTAACAGAAGACAACCTTATATTAGCGACAAGTTTTACCTATTTTAAGAATACGCGTAAGAATCTATTTGATGATGAGTTCACCAGCTTTAGGGCTAAGTTAGAGCTCGCAGGTAACACGCTGAGTGGAATAAGCGACTTGATTGGTCTTGAGAAAAATGATGATGGATCATCTAGAGTTTTAGGTGTTAAATTCTCTCAGTATGTTAAAACCGAACTTGATTTTATCAAGCACTGGGATTTTGGTAAGGATAACATTTTAGCTTTTAGAGCCTATGGCGGTATTGCAATCCCGTACGGAAATTCAAATAGCATTCCATTCATAAGAAGTTTTTTCGGCGGGGGGTCTAATGATAATAGAGCTTGGCAAGCATATCGATTGGGCCCCGGAAGCACTAACAGTCCTAACGATTTTAATGAAGCAAATATGAAACTTGCTTTTAATATAGAGCAACGCTTTACATTTTTAGGTGATTTAAAAGGTGCTATTTTCGCAGATGTGGGTAATATTTGGAATGCACTAGATAATGTAGATGATCCACAAGCGACCTTTACCGGTATAAGCAGTCTTGAAGATATTGCAGTCGGTACTGGCTTCGGTTTACGCTATGATTTCAGCTTTTTTGTTTTGCGTTTTGATTTAGGTTTTAAAACATACGACCCTGCTTTAGCAGAAGGTGAACGCTGGTTTAAGAATACAAACTTTGCAAACGCAGTCTACAATGTGGGTATTAACTATCCTTTCTAATAGAATTAAGAGGTCAAACCCTAATTATTTATTAATTTTATGCCCTCTAACTAAGTAAACAAACAAATAATGAGTCATAGTATCAAACCGGGAGTTGCGACCGGAAAAGAAGTTCAAGCAATTTTTAAACACGCTAAAGAAAACGGTTATGCTTTGCCAGCAGTAAACGTAATAGGTTCTAACACGATTAATGGTGTTTTAGAAACTGCTGCAAAACTTAAAGCTCCGGTTATTCTTCAGTTCTCTAACGGTGGTGCTCAGTTCAACGCTGGTAAAGGCTATTCTAACGAAAACCAACAAGCTGCAATTGCTGGTGGTATCGCAGGAGCAAAACACGTTCATGAGCTTGCAAAACGTTACGGTGCAACTGTAATTTTACATACAGACCATTGTGCTAAAAAACTATTGCCTTGGATTGACGGACTTCTTGATGCTTCAGAAGAGTATTATAAAGAACACGGTCACTCACTTTTTAGCTCACATATGATCGACTTGAGTGAAGAGCCTATTGAAGAGAACATTGAACTTTGCAAAAAATACCTTGAGCGTATGAGCAAAATGGAAATGACTCTTGAAATTGAATTAGGGATCACTGGTGGTGAAGAAGATGGTGTAGACAACTCTGATGTTGATGTTTCTAAACTTTACACACAGCCAGAGGAAGTTGCTTATGCCTATGAAGAACTAAGCAAAGTAAGTGATCAGTTTACTATTGCTGCTGCTTTTGGTAACGTTCACGGGGTTTACAAGCCTGGTAACGTAAAATTAACTCCTAAAATTCTTAAGAATTCTCAAGAATATATCACTGAAAAATATGGTGTAGAAGAAAACCATATTGACTTTGTATTTCACGGAGGAAGTGGTTCTACTGTAGAAGAAATACGTGAAGGTATTAGCTACGGTGTGATTAAAATGAATATTGATACAGATTTACAATGGGCATTTACTGAAGGTATTCGTAAATATTTTGACGCTAATGCAGATTATCTTCAAGCTCAGATAGGTAACCCTTCAGGTGCAGACAGCCCTAATAAAAAATATTATGACCCTCGTGTTTGGTTGCGTAAAGGAGAAGAATCTTTCATTGCTCGTTTAGAAAAAGCATTTGAAGATTTAAATAACGTAAATACTTTGTAATTTCGCTTTCGCGAAAATAATATTGAAACCTCAGAATTGATTTTCTGAGGTTTTTTCGACCTATAAATTAACGGGCTCATTTTAGAATGCTAGTTTTGGTCATTTAGTAATTTGAGGGCGTCCCTTAACAGTATTTAAATCTCACAGTTGTGAGTAGCTTACAAATTAAAAAGCACAAATTATGGCTTGGTTTAAACGGAAAGAAAAAGGAATACAAACCGCTACTGAAAACAAAAAAGATGTACCCAAAGGACTTTGGTACAAATCCCCTACCGGTAAAATCATTGATGCAGACGAACTTGCAAAAAACTTTTATGTAAGTCCGGAAGATGATTACCACGTTAGAATAGGTAGTAATGAGTATTTTTCGATCCTTTTTGATGAAGGTAAATACAAAGAACTAGACAAAAACCTTACTTCTAAAGATCCATTAGGATTTGAGGATACTAAAAAATATGTAGATCGCCTTAAAGATGCTGAAGCAAAAACCGGCCTCAAAGATGCTGTGCGTACGGCTGTAGGTAAAAGTTTTGGTAAAGATCTTGTTATCGCTGCTATGGATTTTAAATTTATAGGTGGTTCTATGGGATCTGTTGTAGGTGAAAAAATAGCACGTGCTGCAGACTATTCTTTAAAAAACAATGTGCCTTTAGTGATCATCTCAAAATCTGGAGGTGCCCGTATGATGGAAGCTGCATTATCATTAATGCAATTAGCAAAAACATCTGCTAAATTAGCTCAGTTAGCCGAAGCTAAAATACCATACATCTCACTTTGTACAGATCCTACAACAGGTGGTACTACTGCTTCATTTGCAATGCTAGGAGACATCAATATTTCAGAGCCTGGTGCGCTTATAGGATTTGCCGGTCCTCGTGTGGTTAGAGATACAACTGGTCAAGAATTACCAGAAGATTTTCAAACTGCAGAGTTCTTAAAAGAGCACGGTTTCTTAGATTTTATTACACATCGTAAAGAACTTAAGAAAAACATCAATCTTTATATTGACTTGATTCTTAACCAGGCAATTCGCAATTAAAAAATTTAGTTCTCATTTGAGAATTAATTGTATATTTGCCGGCTCAACGGGATAGCCTCGTTGAATACATAAAAACTATTTAAATAATATTGGCATGTATCTTACTCAAGAAAAGAAAGATGAAATTTTTAGTCAGTTCGGTAAAGACAAAAACGATACTGGATCTGCAGAAGGGCAAATTGCGTTGTTCACACACCGCATTAACCACTTAACAGGACACTTAAAAAATAACCGCAAAGATTTTAACACAGAGCGTTCTCTAGTAAAATTAGTAGGTAAGCGTAGAGCTTTACTTGACTATTTAACTAAGAAAGATATTAATAGATATCGTGCTATTGTTAAAGAATTAGGTTTAAGAAAATAATTCTTATTTTTAAACGGGGCTGACTTTTCAGCCCCGTTTATTTTTAAAACTGATTGTTTCAATCAAGTTTTGAACATTCAGTAAAATAAAAACCATACTTTTGGTTAAAGTCCCGTAAGGGCAAAGAAAGCTATCCTTAGGTTTTTCATTGGTCAAACACTACACACAACAACACAACGACCCTGCCGCTAACCTTAATGGTTTTGCAGCTAATGTTTAACAGTATCTTTATAGATACAGATGAAAAATCAAAATATGATTCCAAAGACTTTTAAAGAGGTCATAGACCTTGGTGATGGTAGAGAAATCTCTATCGAGACCGGAAAACTTGCAAAACAGGCTCACGGTTCTGTTGTTGTTCAATCCGGTAAATGTATGTTGCTGTGTACTGTAGTTTCTAACTACAAGCAGAGTGATGTTGATTTTCTTCCGTTAACGGTAGATTATCGCGAAAAATTTGCGGCAGCAGGCCGTTATCCTGGTGGTTTCTTCAAAAGAGAAGCACGCCCTAGTGATGGTGAAGTATTAACTATGCGTCTTGTTGACCGTGTACTACGCCCACTTTTCCCTAAAGATTATCACGCAGAAACTCAGGTTATGATTCAGTTAATGTCTCATGATGATGATGTTATGCCTGATGCAATGGCAGGTCTTGCCGCTTCTGCAGCAATTCAACTTTCAGATTTCCCATTTGAATGTGCTATTTCTGAAGTTCGTGTAGGTCGTATAAACGGTGAGTTTATCATCAACCCATCAAGAACACAACTTGCCGAATCTGATATCGATATGGTAATTGGTGCTTCTGCAGATTCAGTAATGATGGTAGAAGGTGAGATGGATGAGATTTCTGAAGAAGAAATGACAGAAGCTATCAAAGCTGCTCACGAGGCTATCAAAGTTCAATGTGCTGCTCAAATCAGATTAGCTGAAGCTTTTGGTAAAAAAGAAGTACGCGAGTACGATGCAGAGCGTGAGGATAAAGATCTTGAGAAAAAAATCTATGATATGGCTTATGATAAAGTCTATTCAATTGCTCAGGCAGGATCAGCTAAACATGAACGTAGCGCTGCGTTTTCTGAAATTAAAGAAGAGATCAAGTCTAATTTTTCTGATGAAGAATTAGAAGATTTTGGTGCATTAGTATCTAAATATTATTACAAAGCAGAAAAAGCAGCCGTACGTGATCTTACGTTAAATGAAGGTCTACGCCTTGATGGTCGTAAGACTACAGAGATTCGCCCAATCTGGTGTGAGACTGATTATTTACCATCTGTGCATGGTTCTTCAATTTTCACACGTGGGGAAACTCAAGCTTTAGCTACTGTAACTTTAGGTACATCTAGGGAAGCAAATCAAATAGATATGCCATCCTTTGAAGGTGAAGAGACATTCTATTTACATTATAACTTCCCTCCTTTCTCAACTGGTGAGGCTCGCCCAATTAGAGGTACTTCTCGTCGTGAGGTAGGTCACGGTAACTTAGCACAACGTGCTTTAAAAGGAATGGTTCCTGCTGATTGCCCATATACTGTACGTGTTGTTTCAGAAATTTTAGAATCTAACGGTTCTTCTTCTATGGCAACCGTTTGTGCAGGTACAATGGCAATGATGGATGCTGGTGTTCAACTCAAGAAACCGGTTTCTGGTATCGCTATGGGATTAATTTCTGATGGTGAATCTGGTAAATATGCAGTTCTTTCTGATATTTTAGGTGATGAAGATCACTTAGGAGATATGGACTTTAAAGTTACCGGTACAGCAGACGGTATCACAGCTTGCCAAATGGATATTAAAGTAAAAGGTCTTTCTTACGAAATTCTTGTAAATGCTTTAAAACAAGCTCGCGAAGGTCGTTTACATATTTTAGAAAAAATCACTAATACTATTGCTACTCCACGTGAAGACGTGAAAGAGTATGCTCCTAAAATGGTTTCTGTACGCATTCCTAATGAGTACATTGGTGCACTTATAGGACCAGGAGGAAAAGTGATACAAGAACTTCAAAAAGAAACAGGAACAACTATCGTTATTAACGAAGATCCTGTAACTGAAGAAGGTGTTGTAGAAATCTTAGGAACCGGTCAAGAAGGTATCAACGCAGTTCTTGCTAAAATTGACTCTATCACCTTTAAGCCTGTGGTTGGAAACAGCTACGAAGTAAAAGTGATCAAGATGTTAGATTTTGGTGCTGTTGTAGAATATCTTGAAGCTCCAGGTAACGAGGTTCTTTTACACGTATCTGAACTAGCTTGGGAACGCACTGAAAACGTAAGTGATGTTGTCAATATGGGAGATGTTTTTGAAGTAAAATATTTCGGTGTTGATTCACGTACCCGTAAGGAAAAAGTATCGCGTAAAGCATTACTTGAAAAACCTGAAGGTTACAAAGAACGTGCTCCTAGACCTGATAATAAAGATCGTGGTTCACGAGATAATCGTGGTCGTGACAACAGAAATAGAGATCGTAAAAGAGATTAATTTCTTGATTTACAATTCAGAAAAGGAGCCAAAATGGCTCCTTTTTTATTCCGCATTATTTGAATTTGAATCTTCATAATTTAAAATACCATTATAAATTATATTTAGCAATTGATAATTATCAACTATATTGTGCTAGAACTGCCATAAAACTGACACATATACAGTATTTGTCAGTTTTACTGCCAATTCTGGAATAAAGGTTTTTTACTCTTTTTTTAACATTTACTTAATATTCCCTCGCTAGCTACCATCTACTGTAGCATGAGAAGCTTTTTTCAATCTGAAAAAAGAGATATCCCCTATTTCATGAAGTCTCGTATGGTACTTGCAGCTAATAAAGCGAACTAATTAATTAAAAACTATTTAATGAAAGTATTAGTATTAGGTGCTGGCAATATGGGACTTACCTACGCAGAAGGTATGGCAAGTTCTCCATTTTTAAATAAGCGCAAGCTTATGATCTTTGATGTCTCACCTCAAAAAACAGAAGCTTTATCAACCATGGCTCAGTTTGATGCTTATGATAGTATTGAAGAATGTGTGCCAAAAGCAGATGTTATTTTTATCGCGGTAAAACCTTACCACAGCCAATCATTATTTGAAAATATTAAACCATACATCAACCAAGAACAATTATTTGTTTCTCTTATGGCTGGTGTTACAATTAATACTATTCAGGAAGGATTGGGGATAAAAAAAGTTATAAGAACAATGCCTAATCTACCTGCCAAAGTAGGTAAAGGAGTTACATCATTTACAGAATCTAAAGAAGTAAGCAGAATTGAATTGCTTACAGTAAGAAGTTTATTAGATACAACTGGTGCTTCAATCCATGTAGAAACAGAACAATTTATTGATGCTTCTACAGGTATTTCTGGGAGTGGACCGGCATATGTATTTTATTTTATGCAATCTATGCTAGAAGCTGCTCTTAAGATGGGCTTCTCTGGCAACGATTCAAAAGTATTGGTTTCTCAAACTTTTGAAGGTGCTGTAAAGCTCTTTAATGAGTCCGATTTAACTCCGGAAAAATGGATGGATCGTGTAGCTTCTAAAGGAGGCACAACGCGTGCAGCGCTAGATTCTATGGAAGATAATAACGTAAAAGAATTAATTAAAGAAGCAGCTTACGCAGCTTTTGACCGGGCAACAGAACTTGGTAAAGAAAAATAAATTATGAGCACAAAACGTGTAGTTATAAAAGTAGGAACAAATGTAATGACTAACAGGAATAACCGAATCGTAGGTCCTGTTCTTCATGAGTTAGTCAGACAAATTGCCGAACTCTATGAAAAAGGTTATCAGCCTGTATTAGTTTCTTCAGGTTCTGCAATTGCTGGTAAAGAGGTATTGGGTGATTGTAATTTTAAAGACCCATCTACAAGAAGACAAATTTTTTCTTCGGTAGGTCAACCTCGTATGATGCGCCATTATTATACAATGTTTAATAGTTTCGGAATGCATTGTGCACAGCTATTAGCAACAAAGCGAGATTTTGCTCCAGGTAAACATCGTGAGAATATGATAAACTGCTATGAAGGATTATTAGCTGAAGGAATTGTCCCTATCGCAAATGAAGATGATGCAGTATCTCTGACTATGTCTATGTTTACAGATAATGATGAATTAGCAAGTCTTGTGGCAGAATTGATTAATGCAGACGCATTAATTTTATTAACTGATACAGACGGGTTGTATACGGGTCATCCTGATGATGACGATTCAGAAAAGCTTACAGAAGTACACCCAGAACAAAAAGTTGAACAATATGTTCAGGAAAGTGATAAAGCTGAAGGTGAAGGTCGTGGCGGAATGAAGTCTAAGCTTAAAATAGCTAAAGATGCGGCTCGAAAAAACATCACATGCTATATAGCAAATGGTAAAAAACATAATGTGATTGTTGACCTTTTAGAAGGAAAAGAGATCGGAACAAAATTTCAGGCTTAAGCAATTAACTGAATAGTTCGTACTCAATTCTAATTATTAACAAAGAAAACAAGTAATATGCAATTACTAAATTCAAATATAAAAAACAAAGTACTCGACTCTATGATGCAGATTATAGAAGCGAGAAAAGTAGAAATACTAGAAGCTAACAAAAAAGATCTTGAAGCTTTTAATAGAGACGATCAGGCACTTTATGACAGATTAGTTGTAAATGATGCCAAGATTGAAGGAATGATTCAAGCGATTCGCGAAGTGCGTAATCAGGACGATCCTGTAAGTCAGGAAATTTCTAATGATACTCTTGATAGCGGACTGAAGATCATCAATAAAACAGCTCCATTTGGTACCATAATGATTATTTATGAATCTAGACCAGATGTAACTATTGAAGCAGCTGTATTAGCATTTAAAGCGAATAACAAAATTTTGCTTAAAGGTGGTAAAGAAGCTTTCAATAGTAACGTTGTTCTTGTTGATTGCTGGAAACAGGCTTTAAAAGAAAATGATCTTGACGAATCTTGGATCACGATGTTACAAATGAATCGTGAGGAAACTCAGGAATTCCTAAGAAACCCAGACCAACCTTTAGATTTAATCGTACCAAGAGGAGGAGAACGTCTTATTGGTTTTGTTAAAGAACATGCTAAATGTGCTGTACTTGTAAGTGGTAGAGGAAATAACTTTTTATATGTACACCCCAAAGCAAATTGGGCAAAAACAATAGAAGTTATCATCAATGCTAAGACTGATAAGATTTCGGGATGTAATGCTTTAGATAAAGTATTAGTAGATAAAAATCTTCCGGAATATGAATCTCGTATAAAAGAATTGAACGAGATTTTAAAAGAAAAAGGTGTTGAAGTTCTGGCAGATAATACTTCTAAAGCCGTTCTATCTGACAATGATGTCATTCCAAATGAAGATACTTGGTATGAAGAATTTTTAGCAATGAAAATTGTACTAGGAGCTGTGGAAGATATGGATGAAGCTATGCATAAAATCAATACCTATAGTGGTGGTCATTCTAGTGCTATTATGACAACAGATAATGAAGCTGCAACAACTTTCATGGAGAATATTGATACTGCTGCAGTTTATCACAATGCTTCAACTCGATTTACCGATGGTGGTCAAATGGGCGTGGGCGCAGAACTGGCAATAAGCACTGATAAATTACATCACAGAGGACCATTAGGGCTTAAACAACTTGTAACAAACAAGTATTACGTCTATGGAGATGGACACATAAGAGTATAATTGATTTTATATTTTGACAACACGTAAAAAGGGCTCAAATATTGAGTCCTTTTTTACGTTATAAATAGAATGAGCTGAGAAAATTTATTTGAAATCTAACTATTCCAAGGCTCTAGATACATAAGGCGGTTTCCTACAAGTGAAATTCAATATTATTCATTATAAATGATTAATTTAGCATTTAATCGAACAATATGTGACCAACTATAAGTTCCTGACACCCAATGAGCTCATTTATAGAACGCCTTCTAAATCATAGGGCAAGTAAAATTAAACCTACCTTAGCAAATGAAAATCCCATTGCTGATTTTTTCAAATATTTATTTGATTTAGGTTCTTTTGGAGCTCAGCTTACGTTAATAGAGTCTAAAATTAAAGGATATGAATTTTCTGAAGACACATACATCAGAGAATTACAAGTCGCTCATTTTTATCTAGAATTAGAAAATTACCTCATCCATCACGATTCTAGATATATTAATACCGAAGCAAACCTTCGTTCAGAAATAAAAATAAATTTCCCCGATGTAACAAAATCTGACGCATTTTTACCACTATACCATTCCGGAAAAAATCAGGAAATCATCATTTCAAGGCTCTTTTTACTTATAATTCTTAAAAAATTTAAAGATGAGGATCTAGATCTGAACACTACAAATGCGTGGATTAAAATTATAGAAAACCAGTTTAAAGAGCCTGTTAGTGCAGACTTAATTAAACAGATTAGCGCGTTTAGAAAAATAAAAGATGATTCTTTAAAGATCAATCAGGAGTTTGGTGAAATTTTTGGTCAAGACTTTGTAGACTCTGTTTATTCTACCACGAAAGAAGAATTTTTCAACTATTATAAACTTACGCCAGCAGTAACAAGTATATCTGATATAATACCACAGTTGTTTACTTCTTTATTAAATCAGAGTCCTACCACCCTATTTTTTGACAAACCTAAAGACCCCATACTAAATAATGAGGAAAATAAAATTATAGAAGAACCTGTCAAAATTGACACTGCAAATATTGATATTTTAGAAAATATTCTGGATGCATATCTCCTTTTTGACACAAACGGTGTTATTAAAGATTGCAACAGTAAGGCTTCGATTATGTTTAATCTAAACAAAAATGAGCTTGTTCAAAAATCGATTTATTCATTATTACCTTCAGCAGTAAGCAGGGATATTAAATACGATATTTCTAATCTGTATAAGGGTGTAGAAAGTGAAATTATTGGGACTTGTGTTGAACTGGATATATCTACCGCCTCAAGTAAGAAATTGCCTTGTGAACTTTCTTTTAGTAATAATTTTTCTGAACCAGCTGATACTTTTACGCTTTTTATAAAAGATATTTCGCATCGTAAAGATTCTTTAAAAGCTAAAATTAATGCAGAGCGTACTGCAGAGGCAAAATCTACTTTTTTATCAAATATGAGTCACGAGATTAGGACTCCGTTAAATGTTATTTTAGGTCTGTCAGAAATCTTATCTAATGGAAATCTCAAAGACCAAAAAACAATAAAGAAAAATTTAGATGGAATATCTTTCTCTGCTAAAAATTTGCTTTCAATTGTTAATGATATTTTAGATTTCTCTAAGATTGAAGCTGGAAAATTGACTTTGCAATCTTTAGATTTCAACTTGAGAGAAGTTGTAGACAATCTGGCTACCGGTTTTGAAATAAAGGCTCGTGAAATGGGCGTTCAGTTTATTGCTGAAATAGATGAGCAAATTCCTGATATTGTTATTGGAGATCAGTACAGGCTTAATCAAATAATTACCAACTTAGTAGGTAATGCCATAAAATTCACAAAACGCGGAAGCATTAGTCTCAAACTTCAGTTCATTGAAAAGAATACTGAAACTGTAAAGATCAAATTTAGCGTTAGTGATACCGGCATAGGTATCGCAGAAGATAAGCTAGAAAGTATTTTTAATAGTTTTTATCAAGTTGACGAACCTGAACTTGCTAAAATAAACGGCTCAGGACTCGGGTTAACCATAACTCGAGAGCTTATAACTTTGAAGAAGGGAAAGCTTGAAGCAAAAAGTACGCTTGGTAAAGGTTCTACCTTTGAGTTCACATTAGATTTCAAAATCAGTCACCTTAAAAAATTGAAAGATATTGAGCAGGACTTTAAAAATCAAAATCTAAGCCTTAAAGGACTAAGAGTTCTTGTTGCAGAAGACAATAAAATGAATCAATTCTACATCAGGCAATTATTACAAGGGCTCAATGTGCAGGCAGACATTGCAGAGAATGGTCAAGAAGCCGTTGCTATTTATCAGGATGCTAAAGCTAATTATGATTTAATTTTAATGGATATGCATATGCCCGTAATGAATGGCTTAGAAGCCATATCTTTAATACGAGAATCTAATAAAGACAGTCTAAATAAAGTACCTATTGTTGCCTGCTCTGCAGATGTTTTCCCAGAAGCTCGTAAAAATGCAATTAAAGCTGGGATTGATTTTTACCTTACTAAACCTCTAAAAGAAGATGCTCTTAAAGAAGTATTGTATTGGCTGGTTGCAGATGAAGGAATGAAAACTAAACCAGTCATTGGCAATACTAAAACTGAAGAAACTACAGATACTTCTGTTTCAGTAGATATAAAAAATCTTTTTGAAATTTTTGATGGAGATAAAGAATTTATAATCTCTCTTTTAGAAGTATTTATTGAGGAAACACCGAAAGATCTAAATAGCTTAAGAAATTGTGTAGCAAAAGAATACTATCCTAGAGCAAGTACTTTAGCCCATAAAATGAAATCAAGTTTTATGAATCTTGGCCTCACAAAACCTGGGCATTATTTACAACAAATTGAAGCCAGTATAAACGATCCAGATAAAGTTAAAAAAGCAAAAAAAAGTTTGGAATCTTTTGAAGAACTTTACGATAGAGTGTTAGTTGATGTAAATCTTCAGTTAATTAAGCTTAAAAACAATTAAAATAACACATTGAAAATCAAACATATAACAATTACGTTCTCTATACAATGACTAAAAATGTTAATTTTTTCTAAAAATTTATTCTTTTTTTTGTAACCTTTCCTTGTTTAATTACGTATAACTAGTATATCGCTCTCAAATTTCTTATAAAGCGATGGTTTAAAATTGATTTAATGTGGTTATTACCGCAAGTGCTAAAGCCTTTTACTAATTAATTTAAATACGTAATGTTTTATGAGACAGCTTAAAATCACAAAACAGGTTACTAACAGAGAAACCGCTTCTCTTGATAAATATCTTCAAGAGATAGGTAAAGTAGATCTTATTACAGCAGATGAAGAAGTAGAGTTGGCTCAGCGTATCAAAGCCGGCGATCAGATTGCTCTAGAAAAACTTACTAAGGCTAACCTAAGATTTGTGGTATCTGTTGCAAAACAATATCAAAATCAAGGCTTAACGCTTCCTGACCTTATTAACGAAGGAAACCTGGGTCTTATAAAAGCCGCAAGACGCTTTGATGAAACACGTGGTTTTAAGTTTATTTCTTATGCTGTATGGTGGATCAGACAGTCTATACTTCAGGCGCTTGCTGAGCAATCACGTATCGTACGTCTTCCGCTCAACAAAATAGGAAGCATCAATAAAATCAATAAAGCTTTTGCATTTTTAGAACAAGCTAATGAGCGTCCTCCTAGTCCTGATGAAATAGCCAAAGAGCTAGACATGACAGTGAATGACGTAAAAGAGTCTCTAAAAAATGCCGGCCGTCACGTAAGTATGGATGCACCTCTTATACAAGGTGAAGATTCTAACCTATATGATGTATTGCGTTTTGGAGAATCTCCTAATCCTGATCGTGAACTTCTAAATGAGTCTCTCAGCACCGAAATAGAGCGCGCTCTTGACACACTTACACCTCGCGAAGCTGATGTCGTTAGACTATATTTTGGTTTAGGGAATCAACATCCTATGACCTTAGAAGAAATAGGGGAAACTTTTGATCTTACACGTGAGCGTGTTAGACAAATTAAAGAAAAAGCGATTAGAAGATTAAAACATACCTCTCGCAGTAAAATCTTAAAAACCTACCTAGGTTAGTATTTTTTACAAGAATTCGTTAAAAACGGGGGTATAAGGTAGTTTTTTTATAAATTGCAGTAGAATTAAACTCCAGATAAAATATTTAACTCGACAACAGTTCATCATAACTGTTCGTTTTTTGATTGATGAATGAATCCCCGGCTGATTACCGGGGATTTTTAGTTTAAAATATTTTACACCTTATTTATATGGTCTATTTTTTGGTTTACATTAGCACAGCTTGCAATCCTACAGATATTGGAATGCTTAGCAGTGTAATTAATCAGGTGGCTCAAAAAAATAAAGATCAAGGTATTTCAGGATTTTTATAGTATAAAGATGGCACCTATTTACAGCTTCTCGAAGGTGATTTTAAAATGGTAAACACCTTGTTTCATAAGATCATAGAAGATGACAGGCATACAAATGTGACAGTTATAGTAGAGAATAAAATAGAGCATCGCGTTTTTAACGACTATGAATCTGGTTTTCTGGTTCCGAAGGATAAAAAGCAATACCAAAAGCTAAACGATTATCTCAGTTACTTAAAACTACTGGAGAATGACGAAATTAATAATACAATTTCTATCCTTGAGTCTATCATTTTTAAAATGTAATGGTATTTTTAACTCATTAAAAATTTGAATAAAAACACATTTATGAAACCTATTTACTTAGCCCCTTCAGTTCTTGCTGCAGATTTTGCTAATCTTGAACGTGATATTAAAATGGTCAATAACAGCAAGGCAGACTGGTTTCATATCGATATTATGGACGGTCTTTTTGTTCCTAATATATCTTTTGGAATGCCGGTTTTAGAAGCCATTACCAAACACGCAGAAAAGACTATAGATGTACATTTAATGATTGTAGATCCTGATCGCTATATAGAGACTTTTGCAAAGCTGGGGAGTAATCGCCTTACAGTACATTATGAAGCCTGCACCCATTTACATCGCACAATTCAAGCTATTAAAGTTGCCGGTATGAAAACAGGAGTAGCTCTCAATCCACATACTCCGGTGAATTTATTAAAAGATGTTATCAATGATATCGACCAGGTTCTGATTATGAGTGTAAATCCCGGCTTTGGCGGACAGTCTTTTATAGATAATACGTATAGAAAAATCAGAGAGCTAAAAGAAATAATTTTAACTCATAATGCAGACACGCTTATTGAAATTGATGGTGGTGTCACAAATAAGAACGCAAGAGAGCTGGTAGATTGTGGAGCAGACATCCTAGTCGCCGGTAGTTATATCTTTAAATCTGAAGATGCTGCTAAGACTATTGCAAATATGAAAACGATAATTTCATAAAAAAAAAGCAGACTAGATTCTAAATTAACATACTCGTAACGCCCCCTACAGCATACGAATCTTGTCTATATTTAGTCTCCAAGTCTGCTTGTCTTTAAAATTGCAAAACTGCACTTTTAAATTCTACTCAAAGAAACTAAATAGGTTTTATATTACTTTACGGAATTCCTTATTTCATCTAATATTTAACATTTAAAATATGTTTTTTTTAAAGGATTCAAGAATTTGTCTTTCCTTAAATTATCTGATTTACAGTTTCAATTTAAACTAAAGACTAAAGTTAAAAAGATCAAAAAGACAGCAACTTTTGTCACTACTAAAGATGTATTAAGATTAAACTATAAAGTGGTAGAAGATAAAATGGTTAAAATCATTGCCTTTGTCACCCAATTTCAAGTGAGCGCTGTAATAAAGTTATTGCTAATATTACCAATAGAAATAGCGGCAATCTTTCCAACAATATTATTTGTAGACCAAACTATTATACAGATCGGTTTCCTCAACCGGAAGCTAAAACCATCCCATCTCAAAGTAAAATAATTCCGTAAACCATCTTCACTACATTTTCTCAGTTAAGAAATCTCTTTTTTTAAGCGTCTTAAGATTATTGTGAACAACAAAATACCTGTGGTAATAGCAGCATTAATATCAAAAATAGAAAAGCAGACCATCCTACTTTAAAATAAGCATCAGCCCCCTACAGCTGCTGCATATAAGTATAGATAAGTCTGCTATAAATTATAATTAAAGGTACTAAGCTATATTTTTTAATAAACAGTTTTAACAAAAAAACAAGAATATCATTAATATTTTGACAAAGAATTCATGATATAAACTAAGAAACTCCCTCTACTGAGGGAGTTTCTACGTTAAAATCTAAATCGAATTGATTTTAACGCCTCTCATTACCTACTCACAACAATAAATTCTGATCGTCTGTTTTCTGAATATTCTAATTCTGTACACGTTTTACCATCTTCATCGCAAATATTAATAGGCCTAGACTCGCCGTAACCTATAGCACTTTCTATTCTTGAAGGTTCTATCCCATGTTCTAAAAGCCATTCTTTTGTAGATAGAGCTCTATTTGTAGACAATGTCTTATTGAAATAATCTGTACCTCGCTGATCTGTATGCGATTCAATTTTTATAATCATTTCAGGATAAGCTTCCATTACATCTACTACTTTGCGAAGTTGTATTGCTGCAACATCTGTGATGTTATATCTGTAATACTCAAAATAAATAGGGTCAATTCTAATTTTTTCTACTTCTCCTTCTGTAACAAAAATCTCTGAAAGATCTTTTAGCCTAAAGTCAAGCATATTCATTTTACGGTCTGGTAAAACATCTGTAGTGAAATTTAATTGGTCTTCACTAAATCCTGCTTTACGAGCTTCAATTTTATAAGTAGACTCACAAGTTAATTCTACAGCATAACCACCTTTTTCATTTGTTTTAACCTTGAGATATTCAGTATTTGATTCATCGTAAACGGTAACGTATGCATCTGGAATAGGCTCATTAGTTTCTATATCATAAACAGTTCCTGATATATATTGAACACACTTAGCCAAGTTGTACTCAAAAGCATAAATATCATCTCCTCCTTTACCTCCTGCTCTGTCTGATGAAAAATAACCGGTGTTAGAAACACTACCTTCTAAGTATGCAAAATCATCTGCATTTGTATTTATAATCGGTCCCAGATTAATTGCAGCTCCATATATACCATCTCTGTAATAAGATTTATACATATCTAGACCTCCAAAACCCACATGACCTGCGGATGAAAAATAAAGTATATCATCTTTAAAATATGGAAAAAAATCATCTGCAATTGTATTGATATTAGGTCCTAAATTCATGGGTGCTGAATAAGTTCCATCTTCATAAATATCACAAACATAAATATCTGCTTTACCATAACCACCCGGCATATCTGATGCAAAAAACAATTTTTTCCCATTTGGAGTTACATAAGGCTGCCCCGCAGAATAAGCATCTCCATTAAAGGGAAGCAATTCTTTCTTATATTTTTTAGCAGACATGTCTACCCTATAAATTTTAAAATGATTCTTTTTATCTTCTTCAAACACTTTTCGATTTCCGGTTTGATAACTAGAAGCATAGTATAGATATTTACTATTTGGTGAAAAAGTGGCCGTTCCGTCGTGAAATTCAGTAGTCAATTCTTTACTAAATAATTGTACTGCATCTGCACTATCTGCCTCAGGGTTTTCAATTTTATATATTGCCAAATAAGGTGTATTGTCACGCTCATACAATCCTTTGTTTACATAATTTCTTCCAGAGGTAAATACAAAACTAGTTTGATTAAAACTCCCGCCAAAATCAGCATATTGAGAGTTAAAATCTAAATTACGAACCTTATATAAGGTATCCCCTTTCAGGAGTTCTTCAAAACGATCTCGTTCTTCATAATGATTGTTTAAAGCTTCAACAGATTTTGCCTTAAAATAGCGTTCTGCAACTTTCTCAGCTTCATCATAGAGTTTTAATCTTCTTAAGGAATCATAATACTGATATCCCTGAGTAGCATTTGTATTAGATCCCACTGCCTTGTACCATTTTTGATATGCTTCTTTTGATTGAGCAAAATTCTTTAGGTTGTAATATGTATCACCTATTTTCATATAGGTTTCGGGTTCTATATAATTTGCATTTTCTACATAAGCCTCAAACTCTTTTGCTGCATCAATATAAACTAAGCGGTCATAAAACTCATTTGCTTTTTCCAAATGGTTTTGAGCAACTACAGTGAGACTTATTAAACAAGCAATGATTAAATATATACGTTTCATAGAGAGGGATTTTTAAAAGAATCTGGGAGAAAAAGTTGCACCACGCTTACGAGCCAGAGAGAACTTAATCAAGATCTCATGACTCCCATTGTTATACTGGTTAAAGTCTGAAGTATTATAATCATAAGCATAACCTATAAAGATGTTGTCTGTTATCTGAAAACCTGCAAGCCCACTCACTGCAGCATCTACGCTATAAGAAACACCTGCTGTAAATTTCTCAAGGAATAAAAAGTTAGCAGACAAGTTTGCTTTTAAAGGAGCTCCTTCAACATAATCAAAAAGCACCGCTGGCTTAAACTTGGTATTTAAACCAATATCAAAAATATACCCCCCTATTAAGTACATATGAAGCTCTTCGGTATTAACCATCACCTCTTCTTCATTAAAATACTCTTGAGTGAAAAAATTAGGTGTAGAAAGTCCCAGATACCACCGGTCTGTGTATAAATAAGATCCCGCTCCTAGAACTCCTAAAAATTGATTGTTTATGTTATTCATAAACTGTGGGTCATTAGGATTATCAAACATTCCCTTTCTAAAATCTACATTTAAAACTCTAAAACCAGCCTTAAGACCAAAGGATAAATAGGTCTGTGCTCCTAGTTGAATGGCATATGAGAAATTTCCGTCGATATTTAAATCTTCAGAAGGACCCAAAACATCCCGTGTAATGTTCAAGCCCAGGCCAATGTTATAAGTTACCGGTGTCTCTAACCCAAGATTAATAGTTTCGGGAGCTCCATCAACTCCGGTAAACTGAGCTTTGTAATCAGTGATAATATTAAAATTATCTGATGACCCCGCGTAAGCTGGATTAATGGTCATCGTGTTGTACATATACTGCGTATAGTTTGGTTCTTGTTGCCCGTAGAGATTCAAAGTCCCAAAGGCAATCAAAGAAATTTCGATTATATAAGTTACTATTTTTGTCATGGTAATTAAATTTTAAAAATGAGAGAATTTTTAATTATCGTGCTATATAAATCCATCCGGTAAGCGTACGCTCTCCGTCGCCCAATTCAAGAGCGTAATAATATGTACCTACCGGTAAGCCTACTGACTTATTAATAGAACTGGAAACGTTAGAAACGCCATTCCAGCTATTGTTATAACCGCTTGCCGTATAGACTAACTGCCCTACTCTGTTAAAAATATTGAGCTCATTATTTGGGAAATTTTCTATACATCTTATCTTAAAGAGATCATTCATACCATCACCGTTTGGTGAGAATTCATTGAAGACCATCAAGCAATCTGGATCTATTTCTACTTCAGAAGAATTATTATCTGAATTACTATCTACAGGATTTGAATTCAGAATAGTTGCTACATTTCGGTAGTTACCGGTTTCTAATACAGTCACGGTAATAGTTAAAACAGTAGTTGTATTAGCCGCGAGTTGTGGAATTGACCACTCACCGGTTAACGGATTGTAATCACCAATAGGAGCTGTAAAACTTTCAAACTGAAGTCCTGACGGTAATGCTTCCCCTACCATTATTGAGGTAATATCGGTCTGACCATTATTTGTAACTTCGATTGAATACACTATGGTCTCCCCTATTACCGGAGTTAAGATATTTACTGTTTTAGAAATGGTAAGATCTGAACAAGCAGTCGTTGTAACATTTAGCGTAGCTGAAGTGTTTACGATACAACTTAACGTTGTGTCATAATCCACACTTACACTGTTATCTCCTGCTGCATCCCATACTACAATTACAAAGTTATCTGAAGTACCACCTCCTGAAACAATGCTTCCTCCAGAAGTAATTGCCCATACATAATTAGTCATACCAGACTGAGTGGTATACATTATTTCCGTTCCTAAACAAGCAGTTGGTTCTGAAGCCTCTATACTAGCAGATGTGGGTTGCATTAAGGTTGTTGTTACAGCAAGTCTGCTATTACCTATCACACCATCTAGAATGAGAGCCGCATAATACGTAACTCCATTCTGAAGCGGTGTATTAATATCTAAAACCGCTCCGTTGGTTTCTTCAGCAAACCATACTACATTAGGCTGATCTAAAACGATATCCATTAACGTAGGTTGATCTGTAGTACAAAACATTTGATTCATCTCGCCGGTTGGCATACCTAAATCTATGGTTAACTCATCTATTGTAGCGTCTGTTGAAACATTTCCTAAAGCATCAGCAAGTGTTGCTACAACATCATAAACACCTTCTGGAATTTCATCTCCTGCCGGAACCGTTAACGTCCATGTACCATCACCATTATCTACTAAATCTCCGTCTCCCTCAGCATAGGTTTGTCCATTTACACTAACGGTTAGGTCACCTGCTGAATCTGCAGTACCTGTTAATATTGGAGTGACATCAGCCGTAGTAAGTGAGTTCACAGTAGGCACTGTTAACCCTGAAGTATCGATCGTAACTTCATCTACTGTCGCATCCATAGAAGTATTGCCCGCAGCATCAGTCGCAGTGGCCATTACATCATAAGTTCCATCAGCTAAAGCATTTCCTGCTGGAATAACCAACGTCCACGTATCGTCACCATTGTCGGTTAAGTTGCCGTCTCCTTCAGTATAGGTTACCCCATCAACCACAACAGTCAAATCATCTGCTGAATCAGCTGTCCCCGTAATCGTCGGAGTAATATCATTTGTAGTTAAAAGATCAACGGTAGGATCCGTAGGTGCCATTGCATCGATAGTCAACTCATCAACTGTTGCATCCATCGAAGTATTACCAGCAGCATCAGTCGCAGTGGCCATTACATCATACGTACCATCGGCTAAAGCATTTCCTGCCGGAATAACTAACGTCCAGGTATCATCGCCGTTATCGGTTAAGTTGCCGTCTCCTTCAGTATAGGTTACTCCATCAACCACAACAGTCAAATCATCTTCGGAATCAGCAGTTCCGGTAATAGTCGGAGTAGTATCATTCGTAGTTAAAAGATCAACAGTAGGAATCTTAGGCGCAGCAGTATCAATGGTCAATTCATCTACTGTAGCATCCATTGAAGTATTGCCAGCAGCATCAGTAGCTGTAGCCATCACATCATAAATTCCATCAGTTAAAGCATTTCCTGCCGGAATAACCAACGTCCAGGTATCATCACCATTATCGGTTAAGTTGCCGTCTCCTTCGGTATAGGTTACTCCATCAACCACAACAGTCAACTCATCTACAGAATCAGCTGTTCCGGTAATCGTCGGAGTAGTATCATTTGTAGTTAAGAAATCTACTGTTGGAATCGTTGGGGCCATCGTATCAATGGTCAATTCATCAACTGTTGCATCTGACGAACTGTTACCTGCCGCATCAGTAGCTGTAGCCATAACATCATAAGTTCCAGCAGTTAAAGCATTTCCTGCCGGAATAACCAACGTCCAGGTATCATCACCATTATCGGTTAAGTTGCCGTCTCCTTCGGTATAGGTTACTCCATCAATCACAACAGCCAACTCATCTACAGAATCAGCTGTTCCGGTAATCGTCGGAGTAGTATCATTTGTAGTTAAGAAATCTACTGTTAGAATCGTTGGGGCCATCGTATCAATGGTCAATTCATCAACTGTTGCATCTGACGAACTGTTACCTGCCGCATCAGTAGCTGTAGCCATCACATCATACGTACCATCTGCTAAAGCATTTCCTGCCGGAATAACCAACGTCCACGTATCATCGCCGTTATCGGTTAAGTTTCCGTCTCCTTCAGTATAGGTTACTCCATCAACCACAACAGTCAAATCATCTGCGGAATCAGCTGTTCCTGTTATGGTAGGTGTATTATCATTTGTAGTTAAGAAATCTACTGTTGGAATCATAGGCGCAGCAGTATCAATGGTCAATTCATCTACTGTCGCATCCATCGAGGTATTGCCCGCAGCATCAGTCGCAGTAGCCATCACATCATACGTGCCATCAGCTAAAGCATTTCCTGCCGGAATAACCAATGTCCAGGTATCATCGCCATTATCGGTTAAGTTTCCATCACCTTCGGTATAGGTTACTCCATCAACCACAACAGTCAAATCATCTGCGGAATCAGCTGTTCCGGTAATTGTTGGAGTAGTATCATTTGTAGTTAAAAGATCAACAGTAGGAATCGTAGGCGCAGCAGTATCAATGGTCAATTCATCAACTGTTGCATCCATTGAGGTATTACCAGCAGCATCAGTCGCAGTAGCCATCACATCATACGTACCATCTGCTAAAGCATTTCCTGTCGGAATAACCAATGTCCAGGTATCATCGCCATTATCGGTTAAGTTTCCATCACCTTCGGTATAGGTTACTCCATCAACCACAACAGTCAACACATCTACAGAATCAGCAGTTCCTGTTATAGTAGGTGTATTATCATTTGTAGTTAAGAAATCTACTGTTGGAACCGTAGGTGCCATTGCATCGATAGTCAATTCATCGGTAGTTGCGTCTGAAGAACTGTTACCTGCGGCATCAGTCGCAGTAGCCATCACATCGTAAGTGCCATCAGCTAAAGCATTTCCTGCCGGAATTATTAATCTCCACGTATCGTTGCCATTATCTATAAGATTTCCATCACCCTCAGTATAGGTTACTCCATCAACCACAACAGTCAAATCATCAATAGAATCAGCTGTTCCTGTTATGGTAGGTGTATTATCATTCGTAGTCAAGAAATCTACAGTAGGAACCGTAGGCACCATTGTATCAATGGTCAATTCATCGGTAGTTGCATCCATCGAAGTATTGCCAGCAGCATCAGTAGCAGTAGCCATTACATCATAAGTCCCATCAGCTAAAGCATTTCCTGCCGGAATAACCAATGTCCAGGTATCATCACCGTTATCGGTTAAGTTGCCGTCTCCTTCAGTATAGGTTACTCCATCAACCACAACGGTCAAATCATCTATAGAATCTGCTGTCCCCGTAATCGTCGGAGTAGTATCATTTGTAGTTAAGAAATCTACAGTTGGAATCGTTGGGGCCATCGTATCAATGGTCAATTCATCCACTGTAGCATCCGTCGAAGTATTACCAGCGGTATCAGTCGCAGTAACCATCACATCATACGTACCATCTGCTAAAGCATTTCCTGCCGGAATAACCAACGTCCACGTATTATCGCCGTTATCGGTTAAGTTGCCGTCTCCTTCAGTATAGGTTACTCCATCAACCACAACAGTCAAATCATCAGCGGAATCAGCTGTTCCTGTTATGGTAGGTGTATTATCATTTGTGGTTAAAAGATCAACAGTAGGAACAGTAGGTGCCATCGTATCGATAGTCAACTCATCAACTGTAGCATCCATCGAAGTATTACCAGCTGCATCGGTGGCGGTTGCCATCACATCATACGTACCATCAGCTAAAGCATTTCCTGCCGGAATAACTAACGTCCATGTATTATCGTCGTTATCGGTTAAGTTTCCATCCCCTTCAGTATAGGTTACTCCATCAACCATAACAGTCAAGTCATCTACTGAGTCTGCAGTTCCGGTAATCGTCGGAGTAGTATCATTGGTGGTTAAAAAATCAACTGTGGGAACTGTTGGGGCTGTTAAATCTATTGTTAGCTCATCAAAAGTTGCATCTACTGAAACATTACTAGCTACATCAGTAGTACTGGCCATTACATCATAAACACCTTCTGATAACGGACTAGGAATAGTTAAACTCCACGTATCATCTCCATTATCGGTTAAGTTTTCATCACCCTCAGTGTACGTTACTCCATCAACCACAACAGTCAAGTCATCTACTGAATCTGCAGTTCCCGTAATGGTTGGGGTTGTATCATTAGTAGTTAAGAAATCTACAGTAGGAATCGTTGGGGCGGTTGGGTCAATAACCAATTCATCAACTGTCACATCCATTGAAGTATTACCCGCCGTATCGGTTGCAGTGGCCATCACATCGTAAGTTCCGTCAGCTAAAGCATTTCCTGCCGGAATTATTAATCTCCACGTATCGTTGCCATTATCTATAAGATTTCCATCACCCTCAGTATAGGTTACTCCATCAACCACAACAGTCAAATCATCTGCGGAATCAGCTGTTCCCGTAATAGTCGGAGTACTATCATTCGTCGTTAAGAAATCTACAGTTGGTACCGTAGGAGGCGTTGTGTCGATGATAAGTTCATCAGTAGTTCCATCGGCAGCAGTGTTACCTGCTGTATCTGAAGCTACTGCCACTACATCATAAGTCGCATCGGCTAAAGCATTTGCTGCCGGTATGGTCAGACTCCAGGTGTCATCACCATTGTCTATTAAATTACCATCTCCCTCACTATACGTTATACCATCTACAGTTACTGTTAAGTCATCTGTTGAATCTGCAGTTCCGGTAATTGTAGGTGTATTATCATTCGTAGTTAAGAAATCAACTGTGGGAGTTGTAGGATCGATAAGGTCTACTGTATAAACCTGAGTCGTAGCAACTGTTGTCTCACATAAGAGTACATTTTGAGCGGTAACTTCAGCCTCTACGGTCAAATCATCATCTGCTACCAGTTGTGTACCTGGTACATCTACTGAAAAGACTAAACCTGTAGCTACGGTTGTTGGATACTCAAAAGTGTTAACCGTTACTATAACAGCATCACCTACTTCTGCATCACCTCCTATACTACCGCTTAAGGTAATTGTAGTCCCGGCCTCTGTTGCATTGATGATGTTGTCTGCAGTTACAGGATCTAATGTTATTGTGGGTTGCGGTCCGCCATCCAGAGTTACTTCAACCACTTTTAGATCGCCCGGTGCATTCTCACAACCGGTTGCTGCGTCTACTAAACTTACATAAACCGTAAACGGACTATCAGCTTCGGTCAATCCTTCTACTTCTAATTCTCCATCAGCATTGATGGTATACGTGATTCCGTCATCTACCAACCCATCTGTGATCGGTAAGGTTCCGTTTGCATCCAGATAATAATTGAAGCTTCCGTTTAAAGTAGTAGTGGGTACAATGTTTAAGATTTCAGGAATACAAATAGGAAGATCTAAACCAAGTACGGTGATATCTTCGGATTCCGGTAACGGATTCACTGTAACTTCAACAGCTACACGAGCTGATTCTTCGGCACAGCCTGTTACAAATGAAGAGACATAAAAGCTTGTATCTTCAGTTAAAACCGGTGTAGTAAAAGCATCTCCACTGGCTACTGTTGCTAATAAATTACCGCCTGTTGGCGCATCATACCAGCGTAATTCTGCACCTGCAGTAGCAGTTGTCGCTACCAGATCTGCAGTACCTCCCTCACAAACTTCTACATCCTGAGAAGCAGCAGCAATTATAGGGATACCAGAAGTGATGGCTACATCGTATAAATCTAATCGTTGAAAAAGGTTTACCCCTAAAAGGGAATTATAACGAACAACAATGCGGTCTGCAGGGCCTGAAACATTAAAGGGAACCTGCGCGACAGCACCGCCTTGCAATAGTCCTAATAAATCAAGATTTAATAGGGATGAAAGACTTGACGTAGAAACTAAAGTAGATCCATTATACGCTTCAAATTCTATATTATTAGCAACACCCACAGCTAATAATGTAGGATCAATTTTTAAACTAATCTTAAAATCTTCTGTAGGTTGAGATGGTGTATCAAAATATATTATCTGTTCTATAGAAGCTGCAACATCAAGAACTCCTAGGCTTAATTGAGAAAAGGTTAATGGATCTGAATCAATTCCATTCTGAGGATCAATTACTCCTGCACCGCCTAACTCTAATAAATCAAGGCTCAAACCATCTCCATCATAGGAAGTATATGCAGGCTCATTACAAACACCCACTCCTGAGGAATAAAACACACCTCTTACATCTAGCGTTCTGGTATTTCCCAAACCTAATAAGGAACCTATACTATTTGTAATACGGATACTGCTGTACGATACCGAAGGAGTCATTGCTATAAACATTTCTCCAGCGGCATTAGTAACAACCCGTACTCTAGGGGTGTCAAAAGTATTAGGATCTGTTGAATCTGCACTTAGAACTGTAGTTGAGCTACTTTTTGCTTCAACTGTAAATTCTTGATTGCCTATAAGTACTGCTCCTAAAACATCACTCAGCAATTCGCCCAAGCCACCACCAAGGAGAACTCGCAACAAATCATCTTCGGTATCAATTCTTATAAAACTTGTCGTATTTGCCGGTACTGGCGAGGCATATCCTACTTCAATATAGCCACTATATGCGCCAATACCTGCCAAAATACCAGAGGAGGCCCTCACTGTTGCAGCTGTTGCTAGATTTCCATCATGTGCTGCAGAAGCATTAGTCACATGTCCGGCTACCGGGTCGACATCAACCAGTTGAGTCGCAAAAGTCCGTGTTTGAGCAGCAATCTCACCACTACATAACAATAGCAGTAAAATTGTAATTCTGAAATAAAAATTTCGGTAAGTAAAGTTCACCATAATACAAGTGTTTTGGTTTGAGAGGTTTCAAAAACATTAAAATCTGAACAAAAGAACCCTATGCCGAAAAGCGTAAGCACTTATCAGCCAGTCAGTTGGCGTTCTTTTTTTACTTAGGGGTAAAAACCTTAAATCTTTAAATGGAAATTTAAAGTTGGGCTAAAGGTTGAACGTTTACTCTGGAGAATGAGTAATTCAAATTATTTAGAATAAAATTAGGAAATCAATCCACAAAATGAAATTAACATCGATAAAAAGCAAAACGTTTATCGTTTTAGTTGGGTAAATTAATAATTTTGTACAAGTTTATTTTTTTGATAATCATCAAAAAATTAGTGAGTTTAAAACATTTTCAGTAGCTATTTACAAGTACAAATTGTTTTAAAATTCTGATAATCAGATATATTTATATTTTAACCGACAAAATGGAATTTATAGTACGTGATAGATTCAATTAAATCCACTTAGCGTTAAGCTTATAAACACTTGTAAGATTTAACCTATTAAAAATTATTTATTTTTAATAGGTCGGATTATTAAACGAAGATCTTGATTTTTACTCAGGTACTCTGTAGACCAATTGTAAAAAGTTCGTACACGGTTTCGATAATCGATTAGCGCAAATAGATGAACAAACAACCAAATGAACCACGCAATGAATCCATTAAAGTGTAAATTGGGTTTCGGTAGATCTGCTACCGCCTTACTACTTCCTATAATAGCCATAGATCCTTTATCTGTATACTTAAATGTTTTTATTTGTTTTCCGGCTTCCAGTGCTTTTAAGTTTTTAGCTAATGCTCTTCCCTGTTGCATAGCTACCTGAGCTAATTGCGGATGCCCCGTAGGAAAATTAGGATCTGAAGTGCTTATAGATGAATCCCCTAAGGCATAAATAGTTTCAAAGCCATGTACCTGATTGATACCATTAACTTGTATGCGATTACCACGTTGATAAATCTCTTCAGGTAAACCGTTAAAGCGATAAGCGGTAACACCCGTTGCCCATATCAGGTTTTTACTGTAGATATGCGAGCCGTCTTTCATCATTACTTTTTCTCCATCAAAATCTACCACGCGCGTATTGAGTAGCACCTCAACCCCCATTCCTTCCAATTCTTTGAGAGTATACTTTTGACTCTTTTCACTCATTGGTGATAATAACTCCCCACCTCCATTTATTAAATAAATTCTAGAACCACTACCTACTAATTCTGGGAATTCTTTACGTATTGTGTTGTTGCGCAACTCAGCAAATACACCAGAAATCTCAACACCGGTAGGCCCTCCTCCTGCAATCACCATATTTAAATAAGGTAAGCGCTGTGATTTATCGTCTATGCGCGTGGCCTCTTCAAGACGCTGCAATAATAAATTACGCATATGAAGAGCATCTTCAAGAGTTTTCATTGGTATCGCATGCTTCTCTATCTGATCAAGACCAAAAAAGTTAGTTTGCGTACCCGTAGCTAGTACCAAATAATCATAAGTGAGTTCACCATTATCTAAAGTAATCGTCTTTGCTTGTGGATTAACCTCTAAAAAAGTACCCATTCTAAATCTGAAATTCTTTTGATCTCTAAACAGATTTCTAAATGGAAACGTAATACTTGATGGGTCTAAAAAACCGGTTGACACCTGATACAATAATGGAGGAAAAAAATTGTAATTGTTTTTATCTACCAAAGTGATTTCAAAGGCTGAAGACTTACAAAGTTTTTTAGCAAGATTGATCCCTGCGAAGCCTCCTCCTATTATTACGACGTGTTTACTCATAGCATGATTAATTACCTTCGAAATTAGTGGTTTTTAAAAAGATAGCTTCCGTTTTATGCTTATTTTAAAACTTATATGAACTCTCTATTTATAAAAACCCTTCAACTTTAGTTCTGCTATAAAAATTCATTCTAGATTAGGATAATTGTGTGACAAATTAACCTGAAATCCCAAAACTTTAAATTAAATTTACTGTATGAATTATTGCAAAATTCACATAAAAATCAACTTGTAATCGATTGCAAAAAACATTTTTTATAATGTATCAGTTTAAATACTTGTTATTCTACACCAACTACGATCACCAGAAACTATGGAAAGACACATCACTTTAGGCGAGTTTATCATTCAAAACCAAAAAGATTTTCCCTACGCAAAAGGCGAACTCACCTCGCTTTTAAGTGCGATCAGACTTGCGGGAAAAATGGTAAATCAGGAAATCAATAAAGCCGGACTGGCAGAAATACGCGGAAAAGCAGGTAAAGAAAATGTGCAAGGCGAAGTACAAGCTAAGTTAGACATTCTTGCAAACGACATGTTCATTAGCACGTTACGTGATCGTGGAGATATTTGTGGCCTGGCCTCTGAAGAGCTTGAAGATTTTATCGTTTTTAACGAAGAGCGTCATAAAAATGCCAACTATGTAGTGCTCATAGACCCGCTTGACGGTTCTTCAAATATTGATGTAGATATCACTGTGGGTACAATTTTTAGTATCTATCGTCGCATTAGTCCTTTGGGAACTCCAGTGACTTTAGAAGATTTTATTCAACCCGGTATCAATCAAGTTGCTGCCGGCTACATCATCTATGGCACTTCTACGATGTTGGTTTATACTACAGGCAGTGGTACACACGGTTTTACTTTTGATCCGGGAATAGGATCTTTCTTTTTATCGCATCCAGACATGATGTTTCCAGAATCTGGAAGAACTTACTCAATTAATGAAGGTAATTATGTGCATTTTCCCGGTGGAATTAAAAAGTTTATAAAGTGGGTTCAGGAATTAGATGAGGAAGACAACAGGCCTTTCTCGGCGCGTTATTGCGGCTCTATGGTTGCAGACTTTCACCGAAATATGATTCAAGGTGGTGTATTTTTATACCCGGAAGGCACCAAGTCTCCTAACGGAAAACTACGTTTGCTGTATGAATGTAACCCTATGGCTTTTTTAGCAGAGCAGGCCGGGGGAAAATGCTCTGACGGTTATGGCCGTATTATGGAAAGAATACCTTCTGAATTGCACGAGCGTGCTCCTTTTTATTGCGGCTGTAAAACAGAAGTTGAAAAAATAGAATGGTTTTTAAACCAGGAAGATTAATTAGCGTTCAAATCAATTTTGAGAATCCGGTATGTTGAAAGGCATTCCGGATTTTTTCATTATTACAACTTGAACATTTATGCTTCTATTTTATAAAGCAAAGGCTTGAATGCTTTAGAAAGAACCAATACCTTGTCACCTATGGTTAGATTTGATGCTTCTTCGTGCTGAACGACAACCTTGACCACATCTGTGTGAATTCGCACCGTTACAACACTTATAATCTCTTCTTGTTGAATTTTTAAAACTTCGCCGGTAAACTTAAATTTTCCACTCAGGCTTTGGTCTATAAAAATAGCTTCAGGTGTTCCTTGCTTGAGTACTTTTCCTTCTTCTAACTGATAGACATAATCTGTCAGCTTCACAATCTCCCCTACATCATGAGAGACTAAAATTGTTGTGAGCTTAAATTCTTGATGTACTTTTTTTAAATACCCTTGTAGTTTGTGACGTATTGCGCTGTCTAAAGCAGCTAGTGGTTCATCTAATAATAAAATCTTCGGTTTTTGTACTAATGCGCGTGCCAGTGCTACGCGTTGTTTTTGTCCACCACTTAGGGTTTCGGGTTTGCGGGTTTGCAGTTGCTCCAATTCCATTATTTCTATGAGATCTGAAATTGAACTATTGTTTTGATTTTTCGCTTTCGCGAAATTTAAATTCTCTAAAACCGTCATATGCGGAAACAATGCATAATCTTGAAATACGTAACCCACCTTCCGCTTTTGCGGACTAAAATTGACTTTAGTTTTGGTATCAAACCATGTTTCCTCTTCAACACAAATCTGTCCAAAATCGGGTTGCATCAAACCACTTATCATTCTTAACACAGATGTTTTTCCTACTCCTGACGGACCGTATAGCGTAATAAATTGCTCACTTTTGATATTTAAATTTAACCGAAGTATCATCGTTCCCGTAGCGCCCCGCAATTCTTTACTAATATCTAGTTTTATCATTTCCAAAAGCCTTTAAAGTAATTACCATTAACCAGATAAACCGATAAGAGAATGCAAAAAGTTATGGCAAATAAAACGAGTGAATAAAAATTAGCCGCGTCATAATTCAACGCTTCTACCTCATCATAAATCGCAATTGATGCAACTTTAGTCTTTCCGGGAATATTACCGCCTATCATTAGCACCACGCCAAACTCCCCCACCGTATGCGCAAAAGACAGCACAATACCAGTAAGCAAAGCTGGTTTGATTTGAGGTAATTGAACTTTTAAAAGTGTTTCCCATTTAGACTTTCCCATAACAAAAGAAGCTTCGGTTATAGATCTTGAAATACCGCTTAAACCTGATTGTACTGGATGAACCATAAATGGCAAACTGTAAATTACAGATGCAATTACCAGACCGCTGAATGAAAAAACCAATTTGATTCCCAACCATTCGTCAAGCCAGTTACCAAATGTATTATTAGGACTAAAAGCCATCAAAAAATAAAAACCTAAAACGGTGGGTGGTAAAACCAGCGGCATACTTACCAAAGTTTCAAAAACAGGTTTTAACCGAGACTTCGTATTGCTTAACCAGTATGCGACAGGAATACCTATTAAGATCAAAATTACTGTAGTGAACAGCGCAAGTTTAAAAGTTAAAAGTAGCGGTTCCCAATTCATAGCGCCTGCAGCATTACTTCGTTTAATTTAACCATAGCAACCACGGAAATCCCAGCTTTTAAAGCTAAGGTTTTAACAGCGTTTGTGCTTATAATTGCGTTCAGCTCACCAGCTTTTGTAGAAAGATTTAGCTTGCTGAGTAATTGACCAGGCTCAATGTCTATAATTGATGCAGGTATTTGATTTTGTAAGCTTATTTTAATTTGAGAATCGGTGCTGATTATGACTTCCGTTTCTTTGAATACTAAAGCTACTTGCTGCCCTAATTTTAGGTAAGCAGCTGTTTTTGGAGTGTCAATTACAATAGCTTTTAAAAGGAGTTGGGGGGTGACTTCAACGTGTGCCAATGTAAGATTACCACTAACTTCTAATTTCGATATGTTTCCGTTGAAGCTATTCATCTACCGAATATCCAAATTCTAAAAGAATTTCTTGTGCTTCTTCGGTAAAAATATATTCATAAAAAGCTTTGGCGGCTTCATTTACCTGCCCTTCCCTATTTATCAAAACGGCCGCTTGCTCAATGGGAGCATACAAACTTTCTTCGACTAAAATCCAATTTCCTTGTTTTTCAGTTTGCAGAGCCTTAACCACAGAAAGTGCTGTAAAGCCAATTTCGGCAGCACCGGAAACAATGAATTGATTGGTCTGAGAGATACTTTCACCGTAAACAAGTTTTTTTTCTAATACCTCATATAAACCTTTTTTTTGAAGTGCATTGATCGCAGCCTCGCCATAGGGTGCGGTTTTGGGATTTGCTAAAGCGATATGCTTTATTTGAGAATTTAATAAGGTTTTAAAGGATGGCTGAAGTGTTTTGTCTAAAGACCAAATAACCAATTTCCCATACGCGTAAATCTTTGGTTGATCATCACTGAAACCAGCATCATAAACTGCTTTTGGGTATCTGGTATCGGCAGCTACAAACACATCATATGGAGCACCTTCTTGTATTTGTGCCGTTAATTTACCCGATGAAGCGACGATAAACTCACACGTAATTCCGGTTTGATGAGAAAATTTATCTGCTAACTTTTGAATTGCAAACTGCATATTAGCAGCCGTAGCGATTGTGATGGAATTCTGTTTTAATCCTTTTGAGCAAGCGGAAAACAGAAAAATAAGAGATACTGCAAAAAAGATATTTTTAAAATGAGTTTTGAAGTTTTTCATAAAATTCCAGAAGCGCCAGAAACACTTTATTTATAAAATCTGATTAAACTCTAAGCGCTCATTATCTGGGCCGGTAATGTTGAAGTATTTACAGCCGTTTTTCCAAAAAGGTAAAAATACCGGAGCCTCTTCTTGAATTTTATAATCTTTTTCTTTGAGCTCGTTAAAAACTACATCAATATCAGTAACATCAAAAGCGATATGGTCAATATGACCGTGCGATCTGCTTCGTATTTCTTCCAGATCTTTTCTCGGAAATTCATATAACTCCATTATCACCTCGCCACTTTGAAGCATTGCCACATTTCCTTTCTCCTTATTGTGATCAAACTGTGATATCATAACCTCTTCAAAGCCTAAATCTTTATAAAAGGATATAGACTTTTTTAAGTTGGTCACCGGGATCCCAACGTGTTGAATTTTAGAAATTTTAAAAGCCATGAATCTATTTTAAAATGCTATTAAATTAACTATTTAACAGGATTAAAGTCTAAAACGATGTTGTTTTTTAGTAAACCTACGGTTTTGAAACGTATGCTTCTTTGCTCTGTAAATGGAGAAAAGTGCAATAAAACTCCAAATCACATTAGTTACTAAAGATGGTATTGCATTATAGTAGAAACAATTAACGGCTATTAAAATTCCTCCCAGAAGATTCATTAAAATACACCACCCAGAGAAGTCTTTACTTTTTACAAGTGTTAGTGCGTAAGAGAATACGATTAAAAAGGAGCCTAGCCATCCTGCAACATCGATGAATATTTTCATAGCCTTTTGAATTTTTGTGTCTTCTATTCGTTTACAAGTAGTTTATCCATACGGGTTCTGAAATCAGCTTCTGCCATACGGTCTTCCAGCTTTTGGATTTCTTCAAGCAGACGGGTATTAAAACCTAATAATTCTTCAAGGGCTTTTTCACCTGCAGTCCAATAGTCTTGTAGCACCGGAAGTTTTTGTTTTGCTTTCTGCGATAACATTAATTGATATTTTCGGTTGTCCTGAGAGTCGATTTCAGCATCGACATAGCCTCTTTTTTTCATTTTATTAATCAGTTTTACGATTGCAGGATGCGAAAGCTGTAAAGCGTCAGCTATCTCGGTTACGGTCATCTTCTCGTTTTTCTGCAATAACATAAAAATCATATGCCAGTTGGGCTCAATATCAGACTCGTGCTCCCTGTAAAAATCGCGTGTTTGATAAATAAACGCATCACTGAGGCGTTTGAGTCTTCCGGTTAGACCGGCATACCCCATTTCAATTAAAAAATCTTCACTCATAATAATAAACGTAACTGGTTACGCAAATCTAAAATTTATGACGAATGTGTAAGTAAATTGTCTGTTAAATTTTAATCAAAAAAAAGTCATTTTCAAAAAAACCAAAAAAGCTCCCAAACCAGTGTTTTGGGAGCTTTTTAGATTATAATAGTATAAATTATTAATTACAATTACCTGAAACATCACAGTTTTGACCTTCAAGCACTTCAAACTGAGGTGTCTCTTGCTTAGCATACCACTCGATATAAGCTTTACCAAGTACGTTTAAAAATTGTTTTTCGGGCTGTGCACCAGAAACGGCATATTTTCGGTCAAAAACAAAAAACGGAACTCCGCTAACCCCAATTTTTCGGGCTTCCAGAATATCCTGCTCAATATGTGCTGCAAACTGACTTTCGTTCAATTCGCTCTCTATTGCGGCCTTTTCGAGACCTACTTCCTGACCTAATTGAATGAGTGTTGCTACATCATCTACATTTCGGCCTTCAATAAAATAGGCTTTTAAAAGACGTTCTTTCATTTCATTTTGAAGTCCTTCCTGGCCAGCCAAGTGTATGAGTTGGTGTCCTCTGTGAGTATTGGCTACAACCACTTTGTCATAATCATAATCAAGGTCAGTTTCTTTAGCAAAAGCGGTTACCCCCTCAATGGCCTGCTCAGCCTGGGCTTTGCTCATTCCTTTATGTTTCTGTAAAAAATCAACACTGCTAATAAACGTATGAGTCTTTAAATTTGGTGCCAGATCAAAGCTCTTCCATATTACTTCAACTTTATCGCGGTGGGAGAACTGCTCAAGAGCCTTATCAAATTTTCGTTTTCCAATATAGCAAAAAGGGCACATGATATCACTCCAAATCTCTACTTTCATCTTTTCAAATTCCATCATCTTTAATTCAAGGGTTCAGACAATTGGTCGTAAATTATGACTTTAGCTAACACAAAATACTGTTGTTTAACTAAAATAAAAGCCTTTCAGCTGCTTTTATTTTAGTTCAAAAAATCTTCTCTTGCAGGGTTAAAAGCATCTATTAAAATACCCGGCTCCAGACATTTAGCTCCGTGTGGTGCATTTGGCGGAACATAAAATCCATCACCGGCTTCTAGAATTTCACTATTTCCGTTAATGGTAATTTCAAATTTACCTGAAACCACATAGCTTCCTTGTGTATGAATATGATCATGTACCGTACCTATGGCCCCCTTTTCAAACTTCACACTCACGATCATCAGATCTTTGTTATGTGCAACGATCTGACGGGTAATACCGGCATCAGCCTGATCCCATTCAGTTTTATTTGTTTTAAAAAACACGTCGCTTTCTTTTGTAATACTCATCTCTTATCTATTATGCATAAATTCTATTCCGTTAATAACACCTCGTATTTCAGCTAAACCTTTAAGTCTACCTATCCCTGTGTAACCGGGATGCGCAAGAGGTTTCTTAAGATCATCCAGCATTTGATGCCCGTGATCTGGACGCATAGGCAGTTGCCTACCATACTGTTTTTCAACTTCTAATAGCTCATAAATAACCGCTGCCATTGGCACATCTCCTTCCAGATGATTGTCTTCATAAAAACTACCGCTAGCATCTCTTTTTGTACTTCTTAAATGCACAAAATGAATATGCTTACCATAATCTTTAACCATTTGTACCAAATCATTATCTGCTCGTGCGCCGAAAGAACCGGTACAAAAAGTAACCCCATTATATACGCTATCATTATCTGACAATAAACGCTTAATATCTGAAGCTTTACTCATAATTCTGGGCAAGCCAAAAAAGGCATGTGGCGGATCATCCGGATGAATTGCCATAGCCACACCTGCTGACTCAGCGGTAGGTAAAATTTCGTCTAAAAAGAGCTTTAAATGTTCTTGAGCTTTTTGCTCGTCTATTGCCACATAAGTATCAATTGCTTTCTGTAATCCAGCTAAAGTATAGCCTTCTTCAGAACCCGGAAGCCCAGCAATAATAGCTTCTTCCAACTGCTGTTTATCATCTTGTGTTGATTGTTTAAAAAACCGTTTAGCTTCCGCCAAAAGTGCTTGACTATAATCTTTTTCAGCATTTTTTCGTTTTAAAATAAAACAATCAAAAGCAGCCAAATGAGACCAGTCAAAACGCAGTGCAGTTGCTCCATTTTCTAGCGGGTAAGCCAACTGTGTACGCGTCCAGTCTAAAACAGGCATAAAATTATAACACACAACCTCAACGCCTATTTTACCTAAGTTTATTAAAGAGGTCTTATAATTATCTATATGCTCTTGAAATGTTCCTGTGCGGGTTTTCATTGCCTCAGTGACCGGTAAACTTTCGACCACTTTCCATGTTAAGCCAGCAGCTTCTATTTCAGCTTTTCTTTTTTGAAGAGCATCCAGAGACCAGACTTTTCCATTCTTAATTTCGTGCATTGCATGAACCACACCAGACGCACCCGCCTGACGAATATCTTGAAGTGATACGGGGTCTTTAGGCCCGTACCAACGCATTGTTTGAATCATTTCTTAAATTTTCTATTGAAATTAAACACCTGAGAATGCCTTGAACCCCCCATCTACAGTAACTACAGTACCGGTTACAAAAGACGCTGCATCGCTACACAACCAGTGTATCGCACCATTTAAATCCTGTGGATCACCAAATTTACCTAGAGGAGTATTGTCTATTATTTTTTCTCCACGGTTGGTTAAACTTCCATCTTTATTGGTCAGTAAATCCCTATTTTGTTCTGTTAAGAAAAAACCCGGAGCCAATGCATTTACGCGAATAGGATTCTCTTGTTTTTGAGCAAATTCTACCGCAAGAAATTGCGTTAGATTTTCAATTGCAGCTTTTGCAGAAGCATATCCCATTACACGTGTAAGCGGTAAATGTGCCGCAACCGAAGAAATATTGAGCACGCTTCCGGATTTTGATTTTTCTAATAACGGAAGAAAAACCTGTGTGGGTAGAAAGGTCCCTATATAATTAAGATCCATCACCTTGCGCATCTCTTCAGCATCTGCATCTGCCAGCGACTGCTCTGGTAAAATTAACGCCCCCTTCATATTACCGCCTGCAGCGTTAATTAAAACATCTATATACCCTAAATGATCTTCTATCTCAGCTTTTGCAGCATTCAAAGCTTCTTTACTTGTCACATCAGCCAGTACTCCTGAAGCTTGATATCCTTGCTGTTTTAGATCATCTACAAGATTATCAACTTTAGTTTTTGTTCTACCTAATATGACTACGTGTGCACCGCATTCAGCAAGAGATCGGGTCATAGATTCTCCCAAAACACCAGTTGCACCACTAATAACTATAATCTTATTTTTTACTGAAATAAGTAACTTCATGGATTTTCTTTTTAAATGTTTTCAATACATTTTAAAATTACAGATATCTCGTGCTAAAACCTCAGGTTTAATATATTTTTCTATTTGTAAATTTTGACGTGCTATTTCCTGCAATGCTAAACTTGCTACCAACTTTGCTCCTAAGTATGACAAGTGTGTATCATCATTTTTGCCATCTGGGTAATATGAGTGTTCTCCTGGTTTAAAATGCAGATGAAGCTTTTTAGATTCTTTTGGACCCCATTTGCGCTCCAACCTTTCGGTTAAAAATTGCATATCAATAAATTTTACATTCAGATCTTTAGCAACCATTCTTACAACCAGCGGGTAATTACCATGGGTATCTTCAAGAGTTCCGTATTCATTAAATTTTCTACGCACAATAGATGATAACAAGACGGGAGTCGCTCCTGCTTTTCTGGTCTCGACTACAAATCGTTTCAGATTGTATCGATACTGAGTAAATGGATTAGTAAATCGTGTACTATCTTTAAACTTCTGATCGTTATGACCAAACTGTATGAATACAAAATCTCCCTTTTTTAAAGAATCTAAAACACGTTCCCAGTGGCCTTCAGTAATAAAACTTTTGCTACTGCGTCCATTTAACGCATGATTACTCACCTGTATATTCTGATCTAAAAGTTCTGGCAAAACTTGTCCCCACCCGTGCTCTGGATTGGTTTCCGGGTTTTTCTTGTCTGCCATTGTAGAATCTCCAATCAAGTGAATTGTTGGTTTCTCCTGAGCAGAAAGCATCCCGGATAAAACAAAAAAGACGACCATAAAAATTTTAAAAATCTTCATACTATTCATTTAAAATTGAAGAAACAAGTTCAGGTTTCCAGTTATCGTGTCCTCCTAAAACCAAATCTTTAGTATATAAATTCACCTCTTCTTCATACAATTGGTGCGACCACCACACACGTTTCTCAGCATTTGCTCCTGCTCCTTTGCTCTTATATTCTGCATAGAAAACAGTACGCTCTTTATGCGGAAACATTGCATCTCCATCCCAAACTTCCCAGCCTTCCGGCAAAATATGAGCTCCTAAAACTGAATTGATAAATACTGTTTTAGCATATGGCCTCCAGGGTCTGCCCAGATAAGCTTGATTCACTCCTGCAGCAGCAGTTAGCTTACAATTCAGAAAGACATAACCATAATCTTGCATTGCTGGTGTTGAGGCTGCTGTTACGTAAGAGTTAGTAAGGCTTTTGATTTCGCATTCTTCAAAAAATGCAGTCGCCTGACCAAAAATAAAATCGGTAGTACCTTCTATATAACAGTTCTCAAACAATACTCTATTGTCTTCACCAGCTGTGTAAACCGTATCCTGACATCCTAAAATCCGGCAATTATTAAAAATAGAGCGATCACCCGCAGTATGTAAGGCTACAGCCTGACCGCGGTCACACCAGGTGTTTTGTATGGTTAAATTTTCAGCATAAAAATCTAAACCTTCAACCTTCAATGTATAGGATGTAAAGGTATTATGAACCGTCCCAGATACTGAATCTACCTTACCCGAATAATCATCATTAACAAGGATTACTCCGTCCCGACTTTCACCAATTAATGCAATTTTACGCTTCCAAGCAGGCACCTCTATTTTCTCTTTGTAAATGCCATTTTTAACATAAATCTTAACATAAGCCGGACCTAAATCTCGTGTACTTGCAATCGCTTTCTGAATACTATTAAAGTCTCCGCTGCCGTCTAATGCAACTTTAATTTCCCGATAAACTTTTGAATCTTCCGCCTTAAAAATCCGATCTAAAAAAGCTAAACTGTATTGCGCTGTTTTATTAAACCACGGCTGCATCAACCAAAAAGAATGCGGCGTATCTGGGATGGTATGCACTTCGTTGTAGATATGATTTTGGTTTAATATCGAAATCATATCAACCCGCCCGGCGTGAAAACGTGGCTGCGTACTATTAATAAAAAGCGTTGGCGGTGTGTTTGCATCAACATAATTAAGTGGAGAGGCTTCTTTCCAATTTTTGGGATTCTGATATTTTGAACCATTAAGCCATTTTGCTGCTACTTCGCCTTCTTCACTTTCAGGATGGGTGAATGAAACAATCCCGTCTACATTAATAATAGCTTGAATAGAGTCAGAAATTTTAAAGTTCTCACTATTGTAGACCGAAGATCCTCCAGTTACACCTACTAAAGTTGCTAACTGTGCACCCGCTGAATTACCCAAAATAGCTATTTTATTTGAATCTATACCATACCTGTGAGCGTGTTGACGCATCCATCTAACGGCTGCTTTTAAATCTAAAACCGCAGCAGGATAAACCGCATCTGTACTTAACCGATAATTTGCCGTAACAGCCACATAACCATTATTTGCAAAGTACTGCGCCAAAGGCCTAACATTCTCTTTACTGCCACTCATCCAACCTCCTCCAAATACCAATAAAAGGGCTGGTTTTTTTTTCAAAACATTTTTAGGAAAATATACATCTGCTTTTAAATCCTTCCCGTCAATCGATTTATATATAATATCTTCATTTTTATTAAAATCTCCAGTTTTTAATTCTTCAATAGGTTTGATAAATAGATAGTCTGCCTTTAATTTCTCATAAGTTGTCGCTATAGAATATTCAATTTTATTAATGGTTTTTTTCTGAGCTAAACAGACTCCTCCTAGAAGGAAACTTAGAATGAATATTGTATGTGCAAATCGACTCATAATTTTAGTTTTAAACATCTCCATATTTTAAATAGAAAAAAGCTTAACCGTAAATTGGTAAGCTTTTTTCTGTTTCTACTAATATTTAAAAATTACTGGTATGCTGGGTTCTGTTCAAAGTCATTATTTTGATTTAGATCCAGTGCACTTTGTGGGATGGGTCTTAGAATCTTTAAGACTCCGTTGGCTCCGTCAAAATTTCCTTCCTCTACAAGATAATGGTAAGCAGAAGCGCGTTCTACCAGTTTACCTGTACGTTTTAAATCAAACCAACGGTGATACTCTCCTATTAACTCGCGGCCGCGTTCATCTAAAATATAATCGATATCAAATTCTGCTAAAGTCGCATCATCAACATCTGCTCGCTCCCGTACATCATTTATAAAGTTAAGACCTACATCCGGCTGACCGGCTTGCAAATAAGCCTCTGCAGCAATTAAATAGGTTTCTCCTAAACGAGAAAGAACGATATCTCTTCTACTGGTATTTTGACCAAAAGGAGCTTCAGGATCATCAAATTTTTTCAATGGAATAGTTTGATAATCATTAGTGGGGTTTGCAGAAGGTACATAAGTACCATACTGGTGGTAAGTTGCTTCTGGATGTTCTGCCATATAAGCATCTTGATCTGCTTGTGTTGCTTCCCATGCCGGAGCGTAATAATGATTTACAGTTAAAGTACTGGTATCGTCTACATCATAAAAATCAAAATAGCGCTCATAAACTTCTGTCATAAATGTTACCTGATAACGCTCATCATCTTCAGTAAATAAATCTATTGCAAATTGTGTAGGACATAGTGTGTATGTTCTATATGGTGCATCTCCTGCAACCTCGCTACCGCCTTGATAAGGACCAAAATAAGCCGTTTGCTGATGTCCTAAATTGAATGGATCTGTACTTACAGAAGCAGGATCGTATTGAACCGAAAACAGAGTCTCTTCATTAATAGGATAGGTAGGATTTCCTGGTGCCCATAATTCTTCAAAAGACAAGTTAAGACCCTGGCCTGCTATTGCAGCTTCTGCATAGGAAGCTGCAGTTGTAAAATCTGCTGTGGAGCCAAAACTCTCATATCCGCGCGTTAAATAAACTTTTGCTAACAAATGGTTTACGGCACGTTCGTTTACTTTACCCTGATATGCACCCGAACTCACTTGATTAACGGCAGCTTCTAATTCTGAAATGATAAAACTATAGATATCTTCAGCACTTTCTCTTGAAAACTCTAATACGGGTTCTCTAAAATAATCTGTTACCAAAGGAACACCTCCGTAAGTTTGCACTAAAAGGAAATAGGCATTAGCGCGCAAATAGCGCACCTCTCCTAATTGTTGATCTAATATATCTGTAGCTTCAGTTAGATCTGCATAATAAATAGCTGTATTTGCAGTTTGAATAGCTTTATATGCGTTATCATAAAGTCCTGCCACTCCTGTTGATGAAGGATTGAGATCTGTATACCTACTCAAACCTGTAGGTTCTGCGTCACGACCTTCAGCAAAAAGATCTGTACCGCAAACATAAATCCACGGTTCGTTTCCATAAATTTCGCGCAACTGCGCGTAGTTTGCATTTAATAAGGATTGATAACCTTCTTCGGTTAAATAAAATTCTTCAGCTACTGCAAAAGACTCATTTTCTTCTTCTAAAAAATCCTGACAACTTGTTACTGTAAGAAGTACGAGTAAACAACTTGTAATATATTGTATCTTTTTCATCTTCTTAAAATTTTAAATTAAAGCCCAACTGATAAGTTACAGAACTGGGTCTACCCGTGTTTAAACTTGCTCCAGCCCACTCGGGATCATATCCTTCATAATCTGTAAACACAAATGGGTTTAATACGTTTGCATACACTCTCAGGGCATTAATGCCTAACTTCTCTAATGATTCACCGCCCAGATTATAACCTAGTGCGATATTTTTAACCTTCACAAAAGAAGCATCCTTGTAATACCCCACGCCATTATTTCTCCAGAAAGAACCTTCATTACGCGGCTGCGGATAAGTATTAGAAGCTCTTGCAGGCAAGCCGGCATCATTTGCAGGAACATACCAGTCTATATCTAATTTCTGACGACCGCGATCGCGTGTATCAGCAAAATTAGAATGGAAATTACTATACACTAAAACTCCTTGAGTAATGATCACAGAAGTTGATAAATCAAAGTTTTTTACGCGCAACGAACTAAAGAAACTCCCAGTCCAATCTGGGTTTGAAGAACCTAAAATTATACGGTCACCGTCTGGTGTGTATTGCCCGTCATTGTTTACATCAAGTAATTTTTCCTGGCCTTCTTGCATTCCGTAACCAGCTGCTTCAGCTACTTCATCTGCTTGCCAGATTCCGGTAAATTTGTAGTTGTAAATCGCATCAAGAGATTCGCCTATAAACAAGTTATTACCTATATCATCTACTTCACTTTGACCATAAATAGACTTCAATTCATTGGTGTTTTTAGTGAAAGTTAAAGATGTCGTCCATGTTACATCTTCGGTCTGAATGTTACGTGTTGTTATGGCTAGCTCAACTCCCCTATTGCTTACTGAGGCAACATTTGCGTTGATATTAGAAAAACCGGTTTCACTAGGTAAATCTTGTGTAAATAATAAATCATCTGATAAACGATCGTATACATCAACACTACCGGTAATGCGATCTCTCCATAAACCGAAATCTACCCCAACGTTAAATTCACGGGTACGCTCCCACTTAAGTTGCGCGTTTGCAATCTGAGTAGATACAAATCCGTTTGAAACAGAACCTGCATAATCATAATAGGTTTGAGAATCTAAAGTATTCAGAGAAGAATAAGGACTAATAATATTGTTACCTGTATACCCAAAACTCATTCTCAGTTTTAAATTATTTACAGTCGCCGATTCGGCTAAGAAATCTTCGTTAGAAATATTCCAACCTAGAGCAGCAGAAGGGAAAGAATCCCAGCGGTTTTCTTTAGGAAACACTGATGAACCATCCCATCTATTTGACAGTGTTAAAAGGTATTTATCATCGTAAGAATAGTTTAAACGCAATGCATAAGATCTCAATGTATTTTTATTAAAACCTGAACCTAGATCGTAAGTACTTTGCTCACCACTACCTATGTTATAAAAACTGGTATCAAAAGGCATATTTCGGGATGACGAAAACGAACTTTCATTTCGATTAGAGAACATACTATAAAGTCCTAATAAGTTGAAATTGTGCTTCTCATCAAAAGTTTTAGTGATGTTAAACTGATTGTCCCAGGTATAGTTAAAATTCTGCCTTTGATCCAGTCGAGCAGAAGGTAAATTATTATTGCTTGCTCCTGTATTTGTAAGTGCCCCCCAAGATCTACCCCGTCGCGTATGAGAATATCCTGCTGCAAGAGAGGTTTTAAAAGATAGCCATTCCACAGGTTGATATTGAAAATATGTGTTCCCAATCACATTCCAACGGCGTACGTTATCGATTGAGTTGTTGATCTCTAAAATAGGGTTGTAGGTACTCGTTTTATTAATAATAAAATCACCGTTCTCATCTACCAGTTTCCCTGGCTGTGGAAAAAGAGTCACCCCATCTAAATCATATGGATCTAAAAAAGGATTTAATCTAAATGCTTCTCGCATCGCAACATCAGATCCCTGATCTTGATTGATTAATGTAACCGTTGCATTTGTACCTAAAGTAAATTTCTCATTGATCTTGTGATCCACTCCTAATTTTAAGGTGTATTTATTGAGTTCTTCATTATCAATATTTCCGGTTTCGTTCTGATACCCTATTCCCAAGTTATAACCTAGACCGTTTTCTGCTCTTCCTGAAGCATTAACGTAAGTATTTTGTTGAACACCTGTTTTTAAAACAGCATCATACCAATCAAAAGATTCGTTAGCTGCCACACGTCTTAATAATTCAGAATTGCTACCGCCGCCACCCACAGCATCAGCAAGCGTTGCAGCTGTAACCGTACCGGTATTAGGATCTGTACCGGCAGTTGCTAAATACGCAGACTGGTGGTAATCCCACCAAGTCTGTGGAGCCATAAGATCAGGTAATCTTGCAACATCTTTAACACCTACAAAAGATTCAACGCTTACGGTTAAACCTCCCTTTGCTCCGGCACCACTACGAGTTGTAACAATTACAACACCATTAGATCCTCTTGAACCATAAATTGCGGTAGAAGATGCATCCTTTAAGATATCCATACGTTCTATATCCTGTGGATTCAAAAAGTCGATATTATCTGTAGGTACCCCATCAACAACAAATAGTGGGTCACCCCCGCCACCAATTGAATTTTGACCACGTATTGTGATATTAAAACCATCACCTATTCTACCAGTAGAGTTGCTTACCTGAACACCGGGAACCAAACCTTGTAAAGATTCTACCGGATTTGTGATATTACGTTCGGTTAGACTTTCTGAATCAATTGTACCTACAGCTCCAGTTAAATCTGATTTTTTCACCGTTCCGTATCCTACTACAACTACTTCACTTAGCGACTGAACATCTGTCTCCAACGATATCGTAAAGTTTGTTTGAGAGCCTACGGGTACGTTTTTAGTAAGAAAACCTACATAACTAATTACAAGTACTGCATCATTCCCGGGAACGCTAAGTTGAAAGTTTCCGTCAAAATCTGTTACCGTTGCAGCAGAAGTACCTTCTACTACAATGTTTACACCAGGCAAAGGCATATTGTCATCTACTGAAGTAATAGTACCCGTGATCGTTCGTCCTCCCTGGCTAAAGACATTCGCCGAAATTAAAAAACTCGCTAGTAATAAGAACAGAGTCATTTTATTTCGGATAAGAAAATTTGTGTGTGTATTTCTCTTCATTTTAAATTGTTTGTTTTTAAGTTTTAATCGAATTTATTCGTTGTAGTTCACTTCATTAATTGTTGTGTTTATATAATTGATAGGTTCACAGTTCTCAACTAAAAGAGGTGTTTCAGCATTTTTAATAGTCACATTTTTCAGGCTTATTCCTGTAACCGGCTTTTCTTCTCTACCTCTTATCAACAAGCCGTACTCCCCTCCATTTTCAACTGTAATATTTTCTAAGTTTATATTACTTATGCTGGGTATAAATTCACCCTCTTGCACGCCATATATACCGTAATAAGTATTGATCTTTAAAACGGCTTCTTTCACTTGACCTACTTCTATATCTTTGACATATACATTCTCCACAAACCCGCCTCGCAAAGTGTTTGTTTTAATACGTATAGCACGATCCAGATTAGGGCTGTTCATCGTACAATTACGCACAAAAACATTACGTACTCCTGCAGATATCTCGCTTCCCATAACGACCCCGCCGTGACCATCTTTCATGTCACAATTTTCAACAACTATATTTTCACTGGGAATATTAACGCGTCGGCCATCGCCATTGCGACCAGATTTGATCGCTATACAGTCATCACCTGTATTAAAATTGCAATTGGTAATGTGTACATATTTTGAATATTCAGGATCGCAACCGTCATTATTAGGACCGTGACTGTTAACCGTTACTCCATCAACTTTCACATAGCTAGACTTTAGCGGATGAATTACCCAAAATGGAGCATTAGTAAAAGTCACTCCCTCAATAAGAACACGCTCACACTCTAAAGTCTGTAGAAATAATGGACGGAGTTGATGCCCTTCGCCAAAAATACGTTGCTCAACAGGAGTACCGTCTTCAATCATTTTAAATAATGTGGGTAAATTATGCTCATCCTTTTGTTGTGGAGCTCCCTCTTGATGCCCATATTTATCTGCACCACACCAAGGCCACCAGTTCGCTTTATCTGCTTGTCCATTTAAAATTCCTTTACCGGTAACAGCAATATTCTTTTGACCTTTTGCATAGATTAGCGGGGAGTAATTCATAAGTTCCATCCCTTCGTATGAAGTATGAACAGCAGGGAGATAGGCACTCTTGTCTGTTGTAAAAAGTATTTCAGAGCCAGCTTTTAAATGCAGATTTATGTTACTTTTTAATTGAATTGGACCTGTTAGATATTTGCCCGCAGGAACAACAACTTTACCTCCACCTGCTTCACTACAGGCAGCTATTGCATCAGAAAATGCTTTGCTGTTTAGGCTAACCCCATCTGCAATTGCACCATAATCTGCTATATTGAATATTGCATCCGGAAATTCTATAATGCCTATTTTTTCAATAATAGCATCTGCTTCACTCCAAACTGTCTTTTTTGCTAACTCACTTGATTTATTTTTCTGCTCATTGTTTTTACAAAAAATAAATACCAACAAAAAACAGTTCAACAAGACTAAAACACAGCTACGAAAACGATTTCTTTTAAAATTCAACATATATAGATTTTTATAAAAATTCAACTCTTGAAAACTTGAACCCTACCAATAACAAAATACAATCGATTGCACGAAAATAATTATTAATTATCAGTATCCAAATAAAATGTACTAATAATTAGCAAAAAATCATTTTTTAACAATTAAAACTTCAATTTTAGAACGTAAATCGTCAAAAAATCACACATTAAGATTATTAAATCGAGTAAAATATAAAGCTTTTATCAAAAAAATTTTAAATTGTAAACGATTACAACACTCCAAACTAAAGATGCGCCAAAAAGAAAAAGTCACAATTTATGATATTTCAAAAAAGTTGAATATCAGTGCTGCTACCGTTTCAAGAGCTTTAAATAACAGCAACCGAGTTAGTCTTAAGACTAAAGAGCTGGTTTTAAAAACAGCTAAGGATCTTAACTATCAACAAAACACCCTGGCTTTGGCTTTAAAAAGCGGGAGAACCTTTAATGTAGGTGTTGTTGTTCCCTATATTAATCACACGTTTTTTGCTTCGGTTATACGTGGTATTGAGGAAGAACTTGAGCCTAAAGGGTATCATGTGATAATATGTCAATCGCACGAAAATGTGGAAAATGAAGCTAAACAAATCAAAGCCTTGCTCAATACTCATATTGATGGCATTTTTATTTCAGTTTCTAAAACTACTGAAGATATAAAGCATATTGAAGCAGTTCGGGACGAAGGCGTTCCGCTTATCTTTTTTGACCGTAAAATGGACATTTCGGGCGTAAGTTCGGTTACTATTAATGACTACGAAGGAGCTTTTGCAGCAACAGAACACCTTATCAAACAAGGCTATACTAAAATTGCACATATAGGTGGCGACCCTAAACTTCAGATCTATAAACACCGCTACGATGGGTATATTGCAGCTCTTAAAGTAAATAACATTGCTATTGATGAAAGCCGAATTCTTGAAGTGAGCAGTACTGTTGAAGCTGGCATTGCAGCTGTACAAGATCTTCTGAATAAGAAAACAGAATTTGACGCAATATTCTCTGCCAGTGATTATGTAGCGCTAGGCGCAATGCGAGAATTGAGAAGCAGAGATTTTAAAATACCACAAGATGTAGGTATTGTAGGCTTTAGTAACGAACCCTTCACTAAATATCTGGAGCGACCACTTACTACTGTTGGTCAGACTCCCGTTCTTATGGGACAAATTGCAGCTCAGGTATTTTTAGAACAAATAAAGGAAAAAAATAAAAGCGTTCAGGTTGAAAAAAGAGTAGTGCTTATGCCAGAACTTTACGAGCGCGAAACCTCCTTAAAAAAAGGAAGTACCCACTAAATACTTCCTTTTTAATATTCTTTATTTTGAAAATCTTTAAAGTGACACTCCGCGTTTCCAGGGGATGAAGTCATCCTGTCCTAAGGCATCTGCTTTAGATTCTATTTCACCACTGGCAACCTGTATAACATGTTCTAGAATTTCTTCTCCCATTTCTTTAATGTTTTTTTCTCCGCGGATAACACCACCGCTATCAATATCTATAATATCTGGCATCCTGCGAGCCAATGTGCTATTTGAAGCTACTTTTAAAACCGGAGCTATAGGATTTCCTGTTGGTGTTCCCAGACCGGTAGTAAAAACAACTACGTTTGCCCCAGCTCCTACCATTGCTGTGGTGCTCTCCACATCATTACCAGGTGTACAGAGTAAATTTAAACCGGGTTTTGTAACGTATTCCCCATAGTCTAAAATTGCCTGTATAGGTGAGGTTCCGCCTTTTTTAGCAGCTCCTGCTGACTTCATCGCGTCTGTAATTAAACCATCTTTTATGTTACCCGGTGACGGATTCATATCAAAACCAGAACCGGCGTCAATAGCAGATTTTTCATAAGCTTTCATCAACTTCATAAAGCGTTGGGCATCGTAGTCGTTAACACAACGATTTACCAACTCCTGCTCTACACCACAAAGTTCAGGGAATTCTGAAAGAATGGGTGAACCTCCTACTGCTGCCAGAATATCTGATGCATAACCCAATGCCGGGTTAGCAGAAATACCTGAAAAACCATCAGAACCGCCACACTCTAATCCCATTTTTAATTTTGAAATGGACGCGGGTTGACGCTTAATTTGATTGGCTTTTTTAATTCCTTCAAAGGAATCTTTTATGATTTTTGAAAGCATATCGTCAACAGTTCCTTCCTGTTGTTGTTCATAAATCAAGACAGGCTTTTTAATTTCAGAACTTTTTTCAGCTAACGCATTTTTGAAGATATCTATTTGCAAATTTTGGCATCCTAAACTCAAAACCGTCGCGCCTGCTACATTGGGGTTATTTACATAACCTGCTAAAAGTTTTGACAAAGAAACTGAATCCTGACGAATACCACCACAACCACCTTGATGAGTAATAAATTTAACCTCTATATTGTCAAAAATGGCTTGTTCTTCTTCAATTTCTGCAACTTCAGTATCCTCGGGGGCTCCTGTAATTAAATTACGTAACAACTGCCTTTGTTTACTTGCTTTATGGAAAGACAATTCTTTTTCAAAAACATCTTTCAACAATTCGATATTTCGGTTTTCACAAAATACAAGTGGAAAAAACAACCATACATTTTGCGTTCCTACTTGTCCATCTTCACGGTGGTATCCCATAAATGTTCGGTCTTTCCACTTTGTGATATCTGGAGCAGTCCACGAAGTTGTTTCTGTCTTTTGAGAAACTGAACTTGCTTGATGTTTTACATTTTCTGTAGTTAGCAAACCACCTGCTTTAATTGGATTCAAGGCTTTACCCACTAAAACCCCATACATACAAATCGCATCTTCTACAGCTAAATCAACCAAAGCGATCTTATGCTTTGCTTTAGAATCAGTTAAAATATTAAGCTTTTGCCCTTCAAATTCTACAGTATCCCCCACATACAAATCTACCAGCGCTACCGCAACATTATCTTCGGGATGTACTTTAATCAGTTTGCTTTTCATAGTTCTTACTTTAAAAGGTCTATTCAATAATCTAGTTATTTACTTAGGCCGTAAACTTTTTATAAGCGGCTTCTACACCGTGCTCTTCTATCAATTCTAATGCCTGAGCGATACAGGATTCTAAATCTGAAATTTGAGTGAGATCCTGATCCCAATACGTTGTATTACTCAAAATTCTTTTTGCAATAGCATTATAATCTCCTTGATCCCAGGCGACTTTAAACTCTGCAACTACCGCTGCATCATCCTGTACCGGTAAGTCCTTTCCATTCCAGGTTCCTTTATAGAATCGTATCAAGCAAGCCAATGCAAAAGTAAGCCTTTCAGGTAATCGATTGTATTCTTTCTCAAAAGCTAATAAACTAGGAAGAACACGAACTTTAAATTTAGACACCGTATTGAGTGCTATACTTGATAATTGATGCTTGATAAACGGATTTCTAAACCGATCAAATACTGCTTCAGCAAAAACATTCAATTCTTCTTCAGAGAGGTCTAGTGTAGGATTGATTTCTTTAAAAACTGCATCTCTTACAAATTTCCCGGTGAAATCATTATCTACCGTTTCCTTTACAGTTTCATTTCCGTAGAGAATAGAAAACGGAACCATTGTAGTATGAGCACCATTTAAAATACGCACTTTACGCGTACGATATGGTTGCATATCTTTGACAACAAGCACATTCTCATCTATCTTATCAAAAGGAATCTTTGCTTTTAATTTATCATCACCTTCAATCACCCACAATAAAAAGGTTTCTGCGGAAACAATAAGGTTATCTTTAAATTTTAACTGACTTTGATAAGTCTCGATATCATCTTTAGGGTAGCCTGGCACGATGCGATCTACCAATGTATTGTGGAAACTATTACTTGTCTCGACCCAGGATTTAAATACATCACCCAGCTCCCACAAATCTGCATATTGCAAAATTATATTCTTAAGCGTATCTGCATTATGATTGATCAATTCGCATGGAATAATCGTTAATCCCATATCTGAAGCACCCTCAAAATGATTGAAACGCTTGTATAATAAAGCGGTAACTTTTGCAGGAAAACTATTATGAGGTTTCCCGTCAAGCGTATCTTTCTCGTCAAAACTAATACCTGCTTCAGTTGTATTAGAGATCAAAAACTGCAGTTCTTCTTCTGTAGCAAGAGCTAAATATTTATCATAATCCTCATAAGGATTGATTCCTTTCTGAACACAAGAAATAGTATGAATCTCTTCAGTTTCTTCCCCGTTTTTTATTCCACGTAAAAACAGATTGTATAAACCATCCTGTTCATTAAGCACATTAATTAAACCATTGGCTAAGGGTTGAACAACTGCTACACCAGCATTAAAATCAGCTTCTTTATTCAGCTTATCTATAATATAATCTACAAAGGCTCGTAAAAAATTTCCCTCGCCGTATTGAATGACTTTTAAGGGTAAACTCTCTTTATAACCAGCATTTGCTCTGTTAAGGTTTTTCATAGGTTGTAATTGATAAATTATTCAAAAAGTGAAGGTAACCACAGGCTGATTGCCGGTATAAAAGTTACCATAAGTAAAACAAGTGCCATCACGGCGTAAAGTGGCAAAAGTGGCTTCATAATTTTTTGAATTGATGTTTTTGCCACACCAACCCCAATAAATAATACAGCTCCTACAGGAGGCGTACACAAGCCTACACAAAGATTCATTACCATCATAATCCCAAACTGAACCGGCTCTACCCCCATACTGGTTACCACCGGTAAAAATATAGGTGTAAAAATCAGTACTGCAGGGGTCATATCCATAAACGTCCCTACAAATAAGAGTAGAATGTTGATGATGATAAGAATCACAAATTTGTTCTCGCTAAGTGAAAGCAAAGCCGAACTTACATTTTGAGGGATGTTTTCAAAAGACATTACCCAAGACATACTCATTGATGTTGCAATAAGTAACATCACAATTGCTGTGGTTCCTACAGAACTCAGGAAAATACTTTTTAAGCTTGAAACTTTAAGTTCACGATACAAAAATGATAACGCCAAGCAATATAAAACAGCAATCCCAGAAGCTTCTGTTGCTGTAAAAATACCCGTAACAATACCGCCGATCACAACAACTAAAAGCAATAAACTAGGAAAGGCATCTAAAAAGGTTTTAATTACAGTTTTCATACTGCTGCGTTCACCAGCAGGATATCCTTTTTTCTTGATCCAAAAAGCTGCTACCAGCATCAATGCAAGCCCCATTAAAATACCGGGAACATATCCCGCTAAAAACAAAGACGCGATTGAAACACCACCACTGGCTAATGAATACACAATTAAAACATTAGATGGTGGAATAATAAGTCCGGTGGTAGATGCTGTTATATTGATTGCAGCTCCAAACTCCTTAGAATAGTTTTCTTTTTCCATAAATGGACCTAAAATACCTCCTATCGCCGAAGTAGCCGCTACTGCCGAACCAGAAATCGCTCCAAAAAGCATCGCTGCAATTACATTTACATAAATGAGTCCACCAGGAAGTGAACCGATTAAAGCTTTTGCAAAATTAATGAGCCGCAGGGCGATTCCCCCTTGATTCATAATTTGACCTGCAAGCACAAATAACGGTATTGCCAAGAGAGAAAAACTATCTAGACCGGTCGCCATTCGCTGAGCGATTGTTGTAAAACTGGCCAGTGAATCTATCGATACCATTATGGTTAGCAAACAAGAAATACCTATAGACCAGGCTACCGGTACACCTATTCCCAGCAACACAAAAAATACCAGTACGAGAATTAAAACTTCTATCATGATGCTAAATATTTTTTAGGGTTTGCCAGTTCGATTGCTTTATACCAGATTATTAAGGCTCCACTTAAGGGAAGTACTACATAAACATAACCTAACGGAATGCCTAAAGCCGCTGAGTTTTGTCCCAGTTCAAAATTGACATACACCAGATTTCCACCGCCTATTATTAAAGCGAAAAATGAAAAAAGCATAATAAGAATATTGATACCTATTCTCAGTTTGATTCGGTTTGACTCATTAAGTTTTGGAGGCAGCACATTAATAGCTAAATGATCTTGCTGACCTGCAGCATACGCAGCTCCTAAAATTCCTATCCAAATCAATAAAAACCGAGCTATTTCTTCGGTAAACGAACTTGCAGATTGTAATACGTATCGTGAAAAAACTTGCCACAAAACAGCTATAACGATTGAAGCCATTAGGAAAACCAAAATAGCCCCTAATATTTTATCGAGTCTTTTTTTCATATTAATTGGATTTAACCGCTTGTATTTTTTCAATCAAATTCTTCATCTCTTCATTCTCAGAAAACTCTTCATACATAGATTTCACACGATTGCGAAAAGGCTCTTTGTCCGGGTAAATGACCTCTACTCCAGCTTTCTTAATTTCCGCGAGTGCTTCCATTTCTGCCTCATGCCAAATTTTCTTTTCAAACTCCAGAGACTCCATCGCTGCTTCTTTAACCCACTTTTGTTCTTGGTCAGAAAGATCATCCCAGATCAATGTGCTGATCAATAACTCATCTGGTAAAGCCGTATGTTCATCAACGATATAGTACTTACACACTTCATAATGATGAGATAGGTAAAAACTGGGTAAATTGTTTTCTGCGCCATCCACAACACCTTGTTGCAGGGCTGTGTATAATTCTCCCCAAGCAATGGGTGTGGGTGAGCCTCCCAGATTTTTAACCATATTTATAGCTGTTTGGCTCTCCATAACACGAAGTTTAAGACCTTTAAGATCTTCAGGTGTTTGTACGGGCTCTTTAGTATAAAAACTACGGCTTCCTGCATCGTAAAAGGTTAGCCCTTTAAGACGTTGCTTGACGCTCGAGTTGAGTAATTCTTCTCCTATTTGTCCCTCTAAAACTTCAAAACGATGTTCTGCATCTCTAAATAAGAACGGAAGACCAAAAACTTTAAGCTGTGGTGCAAAATTCTCTAATACTCCTGTTGAAACTTTAGTCATTCCAAGACTTCCTATTTGTAAAAGCTCCAGACATTCACGCTCTGATCCCAATTGCTGACTGGGATAGATATCTAAACTCATTTTACCGCCTGACTTTTCCTCAAGGCGCTCGCCCATAAAAACCATCGCTTTATGAACCGGATGCGTCACATCTAAACCATGTGCTAATTTTATAACTCGTTTATCAGATACTTCGCCGCAACTCGTTACTGCTAGTAATAGAACAAAGCTTAAAGCAATCAAATAATAGTTTTGAATACTTCTCATGCGCGTAGTTTTTTAACAATATCCAGCGCATTTTTTATAGTCGAAGTCACAGCGTCCAGATCATATTTACCTGAAGCGTCTTTTACAAAAAGTTTAGAGCCAATACCTACGCAATGTACTCCTGCATCAAACCAAGTTTTTAGATTTTCTTCCGTAGGACTTACTCCACCAGTAGGCATTATACTTGCCCACGGCAACGGACCTTTTACACCTTTTACAAAGGCAGGGCCTCCTACTTGTGCTCCAGGAAATATCTTAACTACTTCGGCTCCTAGTTCTTCAGCAAATGAAATTTCCGTAACTGAACCACAACCCGGCATCCAGGCTACCTTACGACGATTACATGCCTTTGCCATTTCTGCATTTACAACAGGAGACACGATAAAATCTGCTCCCAACTGAAGGTATAACGATGATGTGCCGGCGTCCAGAACAGAGCCTACCCCCATCATCATTCCGTTTAATTCTGCTTTAGCATATTTGTTGAGCTCACTAAAAACCTCGTGCGCATAATCGCCACGGTTGGTAAACTCAAAGGTGCGCAAGCCGCCATCATAACAAGCTTTTAAAACCTGTTTACAAACTTCAACATCAGGATTGTAAAAAACCGGAACGATTCCGTTTTCTTTCATCTGAAGCACCACCTCTATTCGGGTATATTTTGCCATTAATTTGTGTTTTATCTTTTAATTCGTCCTCCGATATTTCCTTGCATAACTTCAGTTATTTCTGCTACAGAAACCAGATTTACATCTCCCAGAATCGTATGTTTTAAAGCGCAGGCTGCATTAGCGAAATTCAGGGCTTTTTCTGCATTAAGATGATGCAAACCATAAATCAAACCGGCTGCATAGGCATCTCCTGTTCCTATACGATCAATCACTTGTGTGATTTCCAGTTCGTCTGTTTCCAGGTAGGTATTATCTACAAATGCTCTCCCGTAAATCTTTTGCCAGGAAGCACTCAAACCTGTTCTGATCTTGTCAAAAACCTGTTTGATATTGGGACATTCTGTCATTAGATATTTACTCGCCTCAATAAATCCATCCCTATCTAAACCAAAGCTGGTTCCTAAGATTTCATTGATCTCGTTAACCCCTCCAATGAATATGGTTGACAAACTTACCAGTTCTTTTAAAACCTCTTGACCATTACGACCGTATTGCCAAAGATTGCTTCGATAGGCCGGGTCTGCTGTAATATCTAATCCTTTTGCATTCGCAGAAATCAAAGCTGCTTTTAATGCTTGATATGCATTCTCTGAAATAGCAGGGGTAATACCCGTCCAATGAAAAAGACTTGCATCTTCAAATTCAAAATTCCAGTTTATTTGATCTGGCTGGATATTAGCAAACGAGCCGTTTAACCGATTGTAAGCAATCTGACTACTACGCATACCAGAACCTACTTCTAGCAAATACTGACCAATAGGATGATCAACCTGTTGCACTGAAGAAACATCAAGGCCGTATTGAAGCATACTGCTCAGTGCTGCATCTCCCACAATATCATTAGATACCGCAGTGATGTGTTTTACTGATTCTCCCATAACTGCAAGGGAAGCACCTACGTTCATTTCGGTACCTCCAAAGAAAAAGTCTAAGGATTTGGCCTGAGATAATTTACGATTCTCAGCAGGAGAGAGGCGCAGTAATACTTCTCCAAATGTTATTATTTTTTGAGCTTTAGCCATAGAACCTTAAAAATTGAAGTATTCTTTAGCATTATTATAACTGACATCTGCAATGGTTTTACCTACAAGATCCATATCGTTAGGCAATTCACCAGAAGCCATCTCTTTACCAAAAAGATTACACAGCACGCGTCTGAAATATTCATGACGTGGAAATGATAAAAAGCTTCGGCTGTCTGTAAGCATACCTACAAAACAACTGATAAGCCCCATGTTAGAAAGCGCATTCATTTGCTTTTCCATACCGTCTTTCTGGTCTAAAAACCACCAGCCGGAACCCAACTGTACTTTACCTTTTACACTACCATCATTAAAATTACCAATCATCGTAGCCATCACTTCGTTATCTGAAGGATTCAAGTTATAAATAATGGTTTTAGTGAGTTTATCTTTGCTGTCTAATGCATTTAAGAAATTTGATAAGGATTCAGCTTGTGTATAATCACCAATAGAATCCCAACCTGTATCTGGGCCTAACTGAGCCAGCATACGCTTATTATTGTTACGCAGCGCGCCTAAATGAAACTGTTGCACCCACCCAAGCTCATGATACGTTTCTCCTAAAAACAACAGAATAGCTGTTTTAAATTGCTCTGCTTCTTTTGCTGAAAGGCTTGCTCCGCCTCTTCGTTTTTTAAAGAATTCTTTGATCTCGGTTTCAGTAGCTGTAACCCACGAGATTTGATTTAAGCCGTGATCACACAATCTGCAACCGTTTTCATTAAAGAAATCTATACGTTGACGCAGTGCTTCCTTTAGATCATCATACGTGGCTATAGTAATCCCGGAAACTTCTTCGAGCTGATTGAGATAGTCGTTGAACCCTTCGGCATCAATTAAAATTGCTTTATCAGGACGAAAAGCAGTACTCATTTTAACACCACCAACTTTACTATCATAAGCTCTGTGCTGATCTAGTGTATCCAATGGATCTTCGGTAGTACACACCGCCTCTACATTCATTTGCTTTAGAAGTCCGCGGCAGCTGTTCTCTTTAAGTTGCAATTGGCGGTTTACTTCTTTATAAATTTCAGGACCCGACTTTTCATTGAGCAATTCATCAATACCGAAATAACGCTTCAATTCTAAGTGTGTCCAGTGAAACAATGGATTGCGTAATGTGTGCGGAACAGTTTTAGCCCAAGCTAAAAATTTCTCTTCATCAGAGGCCTCACCGGTAATAAAAAGCTCATTCACACCCAACGCACGCATAGCCCGCCATTTATAATGATCGCCACTTAGCCATACTTTAGAAATATTCTCAAACTGACGATCGGCCACAATCTCTGCAGGTAACAGATGATTGTGGTAATCTATTATAGGCTGGGGAGCAGCATACTTATGATAAAGCTCTTCTGCATATTTGTTTGATAAAAGAAAGCTGTCTTTTATGAATGTGTTATTTTCCTGTGCCATTGTATCTGCTGTACTAATACTATTTTCTATTTTTATGCTTTGTAGATTTAAATTATCTACCCATCCAACCGCCATCTACGGTCATAACAGTCCCACTCATATAATCACTAGCTTTAGAAGCTAAAAAAGTAATTGGTCCTTTAAAATCCTCTGGCTTCCCCCATCTACCTGCCGGAATTCTGGCAAGAATAGAAGAACTGCGATCAGGATCATCACGTAATGCTTCAGTATTGTCTGTAGCTATATAACCCGGAGCGATAGCATTTACCTGCACACCTTTTCCGGCCCATTCGTTAGACAATGCCATAGTCAACTGCCCAATTGCTCCTTTAGAAGCTGCATATCCCGGAACAGTAATACCTCCTTGGAATGTTAAAAGAGATGCTGTAAATATCACTTTACCACTACCTCTTTTAATCATCTCTTTCCCCAGCTCACGACTCAGAATAAACTGAGCGTTTTGGTTAACTTCAATCACTTTATCCCAATATTCATCGCTGTGCTCTGCTGCTGGTGCACGTAAAATTGTACCTGCATTATTCACTAGAATATCTATGGTTGGATTTTCTGACTTTACTTTTTCAATAAAAGCATAAAGTGATTTACGATCTGAAAAATCACACTGATACCCTTTAAAAGATTTACCAGTTGCTTCAACTGCTTTTTGTATAGCTGACCCTGAGGTTTCTAATGATGCTGAAACCCCAAGAATATCAGCTCCGGCTTCTGCTAAAGCTTCTGCCATTGCGAAACCAATACCACGCTTACAACCGGTAACTAATGCTGTTTTTCCTTCTAAATTAAATAGACTCATATATTCTTATTTTAATTCGTCTGGAGTTACTTTATCCATATCACCATAATCTAAATTCTCACCGGCCATACCCCAAATAAATGTGTAATTTGAAGTCCCTGCTCCTGCGTGAATAGACCATTCCGGAGAAATTACAGCTTGATGATTTTTCATAAAAATATGACGGGTCTCGTGTGGCTGCCCCATAAAGTGACTGATAGACTGACCTTCTTCCAGATCGAAATAGAAGTAAACTTCCATACGGCGCTCGTGTGTATGTGGAGGCATTGTATTCCAAACATTACCTTCCTGAAGCTCAGTCATTCCCATTTGAAGTTGGCAAGTTTCAACAACACTGTTCACGAGCAATTTATTGATCACACGTTTGTTAGAAGTTTTTGTATCTCCTAACTCTACTACTTCTGCATCAGCTTTAGTAACCTTTTTAGTAGGGTAAGATTTGTGAGCCGGAGCAGAATTTATATAAAAATACGGTTGCTCTTCAGTTGCTTCAAAAGTAACATCTTTAGCTCCTCTACCTACATAGATTGCTTCACGGTGACCTAGTTCGTAAGTCTCTCCATCAACGGTCACTTTACCTTTTCCTCCCACATTGATCACACCTAATTCACGACGATCTAAGAAGTTTTCGGCTTTGAGCTCATCAATAGCTTCTAGCTTTAACGCTTTATCTACTGGAAATGCACCACCTGCGATATAGCGATCGTACATTGTATAGGTAAGGTTGATCTCATTCTTAACAAATAACTCAGGAATCAAGAAATGTTCTCGTAATTCACTGGTTGTATATCTTTTTACATCTTCTGGATGATGTGCGTATCTAAATTCTGACTTTGTCATTTTTGATATGTTTTTTGGATAAAAATTAAAAATGTTACTTCTCAAACTTACGATTCCTATTTTTAAACGTAAAACTTACATTTTAAAATTTCTGAAAAGATTTTATATCAAATAGGGATCGTACTCAAAATTAAAGAGCTCCTTTCTCAAACTTATCCTGTACTATATGGTAGAGTTTATTCTAATTTGCCGTTGTTATCTAACTCTGACAACTTAGCCTGTAAATCTTGCTTAAAAGCTTCTTCAGATTTAATACCATCTTTTTCTTGGTCCCAGGCGCTATGAATGTAATAAGTCTGTTTTTCTGTTGAAGGGTTAAATACCACCAAATGATCGTGTGGCCCTTCAACAGCCTTTGCCTCATCTGTTTTATAAAAAATAGCCATACCCAGCTTATCATTTTCACCTGCTAAAGTTTGCACTCCATACGTCGCGATATATGCCCACTCTCCAGTCTCACTGGTCTCTTGCATTAATGGAACATCATCAAATTTCACAATCCCTGTAGCCAGACCGTCAAAAGAAACACTCGGTGTCAATTCGGCTTTTAAGAACCGATCTTCAGGAAAAATACGAATCACAGATTCTAAATCTGTTGTTACATCGCCGGTCTTCCAACCTTTATAATCTATTGTTATACTAGAACTGGAGTTAGAATTATCAACCTTAACCTGTGTTTTTTCGACTTCATTAAAATGCGCGATGGTATCTCCCGTAAAGCGACCATAGCCGCCTATACCCATAGATTGACCTGCCTTTAAAATATCTTGTCCCCAAGGCGCATCATTATGATAAGAATCAAAACCATCTGTACCTACATAGGGTAAAACAAGAGTATCTACCTTTTTACCAAAAATATCTATAGCGTTTCTCCAGTCTAAATACAGGCGATATGCGGTTTGCTTATTTTCCCAACCCGGCCCTTCGTAGCGAATATACCAAGAGTGATCTGTGTGTTGCTCTGGAACTTCCATCTCCTCAACATTTACAAAACTTCCGTCAATGTATTCACGGGTACCTTCCTTCCAGCTTCCTCCTTCTTTAACAGATATCTCTGCGTAAGTAGCGGGTTGTACTTCTTCTATTTCAATAATTTCTTCAACTACATTTTTATTTTCTTTCTCTTTACAAGCTACTAGTGCAGTTAGAGCCAATGCTCCTAAAACAATTCTGGAATTCATTTCTGTTTTTTTTTGTTGTGGTTAGCGATCTAATTGTAATCGTTAATAAGAACATCTGCACATTCTGCTGCCGAGTTGAAATAGGTTGAACCCAAGTATCACTATTAGGTAAAGAAATGCCTATAACACCAAATCGTAAACGTAATCAGCATCTTCAACGTCAATCCGGTAATTACAGGCATTACGATACTTAATAGATTCTCCCATTTGTTCTGACCATTTTATTAAAGACAGATTTATAGATTCATCATTTTGTGAATCCATAGGTAATAAATGAATCTTATTGACCCATTAAGCTGTTTTTAAATAGTCTTATTCAACTCCCAAATAGAACTCAGACATTTGAGCAGTAGATCCACGTGAAGGATCAAAACAAGCCTCTTTTTTACAATAGAATTTAAAATATCTGTATGTAGATTCTGGTATTGACAGATTAGGAGACATAGGCTCCGGCAGCTCATAGTCTGTAACAGAAACATCACTTGCTATAAGAGTAAAATTCTCTCCATCATTGCTTCCGTAAACCTCTTCAATAAGTCTGTATCGTAAGAAGATTTGACTATCATTTCTATGGCGTATTTTGAAGTAATTAACAGTCTTTTCCTCTTTCATATCTACAATAAAATAGACGCCCTCGCTATCTGGGATAGAAACTTCTTTCCAAGACTTTCCGGGTTTTACTAAGCCAAACCAGGTATCAATATCATCGTCTAATGGACTAGTTAGTGAATTGCTTCCTTCGTCAAAAACATCCTGCGAAGACTTTAATGTCCATCCTTCTCTTGAATAATCCCCTTTAAAAGAAACTTCAATTACGGTTACATTAAATTCTCCTTTAGCAGCAGGGTTATCTACTGAGGTTACGGTAATAGTTGTCGATCCTTTTTCAAGACCTTCAATAACCCCTTGATCATCAATAGATACTATGGATGGCTCTGAAGAGCTGTAGGTAACCTCTTTGTTGGTTGCATCAACAGGTAATATGTTGTACTTAGAAGCTAAATTAACAGTAGCGTTTAATTCCAATTCTATATTGGCTTCCTCCACGGTTATGGAAGAAACATTTATTACTTTTTGAGCCATCACTTTTAAAGTAAATTCATCGGTCATTTCATCAACAGTCACTGTGATTGTTGTGGTGCCCAAAGACAAGGGTGTTACCTGTCCTTGCTCTGAAACAGTAGCAATACTTTGATTGGAAGACGAAAATGCTTGCTCCTGATTTGATGCATCTTCCGGAGAAATAGTAACTCTGTTAGCGATATTCAATGATTTATCATCAATAGCGATCTCATATCCGCTTTTTAGGTCACTTTTCCATTCTACATTATCAACCCTGATATTCTCTTCATTTTCTTCTGTAAAATTTCCCTCATCCTCTGTATCACAACTCATAAAGGCTAATACACAAAACATAAGCGTGAATAAAAAAAATGTTGGAAAATTCCTTTTTCTTTCGAGTCTAATTGTTTTCATAATATTCTTAAAAGTTTAGTTTAATTGATTGTTTTTAGATTACACTTTTTTTTCGGGGGTTTTGACACCTCCGCTTTTTCTATATTTTGTGGGGGATTGTTTATATCTTTTTTTGAATTCGTTATAAAAATGGGAGCGTGTGGTAAATCCTGTATTGTACATGATTTCCTGAATGGTGAGGTTTGTTTTTAAGATGATTTTAGCCGCATAGGTTATACGTTGCTCTTTTATAAAATCTTTAGGGGAAGGAAGGTCAAGCTCCTTAAATTTCCTATACAGGCTTCTCAAACTCACTCTTAAACTCGCAGCCAGGTCATCTTGGTTAAAATCACCATTACTGATATTGTCCTCTATTATTTCCACAGCTGAACTAATAAAATCCTTATCTTCTCTAGCCAATAGCTGCCCATTGAGATAGTCATACCCGCTTACTGCACTGTTATAATACTTTTTGAGGTTTAAATTTTTATCTAACAATTGCTGCACTACACTTTTTAAATAGTGTGTATCAAAAGGCTTTGCTATGTATGCATCAGCCCCAGATTCTATACCGACAATTTTATCATTAAGTGCAGTTTTTGCTGAGAGCATAATAACAGGGATGTGATTAATATGGGGATTACCTTTTATTTTTTTTGTGAACGATATTCCATCCATATCTGGCATCATCACATCTGTAATAACAAGATCAGGAGTCTCTTTTTTTAATTTTTCAAACGCTACATTTCCACTTTCAGCCACCTCTATATTATAGCCCTCAGATAAGATCTCGTGTAATATTTCAACAACCTCTTTATTATCGTCTACGATGAGTATAGTGGAGGAGTTCTTAATATGTTCTGAAGGCTTTCTGAGAGGGGTGCTATCAACAGATTGCTCAAACGATTGCGGAACTTGGTGTTTCAAATCATTTACTTCAACTTGTTCCCTCACTTGTACTGAGGTATCTTTTCCCGTCACTATAGATGGTTTTGCTACAGGTAGCTTTACTATAAACTCAGCATACTGCCCAATCTGACTTTTTACATCTATAGAACCACCAAGCTTAGTTACTAGACTTTTACAAATCGCAAGTCCTAAACCGTTTCTAGAAGAAATGCCTTGAATTGAGTTAGAATCAACATTGTCCAAGACAGAGTATCTATTAAAAATATAAGGTATATCTTTAGAATCAATACCCTTCCCTGTATTATAGACTTTCAAAATGAGCTGATTTTTCTCGGTAAACCCCTCTACACGTATCAAACCATTTTTAGGAGTATATTTGAAAGCATTCGAAATGAGGTTGGTAAGGGTTTTGGTCAAACTGTTTTGATCCAGATTCCATATAATATCGGACTCCAAGTTCAAACTTAGTGTTACATTATTTTCCTCTGCCAAATCAGCAAAAGATTCTACTATTTCATTGCAGATCGTATTGATATTGCAACTCTTTATTATATAAACTCTATTGCCTGTTTCAATACGCCGAAAATCAATAATTTCCTGAACTAAATTATTGAGCCTTGCTGCATTAGCTTTTATAGTTAAAGCATGTTTTTTTATGAAAGAATCACTTCCTTCATAACTTATGATTCGTTCACTAGGAGTATTAATAAGAGTTAGAGGAGTACAAAACTCGTGAGTTATGTTTGTAAAAAAGCGAAGCTTACTTTCATAGGCCTTTTCCTTGTACTTTTGATCTAAAACCTGCGCTATCTTACGCTGCTTTTCTTCGTATTTACTTCTTTTATAGTAATCAAATAAAAATAACAAGCTTATTAACACTAAGCCATACGCAATTTTTGCATAGATACTTAAATACCACGGCGGTAATATAGAAATATGCAAACTGGCTTTCTGGGTTTGACCGGTAACACCGCCCTGATATTTAACTTTTAAAACATAGTCTCCTGGAGGTATATTTGTAAATTGAGCTTCTCTGTTCTTTGCATCCATCCAGGTCTCACTGAAATTTTCTAATTTATAAGAGTATTTCCCATTCTTCCCATTGATAAAGTCATTTACTACAAATGAAACGGTAAAGAAGTTTTGACTATAGTTCAACCGAAGCTGTTCTTGATTATCTTCATCGACCATAAAATCATTTATATTATGGTCTTCATTAAAAAATCGAAGATTCGTGAAATATACAGGCGGCACATAATCGTTTTCAGGTTTTTGTCCGTGTTTTACCCAAACTACACCATCAATGCCTCCAAAGAAATAAGTTGATGCCGCTTTATCTTCATAGTAGGCATTATCACTAAACTCAATGACTTTTAAGCCTGTTCTTTGGTCAAAATTTCTAAAAGCGTGTTCTTCTGGATTATAAAGTACAATACCTGAATTTGTACTTAACCATAGCTTACCATCAGTGTTTTCAAGTATTCCATGTATAGTATTGTTTGGCAATCCATCGCTTTCATTGTAATTGTTATATTGAAAAACACTCTCATGATTTTTTTCTATTTCAACGAGACCATAACTAGACCCAAACCATTTACTGCCATCCCTGCCCACACATACACTCAAAATATCATTCATAGGTGCAATTCCATTTTTTTCAAAAGTCACGAGTCGATAATTACCGGTATTATAGTTTAGCCGTAAAGCTCCACTACCGCGCATTCCAAGCCACAAAATAGAATCGTTTTCCTGTTTAATTGAAAATACCTGATTGTATTGATGTCCTTTAGCCCTGTCAAATTCATATTTCTTAACTTCACTAACTTCTAATTCATTACCTCTTTTTTGAATTTTAACCCTTAGCAAATCATAATATGAGGCTACCCACAGTGTAGAATCAGATGTTTCAAGTAAACTGTGTACGTCAACAAACCGAGTGGAAGTCTTGTTTATAAGGCGGTGGATTTTTCGGTCTTTATAAGAATAATAGTCAAGTTGGGGGCCATTTGAGCCGATCCATAGCAAATTGTTTTTTGTACTCATTTCAAACGCGTAAACAGCATTGCCGCTTAAACCCTCAGCAGTTGTAATGTGTTCAGTATTTGATCTATTGTCTGCTCCTATACCTTTCTCATAATCTTCTATCCTTACAATACCATTTCCTTTAGTACCCAGCCATAAGTCATCATTACTATCGGTATAAATAGCACGTACGGGTCTCTGTATATTTATGGGTAACTCATTAAAATTAATCCCATTAAATACAAACTCCTCATTTATATAAGCGTAGACCCCATGTCCATCTGTCCCCACCCATATTATATCTTGTGTTTTATCTATCAATAATGAAAAAACACCGCAGTTCATAAGCATTTTTTCTACCTGATAACCATTTTTATGGATCAGCTTGATTAATCCGCTTACCCTAAATGCTATTAATATATCGTTACCATCATATAGAATAGATGTTATACCTCCATATTGAGCAATTAAAGATGAAATATTCTTGATATACTCCACACCACCTGGCCTAACAACATATAGATCTCTTTTTTCATCAATGAAAATGACACGCTCTTCAGCGGCATCATAGAATGTGTCAGAAATGGCTTGGTCATGTCTAAAATCATCCATTGGGGTCAAAAGAGGTTTTGAATTTTGAGAATAGCCAATAGCAAATTTTTTGATAATCCCATTATTAGAAATCCAGATGTTATTATGTGAATCAATAATAAAATTTTCGCAATTTTTATATTGTTTCGTATCTGGAAGCCTTATTTCATTAAATACCTCCTCTTCTAAATCAAACCAATACAGCTTACCCTCTTGAGTCATTACATAAAATGTTCCATCGCCGTCGATGGCCATCAAGCTGTTTACGCCAAAGTCTGAAAAATGAGCTTCCACCCGGTCGCTTTTCTTTGAATATCGATCTAAGCCAGATTTGGTTAATACCCATAAATACCCATCTTTTGACTCTATTATAGATTTCACAATATTGCCAGAAAGACTATGAGTATTATTAATACTTGGTTTATATACTTTTATATCAATACCATTATACTTATTGAGACCGTCATAAGTCCCCATCCATAAGTACCGCTCACTATCTTGAAACAGACAGGTCACCGCACTATTAGACAAACCATGCCTACTGTTGATATTTCGTATGTTATTTCCATATGACTGACCTATGGAAATAATAACTACTAATATCAACTTAAAGCCTTTCACAAAAGCAATAGATATTTTAGGTCTATACTGAGCCATACGCAAATAAATAAAGAATTATAGGTTAATAGGATGTTTTCAAAGCCCTAAAACGTACCGTTTATAGCCAAAAGTGTCCTTGAATACAATTATACTAGATAGAGCACATTTGGCAAAAACGAGATTATAGGTTTTTAGGAGTTCAACCTATATTCGTCTTTCGTGCTTTACACTATACTCGAAATCGTTAGAGAATAAAATGAGCATGCACAAATCACGGTAATTAATACCCGTAAACTAAATAGGTACTTATGAAAAATGTCCATTCCCTTTTTATTTTTTTGATAGCTCTAGCAGTAGGATCGTGTGGTGGTGACGAACTATCAGAAAACATCCCAGATCCCAGCCTGCGATTAAGCGATACTAATCTAACTATAACCAACTCTTCAGGAAACATAACCGTCTATGTGGTTTCTAATACTTCTTGGACGGTTGAATCAGAGGCCAACTGGTTGACGCCTGATAAGAACAAAGGAGAAGGTGAAATGGCTGTTAAGATTAGTTATAGTGATAATACTACGAACGAGCGTTCGGGCATAGTAAAATTTACTACGAACGGATTACCTGCTGTTGAACTTGAAATTATTCAGACTGAACTTACTTTCACAAATCCTATTGCAGGCATCCCAGACCCGTGGATTATTAAAAATGGCACCAGTTACTATATATGCAAAGCTCAGGGTAATGGTATCAACATTGCTAAATCGGATAAACTTACCAGCTTCCCATTAACCAGTAAGGTGTGGGATGCCCCTACTGATTCTAATGACAATAAAGTATGGAACCCTACCAATATTTGGGCACCCGAGCTGCATTTCATTGAAGGGCAATGGTACATTTACTATGCCGCTGGCAGGCCTACCAGTGAATCTAACGGTTCCTATACCAAGCAACGCAGTGGGGTTCTAAGGTCTAAAACTAATGACCCGCAGGGTGAATGGGAAGATTTAGGAATGCTTTATACAGGAGATAATTATGAGCCAGGAATTATAGCTACCACCGAAAACACCAATTATGCTATTGATTTAGGTGTTTTTAAATTAAACAACCAGTTATATGCTGTATGGTCTGGAAACCCGGAAGATAGCGGGGACCAATGGCTCTATATAGCAAAAATGGACAACCCCTATACGATATCATCTTCTCGAGTTGCCATATCAAAACCAGATAAACCCTGGGAACTTTTTTCCGGGAAAGTAAATGAAGGACCTGCATTTCTTAAAAATAAGGAGAAAGGAAAATTCTTTGTCGTGTACTCCACTAACGGGTCCTGGACAAAACAATACAGACTAGGTTATTTACAACTTAGTGATACTCTATCTGATCCTCTTGTTGCTTCCAACTGGACAAAATCGGCCAACGAAGTCTTCTTCCGTAATGATGAAACCGTAAACCCTACCAGCGGAGTAAATGGAGTAGGACATTGCAGTTTTACCAAGTCACCCGACGGTACTGAAGATTGGATTGCTTACCACGTTAAAGCTTTCAATGAAAGTGGATGGTCTAACCGGTATACCTTTCTTCAGAGATTTACATGGGATGAGCAAGACGGTACTCCCTATTTTGGCAGACCCGTAGGATGGGAAGAGCCCATAGCCTTACCCTCTGGAGAAAGTCGCTAGAAACCTATTAATCAATACTATTAAACACATTATATTCCTAAAAATGAAAATTCGTCCTCTTATTCTAAACATTTTATTTTTCGTCACGGTTGTTTTCAGTGCTCACTCTCAAAGTTCAGATTTGAATAAATTTCCTAAAGGTAGTCAGCCGGAAGAAATAGGTGCTAAACTTGTTGAGCATTTACTTGAGACACCTTTCTCTGACTGGGGACGCATCAACTCAAAAAACGAAGCCCCATTTGTCACCTATCCAGATGTATGTGCCTGGTTGGGAGGTCTATGGTTCACAAAAGCTACTGATAATGAAGTTTTATATGACCAATTAGTAGATCGGTTTGATCCCCTCTTTAACACACAAAAGGATATGCTACCCGAATTTCGTCCTAAACCTCATAATGTAGTGGATTGGTATGTTTTTGGCGCTGTTCCTTTAGAGATATATAAGAAAGAAAAAGATAAGAAATATTTGGATCTGGGGTTAGCTTATGCAGATAAACAATGGATACTTCCTGACACTCCCAGGGGAGATGAAAAAAAATGGCATGACCAGGGGCATTCCTGGCAAACACGTCTTTGGATTGACGATATGTTCATGATTACTGCCGTACAAGCCCAAGCTTATCTGGTTACAGGTGATGAGAAATACATAAATCGGGCTGTCGATGAAATGGTGCTGTACTTAGATAATATACAACGCCCCAATGGTCTTTTCTATCACGCACCAGATGCTCCGTTTTTTTGGGGGCGGGGTAATGGCTGGATGGCGGTTGGAATGACCGAGATGCTACGTCTAATGCCTAAAGACAATCCTAACCGAGAAAAAATAGAAACAGCATATAAAAGCATGATGCAGACGTTGCTGCGCTATCAAAGTTATGACGGGATGTGGCACCAGTTAATAGACGATCCTAATTCTTGGAAAGAAACATCATGTACGGGGATGTTTACTTATGCCATGATTACCGGTGTTAAAAACGGGTGGCTTGACAAAAAAGTGTATGGGGCGGCAGCACGTAAAGGATGGTCTGCATTGTTGACCTACCTGGACGAGGATTATAATCTGCGGAATGTTTGTGAAGGTACAGGAACTAAGAATGATTATGATTATTACCTCAACCGTAAAAAATTAACCGGAGACCTTCACGGTCAGGCAGCCCTGATCTGGTGTTCATACGCGTTAAGCAAGTAACGATAAGCTGACCCCATGAAAACTATAAAATTATTAGCCTCGATAATTATCGTTTTGCACTTATTATTGCTATTGGGTGCTTGCGGCAGTGATTCAACAGATGAACCCATAGCTACTGATGATGACACCCCCATCGTAGAAGAGAAAGATACTACCAGTTACAATCTAATTGATTTCCGTAAAGGTCAGGGACCTGTAGAAGTAGGCAAAAAGTTGACCCAAAGATTTATAAATGTTGACTATTCTTTTTGGGGAAACATATACTCTAATTATACTGCAGACCACGTCACTTACCCAGATGCCTGCGCCTGGCTCGGCGCATTGTGGTTTGCAGATGCTGTAGACGATGATTTGTTGTATAATGATGTGGTTAACAAATTTGCCCCTCTTTTTACAACAGATAAAGATCTACAACCCACGCTAACACCTACGGCTAGTAACAAAGTAGATTACTATGTTTTTGGAGCTATTCCTTTACAGATATATCAGCGAAAGAAAGAAGCCAACTATTTTGATTTGGGGATGACGTATGCAGACCGGCAGTGGACTTTACCCAACAACGCCAGCTCAACAGAAAAAGAATGGCATGACCAGGGGTTCTCGTGGCAAACACGTCTATGGATTGATGATATGTTTATGATTACCGCACTACAAGCTCAGGCCTATCAGGTTACTAAAGATGAGAAATACAGGGAGCGAACAGCCGATGAAATGGTACTCTATCTTGACCGAATACAACGGGATAATGGCTTGTTTTATCACGCTCCTTCTGCTCCGTATTATTGGGCAAGAGGGAATGGCTGGATGGCTGTAGGTATGGTAGAAGTGCTTAAATTACTCCCCGAAAATCATCCTGACCGTTCAAGAATTATGAATGCCTACCTCAAAATGATGAGCGAATTGGCAAAATATCAACGTCCTGATGGGATGTGGTCACAGCTGGTAGATCACCCCAATACCAGTGACATGTGGGCCGAGAGCTCCGGAAGCGCTATGTTTACATATGCAATGATTACGGGAGTGAAAAAAGGTTGGCTTGAAGAAGAAAAATATGGAACGGTTGCACGTAAGGGTTGGTTAGCATTACTTACGTATCTTGATAGCAAAAATGATATAACCGAAGTATGTGAAGGAACAGGTATAGGCTACTCTTATGAATACTATAGAGACCGTCGCAGATGGGTGGGCGATCTTCATGGACAGGCAGCCTTGATATGGTGTGCCTATGCTTTATTAGATAAACCTTGATTTTTGGTTTTACGCTTAATTCAAAAAGCCATTCTTTAGAATTAAGAATGGCTTTTTGAATTTCTTTGATTTCATTTTTCTATTTATTTTACAGCTACATTACCACTTTTTGGACCGTGAACCACTAATGTACCATCTTCTAAAATCTCCAACTCATCCATAAATACAACCCGATCATTTCCGGTTTCTGCTGTACGAGCGTGATATACACACAACTTTTTTGAATCTGCTACATCGAGTACCATACCATGTCCGGTACCGGTAACGCCACCTCCTTGGTCATTGTTTTTCTGTAGTATCGGGTTATTCTCAGCCTTTTTAAATGGACCCAATGGATTTTTGGATGTCGCGTAACCCATGGCATAATACTGCCCCCCAAAATAGTTTGCAGAGTAAAGCATATAATAGGTATCCTGATGTTCAAAAATATAGGAGCCTTCGGTCCATCTGCGGTTGGTCTCTCTGGCCGTTACGGAACGACTTTCCCATTCTGCCTGAACATTATTCATTTTAAGCGGAGGACGTAACAGTAGTTCGGGTTCGCCAATAACACCCGAAAAATCAGAAGCCATTTCAACACCATAAACCCAACTTTCTTCAATTTCATCATACCAGCCTTTGTCTTTTGCCCAATCGGCAATCTCGCTCTCAACAGGGTGTTTGTAACAACATCTGGAATAATACAAATAGGTTTTATTATGAACGTCGTCAAATAAAACATTTGCATCTATAATGGGGTAGCCGGGATCAAATATGGGGCGATCTCCCAAATCTTTAAAAGGGCCGGTAGGAGTATTAGATACTGCAACACCTATCCTAAATACTTCTTCTTCATTATTGGGATTGTATTTCCAATTAGCACTAAAAAACATATAATATTTACCCTTGCGTTCATAAACTTCAGGTGCCCAATAACTATCTTTAGTCCAAGAGTCTTCTTTACCACCCTCATAAGCCATTTTTACATATTTCCACGCTGCCAAGTCCTGAGACTCATAAACCTTAAAGCCCGGAGCGCTGCCATCGGTTCCGTACATATAGTATTTACCATCAGAGGCTTTAAGTATAAAAGGGTCGCCATATTTGACATCTAATGGATTTGAGTAGGTTACTCCGCTATCGTTCTTATTATTCTTCCTATTTCCACAAGATATGACGAATGTAGATATAGTTATTAGAACAAGTAATCTCAGTGAGTTCTTTAATTTATTCATTTATTTTTAGATTAGTTACAAAATAGACTGGCCACATCTCTGAATGGCCAGTCTATTTTATATAGTATTATAATTTTCTATCTACTCTATTTTATCTTCATCTGCAATGGCTTCCTCCCACGTATTCCATTTAGGAGTAGCAGGGTTATAACCGTCATAGCCATAATTTTGTGCCAGATTACCCTTTCTGTTAGCGGTAATAGATTGATTAAAAATAGGCCAGTAAATATTTTTCTTATCCATAGTATAATTTATCGGGTTTATTTTTCCACCTTCTACACTAATGGGTTCTCCATTATAAATTTTACCACATCTAGTAACCCGCTGATACCAATAGCTACCCCCATTAGGATCTGTTCCCTGTTGTTTATCAAAATTATCCAGACTATAGGTATTGCCCCACTCGTCTGGCATACCGCTACGGGCAAGACACAATGATACCCGGGTTAATTCAACATTACGCCATTCTTCCATGTATAATTCACGAGCGCGTTCATCCATAATATCGCCTATGGTAACCGAACCTTGATAAAGCTCGGTACATTGTGCCCGCATACGAATTTCATTCACATCTGATGCTGCGCCACCCAGATTACCCTGATAAAATTTAGCCTCTGCACGTAACAGATAGGCCTCTGCCAAACGGTACAAATACCAATCGGCATTACCTCCGTTGGTCGCACCATTATAACTCGTGCTGTTCAATTGAGCTTCATTTATGGGATCATTAAGAAAAAATTTGTAATGCGGCACATCATACCAGCGTCTAATGGTATCTGTACATAGTAGATTTCCAGAATCATCACGTAAGGTTAGCGGTTGCCCATACTGAGCGGATGCTTTGTTATTAACCTTAAGATTTTCCATACGCACCCAGTTTCCAGTTTCAGAGCTGTGACGTAAGTCAGTAGCATCCATTATGCCATTAACTTTCCACAGTGTATGGGTTTGATAATACGTAGGGCGAAATGTCCCTATACCACGACCTAAAGCCCGTAAATAATCATACTCCTCAACATAGTCTCCATTAGTTCTGGATAGATTTAACAACGCCTGCTTACCATCTTTGGTTTTGGGGGCGCTTGTGGTATTTTCAAAATAAAATGGGTAATAGATACGCATAGTATGCATAGGAACAAAACCTTCGGTATCTGATCCCCGATTTACAATTCCCAATATTACCTCACTATTTGAAGGAATTAATTTGTTTTCTGCCCGGTGCATGTCCCAAATTACATTACGCTCAATTGGCCAGGCCTCTGGCTCACCTCCATCATTAAACGAACCAAAACTATCCCCTCTAATCAATGCATATTGGGAGCCATCAATCAACACGTCGAGTTGATCTTCAGCTAAGCCATACTCACCCATCGCCAAATATAATTTAGACAGCAACATGCGGCAAGCTCCTTTATTAACCATACCCACCAAGGCCATTTCAGACTGGTTTGGAACCCATTCAACAGCCTTTTCCATATCCTGAATCAACATCTCCAATATCTCTTCCCGCTCAGTACTCCTGTAATTCTGCTTAGGAACTTCGGTAACCTTAGTTAACAAGGGTACATCTCCAAACTGAAATACCAAATTATAGTAACGGAAAGCACGATGAAAATAGGCCCTTCCTTTGTAAGCATTTCGGGTTTCCTCATCCAGAGACTCTATATCATCTACATATTGAATGATGGTATTGGCCTGCATTATGGTATAATAACTCTCATGCCAAAAATGCCATATACTATGGTTTTGTTGTAAAGATGTAAATAATCTTCCGCTACCAATGCCAACACTAGTAGGTGTAAGACCCTCTGCCATATTGTGTAGCATCGTTTCATAATTATGTGCTCCAGGAACCATCAAATCAGAGAAAATATACTCCGTTCCAATTGGGTTTATTGCATTATTATCTCCTGAAGTGTAGAACAGTTTTAAATGGCGATCACAAAAAGCTAATAGGGATCTTAATCCTGACTCTGTCGAAAAGGTTTGGCCCGGTTCATAGATAGATACGGGATCGGGTTCCAGGAAATCATCAGAACACCCGTTAAGCACTACCAGAAAGCCCACTAAGGCCAACAGCACTACTGCATATTTTGTTTTTTTTATTCTATTTTTCATACTCTATATCTTATTTTAATTAAGTTTTAAAAAGTAATATTCAATCCTAAAGTTCCAATGCGGGGTGCAAATGATCCGGTTTCGGGGTCTCCATATTCCCATTCTTTCTCCCAGGTTGCCACATTACGTACAGCGGCGTAAACTTTAAGCCGATCTAAACTATATTTTGATATCATCTTTTTTGGGAATGAATATCCTACAGTGATATTTTCGAGACGAATAAACGAACGATCAATAAGTCTTCCAGGTGCTTGAGCACCAGTGGGACCTACTGCTCCAATCCGTCCGTAAGTGTTTGAAGGGTTATCGACTGTCCAATATTCTTTTTCAGGAAGATTTATAAAACCTAAAGACATATTAGAACCGTGATCATCATCATTTAAATATTCGTTATTTAAACTTTTATGTCCCATATAGGAATACATATTAAAGGAGACTGTCAGATTTTTCCAGAATGTAAAATCATTGCGTAACGACCAGTTAATAGGTGGCGCAGACTGACCCAGGATTACTTTATCGTTATCGTTATATACCGGTGTTACAGAACCGTCGCTGTTTATGATATCATCTTCAGTATAAATATTGGCAACTTTAGGATCTCCCGGTTTTTGTCCGAACTCCGCTGCTGCTTCCACTTCATCTTTTTGCCAGATACCGGTTACTTTATAATCCCAGATTGCGCTAATAGGTTCTCCAATAAACCAACCGTTACTCACGTCATCTACTTCTACCCCATTTTCATATTCGTAATACAGGTGCTTGATTTCATTTTTATTATAGAAAAAGCCTACAGTAGTATTCCATTGAAAGTTTTCTTTATCAATATTTCTTGTATTCAGTGTGAATTCAATACCAGAGTTATTAACCTGTCCTAAGTTTGTTGTAATATCAGAGAATCCGGTAAACTCAGGTAGGCGCTGTGCCATAATCATATCTTGAGTTTCTGCATAATACAAATCCAGGCTACCTCCTATGCGGCCATCCAAAAAGCCAAAATCGAGACCAACATTCCATGAAGCTGTCTTTTCCCATTGCAAGCCAGGATTTGCCATACGGTCAACAATTAAATAACGATAAAGCTCTTCGTCCCCGCTACCGTTTAGATATCCTTGCATTTTACCAGCACCGGAAGATAAATTTGCTAATGCCAAATACGGACTGCTTAATGAACGGTTTCCGTTTTTACCATACGAAAGGCGTAATTTCCCATAATCCATAATACGATTCCAGTTATAAAACTTTTCATTGGTAAATGTCCATGCCAGAGACACAGAAGGAAAAATGGCGTGTGGATTAGATGATCCAAAAGCAGAATAACCATCTCTACGTATAGATCCGGTAATCAAATAACGATTATCAAAAGAATAAAATAAGCGTGCCAATAGTGCGTCTGCTGTCTGGTAACTATCGGAAGAAGAGAACGAACTATCTTCTTTGGTACCGTTTTGTGTATTATGAAAGCCCAAAGCATCAGAAGGCTGTATATTGCGTGCATAGATATCATCACTCCAATACTGAAGCTCTTCTGCTTCTTGCACGAGTGTTAAAATGAAATGGTGTTTTTTGTTAAAAATATGATTCCATTCTATTGTATTGTTCAACGACCAGTTGAAACGCTTTGCCTGGTTCCTGTCTACACCACGGTCTTTGGGGTTTGAAAAAGGTAAGTCTGCTGAAGTAAACTTTCGATTATAATAGAACTGATATCGAGGTGAAGCATTAAATGTATACGTAATATCGAGAGGTAATTTGACCTTAACATTGAAAATGCTATTAAGCGTAGTATAACCACTTTCCTGTTGGGCATATTTTCTTTCAAAATCAAAGTTATACCCTCTTCTGCTGTAGCTATCATCAAAAGGATATTGAACCGGGTTACCATTTTCATCAGCATAATCAGCAAATGGACTATTGTTTAAGGTAGACCCTACATTCAAACCAATATTATCATCAGATCTGTCCTGAAAATTCACATTAGCCCCAATCTGTAACCAGTCTGTAACATCTAAGTTCACTTTTAAATTACTTCGTATCGCACTGTAATTATCGGTTCTTACAACGCCTTCATTACTTAAATAACCCATAGAGAAATAGTAATCTGCATTATCCCCGGCTCCACTTACACTTACATTATAATCCTGATTGAAGCCTGCTCTAAAAGCATGATCTTTCCAGTCAACTGTTTTTCCTGCTAATAAATTCTCGAGGGCGTTCCCGGTGATGCCCAGTCTTTGAGCCCAGATACTTAAATCGGACTCATCCCCAGCATTTTGAGTATAGGCCCGCCAGTCTTCTACAGCAACATCGCCCGGAAGGTTATTTGGATTTGTATAATATGCCGGTTTAGAAGCCATCTGACCTACTTGATACCTCTCATAACCTTCAGTCAGGTAATTAACCCCATAGGTGGCCGTTTCAAACCAGTCCTGACGATGACGCAAATAATCATCAGGCCCCCATCTATCCCGTAGGGCTGCTACCTGTGAAACTCCGGTATTCATACTCAAATTGATTTTGGGCTTGCCCTTTTTCCCTTTCTTAGTGGTGATAATAATAACTCCGTTAGCTGCTTTAGCTCCATAAACAGCTGCCGCAGAAGCATCTTTTAGAATATCAATTTGCCCTATATCATCTGGATTAATTTCAGATAACTCTCCATAAAAAATCATCCCATCAAGAACCAGTAATGGACTGTTATGATTTCCTGCAGTATAAACAGAGCGTTGACCTCGAATCTGTATACTTCCTCCTCCTTTTGCTGAATTGCTAAAACCCACCTGGACACCGGGAGTTCCTCTTAAAATATCCTGAACCGTATTTGGATTTTCATTGGCTATATCATCAGGACGAATCTGCGTGATAGCTCCTGTAAGATCTTTTTTTCTCATAGATCCATATCCTACCACGACAACTTCATTTAAATCAAATGAATCTTCCTCCAACGTTATCGTATAGGTAGCATTTTCAGTTACCTCAACCTCCTTTGTAGCGAAGCCCACATAAGAAACTAGAAGAGTTGCATCTTCGGGAACCGATAAACTAAAGGCTCCGTCAAAATCAGTTACGGTACCTTTATTAGTGTTCTTTATTGCAATAGTTACTCCCATCAAAGGCATGTTGTTTGCGTCAACAACAACACCCGATATATCTTTATCTCCCGTTTGCGCCTTTACAGAAACGCACATAAACATACAGAGAAACATAAGCAAACAATACTTTGTTTTTGAAATCATACATTTGAATTTAAGTTTAGTAATCATATTTAGTTTTCAATTTGGCTCCACTCTGTTAGAAGTGTTTTAATTAATTCCCTTTTAGCTTTTCCGTTATACGGTATGTTTTTGTGTGTTAGCTTATTCCACAAATGCCCTGTATTGATATCGAGATCTTCATCAAGTGAGGCCTCCCATTCTGGAAAAAATCCAAGAAGAGCTAATTTCTGGATCTCTTTAAACTCAACATCTGTAGCCTTGAGATCATTAAAATAAATTAATGTAGCCCCGTTATTGAGGAGCGTTTCCTGGAGCAGATTAATGGGGATTTCCCTTACGCTCACCTCATTATTTATGGTCAAAGCTGCTGCAATACCTGCTGCTTCACCCAGAGCCATCCAACAGGGTTCCATACGTAAGGTTGAAAAACCCACGTGACTCCCAGATACCGCAACAGGAAAAAGCAAGTTGTTTATCAACTTGGGTACCATCACCCCATAAGGAACGGTATAAGGAGCTGATGGATGACTAAAAAACCCATCCAGATGCACACGCTCTGGCTCTCGCTTACGTACCCCGTGCGAATCGAGCGCATAATGACTGGCAGTGACAGAGGTACTGTAAACAGGTGGTCGACCTCCTTTCTCTAAAGGTAGCGCATCATGGGCGGTAAAGAGGTGCATTCCTTCAAGGCGCCTGCCTTCGCGCACATAAACCTGACGTGGAAATCCATGATTATCCTGATACTCATCTTTAGCAAAGCCCCACGATTTACATGCCTCCCGAAAATGTTCAGGAAGGACTTTATCATTTTGAGCAAACCACAATAACCCTAACGTATATGACTTAAGTCGCTTAGCATATTGATCACGCCATGCCCATCCCGATGTGGGCCAAGGCCAATTTTCTTCGGGAAGATCTGTAGATAGCAAGGCAAGGTGCTGATTATTGGCATCTACCTTTCTGTTTGGTAAGGAGGTCATGCTGCAAAGTTTCCAAATACCCCAGGGGTCTCCGGGAATGGCAGTTTTCTCTCCTGCAAGAATTTTTCTTCTATTTGCCTGTATTTGGGCACTATCTACCGGACTGAAACGGATATCGGTGTTTTGCCCGGTAAGCACATCTTCAATTAATGACACGAATTCTTCCCGGTCATAAGCTTCTGGTTTAACCACTGGCAAACGATTATTAGGATTGTTGGTCAGGCATAAACGGTAATTATATGCCTGTATGGCATTATCACCTTGATAGGTAGTTCCCTCTTCATCAGGTCCATGTTTCCACCAACGGTAAATTTTACCCGCACAAGGTTCGTCAAATTCATCTATTCCTTCTCTCCCTAACCGATACGGGACACCAGCAGCAGCTCCAAGATCCCCTTCATAAGTTGCATCAATAAATACTTGAGCACTATAATACTCCTCGTGTCCGGTTTGCCTGTTGAGTATTCGAATGGATTGAATGGTATTCCCTTCTTTGTTTACATATTTAGGTGCAGAATCAAATTGTCTGAATACTAAAACCTCTATCTTTCCCGGCCCGGCCATCCCTATCATTTTATCAAATGATGCAGCGGCCACATGCGGCTCAAAATGGTAGCCATCACTACTTTGTTTTACCTGTGGGGAGTCCATACCAAATTGAGCTTTATAGTACTCTTTATTCAAGCTAACAAATTGCTTAAACAAACCGGTAGTGGCATCTCTTGTTGCGATATCAGTTGCCCCCAGACCATTTACCGGAAGCCCTCCTATATGTCCCGTTCGTTCTAAAATAAGACAGTGTTTGCCTTCCCGGGCTGCTGCAATGGCTGCGGTTATTCCAGCAGGTGTTCCGCCTACAATAACAACATCATACTCGTATGCAAACATAGTGTGCGTGCAAACGATTAAGATGATTATAAGGTTGATTATCTGTTTCAATTCAATTAGTTTTTACTTATTCCTATAGCTGCACATAGCGACCCCAACTTTAGAATCGGCACAACCGTAATAGAGATACAGGGTATTATTTAAATAAGCCAAGCCCTGAATGAATACGGTACCCTGGGCATATTGTCCGCTTTTTTCGTAAGGTGCTTCCGGATAGAAAAACGGTTTATCTAAACGGTCCAATACTTTGAGGGGATCACGGGCATCCATCAATAGTTGACCGGAGCAATAAGCGCCCGAAGGATAGTTAGGATCCCCGTTACCATCAGTTCGTGCATTCTTACCATTATACAGTAAAACAATTCCGTTATCAGTCATCAAGGCAGGGGGGCCGCATTCTGTAAAGATGCTGTCAAAAAAGCCTTTACGGGGTTTCGCTATTACCTTGAGCTCCTCATTATCATCTAATACAGGCTCCCAGTTGATCAGATCCTTCGATGTAGCCGCGTAGATTGCATGTTCTCCCCAGTACATGAAGTATTGGCCGTTGAGTTTTTGAATACGTATTTTGTCATCCTTAATGGCTGTTAACATAGAGGCTGATTTACAGAACAGATTTTTAAACCGCCCGTTGTAAGCCTTTTCAAATGCTAGACCATGCTTTTCCCAATGAATGAGATCCCTTGAAGTAGCCACTGCTAAACGGGCCAATTTACGGTTCCAGGCGGTGTAGAGCATCACGTACAAACCGTCTTCAGTCATGGTAACCCTGGGGTCTTCACAGCCTCCGCGCCACTCTAAATCTGCATAAGCATCATTAGCAGGAAAAAGCACCGGCTCTCCCCTTCTTTCCATACTGATGCCATCACTGCTTTCGGCATATCCTATACGCGAAGTACGTTTACCGATCCCTTGCCCTGAATTATCTTCTGCCCGATAGAGAACGACTATTTTACCATTATGTGTGATGGCCCCTGGATTGAAGGTCTCACTTTCTTCCCATTTAACTTCAGCCTGATTCATAGGGCAATAAAACGCACTGGCAGGATCCGGTGAAATGACCGGATGATCTATATCAGGCCGAACAAATTCACCCAGTGCCCAAGCGGGTATACGATCACTTTTCTCCTCTTTAGTTGGTTTCATTGTGGTACATGAAACACTGAGTAAGAATAGTATTGAAACACTAATAGAAATGATCTGCTTTTTCATGTACTTGTATTCTTAGTTTGATTTTATCAAAAGCAATCTGCACAGGGTTTTATCTTAAATTTTTTGGTGCTGATATTAATTCCCTTTACAACCAGGGAGTATGATGCTTCAGAAAGATTAGCAACAGCTGTTTCTATAGTTACAGATTGGGACTCTCCTGGCAGTAAACTCATAAAATTATCGGAATAAAAAGAGGGTCTTACGGGTCTCCCTTTGTCATCCAACCATTGTATTTGTGTGAAAAAGGAAAGGGTCTTTCCCGTGTTTTTTAAATCGAGAGTGATGAAATGTTTGCCGGATTCTACCGAAGTGGTATAGTTCACATCTATTGTGGTTTGATCCAGTTTATTGATATCCTGAAATCCAGCTGTAGCGGGCCCGGTAAGTGTATTTCGACCTTTATAAGTATTGCTTGATCGCCAATAAAAATTACTTCCTACCTGATTATTATGAGCATCAAACAACCTGAGTTTAATAAATTGAATGGAAGTTGTTTTAGCCGGAAATTCAATTTTAAAAATATCATTTGCCACAGCAGCCTCCGGTAAATCTATTGTTACAGATTTGGTAAATAGTTTATTCATATTTAAATCATACACATCTGCTGTCACCCTATAATTTTCAAAAGACTGGTAGTAGTCATTAACTACTGACACGGTGTTTTTTAAATAATCAAACTGGGGGTGCAACGGCTCACAAGCATTTTGCGCGGTGTATAATGCCGCTGTAGGTTCTAAGGACCAATCCCACATACGCCCACATACCTGCCGAATAGGAGAATTATGATACCAGTACAGAAAACCTGAAGCATATCGATCACCATAATTCAATTTATTATAGTTCCAGACCTCCCAAATGCTCTTATAATTCATAGCTCCTACAAACTGAGCCTTCATGGCAAATTCATCAATGCTGCCAGATACACCGTATTCATTGGTCATATCTGTATACATGGAGGTCATTAAGTGAAACCCATTACCATCTAAATAATCCCAAACTTCTTTGTTAATGGGCCAAAGGTCTTCTTCATCCATCATCTCTCGAAGACACTCTACTGTTGGAAGGCAAGGCGCTCCATATTCCGGATTGAACCCATCAATACGGCTTCCTCGTTCTGAGGCGGTATTTTCATAATGATTCATAATATTTACCTGCTTATAAGGGCTTCCATCATGAATTCCATCAGTTTCAGATTGCATTTGATACCCTCTGCTACCATCTAAATAATTCAGCAGCGATTCGATATGGGGCATTTGTGTGCTTTCATTAGACGACACATAATAAGCAAGGCTGGGATGGTTGCGTATCCTTTTTACCGTTGACGTAACATTAGACAGGTATAATCCCACATCTTGCGGATGTTGGGTATCACCTGTCATCCAGAACTCCTGCCAAACCAGTATACCCAGTTCATCACACAACTGGAAAAAATAATCAGATTCAGTAATGCCACCTCCCCAAAAGCGAATGAGGTTTATCCCAGACTGTGCGGAGTATCTTAATTGAGCATAAGTCCGCTCCTTTGAGGTACGCAGCATATTTTCAGGCAACCAATTCGTTCCTCTAATAAACATAGGTTTGCCGTTAACATGGAAAGTCCTGGATTGGTCTGGAGTGTCTGTAGTTGAGGTAATTTCCCGTATGCCAAAGCGTGTAAAAATAGAATCGGTCACTACTCCATCGATTTCGGTCTTTAAGACCAAATCATATAATTCTTGTTTTCCTTTATTTACGGGCCACCACAAGCGGGGATTAGCTATGATTAGTTGCGGAAACTCTTCCGGGGTAAATACTACCTCCTTTACTTCTTCCCTATAGAGAGCTACCTCTTTTTCAAAATGGATATTCTCCCCTTTGATCGCTCCGATAATTTTAACTTTTTGTCGCTTGTTTTGGGGAAGATAATTAGGGTAAGCCACCTCTACTGAAATCGTCTGCTTGGAGCTATCGTAATTAGGTTTTGCCAGTTCTGATTTTACAAAAGGATGATTTAAAATGGTTTTACCGGTTGTGAAAATCTTGATGTCTTTCCATACACCGGTATTTCTATCCCTGATGCCATCCAGAAAGGTAAAATCCCAACCTACAGTCATTAACTGTGTTACATTTCTACCTATCTCACCATTCCCTCCGTTTTGGAATTCTCCTTCAGCTCCGAAAGATTTTCCGCCTTTAGGCTTGATGGTTCCCGGAGAATCCACGGGATAAACCTTTACAGCAAGTACATTTTGCTGATCATAAACCAAATAATCAGTAATCTCAAGTTGCTTTTGCAAAAACATGCCCGAGAGATTGCCTACCATCTTTCCGTTTAACCATATTTCAGCTCGATAGTTAATACCATCAACCTGCATCCAAACCTTTTGGTTTTTAAACAAGCTTTCATCAGCATTAAATTCGGTTCGAAACCAATAGGTGTAAAAATCCCTGCCGGCATGGTATAAATCCGGAATGCGTTGAGACTCCAGTTTATTATTCAACCCATAGTAAGGTTCAGGATATACATCGTTGTAGACAAGAGAATTTAAAACGGTTCCCGGAACTATAGCCGGCATCCAATCTTTTGTGCTTACTTCAAGTGTTGAAATAGCTTCAGAACGCGTAGGCAATTCATCGGCTTTTTTCATTTTCCAGTCATACATTCCGTTATGACCTTCCACTGAACTTAACGTATAATTATACGTACGTTCTTGAATCTCTTCTTGTGAAAAAGAAGAAATCGTTATAACAGAACATACAATTAGTAATAGTACTTTTTTAATCTTATTCGGCATAGTTGTAGTTAATACAGCCAAATATATACAGTCACGCAGCTAAGAATTGTTCTCGTATTTGCCAAACTTAACCTCTTGTGGATAATTTTGGTTGAAAACACTTTTGGCAAAAGAAAAGTACCACCAGACGCTAAATCAAAAATTTGAATTTATATCTTGACAGGGTTTAATCTGATAAAGTATACCCCCAAAGACCTTTGCTCATCAGCATACCTAGCCCCACACAGGCTATGCTTCAGGATGTGCCGTTGCAAGCAATATCGGAGATACTAGGGCATACCAGCTTGAATACCACTCAGGTTAATTTAAAATCGCTTCCAAGTACCGTATTGGTTGACTATAATGAACGGATTGTGATGATTTAGCAGGCATTTTAAAAATTAGGACTAGAGTAACCGAATACAAAAATTCATCAAATTAACCATATTATGTCCTACAGTTGGTAAAATCAAGTTTCCCGTGAATTTTCTCAGAATCCCCAAACTCAGGGATGTAATTAGGGTAATGTAGACAATCGTAATAGAATCTACTTTAAACTCCATAGCTTCCGTTAATACGACACCATGAATCATTGCGAACAGAAAGGTTACGATTATAAATCCCCAGCCAAAAAATATACCTTTCACTTGTTTCGTGGGAACAAAGGCTTTACTCAACAACCATAAAAGAATCCCTCTGTAAACGATTTCCTCCGTCAACCCCGGTAAGGTAGCTTGAAATACAAACTGCTCCAGATCAAACGCCCCTCCCTTTGGGAACAATATCATTTTAAAGACAAAATCAAAAACGAGAAACCCCAGAAAAATCAGAATCCCAAGCTTAATCGTCCTTTTGTTGAATACGGTGGTAAAACCTATATCTTTTCTAATAGCTTTCGAATGATATAAGATAAAAACCAGAGCAATAGCAAGACTTAACAACATTCCGCTCCAATTTCCGGTTAAGCCCATTGCGTCGAGTTTTATCCATTTATACCCCAATATTCGGGTATACGAATCGATAAGAAAGTACCCGCAAAAGAATATTATGTATTTAGGTTGGGTTTGCTTTGTGGTAAGTTGTGCTACAAGTAATAAAGGAATGATAATGCTTAACCAGATTACTGGCGTCCATAATGACATAAACTCTTTTTTTATTCGTACTATCCTTATGACGAGTCACTCCGCTCTTTGTTACAGGAGTTTCCAAATCACCTAAAAGAATTTGTTTTACATCAGTGAGTGAGAATCTATAGATTAGGATCACAAGAAATCGGTAAAAAAAGCCAGATTCAACAGACATTAACAGCATACGTAGCCCCACACAGCTTTGCCACAGAGGCTATGCTTCAAGATGTGCCGTTGCAAGCAATATCGGAGATGCTAGGGCATACTAGTTTAATGACTACCAAATTTGTTTAACCCATACCCAGTACGGTTTTAGACGGTTATAATGAACGCATCGTGATGATTTGATAGCTGATTAGAGATATCTGACTTCTTAGATAAGGTCGAGTGCAACCACACTGCTACCACAGTGCAACCACACTCCAACCACAGCTTACCACACTTTTTGTGGGTGAATGTGGGTTCATAATGGTAAAAATGTTGAAGCATATAGTGGTTTTCTGGCTTCGAGATGGTTGTTGCAGAGCTGGTGTATGAGAGAACAGGTTAGCGTAAAAGACAGGTCAAAATCAAGGCTGAAGCAAGGCAACTCCCAGGCAAAGGCATAGCAAAGCCTAGGATAGTGTATGAAGAGTGTATGAAAACGGCATTTTAAACGCCTGAATTTAAGAATTCATTAACATAGTTTCTGTTCCCGCAATTGGATGGATATAAAGCGATGCATGTACACCGAACTTCAGGGGGAGATCACTTTAATCGGCCTTCCGTTTTTATTCCGCTAAGTCGTTGCGGTGTTTTATATGCTGTAAATAATCCATCAGAAGAGGATCGTCTTTTAAATACGGTTCCAGTTCTGTAAAGCAGTACTTCAACAATTTCTGTTGAGATACCAGGCTACGGGTGACCTCCTGAGATATTTTTAGGGTATCGTAAGCATAATAGGGATAGGCATTGCGTAACTCCAGCAGCTGCGCAAAGTAATCCAGAGCCGATTTAGCAGTTCCCGGATCGTTAATGGCCGGGGACATGGCTTTTACCGCCACTTCCACCAGATGTTTAAATCCGGTTTCGGGAACACTTAAAGGCACCTCGTGATCTACCGCAAAATACTCAGAAAGCTGCTGCAATATTTCTCTGGAAAGATCGCCCTTATAGGTAAACAGCACCTTCTCCCGATTTATAAACTGACCCGGGAAGGGGAGCAAGCAGAGTTCAATAGTTTCCTTTTGACAAAAAGTGAGGAGTTTATCAAATTCCGGCTGATGCAGATAGCCTGCCTTCCCTAAAGAAAACCTGTTTTTATAGGGAGCGTCTCCTGCGGGAATGCGAAAATCCTCGTGGGTCTTGTGCTGCTTCAACATGTTTTTTTCGGTACGTATAAATACCTGACTTAAAACATAATTGATGTGAATACTCTGGGAAACCGTATGTATAAAGTAGATAAACAAAAACACACAGATAATGGCAAAAAATACACCCAGACTCGCTGCCAGTTTGGGAAAGCTGTCGGTATGGGAACTGGCGATGGGGATTGCCAGGATCAAGGCGTAAATGATGGTACCCGAACTGAAACCCAGAACCAACTGATGGTGTTTTTCAGCAAGTAGCAGGGGAATAAGGCGTGGCGAATAATTACTGATGTTTCGGTTTAATACATTCATCACCATAGTATAGCTAAAAATGGTAAGGGTAAAAATCCCTCCAATGATAAACGCGAGTATAAACTGTACATCAGCCTTTTCGGTAATAACCAAACCGCTCAACATGGAATCCTCGGGGACGGGAATAGCGATCCCAATTTGAAGAATCGCGATAAGCATAAAACACAGTGCCAATACCGAAGGTATTAAAGCGATACTGTTTAAAATTTTCTTAAGCGTCGAGAGCATAACCGTATTTTAAGCGTTCTATTCGATGGGATCCCGGCAAACAGCTACAGCCTTTTGCACGACCGCTCTAAAACTACCCTATCCCTTAATTTTTGGTTTCTGAGCGCATCAAAAATAATCCTTACTAACGTTTTGGGTGTTAATACAAAGCCAATTAAAGCTTAGCATTGGTGTCGGGTTCCACAGCAGTATTCCGGGTTTTGAGGAAGGTAATGATACTGGAAATGACATTTGGCTGTCTGAGGCCTGGGGTACTAATGAGGCATAACTTAATTCTACTGCTTTTTGCTTAAACTCTAAGGTGTACTGTTTGGCTTTACGTCTCCTAATTAATAAATTAACAACTTGCAATAATATTCATTCAACGCTATGTCCAGTCTAATGTAGTAATTCCACAGAAGTGAAATCAACTTTTCAGTAGAGTTGATTGAATTAATAATCAATTGACCCTAAATAAGTTGGATTTTTATTAAAAATGAAGTTGTTTGCAAATCACTTGCACATGAAAAAAGCCTCAGAAGACAAAATCTTCTGAGGCTTAGTATTTACTAGTGGTCCCACCTGGGCTCGAACCAGGGACCACCTGATTATGAGTCAGGTGCTCTAACCAACTGAGCTATAGGACCAGCTTGCAATGCATATTTCAGCATCAAAGCGGGCGCAAAAATAACATTATTTTTTATTTACTACAAGCATTTATTCGTCCTTATCTTTTTCAGGTGTTCTTTCTTGGCATAATTCTATTAAAACACCATCTGTACTTTTGGGATGCAAAAAAGCTACCCATTTATCATCTGCTCCTTTCTTAGGCTCATCGTTAATCAATTCAAAACCTTCAGATTTCAGGCGTTTCAACTCCCGCTTGATGTCTTCTACCGCATAGGCAATATGGTGTACTCCAGGCCCACGCTTTTCTAAAAATTTTGCTATTGCACTAGTATCTGCAGTCGCTTCAAGCAATTCTATCTTGCTTTCTCCCATTTTAAAAAACGAAGTATTTACGCCTTCAGAAGGAACTTCTTCAACTTTATAGGGCTTTACCCCCAGTAACTTCTCATACATCAAATTAGAGTCCTTAAGACTTTTTACTGCAATCCCTATATGTTCTATTTTTTTCATCTTGACGGTATTAAAACTGTAGAAAGATAGTAAACTACATTAGAGCAAGCCCACCAAACATCAAATTGAACGAAACATACCGGTAGCTATTGGGAATCGGAGCATTTAAATCTCGATCATCGAGTAAATGACACAAGTGCAAAAGTAAATGCAATAAGAAAAAACGTACTTTTGCAGTATGGAAACAAACAGACAAAAAAAGGTAGCAGGTGTTCTGCAACGTGACTTGGTAGATGTGATTCAAAAAGCATTGATGCAAGCCGGCGCTAAAAGCATCATTGTTTCTGTTAGTAAAGTAAATGTAACTACAGATTTATCTCAGGCTAAAGTGTATATGAGTGTTTTTCCGCATACTCAGGCCGAAGCTATGCTCAAAGAGGTTAAAGCTGTAAAGCCTTTTATCAAACACGAAATTGCAAACCGTACCAGACATCAGTTGCGTCGTATGCCTGAACTTCAGTTTTTTATAGATGACTCTTTGGAGTATATAGACGGTATTGACAAGTCTTTAAAAGGAACTGAAGATCCTATAGAAAATCCCGATTTGCTTCCGCGTCGTAAAAAATCATAAGACCACATTTTTGAAGTTTTCAGTATTTATCGCAAAACGTTACCTGTTTACAAAAAGCAGTAACAATGCTATAAATATCATTACCCTGATTTCGGCTATAAGTATTATTGCCGGCTCTGCTGCACTATTTATCGTGTTATCTGGGTTTTCAGGGTTGAAAGATTTCAGCCTATCTTTTTCATCAATTTTTGACCCGGATTTAAAAGTGATTCCCGCAAGCGGAAAAACCATTTCTTTTTCTAAAAAACAAGCTGAAGATCTTAAGAATATTGAAGGTGTAGCTTACTATACGCAAATCATTGAAGAACGGGCTTTTCTTGAATTTAGAGGAAAAAATCACATCGCTTATGTAAAAGGTGTTGACGAAAATTATATGCGTGTCAATAACATAGACAGTACCTTACTTTACGGAAACTGGATCACGCCTGAAGAACCTGTAGCTGCTATAGGTTTTGGTATTTCTCGTATACTTTCACTTGGCGTTAATAATTATACAGACTTACTACGCATTATGGTTCCTAAACCGGGAACCGGCCAGTTTACAGACCCTAGTCAGGCATTTAACAGTTCGCAATTAGTAGTTTCAGATATCTTTCAGGTGAATGAAGAAATTGACCAGAAATACATCTTTACCAATTTGGAATATGTGCGTCAATTGTTGCGGTATAATGATTCTACACTTAGTGCACTAGAACTCAAAATCAAGCCAAATGCAGATCCACTGGCGGTTAAAGATTCCGTTCAAAAACTCTTTGGAGATCAAGTTGAAGTAAAAACCCGCTTTCAGCTAAATGACAAGCTTTATAAGATGTTGAATGCTGAAAACCTCGCGGTTTATCTGATTTTTACACTGGTATTGATTATTGCGCTCTTCAATCTTGTGGGAAGTATTATTATGATCATCATTGATAAGAAAGCGAATATCAAAACCTTGCACAGTCTGGGTGCCTCATTAAAAGAGATCAAGAAAATCTATTTTTTACAAGGAGCTATGATGACAGTTTTTGGTGGACTTATAGGCATCTTTTTAGGGGCATTGATCGTGGGGGCTCAATTACAATTTCAGCTTAAAATGATCACACCTACACTTCCCTATCCTATGGAATTTACACTGATGAACTTCTTAGCAGTCTTCTTTACCATTTCAATTTTAGGAATTCTAGCCTCGTATTTGGCTTCGTCTACAATACGACCTAAATTGCTCGTAGATTAAATAGTTTGTTGAGCAAAATCGTAATCAGCAAAAAGCGTTTCAACTTCATCAAAAGCTGCAAAAACATCTTCAGGAGCATCGCTGGTCACCATTTTCATACGATACGGTTTAAAATCGGGAATGCCTTTAAAGTAATTGGTATAATGGCGACGGGTTTCAAAAACACCTAGCTTCTCTCCTTTCCAATCTATAGACATTTGTAAATGTCTTCGGGCAGCGTCTACACGTTCTTGCATTGTGGGTGGAGCAAGATGCTCACCGGTATTAAAATAATGCTTAACCTCTCTAAAAAACCAAGGGTAGCCAATACTTGCACGACCTATCATTGCGCCATCTAAACCATATTCATCGCGCATTGCTACAGCACGTTCTGGAGTATCAACATCTCCGTTACCAAATACCGGAATATGCATACGTTGATTGTTTTTAACTTCAGCAATTGGTCTCCAGTCGGCATCACCTTTATACATCTGGGCTCGCGTACGACCGTGAATAGCGATCGCTTTACAACCTACGTCTTGTAAACGTTCAGCAACCTCAACGATTTTGATCGAGTCGTGATCCCAACCTAAACGGGTTTTAACGGTTATGGGTAAGTTGGTGTGTTTCACCATAGCTTCCGTTAGAGAAACCATCAAATCGATGTCTTTTAAAATTCCGGCGCCGGCACCTTTAGAAACTACTTTCTTTACCGGGCAACCGAAGTTGATATCAATAATATCTGGCTTTGACGCTTCAACAATCTCCACGCTTTGAAGCATGGATTCCAGATTAGCTCCAAAAATCTGAATGCCCACAGGGCGCTCTTTCTCATAGATATCTAGCTTCATAACGCTTTTTGCCGCGTCACGTATCAAACCTTCACTAGAAATAAACTCTGTATACACCACATCTGCTCCCTGTTCTTTACAAAGTGCACGAAAAGGTGGATCACTCACATCTTCCATCGGTGCTAAAAGCAACGGGAAGTCTCCTACATCTATATCTCCTATTTTAGCCAAAGCAATACTTTTTAAATGAAATGCCTCGACGCAGAGCCGAAGCTGTTAATACCGTGAAGTTTTTAGTTCAAGACCAACCTTAAACTATTTAAATCCCGATTATCGGGGGCAAAATTAAGCAATGTTTCGGTAAGTATAGCAGTTGAAAAATTATAAGGAAGCCTTCTAATTTGTTTGAAGGCGCGTTTCTTCTTCTACAGAAGTTTCTCTGCTGTTATCGTTCAACTTAAAATTTCCGAATTTATACCGCAATCCTACGCGTATCTTTTGAGATTCAGGCATTGCAAAAAAAGAATTATTCTGATTTAAATATCTTGAAGTAAGCGGAATATTGTTGGTATTGAAAACATCCTCAGAACCTAAATTAACTATTAAACGACCATTCATAAAAGTCTTCTGAATATCAATATTTAAAGCATATTGCGGACGATCGTATTGATAAGAACCTACCAATAAGTTTGAGGTTAGAACATTTGTAATTGTTGCTGTCAAACCCTCTTCAAGTATAAAATAATTTAAAGTCTGTAAATAAGCTCCGTTAATGTCTTGCTTTACATTTGTACCATTACTCTCAAGTGCAGCAAATTCATTTTCCATATTAAAAAATGATGCGTAAACGCTCATCCACATCCAATTATTTACAAATTCTGAATACCTTACATCAAAACTAAATTGCTGTTCATAATTAAGATTGGTGTTTACACTTCTTAGTGCCAAATTCTCATTATCCTGAAAAGGCAATACACTCATTGCATTATCAATACGATCCCAATACAATTCAAAACTCAACTTGTTTTTATAAGAATACGATAGTTTAACTTTGTTTGCGATTGCCGGTTGAATATTAGGGTTTCCTTCTTGAAAATTATTTTCATTTAAGAAATACCGGTACGGGTTTAAACTCTGAAAACGCGGTCGGTCAATTCTACGGCTGTATTCAACTCCAAAAGAATGATTATCAGAAGGAGTATTTATCAGGTAAATAGTTGGGAAAAGCTCAAAATATTCCTGAGTATTTACAATACCCAGAGTCCTGGAGTTTCCGTTTGCATCGGTGTATTCTCCGCGCAGACCGGCTTTAATACTCCATTTTTCCCAATCTTTAGCAAAGCTGAAATAGGATGCGTAAATAGCTTCGGTATAGTCAAAATTATCATTGAGTATCGCATCAGTATCCCTTACGTTTCCTGCAGTATTAAAAAACTCTTGTCTGCTTTCAGAATTAATCCCGGAAAACTTTCCGCCGGCTTCAAATGCCCAGCTGCCTAAATTACCGGTATAATCTAACTGACCGGTATAAATCTTAGAATTTTGAGTAGGTATGGTATTGAATGCATTCGCATTTAAGAGATTGCCTTGCGGCGAAAGATAGCGCGTAGCAACAGTTTGGGTCTGGTCGTTAGTATAATCTATATAATTGGCAATTGCAGATAAACTCGCACCGTTTTCACCCAACTGTTTTTCATAACTCAGATTCAATAGCAAATTATCGTTTTGATTCTCTAATCTGCTCTTCGTAGTGTATAATGAATCTAATTGTCCTTGCGGATTATACGTTTCGGTTTTTCCGGTAATGTCTGAATTTGCCTTTGGTGTGTGTAACACATTGGCACTAAAACTCAACAATTCGGTCTTACTCAATGTGAAATCTAAAATCGTATTTAAACTGTGCGAGATGGTGCGGGTATCCCGTCTAAAAAGATCTACCCAAGTTGCTTTTTCACTTCCGTTAGCATTGTAAAACTGAACAAATCCTTCGTCTGTTTTTACGTCAAAACGCGAATTAAAATTATAACTGGCATACGCATTCAACCAGTCGGTTTTGTAGTACTGGCTGGTTCCTGCATTATATTTTGGTTTGATTCCAACTGTATTAGAAGCGTTAATGCTTCCCTTATAGCCTATTGAAAGATTTTTTGAGGTAACAATATTTAGGATCGCTCCTCCTTCTGCATCGTATTTTGCCGGAGGCGTGGTTATTACCTCAACAGATTTTACATTAACTCCTGCAAAACCTTCTAACAGTTGTTGCAATTCATCACTGGTTAAATAAACCTTTCTATCATTTATATATACCTGGGCTGGGCTGTTTTTTACTAAAAGTTGTCCCTGATTGACGATAACTCCGGGAGTGCGTTTTAAAATATCGAAAGTAGTACCCGATGATACAACAGTATTCTCAACATTATAAATATAGCGGTCAATTTTACGCTGTATCACAGGGCGTTTTGCTGTAACGGTCACAGCGTCTAAAAACTCTGGATTCTCTGCTAAAATTAAGGGAGGATGCTCAACTGTATTTTGAACTTCAAAAATGTCACTATATACATCTGTGTAGCCAATAAAACTGGCTTTAATAATGTAACTACCCTGAGCAATATCATTAAAAATAAAGCTTCCATTTTCTTCACTAATAGTACCCTTAACAAAACTGGAATCTGCTGCCTTGAGGAGCAGTACGTTTGCATAACCAATGGCCTTTTTTTTATCATCTAAGACCTTGCTTTCTACATCATTTGACTGAGCAAAAAGAGCAAAAGGCGTAATGAAAATGGAGAATAATATGGGATACTTCATATATTTTCAAAACTAATGTAAAATCAGTGTTAAAGTAAAATTAAACAACAGATTTTTAGCAATAAAGCCCCTATTTCGTTTGAAAATATATTTATTAGAAAATGCATAACCTAAACTGTATATTTGCAGGCTAAAGTTCGCTTAGTGCGAACATTGATGAAGAACGTCTATGAAGAACATTCGCAATTTTTGCATTATCGCTCACATTGATCACGGTAAAAGTACTCTGGCAGATCGCTTACTCGATGCTACCGGCTCTGTAACTGTACGTGAAAAACAAGAGCAATTATTAGATAGTATGGATCTGGAGCGTGAGCGCGGTATTACCATTAAATCGCACGCCATTCAGATGAATTATATGCACAACGGTGAGCCTTATATTTTAAATCTTATTGACACTCCGGGTCACGTAGATTTCTCGTATGAGGTTTCTAGAAGTATCGCTGCTTGTGAAGGAGCGTTGCTTATCGTAGATGCTGCACAAAGTATACAGGCGCAGACTATTTCTAATTTATACCTGGCTTTAGAGAATGATCTAGAAATTATTCCGGTGTTGAACAAGGTAGATTTACCTAGTGCAAATCCTGAAGAAGTTACCGATGATATTGTAGATCTTCTAGGTTGTAATGCTTCAGATGTGATACCTGCCAGTGCAAAAACCGGTTTGGGAATTCAGGAAATATTAAATGCTATTATCGAGCGTATTCCGGCTCCTAAAGGTGTTGTTGATGAACCCTTGCAGGCGCTTATCTTTGATTCGGTTTACAACCCGTTTAGAGGAGTAGAAACTTATTTTAGAGTGCTTAATGGGGAGATCACAAAAGGGCAGCATATCAAGTTTATGGCTACCGGAAAAACGTATTATGCAGATGAAGTAGGAACGTTAAACCTGAAACAAACTCCTAAAAAAGTGATTAAAACAGGTGATGTGGGGTACCTCATTACCGGTATAAAAGAAGCAAAAGAAGTAAAAGTAGGGGACACCATCACCGATGCTAAAAATCCTACTACCAATATGATTGAAGGTTTTGAAGACGTAAAACCTATGGTATTTGCCGGTATTTATCCTGTAGATACTGAAGATTATGAAGATTTACGCTCTTCTATGGAAAAACTACAGCTAAACGATGCTTCTCTGGTTTTTCAACCCGAAAGTTCTGCTGCTTTAGGTTTTGGTTTCCGTTGTGGATTCTTAGGAATGTTGCACTTAGAAATCATTCAGGAACGTCTGGAACGTGAGTTTGATATGACCGTGATCACTACGGTACCTAACGTATCGTATCAAGCCTATACTATAAAAGATAAAGAAACACCGATACTGGTTAATAACCCTTCAGATCTACCAGACCCTTCTGGAATGGATCGTGTAGAGGAGCCTTTTATTAAAGCTTCGATCATTACCAAAGCAGATTTTGTAGGACCCGTTATGTCACTTTGTATTGAAAAACGTGGCCAGATCACAAACCAAACATATCTGACTCCAGAGCGTGTTGAATTGAACTTTGATATGCCTCTGGCAGAAATCGTTTTTGACTTCTACGATCGTCTTAAAACGGTGTCTAAAGGCTATGCATCATTTGATTACGCCCCAATAGGAATGCGTGCTTCACACCTTGTAAAAGTTGACGTCCTGTTGAATGCAAATGTTGTGGATGCTCTTTCGGCTTTACTGCATAAAGACAATGCATACGACATTGGTAAAAAGATGTGTGAAAAATTGAAAGAACTCATTCCACGTCAACAATTTGATATTCCTATTCAGGCGGCTATCGGAGCAAAAATTATTGCAAGAGAGACCGTAAAAGCACTTCGTAAAGATGTTACCGCAAAATGTTATGGTGGTGATATTTCGCGTAAGCGAAAGCTCTTAGAAAAGCAGAAAAAAGGTAAGAAACGTATGCGTCAGGTAGGTAATGTTGAAATTCCTCAGGAAGCATTTATGGCGGTATTGAAACTGAACGATTAAATGAAGCGTATTCAACTCATAGGGCTTGGCCTGATCATTATTTGCGGAGCTATCAGTCAATGGACGGCTGCAAATCAAAATCAGCTTGCGGTTTGGTTATTAGCCATTGGTGCAGTAGTGGGGATTTTAATGGTAATCTCAGAATATTTTTCCGCTAAGAAAGAATAATCTTTTTGAAATAATACAATCTAAAAAAACACCCTTACGGTAGTTCTGTAAGGGTGTTTCTATTTAGTACTGTTTCAGTTCTATTTTTTTACCACCATTACGACCGGATTCTAAAGCAGCTTCTACAATTTGAATATCGCGTAATCCTTCAATACCGGGAGCTATCACAGGTTTACCATTCAGTATTGACAGCGCATCGTCATCCATTTGTATCGCTTGTTGATTGCAGTTACACGGAGCCAGCGTTTTACCATCGCTTGTACTTCCCTGAACGCCGTTATAACTCTGAAAAGGTGATAACTCATAGTTTCCATCAGCACAATTCACTTTTAGAAAATTGACGTTATCTGCATAGGTAACCCGACCTTTAGCTGTTATTCCGTTAGGAAATTCCAGATCAAAGTACGTAATCTCAGGAGCACCATTTAAGAACAAATCGGGTCGCTCTGTTTCATGTGTGGCAGTAAGGGAGACAGGCTCTAATCCCGTTGCGTAACGCATCGCATTTATAGGGTATACGCCCATATCATAAATCGCACCACCACCTTTAGCACCATCTAAACGCCAGCCACCGCTTGAACCAATTCTAAATCCAGCTTCGGTATGTACATTTTCTAAAGTTCCATAAGGTTTTGTGTCTGCCCATTTTATAATGGTTTGGGTATTCTCTTCATGTTGCATACGATACCCGATAGCGAGCTTAACTTTGTTTTGATCACAAGCTGCGATAATTTCCTCACATTCTTCTACCGTCATTGCCATCGGTTTTTCGCAAAAAACATGTTTAACCGCGTTAGCAGCCATCACAGCGTATTTTTTATGAAGAAAAGTAGGTGTTACAATATACACAACATCTATTTCGGGATTGTTTGCAATCTCAGGTAAGGTATCATAGTTATAAATATTCTCATCTTTAATATCATATTTATCTTGCCAAACCGGAATCTTTTCAGGGCTTCCGGTTACGATACCGCGCAATTCTATATACTCTGTTTGCATCAAGGCAGGAGCGAGATTATTAGTTGCATAACCCCCTAAACCTAAAAGCGCAATACCAAGCTTTTTCTGAGGTTTTGAACAGGCAAAGTAAGGTAGTGGCAAGGTGGTTGCGGCTAACGCAAGTGTGGTGTTTTTAAGAAAAGTACGTCTGTTTTTCATGACAATGTTTTGTAGAAAGTTACTCAACTATTTTTAATCAAATACTTAAAAACCAAGCGTTAATAAAATTTTAATAGACTGAAAATCTGATATATCAAAAAAAGGATGCTCGTGAGCACCCTTTAAAACTTCAAAGCCAATCTATTTCTTACAAATCAATATCTGACTCTTCAACTTCTTTTTTAGCCACGGCTACTTTTTCAGGATCAAAAGGTTTACCCAAATAAACCAACTTCGTATCCGTAAAACTATCTACATCTACCTCATCCAGATTAGACTTAAGAATTTCGAGTTCACCAGATTCTTTCTTCAAGAAAATCGGAATACTATTTTTGTCAGCTCGCGTGCTTTTGACCAGTCTTTCAAAGGCTTCTTTAGATTCGATTTCAATTTCCTGGATTGTAGGATGTGCACGGGCAACTTCAGTAAGACGTATAAAATCGTCAGTAGGAGAGAAGAGTCCTTCTTGTGGGGAAGCATCAGAACTTCTCATTTCTTCTGGTGTGATCAGTCTAAACGATCCGTTTTCTCCAAAGACATCTTTAAAGCGGTTTATCGCATAATCGTTAATATCTCCGTTTCCGGTCAAGGCCATTAAATACCCCACATCATTCAGCTCAATATTATTCATCAAACTATCAGAATAAATACTTTCTTCAATAGCTTCCAGACCGCGTTCTTTTGCTTTTTCGATATTATAACTGTTGCTGTCTACAAGTACAACGTGACGCCCGTTTTGCATTAGATATTCACCTATAATACGAGAAGCTTTAGAAGCACCTATGATCACAATACCTTTAGATTCTGTAAGGAAAACACCTACTATTTTTGCAAAAAGTCGGGCAGTGGTCGCATTTAATAAAACGGTTCCCAGCACGATCATAAATACTAATGGTGTGATGTATTCTGCTCCTTCTACACCTTCGCTCACCAGTTGCAAACCAAAGAGAGAAGCAATACCCGCAGCAACAATACCACGTGGTCCTACCCAACTCACAAAAAGTTTCTCATTAAACTTTAAACCAGAACCTTTTGCACTCAGGAAAACTCCTATTGGTCGAAGTACAAAAACTACAACTGCAAAGAGCAAGGCTGCCTTCCAGGTATAAACCAGATACAGGTCTTGCATTTCAATATTAGCAGAAAGCAGGATGAATAAAAGTGATATTAGTAGAACACTCAATGATTCTTTAAAGTAAAGCAGTTCTTTGATGTTGGGCAATTTCATATTTCCCATAACCATCCCCATAACTACTACAGAAAGTAATCCACTCTCATGGGCAAACATATCTGAAAGTACAAAAACGCCCAGCACACAAGCCAGCGTAAATACATTTAATAAATAATGTGGAATCACATTGCGTTTGATACACAGCGCTAAAGCATGTGCAAACGTAAAACCGAAGGTGAAACCAAAAAGAACAATCTTACCAAACTCTTCTAATGCCGTCAACGTAAACTCGCTACCGGCACCTACGCTGATAAATTCAAAAACCAATACGGCAACGAGTGCACCAATTGGATCTATGAGAATTCCTTCCCATTTTAAAATGGTAGATATATCTTTTTTAAGTGGAATGTTACGCAGAATGGGGGTAATAACGGTAGGTCCCGTTACAATGATCAAGGCTGCAAAAAGAAAAGAAATTCTTAAGCTTAGGTCAAAAATATAATACGCAGCAGCGCCGGCTCCAAAAAAGGTAACCAGCGAACCTATGATAATAAGTTTGGTAATAACCGGCCCTACATTTTTAATCTCGCTAAAGCGTAAGGTAAGTCCGCCTTCAAAAAGTATTATTCCAATAGCGAGTGATACAAAGTTAAACAGCCGCTCCCCGGGAAAAATACCTACTTCACCATCCCAGATCGGTTCTATCCACTTAGACCCATCGTAGGTAAAAAGTGTGGATATAGGACCCACAAAAAGTCCGATTAATATAAGGGGTAAAATTGCCGGTATTTTAAATTTCCAGGCAACCCATTGAGCCAGTATGCCCAAAATAATGATTCCTCCTAATTCTAACATGAATTCAATTTTTTGCTATGATACGGCTTTATTACTCGATTTTAAAGCTCATACGATTCATTCTTTGTTAAATATAGCTTAATTACACCGGTCAGAAAATTTGATTTAACGCCGTTTTAGTAATTTGCAAGACTTTACCCTTGTGAATAGGGATAATTTGAGGTTTTCCTCAGAAAAATAAAACTTCTAATAGACGAACTTATCATAAGTTCTAGAATCAATACTTTATGACAATACACGAGATAGATGCCGGCAGCTTCAAATTAGACGGCGGTGCTATGTTTGGTGTAGTTCCTAAGACGTTGTGGACGCGTACAAATCCTGCAGACAGCAACAATATGATAGATATTGGTGCACGTTGTATGCTTATAGAACACAGCAACAGACTTATTTTAATAGATACCGGAATGGGTGATAAACAAAGCGAAAAATTCTTTGGTTATTATCATCCCTGGGGTGGAGCTACATTAGAAAATTCACTGAAAGAAAAAGGGTTTCACCCAGATGATATTACCGATGTTTTTCTAACACATTTGCATTTTGACCACTCCGGCGGTTGTATAAAATGGGCAGAAGATGGTAAAACATTAGTTCCTGTTTTTAAAAATGCTATCTACTGGAGTAATAAAGATCATTGGGAATGGGCTACAAAACCCAATGCCCGTGAGAAAGCTTCCTTCTTAAAAGAAAACATTTTACCTATCGAAGCAAGCGGCCAGCTTCGTTTTGTAGATAAGCCTGAAAAGGGCTTCACCGAAACGTCAGAATTAGATTTTGGTATCTTATTTATAGATGGTCATACTGATAAGCAAATGATTCCCCATATAACCTACAATGATATGACTCTGGTTTTTGCAGCAGATTTATTACCTACTGCAGGACATTTACCTTTACCGTATGTGATGGGTTTTGATACCAGACCTTTGTTGACTTTGGGCGAAAAAGAATCCTTTCTGAATAAAGCAGCAGATCAAGAGTATTACCTCTGGTTACAGCACGATGCACATAATCCTATAATAACGGTAAAACATACTGAAAAAGGCGTGCGCTTATCTGAAAAATTTAATATTGCAGAAGTTCTTTAAAAGTGAGGCTTTAAAGAAATTATAGAAAAATACCTCAACCTATTTCAGGTTTAAGAATCAAAATTTAAACAAATAACCCTAAGAAATGAAAAGAATATTTCTTGCAGCCTTTAGCGCTGCTTTGCTTATGTCAAGCTGTGATACTACAGCACCTTTAATAAGCATCCCTGCAGAAAACGTAGATCAACTTCCTTTAAAAGTTTCAGATTTATCTGAAGATCAACTTAAAGATTGGCCTGCAAAAGACATTCAAGAAGACACCATCCCCGGAATGAGTGTTGAAAAAACCTATGACGAACTTATAAAAGAAAAAGGTGCTTCGGTAATTGTTGCAGTTGTTGATAGCGGTGTAGATATTGAGCATGAAGATCTTAAAGCAGTAATCTGGACCAATACTGATGAAATTCCCGGAAACGGAATCGATGACGATAAAAACGGATATATAGATGACGTACATGGATGGAATTTCTTAGGAGATATCGTTCAGGAGCAGTTAGAAAAAAGTAGAATCGTTCAGAAATACGATGCGCAGTTTAAAGGGAAAACTTTAGAACAGATTCCTTCGGCACAAAAAGAAGTTTTTAAGACCTATACCAAAGCGAAAAAAGAAGTTGAAACCGAAAAAGAGGAGCTAATTCAGCAAAAAACACAATATGAGCAAATACTTGCTGCTGTTAAGAGTGCGCATACCGCTGTTTCTCAAAAATTAGGTAAAGAAGATTATACTGCAGAAGAAGTGGAGGCTTTAGAAGCTGCAACAGATATGGAGCAGCGTAACCAAGCTATCTTAACACAGATGCTTAATTATGAAGATACGATCCCTGAGTTTATCACTATGATAGGTGAGCAATTAGAGAGTATGGCAGATCGTTTGAATAACAACTACAATTTAAACGGAAATTACCGTGCGGCTCTTGGAGACAATCCTGATGATATAAAAGATACCAACTATGGTAATAATAATGTTATCGGTCCAGATCCTGAATCTGCGATGCACGGAACGCACGTTGCCGGTATTATTGCGGCAGAGCGTGATAATGGTGTAGGGATGAACGGTGTTGCAAACAATGTACAGATCATGAGTGTACGTGCAGTGCCAGACGGTGATGAGCGTGATAAAGACATCGCATTGGCAATACGTTATGCTGTTGATAATGGGGCAAAAGTGATCAACACCAGTTTTGGTAAGTATTTTGCAACCAATCCCGAGTGGGTTTATGACGCAATCAAATATGCAGCTAAAAAAGATGTGTTGATTGTAAATGCTGCCGGTAATGAGGGTGTTGACCTGGATAATGGTGATACTGTTTACCCTAACGATCAGTTAGACAATGTTACCGAGTTTGCTGACAATGTAATTTCGGTAGGTGCATTAAATGATATTTATGGTGGTAAGTTGGTTGCTAGTTTCTCAAACTACGGTAAATCTAACGTTGATGTTTTTGCACCGGGGGTTCAAATCTGGTCAACAGTACCGGGAAATGAATATCGCTTTTTACAAGGTACTTCAATGGCAGCTCCAGAAGTTGCAGGTGTAGCAGCTATGTTGCGCTCATACTACCCACAGTTTTCTGCAGCTCAGATCAAACAAATCATTATGCAAACCGGTGTAAGTACTAACATTCAGGTTGCTGCGGGTGGCGATGCTGAAAATGTAAAATCATTTTCTAGCCTTTCAAAATCAGGAAAAATGGTTAACATGTATAACGCCTTTAAAATGGCTGAATTATCAAGTAAAAACTAAAATGTAATATGAAGCTAAAAACGTTATTAAGTCTTTCGTTCTTTAGTGTTTTCGCATTGACGCAAGCACAAAATAATACCGCTTACTGGCAACAGCATGTTGACTATAAGATGGAAGTTGATATGAATGTTGAAGACTATAATTACACCGGAAAACAAGAACTGGTTTATACTAACAATTCTCCAGATACCTTAGATCAGGTGTTTTACCATTTATATTTTAATGCATTTCAGCCAGGTAGTGAGATGGATGTACGATCATTAACGATCAAAGATCCAGATCGTCGTGTGGTAGATCGCATCTCTAAATTAGAGCCGGATGAAATTGGGTTTTTAAAAGTAAATACACTTTCTCAGGATGGCTCTGCGCTAACGTATAATGTTGCCGGAACTGTTCTTGAAGTAAATCTTGCAAAACCTATCGCACCCGGCGAAAGCACTACTTTTAAAATGGATTTTAACGGTCAGGTGCCGGTTCAAATCAGAAGAAGTGGTCGCAATAACGCTGAAGGTGTAGCACTGTCTATGACTCAATGGTATCCTAAATTAGCGGAGTATGATTTTGAAGGATGGCATGCAGATCCTTATATCGCGCGTGAATTTCATGGAGTTTGGGGAGATTTTGATGTGAAGATCACAATTGATTCAGATTATACAATAGGAGGTACCGGGTATTTACAAAATACGGAAATAGGTCACGGTTACGGCGAGCCGGGTCAAAAAGCGGTGAAGCCTACAAAAGGAAAATATACCTGGCATTTTGTTGCGCCTAATGTACACGATTTTACCTGGGCGGCAGATCCTGAGTATATTCATGATAAACTAACTGCTGAAGACGGTACCGTTCTACACTTTTTCTACAAAGACAATAAAGAGATTATTGATAACTGGAAAAAATTACAGCCTAAAACTGCAGAACTTTTAGCCTATTACAACGAGCATATTGGTCAGTATCCTTACGATCAATATTCGGTGATACAAGGTGGTGATGGAGGTATGGAGTATGCAATGTGTACACTTATTACCGGTGAAAGAAGCTTTGGAAGTTTAGTAGGCGTTACTGCTCACGAATTTGCGCATACGTGGTTTCAGTTTTTAATGGCTACCAATGAGCAAAAACATGAGTGGATGGACGAAGGCTTTACTTCTTACATTTCTGATGAAGCGATGAATACCGTTATGGAACAAAACAACCCTAATCCTCAAGCAGGTAATTACAATTCATACTTCAGATTGGCTAAAAGTGGTTTTGAACAACCACAAACTACCTATGCAGATCGTTATGCTTTAAATGCAGCTTATGGAGCTTCTGCTTATTCTAAAGGTGCAGTCTTTTTAGCACAATTAGGTTATATTATTGGTAAAGAGAACCTTGATGAAACGCTCAAGCAATATTTTGACAAATGGCATTTTAAACATCCTACGCCTAACGATTTTAAGCGTGTAGCAGAAAAAGTGAGCGGGATGCAGTTAGACTGGTATTTAGTAGACTGGACACAGACTACAAACACCATAGATTATGCTATTAAAAACGTTGAAGAAGTAGATGGTAAAACCCAGGTAACCCTGGAGCGCAAAGGGCTTATGCCTATGCCTATAGATTTTTACATCAACACTACAAACGATGAGAATGAAGCTTATTATATTCCCTTACGTATGATGCGTGCTGAGAAGGCAAATCCATTTCCTGAAATGAAGCGTATGCAATTAGAAGATTGGACTTGGGCTAGTCCTACTTATACATTTACGATAGACAAACCTCTTGCTGAGATCAAGGCAATGACAATAGATGCACAGCAATTGATGGCAGATATTGACCGAACTAACAACAGCTGGTCAAAAGAAACTGAGTAAACTCGGTAATCGATATTTATTTTAGCAAATAATTTAAAAGCCGCTTTCAAAATTGAAAGCGGCTTTTTTAATTCTTAGAACCACGAGTTTTCCCGATATTTAGCTCATTAAACTTTATGCTTCCCTAATGATAACCCGAATTTTAGTTCCAATTTTAGTTTTAAGCCTGTTTTCTTGCCAGAATGCTTCAGAAGTAAAAACACTTCTCAGTCCCGGTATTTCTAAAGAACTGGCAGATTTTAGAAAAGAACAACTGAGTGCTATTATCTACAATTTGAGTTTTTCCATTCCTGAAAAAATTGAAGATTCAATCCCGGCAAGACTAGATTTAGAAGTTACTATTAGCGATACTTCACAACTGCTTTATCTTGATTTTAATGTTGAAAAAGGTCACGTAAATAGAGTAGTGGCAAATGCTGAAGAAATCACTATTCAGCATAAAGAAGAGCACATTATCATTCCTTCAGAACATTTAAAAAACGGTGTTAATAACGTTATTATTGAATTTATTGCAGGCGAACAATCCCTAAACCGTAACGAAGATTTCTTATACACCTTATTGGTTCCAGATCGTGCGAGCACGTTGTTTCCGGTTTTTGATCAGCCTAATTTAAAAGCGGTTTATAACTTAAGCATTACCGCACCAAAAGACTGGGAAGTACTGGCAGGAGCTCCTGAGGTTGATCAAATTTCAGAAGGGGATTTTATAACGCACAACTTTGGCACTTCAGATAAAATGAGCTCGTATTTGTTTTCATTTGTCGCCGGTAAATTCAGCGTAGCTAATCAGAAAATAGCTGATCTGGATATGAACATGCTCTACCGCGAGACCGATAGTGCCAAGATACAAGCAAGTCTCAATCCTATTTTTGAACTTCACGCCGGTGCTGTAGATTTTTTAGAAGATTATACCGCTTATGATTTTCCATTTCAGAAATTAGATTTTGCTGCAATTCCTATTTTTCAATACGGAGGTATGGAACACGTAGGTGCTATTCAATACCGCGAATCTTCGTTGTTTTTAGACAATACTGCTACTGAAAGTCAAAAACTCAGTAGAGCGAAACTCATCGCCCACGAAACCTCACATATGTGGTTTGGCGACTTGGTAACGATGAACTGGTTTAACGACGTCTGGATGAAAGAAGTCTTTGCTAATTTTATGGCAGATAAAATTGTGAATCCGGCTTTTCCTGATGTGAATCACGAGCTGCTTTTTGTATTGAGCCACTATCCCAGTGCATATGGGGAAGACCGCACACAAGGTTCTAATCCCATAAGGCAGCAACTGGATAACCTAAAAAATGCCGGTTCTTTATACGGAAGTATCATCTACAACAAAGCGCCAATTATGATGCGCCAGCTCGAACTTGCAACTGGTAAAGAAGCATTTCAAGAAGGAATTCAAGCGTATATAAAAACCTATGCAAATGACAATGCAGTATGGAATGATCTCGTTACGATTCTAGATACAAAGACCGATATTGATCTCAAGAAATGGAGTGAAGTCTGGGTTAATCAAAGTGGAAGACCTGTTATTTCTGAAGAATTGATCTATGCTGAAGATGGAAGTATTCAGTCTTTTCATTTAACGCAACAAGCCGAAGATGGGAGTGACAAAATCTGGCCTCAAACATTTAAAATAGGCTTGGTATACCTAGACTCTACTCAAGTTATTACTGCTACATTTGTTGATCAAAAACTACAGTTGAAAAAAGCTGAAGGTTTACCCAAACCTCAGCAGATCATCTACAATTATGACGGGATGGGTTATGGTGTTTTTCCGCTGCAAGAAGAAGATTTATTAAAAATTACTTCTTTAAACGATGAGGTGGCCCGCGGTTACAGCTACATCAACACGCACGAAAATCTATTGAATGATCGCCTTGATCCGGTAGCAGTTTTTGATCTGTATAAAAATGGATTAATTGCCGAAAAAAATGCGCTGATCCTCAACCGAATTTCAAGTCAGACTCAAAATTTATTCTGGACTTATTTTACCGAAATGCAACGGGAAAGTCATCAACAAGAACTGGAAGATTTAGTTTATAACCAACTTCAAAAAGACCTGCCTGCAAATAGTAAAAAAACACTTTTTGGTCTGTTTAAATCTGTGGCCTCTTCAAAAAGTGGAAAAGAGCGTTTGTATGCTATCTGGAATCAAGAAACTAAAATAACTAATCTCAAACTCAACGAAGACGATTATACCAGTATGGCAATGACTCTGGCGCTTTACGGTCACGAGAATACAACTGAAATTCTACAAAAAGCAGAAGCTTCAATCACAAATCCAGATAAGAAAAAAAGGTTTCAGTTTTTACAACTTGCCTTGTCTGCTGATGAAGCTACACGAGATGGATTTTTTGAAAGCCTGAAGGATTCTAAAAATAGAGAAAAAGAATCCTGGGTACTTTCTGCTCTGGGGTATATCAATCATCCCTTGCGTCAAGAAAGCAGCATAAAACATCTTAAAACAAGCTTAGAATTGCTAGAAGAAATACAATTGACGGGTGATATTTTCTTTCCTAAAAACTGGTTGAATGCAACTATAGGTAATTATTCTTCAGAAGAAGCCTATCAAATACGAGAAGCGTTTTTAGAGAATAATCCTGATTTAAATCCTGTGTTGAAAAACAAATTGTATCAAGCTACTGATGATCTGGACCGTTTGCATCGTATGCGTTCACAACTTGAAGATTAATGAGCAATACAAGCTTCTAAGGATTGCCCGGGAAGTTGGTTATCTTTACACTTTAAAATTTCGCCTTCGGCAAAAAAATGAAGCAAACCTTTCCTAAAAAAGAGCATTTAAAGCGTAAGAAATTGCTGGATGAATTATTCAGTACCGGTAAAAAAGTGAGTGCTTATCCGCTGCTGCTTTTTTATGTAGAAACTCCATTGCCAGAAGAAAATATTGCTATACAAGCCGGGGTTTCGGTAGCAAAACGCAATCACAAACTTGCCGTTACCCGCAACCGCATAAAACGCTTAATGCGCGAAGTTTACCGAAAAAACAAGACACAGTTTCAAACAAATGACAAGACTTTTGCGTTTATGTTTATCTATACCGGCAGAGAAGTGATGGCTATTGAAGAACTTGATAAAGCGATGTTGAAACTAGCTGAGAAATTTAATAAACTACACCTGCCCGAAAATCTTTAAATTAAAATGAAGCACCTATGAAAATACTTGGTTTTTTAATGTTGAGTATGGTTTATATGTGCTCAAGTGGTGGTTCAGAAAGTAATACTGAACTTGCATCTCTGGAAATGGAAGAAGCTGCATATGATGATGTATCGTATCAAGAACACGATTCATCAACAGATTCTGATAAAAATTTAGAGCAGCAAATTATCAAAACCGGTAATCTGCGTTTTGAAACTCAAAATCTTTCTGAAACCAAATCAACTATTTTAAAAGCAGTTGAAGCTACAGATGGATATATTCAGAATGAACGTTCGGGTAAAGATTATCAAAGCAATTATCAGGAGTTACAGTTACGCATTCCTTCTAAAAATTTTCAGCAGGCATTAACGATCATCTCAAAAGGCGTTGAATTTTATGATGAGAAATCAATCAGTCAACGTGATGTAACCGAAGAATTTATTGATTTAGAAGCGCGCTTAAAAGCAAAACGAGAACTTGAAAACAGGTATCTTCAACTTTTAGAAAAAGCCAGATCAGTAAAAGAAATCCTTGAAATTGAACGGGAACTTTCCACAATACGTGAAGAAATAGAAGCCAAAGAAGGAAGACTCAATTACCTAAAAAAGCAGGTTTCATACAGTACGCTCACTGTTTATTTTTATAAAACTACTGTAGAAAGTGGCATAACACATTCTTATGGTTCTAAAATTATTCAGGCTTTAAAAGGGGGCTGGCAAGGTATTTCAACCTTTTTATTGGGCATACTTTATATATGGCCCTTTATAATCTTATTGATTCTTGCTATCTTTCTAATACGACGCTGGCAGCGTAAAAAAGCATTAAAAAAATAATATATGAAAAAGCGCATACTCATATCAGCAACTGCTGTAGTGATCTTGTTTACGACCGTTAGTTTTAAAAGTGATTTTTTTGAAATCGCTAAGCAAATCGAAATTTTTACCACGCTGTTTAAAGAACTCAACATGAATTATGTTGATGAAGTAAACCCTGCTGAGTTGATGGATAGCGCGATTGAAGGTATGCTTGCAGATCTGGATCCCTACACTAAATACTGGACAGAACAAGAAGTAGAAGATGCTCGCATCAGCAACACCGGTGAATATACCGGCATTGGTGCTTCGGTGTTGACGCGTAATAAAACCATTACTATTCTCGAAACTTATAAAGATTATCCTGCTGATAAAGCCGGATTACAAGCGGGTGATGAGTTGATAAAAATAGGAGATATCAACATTGCAGATTTTGAAGATGATGCAGGTGACCTTTTACAAGGTGCTCCCGGTACCAGTATTCCTATCACCTATAAACGCCAGGGAAAATTGCAAACCACCTCTTTGAAGCGTGAAGAAATTGATATTGAAGCTGTACCTTTTTACACACTTATTGACACTAAAGTAGGATATATTGTTTTGTCTAAGTTCAATAAAAAAGCATCTTCAGAAACTGCTGCTGCAGTAAAAGAATTGAAAAGTGAAGGAGCAACTTCGATCATTTTAGATCTGAGAGGAAATCCCGGTGGTTTATTAACCGAAGCCATAAATGTGAGTAATTTATTTTTACCAAAAGGAAAATTAATTACCACCACAAAATCAGTAATTGAGAAATACAATCAGGAATATTATACACGCAACGAGCCTTTAGATACACAAATACCGGTTGCTGTGTTAATAAATGGTCGCAGTGCCTCTGCAAGTGAGATTGTTTCGGGTTCTCTGCAAGATTATGACCGTGCGGTAATTGTAGGTGCTCGTAGTTTTGGTAAAGGTCTTGTACAACGGCCTAAAGAGCTTACTTACGGCACCCAATTGAAGATTACTATCTCAAGATATTATACACCTAGTGGACGCTGCATACAGGCCTTAGATTATTGGAATCGTGATGAAAGCGGAAACGCAGTGCGTACAAATGTGGCTGATTATAATGAGTTTAAAACCAGTACAGGTAGAAAAGTTTACGATGGGGGTGGAGTCTTACCGGATATTCAGATAGAATCTGCAGGAATGAGCGCCATTACAGAAGCTTTATTAAGGGATCAGGCGATTTTTGATTTCGCTACAGATTACTTATACAAGCATAATTACAGTAATTTGGAAGATTTTGATTTTTCTGCTTCAGATTATGCTGCCTTTAAAAATTTTCTCGATAAACAAGGATTTGCCTATCAAACCCAAACCGAAAGAGATCTGGAAAAAGCGTATATCATTGCTGAAAAAGACAATCTACAAAGTGACATCAGTACCGAATATGCCAATATCATGAAGACAATAGATGCTGCTAAAAAACAGCAGTTGGATAAAAAGGAACGCGAAATTTCAAAATTAATCATTGACGAATTGGTCAAAAGATATTTTTACAGAGAAGGTTTGTATAAATATCAACTTACACACAACGAAGAAATTGCCGAAGCTAAATCTATTTTAAATAATAGCAGTAAATACTTAAAAGTATTGAATCGCTAATTCTATGCTTAATTAACCAAAAAAGTGAAATATACTAGAATTTTTTTAGAATATAGTATAATTAATTTAATAATTAACATTGAAAATCAAGTATTTAACCTTAATTTAAGAGTTATTTAATACCTATCTCTTACATTATAGTTATGATAACTATAGATAAGGATACCGATAAGAACACAGAAATTTTAGGAACCGCGATAAGCTATTTAGAAGATAGAGGATTTGAAAATATCAAAGCCGATACAGACGGATTTGAATCTCCTAAATCGTATATCAGACGCGGAAGTGAAGTGTCTATAACACCAGACATAGTAGCTGAACGCGATGGCGAGAAACACATTTTTGAATTGAGTTTAAAATCTAAGAAACCCAGACTATTAAAGTCTAAGTGGTTATTTTTAGACACTTTGAGCGGTATGAAGAATTTTAAATTTAAAATTTTTACCACAAGAGGACATTATAAATTTACCGATGAGACTTTAAATAGTATCAACTTAAATAAAACCCCTGTTAAGATTTAAAAGGCATCTTACATAACATAAAAAAACCGCCAGTTGGCGGTTTTTTTATACTTTAATCATACGTATGTGTGGTATATCATCTTCGAGATATCCTTCTCCAACTTCTTGAAAACCGAGTTCGTTATAAAATTTCTTAAGATACGTTTGCGCAGATAACTCTATAGTTTTTGTATTTAAATCAGTTTCTATATGAGTTATAGAAGCTTGCATTATTACTTTACCATAACCATATTGACGCTGGTTTTCTTTAACCAGAACTCTACCTATACTTGCATTGTTAAAATATGCACCGGGTTCAAACAATCGCGTATAAGCAACTAGTGAACCTTCTTTATATCCTAAAACATGTAAAGCTTTCTGATCTTTACCGTCTACATCTTGATACGGGCAGTTTTGTTCAACAACAAATACTTCAGCACGTAGCTGTAGTAATTCATATAGTGAATGAATTGTTAATTGCTCAAAGCTTAGTATTTTAATTTCCATAAGTTACTTTTAGAGGTGATGCAATATCTGCATCTTTTAAAAATATTCCTTAGAAAACAACGCTTTAAACTCTGGTAAAACTGTTTTAGGTAATACTGTGAGGAATTAAGGCGAACTAGTTTATATATAGAAGCAAGCCTAGGAATATTTAAATCTCGAATATCGAGTAAAACACTGTGTGAATAACCGTATTTACTTTGATTACTAGTTCTAAAGGGCTTGCAGCTCTTTATTGAACTTAACGATCTCGAATCAAATGAGTTAACACTTAGTTAACATAAATGTTTATAAGTTGTCATCAAAAAAGTAAAATCAAAATTGCTTTCTATCAAAAAAATTACAAAGCAGATCATGGGTAATACCATGCAAGAAAATCTTTCTAAATTTTGTTGGCAGTTTATGAGCAATTCAAACGTTCATTTTTAATAAATGTTAGTAAGATTTTATTCAAAAAATACTATTGATTACTGTTATCAACAATTGTTAACAGCGTTTTGAAATTCGTTGATAATTAAGACTTATCTAATCTGAAAAGATCTGTATAAGTCGTTAATATCTACCAATAATTAAAAATCCAAACTTTAGATATGTAAATTTATACCGCTATTAACAAACAATAATAAGCATCAGTTTTAATTTAAATTTTAAAAAAGAAAAATGATAATTATATATACTGTTAACAACTGAAATAAGATTGAAAGAAAATTTGAATTTTTTAGAAAACTTAAAGTGAACTCAAAAAAAAAGAACCCTTTTTAGAGAGTTCCTTTTTTTGACTTTAAAATTGATGTATCTTTTAAAAAATTGAATTGACGTACGATAAGACTCCTAAGAATCCTAGTATAAAAATACTAAGAAAGAGGATGATGACCGTATAGCGCTTCAACAAAAACGTTTTCATATCGAAAAAGTTTGATTAATGAATAGAACAAATTTAGTATTTATTTAACAAGTGAGACCTTTTTTAAATTAAATATTGGTTATATAACAGTTAAATCTGTATTTATTTGATTTTTAAGGACTAAGATTAACTTAAAGTTCACGTAATACATCTAAGTTTTTCAGCTTTTAAAGCTAATTTTGCACTAATTAATACAAAGCATTGAATGCCAAATAAAAAAAGACGAAGATCCAATACAAAAATCGGTAACCTTACTCAGAAAATTATCTCTATTTTAAAACGGGAACCCGGTAAATTATTCAACCATAAACAGATTGCGGCAAAACTTCAAGTAGACGATCCTAACAGCCGCAATGAGATCGTTAGAGAATTAGCACAGCTTACAGCAAAAAAACATATCGAAGAGAAAGAACGCGGTAAATATGTATTTAGCGCAGAATCTCATTATCACACTGGTAAATTAGATTGTACCAGTAAAGGTGATGGTTATGTAATTGTTGAAGGAATGGAAAATGATATTTACATTCCTAAAAATAACATGAATAAAGCCTTAAACGGTGACATTGTAAAAGTTTACGTTTACAAACAACGCAGAAGCAAGAAACATGAAGGAGAGATTGTAGAAATAGTAGAACGCAAGACTGATGAATTTGTAGGTGTAGTTCAAATGCAAAAAAACTTTGCCTTTGTAAATACTTCTGCAGAAGGAAAAATGCGTACTGATGTTTTTGTTCCGAAGAATAAATTGAATGGCGCTGAAGATGGTGAGAAAGTTTTAGTAAAGATTGAAGACTGGCCAGAGAAAGCAGATTCACCCTTTGGCAAAGTCATTAAGGTTTTAGGGATGCCTGGTGAGCACAATACAGAGATTCACTCTATTTTAGCTCAGTATGGTTTACCGCATGATTTCCCAAATGAGGTAGAAGAATATGCTAATAATATAGATACCAGTATTAAAGCAGATGAGATTGCAAAACGCCGTGATATGCGTGATGTGCTCACCTTTACGATTGACCCAAAGGATGCAAAAGATTTTGATGATGCTTTGAGTTTTCAGGTTTTAGAGAATGGAAATTATGAGGTAGGTATTCACATTGCAGATGTATCGCATTACGTAATTCCCGGAACGATTTTAGATGATGAGGCTTATGAACGTGCTACTTCGGTTTACCTGGTAGATCGTGTGGTTCCAATGCTTCCGGAGATTTTGTCTAATAATGCGTGTTCGTTGAGACCTCATGAAGAAAAATACACATTTTCAGCAGTTTTTGAATTAGATAAATCTTCAGGTAAAGTAAAAGAACAGTGGTTTGGTCGTACAGTAACGTATAGCGATGCGCGTTTTGCTTATGAAGAAGCGCAACAAATTATAGAAACTCGAGAAGCAACCATTCCTGCAGAAATTTCCCTTACCGGAAAATCATATAACGTAGATCCTGCTATTGTTAATGCTACTCTAGAATTAGACAGATTAGCAAAAATTATGCGCAGACAGCGTATGAAAAATGGAGCTATTTCTTTTGATAAAGTTGAAGTTAAATTTGAATTGGATCAGGAAAATGATCCCGTTGGAGTTTTCTTTAAAACTTCTAAAGATGCCAATAAACTGATTGAAGAGTTTATGCTTTTGGCCAATAAGAAAGTAGCAGAATTTATAGGAAAGCAAAGTCCTAAGAAAACATTTGTATATAGAATACACGACGAACCCAATGATGAAAAGCTTGCAGCTTTACAAACCATTGCAGGTCGTTTTGGTTATAAAATGAATCTTAAAGACCGAAAAAGCACAACAGCATCTTTAAATAATTTATTGACTGATGTTGCCGGTAAAAAAGAACAAAATTTAATAGATACACTTGCAATACGTACGATGAGTAAAGCGGTGTACAGCACAGATAATATTGGCCATTATGGTTTGGCTTTTGATTATTATTCTCACTTTACTTCTCCCATACGTCGTTATCCAGATGTAATGGTTCATAGATTATTACAGCATTATCTGGATCAGGGAAAATCTGCAAATGAAGAAGAATACGAAGAAAAATGTAAGCACAGCAGCGATATGGAATATCTAGCTACTAGTGCAGAGCGTGATTCTATCAAGTATATGCAGGTCAAATTTATGCAAGACCACAAAGATGAAACCTTCCTAGGGGTTATTTCTGGTGTTACAGAATGGGGTATTTATGTTGAGATCATAGATAATAAATGTGAGGGTATGATTCGCTTGCGTGATATTAAAGGCGATCATTTTGACTTTGACCAGGAGCAATATGCAATAGTAGGTCGAAAGACCAAACAAGTAATCACGTTAGGCGATGAAGTGTTAGTGAAAGTTAAAGAGGCAGATTTAGTCAAGAAACATTTAGATTTTACGTTAGTAGAGGTAAAGAGCGCAATAGAAGCTTAGGCAACTGTAACAAATTGAGTTTTGTATTGTCTCTCTATTGGCACCGCCAAAGGGTTTAGCTCCCTTGGCTTTCCTTAAAATTGAAAATTTGTTTTTAACCAAAGTCTCGTAGGCTTGCCTCGAGGTAGTTGACTAAAATTAAAATCTTATGAAAAAACTAATCATTGCATTACTACTGGTTGCTACAACCGCTACTTATGCACAAGAAACTAAGGCTGTAGGAGATTTTACCGAGGTTAAAGTTTTTGACCGTATGCGTGTAAATCTCATCAAATCTTTAGAGAATAAAGTTATCTTAAAAGGAAAAGATACTGAAGATATCGAACTCGTAAACAAAGACGGAGTTCTCAAGATTCGTATGGATATTGATAAAATATTTGATGGTAATGAGACTTTTGTAGAAGTACATTATAACAATTTAAGAGTTATTGATGGTAATGAAGGAGCAGAAATCGTTGTAAACGAACTTATAGAGCAACCTAAAATAGAAATACGTGTGCAGGAAGGAGCACAAGTAAAAGCTGGTCTTGAAGTAGAAAATGCCGAAATGCGTGCTGTAACCGGCGGAATTATAAATGCTAGTGGAACTGCTAAAAATCAAAATGTAGAAGTGAATACCGGTGGTATTTATGAAGGCAAATCTTTAGAGACTACAGATACTTATTTACGTATTCAGGCAGGGGGAGAGGCAGATATTTTTGCTAGAAGAACTGCAGAAGTAAAGATCAGAGCCGGTGGTGATGTACACGTTTATGGTAATCCTACAGAGCTTATAAAAGATAAATTTATTGGAGGTCGTGTGACCGTTATGAAGTGATTTAATTCAATTTAGTTACTTTTGTGAGTATAGGCTTCAGGTTTATCTGAAGTGAGAATCTTAACTGAATTATTCTTAGAATACTTTTAACCTCTAATCAGGTAAAAGATTTCATACTCCTAAATGTTACAAGACTTATCAACTGCAATACCACTGGGTTTTCTACTCGCATTTCTTGTAGGACCTGTGTTTTTTGTACTATTAGAAACAGCTGCTTTAAAAGGTTTTAGAGCAGCTTTTATATTTGATATAGGTGTTGTAACTGCAGATACTATCTTTATTCTCATTGCCTATTTTAGTACCAATCAGTTGCTTGATAAACTCAAAGATGATCCGGCTTTGTTCATTTTTGGAGGAATGTTGCTAACAGTATACGGTGTTATTTCCTTTTTAAGAGTGCGTAAAAACAAACTTGATGATGATGAGCATCCTACCGTTGTAATGAGTAAACGCAATTACTTAGGCCTTTTTGTAAAAGGTTTTCTATTGAATTTTATAAATATAGGAGTTCTGGGATTTTGGCTGGTTATCCTTATATCTGCCGGGCCACAGCTCGATATGAATTCTGATCGCTTACTTATATTTTTTGGTGGAATTTTAGCTACTTATCTATTTATAGATATCATTAAAATTCTTTTAGCTAAGAAGTTGAGAAGTAAATTAACGCCTACTCGTATTGCATTGATCAAGAAAATTATCAGTGTTTTGATGTTTCTTTTTGGATTGTTACTAATCTCAAAGGGTTTGTTTCCTTCTAAAATACATGAGATAGAAAAGCGTATTGAAGAGATTGCTCCAGAAAATCAGTTTAATTTGGATACTGATTCAATCACGCTTTAAATATTTATAACTTTATTAAATAAAAAAAGACCCTTCAGTAATGAAGAGTCTTTGTTGAGGTGTCGAGCGGATTCGAACCGCTGTAGATGGTGTTGCAGACCACTGCCTAGCCACTCGGCCACGACACCCTTTTTATTAGGACTGCAAATTTAAGGTTTTTCTTTAGATATAAAAGCTATTAACGTTTTTTAGTCATAGTAACTCCTACCGAAGCCACATCTCCACCTATAGGCGGGTTTATTTTACGTACCGTAACCTTAGCTTTAGTTATTTCTAATATTTCTGATAATGAACGATTTAGAATTCTTTCACATACCTGTTCAAGAAGTTTAGAGCGCTGTGCCATTTCTTCTTTAATTATTTTATTGAGATGCACATAATCTACGGTATCACTTAAATTGTCTGTTACGGCAGGTTTAGTAAGGTCTGCTTTTATCTTTAAATCTACCAGATAATCAGATCCTATCTGTCCTTCTTCAATAAGACAGCCGTGATAGGCGTATACTTTTACCCGGTTTAGTTTTATAGTTCCCATAATTATTAAGCACTTTAAGACTGTAAAGATATTATTTCTAATCACAGAAATTAGAGAATGAATGGCTTTAAATAGCCTTTTTAAAAGCCGCAAACACGTGTATTTTTTAGTAATTTTACACATTTAATGAGTCTGTAATTTATTGGCACCGCCAAAGGGTTTAATACTCCGGGGCTTGTCTTGAAATTGAAAATTTGTTTTTAAGGGATGCTTCGTGGGCTTGATCCGAGGTAGTTTAATAAAATTAAGAAGGGCTCAAGTATAGCACAACACAACTATGGCAGAAGAATATGTAGCGCTCAATTTTTTAGAGCAAATAGTAGAAGAAGATATAAACAACGGTTTTCCTAAGTCTGATTTACGATTTAGATTTCCTCCTGAGCCAAACGGCTATTTACATTTAGGCCATTGTAAAGCGATTTGTATAAGCTTTAGACTTGGTGAGAAATATAATGCTCCTGTAAATCTTCGGTTTGATGATACTAATCCTTCAAAAGAAGAGCAAGAATACGTAGATGCTATTCAAGAAGATATTAAATGGCTAGGCTATAAATGGGACAAAGTTTGTTATTCTTCAGACTATTTTCAGCAATTATATGATTGGGCTATTCAGCTTATAAAAGAGAAGAAGGCCTACATAGACTCACAATCTAGTGAAGCGATGGCCGAACAAAAAGGAACTCCTACAGAACCGGGTAAGAATAGTCCGTACCGGGATCGTTCTGTTTCAGAAAATCTGGAGTTGTTTGAGAAAATGGCAAAAGGTGAGTTTGCTGAGGGTGTACATGTCTTACGTGCTAAAATAGATATGGAATCGCCTAATATGCTCTTACGTGATCCTATAATGTATCGGGTTATTAACAAAGCACACCACCGCACCGGAAATACCTGGAATATCTACCCAATGTATGATTGGGCTCATGGAGAAAGTGATTATGTTGAGCAAGTTTCTCATAGTTTATGTTCCTTAGAATTTAAGCCGCACAGACCGCTTTATGAATGGTTTGTAGACAATGTTTTTACAAAAGGGGTAAAACCTAAACAACGTGAATTTGCGCGCTTAAATCTCAGCTATACGATTATGAGTAAGCGTAAATTGCTTAAGCTCGTACAAGAGAGAATTGTTAGCGGCTGGGACGATCCTAGAATGCCTACTATTTCGGGAATACGCAGACGGGGTTATACCCCGGCAGCAATACGTAATTTCATAGATACCGTAGGAGTTGCAAAGCGTGATAATGTAATTGATGTTTCGCTTCTAGAATTCAATGTACGCGAAGATCTAAACAAGACTGCTCCACGTGTGATGGCGGTTTTAGATCCTGTAAAACTGATTATAGATAATTATCCTGAAAATCAGGTAGAATGGTTAGATGCCGAAAATAATCAGGAAGATGAACGTGCAGGTTACAGAAAAGTGCCTTTTTCTAAAGAACTGTATATAGAAAAAGACGACTTTAAGGAATCTGCAAACAGCAAATACTTTAGACTTACTTTAGGTAAAGAAGTTCGTCTTAAAAACGCTTATATCATAAAAGGTGAATCTGTAGTTAAAGATGATGCAGGAAAGATCACAGAAATACATTGTTCTTATGATCCTGATTCACAAAGTGGAAGCGGTACAGAAGCTAGCCTGCGCAAAGTAAAAGGAACGTTGCATTGGGTTTCTGTCGAACAAGCTGTAAAAGCTGAAGTACGTTTATACGACCGTTTATTTAATCACGAGTCTCCAGATGGGGATAAAGATGTTGATTTTATGCAACATCTCAATCCTAATTCACTAGAAACGATTACGGGTTATGTAGAGCCTAGTTTAAGTGATGTAGAACCGGGTGATATTTTTCAATTTCAGCGTTTAGGATATTTTAATGTTGATAAGGATAGTACAACAGATCATATAGTTTTCAACAGAACGGTAGGTTTGCGGGATACTTGGGCAAAGGTCGAATCAAAGACAACTACTCAAAATCAACAAAAAGCAGCTCCAAAGAAGCATATTCCTCAGATACCGGCTTTAAATGAAATAAAAAAAGTAGGTAAAAAACTAGCTCAGCTTCCTGATGAAAAACGTGTAAAAGCAATTACTCGGATTAGAGAATTGGCAAAGGATGTAGATTTTGAAGAATTAAAAGACTTGTTCAATACTTCAGCAAAAAAGATAGGTACCCGTTTAGCTGTTTTAGAAACATTGATTGTACTTATAAAATTAGAAAGAGTAGATGCTAATGAATCAGAAGTAGCAGCTTATTTAGAAGAAATGAAAACGTCTGATAATGAATTACTCTTAGAATCTTTAAATCAGCTTTAATAAACTTAAGAGTATTTTCATTAAGTTTTACTTATAAATCATCGTATCAACTAAAAAAGAGCTATAACGACTCTTTTTTAGCATACCTTTAAGGTTAATAGTCAATTTATTAACCGGTTATTAACGGAGATTAGATTTTAACATTCTTACTTTTGGTCATCACAAAAAATAATCACCATGTCAAAAACAAGTAATACCATTTTAGCATTAGTAACTGGAGCAGCAATCGGAGCAGGTTTAGGTCTTTTATATGCACCAGAGAGTGGAGATAAAACAAGAAAAAAAATCTCTAAAAATGCTAAGGATGCTAAAAAGAAATTAGAAAAGCAAATTCAGGAAACTTCTGAGCATTTGTCTGCTTCTGCAAAAGATGCAAAAAAATCTTTTGATGCTAAATTAGAAGATACTTTGAAGACTGCAAGCTCTAAAGCAGACAATATTTTAGTTTCTATGGAAAGGAAATTAGAAGAATTGAGAAAGAAAAATGCTAAAGCAACTGATGAGGTTGTTGAAGAAGTAAAAGATATCGACGTACCAACTGCAAAAGCATAAGCGTGCATGTCTATATTCAATATTTCAGAACACATAAATAAAGTATCAGACGATGCAAAAAAATATCTAAATAGTAGTTTAGAATATTACAAATTAGATAGTTTTAAAAAAATGATGGATGGTGCTGTATCATTAGTAAACCTAATGGTTAGCGGTAGTATATTTATTATTTTTATACTTTTTATTTCTGTTGGAGTTGCAATCACAATAGGGGAATCATTAGGAAGTTTAAGCTACGGTTATTTTATTGTTGCAGGAATATATCTACTGATATTTCTACTCTATAAACTTTTTGGAAAATCTTTTATTACAGAAATTGTTTTAAGAAAATACTCTAAAGTCTTTTTTAATGAATCTACTCAGGAAGAGGTTTTAGATGAAGAATTTAAACACTTAAAAGAATAGGTATGAAAGAATATAAATCATTTGATCAGATTGATAATGATCTTAAAATTCTAAAGTTGCAACAGCAGATTGATGAAGAGCAACTGAAGCTGAGTATAAATGATACTAAAAATGCTTTCTCACCTGTAAGTCTGGTAGCAGGCTCATTAGGAGCTATTGTTCAAAAAGCAGTGGTTTTAAAGGCAGTAAATAAGATATTGGGTATCAAAAAAGTTAAGGTCAAAAATATCGATGAGAATAAGTAAAATTGTTATTGAAAATAGAAAAATAAAAAAACCGAGGTGAAAGCCTCGGTTTTTTTATGGATATTTATCAATCTATAGACTTGAAAGATCATCATTTAGATCGGTATAGTCATCATCATAACCCGATTGTGGTTTTGGTTCAGATTTCTTTTTTGCTTTAGCTTTAATTCCTAATTCATCATTGCGCTTTTTCATTTCTTCTCCTATTTTGTTAGAAGCGACAAAACTCGCGATCATATTGTTGAGCATATCACTACCGGCTTGCGGAGAATTAGGCATTAAAATAAGATTAGAATTGGTGTTTTCTCCCACAGACTGTAACGTATCATAATGCTGAGTAACTACAATTAAAGCCGAAGCTTCTTGAGAATTGATACCAACATTGTTTAAAACCTCTACAGACTCTTCAAGACCGCGTGCAATCTCTCTACGTTGGTCTGCTATCCCTTGACCTTGTAAACGCTTACTTTCGGCCTCTGCACGCGCCTTAGCAACTATTTTAATACGTTCTGCTTCCGCTTCATACTCTGCAGCTACTTTCTCCCGCTCAGAAGCATTAATACGGTTCATAGCGATTTTAACTTGTTGATCAGGATCAATATCGGTAACAAGTGTTTTAATGATGTCGTAACCATAGTCTGTCATAGACTGGTTTAATTCACTTTTTACAGCAATTGCGATATCATCTTTGCGTTCAAAAACGTCATCTAATTTCATTTTAGGTACCTCAGAACGCACCACATCAAATACATAAGATGTTATCTGATTTTGAGGATCTTCAAGTTTATAGAAAGCATCATAAACATTAGATTTTACCACCTGAAATTGCACCGAAATTTTCAGTCTTACAAAAACGTCATCTTTAGTTTTGGTTTCAACGATCACATCTAATTGCTGAATACGCAAATTTACACGACCGGCAACTTTGTCTATAACAGGAATTTTTAACTGAATACCAGAATTACGTACACTGGTAAATTTTCCGAAGCGCTCTATAATAGCAGCTGTTTGTTGCTTGACAATGAATACTGCTGAAATCAAAATGATTAACCCAAAAAAGAGAATAATGGGTAAGATAAAAGTAGGTGACATATTTTAAGTTTTAATTAATTGAAAAAATTAAAGAATAGAATTATCAATAATACAATACATTTGTCGCCCTTTTTAAAAATATGTAACGCTTTGAAGCAATTTTTCTTTTTTCTACTGATTTTCTGTTCAATTTCAATTCAAGCTCAACGTAAAGATTACTCTTCTAATAGAATAGGTTTACAAGGACAATATGCTCTATTAGACTTGAATACGTCTAATTTTGAAACCATTCAAGAATCTGGATTTTTAGTTGGTTTATCTAAGCGTTCTGCTTTTTACAACAACTTTGATTTGATCTTTGGAGTCGATTTTATGCAGACTTCAATTGCTGTGAATGCTGAAAATACCACAGCGATTGAACAAGTAGAATATACTTGGAGTGGGGCACAGGTAAAATTAATATTGAGTTATTTGATTGCTGGAGATTACTTAAGCATAGAAGCAGGACATGTTTTACAGGTAAACAGTAAAATGAAATTAGACAATGCAGACCAAAGCGATCTGATTGTGAAGGGATATACCAACTTACAAGCTGAAGATATACAAGAATGGTCTCGGGTAAGTGGTATTGTTATGGCTGGTATAAGCGTAGGATTTACGCATGTACGTTTGACAGCAAATTATCAATACGGATTTACAAATGCATTGAACAAACTGAATGATCAGGATTTACAATTAAAAGATCCTGCAGCAACAAACTTCAAAGGAAATCTAGGGCTTATAACTGCAGGAATCGTTTTGTATCTATAAAGTTTCTATTGCAAATCTGATGCGTTCTAAGGTCTTTTCTTGACCTATAGTTGAAGCAATCTCAAATACATCTGGTCCAGACATAGATCCTACAAGACTCAGTCTTAGCGGTTGCATGACTTTACCAAAGCCAAGACCTTCTGATTGAATCCATTCTTTTACATTTGCAGATAGATTTTCTGCTGTAAAATCTTCGGTTTCTGCGACGATTTTTGATAAGGAAGTCATAATGATTCCGGTATCTTCTTTCCAGGCTTTTTTAGCTGCTTTTTCATCATAAGATGTAGGTCTCTCAAAAAAGAAACTACCTTGTTCCCAAAGATCTGCAATGAAAATTGCTCGCTCTTTTACCAGATGAATAACGTGTTGTACATACGCATCATCACAACTTATTTGCTTTTCTGTTAAAATAGCTTGTAAACCAGAAACTAAAGATTCATCTGTTGCTATATGCAAATGCTGCTGTTGAAACCATTTTGTCTTTTCTGGATCAAATTTAGCTCCTGATTTATGTACACGTTCCAGATCAAAATCGTTTACCAGTTCTTCAAGGGTATAGATTTCCTTTTCAGTTCCCGGATTCCAACCTAAGAATGCCAGCATATTTACCATCGCTTCCGGTAAATAGCCATCTTCACGGTAGCCTGCAGCTGTATCTCCTGTTTTAGGATCTTTCCATTCTAAAGGAAAAACAGGGAATCCCATTTTATCACCATCTCTTTTACTCAATTTTCCTTTTCCTACCGGCTTCATTATTAACGGTAAGTGTGCAAATTGAGGCGCTTCCCAGCCAAAAGCACGATATAACATCACATGTAAGGCTAGTGAGGGTAACCATTCTTCCCCACGAATTACGTGTGAGATTTCCATTAAATGGTCATCTACAATATTTGCCAGATGATAGGTTGGCATCCCATCTGCTTTAAAAAGCACTTTGTCATCCAGAAGATTGGTATCTACTTCAACAGAACCTCTAATGATATCTTCTAACTCTAAGATCTCATTTTCTGGAGATTTAAAACGAATAACATAGTCTTCGCCTGCATCAATACGTTGCTGTGTTTCTTCAGCAGAAATCGTAAGCGAATTATCTAATTTGTTACGGTTATGCCAGTTGTAGATAAATGTTTTACCATTTTCTTCATGCTCTTTACGATGCGCATCAAGGGCATCGGCAGTATCAAATGCATAATATGCATCACCAGAAGCGATTAATTTTTCCGCGAATGCGAAATATTTATCCTTACGTTCACTCTGTCTGTATGGCCCAAAACCACCTTCTTTACTAGGACCTTCTTCAAAAGGAATTCCGCACCAGTTTAAAGCTTCAATGATATAATTTTCAGCACCTTCAACATAACGGTTCTGGTCTGTATCTTCTATTCTTAAAACAAAGGTTCCCCCGTGTTTTTTAGCAAAAAGATAATTATATAAAGCTGTTCGTACACCGCCTATATGCAAAGGACCGGTAGGACTGGGTGCAAAACGCACACGTACATTTTGAGACATAGTAAAATTTTAGGCTGCAAAGGTACTTAATAAGCCTAATTGACACACACTAGAACGTTTCTGTTTTGCACGATAATCAAGATTTATAAAAAGGGAAGGATGTTTTATAGTCATTTTATGCAATAATATCTTGTAACTTTTAGTATAACTCGCTATACTATAAAATTGTAGTTTTAGTTATTAAATAAACGAAGCATAAAAACCAAGAGGTTTATGGAAGCTTTAGAGCAAAAATTAGAACAGTTTATTAATAAATATTATAAGAATGAGATTCTTAGAGGTTTGCTGTTTTTTATTGCGATTGGGCTTACTTACGTTTTACTGGTTGTAGGTATTGAATATTTTTTATGGTTGAGTACTTGGGGAAGAGCCTTTTTGTTTTGGTCCTTTGTTGGGGTAGAACTGCTTCTCATTTTTAGATTGATCTTAATTCCGTTATTTAGATTATTCAAACTTTCTAAAGGAATTGATTACAACAGTGCTTCAAAACTTATAGGAAATCATTTTCCTGAAGTTCGTGATAAATTATTAAATACCTTACAGCTTAAAAATACATCTGGCGATTCAGATTTGATTGAGGCGAGCATTTTACAAAAAAGTAAAGAGCTTGAACCCGTTCCTTTTTCGCTTGCGATCAATTATAAAAAGAATGCAAAGTATATTAAATATGCGCTGATTCCAGTTTTGGTTTTTGTTGCGATCAGTTTGAGCAAAGGCACTTCTTTTTTTAGCGAAAGCGCAGAACGTGTTCTGGATTATAAAACCGAATATATTCCGCCGGCACCTTTTCAATTTGTGTTATTGAATGAAGAACGAAATGTGATAGAAGGAAAGTTTGTTGAAATTCTCGCTAAAGTTGAAGGCGATAAAATTCCTGAAGAGGTAAGTCTTGATCTTAATGGCATAACGTATTTAATGAAAAATAGAGGAGGAGGTCGTTTTGCTTATACCGTAGAACAGGCTACTGAAGATTTGAGTTTTCAGTTTTCTGGTAACGGTTTTAATTCTTCTACCTTTAATTTGTCGGTAGTAAAAACACCTTTGATCTCAGATTTTAAAATGCAGTTGGATTATCCGGCTTATTTAAATCGAATTTCAGAAACTATTCAAAATACAGGTTCGGTTACGATACCAGAAGGCACTAAAATTTCTTGGAATATTTATACACGTAACGCTGACAAGCTAGAATGGATTAGTGATTCTATTTATTTGTTTGATCAGCAAAAGGAAACATTTGGTTTTGCAAAACGTTTTTTCAATAATTCAACTTACAGTATAGCAACAAGCAATGCTAACTTACAGCGCTATGAAGAATTGAATTATAAAATTGACGTTATAAGAGATGCGTATCCAGAGTTGGAGTTAACTATAAAAAAAGATAGTGTTAATGACACTCAAACCTATTTTAGAGGAATAGTGTCTGATGATTATGGCTTGAAAGACTTGAAAATGGTTTATTATATTGATAATCAATTAGATAGTAAGAAAACGAATCTTATTTCAATTAATCCAAGTACAGTTGATCAATTTTACGCTGCATTTCCTGGGAATTTAGAATTGGATAAAGGAGTTAGCTATAGTTATTACTTTGAAGTTCGTGATAATGATGCACCACACGGTTATAAAGCTACACGTTCAGAAGTACAAACATACGCTTCTTTGTCTCAAGATGAAGCACTAGAAAAACAATTAGAACTTCAGGAAAACAGTATTAAAGGTTTAGATAAATCTGTTTCTAAAATGCAGGAACAGGAGCGCGATCTGAAGGAATTACAAAATTTACAAAAAGAAAAAAACAGTCTTGATTTTAATGATAAACGCAAATTAAAGTCTTTTTTACAGCGACAAAAAACTCAGGAAGATTTAATGAAAAGCTATTCTGAGAAATTAAAGAATAGTCTTAGCGAACTTGATAAGCTAAGTGAAGAAAAATCACCTGCAAGTCAACTTTTAAAAAAGAGAATTGAGAATAATGAGAAGCAGTTAGAAGAGCAAGAAAAATTACTTGAAGAGCTCGATAAATTACAAGACATGATGGATAACGAAGAGCTTAAAGAACGTCTTGATAAAATGAGTAAGAACAGTAAAAACTCCAGCAGAAGTATGGAGCAATTACTTGAATTAACCAAGCGATTTTTTATTCAAACTAAAGCTGATCGTATAGGAAGACAGCTTAAAAAATTAGGAGAAGAGCAAGTTAAAGAAGGTCTTAATAAAGAAGCTTCTTCTTCTGAAAAGCAAAAAGAATTAAATAAAGAATTTCAAGATTTAAAGGATGAACTTAATAGTCTTGATACAGAAAATAAAGAGTTGAAACAACCTATGAAGCTTCCTGAAAATGAAAATCAGAAAAAGGATATTGAAAAGGAACAACAGGAAGCTTTAGATAAACTAGAGTCTGATCCCAAGAATACTCAATCACAAGATCAAAAGGATGCAAAATCAAACCAGAAAAATGCGGGTAAGAAGATGCAAAAAATGGGTGAGCAAATGATGCAACAGATGAGTGCTGGAGGTGGAGGCGCTCAACAATTAGAAGAAGATGTTGAAATGCTTCGGCAAATATTAGATAACCTTATGGTGTTCTCTTTTGATCAGGAAGATCTGAAAGATAAGTTTCAAAACATCAATAATTCAAATCCGGCATTCTCAAAATATCTGGTTCGTCAGAATACGTTGAAAGAGAATTTTAAGCATATAGATGATAGCTTGTTTATACTTTCTTTGCGTAACCCAATGCTAGAAGAAGATATCAATAAAGAATTGATTTCAATAACTTATAATCTTGATCACACCTTAGAGCGATTAGCAGATAATGATGTCGTTAAAGGAGTTTCTAGTCAGCAGTATGTTTTTGCCGGCGCGAATAAATTAGCAGATATGTTATCTGATATTTTAGATAATATGAACCAGCAATTATCACTAGCTATGGGTTCTGGTTCTAGTGGTATGCCTATGCCATTTCCACAAGGTGGTGGTGCAGGAAAACAACTTTCAGATATTATTATGTCTCAAGAAGAGCTTCAAGAAAAACTTGGAGAAAGTGACTCTGGTAATAAAAAAGGTGACGGTAAAGAACAAGGAAAAAAAAGAAGTTCTGGAGACAATGGAAGTGGAGTGGAAGGTAGTAATGGAAAAAAATTGGGAGGTCAAAATGGTACTGGTGGTGAAGGAGAAAATGGTATTTCTGAAGCTGAATTAGCAAGACAATATGAGGTATATAAACAGCAAGAAGCTATACGTAATCAATTACAAGATTTGATTGAAAAGAACGGTTTAGGAGAAGAAGCAAAAAAGGCATTAGAACAATTAGATCAGATTCAAGAAGATCTTTTATCGGGCAATTCTCAGAATGCAAAGAAACGTATGGGTGATGTTATTCAGCAATTTTTAAAACTTAACGATGCTGAAAATGAAAAGGACAAAAACAATCAAAGAGAGTCTAATTCTAATACGTCATCATTTCAAAATAATACGGATAATGAACTTCCTGAAATGAAAAATTATTTCAATTCTCAAGAGATATTAAACCGTGATAAATTGCCTTTAGATCCATATTATAAACTTAGAGTAAAAGAATATTTTAAAGAAAGCAATGATTGAATTTAGTAGTCAAAATGATTTTGTTCTTGATAATGAAGATCGCGTCGAGAAATGGTTAAAAGGGATCGCCCTTAAAGAGTCTTATGGTATCGATTCGTTAGGTTATATTTTTTGTTCTGATGATTTCTTATTAGACATTAATAAACGGTTTTTAGATCATGATACACTTACCGATATAGTGACTTTTGACTATACAGAAGACAAGATTTTAAATGGTGAGATTTATATAAGTACAGATCGTGTAGCTGATAACGCTGAGCAATTTAAAGTATCATTTAATACTGAATTATTACGTGTAATCTCTCACGGATTGTTGCATATGTGTGGCTATGGTGATAAAACAGATGAAGAAAAGAAGACGATGCGTGCTAAGGAAGATGAGTGTCTTATTCTTTGGAATGCTTAGCTTATTGCTAGCGCCTTTATTTTAAGTATCTTTGCGCCCATTTTTAAAGGAAGTATAATTAAATGTTTCACGTGGAACAATGAGTTTTTTTGATCAGACATATGACGTTATTGTAGTAGGAGGGGGACACGCTGGTTGTGAAGCCGCAGCTGCCGCAGCAAACACTGGAAGCAGCACCTTATTAGTTACTATGAATTTGCAAAACATCGCACAAATGTCTTGTAATCCTGCTATGGGAGGTATCGCAAAGGGACAAATTGTACGCGAGATCGATGCAATGGGTGGTTATAGTGGTATCGTTTCAGACCGTACGGCCATACAATTTAAAATGCTCAATAAAAGTAAAGGACCCGCAATGTGGAGTCCTCGAGTGCAAAGTGATCGTATGCGCTTTGCAGAAGAGTGGCGTTTGATGTTAGAAAATACACCTAATCTTGACTTTTATCAGGAGATGGTAAATGGTCTTTTAGTTATAGGAGATCGTGTAACTGGTGTTCGTACTTCTTTAGGAATTGAAATTAAAGCTAAGTCCGTTATTCTTACTAATGGTACTTTTTTAAATGGACTTATTCATATAGGTGATAAGCAATTTGGAGGCGGAAGAGCAGGGGAACGAAATTCAACTGGAATTACTGAACAACTTATTAATTTAGGCTTTGATTCTGGTAGAATGAAGACAGGTACACCACCGAGAGTTGATGGTAGAAGTTTAGATTTTTCTAAAATGATTGAGCAACCTGGGGATGAAAATCCACAGAAGTTTAGTTTCAGTAATGTGACTAAATCGCTCACTAATCAACGCTCTTGTCAAATGAGTTATACAAGTCCTGAAGTTCATGATTTACTTCGTGAAGGCTTTGATCGGTCTCCAATGTTTAACGGAAGAATTCAAAGTACAGGCCCTCGATATTGTCCTTCGATCGAAGATAAAATTAATCGGTTTGCAGATAAAGATCGTCACCAGCTTTTTGTTGAACCTGAAGGATGGAATACGATTGAATATTATGTAAATGGTTTCTCTACTTCCTTACCTGAAGAAGTTCAATTTAAAGCATTGCGTCAAGTTGCAGGTTTTGAAAATGTGAAGTTTTTTAGACCAGGTTATGCAATAGAATACGATTATTTTCCACCTACACAATTGCGTCATACTTTAGAAACAAAATTGGTTTCAGGATTATATTTTGCAGGTCAGATTAACGGAACCACCGGTTATGAAGAAGCAGCTTCTCAAGGATTAGTTGCAGGTGTAAATGCTAGTTTAAAAGTTCAGGAAAAGGATCCTTTTATTTTAAAAAGAGACGAAGCTTATATTGGTGTTTTAGTTGATGATTTAATCACTAAAGGAACTAAAGAACCCTATAGAATGTTTACTTCTCGGGCAGAATATAGAACGCTTTTGCGTCAAGATAATGCAGATAGTAGATTAACTCCTCTATCTTATGCTATAGGTTTTGCAGGTGAAGATCGTATGCGTGCATTGGATAAAAAAGAAAGCGAAGCTCAAAATCTTGTTGACTTCTTTAATAACACGAGTATAACTCCAGAAGAAGCAAATCCTGTTTTAGCAGAAAAAGGTACAACGCCAATGAAACAATCTGATAAGATGGTAAAAATCTTCAGTCGCCCTCAGATTGATCTTGATGATATGTTATCTTTTAATGAAGTTCAAGATTATGTTGCAGAACATAATTTAGATACTGAAGTTTTGGAACAAGCAGAAATCAGAATTAAATATTCTGGTTATATCGCAAAAGAAAAAGCAAACGCAGATAAATTGCAACGCTTAGAGAATATAAAGATTCCTGATAATTTTGATTATACTAAGTTGAAATCATTGTCTTACGAAGCGCGTGAAAAATTAACCAAAATTCAACCTACAACCATTTCACAAGCTTCACGGGTTAGTGGAGTTTCACCCAGCGATATTTCGGTAATGTTGGTTTATATGGGGCGGTAATTTTATAGTTCCACGTGAAACAATCAAATTAAATTTCAGAAAAAGTAAGCCTTCCTTGAGTAAAAAATCTAAAATCAATATCAAAGATCACTCTGTAACTAAAGAGAATTTTGATCTTATTTATAATGAAGAATTAGATATGTATAGTACAGATCCAATTCCTCAGAATTTAGAAAAGTATTATTTAAGCGAAAACTATATTTCTCACACAGACTCTAAAAAGGGCATTGTTGAAAAATTATATCAGCTAGTAAAAAGTTATATGCTGAAGAAAAAGTTGAAACTAGTTTCTGATTATTCAGCAACAGGATCGCTTTTAGATATTGGTGCCGGTACCGGTGATTTTTTAAAAGTTGCAAAAAATAAAGGTTGGGATGTTGAAGGAATTGAACCCAGCGAAATTGCAAGAACTCATGCTGAGACAAAAGAACTTTTGTTATATGCAGATGAAGGTGGAGTAGGGGAGCAAACTTTTGATGTGATTACCATGTGGCATGTATTAGAACATGTACCCAATCTTCAAAAACAAATAAATTGGTTAGCTGAGCACCTTGACAAAAATGGGACACTAATAATAGCAGTTCCTAATTTTAATTCTTGTGACGCTAAAATGTATAAAGAATTTTGGGCAGCCTGGGATGTGCCTAGACATTTGCATCACCTTTCAGCAAAAAGTATAAAAACACTTTTTAGTAAAAATGGATTTGAAGTGATAGATCAAAAACCTTTAATCTTTGATTCATTTTACGTGAGCTTGCTTTCAGAAAAATATAAAGGATCTCAATTTAAATTTATTTCAGCATTTATTAATGGGTTGCGTTCCAATTTAAAGGCTAATAGTTCTGGAGAGTATTCTTCCTTAATTTATATACTGAAAAGAACCGATTTCGCTAAATAAGCCTATTTAAGGACGTTTTAAAGTTTAAGTCTTGTCGTTTGTTTAGAAAATTTCAAAAGACCCTTAAATAAGCGCTGAAGAATTTATTTTTAATAGAAATTTATTATTTAGTATTTAATTACTATAGATTTTATAAATATTTATTATTTCTGAAGAATTCCGTTCTTATTTGAATCAACTAATTACTTTTACGCCAAATTTTAGAAAACTTATGAAAACTACATTTAGCATTTTATTAATTGCATTAACCCTTATCGGTTGTTCAAAATCAAAATCAGCTTTTGTTGATACTCAAAAATTATTTGAGGACTATACAGAAATGACAGAAGTTCAAGATAAGTACACAAAACTTACTGATGATGTGCGTGCTGATTTACAACCTAAAATTCAGGCATTTCAAATCAAAGTAGATTTGTATCAGAAAAATGCACAATCTATGAGTATGGCAGAACGCCAGACTAAGGAGCAGGAACTTGGAGCACTTCAACAAGAAATTCAACAAATGCAGCAAAATCGTGGTGGGCAGATTCAGCAAGAAAGTCAGGCAGCTGTAGATTCAGTAATCAGTAAAGTGAGAAAGTTTATTGATACCTATGGTGAAGAAAACGGTTACGATTTTATTTACGGTAAAAATGAAAGTGGTAATGTACTTTATGGCAAATCTGAATTAGATATTACAGACAAAGTTTTAGAAGCTTTAAATAAAGAATATTCTTCAGGATCAACAGAACCTGTTAAAACAGAATCTCCAGCAGATACAACAGCTGCAGAGTAATTTGTTTTAGAATAGATAACTAAAAAAGCAGCCAACTGGCTGCTTTTTTTATGCTTTAGTATGCAATAAACGAGTAAGCTTTATCGAGAGATCGGTAAGAATGATTTTAGCATTCCCATTGCGTTCTATATGATACGCAGCAGTTTGCAGTTCTTCAATAAGTGATTCTATATTATTTCCATGAATAAATGGAGCAAATTTAGCAAGTTCAAACTGGGTTACCGGTTGTAAATACACGAGATCTTTAGCACCATAATTCAATAACATCGCTTGCCTAAAAAAATCTTCACAGTATCCTAAAAAGTTCTTTTGAGTTTCTCTTCCTTTTGAGGCAATGCTTTCACTCCAGGAGATAAGATCAATTATAGACTTCTTGTTTCCGCGAGCTTTAAATGCGGTACGCACCCAACTTACGAACCAGGTTTCAAACTCTTCTTTATCACTGCTGTGATCTAGCAAATGCATTGCCAGGTTGTAGTCTCCGTGTGCTTTTATTGCCAATTTTTTTGCTTCAGCAGCATTACAATTGTGCTCATTTATAAGTGCTGCTTCTAAAGCTTCTGCAGCTAAAGGAGGAAATCGTAGCACTTGACAGCGAGATTTTATCGTGTCTAATATGAGGTCTTCATTTTCAGCAATGAGTATAAAAACTGTTTTTTGTGGTGGTTCTTCAATAAGCTTTAGCAATTTATTAGATGCAGCGCTATTCATCTTATCAGCCATCCAGATGATCATCACTTTAAAACCGCCTTCATACGATTTTAAAGAAAGTTTTTTTACGATATCATGCGCTTCATCTACACCTATTTTTCCTTGTTTTTTCTCAATACCTATATGCTGATGCCAGTCATACAGGCTTCCGTATGGGTTTTGCTCTGTAAAACTGCGCCATTCTTTTGCAAAATTATCAGAGACAGGATGAGATTTTATGCTATCTGTGGTTGCCACAGGATAGGCAAAATGCAAATCAGGATGTGCCAGATGGTCAAACTTTAAATTGCACGAAGTAGAGCCACCGGTATTCTCACCTTTGGTATTGCTACAAATTAAATATTGAGCATAAGCGATGGCGCAGAGCAAGACGCCGCTACCGCTGGAACCTATAAATAATTGGGCGTGAGCCACGCGTTTGCGGTCAACACTAGTGGTGAGGTGTTTTTTTATAAAATTCTGACCGAGTATAGATTGAAATAACATGGGCTCAAATATAACAGAAATGTAACGTATTTTTTGAACCTATCTGTTATATTTGTTAGCTACATCACGTGCTTAATGCCGTGTTTTCCCATAAAGATAAACAACTAGTTAATTACTGAAATCACAAATAACGAATTCATGAAAACCATCGAAGATTTTAATTTTGAAAATAAAAAAGCACTAATACGTGTAGACTTTAATGTTCCTTTAGATGAAAATCACCAAGTGACAGACGCTACTCGTATTGAAGCTGCAAAACCTACAATTTTAAAAGTTTTAGAAGATGGTGGTTCTGCTATTTTAATGTCTCACTTAGGTAGACCGAAGGATAACGAACCAGAATTCTCTTTAAAGCATATCGCTGCTAAGGTTTCTGAGATCATTGGTGTTCAGGTTAAATTTGCTGAAAACTGTGTAGGCGCAACAGCTGAAAAAGCAGCTGCTGAATTAGAACCGGGAGAGATTCTTCTTTTAGAAAACCTGCGTTACCACGAGGAAGAGACAAAAGGAGATAAAGGTTTTGCTGAACAACTTTCAAAATTAGGAGATATTTATGTGAATGATGCCTTTGGTACAGCCCACCGAGCACACGCTTCTACAACCATAATCGCTCAGTTTTTTCCAGAAAATAAATGTTTCGGCTATCTTTTAGCTAAAGAAATTGAGAGTATAGATAAGGTGCTTAACGATAATGAAAAGCCGGTTTTGGCTATTTTAGGTGGAGCTAAAGTTTCTTCTAAAATCACAGTTATTGAAAATGTACTGGATAAAGTTGATGACCTGATTTTAGGTGGAGGTATGGCTTATACGTTTATCAAAGCGCAAGGAGGAAAGATAGGAAGTTCTATCTGTGAAGATGATAAACAAGAATTAGCTCTTGAAATTCTTAAAAAAGCAAAAGAGAAAAATGTAAATGTTCATTTGCCTGTAGATGTTCTTGCAGCAGACAGTTTTTCTGAATTCGCAAACACAAAAGTAGAACCTATAGACAGCATTCCTGACGGGTGGCAAGGTCTTGATGCTGGGCCAAAATCTTTAGAGAATTTTGCTCAGATTGTTGCAAACAGCAAAACAATTCTTTGGAATGGTCCTTTGGGTGTTTTTGAGATGGAACCTTTTGCAAAAGGAACAATCGCTTTAGGAAATGCAATTGCAGATGCTACTAAAAACGGAACGTTTTCTCTTGTAGGTGGTGGTGATAGTGTTGCTGCTGTAAAACAATTTGGCTTTGAAGATAAAGTAAGTTATGTGTCTACAGGTGGTGGAGCAATGCTAGAAATGCTTGAAGGTAAAGAGCTTCCGGGTATTGCTGCTATACGCGATTAATTAGTATAAGCATACAGAATAAATTTGGCGTTTTAGAATTCGATTAAAAAATACGACTTTAGCGTTTTTATCGTTGTAAAGAGGTATGAAAAAACGTTATCGTCTAGGTTGTGCACTTATGCTCATGACCGCAGTGAGCTTAAATGCTCAGAAAAAATCGTCAAATCTTGAAACATATGAAGTGTCTAGAACACTTCCTGTTGTTGATACTATAGAATTAAAAGAGAAGCTGCTTTTGAGGGAACAGGAAATTGCGAGAAGCAATACTGCCCGGAAAAAGCAGCCTTTTTTATATAAAGAAGTGGAGTGGGATAGTACCCTTCAAAACCTGAATGATCGAAAATACGCCGCAAAGATTGATAGACTCTGGATGGAAGAGCTTACAAACGGTAGCTTATACGATTCTATCACCGCTCTCGTAGATGATACGGAGTATGAGGATGTAGATTATCCAGAACTCACGACTAAAGTGCTTAAAGAACGCTTAGCGGAGCTTGATGCACGTACTCCTTTTAATGTAGAGTACAATCCTTCTCTTGAAAACGTTATTAAAGGCTATTTAAAGCGCCATAAACCCACATTAGAGCGCTTAATGGGATTATCTCAATTCTATTTCCCGGGTTTCGAAGAAACGCTTGATAAGCACAATATGCCACTAGAATTAAAATACTTGGCTATTGTAGAATCTGCGTTAAGACCTCGCGCAAAATCTCGAGTTGGAGCTACAGGTATGTGGCAATTTATGTTCAATACCGGTAAATTATACGGTTTAGATGTTAGCTCTTATGTTGATGAGCGTATGGACCCTATTCTTTCTACTGAAGCTGCAGCACAATATTTATCTAAGCTTTATGAGATTTTTGATGATTGGGATTTAGCATTAGCCTCTTACAACTCAGGTCCTGGTAATGTGAGTAAAGCGATACGTCGTAGTGGTGGACGCACCAATTATTGGAATATTAGACATCATTTACCACGTGAAACAGCAGGTTATATTCCGGCATTTTTAGCCACGATGTACATATTTGAATACGCTGATGAGCATGGATATCACCCGGCTCAACCAGATGTAAATTATTTTGAGACTGATACCATACGGGTTAAAGAAACTATTACTTTACAACAAGTTTCAGCGTATACCGGAGTTTCGTTAGATGAAATTCAGTTTTTAAACCCGGCTTATAAGTTAGATGTGATTCCTTATCTTGAAGATAAAGAGTATTATTTACGCTTGCCTATTACTGCAATTGGACCTTTTGTAGCTAATGAAGAAAACATTTACAATACCGCCAAAAAAGAGCTTGAGCGTGATGAGAAAACACTTCCGCAGTATTTAGAAGTTCCATCAAGCGTTACCTATCGTGTACGTAGCGGTGATTATTTAGGAAAAATAGCTTCTCGTTATGGTGTAGGTGTTTCGCAGATAAAACGATGGAACAATCTTAGATCTAATAATTTAAGAATAGGGCAGCGATTAAGCTTATACCCAAATAAACCGGTTGCTACAAGCTCTTCTAAAGGGAGTTCAAAATCTGTAACAAGTAGTGGAGAAAAGAAATATGTAGTACAGCGTGGTGATAGCTTGTGGAAGATCGCCCGTAAATTTCCAGGTGTAAGTGCAGAAAATCTTAAAGTTTGGAACGATATTAGTGGTACTAAACTAAAACCGGGAATGACCTTGGTTATAGCTAACTAACTACAATAGATTTTTATTATGCAAAAATTACTTTTAGCCTTCTTTCTTTTTGCTCTCGTAGCTTGTAATGACAAACCTCAAGGCAAGATTTTATCGGCTTCTTCTGGTGGATTGAATAATCTTACAGTTGTAATGCCTAATGATTTATGGTCTGGGCAGGTAGGGGAGAATATCAGAGAAAAACTAGCAGGTCCTGTAAATGGGTTGCCTCAGGTAGAACCTATGTTTGAGATCAATCAGATGCCTAATGAGGCATTTTCTGGTTTTATGCGAAAACAACGTACATTTTTAAAAGTAGAGCAGGCAGATACTGCATCATTAGAAATTGTTCACGATGAATATGCACGTCCTCAAACGGGTATTATTCTTAAAGGACCTACCGAAGAAGACATTATAAATCTCATCAAAAAAGATAGTGCGAAGATTGTAGATACCTATAAAGATACAGAGTTCACAGAAAAAATCAGACGTATAAGTTTATCGCTAAAAGATGATAAACCTCTAACTGAAGCTTTTGGGATTACTATGAAGTTTCCGTCGGCGTATCGTTATGCAAAAGAAGATCCAAATTTCTACTGGATTAGAAAAGATATTCCTAACGGAGATATGAATATAACGGTTTACGAAGTGCCTTATAACTTAATCGATAAGGACTCTAATACAATAGGTTCACTAATTAAAATGCGTGATTCTATAGGTGGTGATAACATTACAGTGAGCGAAGGAATGCGTTTTATTACAGAAGAAGCTTTTGCACCTTATCTAAGCGAAACTACAATAGACGGAAAACCGGCTTACCAAATGAAAGGTATGTGGGAAGTAAAAGGTCGCTTTATGGCAGGGCCTTTTGTAAACTTTACTGTTGATGATAAAGAGAACGACAGGTATTTGGTTTTAGAAGGTTTTGTGTTTAAACCTTCAGCAAATAAAAGAGATAATATTTTTGAATTAGAATCTATTTTACGCTCAGTAAAATTTGTAGACTAACCTAAAATAGAAAACAATAAAAAAGTCCTTTAAGTTTTAGTTAAAGGACTTTTTTTATACTCTTACCTTGGTGAGGGTTAAGACTTTTTCTCTTCGATTGTTTCGTCAGATTTATGTGGAGCATCGTCATCTTTAGAAGCATCTTTAAACTCTTTAATCCCGCTTCCTAATCCCCTCATCATCTCAGGTATTTTCTTACCTCCAAAAAGTAAAAGTATTACAACCACGATAAGTCCTATCTGCCAAGGCCCTATCATTCCTAAAAATATTGCTAATGCATTCATATCATGATAATTTAGATGGTAAATATAACAAGAAATCATAAGAATAGACATTTCCTTTGAAAACTTTAGCAGTCGGGTTACGCCTTTTAAATTTTATATTTGCTTAACTATTGATTTTTATGGCAAAACCTAAAGAAAGAAAGAAGTTTAAAAAGCGCCTCTTACACAAATACAGGTTGCTGATTCTTAATGAAGATACGTTTGAAGAACGTGTTTCATTTAAACTTACGCGCCTCAATGTTTTTATAGTTGTTGGTTTTTCGATTATAATTCTTATTGCATTAACCACCATTTTGATTGCATATACGCCACTTCGCGAATACATACCCGGTTATTCTTCTGTAAAACTGAAGCGCCAGGCGACAGAATTGATGTTTGAAACCGATTCTTTAAAACGCCAGTTAGATATTAACGAGCAATATTATGCGAGTATAAAAAAGGTTCTTACCGGTGATGTAGACGAGGTTGATTTTAATAAAGATTCTATTTTACTTATTGAACCCAGAGATACCGGTGGTCTCAATATGCAGATTTCTAAAGAAGATAGTTTATTACGAGAGCAGGTTGCTAATGAAGACCGTTATAATCTTTTTGAACCAGCCTCTTCAACGGTTAGCTTTTCATTATTTCCACCGGTAAAAGGAAATATTACTGAAGGTTATGATGCAGAAGAAAAGCATTATGGAGTTGACGTAGTTGTACCGAAGAATGAAGCAGTAAAGGCAGCCGCAGACGGAACGGTTATTTTTTCTGAATGGACAGCAGAAACCGGTTATGTGATTATTTTAGATCACGGTAATAATTTGATTTCGGTTTATAAACACAACGCTTCACTCACAAAAGATCAGGGCGACTTGGTAAAAGCTGGAGAGGTAATCGCAACTGCCGGCTCAACCGGAAAATTATCTACAGGGCCACATCTGCATTTTGAACTCTGGAACAATGGGTACCCGGTAGATCCTACTAATTATATTTCATTTGAATAATGTCTATTAAATCTTTTTCGGCAAAAATATTTGCTAAATACATTGCTAAGCAGACACGAAAATGGAGTGCAAATCCTAAAGAAACCCAGCTGAAGGTTTTTAAATATTTGATTAAAAATGCTAAAAATACAAGCTTTGGAAAAGACCATAAATTTGATAAAATAAAATCTTATTCAGATTTTGCAAAGCATGTTCCTTTAAGGGATTATGAGGCTCTAAAAAACTATGTAGAAGAAGTAGTTAATGGTAAACGGGATGTTTTATGGCCGGGATTACCGGAGTATTTTGCTAAAACTTCGGGGACTACTTCCGGAGCAAAATATATTCCTATTACGAGTGAATCAATGCCGATGCATGTTAACGCAGCACGTGATGCAATTTTGCATTATATCGCAGAAAGCGGAAACAGCAAATTTGTAGACGGTAAGATGATTTTCTTACAGGGAAGTCCGAAACTTCAGGTAAAAAACGGCATCAAAACCGGAAGATTATCTGGGATTGTGGCGCATTATGTACCGAGTTATCTTCAGAAAAACCGCCTGCCCAGTTGGGAAACCAATTGTATTGAAGATTGGGAGTCTAAAGTTGACGCGATTGTAGCAGAAACCCTACCGGAAGACATGAGTGTCATCAGCGGTATTCCCCCTTGGGTACAAATGTATTTTGAAAAACTTCAGGCAAAAACTGAAAAAGAAATAGGAGACATTTTCCCTAATTTCAATCTGTTTATTTACGGCGGTGTGAACTACGAGCCATACCGTAAAAAGTTTGAAAACCTCATAGGTCGCAAAGTAGACAGTATTGAACTGTATCCAGCAAGTGAAGGGTTTTTTGCCTTTCAGGATTCACAGCGTGAAAAAGGAATGTTGCTGTTGTTAAATTCGGGTATTTTCTATGAGTTTATAAAAGCAGACGAATTTTTTAATGAGAATCCGCAGCGTTTAACCATTGGCGAAGTCAAAACTGGTGTAAACTATGTAATGATCATTTCTACTACAGCAGGTTTATGGGCTTACAATGTAGGAGACACGGTGATGTTTACTTCAATAAAACCACATAGAGTTGTAGTTACAGGGCGTATAAAGCACTTTATTTCGGCTTTTGGAGAGCACGTGATAGGCAAGGAGGTAGAAGAAGCTCTGGCGAGCACAGCGAGTCAATTTAAGGCTCAGGTGAGTGAATTTACCGTAGCACCACAAATTAACCCAGAAACTGGTTTACCGTATCACGAGTGGTTTATAGAATTTGATTCACAGCCAGAGAATTTAGAAGCATTCGCGAATGCGATTGACAAAGAGCTTCAGAAACAAAACAGTTATTATAAAGATTTAATAACAGGAAAAATTTTAAAAACATTAGAAATCAAAGTAATTCCGCAGGGCGGCTTTAATGCGTATATGAAGTCAAAAGGAAAATTAGGCGGTCAAAATAAACTGCCTAGATTATCCAATGATCGCAGTATTGCAGATGCCCTAAACAAACTTGATTTTTAAAAAAGTATATTTGATTTAATGAGTTTAATAAAACAACAAGATAGAACCCGTTCTCAAGAAAGCTCTGCTGCGATTGAGCGTATGTACATTACCATGCGGCATTTGTTCAACAGAGGTTTTTATAAACCTATGGGTGTTTCGGGTGAAACCTTAAGGGAAGCACTTTTAATTCTGCGTCCTGAGATCTACGGCACCATTGCCGAAGAAAAAGTAGAATTGAATGGGTTATTATACGTAATAGACCGCCTTCCGGAAGGGATTGAAGAGTGCAGGTACATCAACCTCACGAGTGATGAAGGCTATAAAAATTCACATTTTAAGCCTATTGTTCCACCTAAGCGTCGTCGCAATTGCTATCGTATAGACGATGAGCAGATGAATATAGAGATAACCAGAGGACGCTCTGAGATTTATGATATTTTGACCCACCTTACGTTTCTTTTTGTAGAGTCACATAAGATTATGAAAAGGGTGGTGATCAATGAGGAAGGGCATACCACCCGCGATTGGCAAAAACTCGAGAAAGCCGTTCTTGCAGAAGAATCACTTTCTCAGCAAGACCGCGAGATTGCATTAACCCATACCGCAAATATTTTAGGCCGAACCTTTCACGAGGTTTCTACGATTTACAGCAAATTTTCGGCACCTAGTAATGAAAAGCGCTTTTTAAAATTAGTGTATTGGTTAGGTAAACGTGCTATTGAAGAAATAGTGGAGAATGAAAAGCGTTTGGTAACGTTTTCACCGGTTTTAAGGGAGCGTTTAGGGCATCATATTCACGGTGAAGTTTGGGCTGATAACATCAAAAAAGAATTAGAAAGCAAAGATCTTTTAAGAAGACCTATTCACATCATAAGTGCCAATATGCACAGTGTGATGAATACGCTTTTTGCTCCGGTTGCATTAGCTAAAGAAATGGCTAAGAAGAACAATCTGGAGATTTACGAGACCTTGAGTAATGCCGGTAGTGGTAAATTACGTTCTCGTGTAGAAAAAACCGCTCAACAAAATGGGATGATCTTCATTCCAGATCAGAGTGGGACCAACATTGATGTGCAGATTTTTGATACGGCAAAGCTAGATTTAGATCAAAATAATTTCTGTTCAAAAACCGAATATCCTAAAGGAAAAGAGCCGGTTATTATCGTGATGGATTATGCTTTTGGCGAGCAGGCGTATGAGACTATGGAGGAGTTGCTGAAACCATACGAAGACAAACGTAAAACGGTACATCTAGATGTAAAGTCGGTTTCTATAATGGGTAAAGCAGGAATTTTAGAAGGCGGGAAAGGCGATATTATGATTCCTTCTGCGCATTTATTTGAAGGTACGGCAGATAATTATCCATTTGAAAACCAACTGAAAAAAGAAGACTTAGAAGGTCATGGAATTTCGGTTTTTGATGGTGCCATGATAACTGTACTGGGAACTTCGCTTCAAAACAGAGATATTTTACGCTTCTTTTATGAAAGCACATGGAATGTTATAGGTCTGGAGATGGAAGGTGCGCATTATCAAAAAGCGATTCAGGCAGCTGCAAAACTACGCGGAAGCATCAGCGATGAGGTTAAAGTGCGTTATGCGTATTATGCTTCAGATAATCCGTTAGAAACCGGTAGCACTTTGGCTTCAGGCGGATTAGGAACGACGGGTGTAAAACCCACTTATTTGATCACTGAGCAAATTCTAGAACAGATATTTAAAGACTAAATGAGCCAAGACACAAACCAAGATATAGATCTTTTTGATCTTTTTAGAGGCATGCGCAATCTGTTTAAAAAGTGCTTGATTTATGCCTATCGTTTTGGTCGGTTTATTGTTAGAAATGTACTAATTATTATTGGTCTGCTCGTTCTGGGAGTAGTTGTGGGGTATGGCTTATCAAAGCTTATCAAACCTTTACAAACTGCAGAAATCCTTGTTGCTCCTAACGTAGAAAGCACCGCTTATCTCTACGGAAAAGTTGAGCAAATCAATCAAAGCTTAAAAAATAAAGGTTACAAGCTAACCGCTGATTTTTCAACTGAGAATCTAAAGAAAATTTCGGTTGAACCCGTTGAAGATATTACGAGCGTTTTAAAGAATCTTGAAGACTTTCCGCAGGATATAATTCCCAGAATTTCTGAGAATTATTCAGATGAATCTGCATTTTATGACAAGCCTTTATATGCACCAGCTTATGACCTTCATCGCATTGTGGTGGTGGCTTCAGATTCTTTAATGGACCTGGATGCAATAACAGCCTATCTTGAGTCCAATACGTTTTTACAGCAAAAAAGAACAGCAGCATTAGCAGCTATTAAAAAGAAAATTGAAGCCAATACTTTTTCCATTCGTCAGATAGACAGTGTACTTATCAATGTGTCAGTAGCTTTAAAACAAGGAAATACATCCCTCAATGTTTTAACAAAAAATGAGAATTCTGCAACAAGTGCGATTCTCAACTCTAAGACAGAATTACTTTTGGAGAATAGAATTTTAGAGCAAAAAATACCCGAATTGGATGCTGTTTTTAAGGTTTATTCCAAATCGGCTTGGGTTGAAAAGACATCATTGAGAAGTGTATTAGTTTTAATTATTCCGGTTTTACTGGTTTTTTTGTTTGTTTGCTATCACCTATTGATTCGATTTAAAAAGCGATTCAAAAACGAATTGTAAAAGATTCTAACCCCAAACCTTTTTATAATTTGATGAGACTTTATGAGAAATGGATTCAAAAATCAGCTCAGCAAATTAGGAGGTCTTTCGGTTCTACGGGGTGGTTTTGAAGTGTTGATATTACGCGTTTGTGGTGTTCTTTTTCTTTTTGGGATTACCGTTTTTCTTACCAATTTTTATCCTGCGGAAGAAGTAGGAGCATATGAGTTTACACGTTCTGCACTTTTCCTAATCGGTGGTTTTACCATTCTTGGCACAGATCAATCCATTTTATTTTTTTCCGGAAGGTTTTCTAAAAAGGAACAGTTAGGCGCATTATTCAAGGTTTATTTTAAAATGGTTTTACTGCTATTGGCAGGTTCTATCGTCCTTTTAATTTTAGCCTGGAATATTCCTGATTCAGTTTATGAATCTATTTTTAATGATGAAACTTCAGGCACGTTGATTCTTAAAGCAGCGGCGTGTTTGTTTTTTTATGCCATCACCCTGTTGAATACAGAATTTTTCAGGGGTTTTGCATTGCATCAAAAATCAGAATTATACCGCGGAATTTTTAAACAACTCCCATTTGGGCTTGGCTTACTCATTCTATTTTTGCTTCGGGAGCAGCAGTATGTGGTTGAGGTGTTTTTACTCAGTTATTTTGTGCTGGCAATTATATCTTCGATAGAGGTGTTTTTTCAATATAAAAAACGTGTTCAGCGTCACGTTCAGAATTTACAAATACCTATTAAAACCGTTTTAAAAGCCACGATTCCCATTGCAATAAGTGCGCTGGGCTTTTATTTATTGATCAGTATTGATGTTTTTTTCTTGAAACACTACACAGATTTTGAAACCCTTGCATATTACGGGACTTCTATAAAAATCATCTTTTTAATTTCTACGGTGGTCAATACGATCAGCTCGTTTATCGCGGTCAAAATTGCAAATTTGTATGCGATAGACAGGCAAAAATTACAAGCATTGGTAAAGAATGGAGTACGTGTTATTGTGATTTTAACAACTGTACTTTCAGTTTTTTTGATGCTTTTTTCAAAGCCTATTTTACACATTTTCGGGAATGCTTATGAACAAGCCAATAGTGCTTTATTAATTTTAATTTTTGGGCATTTTTTAAGTAGTTTATTTGGTATAACTCAGGTGTATCTCAATATGACTAAGAAGCAAGTAGCGTTACAGTATATTTTAATTTTTGCTGTGTTGCTCAATGCGCTTTTAAATTTTTTATTGATATCAGAATATGGGATGGAAGGGGCTGCTATCGCTTCAGCTTTAAGTGTGATTTTTTGGAATTTACTCGCGGCATTTTGGGTTTACAAAAAAGATAATATCAAACTTTTTCTACATTGATGAGGCTTTTAATTTCCAGATCAAAATTGGTTTATTGGCTTTTAGGGCTAGTGGTTTTGATGCTTGGTATTTTAGCACCTTTTTATTTACCCGAACGCTTTTTTTATGACGCAATAGTTATTGCCGAAGATTTTTATAATGAGAAAGGTTTTTGGCGCAGTTACCCGGTGACGATGCTCTTTTACGATATTACGGGGTTGGGTAGTTTATCTTTTTCATTAGTTGCATTGCTACAGCTTCCGGTGTTGTTGTTAATCATTTACAAATTGGGCATCCCTGAGCGTTTTGCAAAGCTAACTGTACGTAATGTTTTAGCCTATTCTTTGATACTGATGCTGGCTTTTTTTGTATCAATGCCTTCTAAAGAGTTCATCACATTTATCTTTATTGCGCTTGTTCCTTTTCTTCTTAAACAGCAGTATTTCAGCTTTTCAAAAACCATAATTTTAATTTTTTTGAGCCTGTTTGTTTTTGGTTTTTGGTATCGCCCGTATTATGTTTTGATACCCATTATTGCAGGAGTTATTTATGTGACGAGTTTGATCAATTTTAAACGAAAAGTGCTTACCGGTATTTTTTCGGGATTGTTAATCGCAATTTTTTTAAGTCTGTCATACGGACTTGTAAAGGGTGAATATTTGTCTCAAAGTACTCGCGAAACGCTTAATGAAGAACGTCTGGGAGAAGAAGCTACAAATTCTGCAATTACATCGCCGCTAAAGACTGATACCTGGTATGGGGAGACCTACGGTGTCGTTTATGGTTTTGTGTCTGTAAATGTACCTGTAAATGGTTTTAAACACCTTTTTGAGCCGCAAATCGTGTTGTTTGTTTTTTGGCAATTGATTCTTACACTGTATCTGATGTTTTTATACCGAAATTGCCTTGCAAAGCGGAAACGCTATTCCTATGAAATATGGGCTTTTTATCTTGTTTTCGCTTATTTTATCATTCAAGGGATTTTTGAGCCCGACTTAGGTTCTGCAGTTAAACATAAAATAGGCATATTGCCGTTGCTTTATTTTGCATTGTACTATGATAGTTTCAGAAAGGACATACCGGTTTAGTTACAATGCGTGGCTTACTATTCTTGCGGTTTCTCTGATTTTTAGAGTTCCGGCAACGATACTGTTGATTCTTTTTATCGTGTACAATCTTGTGTTTTTTAAGAGACTGAAATTTACCAGAAAACGCCTCTTTTTTATGCTGCTGATTGCGAGTCCGTTTTTGTTAGATCTCCTGTTTTTTTGGAATAATGAGGTCTTTACTGAAGGTATAAAGCACGCCGAAAAGCGCGTGAGTCTCTTACTTCTGCCATTATTTATTTTAAGCCAAAATCACCGACTCAACACAATTTTAATCTTACGCTATTACGCTTTGGCAACTACGGCAATTCTAAGTTTTTGCCTGATTAGGTTTGCGATAATTTCTCCGGAATTATTCAATAAATACCTTAACGGAATCGACCTTTGGGAAATGGGCTACGAATTTGCTAGATCGATAAATATGCACGCGCCGGCACTCAATATGCACGTGGCATTTGTAATGGTTATTAACTTCTACTTTTTTAAAGAAGCTCTGGGGCAGATTCGAAAAACACATATAGTTTGGCGTTTTGTGTTTTTTCTATTTTCATTAATCGTGTTGTTTTATATTAACACTAGACTGGCAATTGTAAATGCTTTTTTCGGAATTATTTTAGTCAGTTTCTTCGGAAATAAAACTGTTTTTTCAGCTAAATCGTTAAAAAAACTAGCAGTTGGTTTAGCGGTTTTTATAGTTTTGGGAATCGGTTTTGTAAAACTCTTTCCGTACAATATTCAAAAATTCTCTGATGTTACGTTTGCACATCTCGATAAGGTGGGGAAACTAGATCAGCTAGAAAATCCCGAAGCCGAAGCATTTAATGGCTTAGTAACCCGATTGAGCATTTGGAAATCCAGTTTAGAAGTTGCGTTAAAAAATCCGGTGATTGGAGTAGGGGCAGCAGATGGGAAACAGGAAGTGGTTGCCTATTTTAAAGATACAAACCAGCAGTTTTTGGCAAAATATGAGTTTCCTGTTCACAATCAGTATCTTGATTTTTGGATAAAATTCGGTATTCTCGGGCTTGCGGTTTCCCTGCTTTATGTGTTCTTGTTTTTGTACATAGGTATTGCTTCGCGACAGGTTTTATGTGTATTCTTCTTTATACTTTTTGCCAGCGCAAATTTTGTAGATGATTTTTTAATTCGTTTTGACGGTATTGTTTTTAGTGGAATCTGGCTTTCGATTTTCACTAAAAATGCTTTAGATATTAAGCTTGATAAATTGAAATAAGCTTTTTAAAATTTATACAGCTGTTGAATAAAAGTTTTGTTCGCTTTGCCGCAGCTTTGCCCATTTTTTCTCGTATTTCTAATGGTTTTAGAAGCTTTAGAGCTTCATCAAACTCCTCCAAATTTTCAAATAAAAATCCTGTTTTCCCCGAAGCTACAATGTCTTTGTTCCCAATAATATTTGTTGCAAGAATAGGGATCTTACGTGCCGAAGCTTCAAGCAACGCAAAGGGCAAACCTTCCCACAAGGAAGTTTGTAAATACAGATCTAGCTTTTCCAATTTGTGTAAACCTTCAGCTTGCTTGTTAAACCATCCTGTGATTTTAATATTGGGTGCAGTTAAGCGTTTTCTAAGTTCGCCATCGCCTATCCAGATAAATTTAATATCGGGATAGGCAAGCGCAATTTGATTGAATAAATCAGGATTGCGGGCATAGGTGATTCGGCCTAAAATACCTATCGTTTTAATTTCAGTGTTTACCTTTAAATTCTTTCTGAGTTCAGGATCGTTCTTAATTCCATTTCTTACCAGCAGCGTAGATCCTATTTTTTTAGCATGAGTTAATTCGGTATCACCACAAGCGATGAGCGTACCGCCACTTAACTTTTGACTCAAAAATTCGATGAGATAAAAAGCAGATCTTTTTAAAGCACCAATATCTTTTCGCAAGAATGAAAATCCGTGTGGTGTATAAAATAATTTTGCCTTTACTGAAGGTAAAAAAATATGAGCAAATCTACCAAGAATTCCCGCTTTAGAAGAATGTAAGTGCAACACATCTGGGTTGATTTTAAGAAGGACTTGTCTGATACCTTTAAAGGCATTCCAGTCTTTTTTCAGACTAATTTCGCGTTGCATCGGCAAACAGATTAATCGCGTATCAGGATGAAAATCTTTCACAATTTGTTTGAGATTAACTTCTTTACGCTGATCGCTATAAATTACCGTAACCTCAAGGTTTGGATCTTTACACAGTACATGCGTCAGATTGATAAAGTAACTGTAAACACCACCACCTAAGGCTTCTACAATATGAACTACTTTCAATTTATTCATGTAAAACAGGGTAGATCTTTGGGGTTTCTATTGCTGTAAACATACAAGATTGCTAGAGAATCAAGTAATAAATAAGTATAGATAACTTTCGTTTTTTATCTATTGACAAATATTAGCTTTACAAACCTATTTCTTTTATTAAATTTGACTCGTTTAACCAAATCCAATTTGCTCCAAGCTGCCCGCTTATGAACGTAAAAGGAACTAAGCATAATTATCTATTACAACCTGTTGTATGTTTTATAGATATAGTTACCCTTCTCATTTTAAGTCTTTTATTTGACTTTTCTACTGCTAATTATAAACTTTTTGCGGTATATATAACTTTTGCTTGGCTGATCACAACGGTGGGTTTTGGTTTTTACAAAGTATATCGCTTTACACCTTTAGTAAAAATTCTTGCTAAGCTTTTTAGACAATTTTTACTATTGATTTTATGCCTGTTTACTTTTTTTGGCATCTTTAACGAAATCGATATAGCTGCTTCAGCAGTATTAGAATATGCGTGTTTAGCACTGGGAATAATTACACTACTAAAAATTTCAATATTTAACCTGCGGAAGAAATACCGAAAGCAATTAGGAAGAGATACGATACGGGTAATTATTCTAGGCAAGAACTCAAAAACGGAACAACTCAAAAACTTTTTCAGATACAACCCCGCATACGGGTTTCAGTTTGTTGAGAATTTTGATTTGAGAAGCAAAGAAGTAAGTGTTGATGATGTGATCAATTTTACGGTAAAGAATTCAGTTCATCAGATCTATTGTTCTGTCGCAGAGTTAAAGAATAAAGAAATAAAAAAACTGATTCAGTTTGCTGATAACAATCTAGTCGCATTAAAATTCCTACCGGATAACAAAGATATTTTTACTAAAAAGATGGATTTCCAATACTATGGAATCACACCCATACTGGCCTTGAGAACTTTGCCCATCGATACGCCTATTAATTTATTTCTAAAACGTCTTTTGGACATTGTTGTTTCATCTCTTGTCATTGTGTTTATTCTATCTTGGCTTACACCGTTGTTGGCTATTATCATTCCTTCAACTTCAAAAGGCCCACTCTTCTTCAGGCAGAAGCGTAACGGTATAGACGGAACAGAATTTTACTGTTATAAATTCCGGTCTATGACCGTGAATAAAGAGGCTAATAATCTACAGGCTTGTAAAAATGATATGCGAACCACTAAACTGGGTAAATTTTTGAGACGAACCAGTATTGATGAGTTACCCCAGTTTTACAATGTTTTTCTAGGCGATATGTCTGTGGTAGGTCCACGACCGCATATGGTAAGTCACACACATTCCTTTAAAAATCAGGTAGACAAGTTTATGGTGCGTCATTTGGTTAAACCAGGAATTACTGGCTTAGCACAAGTAAGCGGCTATCGCGGCGGAATAGAAACCAAGCTAGATATTAAAAACAGGGTGCGTTTTGACATATTTTATGTGGAAAACTGGTCTATTCTAATGGATCTGCGTATTATAGCCAAAACATTTTTCCAAGTGATTTATGGCGATAAAAAAGCCTATTAGCGACCCACCGTTGGTTTCCATTGTGACACCCAGTTTTAATTCTGAAAAGTTTATTGCTGAAACCATTGCGTCTGTTCAAAATCAGACGATCACAGACTGGGAACTGCTCATTGTTGATGATGCTTCGTCAGATGATACGGTTACGCACATAAATAAATTAAAAACTGAAGATGTCCGGATAAAATGTTTTCCCTTAACTGAAAATAAAGGTCCAGCTAACGCTAGAAATTTAGGAATCAAAAATGCTCAGGGAAAATACCTGACTTTTCTAGATGCAGATGATATTTGGTTTTCTGAGTTTTTAGAAACCAGCATTGCTGAAGCAAAAAAGCACCATTTTGTTTTTGCCTCCTACCAACGCTTAGATGAAAATCTGAACCCTTATTTATCAGATTTTATCGTGCCTAAAAAGGTGAATTACACAGATATTTTAAAAAGTAATTCCATCAGTTGTTTGACGGCTTTTTTAGATATTGATAAGTTGGGCAAAAAATATATGCCGCTTATTAAAAAACGCCAGGATATGGGGTTGTGGTTACAATATTTAAAAGAAATAGATATTGCTTACGGCATTCAAAAGCCTTTGGCGATTTATAGAATCAGAAGAAATTCGCTCTCCAGAAATAAAAAAAGCCTACTCAAATATCAATGGAAATTTTACCGGGAAGTTGCAGATTTATCAGTTGTAGAATCTGCCTATTATATGATCTGCTGGGCGTATAAAGGCTTTATCAAATACCAAAATTAAAACGCGCGTCTAAACTGTTTCAATTTACCGCGGTTGCTTCGGTCTAAAGATGATTTTTTATTGATGTTAATCTGAATATTTCCGCCTAAATGAACGCCTATCGCTCTTTTTATTTTTTCAATTTCAGCATTTGAAAACGCTATACCAGCAACATAATCTATCGTAAAAGTATCGGGCTGATTTTGGACGATCACAAACTCTTTTACGTTTGCAGTGTCTTTAATTATTTCTTTAGTCACATAATAAAAAGAAAGTGCAGGAATTTTTTTTCCGTCTGGAAGCAGCGCAAAATCACCTGTTCTTCCTTCTAATTTTGTCAGAACGAGTTGATTATTTACAAAATCGAGCGTCCCTAAATCTCCTATTTCATAACGAATAAAAGGATGTGCATTGTTGAAAAGAGAAGTCACAACTATTTTCCCAGAGGTTCCTTTAGGAACCGGTTTATTTTGCTCGTCTAAAATTTCAACATATTGCAATCTGCTATCAATTTTTAGAGCATTTTCTGCAGGACCAAAAGCGAGAATCCCAGTTTCAGAAGAACCGTATTCATTAAGAATTTGTACACCAAATTGCTTTTTTAATAATTCTAAATCCTCCTTAAAAAGCATTTCTGCAGTTACAATACAATGCGTTAGGCTAGGGCAGAGGTCTTTTAAAATCAGCTTTTTTTCTCCCAAATACTTTGCAAAAAGTACCAATACACTGGTATAGCCGTTGAGATGCCCAAATTTCTTAGATTGAAAACGCGTAATAAACTGATCAAAATTTTCTGAAGTAGTATTAAATATTGAAAACCGATAGCGGTTACTCAGCAAATCTTTTAACCGCTCTTTATAATGTGGTAATCCGTGATTTGGGATGCCATAAAATCGTGCTTCGTATGAGCTGTTGAGGTCTAAGTTGTTTAACTTATATAAATCGCTAATAGAAGCCCAGGTGAGCGCGTGTGCAAATTTATCTTTGGCAAAAATAAACGGATGCCCTGAAGAACCAGATGTTTTATGAATGTGTATATTTTTTGCAGAAAATCCTTTTGACAACCGATTTAGCAAGGGTTGCTGTAAGTCTCGTTTGGTCAAAACCGGTAAATCTTCCCAATTTTGAGGTTTATCTTGCACTAAAGTTGAATAAAACAGATTGTTTTTAAGATGAAACTTTAAAATTTCGGTCTTTTTTTCTTCAATATACCCCTCATAATCTTCAGTTATGTGCTTATTATACTCCTCCAGTTCTTTTTTCGCGGCAGCGATATCATATCCGGTAAGCTGTAAACTGAGGTTGGTTAAATTCACAAGACTAAAATTAGTAGGTCAATTTACAAACATTTATTTTTGACGCTTAAACAAATCTTAAGCTATTACGATGAATATTCTCATTCTTGGTGCTGGTGGTCGTGAACACACCTTTGCCTATAAAATTGCACAGAGTTCTAAATGTGATCGTCTTTTTGTAGCTCCCGGGAATGCCGGTACTGCTGCATTAGCCACAAATGTAGAAATTGGTGTGACCGATTTTGAAGCCATTAAAAAACTAGTGCTTGATGAGAACATCACGATGGTAGTTGTAGGACCAGAAGATCCGCTGGTACACGGGGTATATGACTTTTTTAAGAACGATGCAGCACTTAGTGAGATTGCTGTAATTGGTCCGTCAAAACGCGGAGCCTTGCTAGAAGGAAGTAAAGAGCGCGCTAAAGAATTTATGGCGATGTACAATATCCCGACAGCAGCTTACGAAAGTTTTAAAGCCGAAAGCCTGGAAGCGGGTAAAGCATTTTTAGAAGAATTGAAGCCTCCGTATGTACTAAAAGCAGACGGATTAGCAGCCGGAAAAGGTGTTGTAATTCTGAATGATCTCGATGAGGCAAAAGCTGAATTAACCGACATGCTGACCAATAAAAAATTTGGTGCAGCAAGTGAAACGGTTGTGATTGAAGAGTTTTTAGATGGTATAGAGTTGAGTGTTTTTGTACTTACCGATGGTAAAAATTACATCACGCTACCTACGGCAAAAGATTATAAGCGTATTGGTGAAGGTGATAAAGGTTTAAATACCGGCGGAATGGGAGCAATCTCTCCGGTACCTTTTGCAGACGCTTCCTTAATGGAAAAAATAGAAAATAGAATCATCAAGCCTACGGTAGAAGGTTTAAAAACTGAAGAGATAGAATACAAAGGTTTTATTTTTATTGGTTTGATCAAAGTAGGAGATGAGCCTAAAGTGATTGAATATAACGTGCGTATGGGCGACCCAGAAACAGAAGTTGTACTTCCTAGAATTAAAAATGATCTGGTATCAGTCTTTGAAAAAGTGGCTGCTCAAAAATTAGATGAGGTTGAGCTTGATCTGGATCCGCGATCTGCTGCGACTGTAATGCTTGTAAGTGGTGGGTATCCTGAAGCTTATCAAAAAGGCAAAGTACTTACCGGCAGTGAAGATGTTGAAGATTCTTTGGTTTTTCACGCAGGTACAAGCTTAAAAGATGGTGATGTTGTTACGGCTGGTGGACGGGTAATGGCTGTAACTTCATTAAATGATGATTTTAGAGAAGCACTTAAAACTTCTTATACTAATATTAAGAAGATCAGATTTGATCAAATGAATTACCGTACAGATATAGGTTTTGATCTATAAGATTAAAAAAAGATAGCTTTAAAAAAGCCTGCTATCAGCAGGCTTTTTCTAATATGTTGTATTCAAGATTATTCTAACCGTGAATGTTGTGATGTTCGTCTTTATCAAATTTGTTTAATTGTAGACACCAGTATGTAAATGCACACGCAGCTATAATGATAAAAACAAAGTTTAATAAGTTTGCGGCAAACCAGCTGCTGTCTTGTAAACTACGGATTGCATCTAGAGGTGCAAACGCTACGTTGACAAAAAAATCTTGAATTCCGTAAAATAAATCTTTCAATTCCATAATTGTATACTTTTACAACGTGATTACCACACTTGCACATTTTATTTTAATTCGTGCAATGCAAAAATAGAAAAAACTAGAATGCTTACAAGCTTTTTTGGCGTTTCAAAACCTATAAGTTTTGCGATGATTGTTTTAGCAGTTGTCGTATACTTTACCGGATTTTACATTGTTTCAGATCGTTATGAGCTAACAGCTTATGGGATATTGAGTCAGTTTATGGTTCTTTTAGTCTATCTTTTTTCTTTAGGAGTACTCAATTTTGTGGTAAAACGCAATACGCTTACCAAGCGCAACACCTATATTTTGTATTTATTTGTGTGTTTTACGTTTGCTGTGCCGGTGAGCTTTTTCAATACCGGAGTGATACTTTCTGGGGTATTTGTTTTTTTAGCCTTACGTAGAATCATCAGTTTAAAGTCTGTTACTGATTTCAGTAAAAAAATATTTGACGCGGCTTTTTGGATAGCGATTGCATCGCTTTTTTTCTTCTGGAGTATTCTATTTTTAATCGTATTATACTTTGCAATACTCTTTTATGGCAGAGGAGAATATCGAAACTGGCTGATGCCTCTAGGGGGAATTTTTGTAGTAGCTATATTAACTTTTACTTTCAGTTTATACTATGAAGGCGTGCTGGAGTTTACACTCAATTATGTAGAACTGCCAACGTTAGATTTTACAAATTACAGCACTATAAAATTACTCATACCGGCATCATTCTTTTTAGCACTCTATGTTTGGTGTGGACTGCGATATTTAGCTCAGATTTCTGATGCACCTCAAAATCTAAAAGCTTCATACATTCTTATTTTAATAAGTTCGCTGGTAGCATTAACCATTGCTATATTTTTAGCTCCTTTACACGATGGGAGCGAATTGTATTTTTTCTTTGGTCCGCTGGCAATTATAACGGCCAGCTACATAGAGACTAGTAAAAGTTTTTGGTTTAAAGAAATGATTTTGTGGTTAGCACTCCTTTTACCTATAGCGATATTATTTTGAAAGAGTTAGATTTAGTAGCATTAGAGACCGAGCTTAAAAAGCGCTGGCCTTACCGGGATCTCTGGTTTAGAAAGCAGAATGATCTTTGGGATAATCACAGCAATTTTATTTATCATACTCAGGAATTTGAAAACCTTATTGAACGTATAGAATTTACTGTAAAGAAATTTGATTTAAATAAAAAGCACTTTTTCTATTATACCGTCAACCGCTGGTATAATTACTGGAGCTCTCGAGCTGTAGAGCAAATATTCACCGGGCTTGAGGGCGTTATAGCTGCAGAAAATAAAAAAGATCGCCTGGTAGATTTTAGTATTCAGCGCGTAAAATTTGATTTAAAAACCACAAAGTTTCCCAGAGGTTTTGGATGGAATCTAAAATATGCTCAGAGTCATGAACAAAAACTCATCAAGTGGTTGTATTTAAATCAAAGCATGGGTAGAAGATTTCATACCGAAAATAGACTGTTTTTAATCGTGTATAGTAGTGATGGGTATCATTATAAACTGAAAGCCGAAATTGCCTGGTTACGTACGGTGGTTGAAAATTATGTGGCTCAGTTTAATCCTGAGCAATTGAAGAGGCCACATATTGATGAGACAAAACCGGCATATTCTGATATAATCTGGGCAATACGATGAATTATATAGGCTCAAAACATAAACTTTCAGAGTGGCTGCTTAGCAACATAAAAGCGGTTTCTGGTGACGACCTTTCTGATCAGATTTTTTGTGATTTGTTTGCAGGTACAGGTAGCGTGGGCAAAATATTTAAACCACTAGTGAAACATGTTATCGCCAACGATTTAGAGTATTACAGCTATGTTTTAAACCGAAATTATATTGGGAACAACACGGCTCTCGAAGCTGATTTTTATATTGAAAAACTGAACACACTTACCGCAATAGAAGGCTTTATTTTTAATAATTACAGCGAGAACGGCAGCTCTAACCGCTTGTATTTTTCCTCAGATAATGGTAAAAAAATAGATGCCATTAGAGCACAGATTGAACAGTGGTTTACAAAGAAAAAAATTAACGAAGATCTTTATTTTTTCCTTTTAGCAAGTCTTTTAGAAAGCGCTGATAAGGTTGCCAATACTGCTTCGGTTTATGGTGCTTATTTAAAAAAGCTTAAAAAATCGGCTCAAAAAGAATTAAAAATTCAGCCTGCAAATTTTAAAATAACTGCCGATGAGCATTCGGTTTATAATCAGGATAGTAATTCCTTAATAGCTGATATTGAGGGCGATATTTTATATCTAGATCCGCCCTACAATGCACGACAATATGGCGCCAATTATCATGTGCTCAATACTATCGCAAAAAAAGATACCTTTGTACCTAAAGGAAAAACTGGTTTGCGTACCTATTCAAAAAGTGCTTTTTGCAGTAAAGTTAAAGTTGCAGAAAGCTTTGAAAAGTTGATTGAAACTGCGCAGTTTAAAACGATTTTTTTGAGTTATAACAACGAGGGGTTGATGCCTGCAGAAACCGTAAAAAGTATTATGCAGCGTTATGGTAAATATGATTTAGTCACTAAAGAATATCAGCGTTTTAAAGCAGATAAGACTGAAAGCAGAAACCATAAAGCAACCGCAACAACCGAATATTTACACGTATTAGAAAAATAAAATATTATGATTACACATACTGCAAAACGCATCTTTGAGAAAGCCGTAGATGATTACCACATTAAAGATCGCGTTGATCAGCCATTCAGTAATCCGTATGACACAGATGTTGATTTTTTAGAGCATTTATTATACCGTAAGGCATGGATAGATACCGTGCAATGGCATTATGAAGACATCATTAGAGACCCACAAATTGATCCTGTTGCTGCTTTAAAATTAAAGCGTCAGATAGATGCTTCTAACCAAGAGCGAACGGATATGGTAGAGTATATTGACAGCTATTTTTTAGATGAATATAAAGATGTTGAGCCTAACAAATCTGCTACTATAAATACCGAAAGTCCGGCTTGGGCATTAGATCGCTTATCCATTCTTACTTTAAAGATTTATCATATGGAAGAAGAAGCAAGTCGTGAAGATGCCTCTGAAGACCATAGATTGTCCTGCCAGCAAAAACTAGATATTTTACTAGAGCAGCGTGTAGATTTGTGTACCGCGATAGACACCTTGGTTAAAGATATTCGCAATGGCGATAAATACATGAAAGTCTACAAACAGATGAAAATGTATAACGACGACGAGCTCAACCCTGTATTGCGCGGGCAAAATAAAAAGTAGGTTATGCCTTCTCCAAAAGCGCCACATATTCTATGCATCCGGTTTTCGGCAATGGGAGATGTGGCGATGACAGTTCCGGTGTTGCTGGCACTTACCCGCCAGTATCCAGAACTTAAAATAACGGTTTTATCTAAACCATTTTTTGCACCTTTTTTTAACGGAATTCAGAATGTCACTTTTTACGGCGCTGACGTTAAAGAAGAGTATAAAGGTGTTTGCGGACTTTTTAAACTCTATAAAACTTTAAAACCAAAACAGTTTACAGCAGTTGCAGACCTGCATAATGTGCTTCGGTCTAATGTGTTGCTATCTTTTTTTCGCTTACGCGGAACTAAAAATGCGCAGATAGATAAGGGCAGAGCTGAAAAGAAAGCGCTAACTCAAGAAACTAATAAAGTCTTTAAGCCTCTTAAAAGTACACATCAGCGTTATGCAGATGTTTTTGAAGAATTGGGTTTCCCTGTTGATCTCAAAGGAGAAGAGGTGTTACCGAAGCAAAAATTAAGCAATACTGTTTCTCAGGCATTGGGAAACGAACCCTTTAAATGGCTGGGAATAGCTCCTTTTGCAGCACACGATGGTAAAAAATATCCGCTGGAATTATTAGATGTCTTACTGGCTGATCTGGCTTCTAAAAAGTATAAGATCATTCTTTTTGGCGGTGGAGCCAAAGAGCAGCAATTGCTGAATGCTTTTGAGTCGAAATATAAGAATGTGGTTAATGTAGCCGGTAAGTTTTCATTTGCAGAAGAACTTGCGCTCATTTCACATTTAGATGCTATGCTGGCTATGGATAGTGGCAATGGTCATATGGCAGCACTTTTTGGTGTTCCTACGGTAACACTTTGGGGCGTGACACACCCTTATTTAGGTTTTGCGCCGTATATGCAACCAGAAGAAAATCAGCTTAAAGCAGATCGTGAAGAATATCCTGCGATTCCTACTTCAGCCTATGGAAATAAAGTCCCGGAAGGTTATGATAAAGTAATGCAAAGTATTAAGCCTAAAACCATTTTCAACCGCCTCATTCAAATTTTAGATTAGACTTTTACCACTGTTAATAGTGCCAGAAACACAAAAAAGTTTAGGTATCTTCCTTTTCTAATTTTTGTGTTATGAAAACTCCGCTTACGCAACTCTTACAAATTGAGCATCCCATCATTATGGCACCTATGTTTTTGGTTTCTAATGTAGCGATGGTAAAAGCCGCCATGTATGCCGGGATTGCCGGCTGTATCCCAGCTTTAAATTACCGCACAATACCTGAATTACAAGAGGCAATAATAGACTTAAAGACTTCAAAAACGGAGAACGGTGCGTTTGGTTTTAATCTTATTGTAAATAAATCAAACCTTAAGTTTCCAGAGCAACTCGCTGTTTGCTGTGAGTTGGGTTGTGACTTTTTTATTACTTCCTTAGGAAACCCAAAACAAGTGATTGAAGAGGCACACAAAAAAGGAATTCTTGTGTTTTGTGATGTGGTAAATTTAGAGCAGGCAAAAAAAGTAGAAAGCTTAGGTTGTGATGCAGTGATTGCTGTTAACAATGAGGCCGGCGGTCATCGCGGAAGCCTTTCACCTCAAAATTTAATTGAAGAATTGAATCAAGCTCTTAGTATACCGGTGATTTCTGCAGGTGGTGTGGGGACTAAAGCAGAGCTGGAAGAGAAGCTAAAATTTGGTGCAGTTGGCGTGAGTATTGGGAGTCCGTTTATTGCTTCAGAAGAAGCAGGTGTTTCTAATGAATATAAGGAGGCCTGTGTGCAGTATGGAGCTAATGATATCGTACTAACCCAAAAGATTAGCGGAACGCCGTGTACGGTTATTAATACACCTTATGTGCAAGAAATAGGCACCGAGCAAACATGGCTAGAAAAGCTTTTGAATAAAAATAAATGGCTCAAGAAATACGTGAAAATGCTGCGTTTTTTAAAAGGAACCAATATGGTGACTAAAGCCGCTACCGAAGCTACCTATAAAACCGTTTGGGTTGCCGGTCCCACCATAGAGCATAGTAAAGCTATAGAACCAGTGATAAAAATTATTAAACGGTTTGTTTAAATTCTCAAATTATGTCTGATAAAAATTCCAAAAATAGATTCGAGTTTTCGGAAAACTATAAATCAATGATGAACGATATGCTTCTAAAATTAGAAGGAGGAGAACTTGAGTTTACTCCCATAAGCAAGGTGATGGTAAAATATAGCGGATAAGTTCTAACTAAGTAAAAGACCTCAAAAGTTTAAACTTTTGAGGTCTTTTTCAAATTCCCCCTTTGGGGATTAGGGGGCTTTAAATATCATCAAAGTCAACAACCAGATTTGTTGAGGTAGCCAGTGCCTGGCAAGTTAAAATCAATCCTTCTTCAACTTCATCATCAGTTAGAATCTGATTTTTACGCATCACGGCTGTTCCTTCGGTAACGCGAGCAATACAGCTGCTGCAAATACCTCCCTGGCACGAGTGTGGCGCATCAATATCATTATCAAGAGCGGCGTCTAAAATTATTTTATTCTGTGGAATAACCAACTCAAACTCTTCATCGTCACAAATGATTTTTAAATTCGTTTGACCGTCTAAAGCTTCGGCGATCTCTTCACCATCATCAGAAGAGGTAAAAAGTTCAAACTTCACATTTTCTTTAGGAATCTCATTTTCTTGTAGAACTCCACGAACTCCATTTATCATTTCTTCTGGTCCGCATAAAAAGAACTGGTCAAAATCGTGAGATTTAAATTTATTCTTCAATATAAAATTAACCGTTGCTTTTTCTATTCTTCCAAAGTGCGCATCAGTCTCTTGTTTACGGCTGTAGATAAACTCAATAAACAAGCGATCGGGATATTGTAATTGCAACTCCAGAAGTTCTTTGTGAAAGATGGTTTCTTCAACTGTACGGTTTCCGTAAGCGAGAACAAATCTACTTTTAGGTTCTTCTTCTAAAATTGTTTTTACTATTGAAAGTACCGGAGTAATACCGCTTCCTGCAGCAAATGCAGCATAATCTTTAGCATTCTTACCGTTAGGCTCAACAATAAATTTTCCTTCTGGTGGATGCACTTCTAGAGATTGACCTACGGTTAATTTGTTGTTTGCGAGTACAGAAAAGGTTCCGCCTTCAACTTCTTTTACGGCTACTTTTAAATTTCCGCTTTGCGGAGTAGAACATAAGGAATAAGCACGACGAACTTCTTTGCCGTCAATAGTTGTTTTTATCGTGATGTATTGACCGGCTTTAAACGAATAGGTTTTTTTTAACGCGTCTGGAACACCAAAAGTAATGCTTACGGCTTGCTCGGTCTCGCGTGTAATATCTTGTATAGTAAGTGCGTGAAAATCGCTCATTGCTTAAAAATTTTGGCAAAAATACAAAGCAAGACGGTTTTGAGGCGTAACATTTTTATAATTTATGCACTAATGCATTAACTAAAAATCCTAAAAAAACAAAATAGATGATTAAACACTTTATCAATCTGGAATGGAAGAGCTTTTTTAGGTCTGCTGCTTTTCAAACCAATCTGGTTTTAAAAATCTTTATGGCGCTGGGTGCGCTTTATTTTATAGGGATTTTTACGCTTGCCGGAGTAGGTGCTTATTTTGGACTGGAAAAAGCCGGACTTGAACCACTAGAAACCATAAACCGATTTATGATCTATTATGTGGTTCTGGATCTTGTGATAAAATATATGCTTCAAAAAATGCCGGTTGTCAACATCAAGCCCTTGCTGTTGTTGCCTTTTAAAAAGGCTAAAATTGTTGATTTTGCTTTGGGCAAAACCATGCTCTCGTTTTTTAATATCGTACACGCATTTTTCTTTATTCCTTTTAGTGTGGTTTTAATTGGTCAAGGCTATGACCCTGTTCATGTAATTACTTGGCATCTGGGAATGCTGGCAATGATCTACATCAATAATTTTATCAACGTTTTTCTCAATGATGCGATGCCGCTTGTTATTGGTCTGGCATCAGTAATTATTGGAATTGGCGCTTTGCAGTATTACGGTATTTTTGACGTTACACCTTATACAGGAGCTTATTTTCAAGGTTTATTTGAGCAGTTATGGATGTTTGCCATTCCTGTTGTGCTTGCGCTTGTATTGTATAAAGTAGCACACGCGTATTTCTTAAAACGCCTATATCTTGACCAAGGCTTGTCTGCTAAAGCAAAAGAAGCAACTACAGAAAATTTAGATTGGTTAGACCGCTTCGGAAAAACTGCGCTTTTTCTTAAAAATGATATCAAGCTGATTAAACGCAATAAACGCTCTAAAACCACAGTGATTATGAGTGTTGTGTTCTTATTCTACGGATTGCTCTTTTTTACCGGCGGAATAGAAAGCTACGATAATCCGTTTATGAAGATTTTTGCCGGGATATTTGTCACCGGTGGTTTCTTATTCAGTTTTGGGCAGTTTGTTCCCAGCTGGGACAGTTCTTACTACCCGCTAATGATGACTCAAAACATCAGTTATGAAGAATATTTAAAGTCAAAATGGATGCTGGTTGTTATTGCTGCTGGGATTTCTACCATTTTAGGTTTGGGCTATTTGTATTTTGGTTGGGAAGCTTACGCCGCGGTATTCGTTGGCGGAATTTACAATATGGGTGTTAACGGTCACGTGGTGCTTTGGGGTGGTGCGTATATTAAAACTCCAATTGATCTAACGAGTAATAAAAAAGCCTTTGGTGATAGTTCGTCTTTCAATGTAAAAACGTTATTGATCACGATGCCTAAGCTGTTGTTGCCAATAGCTTTGTACGCGATTGGGCATTTTACACTAGGACCTGTATTTGGTTATGCATTAGTAGCTTTAGCCGGAGTTGCCGGTTTTGCATTTAGAGATTTTATGTTCAAAAAAATCATTGGTATTTATAAAGCCGAAAAGTATAAAACCATAGCCGCTTACAAACAGAAAAACTAATGTCCCATCCCTAACCCTTCCCCAAGGGAAGGGAACTATAAAAACTAAAATTATGATACATATACACGACTTATCAAAAACCTACAACGGTGTGACCGTTTTAAAAATAGACGAACTTCATATTCCTAAAGGAGAATCCTTTGGCTTGGTAGGAAATAATGGTGCAGGTAAAACCACATTGTTTAGTGCTTTGCTCGATTTGATCCAACCTACTACCGGATATATTCAAAACGGAGAAGCTAAAGTGAATGAAAGCGAAGCCTGGAAATCGCACACGGCATCTTTTATTGATGAAAGCTTCTTAATAGGCTATCTCACTGCGGAAGAATATTTTTATTTTATTGGTGAACTACGCGGTCAAAATAAAGCTGACGTAGACAAACTACTTGCTGGTTTTGAAGATTTCTTTAATGATGAGATTTTAGGAAAACGCAAATACCTACGCGATCTTTCTAAAGGAAATATGAAGAAAGTGGGTATCGTAGCAACACTAATCGGGAATCCGGAAGTTGTGATTCTAGACGAACCTTTTGCAAATTTGGATCCTACCACACAAATTCGTTTAAAAGGAATCATCAAAAAACTAGCATCAGAAACCGGAGTTACGGTTTTGGTTTCTAGTCATGACCTGATGCACGTTACAGATGTCTGCGAGCGCATCGTAGTACTTGAAAAAGGAAGCGTGGTAAACGACATCAAAACTTCTGAGGCTACACTTAAAGAGCTGGAAGCTTATTTTAGTAAGGAGAGTTTAGGTGTCAATGAAATATAAAAGCTGATTTTTCAACTGATTTTTATCAGTTTTTAGGTTAAATGTTCTCAATAATTTTGGGCAACTTTTAAACATAAAAACAGATGAAAAAAATAATTTTAACAGGTCTTACCGCACTATTTGGTGTGTTAGGAATTCAAGCTCAAGAGACAAAAGCAGATGGTTTAGACAATCCATGGCAGTTTAGAGTACGGGGTGTTTTAGTTGCTCCAGATGAGAGCGCTTCAATAGAAGTAATTGGTGGTGGTACAGATATTTCCACTTCCTTTATTCCAGAATTAGATATTTCGTATTATTTCACAAAGAACTGGTCTTTAGAATTGATTTTAGGAACTACAAAGCACGATGTCAAAGCGGTACATACAGCAGCGGGTGATGTTGATTTAGGCAGTGTATGGTTATTACCGCCTACATTAACATTTCAATACCACGTTACCGAGTTGGGTAATTTTAAACCTTATGTAGGTGCAGGTCTTAACTACACTATTTTTTACAGTTCAAAGTCTGGTTCTGTAATTGATGACGTAGATTATGATAATAGTTTAGGTTATGCGGCTCAGGTAGGTATTGATTATATGATTAGTGATAAATGGTTTATCAACCTCGATGTCAAAAAGCTCTTTTTACAAACAGATGCTACAGTAAATGCAACAACTGCATTAAATGCTACTGTAAATGCTGATGTAGACATAAACCCCTGGTTAATAGGTGTTGGTGTCGGAATTAAATTATAAGCAAAAGATTCAATTATTTCAAAAAGTCTGGTATTTAATGCCGGGCTTTTTTTATGATTAGCAAAAACGATTAAAATGAAATGAATTATTTTAACGTCTTTTTAACCCCTTCATACTAATTTTGCTACTTTGCAGTTATTGCTATATACTCTAAAACGATTTGCAAACTCTGGTACAAAAATTACTCGTTTTTCTAATGATACTGGCTGTTCTTGTGGGGTGCTCCCGCAAGAAAGACAAGTTTTTGTCGCGTAATTTTCACGCGATAACGGCTGAGTATAACATACTTTTTAACGGGCGGCAAGCCTTTGAGGAAGGTCGTGATGCACTTATTAATGGTTATCAAGATAATTTCTGGGCTATTTTACCCATTGAGCGTTTAGATTCACCAGATTTTATTCCTCTACCGGGAGAAGCTAAAGATCCCAGTTTTGAACGTTCTGAAGAAAAAGCTATTAAAGCCATACAAAAACACAGTATGGAAATTAACGGCACCGAGCGGAATCCTCAAATAGATGAGGCTTTTATGCTACTTGGTAAATCCCGTTATTACGATTTGCGCTTTGTGCGCGCTCTGGAAGCTTTCAACTATATCTTAGCGTATTATCCTGCGAGTAACACTATTGCACAAGCCAAAATTTGGAAGGCAAAAACCAATTTACGTTTAGAGAAAACCAAAATTGCAATAGAAAGCTTGCACAAACTTCTTGAAGAAGAAGACGCGTTAGATCGTCAGGATTTTGCTGATGCTTCAGCGATGTTGGCACAAGGGTATATTTATGAAGATCGCCTGGATAGCGCATTGGTTTATATTGAAAAAGCCGCTTATCTTACCCGTAAGAGTGAAGAAAAAGGTAGATATTATTTTATAAAAGGGCAATTGTATGACGTGATAGGTCAGAACCAATTGGCCAATGCAAATTATGATAAAGTAATCGATTTGAACCGTCGTTCACCACGCCGGTATATGATTAATGCCTACATCAATAAAATCCGGAATTTTGACTACGAAACTCAGGATCAGGAACAACTTTTTGAATTGCTTACAGCTTTAGAAGAAAACCGCGAGAACCGCCCCTATTTAGATATCATTCAGAATCAATTTGCAGAATTTTACCGCAATGTAGGGCGTGAAGATTCCGCAGTTGCGTATTACAACAAATCGATCGCTTCTCAAGGCGAAGACAAATACCTCACGTCACGTAATTATTTAAGTCTGGGAGATCTTAATTTTAATAATTCAGAATATATTACAGCAGGAGCTTACTACGATAGTACGCTTGCTTTTGTACCTGAAAAAACGCGTGAATATCGCAGTATCAATAAAAAGCGTGAAAATCTTAGCGACGTGATTCTCTATGAAGGTCTCGCTACCCGCAACGACAGTATTTTAAATCTTGTTAAGATGAATGATGCTGATCGTTTAGCCTATTTTGAAGGTTATATAGCAAAGTTAAAAGAGCAAAAAGCAAAAGATTCTATCGCAGCTGAGGTTGCTGAAGCTACTTTGGCTAACAACGAATTTTTTGTGGCAGATAACAATAACAGTCCACCATCTGCAAGCGGATTTTATTTTTATAGTCCGGTGCAAATAGCTCAGGGTAAACTTGATTTTAAAACCCGCTGGGGAAACCGCCCTAACGAAGACAACTGGAGATTTTCTGATAAGCAGGCAAGCGCATTGGAGCAAAATGAGATTGCCGGAGAAGAAGATTTGCTTGAGACAGCAGAGAACGGTTTGTATAATGCAGACAATTATATTAGTAAAATTCCTTCAGAAAAACCTATAATAGACAGTATTAGTACGGAGCGTAATTTTGCTTATTATCAGCTTGGTTTGATTTATAAAGAAAAATTGAGAGAACCTATTTTAGCAATAGATCGTTTAGAGCGTTTATTACTTAATGACCCTGAAGAGCGTTTAGTGCTTCCGGCTAAATACAATTTGTATCAACTTTATGAAGCGCAGGGAGATGCTTTCAACAGTGATAAATACAAGTTTGATATCCTTCAGAATTATGCAGATACACGTTATGCCAGTATAATTAGAAATCCTAATGAGGCTTTAAGTCAGGATGAAGATAGTCCTGAAGTGTTGTATAACAAATTGTACCAGAGTTTTGAAAATCAGCAGTACGCTGATGTGATATCAAAGGCAGACAGCTATATAGATGAGTTTGCAGGAGATGCTTTTATTCCAAAATTTGAGCTGCTAAAAGCAACTGCGATAGGCCGTTATCAAGGTTATGAGGCTTATGAGGATGCTTTAAATTATGTAGCACTCAATTACCCCAATCAAGAAGAAGGTAAAAAAGCAAAAGAGCTTTTAGATAAAGCTTTACCTCAATTGAAGAGCAAAAATTTTGTAGCTGATACCGAAGCTAAAAACTACAAGTTATTGTATGAGTTTAAAGCCAATCAGCGCGATTCAATTGGTAAAACACGCGATTCTATAAGTAGTTATTTAACAAAAAATAATCTAGGTGATATAAGCGTTTCTCAAGATGTTTACAACAGTGAGATTAGTTTTCTGACCATTCACGGTTTTAAGTCTAAAGTCGAAGCCTTATATTTTAAGGAACGGTTGATAGAAGCAAAATTGCTAGCGCGAAAAGAAGAGCAAGAGCCGGTTGTGATAAGTTCTGCAAACTACAGAATTATACAGCTGCATAAAAATATAGATGCATATCAAAATTTAGAATCAGAACAATGAGAAAAGACAGATCTGCAAAACTTCCGGAAGGAGGAAACAAACAAAACAGAATCAGTGAAGGGACGTCTATTGTAGGTGAAATTAAATCTGAAGGTGACTTTAGAATAGACGGCAAACTCGAAGGAAAAATTGAAAGTACCGGCAAAGTAGTAATTGGTAAAAATGGTCTCCTGAAGGGAACATTGATTTGTAAAGAAGCTGATCTTGAAGGTACTGTAGATGGCAACCTCAATGTCGAGGGTTTATTAAATTTGAGAGCATCTGCTGTAGTAAAAGGTGATGTTGCTACGGGTAGGTTAGCGATAGAGCCGGGTGCCGACTTTAATGCGAGCTGTAATATGGGTAACGGCGTAAAAAATCTAAGCAACAACGATGTCAGAAAAGAAGCCGGAAAGTCCGCTTAAGAGCTGGGCAAAATTTTCGACCATAGCTATACAGATGGGTGTAACCATTTATCTGGGTAATCTTTTTGGAGCCTGGTTAGACCGTAAATTTGAAACCACATTTTTAGAGCCTGTCGTGTCACTAATAGCTGTTTTCTTGTCTATGTATGTCATCATACGTGCCGTAAAAAGCCTTAATTCATGAATCTTACAAAACCATTAACAACAGCTGCCTTGATTATCGTGGCTTTAGGTGTTGTTTTTTATTTTTTACATCTGGGTGTTTTAGACCTGCTTGATATAGAATTGCCTTATAATTTGCTCAACTTTTATCTTTTTGGAGCGATTAGTAGTTTAATCATATGCCTAACATTTATAACGCTTCCTGAGTTGCTTCCGGAGCTTCACGATAAGCTGGGATTTATGTTTTTGTTTTCCATTTTTGCAAAACTCTTTTTACTGGCGTTAATTTTTAAGAATCTACTTTTTTCAGATACAGTTTTTACGAGAATGGAACGCCTTAGTATGCTGATACCCATATTTATATTCTTAATTTATGAGGTCTTGGTAATTGTTAAAATCTTAAAAAAACATTCTTAAGTCTATTTCTTGATAAAAAAGGTGCATTTGTGAATAAAATGTTTAGTTTTGCACCAAATTTTAGCAAGCCTGATTTTTTAAAAAACTATAATGAAGATAACTTCTTTACCCATTCATTTTCTAGCTGTTATCAGTTTTCTATTGTGTGGATCACTGATAAATGCACAAGAGCATAGTGTCGCGGAAGCCAATGACGAAGGACCTGTTAATACACAACAGGAAATTACCGATTACACTAATCATCACTTAAAGGATTCTCACGATTTTCACTTGTTCTCTTATCAGGGAAGCGATGGGGAGCGTCATAGTGTGGGTTTTTCACTGCCAATAATTTTATGGGCAAGTAATGGTCCTGTAGCTTTTATGTCTTCAGAATTTCATCACGATATTGATGGGGAAGTAGTAGTAAAAAAGGGCGGAAGCCGTTTTGTTAATCTTCACGATAAAATTTATGAATTAGAAGAAGGAGCAGATGCAATTGTGATGGGAGAAGATCACCATCCTGAAAATGCACACAAGCCTTTTGATCTATCAATTACAAAGAGCGTATTGGGTATTCTGGTAGTTGGTTTACTATTGATTTTCTGGTTCGCTTCTTTAGGAAAGCAATACAAAAAGAAAAAAATACCAACTGGATTTGGTCGTATATTAGAGCCTTTGGTTATTTATGTGCGCGATGAGATTGCGCGTCCTAACATTGGGGAACATAAATACCGTAAGTATATGGGCTTCTTGCTCACGGTATTTTTCTTTATTTGGGTTTCTAACCTATTAGGGATGACGCCATTTGGTTTCAATATTACCGGTCAAATAGCAGTAACAGTTTGTTTAGCATTATTTACATTTTTTATAGTACAATTTAGCGGTAACAAAGATTACTGGAAACACATTTTCTGGATGCCAGATGTGCCCGTAATTATGAAAATCATTTTAATACCTATCGAAGTTTTAGGTATGTTAACCAAGCCTTTTTCCCTTCTTATTCGTTTGTTCGCAAACATCACCGCAGGTCACGTGGTGGTAATGGGATTAATTGCCTTAATGATTACATTAAAAGCCCAGTTTGGCGCTGTAGGTTCTACAGGATTATCTCTGGTTCTTACCTTGTTCATCTCGGTTATTGAAATATTAGTTGCATTCTTGCAAGCATTCATCTTTACGATGCTATCTGCATTGTTCATCGGGATGGCCGTGGCAGAACACGATCATCACCATGAGCATGACGCAGCGGGTCACGAGATAGATGATGTAGAGGATGTAAGAGAAGAGTTTGTTTAATTTTTAAATCAATTGTTATGTACAATTTAATTGGAGCTGGATTAATCGTTATCGGTGGAGGTATCGGACTAGGACAAATCGGTGGTAAAGCGATGGAAGGTATCGCGCGTCAACCTGAAGCGGCTGGTAAGATTCAAACTGCGATGATTATCATTGGTGCACTTTTAGAAGGTCTTGCTTTCGGTGCGTTGATCTTAGGTAAATAATCATAGCTTAAACAACTAAGCAATTCCTGTAACGGTTGGTTACAGGAGTTGTTTTATTTAAAACATTAAATTAAAGATGGATCAATTATTAAATGATTTTTCTCCGGGCTTGTTTGTTATGCAAGCTGTTATTTTATTAATCCTCATCTTATTGATGAAGAAGTTCGCCTGGAAACCTATTTTAAACTCACTTGATGAGCGTGAGCAAGGTATTCAAGGAGCATTAGAAGCTGCAGAAAAAGCGCGTTTGGAGATGAAAAATCTTCAGGCAGATAACGAGAAAGCTTTGCAAGAAGCACGTATTGAGCGTGATGCTATGTTAAAAGAAGCTCGTGAGATCAGAACAAAGATGATCTCAGAAGCTGAAGATGATGCAAAATCACAAGCTGATAAAATCATTACTCAGGCTCAGGAAGCTATCGCTGCAGAAAAACGTGCAGCTGTGGCAGAACTTAAAAGTCAGGTAGCAGAATTGTCTTTAGAGATTGCTGAAAAAGTGGTTAAAGACGAACTTTCTGATAAGAAAAAACAAATGCAGTATGTAGAAAAAATGCTGCAAGACGCTACCCTTAACTAATAAAACCAGCAGTTCATGTCTTCAAGAGCAGCAATACGTTATGCAAAAGCAATTCTAGATCAGGCCAAAGATAAAGGTACTGAAGAAGTTGTTTTTGGTAATATGAAATCTATTGATGCGACACTAAGTGCTAGTAAAGAATTACGCAGTGTGCTTAAGAGTCCGGTTATTAAAGCTGAAGATAAAAGAGCTTCTCTAAACGCTATTTTTGCAGGATATGATCCCAGCACTTTAGGCTTAATCGAACTTTTAGTAGATAAAAAGCGTACCTCTCTTTTAGGTCAGGTAGCAAAAAGTTATTTAGACCTTTACAATGCGTCTAAAGGAATTATAGTAGCTCACGTTACAACAGCTGTAGAACTTGATTCTAGTTTAGAATCTAAAGTTTTGGCTAAAGTAAAAGAGCTTACAAACAGTACCGAAGTAACCTTAGAACATCACATAGATTCCAGCATTATAGGTGGGTTTATTCTTCGTGTAGGAGATGTACAGTACGATGCAAGTATAGATAATCAACTGGCAAGCGTACAAAAAGAATTTAGTAAACGTTTATAATTACAACTTAGCTTTGAGTTGTATCAAAGCTTACTTAGATATCAAACAAAATGGCAGAAGTAAAACCAGCTGAAGTTTCAACAATTTTAAAGAAACAACTTTCAGGCTTTGAAGCATCAGCTTCATTAGATGAGGTAGGAACAGTACTCACCGTAGGTGATGGTATTGCCCGTGTTTATGGTCTTTCTAACGCACAATACGGAGAACTCGTATCATTTGACGGAGGTCTTGAAGGTATTGTATTGAACTTAGAAGAAGATAACGTAGGGGTTGTACTCTTAGGTCCTTCTAAAGAAGTAAAAGAAGGTGCTACAGTAAAACGTACACAACGTATTGCTTCTATTAATGTAGGTGAAGGTATTGTAGGTCGTGTAGTAAACACGCTAGGTCAGCCTATAGACGGTAAAGGTGCTATACAAGGAGAGACATATGAGATGCCATTAGAGCGTAAAGCCCCTGGTGTAATCTATCGTCAGCCGGTAAATGAGCCGCTTCAAACAGGTATCAAATCTATTGATGCAATGATCCCGGTAGGTCGTGGTCAGCGTGAGCTAGTTATTGGTGACCGTCAGACTGGTAAGACTACCGTTTGTATCGATACCATTTTAAATCAAAAAGAATTTTATGATGCAGGTGAGCCTGTTTACTGTATCTATGTTGCTGTAGGTCAGAAAGCTTCTACCGTTGCAGGTATTGCTAACGTTCTTGAAGAAAAGGGAGCTTTAGCATATACTACTATTGTAGCTGCAAATGCATCAGATCCTGCTCCTATGCAGGTATATGCTCCTTTTGCAGGTGCTGCAATTGGTGAGTACTTTAGAGATACAGGTCGTCCTGCTTTGATCATCTATGATGATTTATCTAAGCAAGCGGTTGCATATCGTGAGGTATCACTTTTATTACGTCGTCCACCCGGTCGTGAAGCATATCCTGGTGATGTTTTCTTCTTACACTCTCGTTTATTAGAGCGTGCTGCAAAAGTTATTGCAGATGATGATATTGCAAAAAACATGAATGATCTTCCTGATAGTTTAAAACCTATCGTAAAAGGTGGTGGTTCATTAACTGCACTTCCTATCATTGAGACACAAGCAGGTGACGTTTCTGCGTATATCCCTACTAACGTAATTTCGATTACTGATGGTCAGATTTTCTTAGATGGTGACTTGTTTAACTCAGGTGTACGTCCCGCGATTAATGTAGGTATTTCGGTATCACGTGTAGGTGGATCAGCACAGATTAAATCTATGAAGAAAGTTTCTGGTACTCTTAAATTAGACCAGGCTGCTTTCCGAGAATTAGAAGCTTTTGCTAAGTTTGGTTCAGACCTTGATGCTGCTACTTTAAGCGTAATTGAAAAAGGGAAACGTAACGTAGAGATCTTAAAGCAAGCTGAGAATACACCATACACCGTAGAAGATCAGATTGCTATTATTTATGCAGGTTCAAAGAACTTATTGCGTAATGTGCCTATCGATAAAGTAAAAGCATTTGAGACAGACTATCTTGAATTCTTGAATGCTAAGCACAGAGACGTTTTAGATACTTTAAAAGCAGGTAAATTAACAGACGAAGTTATCGATACGCTGACTACTGTTGCAAATGACCTTGCTTCTCGATATAAGAAGTAATTCTTAATTCTGAATGGAGAATTAAGATGGCATATGTTCCTCGAAATAATGCAATTGTTGATAAGTCATTTCATTTTGCTTGTGATATAGTTATTTATACACAATCGTTGAAATCAAATGGATTCTATGAAATAGGAGGTCAGCTTTTAAAATCAGGAACAAGTATTGGAGCTAATATAAGGGAATCTCAAAGAGCTGTTAGCACTAAAGATTTTAAAAATAAGTTGGGTATCGCTTTAAAAGAAGCAGAAGAAACTCAATATTGGATGCAAATTATAGAACACACCGGGATAGCTAGTGTTCCACAAGAGCTTCCGGGAAATTGTGAGGAGTTAATAAAGTTATTGGTTAGTATAATCAAAAATTCATAATTCCAAATTCAACATTTTGAATTAAAAAAAATGGCAAATTTAAAGGAAATACGTAACCGAATTTCATCAGTATCTTCTACGATGCAGATCACCAGTGCTATGAAAATGGTGTCTGCTGCAAAATTGAAGAAGGCTCAGGATGCTATTACAGCTATGCGCCCGTATTCTGATAAATTGACCGAGTTACTTCAAAATCTTAGCGCTTCGATGGAAGGGGATAGCGGGAGCCGTTTTGCAGAAGAACGACCTGTAGAAAAAGTACTTGTAGTAGCGATCTCTTCTAACAGAGGTCTTGCAGGAGCTTTTAACTCTAACATTGTTAAAGAAGCTAAGAACATTGCAGCTAATGTCTATGCAGGTAAAGAAGTTCACTTTCTAACCTTGGGAAAAAAAGCAAATGATATTCTTAAAAAAACACATACGGTTGTTTTTAACGACACTGTGATTTTTGATGATTTGACTTTTGAAAACGTAGAGGAAATTGCAGAACGTGTTATGAACCTTTTTGTTGAAGGTACTTACGATAAAGTAGAATTGCTTTACAACTCATTTAAAAATGCAGCAACACAGATTGTAACTCGTGAGCAATTTCTACCTATTGTTCCTTTAAAAGAGCAATTTGAAGATGTAACACCTGAAAATACTTCAGACTATATTTTTGAGCCTTCTAAAGAAGAGATAGTTAAGCAGCTTATTCCTAAAGCGTTAAAAACACAATTTTTTAAAGGAATCAGAGATTCTGTTGCTAGTGAGCATGGTGCGCGTATGACTGCTATGCACAAAGCAACTGATAATGCTACCGAGTTGAGAAATCAGCTTAAGTTGACTTACAACAAAGCACGTCAGGCTGCGATTACCAATGAAATCCTTGAGATCGTAGGTGGTGCAGAAGCATTAAATAATTAGAAACTATTTTATTTCATATCTTAAAGCCTTGCAATTGCAAGGCTTTTTTTGATTTACTCGATTATCAATATTGCATAACTAAGATTATTTAGTATTAACCCGTACAATCGGATTCCCTATAAAGCGTTTGTTATATAAAAGTATATATGATTTACAGAGCATCTTTTTTCCTTCTTTTGATTCTAAATATCTCTTGTGGAGGTAGTAGCGAATTAGTGAAGAACCCTCCATTTAAAGTCGATAAAACACAAACAAAAGCTGAGAAGCCTGATAAAGTTCAGGTTGTTTTTGATGTTTCAGAATTACCTGCTGATGTAGTTTTTAAAGACCTATATTTTCAGAATAAAAAATCACGCGTTCTTTGGGATAGTAGAGCTACTTATTATGCTACATTTTCAAATGCTAAAGTAAACTCAGAAGATCGTGTTCTTTCTGCTGATAGAGCACAGGAAGCTAATAATCCCTTACCTCAAGTGCCTGTTAAACCACCTTATAAAATTTCAGAAAATCAAGCCTTATTGAATTATCAAGTAAAGGATAAAACTTTTTTCACCATACTTGAGCTTAACCCATAACAGTAAGGTGTAAACAACTTCTGCTGAATTAATATAACTCCTTTTAGAACTATTTAAATCCCTTTTTTTTGAGTGTACTGAAACGTTTTGTAAAAGATACAGCGGTCTATGGTCTGGCAACTATACTGCCGCGTATTATGAATATATTCCTGGTTTATTTGCATACCGATAAAGTGGACACGACCGGTTATGCAGGTATAACTTCTTTTTATATTGGAGCTGCTTTTCTTAACGTATTGCTCACCTATGGGATGGAAACTGCATTTTTTCGGTTCTTTTCAAACTATGAAGATAAACAACGTGTTTACAGTACGGTTTTAATTGCACTTACCACAACTACACTTTTCGCTCTTGGAATTCTTTGGTTGTTGAGAGCACCTATTACAGAAGCTTTAGAGCTCCCTTCATCGTATTTTGCATATCTAGTAGGGGTTGTAATACTTGATGCGCTGGTTGTCGCTCCTTTTGCCTATCTGAGAGCAAAAGGCAAAGCCTTAAAGTTTGCGGGTATTAAATTGGTCAATTTGGCAATATATGTTTTGCTCAATGTGGTTTTGCTTTGGGCAATACCACACTTTAATTTAAATTTCAGCTGGTACGACTCAAGGGAATTACTTACCTACGTTTTTATCGCAAATCTTGCTGCAAGTGCGGTAACTTTTTTATTGATCGCTCCAGACTTCTTTAAAATCAAACTGGTTTTTGACCGAAAACTCTTTGGTGAACTCTGGCAGTACGGCTGGCCGGTTCTTGTTGCGGGTCTTGCATTTGTAGTCAATGAGAACTTAGATAAATTGATGCTGGGTGATATGCTAGACAAAGACATTATGGGTGCTTATTCCGGGTGCTATAAACTGGCGGTATTTATGACCATTTTTATTCAGGCGTTTAGATTGGGAGCAGAACCGTTTTTCTTCAATCATGCTAAAAATAAAAATGCTCCTGTAACCTATGCGACTATTCTAAAATACTTTGTCATCGTTGGTGCTGGAGGTTTGCTGATTATAGTGTGCTTTATAGATATTTTTAAAGATATTTTAATTGGCGATCCTGATTACTTTAAAGCTTTAGAGATTGTACCGTATATACTTTTAGCAAATCTCTTTTTAGGTATTTATCACAATTTGGCGGTGTGGTACAAGCTAACAGACAGAACACATTACGGAATGTACTTTTCAGTATTGGGAGCAGCACTTACCATTGGGTTAAACTGGTATTTTATACCAATTATTGGTTTTATGGCTTCAGCATATGCTACAGTTGCGGCTTATGGCGTGATGATGTTGATTTCGTACTTTTACGGTCAAAAATATTATCATATTCCGTATAACGTTTCCCGCATCGGGCTGTATCTTTTTGTAGCGACAGCCGGAGCATTAGTTTCGTTTTACGTATTTAGAGTAAATTATATCGTGAGCACGCTGTTGATTCTGGCTTTTGTAAGTCTCATTTTCTTTTTAGAAAAGACCGAATTGAAAAGCATTTTAAACCGAAATAAATAGCAGCTCTTTAAATCAAGCACAGTATGCAAATAAATATCATCAATAAATCGAGTCACGATTTACCTCATTATGAGACCGAAGCTTCAGCAGGAATGGACCTCAGAGCAGTTTTGGATGCTCCGGTAACTTTAAAACCCTTGGAGCGAGCCATTATAAAAACCGGTTTGTTTATCGAATTGCCGGTAGGCATCGAAGCTCAGGTAAGACCGCGTAGTGGTCTTGCAGCAAAAAAAGGAATCACCGTTCTTAATGCTCCGGGAACCATTGATGCGGATTATCGCGGTGAAATAGGAGTGATCTTAGTGAACCTTTCTAATGAAGATTTTACGGTAGAAAGCGGTGAGCGTATCGCACAGTTAGTTATCGCAAAACATGAGCGAGCAGATTGGAATGAAGTTGAAGTACTCAGCGAAACGGTACGCGGAGCCGGTGGTTTTGGAAGTACTGGTACTAAATAATAAATATCTATTTTTCTTTTTCGCTAAGGCGGAAAACTAACAAGCAAAACTTTTTCACCAGATGAGTTTTGTATAAACCTTCCTTTTACAGGGAAAAACCAGAAACAAAAGATGAAAATCATTGTCCCCATGGCAGGTCGCGGTTCGCGACTACGTCCACATACCTTAACCGTCCCAAAACCTTTGATTCCTATTGCGGGTAAACCTATTGTTCAGCGACTGGTTGAAGATATTGCCCACGTTTTAGAAGAAAACATTGAAGAAATCGCGTTTGTGATCGCAGAAGACTTTGGCGCTGAAACCGAAAAAAATCTCAAGCAAATCGCTCAAAGTTTAGGTGCTAAAGGAACTATTTATTATCAGGACAAACCTTTGGGAACCGGCCACGCGATTATGTGTGCTCAGGATTCGTTAAGCGGACCTTGTGTTATTGCATATGCAGACACACTCTTCAGAGCAGATTTTACGTTAGATAAAGAAGCAGATAGTGTGATCTGGGTTAAACAGGTTAAAAACCCGGAGGCTTATGGTGTGGTTTCACTTAATGAGCAAAACGATATTGTAGGACTTGTTGAGAAACCTATAGATTTTGTTTCAGACTTGGCGGTTATTGGCATTTATTATTTTAAGGATGGCGCTATTCTTAAAAATGAATTGCAGGCTGTTTTAGATGCTAAATTGATGCACGGTGGCGAATACCAGATCAATGACGGTATCAAGCAAATGCAGGTTAAAGGCTATACCTTTAAACCCGGCAAAATCGATGAGTGGATGGACTGCGGAAACAAAAATGTTACTGTTGAAACAAACGGAAGAATGCTTCAGTTTTTACATAAGGAAGGGGAGCATATGGTTTCAACTTCGGCTAAATTAGAGAATGCTTCGGTAATTCCACCTTGTTTTATTGGCGATGATGCGGTGATAAAAGATTCAACAATTGGCCCTAATGTTTCGGTAGGTGAAGGAACAGTAATAGAGAACAGTACAATATCAGAAAGTTTAATTCAGACTTTTAGTGAAATTACTAACGCGCAGTTAAAAAACGCGATGATAGGTAATTATGCTAAATTCGATGGTAACTTTACAGCAATCAGCATCGGAGATTATTCAGAGCTGATTTAATTTATAAAGATGAAAGCATTTATAATCTTGTTGATCACTTTGTTGTTTTCGCCGTTGGCGGAAGCGCAAGAGCCTAATCCTTTACAAGATGTAAATGTGGATGATCTTGAAGATGTTACAGATGATTTTCAGGAGTCTTTTTTTGAAGCTTTAAAGCAGAAAGGAATCGAGAATTACGACCGGGCGATTGCAGCTTTAGATAAATGCATAGCCTTACGCCCGCAAGAACCCATTCTCTATTTTGAAAAAGGAAAAAACGAAGCAGCTCTGGGTAATGTTCAGGAAGCCGAAAATAATTACCTAAAAGCCTTACAGCTCAAACCGAATCAACGCGATATGATGGAAAGCCTTTATGAGGTTTATTATGCACGTCAGGATTTTGATAAGGCGATAGATTTGGTGCAGGATCTGGTAAAATTTGATATCAGATATAAAGAAGATTTAGCACGAATTTATGTTCGTAAAGGGGCTTTTGAAAAAGCACTTACTGTTCTGGATGAGTTGGATGACAATTTGGGTAAAGATGCCTACCGCAGCCAGATAAGAGAGCAGGCGCTGGCACTGAGTGGAGGTGATGTTAAAGAGCGTGTGCTTCTAAAAGAGATTGATGCAGACCCTGAGAATGAGCAAAATTACCTCAATCTCATTTATGTTTACAGCGAGCAAGGCAATACTGATAAAGCTTATGTAATCGCTCAGCGTTTATTAAAGATAAATCCTAAAGCAGATGCTGTGCATTTGGCGCTTTATAAATTCCATTTAGAGAATGGTGACGTACAGCAAGCCTTCAATTCTTTAGAGAAGGTGATGAAAAGCAGCCGCATTGAACCCAAAGCAAAACACAGCGTTCTAAACGATTTTCTGATCTATGTGGATAGAAACCCTGAGTATGAACCGGAACTGGAACAGGCGATCGCTTTATTTTCTTCGGAAGAACAAACCGATGTAAATGAAGAACTGGGTGCTTACTATTTAAAAAATAAAGATAGCACAAAGGCGTTATCGTACTACGAAGCTGCTTACAAAAAAGATGTTTCAGATATTAATGTTTTGCGTAATCTGATTATGTTGCAACTTCAGGCTAGTCAGTTTGATAAGGCTGCTGCACTTAGCGAGGAGGCACTTATGCTATACCCGGCTCAGGCTTTATTTTATTTAGTATACGGTGTTGCTCAAAATGGACTAGGCAATACAAAAGAAGCTGCAGATTATTTGGAAATGGGTTTGGATTACATCATTGACAACCCAAAGATGCAAGCTGATTTTTATAGTGAACTGGCACGCGCTTATGATAAATTAGGTAACGCGGCTAAAGCTGCAGATTACCGTAAACGCCTTACAAATTTGACACAATAATATGCGAATACTCCATAAAGTTTTAGTGCTTACAACTCTTTTAAGTTTGGCAGCTTGTAAGTCTACAAAAAACACCGCTTCAGTAGAAGATCTTGCTTCTGCAAAAATAATTGCAACGCATTATGAGACACACCCGCAATTTGAAACACTTGCGGCACGTTTAAAGATTAAATATTCTGATCCGGAAACCAATCAAAGTGTGACGGTGAGTTTGCGTATGCAGAAAGGAGAAACCATCTGGATGAGTGCTTCTGTTTTGGGAATTTCTCTTGCAAAAGCAATGATCACCAGAGATCGCGTTCAGTTTTATGAGAAGATAGAGGGCACCTATTTTGACGGTGATTTTGAGTTGCTGAGTGATTTGTTAGGCACAGAATTAGACTATGATCAGGTTGAAGCTTTATTGACCGGTCAGCCAATTTATGATCTAAGAAATGGTGGTTTTAGTGCAGGATCAACCTCATCTCGTTATCTCATTGCGCCAAGAAAGCAATCTAAACTTTTCAATCTATTTTTCTACTTGAATTCTGGAGCATTTACACTTCAGGAGCAACGCCTTACACAGCAGGAAGAAAATAGGGATCTTACCATCCAATATGACGATTATATTCAGGAGGAAAACGGTTACTTTCCGTCAGAAATCCACGTAAGAGCTCAGGAAACAGAAAAGACAACAACTATAGATATTGAATACCGCGGAATTGATTTTAACGCAGATGTAAGCTTTCCGTTTAATATTCCCGGCGGGTTAAAAGAAATTAAACTTTAATGCAGTTGAAGCAGTTTTATACATTCAGTTTACTGATTCTTCTTTTTTTAGGAGGAAGCGCCAACCTTTGGTCTCAAAATGATAAACAGGCAGAGCTGGAGCGTCAGCGCCGGGCATTGATGAGTCAGATTGAAGAACTGAGTAAACTGCGTCAAAGCAATAAGAAAAAGGAAATGAATGTTTTGAATCAGGTTGAAGATCTGGATTCAAAAATTAAAACACGTGAAAACCTGATCAAGGTTACCAACTCACAAGCCAATTTACTTACGCAAAAAATCAATCAGAATATCAATAGAATTTCCGCTTTGCGGGATGAGTTAGAAAAGCTGAAAGATGATTATGCGGCGATGGTTCAAAAGTCATACAAGAGTAAAAGCAGTCAAAGTCGAATTATGTTTTTGCTTTCTTCTGAGAGTTTTTTACAGGCATATAAGCGGGTGCAGTATATGAAACAATACAGCAACTACCGTAAAAAACAAGGTGATCAGATTAAAGAGCGTACTGCACTTTTGCAGGAAACCAATACCAAACTTATTGAGCAGAAAGAGCAAAAACAACAATTGATCGCTCAGAACAAACTAGAGCAGCAGAAGCTTCAGGAAGAGAAAAAACAGCAAGATGCGCTCATTGCTACCATCCGTGAAAAAGAATCTACCTACGTGGCTCAGATCAATAAAAAGCAGGCAGAAGCAAACAGGATAGATAAAGAAATAGATCGAATTATTAGAGAAGCAATTGCCGCTTCTAATAAAAATACAGCCACAAAAACAACGGCAAAGCCAGAGGTTGGTAAACTCGCAACATTTGCACTTACTCCTGCAGCAAAGGCTCTTGCTAACGACTTTGTTTCTAATAGAGGTAAGTTAGACTGGCCGGTAGAACGCGGTCGTGTTTATAAGAAGTTTGGGACTTCACAGCACCCTACCTTGCCAAATATTACAACCTATAATAGCGGAGTTGAGATAGAAACTGCTCCCGGTGGCGTTGCGCGGGCTTCCTTTAAGGGTACCGTATTTCAGATTCAGGTAATTAAAGGTGGGGGATATGCCGTTTTTATCAGACATGGAAATTACCTAACCGTTTATCAAAATCTAAAAAACCTGAAGGTTAAATTGAACGATCAGGTTGACACAAAGCAAGCCATTGGCGAAATCGCAGAAAACTCCTTTAGTGGTAAAACCATATTAAAGTTTTTGGTTTATAAAGATTCAGAGCGCTTAAATCCTGAAGATTGGATTTATAATATGTAAATCTGATTTTTGTTCCATCGTGAATTCAATTTGATAAAAAACCTTCGATAGCTCCGTGTTTTCTATGCGGCTCATTTATTCATTAATAGGATTATTGTATTTTAGAGCTAGACAAGACTTCTATTCTATCTTCTAAACTATTCTGTTTTATGAAAAAAATTACGCTTCTCTTTTCCATTTTAATGATTTCGGGTTTAGTTTCTGCCCAAAAGAAACAAGAAAAAATAATTTCAGAACTTGAGCAAGATGCAGATAAATATGGCGCTATAGCACATAAAATTTGGTCTTTTGCTGAAATGGGGTATCAAGAAGAGCAAAGCGTTGCACTGCTTCAGGAAACTTTAAAAGATGAAGGTTTCACAATTGAAGATGGTGTTGCCGGTATGCCTACAGCTTTTATTGCCAGTTACGGTTCTGGAAAACCGGTGATCGCAGTTCTGGGTGAATATGACGCTCTGCCAGGCTTATCTCAAAAAGCGGTCACGCATAAAGAATCTGCTGGTGGTGTAGCCGGTCACGCTTGCGGGCATCATCTCTTTGGTACTGCTTCTGCAGCTGCGGCAATAAGTATTAAAAAGTATTTAATTGAAAGCGGTAAGTCAGGAACCATTCGGTTTTATGGCTGCCCTGCCGAAGAAGGCGGTTCAGGTAAAGTTTATTTAACCAGAGCGGGCTTATTTGATGATGTGGATGCTGCATTAAACTGGCACCCCGGAAATTCTAACGGAGCAAATCCCGGAGCCGCTTTGGCAAATAAATCAGCTAAATTTAGATTTCACGGTATCGCTGCCCACGCAGCAGGAGCCCCTGAAAAAGGTCGTTCTGCGTTAGATGGCGTAGAGGCGATGAATTATATGGTAAATATGATGCGCGAGCATGTTCCCGAAGATGCGCGTATTCATTATGTAATTACAGATGGGGGTAAGGCTCCTAATGTGGTTCCTGATTTTGCTGAGGTGTATTATTATGCCCGTCATACTACAAGAGATGTTGTGATTGAAATCTTTGATCGAATGGTAAAAGCCGCAGAAGGTGCTGCTATGGGAACAGGTACCACAATGGACTATGAGATGATAGGAGGAACGCATGAATTGCTTCCTAATCTCACGCTGCAAAAGCTGATGTATTCTAACCTGAAGGAAGTGGGAGGTTACACGTATACAGCTGAAGAACGCGAGTTTGCTGAAGAAATTTCAAAAACACTAGGAAATAAACTAGATATCAAAAATGTTGAAGGTATTAGCGATTACAACCCTAATCCGGAAGCAGGCGGTTCAACAGATGTGGGTGATGTGAGTTTTAAAGTGCCTACAGTTGGTTTATATACTGCTACCTGGGTCCCGGGAACTCCGGCTCACAGTTGGCAAGCTGTCGCTGCCGGCGGCATGAGCATTGGTGAAAAGGGAATGATGATCGCAGCTAAAACTATTGCTAAGACCGGAATGGATTTACTGAATGATCCTTCTATTTTAAAAGCGGCAAAAAAAGAATTCATAGAAAAGCGCGGTACTGACTTTGAATACATTCCATTATTGGGAGATCGGGAACCGGCATTAGATTATAGAAATTAGAGTGAGAATTAAACAAACCAAAAAAGGGAAGCATTGTTTGCCTCCCTTTTTTATTGAATTTTATCAAAACTCATTCAAAAAGAGCCTTGAGTTCTGTAGCTTCTTTAGCTTTCATTTTGCCAGCAAGCACTAAGCTCAACTGTTTTCTGCGTAAAGCTGCCTCATAACGCTGAACTTCCTGTTCAGATTCTGGTCTTATTTGAGGAATAGGTACTGGCATACCGGTTTCATCTACGGCAACAAAGGTATAAATAGCATCATTTGCTTTTGATTTTAAGCCGCTCTCACGATCTTCCACCCATACATCTATGATAACTTCCATCGAAGTCTTAAAAGCGCGTGAAATAGATGCTTCAACAGTAACAACACTACCTAAAGGTATCGCTTTGTTAAAAGCAACGTGATTTACGGATGCGGTAACTACAATTCTACGCGAATGTCTTCTTGCTGTTATACTCGCTACACGGTCCATACGTGCCAAGAGTTCACCACCAAACATATTGTTCAATGGGTTGGTCTCGTTAGGTAACACCAAATCAGTCTGCATGGTACGCGATTCTGAAGGAGTTTTTTCTTTCATAAAATGATTTTGCGTAAAAATAGTAAGAATAGACCTTCTAAAAATTAAAAAGCCTCCAAAGTTGGAGGCTCTTAAATACTATGTTCTCTAAAAACACTGACTTATTTCAATTCCTGAACAAGCATCCAGGCATTAGGATTGTCATTGTTTCGTATTTGTCTCAATTCTTTTATTGCTTCTAAACGGTCTGTATAGCTACAGTAAACAACCTGATGTAAACCGTATTTGTTTTCACCAATGCTTCGCGCTTTATAACCGGCTTCCCGCAGTTGTTCTACGCGAGTCTCAGCATTTTCAGGTACTCTAAAAGCTCCTGCTACTATATGATAATTTCCTTTAGGTTTAAACGCGTTCAAGGTAACTGCCGGTAACGGATTGTCTATCGTAAATGTTGCTTGTTGAATTGTATTTTCTACTGCAGTTTCTGCTTTTTGTTTTTCAGCAAAATTGTGATCAGCAATATCTTTGAAATAGAAGAATCCCAAAGATCCCGATAACCCGATTGCAAGCAAGCCTACTGCAGCATACTTCATCCAGTTGTTTCGGCGGCCAGCAGAAATATGAATTGGTGCTTTTTCTTCAAGAGTTTCGACCTTTTCATTAAGCACTTCACGCGTAATAGGTTTTGAAACATAAGAAGAAAGTCCAAAAGCTTCTGTAAGGTAATTAGTAGTCTTTGCCGGTTCAAAAATCACTTTACCTGCTTCATTTTGAGAAAGCATTCCTATGTTATCAAGAACTACAGTTTCGTTTTTTATAAGTTTTTGCTCCAGCTCATATGCAAACTCTTGTAAATTCCTTAAGGCTTCTGTATAGCTTAAATTTTCTGCAGATGCAGCGTAATTAGCCAAAAGGCCGTCGTTTTCTTTTAATTGAGCATTAAACGAAATACGCTTTTGAGGTGGAAAAAAAGTTTGTGTCTTAGAATCGTGATATGCAGAAACACGATGTGCTAAAAATGCCCCAAAGCCGGGAATGATCACACACTCGTATCTGTATAATAGGTCGCTGATGTAAGTTGAAAAATGCATAATGTAAAATTAGAAAAAAATCCTTCTGACCTAATCTTGTTAACCGGTAATTGTTAACAATTTTGTAATATATTTATTTTCAATATACTATAACGGTGAGTCAAGAAGAATTACACGCATATTTAACATTACAGCACATTCCTAATCTGGGAGATACTTCCATTAAAAGACTGGTGCATAGGTTTGAATCTCCTCAAAATGTTTTACGGCAATCTAAAGCAATTTTGCTCAATATAGAAGGAATAGGGGAGTATAAACTGAAAGAGTTTTTCAATAAAGAGCACGCTCTGGAAGCCGAAAATGAAGTGGAGTTTATTGAAGCAAACAAAATTGAATACAGCTGTTATCAAGATGCAAATTATCCTGATCGCTTAAAACATTGCATAGACGGCCCCATTTTACTCTTCAAAAGAGGAAAAGCTGCTTATAACCATCCAAAAATACTTTCTATAGTAGGTACACGTAAAGTCACTACTCACGCGATTGATTTCATTAAAAAATTTATTGAAGATTTAGCGCTGTTAAACCCTTTGATCGTTTCCGGATTTGCATACGGAGTTGACATAGCTGCACACCGGGCGGCTTTAGATCACGGGCTAGATACCCTAGCAGTTGTCGCTCACGGATTGAACCAGATTTATCCTAAAGTACATGTTAAATATGCGCAAGCGGTAGAAAACCAAGGTGCTTTTGTAACCGATTTTTGGAGTTCTGATAATTTTGACCGCACTAATTTTTTAAGACGTAACCGCATCATTGCGGGTATTAGTGAAGCAACAGTCGTTATTGAAAGTGCCGAAAAAGGAGGTTCTCTAGTCACGGCAGATATTGCCCATTCGTATAACAGAGATGTTTTTGCGGTACCCGGAAGACCTGGAGATTCGCAAAGTCTGGGATGTAACAATCTCATTAAAACACAAAAAGCGCAACTCATTACCAGTGCTGCAGATCTGATCTATTTACTCAATTGGCAAGTAGATGAGGTGTTAAAACCTGTACAAAAACAACTCTTTGTAGAACTTACTGAGGAAGAAAAACTAATCTGGAAATTTTTAAGAGATGCGGGCAAAGAACAATTAGATTTAATTGCACTCCATTGTAAAATGCCCACATTTAAAGTTGCCAGTTTACTCCTTAATATGGAGTTGAAAGGTGTGGTACGACCACTTCCCGGGAAGCAATTTGAACTGACTTAGTATCCGAGCTTTGTACGGACTCTATTTAAAACTTCATTAGCAACCTTACGTGCTTTTTCGGCTCCTTTTTCTAAAGCTGCGTCAATCTCTTCAAGATTGTTCATATAGTAGTGATAAGCTTCACGCTGCTTTTCGTATTTACCAACTAAAAGCTCATATAAAGCCTGCTTGGCGTGACCATAGCCGTAGTTTCCACCTAAATAATTTTGACGCATTTGAACCACTTGTTCTTCAGAGGCAATTACTCTATATAAATTAAAAACATTACAGGTGTCAGGGTCCTTAGGTTCTTCAAGGGGAGTACTATCTGTTTGAATGCCCATCACTTGTTTTCTCAATTTTTTATCAGGCAAAAATAAGTTGATATAATTATCTCGGGATTTGCTCATTTTTTCACCATCGGTTCCCGGAATGTATTTTGTGTTTTCTTCAATTTTAGCTTCCGGTAATACAAAAGTATCTCCCATTTGCGCGTGAAAACGAGATGCTACATCACGAGTCATTTCTATATGTTGTAATTGATCTTTACCAACGGGAACAAACTCTGCATCGTATAATAAAATATCTGCAGCCATCAACATAGGATAACTAAATAATCCTGAATTTACATCTGCTAATCGATCTGCTTTGTCTTTGAAAGAATGGGCTAGAGTAAGACGCTGATAAGGAAAAAAGCAACTTAAATACCAAGTCAATTCTGTAGTTTGAGGTACATCACTCTGTCTGTAGAATACAGTTTGCTCTATATCTAACCCAAAAGCAAGCCAAGTAGCTGCCACAGAATAGGTGTTTTCTTTTAAAATGCTGGCGTCTTTTATTTGAGTAAGTGTATGCAGATTGGCGATAAATAAAAACGAATCGTTGTTTGAGTCGTTTGCCATTTCAATAGCCGGGATGATAGCTCCTAATAAATTTCCTAAATGAGGTGTTCCTGTACTTTGAACACCAGTCAAAATTCGTGACATGCTTAACTAATATTTTAGGCAAAGTTACCCCTTTTGACGAATTAACTCCTTTTAAAATGCCTATTTTTGGATAGCTCAAACAACCTAATTAATAAACCACCTTGACAAGCCTGTAAGATATTGAAATGAAGAAATTTTTAATTTCTTATCAAGCTTCAGAGTATTTTTGATCTCGATTATCGAGTAAACCTTAACTGACTCAAACAACCTATGATAATTCTGCTGCGTAAATTTTTTATTTTGCTTTGGCGCATTTGGTTTTACATTGTTTTACTTATTCCTATTCTGATTTTGTTTCCGTTTTTGATCATTTCGGTGGCAAAAGATTCATGGTATGTTTACTTTTTTAGAATGGCACAATTTTGGGCGCGTTTTATATTATTTGGCATGGGGTTTTGGCCTCAGGTAAAAAGACTTCAGAAAACAAAACCCGGTAAAAGTTATATGTATGTGGCTAATCATACCTCAATGACCGATATAATGCTCATGTTGCATACCGCTCGTAATCCGTTTGTTTTTGTTGGTAAGCAAGAGCTGGCACGTTTTCCGTTATTTGGATATTTTTACAAGCAAACATGTATTTTGGTAGATCGTGGAGATCCTAAAAGCAGAAGAGCAGTTTTTGAAAGTGCACAACAACGCTTAAGTCAAGGATTGAGTATTTGCATTTTCCCTGAAGGTGGCGTGCCCGATGATTTGTCTTTAGTCTTAGATACTTTTAAAGATGGTGCTTTCCGTCTAGCGATAGACCATCAGATACCTATTGTACCTATGGTTTTTTATGATAATAAAAAGCGCTTTTCTTATGACTTCTTTACTGGATCACCGGGTAAAATGCGGGTTAAAGTTCTAAACTTTATTGAAACAAAAGGTAAAGTAGCTAATGAGCGTCGTGATTTGAGAGATCAAACATTTAAAGCGATTCACGCAGAACTTTTAAAAGATCAAACGCTATAAACAAAAAGGTCGCCCTAACCAGAGGCGACCTTTTATCATCATTGCTTGCGCAACAATTAACCTAACCAACTAAAAAACTAACCTAAACCTAACTTTAGATTTGTACCCTTCTTTTTCATGTATTGTTAAAACTTAATGCTAAACCCGGTGTAAAGACCTAAATAATAAGGCTTAAAGTCACTAACGCTTTTGTTATATGCATTAATTTGATATTTAAACATAGGTTCTAAATTGAACTGTATGCGATCTGTAAATTTATAATCAAATCCCAGCCCCACATTAGTACTAAAACTAGTTCCGTTTAAACTATTTGACTCACCCAATTCTGAAACTATATTGTTGCCTTCTTCAAGAGTAATAGAATTATTATTCAGAAATAAAGTACTTAAACCTCCTATAAGCTGAACACCTATTTTATTATTGATTAAAGCGTATTCTGCTTCAACAGGTATTTCTATGTAACCCATTTGTTGATTTAGAGCGTTTGAAGAGTTTATGGTATTTGTGTCAAATTCTGCAGCGTTTGAACTTGGAGAATTAACAAGTGAGCTTTTATTAGAGCTAGATAGCTGGATCAAACCTGCGTTATCATTATAGTTGATACTGCTAATAGTGCTTGGTTGTATACTTGGCGAAAAGCTAACCTGCTCTGTTTTATACCCGAGGTCAACTCTATTAATACCAGACCTTACTGTTAAACGGTTATTTACAGCATAACTTACTTGTACACCATAACTCAGATTAACATCTCCGCTTTTTTTATTTTTTGAAAATTCGGCATCTATACCAGAGCCTCCGAAACTGTTATAGTAAACCGGTGCAACCATTGGTGAAATTCCCCAGCGACTTATAGTTTCTGAGGTTTCTTCAGTTTCAGCTATAGCTTGTTCTTTACTTTGATTTGCAATTTTTTCTAAAGCATCTGGGTCTATTGTGGTTTCGCTCTCAACATTAGTTTCTTCAGTATTGTCAGCAACAGCTACTTCGTTAGTTTTTTCTGCTTTTTCTACGAAAGTATTTTCAGTTAAAACTTCATCCTTTTTAGGAATCTCAGAAGATGGAATATTTGCAACAGCGTTGTCATTGTCATTTCCGCTTTGCGAAAGAATATTAGATTTCTCAGATGAAGAATTTTGAGTACTTTTAGTGCTTGACGAATTATTCTGTTTAGTAGAAACTACCGTGTTGTTTTTTGGGGTTGTACCTAGATTTTTTGAAGCGTTATGAGTATTTTTTAAGTGCTCTGAACTTTCTGTATTGTTCTCAGTTTCTTGAGAAGTTACAACAGGAGTTTCTTTTTTAGTTACTTCAATTGTATTTTCTTTTTCTCTATCTGTGGCTGTTTCTTCTATAACCACAGCGGGGTTTTCTTCTGGATTTAGATTAGTTGTAAACCAGACATTTCCTGCTAAAAATAATAGTAATAGAGCTGCCGCAGCACCGCTTATCTTAAGCCATAATGGTATGATAGTCTTATTTTTACTTTGCTGTTGAGCAGCGATATTTGCCCAGACTTGGTCGCCGGGTTCTGCTTCAAAGTTTTTAAACTTTTCCTGAAACAAGCGGTCTATGTTTTTTTGCTCTTTCACGGCGTTGATGCTTGTAGGGTTGTATCTTTTTGAAAGTTTTCTACTTTCTCTTTTAATATTATTCGGGCACGTGACAAATTTGACTTTGAAGTGCCTTCACTTATTTTGAGCATTAGAGCGATCTCTTTATGAGAATAACCGTCTAATGCATATAGATTAAAAACCAGTCGGTACCGGTCTGGTAATTCTTGAACAATCTGAAGTAGAAACTGAAGGGAAATTTCGTCTTCATCAACTTCTACTTCAACCTGTTCAATGTTCTCTTCGTTGACGAGTTCAAAAACACTTTGTTTTCGATACCGTTGTAAAGCAGTGTTGATCACAATGCGCTTTAACCACCCTTCAAAAGAACCTTTAAATTTAAACTGCTCTACTTTATTAAAAATAGTTATGAAACCTTCCTGCAAAATATCTTCTGCCTCACTATAATTGCGAGCATATTTCAAAGCCACAGAAAATAGAGTTCGAGCGTAGCGCCGATACAATTCTTCCTGAGCCTTTGGCTTTTTCTTTTTACAGTCTTTTATGAGTTGTTCTTGACTCACATTGTTCTACTATTAATTAAAATCAGTTGGTTTTACCTCTTTACAGGTATAGTGTCTGTAAGAAAGGTAGGCTCATCATTCTCATCAAGGCCATTAAAGAATTTGAAAATATAACTGTATTTATAAACAACTTCAAAATTGAGTGTTGCCTCAATTGTATCTGTTGGGGTTTCGGTACACGTTTCGTTTTCAAAAACTTTGTTTACCACATATACAAAACGCGTACTGTCTTCTATGTCATAATCAAAACCATAAAACTGGTTACAGCTTGAGGGTGATACATAACTAACAGGAAACTGATAACGTTTTCCATATACCAGGGTGTCTGGTAGCTCATAATCTACTACCGGAACAAATTCATAATTTACATTAGTGTTGTTATCATCTAGGGAACAGCTAACGACTAAACCTAATAAACCAATTAATAAAAAAACCTTTTTCATCATTTTATTTTTATCTGCTTTTTTAGAGTAGATACAAAATGATGAAAAAGGTTGCGCGTTAGAGCAAAAAAAAGTTTAAGCTTGCATTGCAAGCTTAATAGCTTCTTTTATTTTAACTTCTAGTTCTTCAAATAAATCTGGGTTGTCTTTTAAGATGGCTTTTACCGCATCACGACCTTGGCCCAATTTTGTGTCTTGGTAACTAAACCATGAACCGCTTTTTTTGATGATTTCATATTCAACACCTATGTCAATGATCTCACCTACTTTAGAAATACCTTCACCGTACATAATATCAAATTCTGCCTGGCGGAAAGGAGGAGCTACTTTATTCTTAACCACTTTTACACGGGTTTTATTACCCTGTACAGCACCGTTAGAATCTTTGATCTGAGTAGAGCGACGTATGTCTAATCGTACTGATGCATAAAATTTAAGTGCATTACCACCCGTTGTAGTTTCAGGATTACCAAACATCACTCCGATTTTTTCACGAAGTTGGTTGATGAAAATTACAGTACAGTTGGTTTTACTAATAGAGCCTGTAAGTTTACGTAGCGCTTGAGACATCAAACGTGCGTGAAGCCCCATTTTAGAATCTCCCATCTCACCTTCTATCTCACTTTTTGGAGTTAAGGCAGCGACAGAATCGACTACAATAATATCAATAGCGCCAGAGCGAATCAAGTTATCTGTAATCTCAAGAGCCTGCTCCCCGTTATCTGGTTGCGAGATGATTAAGTTCTCAATATCTACACCTAATTTTTCAGCATAAAAACGGTCAAAAGCATGCTCCGCATCTATAAATGCTGCAATACCTCCTTTTTTCTGTGCTTCTGCAATAGCGTGTAAAGTTAATGTGGTCTTACCTGAAGATTCAGGACCATATATTTCAATAACTCTACCCTTAGGTAAACCGCCAACGCCCAATGCAATATCAAGTCCTAATGAACCTGTAGAAATAGCTTCAACCTCTACAATAGCATTATCTCCCATTTTCATTACGGTACCTTTACCGTAAGTTTTATCCATTTTATCAAGGGTAAGCTTTAAGGCTTTTAATTTGGCTTCTTGTTCTTTACTCATAGTTTTTAGTTTCTTTTATAACCTGTTAAGGTCTTATTCTGTAGATGTCTAAAAATAAATGACACCTCTTGATTATCTTATGTTTCTCCGCACAAGTTGATTTACAAGTGCTTTTGAGCAAAAATGCTTCAAAAATTGAAAAGATAAATCAAAGTGCTAAAGTACCATTTCTTTTTTATGGAAACAACGATAGCTTGCTAAATTATTGGAAAAATTCCAACAATACATTGCTTTTTATAGATACACAACTATTAATCTGGAAAAATTCCTAGATAGCTATTTTAACATAGTGTCAGGCAACCTTTTGCGTATGCGTGTATCTATAGATCAAAGTAATGTGTAGTGCTATGATGCAGAAAACACAAGTTAGATATTGCAAATTTCTAGGATGTATCAGCATCACTGTAAGTTGCAATACCAGATTGGACGGTGGTTAGGTTGTTTAAGTTTTGATAAAATCAAAATAATATATAACCTGAATTAGCCGTTCAAGAAAAATGCCCTCGAAAACTATCGCGGGCATTTTTTTTGTACTCTATGCTTTCGCTTTGTTACATATAAGACATAGTTGTCGCAACCGTCTAAAAACTGTACTTTTGCGCCACTTTTAACCTTAAAATCTAGTATAGCATGCAACTGTACAACAAATTAAGTGCAAAAGAACGTGCAGCGCTCATTGATGAGGCCGGCGAAGATCGCCTTACGCTTTCGTTCTACCAATATGCAAAAATTGGAAATCCACATCTTTTTAGAAATCACCTTTTTATCGCCTGGGATGAAATGGCCGTTTTAGGTCGTATTTATGTCGCACACGAAGGGATTAACGCCCAGCTCTCTGTGCCGGCTCAAAACTTTGAGGCTTTTAAAAATTTTCTAGACGGAATTTGCTTTCTTGAAAATGTACGCCTCAATATTGCAATAGAACAGGATGCCAAGTCTTTTTTAAAGCTGAAAGTTAAAGTGCGTGATAAAATTGTAGCAGATGGTTTGAATGATGAGACTTTTGATGTTACTGATAAAGGGATTCACGTAGATGCAGCTACCTTTAATGAACTTATAGAGAGTGATGATGTGGTGCTGGTAGATATGCGCAATCACTATGAGAGCGAGATAGGCCATTTTAAAAATGCGGTAACTCCAGATGTTGACACATTTCGCGATAGCTTAGATCTTATTGAAGAAGACCTGCGTAATCATAAGGAAGATAAAAAGCTGGTGATGTATTGCACCGGTGGAATACGTTGTGAAAAGGCGAGCGCTTATTATAAACACAAAGGGTTTAAACAAGTATATCAGCTTGAGGGCGGAATAATTGAATACGCCCGTCAGGTGGAGCAGTTGAAACTTGAGAATAAATTTAAAGGAAAAAATTTCGTATTTGATCATCGTCGCGGCGAGCGTATTTCTGAAGATATTATCTCTAATTGTCATCAATGCGGTAAACCTTGCGATACGCATGTAAATTGTGAAAACGAAGCCTGCCACTTATTATTTATACAATGTGAAGAGTGTGCAGAGGCCATGAATCATACCTGCTCAGACGAGTGTAAAGAAATAATCGCTTTGCCTTATGAAGTGCAAAAAGAATTGAGAAAGGGCATACCCAACAGCAATAAGATTTTTAAAAAGGGTAGGTCTGAGAAATTAAAGTTTCAACGGAAAGCTTAGAGTTTATAAATAAAATGCAGCCGGCAATTGTCGGCTGCATTTTTAAGTATCTAGTCTCAAGTATAAATTCTGTGTTGATAAAGCAAAACACCAATTAGATTTACTATATTTTTGCATGTCTAAAATGTTATCTTTAGCAGCAATTAAGACGGAAGACTTCCGTTTTCAATATATACCAATAACTAAATCCTGATCATTTTAGATCAGAGATTTACAAACATATAGGATCTCATGGCGTGTGGAAATTGTGGTACGACCGTAAATGGTCAGCCACGTGGTTGTCAAAATAATGGTACTTGTGGTACTGACGGATGTAATAAGCTAACAGTCTTTGACTGGCTCTCAAATATGAGTTTGCCAGACGGCCAGGAAGAATTTGACTTCGTAGAAGTTCGGTTTAAAAATGGTCGCAAAGAGTATGTGAAAAACATAGATAAACTTCAGATTAATGTGGGAGAAGTGCTTGCTGTACAGGCGGCTTCTGGTCACGATATAGGTATTGTATCGCTTACTGGTGAATTGGTTCGCATACAGATGAAAAAGAAAAAAGTACCCTACAATACAGACGAATTTTTAAAAATATACCGAAAAGCTAACCAAAAGGATGTTGAGGTTTGGCAAAACGTAAAAGACAGAGAAGAGGCGATTAAAGTACGCTCGCGTCAGATTGCAATACGTTTAGGCTTGCAGATGAAAATCTCTGATATAGAATTTCAGGGAGATGGCTCTAAAGCAACATTCTTTTACACAGCAGAAGAACGTGTAGATTTTAGACAATTGATCAAAGAATTTGCACAAGAATTTAGAACACGTATTGAGATGCGTCAAATAGGCTTCAGACAAGAAGCCGCGCGTCTGGGAGGCATAGGTTCTTGTGGTCGCGAGTTGTGTTGTTCTACCTGGTTAACAGATTTTAGATCGGTAACTACAAGCGCAGCGCGTTACCAGCAACTTTCTCTAAATCCTCAAAAGTTAGCCGGTCAGTGCGGTAAGCTTAAATGCTGTTTAAACTATGAGCTAGACGCATATCTGGATGCGCTTAAAGACTTTCCTAAAACAGAACAAAAGCTCAAAACTGAAAAAGGGACAGCAGTTTGCCAGAAGATAGATATTTTTCAGGGGCATTTGTGGTACGCTTATGAAGGTGAGTGGATGAACTGGCATAAACTAACTACTACACAAGCTAACGAGATTCTAGAAGCAAACAAGAAAAATCAACCGGTTGCCAGCTTAGAAGAATATGCAGTAGAGCTTCTTACAGATTCTAAAGTAGAGTTTGGTAACGTAGTTGGTCAAGACAGTTTAACGCGTTTTGATAAGCCTAAGACTTCAAAAAAGCATTCAAAGAGCCGAAGAAAAAAAGGTAATTATCGCAAAAAGGGGCCTAAAAAAGATGCATAGAGTTTTTGGTGCGATTCTGGGTTTGATCTGTTTCACCTCTTGTGATAAAACAGCTGTCTTTCATGAATTCAAATCTTTGCCAGATCATTGGCAAAGTGATTCTGTTGTGGTATTTAAAATTGAAGATTTAGACACTTTAGCACATTATAATGCGTTTATAAGCCTGCGAAATGACAACTCGTACGCTTTTAGTAATTTGTTTTTAATCACAGATATGCAGTTTCCTAATGGTAAAACCATTACAGATACCTTAGAGTATGAGATGGCCAGACCAGACGGCACTTGGCTGGGCAGCGGTTCTGGAGACTTAAAAGAAAGCAAACTTTGGTACAAAGAAAATATACAATTTAACGAAGCAGGCACCTACACCTTTTCTATAAAACAGGCAATGCGTGGCAATGGAGATGTGAACCCTATTGCAGATTTAGAAGGAATCAGAGATGTGGGCCTACGAATTGAAAAAACAAAAGAATAATTAAATGGCTCAGAATAAAAAAAAGTCTGCAAAACAGGCAAAATCAACCAATTATCGCCCGTATATTAAGGGTTTTTGGATTTTATTTTTAGGCGGAATAGCATCGATAGTTTTAATATTTTTATTGGCTTCTTGGGGAGTTTTTGGTAAACTACCCACATTTGAAGAGCTAGAAAATCCAGAGAGTAATCTCGCAACAGAAATACTTTCTTCTGACGGAAAAACGCTGGGAAAATTTTACAATGAGAACCGTACTCCGGTTAAATATGAAGATTTACCTCAAAATCTTATCGATGCCGTCGTTGCTACCGAAGACAGACGTTTTTATGAGCACTCGGGCATTGATATGCGTGGTACTGCGCGTGCAGTAGCATTTTTAGGTTCAAAAGGTGGAGCGAGTACCATAACACAACAATTGGCAAAATTGCTTTTTTCTGATACGCCTAGTAGTAAATTTGAGCGTGTTCTTCAAAAAGTAAAAGAATGGATTATTGCAGCACGCCTTGAACGACAGTACACCAAGCAAGAGATAATAACCATGTACCTGAACAAGCAGGATTTCTTGTTTCAGGCAGTGGGAATACGTTCTGCTTCTAAAATTTATTTTGACAAAGAGCCCATAGAATTACGTCCTGAGGAATCCGCGATCATTGCGGGAATGCTTAAAAACCCGCGTCAGTATAATCCGTACAGAGAGATCTCAAAAGACAAATCACTAGAGCGTAGAAACACCGTTTTAGCGTTAATGGCCGAAACCGATAAGATCACCGAAATAGAACGGGATAGTCTTATCGCTATGCCTATGAAGATAAATTTTTCTCCAGAAGGTCATGCAGATGGTATCGCAACATATTTTAGAGAATATCTGCGCGCATTTATGTCAGATTGGATCGAACAAAACCCTAAGGGTGTTGATGCAGATGGTAATGAGGAATATTACAATATTTACCGCGACGGACTCGTAATCACAACTACAGTAGATTCTCGTATGCAACGTTATGCAGAAGAAGCAGTAACCGCCCATATGGAAAACCTGCAGCGTGAATTTGACAGACAAAACGAAAGAAACAAAACAGCTCCCTTTAGGGATATTACTGAAGAAGAAGAAACAAGTATTTTAAATCGTGCAATGCGTAATTCTGATCGCTGGAGAAAAATGACTGCACGTGATATTCCTGTTGAGCAAATCAAAGCTTCTTTTGATAAAGAGACTGATATGCGTGTTTTTGTTTGGAAAGATGGCGCAAAGGAGATTGATACGGTGATGACACCCAGAGACAGTATCTTATATTATAAGCGTTTTCTGCGAGCAGGTTTACTCAGTATGACGCCACAAACCGGTGAAGTAAAAGCATGGGTTGGCGGTATCAATTACAAGCACTTTCAGTACGATCACGTAAAAACCGGAAAGAGACAAGTAGGCTCTACCTTTAAACCGTTTTTGTACGCGACAGCAATAGATCAATTACACCTTTCGCCTTGCGATACCATACCTAATATTCCCTATTGTATTCCGGCAGGAGAGATGGGGGCACAAAAAGACTGGTGTCCAGAAAATTCAAGTGGTGATTATGGTGGTATGGTAACGTTGAAATCTGCGTTAGCACAATCAATCAATACCGTTTCTGCACGTTTAATGCATCGTGTAGGTCCCAGGCCGGTTATAGACCTTATTGAAAAGTTAGGTGTAGATATTGAAAATATTCCTGCAGTTCCTTCAATTGCTTTAGGTACGGCAGACTTGAGTTTATTTGAGATGGTTTCGGCCTATTCTGCTTTTGCAAATAAAGGGGTTCATGTAGAGCCGCAAATCGTATCAACGATTGTAGATAAAAACGGAACAATTCTATATCAAAGCATTCCACAAGCAAAAGATGTTATTAGCCAAGAATCTGCTTACGTAACCGTTAACTTGATGGAAGGAGTAACTCAATATGGTTCTGGTGCACGTTTGCGCTCAGGAGCAATTAACAATAGTGTTTATAAGAATGTAATCACCGGTCATCCTTATATGTTTAAAAACCCTATTGCCGGTAAAACCGGTACGACTCAAAATCAGAGTGACGGTTGGTTTATGGGGATGGTTCCCAATCTGGTAAGCGGCGTTTGGGTAGGTGGTGATGACCGTTCGGTGCATTTCCCTTCTATAACTTACGGGCAGGGAGCGACAATGGCTCTACCAATCTGGGGTGTTTTTATGAAAAAATGCTATGCAGATGAAGACCTTAAGATTTCTAAAGAAGATTTTGAGAGACCCGAAAACCTTTCTATTCGTGTAGATTGTTCTGTTCCTGCTGAAGGAAATCAAGGAGTTGATTTACCAGATGAGTTAGACTTTTAAGAGCTGAGATTTAAGTGTGAAAGTGTAATTTTTCTGAGATTATAGATAGCATAAAATACTGCTAAAAGATTGCTGTTAGAAAACGTATTTTGTAATTTTCTTATTCTAAAATGAGAAAATGATAACAAAAACGGTAGACTCGGTTTCAGAAGCATTGCAAGGTGTCAAAGACAATATGACGATGATGCTTGGCGGTTTTGGACTGAGCGGTATTCCGGAAAATGCAATCTCGCATTTAGTTAAACTCAACGTTAAAGGATTGACCTGTATTTCTAACAATGCAGGAGTTGATGATTTTGGACTGGGTTTGTTGCTTCAAAAGAAGCAAATCAAAAAAATGATTTCTTCTTATGTAGGGGAGAATGCCGAGTTTGAACGCCAAATGTTGAGTGGCGAACTTGATGTTGAGCTGATTCCGCAAGGTACACTCGCTGAGCGTTGCCGTGCTGCGCAAGCTGGTTTTCCTGCTATCTACACGCCTGCAGGCTACGGTACAGAAATAGCCGAAGGTAAAGAAACCCGTGAGTTTGATGGTAAAATGTATGTCTTAGAACACGCTTTTAAGGCTGATTTTGCGTTCATTAAAGCTTGGAAAGGCGACACTGCCGGAAATCTCATTTTTAAAGGAACTGCGCGTAATTTTAACCCTATAATGTGTGGTGCGGCAACTGTAACAGTTGCTGAGGTAGAAGAGTTGCTTCCGGCGGGAGAACTCGATCCTAACCAGATACACATTCCGGGAGTTTTTGTTCAACGTATTTTTGAAGGAAAGAATTACGAAAAGCGTATTGAACAACGCACAGTAAGAAAACGATAAAATTAACTTCCAAATAATTTAAAACTAAATACAACAAATGGCACATTTAAGATTAGGAGATACAGCACCAGATTTTACAGTAGACACTACTGAAGGAGAAATCAATTTTCACGAATGGCTGGGCGACAGCTGGGGGATTTTATTCTCGCACCCGGCAGATTATACACCGGTTTGTACAACAGAGTTGGGTACTGTAGCAAACTACCATGGCGAATTCAAAAAGCGTAATGTAAAACCTATCGCGTTGAGCGTTGACGGTGTTGCTTCGCATAAAGAGTGGATTAAAGATATTAATGAGACTCAAAATACAACGGTAGATTACCCAATCATCGGAGATGAAGATCACAAAGTCGCAGAGCTTTACGATATGATTCACCCAAACGCGAGTGAGAAAGCAACGGTACGTTCGGTATTTGTAATCGGGCAGGATAAGAAAATTAAATTGACATTGACGTATCCGCCTTCGACAGGTCGTAATTTTGATGAAATTTTACGTGTTATTGATTCGCTTCAGCTTACAGCGTATCATAAAGTAGCTACACCGGCGAACTGGAAAGATGGTGAGGATTGTGTGATTTCACCTAGTGTAAGCAACGAACAAATTCCGGAGTTTTTCCCTAAAGGGCATAAAGAGATCAAACCTTATTTAAGAATGACTCCACAACCCAATAAATAAGATGCTAGACAAAAACGGAATCGCTAAGCGGATCGCTCGGGAAGTTAAAGATGGTTTTTATGTCAATCTTGGTATTGGTATACCTACGCTGGTAGCCAATTATGTAAGAGACGATATAGAAGTCGAATTTCAGAGTGAAAATGGGGTTTTAGGTATGGGGCCTTTTCCTTTTGAAGGAGAAGAAGATGCTGATATTATTAATGCCGGAAAACAAACCATTACCACGCTTAAAGGAGCTTCGTTTTTTGATTCTGCATTGAGTTTTGGGATGATTCGGGGACAGCACGTAGACCTCACTATTTTAGGCGCTATGGAAGTTGCCGAGAATGGAGATATTGCAAACTGGAAGATTCCGGGGAAAATGGTAAAAGGTATGGGCGGAGCAATGGATCTTGTTGCCAGTGCAGAAAATATTATTGTCGCTATGATGCACACCAACCGTGCAGGGCAATCTAAACTTTTAAAACGCTGTACCTTGCCGCTAACAGGCGTAGGTTGTGTTACCAAAATTGTGACTAACCTCGCAGTTCTTGAGGTAACTGAAAACGGTTTTAAACTTCTGGAGCGTGCTCCGGGAGTTACCGTAGATGAGATCAAGGCCGCTACAGAAGGGAAACTAGAAATTCCAGATGAAGTCCCTGAAATGATTTTAGCTTGATAGTTTAAAAGAAAGAATAAAAAAAAGGGAGTCGTTTTAACGGCTCCCTTTTTTTATTGGCGTCGTCAAAGAGTTTAATACCCTAAGTCTTGCCTAGAAATTAAAAATTTATTTCTAACGAATGCTTCGTTGGCTTGCCCCGAGGTAGTTTATTCTATAAAGTGATTTTTTAATACGGTAACATACACAGGTTATTCAAATCACCGATTAGGAACATCTAAAAAAGGATTAAAAACACTTTTTTTTAACTTTTATTAAAGATTTTGTTGCTTTGAACTTGTAATAATTATAAAATAAGTTATTTTAGCAAAGCCCAAATCAACGATTTACAAGAAACTTTAATTAAGGAGGAGTCCTTAATGTGTTAACTTCAGAATAGGAGTATTTTGATGTTATGATTTGTTAAAAAGCGCGGGGGGAGCTCCGCGCTTTTAATTTCAGATAACTAGTTGACAAATACGATATGAATGCTTTTTTTCAACAAACAAAAATTACCCTTAAAGAACTTTTAGCGACTGCAAATACTTTTATTTTTTTAGCTAAAAAAGTATTCTTTTTTATGTTTTAAATCCCTTTGGGAATGGCATCTATAAGTTCTCTGGTGTATGTACTTTCAGGATTTGCATACACAGCATCGGCCTCACCTGTTTCTTCGAATTGCCCGTTACGCATTACTAGTAAGCGGTCTGAAATATATTTTACTACAGCCAGATCGTGAGAGATAAATAAATAAGTAAACTGATAAGTTTCCTTAAGCTCATTGAGAAGATTAAGAACCTGAGCCTGCACCGAAATATCCAGAGCAGACACCGATTCGTCACAAACAATAAACTTGGGTTTTACCGCGATTGTACGTGCAATGCCAATGCGCTGACGTTGACCCCCACTAAACTCATGTGGATAGCGATCATAATGCTCAGGCAATAAGCCAACTTGCTCCAGCAATTTTAATGCTTCTGCTTTGCGCTCTTTTTTACAGCCATACAGTTTATGAACCTGCATCGCTTCTGTGATCGATTGACCTACTGTCAACCGTGGATTCAGCGACGAGTAGGGATCCTGAAAGATGATCTGAATATCTTTCCGAAGTTTGCGCAGTTCGTTTGACTTCAGTTTTGTCAAATCTTTTCCGTTGTAGAAAATGCTTCCGGAAGTTGCTTTATCGAGCTGAAGAATTAAATTCCCTAAAGTTGATTTTCCGCAGCCGCTCTCACCTACAAGCCCCAGCGTTTCGCCTTCGTAAATTTTAAAACTCACATTATTAACTGCTTTTACGGTTTCGGTTTTACCAAAAAAGGAAACTTTTGAGTAATATTCTTTCTGTGCGTTTTTAATCTCTAATAAGGGTGATTTGCTGTAAATATCCTGATGTTGTTTTTCCCGAGATTGGGAACTCAATGCTTGAGCTAAGGGTTTTCCGCTTAAAAAATCAGCAACAGTGGGTAGCTTACTCAGACGTTCGGTAGTCGAAGGTCGGGCATAGATCAAAGCCTTCGTGTAATCTTCTTGTGGATTTTTAAAAATTGAAGTTGCAGTGCCTCTTTCGACAATTTTACCCCGGTACATAACCAGAACCCGATCTGCTATTTCGCTAACTAAAGACAAATCGTGCGAAATAAAGAGAATACTCATTGCTGTTTGCTGTTGCAGCTCTTTTAAAAGCAGAATGATCTCTTTTTGAACAGTAACGTCAAGCGCGGTTGTAGGCTCGTCTGCGATGAGTAGTTGCGGTTTACAAGCAATTGCCATAGCAATCATGACACGCTGTTTCTGACCACCGCTTATCTCGTGTGGATACGCTTTAAAAACACTCTCGGGACGGGGAAGTTTTACTTGCTCAAACAATCTTAAAGTCTCAGCTTTTGCTGCTTCGTGACTGATTTGCTGATGTCTTTTTAAAATTTCGGTGACTTGTTTACCACAACGCATTGAAGGGTTCAATGAACTCATAGGTTCTTGAAAAATCATAGAAATCGCGTTCCCTCGTATCTTCTGAAGCTGTTTATCTGAATACGTCAAGAGATCTTTTCCTTCAAAAATAATCTTACCGGAAATTACTTCAGAAATACGTTTAGGAAGTAAACCCAAAACAGCCAGATTGGTCACAGATTTACCCGAGCCAGACTCACCCACAACGCCTACAATTTCATTTTTATAAACGTCAAAGTTGATGTCGTGTAAAACTTGATTGAGTTTATTGCCGGTCTTAAAACCTATGCTTAGATTTTCTACTGAAAGAAGTGCTGTTTTGTTCACACTTTAAAATTACAATATCTTGTTTGTTCTATACCGAAGTGACTTCAGATTCCTCCAGAAGTTTTTCATTGCGTAGCCGTAAAAAGATCTGAGCAACTGCAACCACATCGCGCTCGCAGTATTCAATTATGCGCTCGATGTCTTTTTCTTTATAAAAAACATCACGTACCTGACTCCCGTCTATATCTGTTTTAGGAGAAGGAATATCCAGAATTTTAGTAAGTAATTTTAAGGAAGTATAATGTTTATAGTCACCAAATTTCCATAATTCTAAGGTGTCCAGATGTGGAACTTCCCATGGTTTTTTACCAAAGAGATCCAGCTTAAACGGAAGCCTTATGCCATTTACAATCATTCGCCTGGCAATAAACGGAAAGTCAAATTCTTTACCATTATGTGCACAAAGCACGTGCTGTGGTTTGTTGTAATGCTCGCTAAGTAGCTTCTTAAAATCCAATAATTGTTGGTGTTCAGAACCGTGAAAAGAAGTGGTTCTAAAATTACGTTGCTCCCCGGAATTGTGAAAATAGCCTACTGAAATACACACGATCTTCCCAAACTCTGCCCAAATACCCGCGCGGTCATAAAACGCTTCAGCAGTGAATTCATCTTTCCGTTGATATTCGGTTTTGTCTGCATACAGCTGTTGTAAATCAGCATCCAAATCATTAAAATTCTCATGCTGTGGTACGGTTTCAATATCCAGAAACAGGATGTTTTCAAGTTGGATTCGAGAGATCATATTCAATTCATTTTATAGGCTTCTTCAAGATAGCTGTCTAGTTCATCGGGATAAAAAGTTTCATTTACCTTACCGCGACTGTGACCCAATCTTACTACGATTAAATCATCTTCAGGAATTACCATCACATATTGCCCCAGATGGCCGCGCATCATAAAGACCTTTTTGCCTTTAAAATCTTTAAGCCAAAATCCGTATCCGTAGGGCTCCCCTGAGAATCGGGGTGTGATCGATTTGGTGACGAACATAGAGTCTAAAATTTGGGTTCCTTTCCAGTTGCCATAGTCTTTGTAAAGTTTTGCGAGACGGGCAAAATCAAGTGCGTTAGAGGCAATACAACAATAGGCCTTTACGAGACCACCTTCTTCACTATCTAGCTGCCAAAGCGCATCTTCCGGGGAACCCAGAGGTTTCCAAAAACTTTTAGAAAGGTAGTCTGCGAGTTTTTTGCTGGTGGCTTTTTCGAGCACCATTGCTAAAAGTTGTGTGTTGCCGCTGAGGTATTTGTAACAGGTACCTGGTTTTTCTTTCATTCCTAAATTGAGCATTACTGGCTCTAAATCATCGTCAAAATAGGCTCGAGTAGTTACTGAAAACGGACTGTAATACGTCTCGTCCCAATTGAGGCCGCTGGCCATAGAGGCCAGATCACCAACGGTCATTTGAGCTGCTGTTCCTGTGGAATATTCAGAAATAAAATCACCAACCGGCTGATTGAGACTTTTGATGTACCCATCTTTTATGGCCTTGCCCAGCATTGCTGAAACATAACTTTTTGCCATCGAAAACGAATTGCTTCTAGAATTCTGTCCAAAGCCATCATAATAATCTTCAAAAACTAGGCTGTCATTTTTGATCACCACGTAGGCAATAGAACCGTATGTTTTATGAATGTTTCGTAGCGTATCACTGAGTTCATAGGTGTTGTAGTTCTTTGCCTGTGGCCAGGCCTGTGGGTTGCCGGCTTCAATACGCGTATTGTTAAACTTCTTGTAATCTTCAAGGTATGCCGTAGTGTGACCGGTAAAATAGATGGTGCGTACAGCCTTGAGCAGATAGTCATAATCAAAAACATACAATGCAATGATGAGTACGACCAAAAAGCTTATTAAACCAATAAAGAGGCGTTTAAGAAATTTCATAACTTAAAGATACCGAAAAAGGGTTATGATTTTTTAAGGAAATCCGTACTTCTAAAAAAGAGAATGTTGCATTACCGGACTTTCGTGTTCCAGCAACCATTTTTTTCGCCAGATTCCGCCGGCATAGCCGGTCATAGAGCTGTCGCTACCTATTACCCGATGGCACGGAATAATAATGGCGATTGGGTTTTTCCCGTTTGCTGAGGCCGCTGCACGGATGACTTTAGGATCACCCAGATCTTTAGCCATTTGTAGATAGGAAATAGTTTTGCCAAAAGGAATTTGTGCAAGTTGAAGCCAAACACGTTTCTGAAAATCGGTTCCCTGTGGATTCAGTTTCAGGTTGAAGCTTTTGCGTTTTCCATCAAAATAATTGGTTAACTGAAACACTGCTTGTTGTAAAGCAACCGGAATGTTTTCACTTTGCGGAATTTTTTCATCTATAAATTCAACACGTTGCAGTCCCGATTCATCTCCCTGAATTAGGAGTGTTCCCAATGGCGAATCTACAAATGCTTCACTCATGCTGAAGGTTTATCAGAATCGGGCATATCTTCTCGCTTCACGTCGGTATCATGTTGTGGTGAGAGCTTTACGTTAACAGGTGGCGTATTAACTTTTTCTAACGGAATTCCCATACGTTTTGCGCGACGTTCCCAGTTTTTACGCGCTTGTACCTGCATATCTTCAATAGTATCGCTCTCGTCCATTATTTCAAGCCCCAGAAGGGTTTCAATAATGTCTTCCATGGTAACGATACCGATGGTGTTTCCAAATTCGTCAGTTACCAGCGCTAAGTGATCCCTGCTTTTTACGAAGGTGTCAAAAAGTAACGGTATGGGTTGGTCTGAATTTACAATAAGAATATCGCGCTTGATATCGGCAAGTGTTTTTTCGCCGTGCTCTTCTACGATCTCTTCAAGTACATCATCTTTAAGAATGAAACCCGTGATGTTATGCGATTTGTTTTCATAAACCGGGATTCTGGAAAATTTTAGATGCGGATGTTCTTTTTGAAATTCCTTTAAGGTCATGCTCTGATCTTCGGTAACCACAACCGGAAATGGGGTCATGACATCTTTGGCCATAACCGATTTAAAGACGAGTAGGTTTTTAATCACCGTGGTCTCGTTGTCTTCAAACACCCCTTCTTTTTCAGCGGCATCGGTAAGGGCCATAAATTCTTCGCGGCTCATGGTGCTAACGTGCGCTGATTTTCCGACAAGCTTAGTCACTTGCATTAAGATCCAGAGAATACCGGTGTATTTTAATAAAATCAGTATTAAAGAGAGCGTTTTAGCCGTGAAATTCCCCAGAGATTTCCAGTAGGTAGCGCCTATGGTTTTTGGAATAATTTCTGAAAGAACCAGAATGAGCAAGGTCATTATAGTAGAAACAATCGCGACAAAATTTAATCCTAAAATCGAGAAATTCCATCCAGACTCCGTTGCCATTGTACCGGCTTGATCACCCACGAGAATCGCACCTACTGTGTGTGCGATAGTATTGAGCGTTAAAATTGCGATAAGCGGTTTGTCTATATCCTTTTTAAAGTTGGCCAAAGTTTTGGCGTAGGCATGACCTTCTTTGGTTTTAATACGGATAAAACTTGGAGTAACACTCAGTAAAACTGCCTCTAAGATCGAGCAGAGAAAGGAGAAAAATATCGATATAAACGCAAACGCGATGAGTAGAGCCATGGGTTAGTTTGATTTGCGATAAATATACTATAAATCAAAAGGTCTGACCAATGGGTTAAGAAAAGCTTAGTTTATTTTAAAATAAAAAAGCCTTTTCAGGAAGTAGTTTAGCAATCATGATACTTAACAAACACGGCTTCTATTTTTTTACAAATGACAAGGAATGATGAATCTGAATTCTCTTTTAAATAATCAAAGTGATCAATTGGGTCAAAATCTAGCAAAATATAATCTCCTTTCATTTCTAGAAGCCCATCTTTAATGCCATTATTTTTTTTAACCAAAACATATCAATATTTGAAAAAACGATATTACTTAAAATCAAATAAATGGTTTCTTACTTATAACCGTTCAAAAGGTTTGAACAGGTTATGGAAATTTTAATTTCACTGTGCTCTTTACTTGCTTCAACAGAGTTGATCCAGGAATCTGAAAACGAACCGTATTTGTCAATAACATTATTTAACATTAATTAGGACTATGAAATCATTTTAATCACCACCCCGTATACCGAGGTGGCTTAATATCATTTAGGTTTAAATAAACAATGAGTTGCCCGCGATGATGGGTGATATGATCCTGAAGCAAATTAAGAATCTGCAAACGCGATTTTTCACCTGCAAAGAAATCTACAGATTCTTCCAGTTTATTCTCGGGATAGCTTTTTATGGTTTCCTGAATTTGATCAAATGAAGATTCAAGATTGGCAATGATGCGCTTTTTTGGGTTCGCTGAAGTACTCACTTCGGCTTCTTTTTTATCAAAATAAGTAGTGGCCAGCCATTCCATATTCCCGTTTATGTGCTCGAGTTGCTCCGCGAAGCTCATTTCACGCTCGGTAGGTTTGTAATTATACATCGAGTCAGGCATTTGCTCGGCAATAGCGATCAAATAGTTCTTTGAGTTTTGCCATTTTTCAAGCCAGACCTTTTTGTAAAGACTTTCCTGAGCTGAAATATGACTGAAACTCAAAACGGCAATTATTAAGATGAAAAAATTACGCATAACTATGAAATCAATTTAACCACATCTTTTGCAAAATAGCTTGCGATCAGGTCTGCGCCGGCACGTTTAATAGCATAGGTCTGTTCCAGAACTACTGCATCGTGGTCGAGCCAGCCTTTTGCTGCAGCAGCTTTGATCATCGCATATTCACCACTTACCTGATACACAGACACCGGAATGTTTACCGCATTTTTAATATCGCGTACGATATCCAGATAGCATAATCCGGGTTTTACCATCACAATATCAGCGCCTTCTTCGATATCCATCAAGGTTTCTTTGATTGCTTCGTTTCGGTTTGCGTAGTCCATCTGGTAGGTTTTTTTGTCTTTAGGCACGTCTTTTAAATCTACCGGAGCACTGTCTAACGCATCCCGAAACGGACCGTAAAATGCAGAGGCGTATTTAGCAGAATAACTCATTATACCTACATCGTGGTGACCTTCGTCTTCAAGCAGGGTGCGCATTTCAAAAATGCGACCGTCCATCATATCACTGGGAGCGATAAAGTCTGCTCCTGCATTCGCGTGCGAAAGTCCCATTTCTGCAAGCACTGCACTAGAATCATCATTGATGATTTTTCCGCCGCCCACAATACCATCATGGCCAAAAGAAGAGAACGGGTCAAGTGCTACATCAGTCATTACCACCATTTCAGGCTCGACATCTTTAACCGTTTTAATCGCGCGTTGCATCAATCCGTCAGGATTTAAAGCTTCGGTACCCACATTATCTTTAAGTTTATCGTCTACTTTCACAAAAAGCAAAACGCTTTTTAAGCCCATTTTCCAGAGTACTTTTATCTCTTTTGCGAGATTGTCTAAACTCAGGCGGTAATAGCCTGGCATCGATGCGATTTCATCTTTAACCCCTTTTCCTTCAACAACAAAAAGAGGTACGATAAAATCATTGGGTGATATACTGGTCTCACGCACAAGCGAGCGCATAGCTTCAGAGGTACGTAATCTGCGATTTCTTCTTAATGGGAACATAATATTCTGTATTTTACGGGCAAATTTACTCGATAATCGAGACTAAATCTTTCAGAGCTCGAATCGAATTTAAGACAGTTTTACTTTAATGCCTGTATTGGTGTATAACACGGTAAATTTACTATTATATTTTGAGCTTAAAGTCTGATTTTGCTATTACCCGGCACCTCAATTTTATTTTTCCTTGGAGATCGTATCAAGCTAAATTTTTAAAAGAATTTGACACCCATATTAATGATGGTCATCTTCATGTTATTGCTCCTCCAGGCTCAGGAAAAACAGTTTTAGGACTCGAAATGATTCGTAGAATAAACCGAAGAACACTGGTTTTATGCCCTACGCTTACGATTAGAAATCAGTGGAACGATCGCTTGCAAAATTGTTTTCTTAAGGATCGAGATGCTGTTTCGTGCTCCTATAATTTAAAAGAACCAGCAACGCTAACTTTTTCTACGTATCAATCGTTGCATGCTTTCTTTAAAAATGAAATGAATGCTTCTTCAGAGGCTTTAATCAATTTTTTTAAGGAACAAGACCTTACACATATTGTTCTGGATGAAGCGCATCATTTAAAAAATGAATGGTGGGTCCCGCTTTTTGAGCTTAAAAAACTTGAAAACGGTATTTATACGAGTTTAACAGCTACACCTCCGTATGATAGTTCGCCGCGTGAATTGCGCAATTATTTTGATTTGTGCGGACCGGTAGATGTAGAGATTACAGTACCCGAACTCGTAAAAGAAAATAATCTTTGTCCACATCAGGACTATATTCATTTTTCAAAACCCAGCAAGGAGCGTATAAAATACATTCAGGAATACCGGGAACAATTGCATCATTTTGTAACTGCACTTACGCTTGATGAAGCATTTATTAAGATTGTAAAGGACCATTCATTTTACGCAAAAACCAATGAGGTTTTGCCTGATATTTATGAAAACCCGGAGCGTTATTCTGCGATTCTCATATTTCTAAATGCTTCAGGAATACTGATTCCAAAAGAAAAACTAGAAGTTTTAGGCCTTGATGAAAAAGAGCAAGTGCATATTCCTAATTTTTCATATGAGTGGGTTGAAATTTTACTGCAGCATTATCTTATAGATCATCGGGAGCACTATCTTGAAGAAGAGCCTGTACTAATAGCTATAGAAAAGAAGCTTCGGCAAGTAGGAGGTTTAGATCAAAAAAGAGTGAACCTTATTGGGGAGCAGCGTCTTTACAAATCACTTTCACAAAGTACGACCAAGCTCAATAGCATACTCGAGATTACAAAAACAGAATCTGAATCTTTAGGTTCTTCACTAAGAGCGGTAATCTTATCAGATTATATTAGAAAAGAATTTTTAGAACTTAAAAAAAGTCAACTTTCAGATTTAAATAAACTGGGTGTCATCCCAATTTTTCAGCATTTGCGATATAGTGAGATTGCAGAACAAGACCTTGCTGTTTTAACGGGATCACTAATTATTTTACACAGTTCGGTTATTGAAGTATTAAGGCAAAGAACGGCTGACGGCGATCTTACCTGGGAGCAACTTCCTGATTCACCCTATTTAATTATTAAACCGAATTCTGTATCAAAAACAAAATTAATTGGCATTATCACTAGTCTTTTTGAAGATGGTTTTATAAAAATATTAATTGGGACAAAATCATTGCTTGGTGAAGGTTGGGACTGTCCTGCGATAAACACACTTATTCTGGCTTCTTTTGTAGGCTCTTTTGTGATGTCTAATCAAATGCGGGGGCGAGCGATACGTGTTTCTCCAAAGTCACCAGACAAGATCGCATCCATCTGGCATTTGGCGTGTTTAGATCCCACGGCAACAAATGGTGGTGCAGATTATGAATTGCTCCAACGTAGGTTTGAAGCCTTTTGTGGTGTAACCTTAACCGGAAAACCGGTTATTGAAAACGGTAGCGAACGATTGGATCTTGATGTAAATGCTGATCAATTGCCAGAGCTTAATGAGCATATGGTACAGGTGGCTAAAAATCGAAAAAATGTAAAACAACGCTGGGATGAAGCTATTGAATCTGGCTCTATTATGGTCAATGAATTAAAGTTGAATTTCGATGATAATAAGCCGTTTGCAGTAAAGCGAAAAGTAGCCTATAACAGTACTTTGAAATTTGCTTTAGCCGAAATTGTACTCATCCTTACAGTTGTTCTTCCAGAATTATTTTTGAGCTATTTACGTTTATTAATTGCAAAAGGAATCATTCATTTTATTGTAGCTTTAGCAGCTGCAATGGCTGTTACATTAGTACCTAAGCTTTACAGAGCGACAAAACTGTATTTGTATTATGGCAGAATAGATAAAGAAATCGAAGCTATTGCAAAGGTGGTTTTTGATACTATGGTAAGATTGAAACATATAAATACAGCTCCTGATCAGATCAAGTTAGTGATCGAAGAGCCCAAAGCGGGAATATTAAACTGTTTTTTAAAAGGTGCTACAGAAAAAGAAGAGAAGCTTTTTGTGAAGTATTTACAAGAAGTTCTGGCACCTGTAAATAACCCACGGTATATCATCAATCAAACAGACTGGTTAAGAGAAAAATTAGGCTTTTCAAGCTGCTTTACAATTCCTGAAATTTTTGCACAGCGAAAGAAAGAAGCGTCTGTTTTTCATGAGTTTTGGAAACAGTATTTAGGAACTTCAGAATTAATATTCACCAGAAATCTCAAAGGTCGAAAATTACTTCTAAAAGCCCGCTTTAACGAGCTCAAAAAAGATACACACGTTAAGACTAAACAAGCTACTATCTGGAAATAATTAAACCCAATCTCTAGGGTTTTCTAACACTTCAACCAGCTTAGCTTCTTCACTCCCGGGCTCCGGGTGATGGTCGTAACGCCACTGCACATTGGGTGGTAAACTCATCAAAATACTCTCAATCCTTCCGTTTGTTTTGAGCCCAAAGAGTGTTCCTTTATCGTGAACTAAATTGAATTCTACGTAACGGCCACGACGCACTTCTTGCCAGTCGCGCTCTTTTTCGCCGTAAGGCAAATCTTTCCGTTTTTCTAAAATAGGAGCATAGGCATCCAGGAAACTATCGCCCACTTGCGTTACAAAATTATACCAGTCTTGCATAGAGCGCTCGTCTGTTGCTTTGAGATAATCAAAAAACAAACCGCCTAATCCACGCGCTTCACCACGGTGACTGTTGTGAAAATACTCGTCACAGCGCATTTTGTATTGTGGGTAGAATTCCGGGTCGTGCGCATCACAGGCTGTTTTACAAGTTTGGTGAAAATGCACGGCATCTTCTTCAAATAAATAATACGGGGTCAAATCCTGCCCGCCACCAAACCAGGAATCTACGATGTTTCCTTCTTTATCAAGCATTTCAAAATACCGCCAGTTAGCATGCACCGTAGGAGCAAATGGATTTTTAGGGTGAATCACCAAACTCAATCCACAGGCAAAAAAATCAACATCGCCTACGTTAAAATAGTTTTGCATCGCCGGTGCAAGCGGACCGTAAACTTCAGAAATGTTTACGCCACCTTTCTCGATAACCGCACCGTTTTCAAGTACTCGCGTGCGACCGCCCCCTCCTTCTTTGCGTTGCCACAAATCTTCTTTAAAAGTTGCTTCACCGTCAATAGCTTCAAGCTTTGCGGTGATGGTATTTTGTAATTTTTTTATGTAGTTTACAAACTGATCTCTCATTTGTATGTTACTTTTTTAAGACATAAAGCTCCATATCCTGAGCTTTGCCTCGCAGGGGTTTAAATTCTTTTTCTAAGGTGCTGTGCCAGATAAAACCAGATCGTTGAGCAACTTCGATACTTTTTTCATTACTGTTATGTGTAATGATTTTATAGTGGTGTATGTTATGATTTACAAAACCATAATCTGCTACGAGTTCAACGGCTTCTGAGATCCAGCCACGACCTCTAAAGCGTTTTGCCAGACAATAAGCGATTTCGCCTTCGCCTTTATCCAGATCTATTTCTTTTAAGATTACCAAACCGACTAATTCAGGGTGAATGCTGGTAAACAAGCCAAAGTAAAACGACTTCTTTTCTTCAGCAAGCTTGATGATTTGTTCAATCAAAGCTTTAGAAGCTTTAATGGTTTTGGTTTGTTTATAGGTTTCGGGAAAATATTCTTTAAAAGAGTCTTTATTTTCTTTAAAAAGAAAATTCAATGCTTTAGCATCATCGGTTTCTAAAAGCCTCAGTTCATATTGTGGTTCTTCACTCATTGTTTTGTTGTTCTAAAAGTTCAAGCGTTGTTTTGCTTGCGGCAGTAACCGAAATGGGCAAAACCAAAATAATTCCTACAACAGGAATCAATAAAAACAGCATGAAAACAATTCCGTTTCCTATGGCAAATCCGCGATTAGCTTTTACAAAGTTAACGCTTTCACGGTACGGAAAATGGCGTTCTAGTGTATAATCCATATTTCCAAAACCGGCATAATATGCCTGAATGAGAAACAGTAAAGCTGTGGCAATAATACCTACAACGGGAATAAGACTCAACAACAAAAGCGGAATACTTATGAGGAGTTCCCAGGCTAAGTTTCGTAAGTTTATTTTTATCCCGCGAACGAGTTGACCGGCATTTGTCGTATCACGATGTTGATGCACTCCAGGATAAAAATGCGCTTCTATTTTCTCTGAAACCGGACTCATAAATGGCGCAGAAAAAGCCATGATAATGTGTTTGTAAGCAATAAGACCCAGTGCGATAATGATTAGAGCGCCAACTACTGTACTTATAGTTTCTACGGTTTGTGCACCCCATTCCCATACCCAAAGTTGTGCGATAAAATGGCCAATATTACCTGAAAGCCCATAAGCGGTAATACCAATCACAAGAGCCGTAAAAAAACTAATAGCCATAGGCACGGCAAAAAACTTCCATAAACGCAGTTTGCGCATCAGGCTTATAGAATCTTTATAAGCCGAAAGTCCGCTAAAAATAGATTGTATCATTATTCTGAAATATAAACCAAATTTAACGGATGTTGCTTAGTTTCTCCAGTTTGTGTTATTTGAACAGCTTTCTCTGCTTCGGTTTTCAAAAATGCAATCGTATCTGCTTCGGTTGTTGTAACCAGTTCTTTCAACTTTTGAATTCCAAAGTTGTTATTCTGCAAATCCATTGCACGATCTAACTCGTTGTTTACAAATAACTCTTCATGCAAATCGGTAAATTGTTTTGCCCAGCCTTTAGCTTTTTCTAGATTATGGGTTTTCTGATAAACTGCTTTTCCTAATAAAACCGTCCAAAACGCGTGTCTAAATGCATTGGCACGATTGCTTTTATGGTGGGTATCCCCATAAACCTGAGTTGCAACGTGCATCGCTTTTTTTGACGCACGAGCTGTTAAAAATACATAACCGGGATGCGCAATAAAAAGAGAGGCAAGCTTAAAAAGTTGAGCAAGGCTCATTGATTTTAAACGCGCCCGTATGCTCATCGTTCTGCTTTATATTCTTTTACCGCTTCAATAAATGCTCCTGCATTTTCTAACGGAATATTAGGTAAAATACCGTGACCCAGATTTACAATGTATTTGTCTTTACCAAAAGCATCGATCATTTCGGTCACCATGCGTTTGATTTCCGCCGGAGGCGAAAACAAGCGCGTTGGGTCAAAATTACCCTGAAGTGTGATGTTACCACCACTTAAATAACGAGCGTTTCGTGGGCTACACGTCCAATCTACACCTAATGCCGAAGCACCACTTTTTGCCATATCGCCTAAGGCAAACCAGCAACCTTTACCAAAAGCAATTACCGGGATTTCGTCTTTTAAAGCATCAATTATTTGCTGAATATAGTTCCAGCTGAACTCTTGATAATCAACAGGAGAAAGCATGCCACCCCAACTGTCAAAAACCTGAACCGCATTAACACCAGCTTTTACTTTTTCCTTTAAATAAAGAATCGTTGTATCTGTGATTTTCTGAAGTAATGCGTGAGCAGCTTCAGGCTGCGTAAAGCAAAATTCTTTTGCGATATCAAAATTCTTAGAACCTTGACCTTGCACACAATAACATAATATCGTCCACGGGCTACCAGCAAAACCAATCAAAGGAATCTCGTCGTTGAGTTTCTCTTTAGTCATTTTGATCGCATCCATCACATATCCCAAGGTGTCATGGATATCAGGAACAATTACTTGGTCTAATTGCTTCATCGAGCGGATAGGATCTGGTAACCACGGCCCAACTCCGGGTTTCATTTCCACATCAATATTCATCGCCTGTGGAATTACCAAAATGTCACTAAACAAAATCGCAGCATCCATACCATAACGACGGATGGGCTGTACGGTGATCTCACTCGCAAGTTCCGGAGTTTGACAGCGTGTGAAGAAATCGTATTTAGCTTTTATCTCTTGAAATTCGGGTAAGTAGCGACCCGCCTGACGCATCATCCAAACCGGAGGACGCTCAACCGTTTCTCCTTTTAATGCTCTTAAAAATAAATCGTTTTTGATCATAATGTTAGTTTAATGCTTTTACCGCCCTGGCGATCACACTTTCTACAGTGGTAGCGTTAGCAACGGTAAAATGCTCAGTATGTTTTTGTACTTCGTTTGCGGTAGTTTGGCCAATGCAAACAGCAAGCGTATTTTTTAATGTATTTACTGAAGTAAAACTTTCTACTCCAGACGGACTAAAAAACAGAACGGCATCAAATTCTCTGTTGAATGTTTTAGTATTTAATTGAGTCTTATAAGCTATAATCTCTTCAAAACTCACCAGATTTTCAGTCAATTTCTCAGGTAATTCTTTTCTGCGTATAGCACTGCAAAAAAAAGTAAAATGTTCTTTTTGATAGTTTTTTACAATAAAATCACTCAATTCTGATGCATTTTGAGCGGTTTTAATCACATGGAAGCCTTTTTCTTTAAGTAAACCTTCAGTTTTAGAACCTACGCAAAAACAATTTGTTTTTTCTGGAGAAATATGATTTCTCTCTAAAAAAGCATAAACCCCATTTTTACTCGTGAAAATCAGATTTTTTAATTCCTCCGGAAGTTTAAAATCTAAGGGTTCAATCTTTATGGCGTCATATTCCACAACTGAAAATCCTGCTCCAAGAATTAAATTCTTTTGAGAAGGTGTTAGTTTTTTTGTGGAGAGGACTGTTTTTCCCTCACCCCCAGCCCCTCTCCCGACGGAGAGGGGGGCGTTGTTCTTCTTTTTGTAAATTATGCTATATTCATAAATAGACTCTATTACTTCTTTAGGATTTTTGAATACCGTATCATTTGAAAAACGAAGCACTTTATAACCCAATGCTTTCAAATGCAAATCACGTAGTTCATCTTTTTCCTTTTGTTCTGGGAAATTATGATACCCGCCATCAAGTTCAACAACGAGTTCTAATTCATAACAAAAAAAATCAACTATATAGTTTTTTAAAGGATGCTGCCTTCTGAATTTTAATCCGTCTATTCTGCGACCACGAAGCAACCCCCAAAGCTCTTTTTCTGCTTCGGTAAGATCTTGCCTGAGCAAGCGTGCTAACTTTATGTGATTACTTCTTTCCATATTGCTTCCTTCTCCCTGGGGGAGAAGGATCGAGGATGAGGGTTTTTTACAATTCTTTTTTAATCGCTTCCATCAATTCGCGACCTCCATCCTCTAAGATTTTTAGCGCACACAAGGCTCCAAAATTTTCACTTTCAGAAACGGATATGGTCTCTTCAATCTCTAACTTTTGAGTTCCGTCAAGACTAAAAAGCGCTCCATGAAAATAGATGTGTCCCTCTTTTATTTCAGCATAAGCACCTATTGGAGCTGTACAGCCACCTTCTAATTTTCTAAGAAATTCACGTTCTATCCGTGTTGCTAATTCAGCATTCACATCGTTCAGTTGGTTACACGCTTCTTTACAGAATGTGTCATTTTCCATAACGGCGATAACCATCGCACCTTGCGCCGGTGCGGGGATCATCCAATCAAGAATATCGTGATTTTCAGGCTTTAGATTGATGCGTTCTAAACCAGCCTTAGCAAAAATAGCTCCCGCCCATTCGTTATCCGCCACTTTTTGTAGACGGGTATTTACATTTCCGCGTAAATCTACCACGTTATGGTGCGGATATTTATTGAGCCATTGCGCTTTTCGCCGCAGACTTCCGGTTGCAATGGTTACCGGTTCATCAAAAGCTGCAGTGCTTTTGTTGTCTTTAAAAACAAAAATATCTTCTTGAGCAGCACGTGGTAAAACAGCGCCTTGTACAATACCTTTTGGAAGCTGAGTAGGAACGTCTTTCATAGAATGTACAGCAATATCAACCGTCCCGTTGATCATTGCGACATCTAGTGTTTTAGTAAAAATACCAGTGATTCCCAATTCGTAAAGTGGCTTATCTAGAATAAGATCTCCGGTAGATTTTACCGAAACCAATTCGGTTTTATACCCCAGAGCTTGTAATTGATCTTGCACAGTATGTGCCTGCCAAAGCGCTAACTCGCTATCGCGGGTACCTATGCGTATGGTTTTTGCCAAAGCTTAGTGATTTTGAAGTTTGAACACTTTTTGAATAAGATCAAGACTTTCAGTATGTGAAATGTCTTCCGTCTTTAAGTGTTTTGCAAACTGTGTAGTGATTTTTTGAATGATACGCTCGCTGATTATTTCAGCTTGTTCTTCGTTAAAACCGGCTATTTTTCTACGTTGATTGTCTATCTCACCATCTTTAAGATCTACCAGTTTTAATTTTAAAGCCTTAATAGTAGGTGCAAATTGACGCGTGGTCAACCACTCATAAAATTCGTCTTGAATTTCAGTGATTATTGCCTGTGCTTGTGGTAACTGCTTTTTGCGACGGTTAAGCGTATCGTTTGTAATTTTTGAAAGTTGGTCTAGATGAACCAGACTTACACCTTCAACTTCTTCTACATTCTCATTTACATTCTTAGGGATACTCAGGTCTAAAATAAGAAGTGGTTTTTTGAGATATAAAAGCTCTTTAGAAATGGTAGGTTTTTGTGCGCCGGTAGCTACAATCAACACATCTGCTTGTGCGATTTCAGACTGGATGTCTGCATAATCTTTAACGATGAGGTTAAACTTTCCGGCAATTTTTTCCGCTTTATCTTTAGTACGGTTGATGAGCGTGATGTGATCATTTTTGGTGTGTTTAACCAAATTCTCACAGGTGTTACGCCCAATTTTTCCGGTACCGAAAAGCAAAATATTCTTTTCTGAAATAAACGGAACACGTGATAAAATATATTGAACCGAAGCAAAACTTACAGAAGTCGCTCCGCTAGAAATATTGGTTTCATTTTTAATGCGCTTACTCGCCTGGATCACCGCATTTACAAGTCGCTCCATAAATGGGTTGACCAGTTTGAGTTTTTTAGCACGCTTAAACCCATTTTTTAACTGACTAATAATCTCAAAATCTCCTAAAATCTGGCTGTCAAGCCCGGTACCTACTTTAAATAAATGCTCAACGGCTTTCTCATTTTTATAGGAGTACGATACCGCTTCAAATTCTGCGATGGTACCGCGGGTATGCTCACATAATAATTTAATAAGATCTAGAGGTTCTTGAGCAAAACCATACAATTCGGTACGGTTACAAGTAGAAATGATACTCAGCCCTTCAATACCTTCTTCTTGAGCGCGTTTTAAAATTTGCTCTTGAATAGTACTGTCAACACTAAAATGCCCGCGCGTCTCAGCATCTGCTTTTAAATAGCTTAAGCCAATGGCGAAAAAATCACCGGGATAAGCCGGATAAAAATGTCGTTTGCCGTTTGTATTCATAAGTTCGGCTGCAAATGTATTTCGAGTAAACTTTAAAAAGTAACGCTAGAGGTATGATTTTTAACGATGACCGAATAAAATGTCGTTTTTGACTTCAAAAAGCTGAAAATAGGCTAATTTAGTGAGGAATTCTGAATGTGATTCTTCACATTTGTTTAGAATAAATCTAAATAAAATACTTTTTTCTGAGTATGGAAACATTAAAAAATATCGCTGCAGGTTTGTATAGCGAAACCAATATTGAAGAAGGTTTTTTTATACTGAAATTTAATAATGAAACTGCTGAAAAACAGTTAGTAACACGTGAGGTTGACAGCAGCTATATTCAGTTTCATTTTTGTGCAAAAGGTACTTCTGTATTTCAGTTTAATGAAGGTAATTATAAGCTTCCGTTAAGTGAAGAACACTCCTTATTGCTTTACAACCCGCAACGGGATTTACCTATAAATCTTGAAATCGCTCCGGATAGCTGGGTGATTTCAGTATTCATTTCTATTAAAAAATTTCATTCTTTATTTTCTCGTGAAGCCGATTTCATAACTTTTTTAAGCGATGAAAACCGCGATCGTAAATATTATAAAGATGGTGTGATTTCACCTTCAATGGCAATTGTGCTCAACCAATTGATGAACTATAATTTGCATGCTTCCGTTAAAGCGCTTTATTTTAAGGGAAAGGCTTATGAATTGCTCAGTTTGTATTTTAACCGCCCTTCTGAAGCTGATGTGGAACAGTGTCCGTTTTTAGTAGATGAAGATAATGTAGTAAAAATCAAAAGAGCAAAAGATATCATCATTGCACGTATGGCAGAGCCTCCTTCTTTACAAGAACTTGCAGACGAGATCAATCTGAGTTTAAATAAACTGAAAGAAGGTTTTAAGCAGATTTATGGGGATTCGGTATATAGTTTTCTCTTTGATTATAAGATGGAAGTCGCGAGGCAGTTACTTGCTAGCGGTTCACATAATGTAAATGAAGTAGGACTAAAAATAGGCTACAGCACGGCAAGTCATTTTATTGCAGCATTTAAAAAACAATACGGTACCACACCTAAAAAATACATTCAATCTCTTAGCTAATTATGAAAAAAATATTTCTCTTACTTTCTGTCTCGATTTTAATTCTGAGCTGTAACTCAACAAAAAAAAGTGATTTTTTAACAAAGAAAAATGTCCTGGTTTTTACAAAAACCAATGGTTTTAGACACAGTTCTATAGAAACTGGTGTTAAGGCTTTAAAAGAAATAGCTTCTGAAAACCAATGGGCAGTTCAACATTCTGAAGACTCTTTAATCTTTAATTCTGAAAATCTAAAAGACTTCGATTTAGTGATTTTTCTAAATACAACCGGTGATATTCTTGGCGAAGAGCAACAGGTAGCTTTTCAAAACTATATGGAATCAGGCGGAAAATTCTTTGGTGTCCACGCAGCTTCTGATACAGAATATGAATGGCCTTGGTATGGGGAATTTATAGGGGGGTATTTTGTGAGTCATCCAAAAACTCAAAAAGCTCGGGTCGTTAAAAAAGAAAAACACAAAACAGTTGAAGCGTTCCCCGATAGTTTTGAACGTACCGATGAATGGTACAATTTCAAAAACCTGAATCCTGATGTTGAGGTCACGCTTACACTTGATGAGTCTTCTTATGAAGGAGGTAAAAACGGGGTGTACCACCCCCACGCCTGGTATCATAAAGTAGGCGATGGTAAAATGTATTATACAGGCGGCGGTCATACAGAAGAGTCGTATTCAGAACCGCAGTTTAGGCAACATCTTGAGGATGTGATGAAGTGGTTGGTTGAATAATCAAATCAATAGAAAACATCAATACCTGCCCTGACAAGCCTTATAGCTTTTTTGTTTTAACAGGGGTATAAGTTGTAATTTTGAAATTCAAAAAATAAGCATGAAAAAAGGAGTACTTATGGTCAATCTGGGCTCTCCCAATAGCACAGACCCTAAAGACGTAAAAAAATATCTGGGTGAATTCTTGATGGATGAGCGCGTGATTGATGTTCCACTTTGGGCGCGTACGCTGCTTGTAAAAGGCATCATCTTGAATACAAGGCCAAAAAAATCTGCAGAAGCTTATTCAAAAATATGGTGGGATGAAGGTTCGCCTTTAATTGTGTTAAGTGAAAGACTTCAGGCAAAGGTTTCCGATAAAGTAGATGTTCCTGTTGCTTTGGCAATGCGTTATGGAACTCCATCTTTAAGAGAAGGTCTTGAAGAACTCAATGCAAAAGGAGTAGATGAGGTTTTGATTCTTCCGTTATATCCGCAATTTGCGATGGCAACTACCGAAACTATTTTGGTTTTAGCTGAAGAGTTGCGCAAAGAGCATTTTCCGCATATGCGTTTTTCAGATATCCCGGCATTTTACAACAAACCTGAATATATAGAAGTACTTTCCCGAAGCATTCAGGAAAAGATTAAAGATCTCGATTTTGAAAAATTGGTTTTTAGTTATCATGGGGTTCCTGAGCGTCACATTAGAAAAAGTGATGTTACAAAAAGCCACTGTAAAATAGATGGCAGCTGCTGCCAGACACCATCACAAGCACACCAGTTTTGTTACCGGCATCAGTGTTATGATACAACCAGACAGGTTGCAGAAAAGTTAGGTTTAGAAAAAGATAAATATTTTACTTCGTTTCAATCGCGTTTAGGTTTTGACCCTTGGTTGCAGCCTTATACAGATCGTACCATAGAGCGTTTTGGTAAAGAAGGAATCAAAAAAATAGCGATCGTTACACCGGCATTTGTAAGTGATTGCCTCGAGACGCTAGAAGAAATCGCGATGGAAGGGGAAGAGATCTTTCACGAGATGGGCGGTAAAGAATTCACGACAATCCCGTGTTTGAATGACCGGGATGATTGGGCGCACGTAATTGCCACCTGGATCAACGATTGGGCGCTCGTAGAAGCCTCAAAAGCTATAGCATAATTTAATTCCCGCGGAGGCGGGAATCTCTTGATTAGGCTGAAATCTTTCTAAATAGAATACAAATTGCTCAAACCAAATAAATCTGAAGCTTTAGGTAATGAGTCTATCAGTTCTCTATTGATTAAGCAGGCTTTGCCGGCATCAATAGGTATTCTGGTAATGTCACTTAATATCTTGGTAGACACCATCTTTGTGGGTAATTGGATTGGCAGTATTGCCATTGCTGCAATAAACGTAGTGCTTCCGGTTTCATTTTTTATTGCGGCTTTGGGTATGGCAATTGGCATTGGTGGTTCTTCTATTATTTCCAGGGCTTTGGGAGCAAATGATAAGGCAAAGGCTTTAAAAACTTTTGGCAATCAAATCACAATTACGTTATTGCTAACGGTGAGTATGGTGGTTTTAGGGTTGGTTTTTATAAATCAATTGATTCCTGCTTTTGGAGGAAAAGGAGACATCTTTGAGCCGGCTAAAATTTATTATAGAATTGTGTTGTATGGCGTACCGGTACTGGCATTTTGTATGATGGGCAATAACGTGATTCGAGCAGAAGGAAAACCTAAGTTTGCGATGATTGCGATGATCATTCCGTCGCTGGGGAATTTAATTCTAGACTACTTGCTTATCAACGTTCTCGATATGGGGATGGCAGGAGCTGCCTGGGCAACTACGGCTTCGTATATCTGTTGTTTTTTCTATGTGCTTTGGTATTTTTTGAGTGACAATTCAGAATTGAAAATTGACATCAGTCATTTTGGTCTTGATCTTCCCATTCTCAAAGAAATGTCTGCCTTGGGTTTTGTAACTCTTGCGCGTCAGGCGGTGGTGAGCATTACTTATTTATTGATGAATAACATTCTTTTTGAATTGGGTGGGGAAGCTTCGGTAACCGTTTATGCGATAATTGGACGAATGTTGATGTTTGCCCTGTTTCCGGTTCTGGGTGTAACACAAGGTTTTTTACCGATTGCCGGGTACAATTATGGAGCACAAAATTATTCACGCGTTCGCGAAAGCATCAAACTTGCCATTACCTATGCTTGTGGGGTGGCTTTGGTCATTTTTGCGTTGATCATGATTTTTCCCGAAAGTATAGTTTCGGTATTTACGCAAGACGAAGCGGTTTTACGTGACACGCCTTGGGCCATGCGCTGGGTGTTTGCCGCGATTCCGATTATCGGGATTCAGTTGATAGGGTCAGCTTATTATCAGGCGATAGGTAAAGCGACACCGGCTTTATTATTAACCTTGACCAGACAGGGTTTTTTCTTCATTCCGCTGGTGCTTATACTTCCCAATTATTTTGGAGAATTAGGCGTATGGATCTCTTTTCCGCTGGCAGATACGCTATCTACACTCGTTACAGGATACTTTTTATGGCGAGAAACCCGGCTAAAACTAGAAACGGGTACTATAGAAAAGAATTGATTGATTAACTTAGTTAGCTACTAACTAAGTTTTTTAAGTATGCAAAAATTTTTACTTCGTTTATTTTTTTCAGTTTTAGTCTTTTCAACTTATTCAGGTTTTGGTCAGGATGTTGACGAGTCTCTTTATGAAGCATTAGAATACCGTTTGGTGGGTCCGTTTCGTGGCGGTCGTAGCGCAGCAGTAACCGGAGTTCCCGGTAAACCCAATCTGTTTTACTTTGGCGCAACCGGCGGCGGGGTTTGGCGTACCAAAGACGGTGGGCGCTCCTGGGAAAATATTTCAGACGGCTTTTTTGGTGGAAGTATCGGCTCGGTAGCCGTGGCACCCAGCGATCATAATATTATGTATGTGGGTGGTGGAGAAAATACGCTGCGCGGAAATGTTTCTTCCGGCTACGGCATGTGGAAAACCACAGATGCCGGTAAAACCTGGGAACAGGCAGGCTTGCCTAAAAGCAGGCACATTTCAAAAATTGTGATTCACCCTGATAATCCCGATGTGGTATATGCGGCAGTTTTAGGTGATATCTACAAACCCACCGAAGAACGTGGTGTTTACAAAACTACAGACGGCGGTAAAAGCTGGAATAAAGTGCTGTTTTCTAATGAAGATTCGGGTGCGGTTGACCTTACTTTTGATCCCAATAATTCACGCGTTTTATATGCTTCAACCTGGCACAGCCGAAGAACACCATACAGTTTTATAAGCGGAGGTGAAGGTTCAGCTTTATGGAAATCTACAGACAGCGGTAACACCTGGAAAGAAATATCAAAAAATGAAGGTTTTCCTAGTGATACTTTAGGAATTATTGGTGTTGCCGTTTCGCCTGTAAATTCTGAGCGGGTTTTCGCAATGGTTGAAAATAAAGACAAAGGCGGACTCTACCGCAGTGAAGATGCCGGTGCCACCTGGAAACTCATTAACGACGACCGAAACTTACGCCAGCGTGCCTGGTATTACACCAAAGTCTATGCAGATACCGAAGATGAAGATGTGGTTTATGTGCTTAATGTAAGCTATCATAAAAGTACAGACGGCGGTAAAACTTTCGAAAGCAACAACGCCCCACACGGCGATCACCACGATTTATGGATTGCTCCCGAGGATCCTATGCGTATGATTATGGGCGATGACGGTGGTGCGCAGATTACCTATGATGGAGGCGAAACCTGGAGCACCTATCACAACCAGCCTACCGCACAATTTTATCGGGTAACAACAGACAACCAGTTTCCATATCGTATTTATGCCGCGCAACAGGATAATTCTACTGTTCGCATTCCGCATCGCACCGATGGATATAGCATAAGTGAAGAAGACTGGGAAAGCACCGCCGGTGGTGAGAGTGCTCATATCGCGGTAGATCCGGAAAATCCGGATATTGTTTACGGCGGTAGCTACGACGGCTTTTTAACCCGCGTGAATCACGAGAACAACAGCGTGCGCTCGGTTTCGGTATGGCCCGATAATCCGATGGGGCACGGTGCCGAAGATATGAAGTACCGTTTTCAATGGAATTTTCCCATTATGTTTTCCAGACACAACCCTGATGTGTTGTACACCTTCAGTAATCACGTGCACAAAACCACCAATGAAGGTCAAAGCTGGGAGGTCATCAGTCCCGATTTAACGACTGACGATAAATCAAAACAAGGTTCTTCTGGTGGGCCAATCACACAAGACAATACTTCCGTAGAATATTATTGCACCATTTTCGCAGCAAATGAGAGTCCGTTGAAAGAAGGATTGCTGTGGACGGGTAGTGACGACGGATTGGTTTATGTAAGCCGTGACGGAGGTAAAAACTGGGAAAATGTAACTCCAAAAGGAATGCCCGAATGGATGATGATCAACAGCATAGAACCGAGTTATTTTGATGAAGGAACCTGCTACATTGCCGGAACAAAATATAAAACAGGAGATTTTGCTCCGTATTTATACAAGACTACAGACTACGGAAAAAGCTGGAAAAAAATCACCAACGGGATCGCTCCCGAGCATTTTACCCGCGTGGTTCGCGAAGATCCGGATCAGGAAGGTTTGCTATATGCCGGTACCGAAACCGGAATGTACATTTCCTTTGATGCAGGAGCCAACTGGAGGCCTTTTCAGCTAAACCTGCCTATCGTTTCCATTACCGATTTAGCATTGAAAAATAACAACCTTATCGTCGCGACTCAGGGGCGTAGTTTGTATATCATAGATGATTTGAGTGTGTTGCATCAGGCTTCAGCGATGAATGATGCAGATGCCGTGCATTTGTATAAACCCAAAGACACGTATAGAATGGATGGAGGTAGTCACAACTCTAATTCCGTAGGAACGAATCATCCCAGTGGCGTGATGACTTATTTTTATTTGCCAAAATACAATGCTGAAAAAGACAGTATATCGCTAACCTATTTTGATGCTAAAAATGATACGATCAAATCCTACAGCACTAAAAGTGAAGAAGATAAATTAGAAGTAAAAGAAGGCGCTAACCAGTTCAATTGGGATATGACTTATGAAGGAGCAGAGCGCCTTCCCGGAATGATTTTATGGTGGGCCAGCACACAAGGACCTAAACAAATTCCCGGAAATTATACGGTTAAACTCAATGTGAACGGAACGGATTATTCACAGCCATATACGGTTTTGGCAGATCCGCGATCTGAAGCTTCTGTAGCAGATATGCAGGCGCAATTCGATTTTATAGACGATGTAAATGCAACGGTAGATCACGCGCACAAAAGCATCAAAAAGATCAGAAATATTACCGGACAGTTGAGTGCTTTTGAAAAGCAATACAAAACCAATCCGGATACCGAAGAACTGCGCGAAAAGTCAAAAAAGCTGCGTGAAGATCTGGAAGAAGTTGAAAAAGCCTTGTATCAAACTAAAAACCGAAGCGGTCAGGATCCCTTGAATTTCCCAATAAAACTCACTAACAAATTAGCACATTTAAATGCACTGGTGGGAATGGGAGATTTTGCTCCTACAGATCAAGATGTAGCGGTAAAAGACGAGCTAACAGCAAAAATAGATTCAGAATTAAACAGGTTTGACAAGTTGGTTAGCGATGAGGTTGCTGCATTCAACAAAGAATTTAACGCGATGCAGCTCAACTACCTTTTTATTCAAAAGGACTAGTCCTTTTGAAGCTTCCCTCCTTTTCAAAGGAGGGGAAACAATTTCGCAGAAATTGAGGGGTGGTTTTAATACTACTGCAGTTGTTTTAGCACTATATTATCCCTTCACACAACGCGCAATTAGCTTTACCTTTGCGATATGGAATATTACAACTATCTAAAATCCCTACATCTTATATTTATTGTGACGTGGTTTGCAGGCTTATTCTATGTGCCGCGCTTGTTTATGTATCAGATTGAAGCTTCTGAAAAACCCGAACCAGACAGAACGATTCTGGGAGATCAACTGGCTTTGATGACTAAACGTCTCTGGAAAATAATAACCTGGCCTTCGATGATTTTAGCCAGTCTTTTTGCCTTTATGATGCTGCATTTAAACTCGGGGATTTTATATGCTCCGTGGATGCAGATCAAACTGGGATTTGTGGTTTTACTGTATGCCTACCATTTTAAAAATCATCAGATTTATAAGCAATTGCAGGCCGGTAATTTTAAATACACCACCAAGTTTATGCGCATCTGGAATGAGGGACCAACGCTTATTCTTTTCGCAGTTATTTTTCTGGTAATTACAAAAAGTACAACCAACTGGATTTGGGGATTGGCCGGTTTAATTACCTTGGCCATACTTTTAATGTTGGGCATAAAACTCTATAAAAGCATACGCGACAAAAATCCCAATGCCTAACGGCGCGGTTTTTGATACCTATCTGCCAATGAAATTCAATAAGCTTTCTTTACGCCTGCGCATCTTTTTTGGGATGGTATTTCTCATTTTGGGAGCTTCGATCCTCATTGGGATTATTAGTGTCGTTCAATATAAAGAAGAGGCTAAAGAATATCACAGAGATCGTTTGTTGCGTAAAGAAGATCAGATCAGGGCAGAGATCGCTTATGTTTTAGACCAGACGACTTATGAGGTTATTTCTGAGAATATTCCGTTTATTTTAAAGTTTAATAACGACATCTACCGCATTGCAGATGTTCACGATTTACCCATCAATATTTATGATCTCAACGGAAAGCTTCTAGTCAAATCAAAGGAAAGTTTTACCGAAGACACCTTAGAAACTTCCTTAAACCCCAATGTATTAGAAGGTTTAGCAAACATGCCTACTAAACGCTGGGTGGTACAATCTGAGATTGACGGCGTTAAATATCAATCTTCATATACGTACATCAACGACAACCAGTTTAAGCCGCTGGCGATTATGAATCTGCCGTACATTCAGGATGATGATTTCATCACGCGTGAACTGGACGAATTTTTACGCCGTCTGGCAGAAGGGTATTTGTTTATGCTCTTGATCGCAACTGCGCTATCGTATTTCTTATCGCGATACATCACGCGTAGTTTAAAAACCATAAGTGATAAGATGATCCAGACGCGGTTAGATAAACGCAACCAGCGCATTGAGATTGATGATGCCAGTGAAGAAATCAGCAATCTGGTAAAATCCTATAATGGGATGATCGACGAGCTCGAAAATAGTGCGGCAAAACTTGCACAAAGTGAGCGCGAAGCGGCGTGGCGCGAGATGGCCAAGCAAGTAGCACACGAGATCAAAAATCCCTTGACGCCAATGCGTTTGACAGTGCAGAGTTTCCAGCGACGTTTTGACCCTGAAGATCCAGAGATTCATAAAAAGTTAGATGAATACAGCAAAACCCTCATTCAGCAGATAGATACGATGAGTTCGATTGCGGAGGCTTTTTCCAATTTTGCAAAAATGCCTGCACAGCAAAACGAAACGCTTAATGTGGTTTTTGTGACCAAATTAGCACTGGATATTTTCACAGAGCATTACCTTACTTTTGGTACAGATTCCGAAGAAATTATTGTAAAGTTAGACCGTACCCAGCTCATTAGAGTGATCACCAATCTGGTAAAAAATGCCATTCAGGCTACCGAAGATGTAGAAGATCCTAAAATTAGGGTTGAGATTAAAGGCGATGCAGACACGGTGTGCATTCTGGTTTGTGATAACGGTCACGGTATTTCTGAAGAGAATGCCGAAATGATATTTGAGCCTAAGTTTACCACAAAATCCAGCGGAATGGGGCTGGGGCTGGCGATGGTAAAAAATATTGTGGAAACCTATAACGGAACCATTACCTTTACTTCTAAGGCTGAAAGAGGAACCGTTTTTAAAGTAACTTTTCCTATTGCTGAGGTATAGATCTACCTGAAATTGAGCCTTACATCTAGCAATAACTTCCACCTTGTGGAATAAAATAACGACTATGAATTTTGAAAATCTTATTTATGAAGTCGATGATCAATTGGCTGTCATAACCATCAACCGACCTAAAAAGTTAAACGCACTCAACCGCGATACCATACAAGAACTGCATGATGCCTTTGCTGAAGCAGATGCTGATGAAGATATAGGGGTTATCATCTTGACCGGAAGCGGCGAGAAAGCATTTGTTGCCGGTGCAGACATCAGTGAATTTTCTGATTTTGAAGAAGAAGAAGGAGCGTTGCTGGCGCGAAAAGGACAAAAATTGTTATTTGATTTTATCGAAAATTTAAGCACGCCGGTGATCGCAGCCATTAACGGTTTTGCTTTAGGAGGCGGACTAGAATTGGCGATGGCAGCACACATTCGCATTGCGAGTGACAACGCCCGTATGGGATTGCCGGAAACTTCTCTGGGCCTGATTCCCGGCTATGGGGGGACGCAGCGTTTACCCCAACTCGTGGGGAAAGGTCGTGCATTTGAGATGATCATGACCGCGAGTATGATCAATGCTGATCAGGCTTTACAATACGGTCTGGTGAATCACGTGACGATGCAGGAAGAATTGATGTCGCACGCCGAAAAAATAGCAGCAAAAATCTTAAACAACAGTGGGGTAGCAATTGCTACAGCGATACACGCTGTAAATGCCGGTTTTAAAACCGGAGTCAACGGTTATGATACCGAGATCGAAGGTTTTGGAGCTTCTTTTGGTACCGAAGATTTTAAAGAAGGTACCAGTGCGTTTTTAGAAAAGCGCAAACCGGAGTTTCCGGGGAACTAAAGGCACTGCATTTGAGTAATTAAAAAACCGCTTACGAGCGGTTTTTTTGATCTTAACAAAACAGGAAATATTCCATATATTTGTAATAAATCCTATTTTATGCAAGCAGAAGGTGAACACTTAAAAGGGCGGGGAGCGCAAAAACATATTGCCAATCGGTTTGATCAAAACAGGCACGAGCTGCGGGATGATTTTTTAAACTACTGTGCGCAGGAAGGCGATGAGCCGCAAAATCTCAAGACGCTCTTTATAGATACATTTCCCAAAACTATAGTCAATAAAGTAGAAAGTCCAGATGTGGGAATGGGATATTCCCTTAACCCGTATCAGGGTTGCGAGCATGGCTGCGTATATTGCTATGCGCGCAATTCTCATGAATATTGGGGCTACGGTGCCGGTCTCGATTTTGAAAGTCGCATTTTAGTCAAACGCAATGCCGTGCGTTTGCTAGAAAAGCACCTCACCAAAAAAGGCTGGAAAGCTGCTCCCATCGTTCTTTCAGGAAATACCGACTGTTACCAGCCTGCAGAAAAGCGTTTTAAAATTACGCGTAACTTACTAGAGGCTTTTTACAAATACCGGCATCCGGTAGCTATTATCACTAAAAATGCATTGATTCAGCGAGATCTTGATGTCATTAAAGAATTGGCTGCAAACAACTTGATTCAGGTAAATATGTCTATTACAACTTTAGATGAAAAAACCAGACGCTTGCTTGAGCCGCGTACCGCAAGTATCAAAAAACGTTTAGAAACGGTAAAAAAGTTATCAGAATTGGGCGTTCCGGTTAATGTGATGACCGCACCCATAATCCCGGGAATCAACAGTCACGAAGTGTTACCGCTCATCAAAGCAGCAGCTGATCACGGTGCGCGCTCAGTAGGGTACACGGTAGTGCGGCTCAATGGTGCCATCGGTAAAATTTTTGAACAGTGGATTAAATCGGCGATGCCAGATCGCGCAGATAAAGTGCTCAATCAGATTGCGGCTTGTCACGAGGGCAATTTAAACGATTCCCAGTTTGGTCGCAGAATGCGCGGAAGTGGTGAGTTTGCTAACCAGATAAAAGCGCAAATGGAATTGGGACGTAACAAATTCCTCAAAGGAAGAAGCATTGCACCGCTCAATTGTGATTTGTTTGAGCAATACAGGCCGGGGCAACTTTCACTCTTTTAAATATTTTAAAGTGGCATAGTTTCTGTGTATTATTATAAACTATGCTAAATAATCAAAAGGTATATTTTGGATTAATCGGGTTGCTCTTATTCGCTTCATGTAGCAAGCTGACTAAGGCTACCGATTTTATAACACAGCCCACAGCGCGGGAAGTTTATGCACGCAACTTTGAATCGGATTCTTTGCCCTATATTTTTTGGAATATGGCATTTAAAGAAGCACTTCAGGACAGTCTACACGTAAATTCCCCCTATCAGGAAATGGGGATATTCAATCCTAAAATTAATCCGGTTTATGCCTATGAACTCTATCTCGAACGGGGCCGTAACTACGATTTCAGTGTTTTGACAGATACCATAAATCCATTAGTTTTTATAGATCTGTATGAGAAAACTTCAGATAGTATATCTCCTTTTAAACTTGAGGAGCAGGCGGCTTATGAACAATCAACGTTGAATTTTTCGCCTAAAAAGTCAGCGATTTTTAAAGTGGTTTTTCAACCTCAATTGAACGCTGCGTCAAATTTTACACTAACTATATCGAGCACACCCGGCTATAGTTTTCCGGTAGCGGGCATTTCAAGTAAAGCCATACAAAGTTATTGGGGAGCGCCCAGGGATGGTGGTAAACGCAGTCACGAGGGTGTAGATATCTTTGCATCACGGGGTACGCCTGTGCTCGCTAGTGTAGCCGGTAAGGTGAGTAGAACCGGCAATCTCGGTCTGGGTGGTAAGCAGGTATGGTTGCGAGACGGACTTTTGGGTAACAGTTTATATTATGCGCATTTAGACAGTATTATTGTAACTAATGGTCAGCGCGTGAAAATTGGGGATACTCTAGGTCTGGTAGGCAATACGGGTAATGCGCGTACAACACCACCGCATTTGCATTTTGGGGTTTACAGTCGGGGTAGTGGTGCGATTAATCCGTTGCCGTTTGTAAAAGAAGAGGCTAAACTGGCGGACAATCAGAAAGCTTCAGAAATTTATAACAGGTATTTGGTTAAGTCAGTCCGTGCTAATTTGAGAAGTAGCGCTTCGGCAAAATCTCAGCAAATAGGTTCACTCACGCGGTTAGATACAGTAAATCTTCTAGGTGAAACAGCAGATTGGTTGCATGTTGAAACTTCAACGGCAAAGCGAGCATTTGTTCATAAAAGTTTAGTGACTCCGCTTTAGTTGTAATTAACGTTTTTTTGGCTGCAAGAGCACCAAAACCTTGGTATTTTTAAACTGAATTATAAAAACGCAAACGATGTCGTTATTCGGAAAAGTAAAAAATACAATAGGCCTGTTGAAATCGGTAGATTTAGATGCTCTGGCAAAACTCTCTCAAAAAGTTGATCTGTCTCAGGTAATGAGTGCTGTGGGAAATCTTGATGATCGTCAACTGAAAGGTTTGATGAAAATGCTGAATTCTCAAGCAAAAAAAGGTCAGCATAAATTACCACCCATTGATGGGGATTTTTACAACCTTGCGCAAAAGCTTTCTCCTGAAGAGCGTGCGCTTCAGATGAAGATGCGGAATTTTATGGAAGACGAGGTAAAACCTATTGCTAACGATTTTTGGAATCGAGCCGAGTTTCCGCATGAGATTATCCCCAAGTTTGCTGAACTTAATTTAGCCGGTATCGCTTATAAAGGGTACGGCTGTCCCGGTGAATCCTTTTTGATGGAAGGAATCTTAGCGATGGAACTTGCCAGAGTTGATGTTTCTATTTCGACATTTTTCGGTGTACATAGTGGTTTGGCAATGGGCTCTATCTACCTCTGCGGAAGCGAAGAGCAAAAACAATACTGGTTGCCTAAAATGCAGAAGTTTGAAAAAATAGGTGCTTTTGGTCTTACAGAGCCCGATGTAGGTTCTGGTGCTGCCGGCGGATTGGGAACAACATGTAGAAAAGAAGGTGAGGAGTGGGTATTAAACGGAGAAAAGAAATGGATAGGTAACGCCACATTCTCTGATATAACAATCATTTGGGCACGTGATGAAGAAAGCGGTCGGGTAAAAGGCTTTATCGTGCGCAAAGAAAACCCCGGTTTTAAAGCTGAGAAGATGAAAGATAAAATGGCGTTGCGTACTGTTCAAAATGCGTTGATCACACTTTCAGATTGTCGTGTTCCCGAAAGTGATCGCTTGCAAAATGCCAACTCCTTTAAAGATACCGCAAAAGTATTGCAAATGACACGCGCCAGCGTGGCTTGGCAGGCAGTAGGTTGTGCCCGTGGTGCTTATGAAGCAGCGTTAAAATATACCAAGAAACGGGAGCAATTTGGTCGTCCAATTGCTAGTTTTCAGTTGATACAAAACCATTTGGTCGAGATGGTTTCAAATCTCACCGCTATGCAAACGCTTTGTTTCCGCTTAAGCGAGATGCAAGATGGTGGCCAGTTGACTGATGAGCACGCTTCTTTAGCAAAAGTCTTCTGTTCGATGCGCACCCGCGATGTCGTAAGTCGCGCCCGTGAAGTAATGGGCGGTAACGGTATTCTACTGGAGTATGATGTAGCACGTTTTGTGGCAGATGCCGAAGCCATTTACAGTTATGAGGGTACTAAGGAGATCAATTCACTTATTGTAGGTAGAGCGATCACCGGTTATAGTGCTTTTGTGAGCTAAACCTATTTTATAATAGATTCCAAAAGATTTTTATAGGTGTTTTAATATCCCGTTATTTGCACTTGAAAATTTTAAAATTTATAAAATGAAATTCAATAGATTATTTCTAGCCTTACCTGTTGCACTTACCTTAGTGAATTGTAATGATTCTAAAATGAACTCAGGAGGTGACGCAGACTTAAAAACCTTTAAAGATTCTGTTTCTTATATCATAGGTGCGAATACCGGAGCACAATTTAAACAAGCTTTAGGAGATAATCCTGATGAGTTTTTTGATGTTGATGTATATGAACAAGGTGTGCGCAAAGCGCTTACTGATAGTGTAGAAATGCCACAGCAAGTGATGCAGCAAGTGATGCAGAAGTTCCAGATGCAATTGCGCGAAAAGCAGCAAAAAGAGCAAGAAGCTAAAGCAGAAGAGAATAAGAAAAAAGAAGAGGTATTTTTGAAAGAAAATGCTACGAAAGAGGGTGTTCAAACTACCGAAAGCGGATTGCAGTATAAAATAATCGAAGAAGGAAGCGGTGACAGTCCATCTGAGACCGATAAAGTTGAAGTGAATTATGAAGGTAAATTACTAGACGGAACCGTTTTTGACAGCTCTTACGAGCGTGAAGAATCAACTACTTTTGGTGTAAATCAAGTAATCAAAGGATGGACAGAAGGTCTTCAGTTGATGAAAGAAGGAGCAAAATATGAGTTCTATATCCCTTCAGAATTAGCGTATGGTCAAAGAGGTTCTGGTGCTAAAATAGGTCCGGGAGAGCCACTTATATTTACCGTAGAATTGATCGACGTTAAAGATTCAGAATAAAAATTGACATTTATAGTAATTTCCGTAGTATCCGGCGCGCTTATATTAGGTGCTTTTTGGGGGATTTACGGGAGTTTATCTAAGAAAACAGAGGGCTTTCTCGTTGCTTTGGCAGGAGGAGCCCTTATTGTTTCTACTGTATTAGAATTGATTAACCCGGCGATAGAAAAAGCCAGTATTGGTATTGCGCTGGGTATTGTTATGGCAGGTGCAGGTGTTTTTACCGCACTTGATTATCTGGTGAAGAAAAAATGGGGTTCAGATAGTGGTGGGGGGTTACTCGCTGCAATTACTCTGGACGGAATTCCTGAAAATCTTGCACTGGGAGTGGCACTTATTGGTGCCGATGCGCTTACCGTTGCTGCGCTGTCCGGTTCTATTTTCTTATCCAATCTTCCTGAAGCAGCAGGCGGAGCTAAAGAAATGACCAAAAACGGTTCTTCTAAAAAGAAAGTGCTTTTGCTGTGGTCTGCAACAGCTTTAATCTTATCGCTTGCAGCACTTTTAGGCAATCAACTGCTTGCTGACGTTCCAGATGAAACGCTGGCTTACATCCGTTGCTTTGCAGGGGGTGCCGTAGTTGCTTCTCTCGCTATAGAAGTTTTTCCTAAAGCATACAAAGATGACAGTTATTGGGCAGGTATCGCTACTGCTATAGGTCTTGTTCTCGCCTTTTACTTAAACAGCTTTAGCTAATAGTTCGCTTGCGCGGAAACTCTTCAGATCTACCCATATTCTAACTAAATTTTAAAAGAGTATGCAATCGCTTTTGCGCCAAACAGCGTAATTTTAAAGGAAGAAAGGCAGAGGTCTTCTGTTTCTAAATTCTTTAATCATTTAGCAAAATGGCTTACATAGATTATTATAAGGTTTTGGGTCTTGATAAATCGGCTACTGAAGCTGAAATTAAAAAGGCTTACCGCAAACTGGCCCGAAAATACCATCCTGATGTGAATCCCGGCGATACTGAAGCTGAAGAAAAATTCAAACAGGTTAATGAGGCAAACGAAGTTCTGAGTAATCCTGAAAACCGAAAGAAATACGATAAATACGGGAAAGACTGGCAACATGCTGACGCTTACGAGCAGGCAGAACAACAGCGCAATCAATATTCCAGATCTGCTTCTGGTGGTGGACGCGCCCAATACAGTGGAGGTTTTGATGAAGGAGATTTTTCAGATTTTTTCGGTTCTATGTTTGGCGGAGGTGCCGGTGGTGGTTTTCGCGGTGGAGGTCGCCAGGCACAATTTAGAGGGCAGGACTTTAATGCAACACTAGAACTTGAGCTGCGCGAAGTTTTTGAGAAACACAAACGCACACTTACCGTTAATGGTAAAAATATACGGCTTACAATACCTGCCGGAGTAGAAAATGGGCAAACCATAAAGATTAAAGGCTACGGTGGTCCGGGTGTAAGTGGGGGTCCTAACGGGGATTTATACCTTCAATTTATCATAAACAACAACACCTCTTTTAGAAGAGATGGTGCTAACCTGTATAAAACCGTTCCTCTAGACCTGTATACTTCAATTTTAGGAGGCGAACTTGTCATAGAGACCTTTGATAGCAGCGTCAAGCTCAAAGTTGCCCCAGAGACTCCTAACGGCAAACAAGTGAAACTCAAAGGCAAAGGCTTTCCGGTTTATAAGAAGGAAGGTCAGGCTGGTGATCTATACATCACTTACGAGGTTAAAATGCCTCAAAACCTTTCGGATAAGGAAAAAGAATTATTTGAAGAACTTGCAAAATTAAGGTCCTGATGAGCACTCCAGATTATATACCAGTATTAGAATTATGTGAGCAATACCACATAGAGCACACGTTTTTTACCGAATTACACGACAAGGGAGTTCTTGAAGTGGTTACCGTATCTCAGATGCGCTGTTTACATCACGACAGCATTCCTGTTTTTGAAAAAATTATGCGTATTCACAATGAACTAGATATCAATATTGAAGGTATAGATGTCATTCTCAATCTGCTTGATAAAATTGATAAATTAAACAGACAACTTGTAAAAACTCAAAACAGACTGCGTATTTATGAGTAGTTTAGCAGCTTAATTGTATTTGATACTTGTTATATGAAAAGAATATTGCTTTTTATCCCGTTGGGATTCTTGTTTTTAAATTGTGGTGGCACAAAAGAAGTTGTTGTTGAAGAGGAACCTTTACTTCAAAGTTTTCAGGATTCTGTGGCCTATTACATGGGCGTGACCATTGCAGAAAGTATTAAAAAAGACCCGGTTGCTTATGACAACTATTTTGAGAAAAAAGTTTTTTTAGAAGGCTTTCAGGAAGCGCTTAAAGACAGTTCTGCGATTTCTGAGAAAGAGGGGAGAGCGGTAATGATAAAGTTCAACCAAGAGCTTTCTGACCTTAAAGAAGCAGAGCGAAAAAAGCGCATAGAAGCGCAAAAAGAATTCTTAGCCGAAAATGCAAAGAAAGAAGGAATAATCACTACCGAAAGCGGATTGCAGTATGAAATCATACGTGCAGGTAATGGTGCTACGCCCGAAGCTTCAGATAAAGTTGAGGTAAATTATGAAGGTAAATTAATTGACGGTACCGTTTTTGACAGTTCATACGAGCGCGGAGAACCCATAACTTTTGGGGTAGGCCAGGTTATAAAGGGCTGGACCGAAGTTTTACAATTGATGAAAGAAGGAGCCAAATACCGTGCTTATATCCCGGCTGATTTGGCGTACGGAGATCGTGATATGGGAGAAATTCCACCGTCTTCAACTTTGATTTTTGATATAGAATTACTTGAAGTAAAGTAAAACCATATATTGATAATAAGAAAGCCCGCTAAACTAGCGGGCTTTCTTATTATCAATATTTTTAAAATTAGGGTGCAGGGTTAGGGATTGAAGTATGTATTGCTTCGATATCCTCTAATAGTTCAGGAGTTAGTTTAAGGTCTATGCTGCTTATGTTTTCTTTAAGTTGCTCTAAAGAAGATGCCCCAATGATGTTAGCAGTCATAAATGGCCGGTCTGTGACAAAAGCCAGTGCCATTTGTGCTAAAGAAATGTTGTGCTTTTTAGCAACTCCCTGATAACGTTTTGTGGCTTCAACCGCCTGCTCATTAGAATATCTGTTGTATTGTGGAAATTTGTTGATTCGCGAATCTGGTTTATCTGTGCCATTTATATATTTACCCGAGAGTACCCCAAAAGCCATAGGCGAATAGGCTAAGTAACCCACATCTTCGCGATGCATAATCTCGGTAAGACCTATTTCATCTTTTCTGTTAAGAAGACTGTATGGGTTTTGAACCGTGATCATTTTAGGAAGTCCGTTGCGGCTTTCTTCTAAATAACGGGAAAGACCATAAGGTGTCTCGTTGCTTAGCCCCACATGCCTGATGAGACCTTCTTTTACAAAATCCTTTAAATTTTCAAGAATCTCAGCAAAGTTATCTTGCCAGCTTTCATTGGCATCATGGCTGTAGCCCAATTTGCCAAAATAGTTGGTATTACGCTCTGGCCAGTGCAGTTGATACAGATCGATATAATCAGTCTGTAAGCGCTTTAAGCTTTTATGAATCGCGTCTTTAAACTCCGCTTTAGTATAACCGCCGGTTCTGATGTGTTTAGACATTTCTGCCGGTCCCACAATTTTTGAAGCGATAATAAGATCGTCTCGTTTACCGCGGTTTTTAAGCCAACTGCCTATGATACGCTCTGTGCTTCCGTAGGTTTCTGCTCTTCCGGGAACGCTGTAAAGTTCTGCTGTATCTATAAAATTAATACCTTGTTCAATAGCATAATCAAGCTGAGCGTGTCCTTCAGCTTCTGTGTTTTGCTCGCCCCAGGTCATCGTCCCGAGGCATATTTTACTTACTTCGATCTCTGTATCAGGAAGTTTTGTATATCGCATGTGATCTAGATTCTTTTAGTTTTATAAATCGAGATGCGAAGTTATTACAATAAATATAGCAATCAGCTTACCGTAGCGGTTAAAGTAGTATCGTTCAAGGTTGTTGCATATATTTTTAGATCTCGGGTGCTTCCGGCTGAGTTTTGAGGCCCCTGAACAGTATCTCCGTCAAGCTCATAGGTAGCAAAATGCAATTGACATTCTATAATATTTTGCGCTCCTTTAAAAATCAATTGCCCGCCCTGATGCGGACAAACTGCCTCTGTAGCAATGAACGAATCTGCAGTATTTCCGGTGGCGATGCGTATAAATAAAACACTGTTTACTCGTTTTTGATCTCCTACATTAGGTATATCTGATATGGCCAGATTAACTGTTGTGCCGCTACCACCACTACCGCCGTTGCCTCCTGAGCCAGTATTACCGCCCATATCTCCCATACCGTCATCGCTGCTGCTACAGGAAGCGAGTAAACACGAACCAGAACAAGCGATTAATACCCCTTTTCCTACTGAAAAAATAAAGTCCTTTCTATTCATAATACTGAGTTTTTAAAGTTGCTACATAAGCACTTGTTAGTTTTTAAGGTTGAAACGGGGTGAGGAGTTGATATTGAAATCACTATCCTGTTAAAAACATACGGTATTCTAAGCGATAAGGTTTTCGCAAAGGTATTATCTGACGTTTATAAAAGAAAAAACCTCTGCATTTGCAGAGGTTTTTTGATTATGAGGTTATTGAAATATATTTAAATATCATTCAAAAGTTTAGTGACTTCATCCAGTTTAGGGGTAAGAATCACTTCAATTCTGCGGTTTTTAGCTTTACCTTCTGGAGTAGTATTAGGTGCTACAGGAGCAAATTCCCCGCGACCAGCAGCTGTAAGGTTTTTAGGATCAATCTGACCGTTTTGACTTAGGATTTCAACAATAGCAGTAGCACGTTTAGTAGATAAATCCCAGTTGTTCTTCAGCGGTCCGTTGCCACCATAGGGCACATTATCTGTATGACCTTCAATAAGGACAGCGATTTCAGGATTCTGAGCCAAGACGCTTCCTAATTGGTTTACAGCCTGACGACCGTTAGTTCCTACTGTCCAGCTTCCGCTATCAAAAAGCAGTTTATTTTCTAAAGAAACATACACTTTACCATCGCGTTGCTCTACGGTAAGACCGTTACCTTCAAAATCAACCAAAGCTTTAGAGATGGCATCTTTAAGCGCACGCATTTTAGCATCTTTTGCTGCAATCATAGATTCTAATTCTTCAACCCTGCGAGAGCGCTCTGTAAGATCGCGCTGCATTTTTTCAAGACGGGTTTGTTCTGCAGCAAGTGCAGCTTGTTTCTCATCCAACTCACCTAATAACTCGCGATTTTTTTTAGAATTTTCGGCAAGTGCTTTAGAGCTGTTTGCTTCTAATGCATCATACGATTCTTGCAGGTTTTTAAGATTTGCTTGTGCAGCAGCATATTTACGTTGTAAATCATCGCGTTCTGCAGTGGTAGTTGCAAGCTCTTTTTCTAATTGAGCAGCTTGTTCTTCAAACTGCTTGCGCAAACGTTCTGAAGTTGTCAAGTCGTGATCCAGGTCTTGGTTTTCGGCTTTTAGATCTGCGAAGCGTGCTTCAAGATCTTTGTAAACTTTTGCCGAAACACAAGAAGTCAATGTGGCTGCGGTAAAAGCGATAAGGCAAACTTTTTTAAGCATATAATCTGTTTGTTAATTTGTTGAGTAACGTTTACAATAGCTATTATATTGGCTTACCGGCTCCATGAAAATAACAATTTTTAAAAGTCGTGTTCAAGCTCTAATAATGCCGGGCAATGATCGCTGTGTTTCGCTTCGGGTAAAATAACCGAACGTTTTATTTTATTCCTTAAAGGCTCGCTCACCATATTATAATCTAATCTCCAGCCCTTGTTGTTAGCGCGGGCATTGGCGCGATAACTCCACCAACTGTATTGCTCTACATCAGGATTTAAATGTCTAAAACTGTCTGTAAAACCACTATTTATAAATCCGCTTAGCCACTCACGCTCTACCGGTAAAAAGCCGCTTACGTTTTTAAGCCGCACAGGATCGTGAATATCAATAGGCTCGTGGCAAATATTATAATCTCCACCTACCACAAGATTAGGTCTGGTTTTGCGCAGGTCATTAGCATAAGCCTGAAAATCTGCCATATATTTTAATTTGAGATCCAGTCGGTCTGTATTGGTTCCGCTGGGTAAATACATGCTCATAATGCTCAGGTCCCCAAAATCTACTCTGATGTTTCGGCCTTCAAAATCCATATATTCAATCCCAGTGCCGTGAACTACATTATCTGGCTTTTTCTTAGTAAGAACAGCGACCCCACTGTATCCCTTTTTTTGAGCACTAAACCAGTAATCGTGATAGCCCGTTTCTTCAAAAATATTCATGTCTAATTGCTCTTGATGCGCTTTAGTTTCCTGCAATAACAATACATCAGGATCTGCAGCTTTGAGCCATTCAAAAAGGCCTTTCCGTGCCGCTGCTCGGATACCGTTTACGTTATAGGTGATAATTTTCATGCTTACATTTTGGGTTTTGGCGAAGGTAGCGATTTAAGCAGAAATCAGAAGCGTGTATCACGTGCGCAAATGTCTGTGAGTTGCGTAACCTTTATACTTTTTCCCGTAGATTTATAGCCGATGCGAAGTCTTGTAATTATAGTTCTACTGGTGTTTTCTGCGACAAGTATTGCGCAGGAACTTCGGTTTAAAGAAAATAAGACCAGGACTCTTGCGGTACAGGACACGATACGTTTAGATTCGGTAAGTATCAATCCGATTGATTTTGAGGTCTATACGACAGCAGGTGTTTTGGTTGATTCTTCGGCTTATACGATAGATTATGGTAGATCTCTTTTTTCGCTTAAGCGGAAGGAATCCAGACCCGATTCTCTGACTTTTAAGTATCGCGTTTATCCTGAGTTTTTAACCAAAATTTATTTTGAATATGATCCTGCACGGGTTGTAAACAGCGAAGGAAACTTAAGCAGAGTTTATGCATTAACCGAAGAAGACGAGAAACCGGCTTTTAAGCCTTTTGATGGCTTGACGACTTCGGGAAGTTTAGTGCGCGGGATAACCAGCGGAAACAACCAGAACAGCACACTCAACAGCGAACTCGATCTGCAAATAACCGGTAAATTGAGTGAAAAGGTATCCTTGAGTGCCTCTTTACAAGATGCTAATATTCCGCAGCAAAACGGCGGGTATTCGCAACGTTTGGATGAGTTTGACCAGATTTTTATAGAGCTCTACAGTGACGATTGGAGCATACGGGCAGGAGACATCAATCTTGAAAATTCAACTTCCTATTTTGGGCGCTTTACAAAAAAAGTTCAGGGACTTTCGCTGGGCGGAAGACTGGATCATGCTAACTCAGAGACTGATCTTTTTGCGACTGGCGCATTGGTGCGCGGCGTGTTTACACAAAGCAGATTTACAGGGCAGGAAGGCAATCAAGGGCCGTATAAGTTAAGCGGACCTAACGGCGAGTTATACGTGCTTATTGTGAGCGGTAGCGAACGGGTTTTTGTAAATGGCGTTTTGCTGGAGCGTGGCGAAACCGCAGATTATGTAATAGATTACAATGCCGGTGAATTGCGATTTAATCCCACGTTTCCCATCACGAGTGAGATGCGTATTTCGGTAGAATATCAATATAGTGAGCAGAATTATACCCGTGTTATTGCGTATGCGGGAGGCGGTCATACAACTGAAAATAGTAAGCTAGAGTTACGTGCTCATGTCTATTCTGAAAGTGATGCTAAAAATCAGCCGCTTTTGCAAAATTTGAATCAGGAACAGGTGGCTGTTTTGCAGCAGGCCGGTGATGATGCTACTCAAATGATCGCACCTAGTGCCAATCCTGATGCCTATAACGAAAACAAGATATTGTATCAAAAAGTGAATATTCAAGGTCGGGAGGCTTTTGTGTTTTCTAACGATCCTGAAGCCGAACTTTTTAATGTGCGTTTTACACAAGTAGGGGTCAATCAGGGTGATTATATATTGGCAAATCAGAACGCTATTAGTCGAATTTATGAGTATGTAGCTCCGGTAAACGGAGTGCCTCAGGGAAACTATGCGCCCGTAATTCGACTTTTTGCACCCACTAAATTGCAAATGGCAGTCATGCAAGGGGCTTATAATCCTTCGGAAAAAACAGCGATTTCTTTTGAAGGGGCAGGAAGCAAACAGGATCTCAATTTATTTTCTGATCTGAACGATGCTAATAACGATGGCTTCGCCGGAAGACTTCAGGTAAAGCAGCGACTTTTAGGAAATTCTCAAAAGCAAACGCTTGATGCCTATGGAGATCTGGATTACATTCAGGATGATTTTAGAAATATAGAACGTACCTATGCTATTGAATTCAGTAGAGATTGGAATTTGACGCTTGTTCCACAAGGAAATCAGACGTTGGTAACTTCGGGACTGCAGTATCAAGATACGGCTTTAGGATTTATTGATTATAAGTTTGAGCATTTAAGCTTCGCCGAGAATTATACCGGATCACGCAATAGTGTTTCCGGAGCATTTCGGCATAAAAACTTGCGAACCCTGTTTAATGGAAGTTATCTCAAAACTGAAGCAGACACGGCAAATACTTCTTTCTTTAGACTGAATACCGCCGCTATATATGGATTAAAAAAGAACTGGATAGGTGCAAAAGTACGCGCAGAAAGCAATGAAAGTAAAAACCCTTTAACCGAAATTTATGATCCGCTGAGTCAACGGTTTCAGGCATACGAAGCGTTTGTGGGTAGGGGAGACAGTACGGGTGTTTTTGTTGAGGTAGGATATCGCTACCGGGTAAATGATAGTTTGCGCGGTAACAATTTAACGCGTGTAAACCACAGCAATACGTATTATTTCAAGTCGCAGCTTGTAAAAAGCAAAAACACTTCACTGGGTATTTTTACCAATTACCGCAAACTGAATTACGAAAACCAAGCTATAGAGGCAGAGCAGTCGTTGAACTCAAGATTGTTATACGATCAGAAATTGTTTAAAAATCTAATCAGGCTCAACACGGTTTTTGAAACCAGTAGTGGGACGCTTCCGCAGCAAGAATTTACCTATGTAAAAGTTGATGAAGGTCAGGGTGTTTTTACGTGGAATGATTATAACGGTGATGGCGTGCAGCAGTTGCAAGAATTTGAGGTGGCTCAATTTAGCGATGAGGCAGATTTTATCCGGGTTTTGTTGCCCAATCAGGTTTTTGTAAAAACACATCAGAACAAACTAAGCCAAATCATAACCCTCAATTTACAGCAGTGGAGCGGTAAAACAGGCTTTAAAAAAATAGCTTCCCATTTTTACAACCAGACGAGTTATTTAATCGACCGTAAAGTTTTGAGATCTGGAGAAAGTTTTGATTTGAACCCGTTTAATGATAGCGAAAGCACGCTGGGTTTAAACCTTAATTTTAGAAATTCTCTTTTCTTCAATCGTGGAAAACAAAAGTATACTACGAGTTACACCTACTTAGCAAATTCAACTAAAAATCTAATATCGTTAGGATTGCAAACTAATGAATTGCGCAGTCATCAACTGGTTTTTTTACATAAAGTAAAGGCTAGCTACCTGATCAATTTAAAAGCAGATCTAGGCTCTAATACCAGTATTTCAGAAAATTTTGAACAGCGTAATTATGACTTATCGCTTACAGAAATAAGTCCAAAACTTTCATATTTATTTAGTGATAACTGCCGTATTGAAGCATTTTATGCCTTCAATACAAAAACAAATACGATAGGGGATGAAGAAGCCCTTACCCGTCACGATCTGGGGATGGGATTCTCGTTTAGTGACGCTTCAAAACTGTCTTTAAATGCCGAAATAAAATATATCAAAAATGACTTTGCCGGTAGTGCTTTTTCGCCTGTGGCATATCAAATATTAGAAGGTTTACAACCCGGAAGCAATTTTACATGGAATCTTTTGGCACAAAAAAGACTTACTCAGTTCTTAGATTTGAATCTGTCGTATTTTGGTCGTAAAAGTGAAACTACACGCACCATTCATACCGGTACGGTACAGTTGCGTGCATTTTTCTAGAATAAAATGCGTTAGATTATTTGACTATTATTTTTTTGGAAAGTCCGCCATCGCCGTTTCCTAACCGTACGATATAAACCCCGCTTGAAGCGTACGACATATCCAGATCATAGACATAGCTTCCGTATTCATTTTCGATCCAGTTTTCAGCTAATTTTTGACCTAGAATAGAATAAACCGTTACTGCCATTTTTTCGGTAGTTGTATTGGTGCTTAACGAGATTTGAAATTGATTTTTTTCAGGCTCAAGAACTACCAGTTCACTATCTGGGAAAATATTTTCTTCTACCGAAAGGCTGTTAAAAATGCGTACGCTATAATCATTAGTACGACCATAGGCTAACGTGCCACAGGCATCATTGAGGTCACCATCTTCATTATTATCGTTTCCGCGTATGCGCATTCTGTAAGTGCCTAGCTCAACATTGTCTGGTAAATCGACTGTGAACACAGCATCTGTATCTGCTGTTTGTACTGTTCCGCTAGAAACCAGTTCAGAAGCTTCAAAGCCACCATTGTTATTAAAGTCAATAAAGATCACATAGCCAGAATTTTGATAGCCCATTTGCAAAGTACCCATATAAGAGTCTTTTTGTACATTTAAGTTAAATGTAGTGTCAAGATCTGCACTATATCCTGTACTTGAACACGCTGGTGTTACCAGAGTTCCCTCAAGGGTAAGTAAGGTAACTCCATCTCCAAAATCTTCGCAATTAGAAACCGGCTGGCAATAATTGTTGGTTACAGTTTTGCTGACTTCATCGTTAGCAGGATCACTATCTCCATTTAGATTGGTGCCTGCAACTATTTCATAAGAACCTATTTCAGAAAAATCTTCTGTGATACTAAAAGTAAAAGTCTCTGAAGTTTGAGCTGCAATAGTGCGGTTATAGATTTCGATAACTTGTTCACCCCCATTTATACTGTAATAAATCGGGAAGTTATTCTGCGCATCCTGACCGTAATTGGTTACGGTTACAGAAATTGAAACAGCAGAACCCAAACCAGAATCAGATTGTGGAGTGTCTATAGATGAAACACCAATATCATTTTGCCATAGATTTTGAACAATCACAGTCATCGCATCGTTAGAGGTATCCTCATCGCCATTGAGATGGGTACTTGCTGTGATTTCATATTCTTGCCCTATGGTTGATAAGTCTGCTGTTTGCGCAAACGTATAGGTGCCTGTCTCATTGAATGCAAGATTTCCGGTAAATGTTTCATTGACGGTGACCCCATTTAGGGTATAACTAACCGGAATCGCAGTTTGTGTTGAATTACCAGCATTTCTAATCGTAAGTGTTATTGCTTCAGAATCGGTTAACGCGCCATCTTGGGGATTATCTATAGCGATCACCTGAACATCATTAGCTTCATCTACTGCAAGCCTAAAAACGCTTACAAGGTCTTTACGACGGGTGTTGAAATACTCTGTGATGAACCAAAACGTCTCCTCATCTGAAGGGTCAACGGTAAGATGTGTGTAATCTGCATAGCGCTCTGAAGAACTTACACCGGTACTGGTAGCAATAAGTGCTTCGGGAATAGACATTTCTCCAGCTGTGTCATTATCGTATCTTCCGGTAAAGTTGATGGTGACCGGCTGATTTTTACTTACGGTTGTGTATCCCATACCTATATTTCCAGAGCCATCCATAACCATACTTGCTGCAAAGGCATTATTACCGGTAGGAGATACATAGGTTCCTTCTTGAAAGATTGACCAGGGTTGGCCGTCTGCTGTTTGACGTAATTCATACCAACGAATACCCGCTTGTTCTTCACCAATAGGTGCTACATTGACAACAAAGTTGAAAACTGCCGAGTTGTGATCATCAAATTTCCTAAACTGAGCCTGATTCATCACGGTACCTTGCATGGCATCAATATCTGGTCCGGATGGTTGCGGCAGATTCGAGAAGCTTCCTCCATCAAAAACACCATTAAAATCTGTTACCGGTATAACATCAGGTTGAGAAATTGAAGAATTGGCAGGTGTGGTCCAATCTACAGCAACGGTCCATAATTTTAAGTGATCTTCGGCTACACCAGACCACGAGTCGTCTTGATAATACACAACAGTTGCACCGCCAGTTGTAGGAGCATCTGGACTGCTGATGTTGAAAAATTGCGGACTGTAAAAGCCGTTAGTTTGCAGCGTAGGTAATGGAAAACCAATAAAGCCAACATCAGTTAAACCCTGAAGCATTTTTTCACGCTCCATCACAAAAATTGCATTACCTGTTGCCTCTCCACCGCTTAACCGGATGTTTGAGGTTATATAATAACCGTCTCTCCATACCGAATATTTAGGATAATCCGGGAAGGCACCGGTTTCAAAACCTGCAGTATAGATGTACCAGCCGTCATTTACAGGATCAGAACCTTGGCAAATGGCAATGTTTAATCCGTTTACAAACTCATTTTTATCAGTGCTTTCATCTTCATTTTCAAATTGGGTGATAATAAAGCGATCTGCCGGGGCATCATATAGAACGATAGGGTCTCCTGCGTTATTGTCGGCAAAAAGAGAGCCTAGACTTGCTTCTGGAGCAAGCTCGTTACCTGCTTTGTCAAAAATCTTAAATCCTGCGTTCCAGGCAGCAACATAATGATTGGGACCAACGGCTCCTGTAGGATCTGAGGGCGTAAAATTTGAGGTATTTGCTTCAAATACATTTATAGGCTCCAGATCAAATGATTTGCTTTCTGTTTTATCTTTTTGTTCTTTAATAAGTGGATCTCCGTTTTTGGGTAAACCTTTTCCCGGAACCACTTGATTGGCCTGGCGTCTTTTAGGATTGATTTCTTGTGGCTCAATAGATTTGTCTGGTGTTGTAAATGTTCCGTTTTGTATTTGAGAAGCTATACTGGGAACTTCACGAACAAATTTTATAGATCTTACAAAGGAAGGTTTTTCTTTTGTCTGGCCGATAGCCGTTTCTGGAATCAGAAAAAAACCAGCTATAAAAAAAATAGTGGTTAGAATGGTTGTATTCAGTTTCTTGCGGCTATAAAAATATATCATTTGAACAGGTTGTGGTCTTTAAATGTACGAAAGAAACAAATAAAGAGATTTAAAAAAAGCTCCCAGTGGGAGCTTTTTAATCATATAATAAATGGGACTATTCAATACTTTTAATTTTGACGCCCAGATATTTGTAATGCATAAACCTAGTGTTTCATCCAGTGTTTAAAATCTATTTTTTGATGTAGAATGGTGTTGAGTTCAGAAATCTTAACACGTTTTTGTTCCATCGTATCACGGTCTCTGATTGTTACACTTTCATCTTCTAGGGTGTCGTGATCTACGGTAATACAAAATGGAGTACCTGCAGCATCTTGACGTCTATATCGGCGACCTACAGCATCTTTCTCGTCATAAGCCACATTAAAGTCATACTTCAGATCATCAATGATTTTTTGAGCAACTTCTGGCAAACCATCTTTTTTAACCAGCGGTAAAATCGCTGCTTTTACCGGAGCTAAAATAGCAGGTAGTTTTAAAACAGTACGTGTAGAGCCGTTCTCTAATTCTTCTTCTTCAAGAGATTGCGAGAATACGGCTAAGAACATACGGTCAAGCCCTATTGAAGTCTCTACTACATAAGGCACGTAACTTTCATTCAACTCATGATCGAAGAATTGTAATTTTTTACCAGAATGCGCTTCGTGCGCTTTAAGGTCAAAATCAGTTCGGCTGTGAATTCCTTCTAATTCTTTAAAACCAAATGGGAAATTGAACTCAATATCGGCTGCAGCATTCGCATAGTGTGCCAGTTTCTCGTGATCGTGAAAACGGTAATTTTCTTTACCTAATCCTAACGATAGATGCCAGTTGAGGCGGGTTTCTTTCCAGTGCTCGTACCATTTTAATTCTTCTCCGGGACGTACAAAAAATTGCATTTCCATTTGTTCAAACTCACGCATTCTAAAGATAAACTGGCGTGCAACGATCTCGTTTCTAAACGCTTTACCGGTTTGCGCAATACCAAAAGGAATTTTCATCCTTCCTGTTTTTTGAACGTTTAGGAAGTTTACAAAAATACCTTGTGCCGTTTCAGGTCTCAAATATAAATCGGTTGCAGTCTCTGCAGAAGCTCCCAGTTTTGTCCCAAACATCAGGTTAAATTGACGCACATCTGTCCAATTTTTAGAACCGGTATCCGGGTCTGCGATGCCCAGTTCTTCGATCAAGGCTTTTACATCTGCAAGATCTTCAGCCTCCAGAGAGCGGGCCATGCGTTTAAGCACAGTTTCCTGCTCTTCACGATAGCGAAGAACCCGTGGGTTTGTAGTTACAAACTCTTCTTCATTGAATGCATCACCAAAACGTTTTTTTGCCTTTGCAATTTCTTTCTCTGCTTTTTGATTCAGCTTTTCTGCATAATCTTCAATAAGCACGTCTGCGCGGTAACGTTTTTTTGAATCTTTATTGTCAATAAGCGGGTCGTTAAAAGCATCTACGTGTCCGGAAGCCTTCCAGGTAGTGGGATGCATAAAAATAGAAGCGTCTAGCCCTACGATATTTTCGTGCATTTGCACCATACTTTTCCACCAGTAATCACGTATGTTTTTCTTAAGTTCTGCCCCGTTTTGACCGTAGTCATAAACAGCGCTCAAGCCGTCATAAATCTCGCTACTCCCAAAGATGTAACCGTATTCTTTTGCGTGTGATATTACCTTTTTAAAATGATCTTCCTGTTGTGCCATTTGGTATGTTGCTTTTGTGTTTGGTATAGGTTGTTTCTTTATGAAGAAACAAGGCGGTAAAAATAAAAAAACCGCAGCAATGCAGCGGTTTTTTTATAGGTTGATTTTTAAGAAGATGATCTTGATATTTTTTTAATAAATGCTTTGTAGCAGTTTATTCTAATTCTATAACGCTATTGCTCAGCAGACGGTCATTCTCAAAAAGATTGATGCGGTAAATTCCCGGTTTAAATTCTTCTGCCATAGGGTTGATCCACACGCACGAATTAATTTCTTCGTTTTGATAATTGATTTGCTGATACGCGCTATAAATCAAAATATTCTCGCCGAAGGCTAAAGAAACGTGCTCACCCATCACATTATTCTTAGGATTTATAACCTGAATGTAAAAATCGTGAACTCCGGGTTTTGCAAGTATATTCTTATTTACGGTATAGCAAATTTCAATTTTATCAATACGACTGGCGCGATCGTTAGGCACTGTTTTGCCACTACGACGTAAGATCACACCGCTGGTTTTAAACTTGCTTACATTGAGTTGTGCACCTTTTGCGAGGTTGTCTTGAAGCGCTTCATTTTGTTGCTTGAGTGAATCTCGTTGTACAACGGTTTCATCAAAAGCTGCTTCTGCAGTGGTTTTCTGAGAAACGAGTAAAGCGTTTTCCAGCAACAAACTGTCTGCTTTTTTACGAAGCGCATCCCGCTCATCTCGTAAAATAGCCAGTTCTCTGCGATAATTTTGTAAAGTGGTTTGCGTAGAATTTGAATTCTCGAGACGAACGAGTAGGTTTTGAATGCGAGACCGGGCTTGTTTGAGCTCTGTAGTAAGCAGTTTATTACTTTCTATTTCTGAATTGTAATTGGTCAAAAGTGCGCTCAATTCTTCTTTAAGCAATTCTTTTTCTTCAGATAAGGCGACCTTACTTGCACTGAGTTCATGATAAAATTTATAGGTGTATCCACCCAGACCGAGCAGTAATAGAAATAATATACCGATAAGAATCTTTAAAGCATTGTTATTGCGAGTTGCGCTCATGCAGCCTATTTTGATATCTTAGTGCGAAAGTTATAATTTTTAATCAAATTGAGGTGAAGTCTTTACTTAAACTCTTCTATCCCGATCAATGTAGCGCCTGCTCTCAGCTTTTAAGTTTGGGTGAAAACCTCATTTGCACCTCGTGTAGACACGCACTACCAGTTACTCATTTGAATACTACAACGTACAACCCTATCAAAAAATTATTGAGAGGGCGTACTACTTTAGAATTAGCAACAGCACTCTTCTATTTTGACAAGAAAACACGCGTGCAACAACTTATACATAATTTAAAATACCGCCGTCAGGAACATTTGAGTGCTTATTTTGGAAACTGGCTGGGTGCAGAGTTGCTCGAAATAGAAGCTTACCAACACATAGATTGCATAGTGCCTGTGCCGTTACATACAAGAAGATTGAAAGAACGCGGGTATAATCAAGTTGCAGGTTTTGGGAAAGCGATCGCAAAGGCATTAGAAAAGCCATATTGTGACACCGTTTTATACCGAAAAAAAGCAACACGTACTCAGGTTTTTCTCAATAGAGGTCTACGCTCTACTGAAGTTATCGACTCGTTTGATGTACTTGAAATAGAAAGCCTGGCAGGAAAACACATTTTGCTTGTTGATGATCTGATAACAACCGGCGGAACTGTTGAAGGCTGTGCCATTGCACTTCAAAAAATACGGGGAATCAAACTAAGTGTTGCTGTTATGGCAATAGCAGATTGATTGTTACGTTTAAAAACAGCAGCTTTCTCGCTTCTAAGAAACTAGTATCTGCAGCTAATCTTTAAAAATAATTGTTACTTTGCGCTGTTATGCTAAAAAAGGAATTACAACTAGTTTTGGTGGCAGTTTTATTGCTCTTTGTGGTGCAATGTGCTAAAAGAGGTACACCTACCGGCGGACCTAAAGATGAGACGGCTCCGGTTTTGGTACGTGCGGACCCACCTAATAATACAACCAACTTTAACGGAAAAGAGATTCGTATTTATTTTGATGAATACATTAAACTCAAAGACCTTAGTAAGAATTTGATCATTTCTCCACCTATGGATCCTAAGGCGCAGATCTCACCCCAGGGCGGTGCCTCACGCTATATAGATATTCAGATTACAGATACGCTAGAGCCCAATACGACCTATGTCTTTAATTTTGGTGAAAGCGTAACCGATAATAATGAAGGCAATCCTTTTTCTTTTTTTAAATATGTTTTTTCTACCGGGGATTATATAGATTCGTTGACGGTGACCGGTGTGATTAGAGATGCACTTCTAAGAGAACCTGATAATTATGTTACGGTAATGCTGTATGAAGCAGATTCTACCTATCGCGATTCTGTAGTTTATAAAGAGGTACCCCGTTATGTGACCAATACCTTAGACAGTTCTGTGGTTTTTGAACTTTCAAATGTAAAAGCAGGACGGTATAAGCTGGTGGCGATGAAAGACGATGCGAGTAACTACACCTTTCAACCCGATAAAGATAAAATCGCTTTTTACGACACCTTTATTGATGTGCCCACAGATTCTGTGTATGTGTTGCGTCTGTTTAATGAAGAGTTAGCGCCTAAACCCGGCCGGCCCAAACAAGGTGCTGCTCAACGAATCGCTATTCCTTATGTAGGAAATCCAGATAGTATTGCTGTTGAATTGATAAGCGCAAAACCCGAGGGTTTTGAAAAATTGATTACGCGTAAAATGGGTCAGGATTCTTTGCAATATTGGTACAAACCGCAAACTGAAACAGACTCCCTTGTTTTTAGAACCGTAGCCAATCAAACGATCGATACAGCTTTTGTGCGTAAACGAAAGCTAAAAGCAGATTCCCTGCAAATACAGCCGGCTTCTAGTGCATTGATCTTAGAAGAGCCCTATGTACTCAATAGTACGATTCCGATTATGGCTGTTGACACTTCAAAAATTGTAATCAGTAGGAAAGATTCAACTTTAGTGGAAGATTTTAAGGTTAATCTATACCCCAAAAGACTTCAGCTTGATTTGCGTTTTGAGACAGCAGAGAATGAGTCCTACAAAATACAAATGCTCCCGGAAGCTTTAACTGATTTTTACGGGACTAAAAACGATACGATAAACGTTACAGCTTCTACAAAAGCATACGGAGATTATGGGGAATATGACCTCACCTTACAAGGTGCTGCAGATGTGCAACACATCGTACAATTAGTTACTGAAAAAGGAGATGTAAAGCGAGAACTTATTGGTGAGCCTGGTGTAACATTTTTTCAGTTTAACCGAATTGAGCCGGGTAAATATTATGCACGCGTAATAGTAGATCTTAACCAAAATGGTAAATACGACAGCGGTAACTTTTTAAAACAAATACAACCTGAGGAAGTATTGTATTATCCTGATTTACTAGATTTGAGGTCGGGTTGGTACCCTAAAAACACCTTTATTGTAAATCAAGAGTAAATTTATCCCGATCTGCCAGAAAGTTAAGTTGGTTGCGCGTTTCATCTAAATGTGCTTTGTCTAAAGTAGCATAGATCGTGGTTTCCTTTTCTTTTGCGAAAGCTAAAGTAGCGCCTAAGCTATCGTAGATGCCGCTAAAACCATTATATTCATAGTTGTTGCCATCTAATCCCATTCGGTTGACACCGATGCAGTAGCACATATTTTCAATAGCACGGGCTTTTAGCAGTGTATCCCAGGCAAAAACACGCTTCTTAGGCCAATTTGCCACATAAATTGCCGCATCATAGTTGCTCGTGTTGCGCGCAAAAACCGGAAATCGTAGATCGTAGCAGACTTGTAATAAGATTTTCCAACCTTTGTAGTTTGCAAATACTTGCTGAGTACCATTCTTATAAATTTTGTTTTCTCCTGCAAGGGTAAACGTATGTCGTTTGTCATAAGCGGTTACAAAACCCCCAGGAGTGACAAAATAAAAGCGGTTGTAGTGTAAATCATTTTCTTTGACCATTAAGCTCCCTGCAATAGCGCTCTTGAGCTCAGCGGCTTTGGTTCTCATCCAATTAAGCGTTTCGCCTGTGTCTGCAATACCGTCTGGGTTCATACTGAACCCGGTCGCAAACATCTCAGGAAGTATGATAAGCTCAACTTCTTTTTTGATTGCTGCTAACTTCTCATCAAAGTAAGCCCGGTTGGCAGCCGGATCTTCCCAGACTAAATTGGCTTGAATTGCAGCGATTTCTAATGTTTGTGACATATTTAATACGATCTTAAAGCAAGATTAAATGAGATTTACGCTCAATCTATCGCGTAAAATTACAAAATAGAAATGCAGCTGTATCATTGTATTAGAAATTGCAGTGAAAATCCCTAACGGCGTAACAAAGCGCAAGAGGAATTGTAATGGAAAGCCCTGCATAGCAGCGCCTAAGCGCAGGGGTGAACGCCCTGACCTTTAAAATCAGGACACAAAAAACCCTGCTTAACGAGTTAAGCAGGGTTGGAATCTTAAATATACTTATATATATCTTAGGATTATAGTACGCGTACTTGCGCAGCTACCATACCTTTTCTTCCTTCTTCTTCGATGTACTCTACTTGGTCACCTTCTTCTAATACTTCACCGTTAAGACCGGTTGCGTGAACGAAGATGTCCTTTCCTGTGTCATCGTTAGTAATGAATCCGTAACCTTTTGATTCATTGAAAAATTTAACTGTACCTTTCATTATAAAATTGTAAAAAAATTAATATTGATACAAAACTACGTGTTTAAACAACATGAAGGTTACCTTAACGTAAATAATTTTATAAAAGTTATTGATTCTCAGAATTTTTACGGGACTCTTTACTGTTGTTGAACGCTCTCATTCTCCTGATGTTATCCTCGTCAAGCATGTAATCTTTTACTTTTCGATCCTTCCAGCGGTGGTATAAAAACATAGGCATAAGGATGAACGCAACCGCAAGAATAGTGAGTCCTAAAAAGCGATCTCCGGTGAGGGTTTCTTCAGTAAAATAGCGCAAATAAAAGCCGTAGCCCAATGTGAGACAAAGTATGCAAAAAAGTATGAGTATCGCGTTACGCATAGATGAGATTTTAGATTGAAAATTTAATATTAAAGATGTTATTTTCTAGAAAAACTAACCAACATACGTCTGTAAGCGGTAAGTAATTTAGATTTTGAAATAAAGCCGTGGTATTTTCCGTCTTTAATAACGGGAAGATTCCACGCGCCACTTTCCTGAAATTTACGCATGACTACTTTGGCAGGGTCTGACTCCAGATAGATATATTCTGGTGCGGCGTGCATTAAACTGTCTACAGTAGTCGTATCGTAAAGTGAAGAGTCAAACATAATTTCTCTGATATCATCTAGCGTGATGACACCTACGAGTTCATCTTCTTTATTGACTACAGGGAAAAGGTTTCGGGTAGACTTTGCCACAGCTTTCTGAACCATTTCGCCTAAAGTCATATCAGGTCTCACTCTGATGAAGTTAGATTCTATGATGTGATTTACATTCAGCAGCGTAAGTACCGCTTGATCTTTATCATGGGTGATGAGTTCGCCCTTAACAGCAAGCTCCATCCCGTATACAGAATGCGGTAGAAAATATTTATTAATACCATAAGCAATTGCAGCTGTAATCATCAACGGAATAAACAATCCGTACCCACCTGTAATTTCCGCAATAAGAAATATCGCAGTAAGCGGAGCATGTAAAACCCCGGCAAGTAAACCGGTCATACCTACCAGTGTAAAATTGGTTTCAGAAATATGAACCCCGTTTATACCCAGGTTATTGATGATTTTAGCAATACAATTCCCCATCACGCTACCCATAAACAATACCGGTGCAAAAATACCTCCGATACCACCACCCGCAAAAGTGATCGCCGAAGCAATGACTTTAAACATAACGAGACCGGCCAGTAAGGCGATAACCACCCAGATATTGTCTAAATATTCACTGAAAAAAGTAGCGCCTAGTGCATTTACAGCATGCCCGTCTAAAAGTTTGTTAATCGTATCAAAACCTTCACCATACAGCGGCGGTATTAAAAATAAGAGTAATCCTAAAGAGCCACCGGCAACTAGCAAACGGATGGTGGCAGAATCCCAACGGGTATAAATTTTTTGAGTAGCAAAATAAGCCTTACTGAAATAAACCGAAGTGAAACCAGCAACCAGTCCCAGAATCATGTAGTAAGGGAAGTCTGCAATCGTAAAAGCATCTTTGAGCTCAAAAGGTAAAATAGTGTCTGAACCAAAGAAAAAGTAAGAGGTAAGGATCGCAGAAAGTGATGCCAAGAGTAGGGGCATTAAAGAAAGCAAGGTAAGATCAAGGCTAAACACCTCAACTGCAAAAATAATGGCAGCGATGGGAGCCTTAAAAATACAAGACATCGCACCTGCAGCAGCACAGCCTAACAATAAAGTACGGTGTGCCTGATCCATATGAAAGATGCGCGACAGATAAGAACTAATACCGGCCCCGGTAACCACCGTAGGACTCTCCAGTCCCACCGAACCTCCAAAACCTACTGTTAAGGGTGCCGTGATAAGGGAGGCATAGACCTGATAGTTGCGTAAAATACCCTTGCGTTTTGCAATCGCACGTAAGGTCATAGGAACCCCGTGACTCAGCGGATTACGAATGATAAACTTTACGATAAGAACTGTTAATGCCAGACCTACAATGGGAAACAAAAAGTAAAAACCATACCGGTAATTCTCAACGAGTTTCCCCTCTAACAAATTCTGAATGATGTGGGTGATGTTTTTGATCAATACAGCTCCTAACCCCGCAAGGAGACCTGTGATCACACTTAAAAAATAAACAAAGGTGGTCTTTGAGATATGCTTATAGCGCCAGGCGTGAAAGCGATGTAAAAGGGGTTTTTTACCAGGCATTTTAATCGTGTTTTGAGGCGCAAAAGTAAGAGGTATAAATCAAAATATCATATAATTAGCAGTATTTATGAAAACAAAAAAATCCCTGCGTAAAAGGCAGGGATATAATCGTTTACTCAAGTATAGAGTCTAAAATAATATCAGATTTAAAGCGGAGTCTTCTAGACTCGCCATAAATCATTTAATAATTAGCAATACTCGTTAAAAGCATCAATAAGATTGTCTGAGATAAGCTCTGCAGGACGTCCTTCGATATGATGGCGCTCTAACATATGTACGAGTTCCCCATCTTTAAATAAAGCCATAGAAGGCGAAGAGGGAGGAAACGGTACCATAAAATTACGAGCAAGATCTGTAGCCTCACGGTCTACTCCTGCAAATACGGTAAATAAATTATCTGGAGTTTTTGCATTTTGTAAAGCCATACGCGCTCCCGGTCTGGCATTTGCAGCTGCACAACCACAAACAGAATTTACAACAACAAGGGTTGTTCCTTCTTTTTTCATAGCTGCCTGCACATCATCTGTAGTATGTAATTCTGTGAAACCTACAGAAGTAAGGTCTTCACGCATAGGTTTTACTAATTCTGCTGGATACATAAGTTTTCTTTTTTAGCCATTTTATGGCGTTTAACAATTCGAGATTGGCTTCGAAACTAAAATTTAAGTTTAACCAAGGCCTTCTGTTTAGTTCGTAAGGCTTTGGTTTACAAAGTTACAAAATAATAGTCGGGTACTTTTTATAAACCCTACAGTCTCTCGCTAAAAAAGTATAGGTTTAAAGCGCATACCTAGGGGTCAGGCCTGCCTGCCGGCATAGGCAGGCTTTCTGCTGTAGCTTTTACCTTTATGCAATTTGTGAAAATGACAAATGACTCAGAAACCAGAAGTAAACTGATTCACAAGACTTAAATCCTTTGCGTATACGCAAAACAGTAACATTTTGTCAGATTTACAGACTCACATCTTGTAAAGGCTTTATTTTTGCCGTGCAATTAAAAGCATATATAACGGTTTTGACCGAAAACACGATAAAAAAGATTAAATGGTAAGATGGATAGGAGCCATTATTGGCCTGGTTTTTCGCGGCTGGATGGGCGGAATTGCAGGTTATGTAATTGGAATGCTCATAGATAATTTATTTTTCAATAAGAATACCGGTACAACTTCAGGCAGAAACAGCGCTCCTTTTGGTAGCCAGGAACAAACCGTAACTCCCGGGGATTTTGAACTCAATTTGCTTTCGCTGTGCTCTATTGTTATAAAAGCAGACGGACAGGTAAGTCAGCGTGAGATGGACTATGTACGGCAATATTTTGTACAGGCTTATGGTAAAGAACGGGCTAATGCCACATTTAGAACATTCAATGAGGTAGTCAAAAAGCGCGAAATCAATGCCCAGCGTATTTGTTCTTATTTAACCCAGCGTACACGCAGAGAAGTACGTTTACAAATTGTGCATTTCTTGTTTGGGATTGCTCAGGCAGATGGTACGGTTTCTACCTCAGAGGTGAATCAAATCTCTCAAATTGCCGGATATCTGGGATTGAGCAGAGGGGAGTTTGAAAGCCTTAAAGCGATGTTCTTTAAAAATGCAGACAGCGCCTATAAAATCCTGGAAGTTGAAAAAACCGCAACCGATGCTGAGGTTAAGAAAGCGTATAGAGCGATGGCAAAAAAGTACCACCCTGATAAACTACAACATATGGATGAAGCCTATCGTGCCGGTGCAGAAGAAAAGTTTAGAAATGTGCAGGACGCATATGAGACCATTCAGAAAGAACGCGGTATTTAAAAAGCTACTACCTCAATAGTGTGGGTAGCATCAATCTCAAGTCAAACTTGAGGGTTTTTAGGTGTTTAGAGTAATAAAAAAGCTCAGGTCTTACCCTATTTGCTTTTTTGGACTCGACGAGCATTTCTTTCGTTTGGAGCTATGCCCCGATAGATGCATCTACAGAATCTTCTAACCTCCCTATGAGGATTTATTTTTCAGTGTAAGCATCGTTTACCCTCCTCAAATTAAAGGTAAGGGGAAAGCCAACGGAAGTTTTTTAAACAAGCATGTTTGAGCTTGCACTGCTATTGAGAGCTATAGGCTATACCTCTTGACAAGGCCTTACAAATGCCTTATATTAGCAGAGCTAAGCTAAGGCGCATTTATCTTAACCGCACAGCCTAGGATAGGGGAAGGCTCTTTTTTTTATAAGTTAGCTCTCTAAAGAGCAGCTTGCTATACTACCTGCAGCGAGTACTACGTGCTGCCATTATCCCATTTTAAACATTTCCAAAACTCCATTCACCCAAGGTTCACCCACAGTTCACCCGAGGTTCACCCACGTTTCACCCGGGGATACTGCATAGCAAAGGCATGGTAACGGTATACTAACGCTATGGGAACGTCAGGGTAGCGGTTCTTATGCACTAGTTGTGAATGCCATGTTACCTTTTCAAGAAACACAATCCCTAAAATTCCCAATACGATAAGCTGTTTTAAATGGCCTTTCCTTGCAGGCAATGCACGGTCTCGCATACTGCAGCATACTTTTACATACTATAGCCTACTCTCGCATAGCAATTCGATTTTTAGAGGGGTATCCTTCGAGAGGGCTTCGGAAAAAGGGGGTGTTTCTCGAACAACACCCGAAGAAAACGGGAAATACAATCGAACAAAAGGATGTTTTAGGGGGATTTATACCTTTTTGCGTTGACCCTAGGGATTACAAAATTCTGTAAACTACTTCTAAGACTAAGGTCTATTTTTATTAATGCAACTCAAAAGTGTTGATATCCCGACGAAAACTTTGATAATCAACTATATTTGTGTGGATATAACAAGTTGTGCTTCATTTGACAAAAAAATAACCATAGAACTATGCCAGAAGAATTTAAAGGTGAAAAAATAGAAAGAAATTTAACCACAAAACAAGTTTGGTTCTACCACGACACAGAAGCTGGCATAAAACAAATTTCCAAAGAAGTATTCAAAAAAGTTGACAAACTTATTCATTACCCAAGAGGCTTTGAAGGTGGTGAAAAATACAAGTTTATTAAAAAATTCACCTATTTAGGATTTGGTGGCAAACTGCCTGTTGGAGTTGTCAAAGCTACTTCATATGGTTATGGTTTTACTAAAACTTTAAATCCATTTTCATACTTTATTGATGAAACTTATGAAATTCAAGAAGTAATAATTGAAAAGAAAGGAAAAACAGAATTAGATGTTACTAATAAGCTACTTTATTTAAATGAAACTAGCTTACAAGAGCTACAAGATTCATTTAGTGCTATTTATAAAAAAAATCGTGCTGAAATAGATTTTGTATTACAATTAACTTTAAACAATCTTTTTCCAAAAGTAATTGACAAACCTGAAAAGACATATATTGAAAATGCTCTTGCTTCTTCTTTGGCAAGTTGGGGAAATTCTATAGATGAATTTTCAGATGGAGATAAAAAAGCCATTCAAGATTTATTTGACAAACTATCAATAGGAACAGACTTTTTAAGCAAAGAATCTTTAGCTAAAACCAAAGAGATTGTTGATAGTAAATTTATTCAAAAGACAATTGAACGATTTAATGAACTTTTTGCATTGACAACCGATGGAGAAAGTCTTGAAAAACATTGGCAAGTATTTCTACAAGAAAATAACTGGGTTTTTTCATCAATATTCGCACAGCCAATTATTTTATATCAAAGAGAAGCATACGTTGGAGGAAAAAGTCTTGACAATACAAATGGAAAAATGAATGATTTCTTAATTAAAAATAGTCTAAGTGATAACGTTTCTTTCTTGGAAATAAAGACTCATAGAACTAAACTTGTTGAGAATAGTTCTTACAGAGGAGAAGATGTTTACAGTGTTTCAAAAGACCTTTCTGGTTCGACTGCTCAAGTTCTGAACCAAAGAGATAATTTTCAAAAGGAATTTTATGCATTAAAAGCAAAAAGTAGGAAAAATGGGAATTTTGAAACTTTTAATTCTAAATGCATTGTATTAATTGGAAACTTGGCAGATTTGGACGAAGACCAAAGATATTCATTTGAACTTTCAAGAAGTAATAGTAAAGATGTCGAAATTATAACTTTTGATGAATTAAAAGCAAAAATTGAGAGCTTTCAAGAATTACTAAATGAAGAATAAAAACGAACGCACAACAATGGCTATAAGTAATTGCTTGTTCTCGCCTACTTTGGAAATTCCTGCGGAATTTCCAACTCGGTGTGTACTTGCAAAGTTAAGTGCTAAACCACGCAACTACTCATAGCCGAGACGTTAGCCACAATGTAACCAACCAATGAACAAAAGGATAATAACGATAATGATTCTAACTTCTATTTTAAGTTTTTTCGGATGCAAAAAACAACCTGAAAAATCTAAAGACGAAATTGAAATGGACAAAATATTAGATGATTGGAACAATCGGAAAATATATAAAGTTCTTACATCTGAAATTATCGATAAAATTCCTGATGACGAACTTGAACAAGCTGTTTTCGATAATATTTATGAAAATATAAAAAATGATTTTGATAATGAATTTGAAAATATAAATAAATTATCAAATGGACAACAAGCGTTTTGGTCAACTTGGGTTTTAGAAGGAGAAGTTAATAACGGAGGATTTAACCAATTCTATTTTAATTCTAGTGGGCAATTTTTTGAAATGGCTGAAATAGGATTTAAAACAATTGGAGCGGAAAAATATGCGGAATTAACTACTCGTGCGAATAAAATATATGCAGTGAATAGAGAGCGTTTAGAGGAATTTGACGATGGAACAATGGAAAGTTTTAGTGAATCATACAAGGACAATCCGTTGAATAAACTTGATGATGAATTTTACGATTTAGGAGATAAAGAAAGTGTAAGCGAATTAAGAATTAAATATATTCGTGAACACAAAACTGAATTTACAATTGAATAAAACACAGTGGCTAATAACTAGCGTTCTTGCGGCCGGTACAGCCTGTTCCGTTGCAGAACGGGAGCCTAGCATGAACGCCGTGTTGACTGAACCGGTTGATTGTCGGTCAGCCTGCTATGGGTTTTAGTCTGTTTTAGGATGGGTTATTTGAGGTCTGCACTTGAACCCGTTGGTTGCTTTTGAGGTCTTGATTTTCTCCTGAGTATACGTATCGCTTTTTAGATGCTGTTGAACTCCCTTTTTTGGGATGTTTTATCCACTTTTACTTCGTTTAAGCCATAGGGTTCCTCTTACCCTTCAAGAGGCGTTTTGTTCTTTAGTGTGCTTTAGTATATTTTTTGAGTTTTTTGATCCAGTATGGCGGTGGTCCTCGTGCGGTAAAGGTCTCCAGGGTTATGAGTTTTCCTTTTTTACAGGTTGGGCATATTCGGTGTTGCAGCGGCGGTTTTTCGTCGAGCTGTATCTTCCCCAAGGTTTTATGCAAGTGGTCAAGACTTTCTCGTTTATGGTAAGCGCTTAAGATTCCGTAATGACGGATGCGTACAAAACCTTTAGGAAGGATGTGCAATGTAAAGCGTCTGATAAACTCGGTATCAGCCAAGCCTTTTGCTTAACTATAGGGAACCTTATGCGCCTACCCACTATTTGATACCGGGTCGCGATGGGCAAAAATACAGTGCGGGTTCTATACGCGCGTTTTTGAAAAAGGAATGTACCCGAGCAGGAATTCTCAAGGCGGTAACTCCGCATACGTTACGCCACAGGTATGCCACCCATATGATGGATCACGGAGTGGCTTTACGGCATATTCAAGAACTACTGGATCATGCGAAGCCTGAAACCACAATGATTTATACGCATGGTTCTCAACGCGACTTGCTAGACGTTGCAAACCCACTAGACGTAACCCTATCCCGAATATCGAAAAACGCTAATGAACACCAAAAAGTGTTGATATCCCGACGAAAACTTTGATAATCAACTATATTTGTTATGATATAACAAGTTACCCAACATTTGAAAAAAATCGAACTTCAAGAAAAAATCCGAAAAGCCACATCAAGTTTGATTGATATGGCAAAAGATATGTGCTGGAATAAAATATCGGAAAATTGCGAATATATAATGTCGGAAATAGACGAAAGCATTGGAAAAAACTTTTTTGAAAGAGCTAAAATCAGGAAAAAGATTAATGACAGAAAATCACCAAAATCATTAAGCGGAATTGTTGCGGATTTGACTTCGATTTATGAAAATTTATATGACATAAATCTTTACATTTATAAATCGTTGCCGAATAAAACAATAATCGAAATTAGATATTTTTTAAAAACTTCGCATACGGATGAATTTTATCCGACAATAAAGAATAATGAACCAATGTTGCATTGTAAAGTTGGAATTCCACCATACGTTGCGAAAAAACCAAATTCGACTGAAAAACAAGAGCTTTTCGATGTAAATTGGCAATTAGGAGGAATTAGACACGAATGGAAGAAATTTTGGTGGAGAGCTGAATATAGAATAAGCCGAAGTTTGAAAATAAAAAAGCGGAATAAAAACGTTGGGTAACACCGTGTATAATTAATGGCTAGTTCTCGCCTACTTACGAAAATCCTCGCGGATTTTCTATTCGGTTTGTATTTGCTAAATTCCGTGCTTAAAATACGCCACTAATCATACGTGTGCCGAGAGTAACGACCGGCTGAAAGTCGTTACGCAACTGTTTATAAGATGGTGGAGCCGCCTGTGCTGAGCGCAGTCGAAGTGACCCACCAATGTTGTCCTACAGGGGAGAGCGTTAAACCACCATAAGGTGCTTTGGTAAAGAGCCAGGGTATTGAGCGTTATGGAAAAGGCTATGCCGTGAGCTGGTCAGGTATGAATACTGGAGATGAATGCAAATGAACCTCTGATGAAGTGTCGAGAACGTGCAACCTTCTGTCAAAAGTGTTTGAAGTATGACAAACATTATAAGTCCAGCGGACACCTGTTTATTGGCTGGTCGGCAGGCGTCATTTAGGAGGCATGACCAGTATTTGGGCTTATTTACGGAACTCGGGAACCTGTGCCAGGATGCAAAGTGAAATGCACAATAGCGCAAACTAGAGGCAGAATAGCGAAGCTTGGTGTAGGGGCGGACTAACTCATAATCTCGAGAGTAAGTCTATAAGTATTATTTCGTTTTAACATAATTATAATAGCTTATCCGTTAGGTAGATTTATATTAGTTAGTGATTCACAAAAGTCCATGAATCGATTCTGTAATTTGATATCAGCAGCAGCCAACAGATAGTTTTTTAGCCTTTTATGATATAAAAATTCACCAGAAATTTCAACCTCTTTTTCATCGGAAGAAGATAACCACACTTGTGTTTCAGTCGCTTTTTCTAAATCATCGGTAGCATGCGAACCCCCCATTTTAGTGGCACCCATCCTGGGGATACCACGTTGCAAAATACGTCAGGCCAACGTTTGGAAACTGCAAAAGCCAGTAAAATATTCTGCAGTTTGGTGTCGGAATATGCCTGTGTATCATTCCATTTCTTTTTTTCCACAATAAGTCCTCCAACTTTGTATCTCCTTGTTGATGCAAGCCTGAACTGGTATAGATTAACCGCTTGGGTTTATTAATCAAACACGTCAAAATATAAGGGGCAAGACTATTTATCTGAAATACATGCGGCAGTGCGTCTTCTGTTTCTTGGTAGGGTTCCTTAAAACCAACCCCTGCATTATGAATTACGCTATCCATTGTTCCCAGTTGGTTTACAGCTTCTGCTATTTCATAGGTATGGGCTATGCTTGACAGATCACCGGTGATAATAGCTTTTGCTCCGGGGAGTTTTGATGGACTATTTCCGCCTTGGTTTTATTTCTCGCGGGTAGTACCACCTGATGACCCTGTTCTATAAATTTTTCGGCAGCCATAAAACCCAGACCATCTGTTGCTCCCGTAATAAATATTTTTTTCACAGTTATTCCGAAGTATTTGTTTATTGCTGATGTTTAGGGATTCCGTAAACATTAATAATTTATAATTGAGCATTCTAAATCATTCTATGCTCTAAGTAATTTTTCTAATTCTAATTCTCCTTCCACGGTTTGTGCCCCGTTTTCTAAAGCTTTGCTCATAATTTGGCCTGCTATAGGATTTGAAATTAAAGTCAACCATGCATTATGTTCTGCAATCAAACCTTCGGCGTTACCTGCTGGGGGAACTAATTGTTTCATGTGCTTCACTACGCCATCGGGTAGGTTTGCTATATTTTTCGCTAAAGAATTTACAAATAGGTCAAGCTCATGATGTGGTAGTGCACGATTAATCCATCCATAGCGTTCAGCAGTCACTGCGTCAAAAAGATCAGCACCTAATGTGATTTCCATCACGCGGTTGCGAGTCATTCTTTCTTGCAGATATTGTGTGCCACCACCACCGGGTAGTATACCCATTAATGCTTCGTTATGGGAGAGCTTTCCTTTTTCGATAGATGCAAAAATCATATCAGATGATGTGACAAATTCAGCTCCTCCGCCTCTGGCAATTCCTTTTAGTTTTACAATTGTTACCTGGGGCTGTGTTCTTATCATTTCTCCAACCGACTGAAATAAATTAACGCCTTCAGGTGTTTCTTCGACCAATTTGTCAAAAAGTTTTTTGTCCTCCAAAATACGCATGTCAACATGTGCAATAAAAAAATCAGGGTTGGCACTATCAAAAACAATAACTTTGACTGAATTATCCTTTTCTAACAGGTGCAATAGCTCTCGTAATTCCTTTATCATCTGACTACCTAACGCATTTACTGAACCGCTATTAAGTACGATTTCTGCGACTCCATCATTTAAAGATATACTCAATGTCTTAAATTGACTTTCGTTTAATTTTGATAATTTCATATTTTGTGAATTGAATTTTTAAATTTGTTTTTAAAGCTGGGGCTAAATTACAATCACTAGTTGTCAATTTTAGAGATGCTATAGTGGATGATAGCACAATCATTTTATGGTCAAACAAGAACAAAATACTATCTGTAATATCAAAAATCAGACTGAGATCAAATATGCTCAGGATACACTTTATGTTCTCAATGGTAAATGGCGTCTACTGGTCTTTATAGCTATTTACAATGGTAATCACAGATATAGACAAATTGCAAAGAATGTTCCTAACATAACTTTTGCTATGCTATCCAAAGAATTAAAGCTGATGGAATTGAACAAACTTATTTTGCGTTCAGAAGATCCTGATTTTCCTAAGGATGTGATGTATACGTTGACTCCATATAGCGAATCGCTCTATCCTTTGGTTGAACATATGATTGCCTGGGGAAAAGAACATAGAGATCACATTAAGTAATTACTTTCTACGAAGCCATGAATGTTCGATGGTTGGGGTATTTTGTTATCCTTAAAATTTGATAATTTTTTCGTTGCTTCTTTCATACTATTAAAATTTACTTATTTGAATTTGTCTGGTATAAGATTTTTAGCGATTTATTAATTACATGGGCTAATCGAATCATTATAACATAGGTTCAGGTCTTCTTTGAAACTCAAGATAGCCATCCCAGCGTGCGGTCGTATTATCAATCCATTGAAGTTTTTTATCTTTTAGAGGAATGTCATCATACATTCCTTGTACATCTGAAGGATCAGTAAGTAAGTCATCATGTACTTGATATATAAAGGTGGGAACACACACGTGTTTTGCCCATTTTCCTGCATTTCTATCTTCAATGCTAAAGCCAGTTTTTATTTTGATCTTATGATCTAAGGCTTTAATGCGGTTTTTAGGAATATTTGCCAGCTCTAATTGTTTAGTGAGAATGTATTCTTCGCTCAAAGGTTGTACCGCCACAAGACATCGTATTTGTTCAAAATCCTTCGGATTGCGCTTCATTGCGTATAACGTAGCATCAGCACCCAAACAACGACTAAACAAGGCGATTCTCATGGATTTGGTATCATGCCTTTCACGTACATATCGAATGGAACCCAGAACATCCCTAGATTCAAAAATTCCGGTAGAGATAAGTCCTCCATTACCTGTACCGCTATGGCCATGGTTTCTCAGGTCATGCGCTAGTATATTGAATCCCGCCTCATCAAGTATTTTTAAATCAGGTATAAAATTAACTTCCATATCATTTCCGCTAGCTTGCCAGATTGATTTCCAAGGTTCCAGATGTGAAGGAAGACCAGACCGGGTAAAGCCCATGGGATGATTGATTATAATAATATTATCTGAACCCTCAGCGGGAAGGAACCATCCTTCTCGCGGAACTCCATCTATAGAGGGGAAGGTGACCTCTTCATAAAACAGTCCAACTTCAGAAGGTTTGTGTGGAAGGCGTGATTGCAAAGCATACCGAATCTACCTACACGCCGGGATACCGTTCTGAAAAATGGCTTAAGGTCAAAGCCGTACTTACTGAAGAAACCCTGATTTGCGGCTATACCGATTCAGATAAAGGTGGTACGTGGTTTGGGAGTTTGATTTTAGGCATGTATGCTGAAAATACACTCATCTACGTGAGCAATTGCGGTTCCGGGTTTAGTCAGGACGAACAAGAGGGGTTGCTGGAGCAGCTGAAAAAACATGTGGTTGCTGAAAATCCATTTGGTAAAAAAATAAACCTGAAAGGCCGAAAACCCAATTGGGTAAGTCCGCAGCTCATTTGTGAGGTGAAGTTTTCAGACATGGACACCAAATAAGATCATGCGCCATCCGGTTTTAAAGGCTTACGGCAGGATAAGATTCCGCATGACGTTCATATACAGAAGCCGCATTCCGCTTCCCAAAAAACCCAATCCACTTCAGAAGCAGGTCTGGACGTAGACGGTCACCACGTGAATTTTACCAATCTGGAAAAAGTATACTGGCCCGATTCCGGTTATACTAAATATGATCTTATCGATTACTACATTCAGGTATCTGAGTACATATTGCCTTACCTCAAAGACCGGCCGCAGAGCTTGCACCGGCATCCGGACGGCATTAAAAACAAAGGTTTTTACCAGAAGGATCACGAACACCTTCCGTCGTGGATAGAAACGCTTGAACAGTTTTCAAAGTCTTCAGACCGCACCATCAACTACCTCTTGTGTCAAAACGAAGCTACGCTGTTGTATATGGCCAATATGGGATGTATTGAGATCAATCCCTGGAATTCGCGGATAGGACTATTGGATAAACCCGATTATGCGATTATCGATCTCGATCCTTCAGACACCAACACTTTTGAACACGTAATCACCGTAGCTCAGGTAGTAAAACAGATTCTGGACCAGGCGGGGATTGAAGGCCTTTGTAAAACTTCGGGTTCGAGCGGCATACACATTTACCTTCCGCTAGCAGCACAATACACGTATGCCGAAGCGCGCAATTTCACCAAACTCTTGTGCATGTTTGTCGAAGAACAGCTCCCGGATCTTACCAGTATGACCCGTGCCGTAAAAGCACGAAAAGGAAAAATATATTTAGATTACCTGCAGAACAGAAAAGGCCAAACCCTTGCTGCTGCCTATTGCGTACGCCCCAGATCGGGTGCAACGGTCTCCGCGCCCCTCGAATGGCACGAGGTAAAACCGGGTTTGAAAATTGATGATTTCACTCTAAAAACAATGCCCTTCAGACTTCAGAAAAAAGGGGATCTGTTTGCAGGAGTACGTGGAGCGGGGATTGATATGGCAGCGGCCATCGAGCGTTTAGAAAAGTAGTGTTCTATATTTTTTAGAAATATAGAACATCTCTTAATAATATGTTATTTAAGAATTCTTAAACAGACTACCGCAATCGATCCTGCTAAATTGAAAGTAGAATACCCTTCTCACATCAGGGTGTTGTGCTAACAGCCTAACTAACTGCATCTTTATGAAAACAAACCATGTCCATTTTACCTTAAACGGGGAATCGGTCGAAGTTTCAATCGAACCCTGGACCACCTTACTGGATTACTTACGCTATAATCAAAAACTCGTTGGCACAAAAAAAGGCTGTGATCACGGCCAATGCGGCGCCTGCACGGTTCTTATTGACGGGAATAGCGTCAATTCGTGCCTGTGCCTTTTAGTAAGTCTGGAGGGAAAAGAGATCACCACCATTGAAGGCTTAGGAACTGCCGAAAATTTGAGTACAGCTCAACAGATATTCATTGACGAGGATGCGTATCAATGTGGGTACTGCACCCCGGGACAAATTTGCTCTACCATTGCGATGCGCAACCGTGGGGAGATCAATTCGGAAGAAGACCTTAAAGACTGGATGAGTGGTAACCTTTGCCGTTGCGCCGCCTATAAAAATATAACGAAAGCCGCTCGTCGCATTTACGAAGAATCCTAACCACTATGAAACCATTTGAATACACCCGACTTTCGACCGACGATCTTTCGTCAGATACTGCACTGTATGATACAACCTTTCTTGCGGGTGGTACCAACTTAGTAGACTTGATGAAATATGGGGTTGAAAAACCCGACGCTATTGCAGATATCGGCCAGCTGCCTTACGATCAAATTGAAGAATTTGCCGACGGTTTGCGACTGGGTGCACTGGCTACCAATGCAGACACGGCTTACCATCCTGCTGTAAAAAATAAATATCCTGTTTTGAATAAAGCTATACTGTCAGCGGCATCTTCCCAACTGCGCAACCGTGCGACTAACGGTGGAAACCTGCTACAGCGCACCCGTTGTTACTATTTTTACGATACGGCAATGCCCTGTAATAAGCGGGAACCCGGGAGTGGATGTGCAGCGATTAAGGGGTTCAACAGAATCCATGCTATCTTAGGAACTTCAGCTTCCTGTATTGCCACGCACCCCTCAGATATGTGTGTAGCCCTGGCTGCGCTGGAAGCAAAAGTGCATATCCTGCGCAAGGGAGCAACGCTGGTTATGCCTTTTGACCAAATTCACAGGCTTCCGGGAGAACATCCTGAAAAAGACCATAATCTGGAGCCCGGAGATTTAATCACCCACATTGAACTCCCCAACGAAGGTTTTTCACAGAATTTTGAATATTTAAAAATCCGGGATCGGGAGTCTTATGCCTTTGCACTGGTTTCTGTGGCGGCATGCCTGAAAGTTTCAGCGGGTAAAATTGAAGACGTACGGGTCGCCTTGGGTGGTGTCGCTCACAAACCCTGGAAATTAAAAGAAGTAGAACACGAATTTATCGGGAAGGAAGCTTCCACGGAAAATTTTAAATCCTTAGCCGAAAAACTAATCAAAGGTGCTCAGGGTTTTGGGACCAATAATTTTAAAATTCCACTGGTAAAACGTGCTATCGTACGTGCTTTAAACAACGCTTTAAATCCATCATGATGCTCAATATAGGAAACAAACAACAACGGGTTGACGGACCTCAAAAAGTAAGTGGCAGTGCGACTTACAGTGCAGATATCACCTCACAATTTTACCATGCGTATGTTTTGCAAAGCAGCATTGCCTGTGGAAGTATTACCGCTCTGGACACCTCGGCAGCTGAAGCATTTGAGGGGGTGAAAGGTATTTTTACCCATAAGAATCTTCCCGAGCGTTTAAAAAATAGGGTTGATTATACCGATCCGCTTTCACCTCCCGGAAAACCATTTAGGCCTTTTTATAACAACAAAATACTGTACAACGGTCAACCTATAGCTTTGGTAGTTGCCGAAACTTTTGAACAGGCTCGGTATGCTTCCAGTCTCATCAAAGTGACTTACAAGGAAGAGGAATTTAAAGGAAGTTTATATGAAAACCTGAAAAATGCCAGCGCAGATCGCACTCCGGATCCGGCATCCAACAGGGGCGATTTTAAAAAAGCATTTAAAAATTCTGAGTATACCATTACTCAAGAATACCGCCAGTCGCGCAATTACCACAACCCGATGGAGCCACACGCCACAAGCGTGGAATATAAAGATGATGGTAGTATTGTGGTGTATGACAAAATACAGGGAGTTGGGAGTTCACTAAAATATCTGAACGGCGTATTCGGCCTCGGAGCCGATAAAGTTCAGGTAAAAAGTGATTTTGTAGGTGGTGCTTTTGGTTCCGGTCTCAGACCACAATACCAGTTATTTATGGCAACACTGGCTGCCTTAGAATTGAAACGCAACGTGCAAATGGTAATGACGCGTGCGCAGATGTTCAGTTTTGGGTATCGCCCGGAAGTTATTCATACGATGAAATTAGGATGCAGTAAAGATGGAACCTTGCAGGCACTTTCTCATAGAACAGTTGGAGAAACCTCAACATTTGAGGATTTTAATGAGACTATTGTAGACTGGTCTGGTCTTTTATACAAATGTGAACATGTAAATCTGGAATACGAACTGACACCGGTACAGAGTTATACGCCGCTTGATATGCGTGCTCCCGGTGGCGTTTCCGGGGTTTATGCATTGGAATGTGCTATAGATGAACTCGCTCACGAAGCAGGTATTGATCCGCTGGAGTTCCGTAGAAAAAATTATGTGGATTATGATCAGAACGAAGATAAGCCCTTTACGAGTAAGGAGCTGATGGCCTGTTATGACCGATGCGAAGAATTATTTGGGTGGAAAAACAAAAAGACTTCATCTGAAAACGAACCACACCTGCTTACGGGTTTTGGTATGGCGACCGGTTCCTGGGAAGCGCTGCAGCAACCGGCTTCGGTTTCTCTGACAATGGATGAAAATGGAATGTTTACTATTAAATGCGCCACAGCAGATATTGGTACAGGAACGTATACCGTGATGTCTCAGATCGCTGCAGACAAATTAGGTGTACCCATAGAAAAAATTGAATTTAAACTAGGCGATACCGCTTACCCGGATTCGCCTATCGAAGGAGGGTCCTGGACAGTCTCATCTGTTGGATCTGCGGTAGCTGGCGTTTGTAAAAAGTTTCAATACCGCATTGCTGATGTCTGGAAGCGAAATAATCCGGACTATCAGCAAGTAGATTTTGATGCTATTTTGTTTCAAGACGGCAATCTGGAATACGATGCTAAAACCTTCAGCTTTGCTGAAATTATGCAGCAGGCCTCTAAAGAAGAATTAAGTATAGCGCACAATGAAGCAAAAATTGAGGGACAAACTACGCATTCCGGCTATGCGCATTGTTGTGTAATGGTCGAGGTTACAGTTGATCAGGATCTTGGAATTATCAAAGTACCACGTATTGTAAACGTCTCTGCTGCCGGTAAAATCATCAACCCCAAGACAGCAGAAAATCAACTTTTGGGCGCTATGATCTGGGGATTAGGAATGGCATTACGCGAAGAAGGAATGGTTGACAGCAAATACGGTCGAATTATGAATGCTAATTTCGCCGAATATCACATAGCCGTCAATGCCGATGTACACAACATCCACGCCGAATTTGTAGAAGAAAAAGACGATAAAGTAAATCCGCTGGGAGCTAAAGGAGTTGGTGAATTAGGCATTGTGGGTCTGGCTTCTGCGATAAGCAATGCCATTTATGATGCCACCGGGAAAAGATTGAGAAAGCTCCCGATGCTGCTGGATGATATCTTGGAAGTCTAATTTGTAAAACCTTAAATTATTTGTTCAAGATTTAAAGATCTGAATGAGGCTATTGCAAGTAAACGGTACTGAAATCTCAAGAATTAGTTTGAACCCCAAAAATCAAGTAGGGCTTTTGCTGTAGGTCCTGCAGATAATGGATTTTGTCCTGTAATCAATAGCCCATCAGTTTCTACGTGAGCTATAAATGGAACGGCTGCAGTTTTATAATTTGTGCCAAACTCTTTCAATCGGTCTTCTAATTTGTAGGGTATATTATTTGACCGTAGTGCTAATTTTTCTTCCATATTTGAAAAACCGGTTACATTCTTACTTTCTAATATTGATGGATTAAGTTCTGCTGCTTTTAGAAGTGCTGCCGGGCCGTGACATACAGCGGCAACAGGTTTTCCGCTTTTAATAAAATCTAGGATTAATTCACCGCTTAATTCATTTGTTGCTAAATCAAACATAGGCCCGTGACCACCAGGATAAAATACAGCATCAAAATCTGAAGCAGCTACGCTTTCTAATTTTAGCGACGTATTTAAGGCAATTTGAGCAACGGAATCTTTTGTAAAGCGCTTGTTTGATTGGGTGATATTTTCTGTAAGCTGACTCATTTCATCAATGGGTGGCATACCACCTTTAGGGCTCGCTAAAGTAACTTCACATCCGGCATCTATAAATTGATAGTAAGGATCTGTAAACTCTCCAATCCATAAGCCTGTTTTACTTTTTGTATTTAATAAGGCTTCGTGAGATGTTAGAATCAACAGTATCTTTTTTGGTTTCATAACTTGGTTGGTTTTTTTTAAGAAATAAGATTTTTAGATCAGCAGAATTCCAAATTAAAGTTCCGATTTTTTCAGTAAGTCAAAAGCTAAAAATTTGCAAAAATTTAATGAGTTGCCTTTGTAAATTCTACTTTTTGAAATGATCTTTAAAAGCTTTATGAGCAGCGTGATATCCACACATACCATGAACACCACCGCCTGGAGGTGTTGACGAAGAGCATAGGTACATACTTTTATTTGAAGTGCTATACGGAGATATTTTTACAATAGGCCGTGTAAAGAGTTGTGTGATATCTTGCTTACCTCCATTTATATCACCACCTATTATATTGGGATTGAATGCTTCTAGTTCTTGTGTGTTTTTGGTGCTTCTGGCAAGAATGAGTTGTTTAAATCCGGGGGCAACCTTTTCTATTTGATTTTCGATTATCGTGGTCATATCTGTGATATTCCCATTAGGAACGTGGCAATAAGCCCACGCAGTATGTTTACCTTCAGGTGCACGGGAATCATCAAATAAAGTATGTTGTGCGATTAAAATATAAGGTGTTTCTGAAATAGTACCCTCATAAATCAGGGCTTCCGAGTTTTTAATTGCAGAAGTGCTATATCCTATATGCACTGTTCCTGCCATTCTACATTTTTCATTTGTAAACGGAATGGATTTATCTAATGCCCAATCAATTTTGAAAACTCCAGGCCCATATTTAAAATTTGAGAGTCGCTTTCTGTAAGTTTGACTTAGATTGGTGTTTTTAATAGCCAAGAGTTGTTTAGGTGTACAATCAAACAAATAAGCATCTGCCTTTGGAAGTGATTCAACATCTGTTACTTTATGATTTAAAATAAGAGTTCCACCTAAAGATTTGTAATAGGATACCAAGGCCTTAATCAAATTACCGGCACCACCTTTAGGAAAAGGCCAGTTGTATTTATGAGCCATTATACTTAGTACCAATCCAAATGAACTCGAAGCCCAGGCATCTAGTGGGAGTGTTGAATGAGCGGCTGCACCAAAGAAAAAGGCCTTTGTCTTTTCATTCTGGAAATAATGATCACTAAGTTGCTCTGCAGATTGTATAGCTTTTAACCCAAAACGAATAAAATCTAATGGGTTTTCGGGAATTGTAAGTGGTCCTAATAAATCTGAATCTACAGATTCCCATTTTGATGTAATCTTTTCAAATACATTGAGATATGCTTCTTCATCGGCACCCAACTCTGAAGCGGTTATTTTTACATCGGTATATGCCGCTACAGCGCTACCGTCTAAAAAAGGATGGGCATAGGGGATTTTAGGAAATATCCATTCTAATCCATGGTCTTTTAGAGGAAGTGTTTTTAAAAACGGAGAGGCAAAAGCCATGGGATGTATCGCCGATCCTGTATCATGTTGAAAACCCGGTAATGTTAATGGCTGTGTTTTTGTAGAGCCACCCGGTGCATTTGATCCCTCATAAATACAAGTTTTCAAACCTTTTTGCTGGAGGTAAATCGCTGCTGCAATACCATTTATACCACTTCCTACTAGTATGCAGTCATAATTTTTCATTAGGGCAACTCATTTTCATCTATAGAGTTCAGGTATTGCCTGAAGGTAATTACCCCGTGTTTTTCTCCTATCATGTCATGAGTAGTTATGTATTTGAAGAAGCCAACTTTATCGTGTAAATTTTTATCAAAAAATTGAGGTAAAAAAGCGCCAACATTAGCTATAGTACTAGGTATTTTCACAATTTTAGCGCCAAAACGTTCCTGTATCATTAATGCCATCTCATATCTAGAATGGATTTCAGGCCCCCCGATTATGCGTATTCCCGTGATTCTATTTTTTAAGGTATTCAGCACAACTTCAGCCATATCGGTTTGAGAAATGCTATTGGTTTTGGCTTCACCGTCACCTATAACTGGAATCATATTTCTTTTGGCCATTATTGCCAAATCATTTAAACCTGAAAAAAGTCCAACAGGTCTTAAAATACAATGAGGAATTCCGGACTCTTCTAATTTTTTTTCAAACTTTTTATGATTTTTAGGTATCGCATAATCATCATTATCTCCCGCTTCTTTTATAGATATGTATATGTAATAGGATACTTTATTTTTCAAAGCATCTAAAAGAACCTCAGCATTACCTATATGATCTACTTCATTAAATGTGTCTGGAGAATTTGTGAATAAACTCACACTTTTACCCATCCCTGAAATTACAGTGGTAATACCCTCCGTTATGCCCTGTATTTTTTCTGGGTTGGTAACGGGATCTACAATCCAAATATCAGGTGTGTAGGGCTGCAATTTTTCAGCTCCATCAAACGAACTTGTTTGTGCTCTAAACGGAATTAAAACTCGCTTTAAACATTTAGCAATTTCCAGACCTAAAGATCCAGAACCTCCCAACAACAGCACTTTTGAGCTCATATTTTTCTCCTTTTAGCTTCATAAATGTAAACTACATATTTTGTTTAAATCAATTATTGCAGCTAATTAACGTTAGTTTTGCATAGTTTCTACGAGCGTAAAAATCGAGATGAACCTGTGATGCAATCCACTAAATAAGGGTATTGGGAAATTTTCTAAGTTTTTATTAAGATAATTCGTAGAAATTAAATATAACTTAGAAATTATTAATTATTATAATTTTCAACGACATGGGTGCCAATAAAAAAGAATCAAAAAATGATAAAAAAGAGAATAAGCAAGACATTGATAAAGGCCCATTAAAGGATAAACACGTAAATCAATATGGAGAAAAGGATAATGAATCGAAGAAGAAACGTGGGGCTTAATATTCATTAACAGAAAACGCTGTAGTTTATTTTTAGATTTTTTAATACTATTTTTAATAACCAATGATTGTCAATCTAAATACAGAGGGTTTTTCTATAATAACCCAGACACATCACGCGCATCTGGCTTGCTTGATTGCTGAAAATTTAAAAGAGGAGTATAAGAAACTTTATTTTTCAGATGTGTTTGCTGCTATCGCTTTCCACGAATCTAAAGAAACTGATTTTAATTATAACCAACAACTTAGTGATTTAGGTCAGCCAATCTCATTCGATAAGCCTGAAGGATCTACAGCAGAATCAGCAAAGAAGGTTGAGCATATTCTAAATGATTTAGTTACTAGATCACTTCTAGTAGCAGCTTTAGTAAGCAGTCATTTTAAATTTTTGTACCCTGAAGTTTTCAATAATAAACTGGTATCTCCAAGGAATTGTAATCTTGACAAAGATGCTATGAAACTCTATGCAATACCAGTTAAAGAATATAAGTTACTTTATGGTATTTTAAAGTTTTGTGACCGACTTTCATTAATGATCTGCAAAGAGGAATTTCCAGATGCAAACCGCTGTTTTGAGATTAATCATTCATTAGGAAACACACTTCATAATATGCTTGAAAAAGAGGGTGAATTTCTAATAGATCCTTGGCCTTTTACGGGAGATTCTTTGGAAATAAATTATGAATATCATCTTATAAAACAAAGCAGTTTTAAAAATACGGAAGCTTTTTTAAAAGCTTTTTCAGAAAGTGAAATTTGCTTAAAAAAAGTAGTTTTTAAAAACTGAGTTTACGAGGAGCAATACAGCATATAAAAAAGACTGTCCATTGACAGCCTTTTTAAATTGCTGGTTAATTGAATTGCAGGATGAAAATGGAGATAAAAAAACAAAAATTCCTTTGACAAGATTTGGACGTGATATGGGAATTGAAAACGTAAATCGAGCTAGTTATATTTTAAATGATGCTGGAACTTATAAAAGTTTTAATCCTCTTAACACTGCATACGGAACTTGGTTCTTGGACAAAAAAACGAATGATATTAATCTTGAATTACGAATTGAAGCAGAAAGTCCCTACTTACCTTCTCTCAAAAAAGCTAAAATTGTAATTAAAAGAAAAGATGGCTTTTATTATCAAAAGCCAGTCAAGAAAAGAATTTTAATTATGGGAACTGACTCAATGACAATAGCTGAAAGAGAAAAATATGTTTTGATTTATGAACGAAAATAAAAACTATGGGTAATACCTGGCGTTCGTGTGGCCGGTACAGCCTGTCCCGTTGTAGAAGGGGAGCCTGGCATAAACTCCGTGTTGACTGAACCGTCCCGATAATCATCGGGACTTTGTCGGTGAGCCCGCTATGGAGATTAGTCTGTTTTGAGGTAGGTATTGGATCTGTTGGATGCTCTTGTGGTCTTGATTTTTTGCCGAGTATAGGTATCGTTTGTAGATGCTATTGAAGATTCTGTTTATGGGCGATACATTGCGTATAGACCGGGAAACGGATTGCGCGTTACCCACTAGACCTCGTAATTCCCTTTTCTATCTGTAAAAACAACGACCTCTGGAACCTGTTACCTGCTGCCAGGAATGTAAACGCTGCTAAAAGCGATAAGATCCCAGCTCCGGAGCTTATTGAGCGACAGCGTGATCGTATACTGGAATACTGAGAAATGCTGCACGAGCATCAACAACAACGCTTTACAAGGGAAATTCAGGTGGTTCTTTTAGGGAATCAAGGGTTTGACAGTTGGAGAGAAGAGGGCATTTCCCAATTACAAAGCAGCTGTAAGTATCTGATTAATACCCGGGACTTTGAGGCCTGGGATGTAAGGAGAAGTTAAGGGAACTCAAAAAAGTTTGTATACTTTACGTAATTAAAAAGAATGGGATAGCTTCGCAACTACAACATTTTTAAGTATAAACAGGTGATTTTAGATAGGGTCTCAATAGCGGTTAAAATCCAATTTTTAATTCATAAAGCTGAGCACTAAGGAAATTATATGAACGAGTTTAAAAATTTTATTAAATCCCGGGTGGGTATTAGCGAAGAAGACCTCGCACTAGTTCTCTCAAAATTCAAGAGTACAACAGTTAAGAAAGGTGTGCTTGTATTGAGAAAAGGACAAATTGCCAATCAATACTATTTTATAAAATCCGGAGGCTTGCGACTTCATTATGGAACATTTGAAGAACAACATACTTCGTGGGTGTTTTTTGAACATGATTTTTTTACCGAGATCTCAAGTTTACACGCTCAAGTACCTTCGCGTTTCAATATTGAGGCCATAGAAAACACAGAACTTCTGGTAATCAGCAAGGCTGAAATGGATCAGCTTTATAAGAAACTTCCCGTATGGCAAGAGTTCGGAAGAAAAATATGGGAAGCTATGTGTATCAGGCAGGTAGACCAAAACCTGAATTATCAAACCTTATCCGCCAAACAGATTTACCTCGAACTACTCCAAAATTCTGATTTCGTAAAAAAAATACCCGTAAAGCAATTGGCTTCAATTCTGGGTATTACTCCCAATGCACTGAGCAGAATCCGCAAAGAAATCAAGTAAGACATTACCTACCATATGGTAGTTTGGTCAGGATTTTACCACCATACATTTGTAAAAATTAAAAGTACAAATGATGAAAATTCAAAATCAATATGCTGATGCTGAGCTTATAAAAAGCTGGACCGGCTTTGTTAACCAATACGCTACAGTGAATGGTATAGAACTCCACTATGTAGTAGGAGGTGAGGGAGAACCACTAATTTGCCTGCCCGGATGGCCGCAAACCTGGTATTCTTACCATCCTGTTGTTCAGGAGCTCTCTAAATCATACCAAGTGATCGTAGTAGATATTAGAGGTATGGGAACATCAGAAAAACCAGAACGGGGATATGACAAGAAAACTATGGCTACAGATGTTTTAGAGCTTGTAAAAAAACTCGGTTTTGCAAAAGTACATATGATGGGCCATGATATTGGTGGAATGGTAGCGATGAGCTTTGCATTTAACTACCCGGAATTGATAGATAAGCTTATCGTATTAGATGGGGCGCACCCCAGCGAAGGCATCTTGCAGATGCCTTTAATACCGGCTCCAGGTACATTCGGTGAAAAAATGGATGCACAGATGCCTTATGCCTGGTGGATGGGCTTCAATCAGGTTAAGGGCTTACCTGAAAAATTACTGGAAGGACGTTTTGAAATCTTGCTTGATTATCTTTTTAAGTATGTTATGATTGATGAAACGATAATGAGTTCCTTTGAGCGTGAAGTATATGCCAGCGCATACAATGATGCCGAGAGCATTAGAGCATCCAATGCATGGTATCAGGCTTTTGCAAAAGATATAGAGGATTCCAAATCCTATCAGCAACTAGAAATGCCCCTATTAGGCATTGGCAGTTATGTAAGCTATAATTATATGAAGATGGGGTTGCCTTACGTAGCAAACAATTTGGAGGTGATAGGAATTCTTGATAGCGGCCATTATATGTACGAGGAACAGCCGGAGCAGGTTATTGAAGCGGTGGTAAATTTCTTAACTGAAAATAAAAAATAAGGAGATTTATTATGAAGAAATCGATTTTAGTAGCAGGTGCTACCGGTAATTTAGGAATGAAAATTTGCCGGGAGCTGTTAAACAGAGACGCCATTGTGAGTGCTATAGCACGTCCCACGACCGACCCTCAAAAAATAGAAGCACTTTCAAAAATGGGTGTAACAATTCAAAGGGTAGACCTCAACAGTACCAAAGAAATAGCCGATGCGTGCGAGGGGAAAGACCTGGTTGTTTCGGCTTTGGCAGGCCTGGAGGATGTGATTGTAGATTTACAAAAACGAATCTTAGATGCTGCCCTGCAAGCAAGGGTTCCTCGGTTTATTCCTTCCGATTTCTGTACTGATTATACGGATTTAGTACCGGGTGAAAACCGGAACTTTGATCTAAGAAGAGTATTCAGAACCTATCTGGATAGCACTTCCATACAAGCATCTTCCGTGTTTAACGGTGCTTTTGCAGAGATACTTCAATACCATACTCCGGTATTAAACCGGAAGGACCAAAGCATGGGTTATTGGGGGGAGAAAGCCGACTGGAAACTGGACTTTACTACGATGGATGATACCGCTGCATTTACTGCGGAAGTAGCATTGGATGATGAGGCTCCCAGAGACTTGCAGATTGCAAGTTTTCAAATAAGTCCTAGTATGCTTCAGGCTTTTGTAAAGGAACTAACAGGCAAAAGTTTTAATCTTAGGCAGCTATCGAGTATGGAAAATTTCGAGGAGTTCATTAAAAAACAAAGAGCAGATAATCCTGCCGGGGAAATGGAATTGTATGCTAAATGGCAGCAAAGTCAATACATGTATTCCATGTTTTCAACACAGCATCAGAACTTAGCTAACGGGCGCTATAAAAACCTTACCTGGACTTCAGCTTTAACTTATTTACAATCTTTTTTAAGATAGGTTTTTGATCTAAAGAGGTGGAGGTGATCCAGTATAACTTACATTGGGCTACAAACTTGTGCTGTTCAACTACTTTTAAGCATTTAATCCTTGATAAATTTGTAAAATAATTTAAAGATTTAGAAGATGAAAACAGTATTGATAACAGGAGGTAATAAAGGTATCGGATTTGAAACAGCTAGGCAACTAGGTGAACTGGGTTATGCGGTTAATATAGGTTGTAGAACCAATAGTAAGGGACAGGAAGCTGTAGAGAAGCTTCAAAAGTTAGGCTTGAAAAGTATAAATTGGATTGTGCTTGATGTGACAAACAGCCAATCAATTAAACAGGCCAAAACGCAACTAGCCTCCAAAATCGGCTCTCTAGATCTATTAATCAATAATGCGGGTATTAGCGGGATTCAACCCCAAAAGTTTTCTACTCCTAATATTGAAACCTTACGAAATCTATTTGACACCAATTTCTTTGGTACCGTTGAAGTAACGCAACAATTCTTGCCTCTATTGGAAAAATCAGAACAGCCTATCATTATCAATATTTCCAGTGAAGTTGGATCTTTAGAAATTCATTCGTCATCCGGTAAAGATCCAAATTTAGAAATTTGGAGTGCTTACGGGGCATCAAAAACGGCAGTAAATGCGTTTACGGTTATGCTAGCTAACGAGTTGGAAGATACTTCATTCAGGATTTTTAGCGTGACACCAGGCTATACAGCAACAGATCTTAATGATCATCAAGGAACAAAAACAGTAGAAGAGGGTGCCGCTGCTATTGTTAGGATAGCTACTGAAGCAACTCGTTTTACTTCTGGAAAATTTTATGGGGAGCAAGGCGAAGTTACTTGGTAAGTTATTATGTATTGATTCAGTTTTTGAGTTTATGAATAGTAAAAATTAGATATGTAGATTTGTTACTTATCTTAAGAAAAGAATAGTATTTCAATGCAAAACATTTGCAAGGTAAAAACGATAGCAGATTTTCATTTTTTATCGGACCTGGAGACTCCTAAACATCCTTTGGTGAGTATTATTAATTATTCCGGTTTGAATATTTCCCAAAAGGAACGAGATTCTAGCTGGATGCTTGATTGCTACCTTATAGCCATAAAACGTGGATTGCAGGGGAAAATGTATTATGGGCAACAGCAGTATGATTGCGACAAGGGCATTATGTTTTTTGTGGCACCTAAACAAGTGTTTCGTATTGAGCCAGACCCAAGTCCTAATGAGAATAGATCAGGGTGGATGTTATTGATTCATCCTGATTTTATCTGGCATACTTCCTTGGCTAAAACAATATCAAAATATGATTTTTTTGATTATGCCATAAATGAAGCTTTATTTCTTTCAGAAGATGAGGAAGAAACATTAGAACCCATTTTGAATGGAATTAAAAAAGAATATCAAACGGATATTGATCAATACAGTCAAAATATTATTACGGCTCACATCGAAACCTTACTTCAGTATTCAGAACGCTTTTATCAACGCCAATTTACCTCCCGCAAAGTCACTAATAGTAAAGTTGTCGAGAGCTTTGAAACCTTATTAATAGACCATTTGAACTCAGATGTCTCGTTAAAAAGTGGTCTGCCTAGCGTGCAATTTTTGGCGGAACAGCTTCACATTACCTCTAAGTATTTAAGTAAGCTATTAAAAGAAATCACAGGACAAACGCCTCAGCAACATATTCAAGAAAAGGTAATCGAAATTGCAAAATTGCAATTATCGACCACAGAAGAATCAGTTAACGAAATAGCTTATAATTTAGGATTCGCGCATCCTCAATCGTTTAATAAGCTCTTCAAAAGAAAGACAGATCAGTCCCCGCTGGAATTTAGAAAATCTTTTTTTCAATAAATCCCGTTGGTTAGCGTTTCTGAAGTTTTTCTCCTTCATGATGTACTCAATATCCAAAGTAAGGAATATTGCGTATGGACCGAGAAACGTATTGCCCCCGCTCCCGCCAGTCTGTGACTGGTGGCATGGTAAACTTACCCGATGTATAAAGAGTTAATCTTCAAAAGGTAATTTTTTTTATACTTTAGAAATCCTACACCAATAAATTACGCACTCCCAATAGAAAAAGGTCACCCATACTTTACTCAGTGAAACTACCCCAATAAAGCATATATACTCCCGGGATTAAGTAACTATAAAGGCAGGATGATCCCCTTATATGCTAAAGTGCACGCCATTAGAAATTTCACATGACTATTAGGGTACGAGCCAGGACACGCATCAACAGCAATGCTATAGATCATGTCATTCCGTCTTCTATCTGTAAAAACAACGACCTCTGGAACCTGTTACCTGCTGCCAGGAATGTAAACGCTGCAAAGGCGATAAGATCCCAGCTCCAGAGCTTATAGCGCGCCAGCGTGATCATATACTGTAACTTTTTCTAATGGTGATAGCGCAACACAACTCCTGGCTAGGAGTAGATATCTACTGTATAAATCCCCCGATAAATGAACTCCAAATCAGAAAGACAGGGGCAGATAGGGTTTACTGAATACCCAGAATTAAAGATAGCCTATGTACGTGTTCAAGGCTTGAGGAATATTTTTAACCAAGCAATAGCTATTAAAATAGCTTACACCAAACCAGCCCACTGATACAAAGATGAAGAGGAATCAGGTTCTAAGAGCTTCAAAACGCCAAAAATATACTCAGTTTTTTAATAGAGCCGTTACTGCTTTAGTAGAATACAGGCGCCCCCACCTGGCGCAATTTTAACATGCAATGTATCTGTCGAATTTACCGCTCTGTGCGATGTTTTATAACTCTCATTTTGTGTACGATAATCAGCAGTATCACCATCTTGAATTATCAGAGCCTTATATGTGCCCGTATTTAAAAAAGTAAGAGGAATATCTAATTCCCGTGAATTTTCATTTGTTGCTGCGCCTATTAGCCATGTTTTATCGCTGGCCTGCCGCGCCATCACAATATATTCGCCTATTTCACCCATAAGAGTTTTGCTTTCCAGCCAGGGCATATTTTGTGATGCAATAAATTTAAGGATTTCAGGATGTTTTTTATAACTCTCAGGGATATCGGGTATTACGGTTACCCCTGAAAAAGTAATTAACGTACGAGCAGCCTCACCAGCCAATGTGGTATTAGTAGAGTAGGCAGGACTATGAATTCTTCCGGTCTGTTTGAGGTCAGCAAGTCCATTATTCATATCAAGTGGTCCGGCAAGCATATTTACAAATACCGAGGTAACAAATGTTTTAGGCTCTAAAACAGTGCTTCCATCAAGCTGTGCCTGGCAGTATTCGCGGGTAACCGCGTTTGGAAACGTGCGCATTTGTCCATAAGGATGTACCGGGCCATCGTGAAAATCACATAATAGATGATTCTTTGCACACAATTCGGTGATCATCCGCGTACGTTCATTCTTTTCAGCAGGACTGCCCGACATAAATCCGTATTTGATTCCTGCAGTACCCCAATCCCCATATTGTTTTAAGGTGAGATCTATCGGAAACTTACGGCCGCCCACATCATTAAGATATAGCCAAATACCTACATTCTTTGTTTTACCATACGCTATGATTTCGTGCACCTGCGATACTTTGCCACCTTTAAGCGGATCTGAATCTTTACCAAATTCAGGACCATACCAGTCGGCATCAAGTGCCAGATAGCGAATGTTGTTTTCAAAAGCGAAATCCACCATTCTTTTCCAGGAAGGAAGTGACATATCATATTTAAAACCGTCGACCTGCGCACCGGCGATCCGCCAATCCCAAACGGCGACTCCAGGTTTTACCCACGAGAAATCTAAGTCTTTTGATGGTAAAGGATTTAACAATTCTATGATATGCGAATCAACCAATTCTCCTGGCTTATTACCATACATGATAACCTTCCAGGCATTGTTGGGTTTAGACGCGATAGTAAATAAGTTCACATTTTTTTTTGACCCCAATACTAGCGGCTCACCCCATGATAAATTAGCTTCGTGAATAGCCATATAATTGGTATCATCTACCTTTATAGTCATTACTGGTAATCGGTTATCACTGCAGTCTGACAGTTGCTCAGGACCAATGTTGGCGTTTTCTCCGTTGTAATACCATGCGGTATAATTACCGCTGAAGTTGAACTGAGTCAAATCATCAACCGCTTCTTCTTTAGGGAAATCATATTTGAACGCTACCCCATCATCATATGCTCTAACAATGATTTTATACGTTTTTAAATCTAATGTAAGTTCGTTATAATTTTCTGGCACAGTTGCCCTTTTCCCCCAAACCGGTTTCCAAATAGACCTTATAGAACGAGTGGACTTACTAGTTGGTACTGGCTTACCAATACCGGTTAATCCCACTTTAGAGTTTGTAATCATCCTCTTCGAATTGGCAGTAAAGGAATAGGTGATTTCCCCATCGGGGTGGCGGGTGAATTTTAACTGTAGTCTGCTGTTTGGCGATGTGATTACCACAGGAAATATGGCCGAGCCAGAAGACACGTTAGGTACGCTATATTCACCTTTAGCCTGTAGCAAAAATGATGTAAATAGTACAAAGACAATTAAAATCTTAGTTTTCATAAGTTTACTTAAGTAATTCCATTTAGGGATTGAGCCACATTTCTGAAATGCTATAGGTTATTTTAGATGTATTTGGATCATTCGTGTTAATATTTTTTTCTAAAACAGTCAGACCTATTGATCCGAATCTGGATGTGGGTAATTTACTAATAAATTCAATAGGTGAAGTAAGCTCAAAGATTCTTAACCGGGGCTTTGTCGGTAAGCCCGCTATGGAGATTAGTCTGTTTTGAGCTAGATATTGGAGCTATTGGATGCTCTTGTGGTCTTGATTTTCTCCCGAGTATAGGTATCGTTTGTTAGAGGCTGTCGAAGATTTTGTTTATGGTTGATACCTTGTGCATGGACCGGGAAACGGATTGAGAATTACGCACTAGACCACCAATGGAAAAACAACGAGCTCTGAAATCTTTTACCTGCTGCTCGAAATGTAAACGCTGCTAAAAGCGATAAAATCCCAGCTCCAGAGCTTATTGAGCGACAGCGTGATCGTTATACTGGAATATTGGGAAATCATAAGTTTAACACCTGAAAAGAACAAGGTATTACGCAGTTACAAAATAGCTGCAAGTATTTGATCAAAACCCGGGGTTTTGAGGCGTGGGAGGTGAGAGGAAGTTCAAAGTACTTGAGGTACTAGGATAATCTTAAAAATAAAGACATCAACACGTTTCCCTTTGAACCATAGGGTCACGTTTTGACTACAACATTCTTAAGTTGGGATACATGGAAGGGGATACTGTTGCAGACCTTTGCCGTATCATTAATAAATTAAACTATGGATACTAAAAAAAAGTGGTTTGTCACAGGAGCTTCAAAAGGTTTGGGGCTTAACTTAGTTAAAACATTACTCAACAACGGTCATCAGGTAGCTGCGACTTCCAGAAATCTCAACGCTTTGATCGAAGCGGTCAAAACATCATCTTCAAATTTTCTACCTTTAGAAATGGATTTATTAGATGAAGATAGTGTTGCTGATGCTCTTTCAAAAACAAAAGATACCTTTGGACAACTGGATGTGGTCGTAAATAATGCCGGTTACGGGCAACTGGGTACCTTGGAGGAACTAACCAATGCTGAGGCACGTGAGAATTTTGATGTAAATGTATTTGGCGTACTCAATGTCATTCGCAAGGCGATGCCTTTTATGCGTACACAAAAGTCTGGACATTTTATCAATATCTCATCTATAGCAGGATTTGTAGGTAGTTTTCCCGGTTGGGGAATATATTGTGCTACAAAGTATGCCTTGGCAGGTTTAACAGAATCATTTTCAGCAGAAATCAAATCATTGGGTCTTACCGCTACAGTTGTTTATCCCGGATATTTCAGGACAAACTTTTTAAATCAGGGTTCTTTAGTCTTACCCCAAAATGAGATGTCTATTTACAAGGAAGCTCGTGATTTGCAACAGGTACACTTAGATGATATTGCCGGAAATCAAACAGGAGATCCGGAAAAGGCAGCTGCAGTTTTAATGCAACTAGCAGAAATGGAACATCCGCCCTTACATTTATTTTTAGGAACTGATGCGAACCAATATGCACAGCAAAAAATGGAGACTTTAGAAAACGAAATGGCACTTCATAAAGAATTGGCGACTGCTACAGATTATTAATTTTCACTTTTAAAATGGAGCGTAAAATAACTCACGATATACGATCGGTAAACGATTTTCATAAAGCAGCCGGACTAGAAGCTCCTCATCATCCATTGGTGAGTTTGGTAGATTACAGCAAAGTACAGTATCAGACCACCACGAATAAGGTATGTTGGGTGCAAAATTTTTATTCCATAGGATTGAAAAGAAATCTGGAAGAGAAATTTGGATATGGACAGCAAGAATATGATTTTGATCAGGGATTGATGTCGTTTATAGCTCCTAGTCAAGTGGTTAGTTTTGAGGTGATAGAAGGCGCAGAGCAACATAAATCAGGGTGGATTCTTTGTATCCATCCTGATTTTATTTGGAACACTCCATTAGCCAAAAATATTAAACGATATGATTTTTTTGGATATGCGATTAATGAGGCTTTGTTTTTATCAAAAAGAGAAGAAGACTTGATCATCAACATTATGCAAAATATTGAACAGGAATACAATTCAAGTATTGATACGTTTACTCAGAATATCATTATCGCACAACTGGAGGTACTACTCAACTATTCGGAAAGATTTTACCAAAGACAGTTTATTACAAGAAACAAAAACAGTCAACAAATCCTGATCAAACTGGATGAGGTTTTATCAGCTTATTTTAACAACGAAAGTCTTTTAGAAAGTGGCCTACCAAGCGTAAAGTTCATTGCAGCACAATTGAATAGTTCACCCAATTACCTCAGTTCGTTATTAAAAACCTTGACCGGACAAAATACGCGGCAACACATCCAAAATAAGGTGATTGAAAGGGCCAAAGAGAAGCTCTCTACCACAGATGATACCATTAGCGAAATTGCTTATGAATTAGGCTTTAAACACTCCCAGTCGTTCAGTAAACTATTTATGAGCAAAACCAAACAATCTCCTTCAGAATTTAGAGCTAGTTTTAATTAGAACTGCAGGAGCTAATACAAGAACTAATACTAATCTTACACCTACAACCTATTGGTTACGCAAGAGAAAAACTTCTTCGTGCCCTCTTGACAAGGACTTATAAATCCCTTGTTTTTATTCTGTATTTAAATGCCCAAGGTAGTTTACTAATATAAGCAAAGACGCTTGTGGCTTAACGGGCTCACAGTAGGGTAGGCGAATGGCTCTTGTATAGAGGTCAAGTTGGTTCTTCAAGACGAACTTATTAAATTACCTGCCGCGAGTTCTCCATACTGCAAGTATTTCATTTTATACATTCTCAGAGCTCCATTCACTCAAGATCCACCCAAGAATAGTGCATAGCAAAAGTAGGGTAGCGGTATACTAACGCTATGGGAGGTATAACGCTAAGGTTCTATTCCAATAGTTGTGGATGCCATGCTACCATTTTCAACAAACGCAATTCCTAGAAATTTACACGCTGTAATTCTAAAATAATGATATCTTTTTGGATTTGATTATGGACTTTTATAAACGAAGTACCTATTTAAACAAGCTTTGGTAAAGGTTTTGGGCTTGTTCTGTTTTATTTTTTTTCAAGTAACGCTGCAACAAAACGAGCTCGAAACACCTTGCTCATAGCCTTGACCGGGAACAGGTATTTCCCCTTATTCCGGGCAGATTTCCACTTACCGTTTTTGGTGATCCCACCTCTAGGCACGATGCAATGAAGGTGGGCCTGCCTGCCGGCAAAGGCAGGGATGCAGGGACAGGTTCTGTCCCCAGGTATGCAGAATGGCACTCATCCCGGGACTCGCACATAGAAATTTAGGGTTGGATGCAAAGCAGGTAATGACCTCCCGGGCGGTTTTGAACAGCAAGTTAAAGAGCAATTTGGGTTCCTACAGGCATAAGCGGTTGAGTTCTGAAGGCAGGGTAAATACCACGTGGAAGTAAGGAACATTCAAGAGTTCTTCTTGCCGTGCCCTAATCCATTGCTCCTTGTGTGCCCTTGGCACTTCGGGCAATGGCGGTTGCGGCAACTGTGGTAGCTCAGGTGCACTGTATTACAGGATGCATTGGTGCAGCGGTGCGGCATTTGCGCTCTGTATAATGAGGTAAGATTACATCTATCTTTAAACTATAGAACACCAAATGCGGTATACAAATTAACAGCGTAAATCAATTTTAAAACTGTAGCCATATTTTAGGACTATACCTATAAAACAACCCGTTCGCACTCAAATAATTCTATAATTAAGAGCAATTTTTATTTTTTGTAACAAATTTTAGATTCCAATACTTACCTAGCGAATTCTAAAAAAACATAAAAATGAAACATTCAAAATTTATTACAGCAATCTTTTCAACCGTCTTATTTATCAATTTTTCACAAGCACAAAAAAAAATAAAACTAGAGAATTCTATTTTATGGAAAGTAGAGCACGTAGACTTTAAAGAACCTTCTTATTTATTTGGAACTATACACATAATGTGTGAAAATGAGTTCAAAATACCTAAAAAAGTAAGTGAAGCACTTCAAAATGTGAACGCATTAGTATTGGAAGTCAATTTATCTGACTCAAAGGAGATGCAGGAACTTCAAAATTCAATGAGTAATCCGAAAAAAATATCGGATGAAATATCGAATGAACAATACAATGAATTAAATAAGCTTGTTACAAAGGTCACAGGTGTAGATTTAAAAAATTACGATTCTTATGGCCTATCAGGTTTAAATTCGATTTTAATTTCTAAAATGTTGCCCTGCACTACATTCAAATCTTTTGAAAATGAAATCACATTATTAGCCAATAAAAGTGAAAAACCGATATTCAGTTTAGAAAAAGCTTCGGAACAAATTGAGATTTTAAAAAACGCTTATCCAACAGAATTTGCACTTGAACAGATTATGTTGTTCGATTCCTATAAAAAGGATTTTAATGATGCCATTTTGTTTTACAACAAAGAAGAAATTACCAAAACTGTTGACTTAATTACTAAAGAGCAATATATGGATGAAAATGCCACAAAAATAATGCAAATAGATAGAAATAAAAATTGGGTTAAAAAGATGCCATCTATGATGAAAGAGAGAAGTAATCTCTTTGTAATAGGTGCAGGACATTTAACAAATGACTATGGTATAATCCATCTTTTAAGAGAAAAAGGATATACAGTTACGCCTGTTTTTAAATAGAATTTTATTGATGAAAATAACAGAACAGGAATTTTTAGATTTAATCAATCAACACAAAGGTATTCTATACAAAGTTTCCAGAATGTACTTTGATAAACTTGACGACCAGCAGGATTTATTTCAAGAAATCATTTTACAAATGTGGAAGTCATTAAATTCTTTTAAAGGGAATAGTGAGTTTTCTTCGTGGATGTATAGGGTAGCTTTAAATACAGCAATTGTATTCTTTAAAAAAGAAAAACGCAAGCCTGATAAATACACATCAATAAAAGTTGAACCTATGGAACCTGACGGATATAACACTAAAAAAGACCAGCAGTTAGTTCATTTTTATAAAGCTGTAAAAAAGTTGAACAAAATTGAAAAAGCGTTAATACTACAATATATTGAAGGGTTTTCAGGTCAAGAAATAGCTGAAAATTTAGGGCTTTCTGAAGTAAATGTTCGTGTAAAAATAAATAGAACAAAAAGTAAATTACAAGAAATCGTAAAAAATCAAGGATATGAATTTAGATGATATAAAAAGTAAAATGGATTCTGATAATATGGATGATCAGACAATTCCACAGAACATTAAAGAATTAAAAACAACTCAATTACCACTTCTCAAAGTGAGACGGAACTTAAGAAATGAAATTTTAACCCAAATATTAGTTTTTATTTGTTTTTTTTCTATCCCGATTTTTTTGGAAATGAATGAAATTGCAAAAGGATTGTATTTTATATTGCTATTTATAATAACATTAATCACAATTACATATTTATTAAAAATGAGTACTTTCCTTAAACGTACTACAGATATATCCCTAAACTCTAAGCAGGTTCTTATAAATATATTAAACGAACTTAATTTAACTTTAGAAGTTTACAAAACCGCCATAGTATCGGGAAGTCTATTATTGCCACTTTTAGCTTTCGTGGTTTATACAGGAAAAGCTAAATTCGAAGAATCATTGTTATATGATATTATCACTTTAAATATTGGTCCCAATTATTTAATATTATATATCGTTGGCTATTTATTAATCTCAATTTTAATTGTCTATATTACAAATTGGTGGACAAATTATCTCTATGGCAAGTATATAAAAACGATTGAGAAAACATTGGACGAAATTAATGCTGCATAAAACTGCCACAACAAACGCTAGTCGTCGCACAACCCCATATTTTAATTATAATGTTAATTTCAAACCTAATGTAATATTTCTTCCTGGCAGAGGAGCGAGATATTTCAGGTATGAATTTTGGGGTCGGGCTTCAATATTGAGTATATTATCACCAGAAACATAGACGTCGATTTCTTGCAGAAAAATTTTTAATGGGTAGCCAATTCGTGCTGAAAGTAAAGAATAAGCAGGCATAGCAGGTTCTGGATTGATGTTCTTACCTAAATACTTTTGTTTAAGATAGCGTTCAAACAAAGTATGAAATAATAGTTTATGGTAAGTAAATGTTGAGGAAATACTATATCTACTTGTGGGTAAGTTAGGCATATAATCACCTTCGGCCCATTTTCTCAATGGATCGTCAGAAACATTCTTACTTTTGACCAAATCAAAGAAAGTAGATAGTTCAAGACTACTTTTATTTCCTAAGCTGCGCTGATAGTTTAAGGTTGTTTCCCAACCCGATATTTCGGTGTCAGAACCTCTCCATTCCTTAACTAAAAAGCCTCCCGAACGGGCAATTCCGGTATGTGCAAGGTAAAGGTAGTTATTAAAAGTAGTGTGATAATTGGTAATGCTCCAGTTGAGCCCTTTATAGTTTAAACCTAAGCCATATTCATACGTATTAGCAATTTCTTTATTCAATTGATCGTCCCCATTTTCTTCGATCATAATAGCAAAATGGTCATTTCCCGCATAGAGCTCATTAACATTAGGAGCCCGTTCGCCATGATTAAAACTAGCTTTTAAGAAAGCACTCTTAAAGAAATCCCAGCGTATGCCTGCCGTAAAATGATTTAAATCAAAATAGCGAGCTGATAAATTCCCTCCAGCCAAACCTCTACCAGGCTTATACGTTGGATCTGGCAATGCTTTTCTTGCAATCCAATCATGGCGATAACCCAAATTCATTAATAAGGATCTAAATTTTAATTCTTGCAATGTAAAAACACCAAATTCCTGACTTTGATTATTTGGTAAATAACGCTGAGCCCCTTTACCGTTCATCTTGAGAAAAGAATAATCAATTCCGCTCATTCCGCTTCCAAACTTCCAAGGCTTTTGTTGAGCTTCAATTCGGAAAGCTTGGCGGTTGCTATCAAATTTATTGCCTAGAAATTCCCCAATTAATTCACGATCAACGGAATATTGAAAAGTATAATTTAAGCGGAATGATGAAAAGTAGGATTCTTTGGCTTGCAATTCAGATTCAAACAAAATACTGCTTGAGATTGAGGCTGTATTTATGGGAGCATATTCAGAACTAGAAACCGCTCCGTGGTCATGATTATGACCGTGATCATGACTGTGGGTTGGTCGATTTGTTAATGCAAAACCGGGTATACCGTAAAACCCTTCTATATATCGATAGCCTATTCCAACGCTAAGATTATCACGACTATAATTAGTACCTATATTCAAAGACTTAGACTTAGAATGACTATTAGGCATGATCCCTTTAGTAACCGGAGCATAATCTGAAATTCCATGAACAACCTTTTCATAGAGTGGCGTATCAGGATCTTGATTAGGAATAAATAAATCATTTACAGGATTCCGAATATCTTGCCCATTGATGTATGAATATTCTTTAAAAGTATAAAGATCATCTTCTGTCAACCCTAATTTAGGATCATCTAGTTTATCTAAAACGTACTGACTTATGTAGGGGTAAAGACTTAGATTACGTATGTTTTCTGCATCTACATTTACCTGGGCAAGTGACTGTGTTAAGTCATCAATATTTTTATCATATGCAATAGGAGCCTTTGTATTTCCAGGAATTTTCAGATCACCATTCCAGCGATTCATCCCTCCTATATACCATGCCAGATTTTTTCCTAAGTTACCATTTATAGTTACTGCCTGTCTATAGCCACTATTGCTACCTCCTTCAACAACACCATAGCCTTCCAATTGCTTTTTAAACTGTGCTTCAGGAATGGTATTATCCTGTAAATTAACAGCTCCCCCTATAGCTTTTCCTCCAAATAGAACACCAGCTTCTCCTTTATAAACATCAATGCTTAGTAGGTTTTCTGAATCGACATTAATATTAATATTGGGGCTTATTCCAGATAGGTTATTGATTTCTAATCCATTTGATAGAATCTTGACGCGGTTTCCGCTCATGCTTCTAATTGTGGGTGTCCCTGAGTTAGGACCGAAATATGAATTTTGTACCCCTGGAAGGTGGCTAAGGGTAGCTCCCAATGTTTGATACTGTAAAAGATCTATCTTCTCTCTAGTAAGATGCTCTGAATCAATAGAACTAGTTTTCTCTTTTGAAAATTGAGTTGAGTTCCCCTTAACAATAACTTCAAAGAGTTTAACAACAGATAGACTATCGGTATCCATCTTTTCTTGAGCGTGGCAAACAGCTGGTAAAGAGGTAAGAACACTAAATAAAATAAGAATGACTGGAAAGTGCTTTTGCATTTGTAGTAGTGGAGTTAAAGCGTGCAAAAATATCAAACTTTTACATTAATGCAACTTTGTTGCGATAATATAGTTAATTAGATTACTTTCGCTGAAAATTTGAAAACCATGATAAAAAAACAAAAGAAAATTTTGGCACTTATTTGCTTGACCGTATTCCAATTCTCATGCAGCAAAGATGATGAAGCTCCTATTGAAACTATTTCTATTGACCTGCCGTCGAATTATGAATTGACCTATGGTGACGACTTAACAATTGACTTATCAGAAATAAAGGAGCAAGCAAATTCTGTAGAATTTGAATTAGACTTTAGCCAAACAGCTAATGTGAAGATCGACAATTCGACAAACCTGCATGATCAACTCAAACAAGCGATGGTGGTGTCTAATACTGGTCAAGCGCGTATAAACTTTAAAAGTGCTCTTGTGTACCCCACCGGAACTGTCTCATCTATTAATGAGCAGCAAATACCTGAAGAATATACCGTTACAATTTTAGCATTTGATAGTAATGATAATCCAATAGGCGAAAAGACTATTTCTATAAAAGTTCTTCCTGGATCAATTCAAGTGGAAGGAGCTGAGATAAGCGATGGTATTTCATTTTCTTATGCTCTTTACAGCAATGATCAAACTAAATTCAATTTAAATGCACCTGCTATTGATACTGATAATCTAACTTGGTCTTTGCCTGAAATAAAAGATTATGCAGAAAGCATTACCTTGAGCGATAATCAAATTTTTTTTTCAGGAGTTGAAGGGAACCCTTCACAGCAAGAAGAATTAAAGTATAATCTAACCCCTAGTTTGCTAAAAAATGGGTTTCCGGTTTGTAGTGTACAGTTTCAAGTAATATTCATTCCGGAAATAAAATTCTTTTATGGATTTTACCTGCCTGAAAGTGATATGAGTATTTTAATTAATTTATTACACCTTTCAAAAGCAGGTGGCTCTAAAACTAGTGCTCCAGTACTTTATCCATCAGAATATTCAGGAAGTTATGAGATTGTAAAGATTGAAAAAGATGAGCAAACCTATGAGGATCTTGACGGAATTTTCAATATAATCAAAGAAACTGGCGAAGTTACCACCAAAGAAAATAACACCTTGGCAGGAGGGGATTATAGAATAACAATTAAGGCCGTAACTTCTACAGGATTGGAATTTAATACGTTTCTTACATTATCTTTAGAATAACTTGCTTATTTCAATACCCCTAAGTCTAAAGTTATTTATTTGATGATAATGGATTTATTATTAAGTAATCCATAGGGTCTGAATTTATTTTATAATTGATGAGGAGTCCTAAGCTAAAGTGAAAGCCCAATTGGCAGAATGATTAACAATCTTGAAAAAGTTACCAGCTAACCTTTAAAGATGAAAAGGGTCCAAGAAATGATGCGTGAAGAGCATCAAGCAAGAATGTCTAAAAGAAATACTACCCGGACCCTAGTAATGTAAGTACTTAAATAGTTTAAAAAGAGGCTGTCTAAAAAGACAGTCTTTTTTTTGAGATTATTTTTTGATTTTAGTATTTTAAGGTTATTAAACCTAATACTCTGAAAGCCAATAATTAGGCTCAATTAAGTATTCTGTCGCTGAGTTATGATGATTGTGTTCCAGAAAATCATCCTGTACGTATTTTAATGCGATTATCAGCCAGATTGATATAAGTTCTGTTGAGAGAACCTTTAAAGAAAAAGGCACATCAAGTTAGCATCCACGAGATCTTATTAAGATATTGATTTACGAATTATCTTGGGAACCTCTACGCTTCTCACAAGATTCAACAAGCCTTGGAGGAGCATGTCCATTTATATTTTATTTTAAGCCACTATCTCTATGGTATAGGGAGTTTCTGTTTTAATTACTGCCTGGGGCCGGCTCAGTAGTTTACTTGCTACTTTGACTATAATGCTCTTTACGTTCTTTTCTGGAATTTGCAGTAATATTTCAATATGAGAGAATCTGTCCCAATTGCCTACCAAGAGGCTTCTATAAAATAGTTATGTATATGTCGGTGCGCCCTGTGGGTCGGTATGTGAGGCGGTATTAAATTACTTGGTACATGAATCTAAAATAGAAATAGGGTAGTAGTATGGGAGGTATAACGCTAAGGTTCTATTCCAATAGTTGTGGATGCCATGCTACCTTTTCAAGGAACACAATTCCTAGAAATTTACACGCCGTATTTATAAAATAATTAGATGCTTTTTGATGTGATTAAGGACTTTTATAAACGAGTTTGTTATTGATGTTCTAATTTAGGTTTACGATTGATAAACAGGAACACCTGCTCCGGTTATCCCGGAAAAATTAGAGGGCTAATGGGTATATTTATCAGGATATAACGAGTTACCTGCAATTAAAACAACACAATCCAATGTCGCAAATACTAAAAGAACATCTAAATAAATTCATCGTATGTAGTGATGATGATTTTGACAACATACTGAAATTTTTCAGCATCAGGACTTTCTCTAAAAAGGAAAATCTATTGGAGGAAGGACAAATATGTAGGTATCATTATTTTGTAACGAAGGGGCTCATTCGAAAATTTTTCATAAACGAAAAAGGTATAGAACAGACCACAGAATTTGCTATAGAAACGTGGTGGCTTACAGACAATATTGCTTACGAGCACCAACTTCCAACATCTTTCTATATTCAAGCGGTTGAAAAGTCAGAAGTATTTTGCATAAGTCAAGAAAATCAAAAAAAGCTTGTCGAAGAATTGCCAATAATGGAACGCTATTTCCGTTTCATTTATCAACGAGCGTATGCGGCTTCGCAAATGCGCGTAAAGTATCTTTTTTCTCTTTCCAAAGAGGAGTTTTATCATCAATTGGTAAGCAAACAACCTGAATTTGTACAGCGTGTTCCCCAATATTTAATTGCTTCCTTTTTAGGATTTACACCTGAATATTTGAGTGAAATTAGAAATCACAAGCGTTCTTAAACCAGTTTAAGATTTTTCTTTTTTCAGTGCCCGTCCTTTGTGCTATTAATTAAAAAATAAGAGCAAAATGGAAACAAGAGTCAACATCAACAAAACAGAACCGCAAGCATACAAAGCAATGTATGCTCTAGAAAATTACTTGGCCACCACCCAATTAAGCAAATCTCATAAAGAATTGATAAAAATTCGTGCATCTCAAATTAATGGTTGTGCATTCTGTATTGATATGCATACAAAAGATGCACTAAAAAATGGAGAAACAAATCAGCGTATTTTTTTATTGAATGCTTGGAGAGAAACCGATTTATTTACAGAAGAAGAAAAAGTAATTCTTGAAATTACAGAAGAAATAACTTTGATTCACAATCAAGGTTTATCAAGCAAAACTTACGAGAAAGCAACACAGCTTTTCAAGGATAATTATTTAGTTCAACTTATGATGATGGTGGTCACCATCAATGCTTGGAACCGAATTGCTGTAAGTACCCATATGGAGCTAGGAGTATAAACTCTTGCGAGCACCCTATATAAAAATAGCAGTTAAGAGCTAAACTCAAAGTTCAGTTCTTTTCTGCTATCTTTGTTTTAAAACCGAAAAAGAGCACTCATAAATCTTCTACATTTTAAATTACTAACCGTTGATTAACATTTGAGCTAAAACAGAAAATTCTGACAAAAAAATACAATGATACGACCATTTTCAGCCAGTATTTCTGAAGAGATTCTTGATGACCTAAAAAATAGAATTAAAAATACACGCTGGCCAGATGAAATAACTAACTCAAATTGGATGTACGGAACCAATCTTTCTTTTATGAAAGAACTATCCAATTATTGGCTGTACGAATTCAACTGGAGAAAAGTAGAAGCTGAAATAAATTCTTTTCCAAATTTCATGGCGACCATCGATGGTTATGATATTCACTTTATACACGTTAAAGGAAAAGGTGAAAAAAACATTCCATTAATCATAACTCACGGTTGGCCGGGTTCTTTTCTCGAAATGCTTAAGCTAATACCAATGTTGACGAATGATGAAGAAATTTCTTTTGATTTAGTCATTCCTTCCGTTATTGGGTTTGGATATTCAGGGAAAAGTCAGGTTGAAGGTTGCAATTCAGAATTTGTGGCTCACTTATGGCACAAATTAATGATGAAATTAGGATATGAAAAGTATGGAGCTCAAGGCGGAGATATTGGTTCCGGAGTTAGCTCTTGGCTCACTTTAAAATATCCTCTAAACCTAATTGGTTTGCATCTAAATTACATTTCTGGCTCTTACAAACCATTTTTAAAAGATGGGGAGCAATTGACAGGTGAAGTTGTAGCTTTCCAAAAATACGCATCAGATTGGGCTACTAAAGAAGCCGCATATTCATTTATACAAAGTACAAAGCCTATAACATTAGCCTTTGGATTAAATGACTCGCCCGTAGGATTATGTGCTTGGATTATTGAAAAATTTAATTCGTGGAGCGATAATAATGGAGAGATCAATTCCATATTTACAAAGGATGAGTTACTTGCAAACGTAACACTCTATTGGATGACTCAAACAATTCATTCATCCATTCGAATGTATAACGAAAACAGCAAATATCCCTTACAACTTGGCGAAAATGATTACATAAAAACCCCTGTAGCATTCGCAAAATTTCCGAAAGAATTACCCACGCCACCACGTTCATATATCGAAAAAGGTTTCAATATTACACATTGGACTGAAATGCCGGCTGGTGGACATTTTGCAGCAATGGAGAAACCAGATTTATTAGCAAAAGATATAAAAGATTTTTTTAAAGAATTAGCTATATAGAAAAAATGCTATAGTTTAAAAATGAAAAAACCACAGTTAATAACTAGCGTTCGTGCGGTCGGTACAGCCTGTCCCGTTGTATAGTGGGAGTCCTAACGCTCCGGCAAATAGGCAAGGTTTGAGTTAACGCTGCTGAGAAAAGTCTAATCCTTATAGGCTATGTTTACTCGTATAAGCTAACACTCCTGTCGCTTAACCTGTAGACAGTAGCGTAGGGGAAAGGCTTTTCCAAATCGACCATTATTTGTAGAAAGTGCTATAAAAATCTTAATACCTTTATTTTGATTTTATAATCAGGAACAATCCCATCAGAAGAATTAAAGCTCCTGGCCAAAACAAGAAACCGGGAATTTCATCTAGAAATATAATAGCTAAAAATGCAGCCAATAATGGCGTAAGCAACCTTAATGAGGTAACTGTGACTGAAGCCAAAACCGAAGAAGCGTAGGCGTAACACAATGTCGGTAAAAGGGTAGCTAAGATTCCTAAGGCCAGGAATAGATATAAAGCATTAACATCAAGAGAATTAATAATAGCACCACTATCTCCAGAAAAACCAATGATAAGGAGACTTATTGCACTGCCGACAAAGAATGTAAAAAAGCTTGCTAGTGGTGAGGAGGGTTTTTTCTCCTCGGGAATGTTCTTATAAAGAATAGAATAGAATGCCATTGCTCCTCCGGCAAGTAATGCCATAAAATCTCCCAATAAATGCAATGTTCCAGAAGAAAATTGGGGAGAGGAATTCCCAGAGATCACCACTAAGATCACACCAATCATTCCCAAAGATATACCCCACATCTCCTGAGAAGAAATTGAAAGCCCTTTACTTCTTTTGTAAATCAACGCAAATAAAGGGGTTGTATTTGTAAGTATGGAAACTTCTGCTACCGGCGCAATCTGATAAGAAATTACAACAAGCATAAAATAGCAGGCCATCAGGGTTCCCAATCCCCAGGCTTGTTTAGACTTCCATAATTTTTTACCCAATGAATAGTGGCGAATTAGGAAAAATAAAAGAATAAATATCAGACCAATACAACAACGTCCGGCTATAATTTCCAAGGCAGAGAAATCCTTTAAAAATCGAACGAATATACCTGTAGTTGACCAAGCCAATGCAGAGAATAAGGCAGCTAAGAAACCTAATTGCTTGGTGTTTTTAAAACTCATAACTCGTAAGTAATTTCAGTGTTAAGATGATGTTTTTTCACAAGCCTGTTCTCCATTGATAAAGTAATTCATAAAAATACCCTATTGAAATATTATCTAACTAATAACGAATAGCTTTTATCAAATTATAGTTTGTATAACTTGAACTTATCTCAATAATCTGGACTTTTATTCTCATTTTGACGACAAAAATTCTCAATTAGAACACACACCAAAAGAACCCATAAGACCTTTGTATTTCAAAGTTTAAAGATAAAAATATAAAAAGTATATTGACAGCATCATTGGATCGTATTGGAAAACCAATCACACAAGGTTAGTGAAAAACGGACATTTGGTAACCGTTTATAGCAGTAAAAGCAAAAGGCGAGATGAAATCAAAACGCTTGGCACAAAGTAATTCCCTCTTCTATCTGGAAAAAAAAAGACCTCTGGAATCTGCTACCGGCAGCATCCCGGATCAATGCCCAGAAACGTGATAAAATACCTGCTCCGGAGCGTATAGAGTGTCAGCGCGGTCATTCTGGAAAATTGGGAAATGCTGCACGAGAATCAATAGCAACGCTTTAAAAAGGAAATTCAGGTAGCGTTGTTGGGGAATTATACGATTGACATGTGGAGACAACAGGGCATAACCCAACTACAAAATAGTTGCAAGTATCTGATTGAAACCCGGGGAGGTTAGGCCTTATTAGATCACCAGGTAAATGGATCGAAAATAGAAGTAGGGTAGCGACCAGGTACTCAGCAAGGTGAGTCAGTTTTGATTGTACAGTATCTTATAATTACAGCATCAAGTCCTATCAGATCTCAGCGGATATGTATAAATTTAGTGTGATATAACGAGTTGTGGTGCATTAACCAAATTTGAAGAAATTGAAAAACCGAATTAAACAATCTGAAATACTAACCTTGGAAAAAATTCAACGAGAATTTTCGCGTCATGGCTCATTTTATTTTGCAGAAGTAGTTTATGATAGCAACAGAAAATTTTACGATTTATATATAAAATTTAATCAGAATGAAATCTCTCAAAATCAAATTGAAAAGGTTAACAATCTAAATAAAAATAGGGAAGATTATATAAATGAAATTGAGCAGTACTTATTGTCTACACTAACTAAAGCAGAACAAAAAAAAGAAACTCAAATTAAAAATACCAAACTAAATGTTGACTTGATTGAAATTCAGGACGAGAACAAAAAATATGACCTGATCCTTATTTGCGGAAAGCACTATGAATATTTTGGTTTCTTGAAGAAAGATATTGGTATAAGAGTGGAAATCAAAGAAGGTAAAATAAAATCTATAGAAAGGAAAAGTAACACAGTAAAAGCAAATAACTATAAAAAACGCTCTACAACAAGCAGGTAGTCGTTGCACAACCCCTTAACTATTTAAAAAACGCATTCATTTAAACCGTTCCGATAGCTCGGGATGAGCGGTTTTCTAGTTTTAGACCGTTTGTAAATCAGCAACATGATGTCCCTTTAAAATGGACTTATATTCCTGATTTATGGTCATTGCAAACTTCGTCATTTCCAGAAATAGGTGACCAAAAATCCATTCGGAAAATATATTGTACTTTGGTTTCGTTTATGCAAATAGTTAAAATGGAATCAATAGAAGAATTTTATAAGTACAAGTTCAATAAATATCCTGAAAATCTTCACAATACAATCGGACAATTCAATGTGTTTCAGATTGAAAACCGAATGAGAAAAAATGAAGAATTTCCAATTCACATTCGCAGAAATTTCTTTAAAATAATGCTTTTTTCAGGTGAAAATACGTTTAGATATGGAAATCAAAATATAAAAGTAAGCGGCAATACTTTATTGTTTTTCCACCCGAATATTCCTTATTCGTATCAACCTTTATCAGCCATAACAAAAGGTGCTTTCTGCGTTTTTAAAAGTGAATTTTTTCAAGGCAATTACAAGTTAGATTTAGACAATCTTTCTCTTTTTAAATCATCAAATCCACCTATTTTTAAGCTATCAAAAACCAGCTGTCAAGAGGTAGAGAACTTATTCTCAAAAATGCTTCAAGAAGTGCAAGGAGATTACATCTACAAGTATGATTTGATTAGAAATTATGTAAGCGAATTATATTTTTTGGCAATGAAATGGATCCCGCCAGAAAATTTTTTTCAATATGGGGATGCAAGCAAACGCATTACAATGATCTTTACAGAATTATTGGAACAGCAATTCCCTATTCAATACAAGTCTGACAAACTAAAATTTCGCTTGCCTAATGAATACGCAGAGAAAATGTTTGTTCACGTTAATTATCTGAATAGGTGCGTAAAAAAAGTAACAGGAAAAACAACGAGCCAACACATATTTGAACGAATAGGTACAGAAGCAAAAATTTTGCTCAAACACACCGATTGGACAATTTCGGAAGTAAGTGAAACTTTGGGTTTTGGCGACCCTGCACATTTTAATAAATTCTTTAAAAAACAAACAGGAATAAACCCGAGTTCTTTTAAATTGGTTTGATTTTTACAAATATTGATTTCTATCCTACTTACCATCTCCAAGAAATCCATTCTAATTTTGTAACCACAACAAAAGTATAAAAATGGAAAACTCAAAAGTTTGGTACATCACGGGAGCATCCAAAGGTATTGGACGTTCTTTAGTAGAACAATTATTATTACAAGGAGAAAAAGTTGCTGCAACTTCACGAAAAATTTCTGCTTTTTCGGGCATTGCGAATGAAAACTTTTTGCCCTTGGAAGTTGATTTAACAGACGAAAAATCAATTGCAACATCATTCGAAAGCACTAAGTACGCTTTTGGAAAAATAGATGTAGTTATAAACAACGCAGGTTACGGAATTGGCGGAGCAATAGAAGAATTATCGGACGAAGAAATAAATGACAATTTCAATGTCAATTTTTTTGCTGTTGTAAAAGTCATTCAGCAAGCATTGCCCTACTTACGCAATCAGCGTTCGGGACATATTATTAATATTTCATCAATCGCAGGTTTTGCACCAGGACTTGGTTGGAGTATTTATTCCGCAGCAAAATTTGCGGTAACAGGTTTGTCTGAAGCATTGGCGAATGATTTGAAACCATTAGGTATAAACGTTACAGCGGTTTTACCCGGATGGTTTCGCACTAATTTCGCAAAAGCAGACTCGATTAGTTTCGGCAAAAAACAAATTGACGATTACAGTTTTTTGAGAGCTGCACACCAAAAAATGACTGAAATAGACGGAAAACAATTAGGCAACCCCGACAAAGTTGCGAACGCTTTTATTGAATTAATTAATAGCCAAAATCCTCCAACACTTTTATTTTTAGGAAGTGATGCCCACAAAAGAGCGATAGACAAAACCAATCATTTATTAAAGCAAATTGACGGATGGAAAATTCTTTCTTTATCAACAGACTTTGACAAATAAGCAACTTAAAGTCCAGTTTTTTATTGCAAGTCCATTGTTATCTAACAGATAACAATGGACTGCTAATTGAACTATGCAAACCTATCAAGACAGAATACTAAGGTGTAAAGATAAAAGCTAAGCATACTACTTATGACGGATGGACAACTCACAGTAAGGTTTTCGCTTCACAGCTAACTTTGGTTTCGGTGGTCAGGAAAGTGCTTCGAAACTGCCATAAGCCATGTGCAAAACATTGTAATCAATTTACAGAAATCAAAATTTGGATTAAATTGAACTTTTGTAAGTTATAAATATTGTCAAATGGAACAAAAGATGGACATTAAGAATTTCATATCAAACCTTCCAGAATTTCTGGAAACGGAGCAAATCTTAGCACCGTGGGAATTGACTATTAATCTGAAAAAAATCATTGAGAAAATACTTCCATTACTCGGAACGGAATTTAAAGTTTCTGACGGAATAGCAATTCATAAATCTGTAAGTGTAGAAAGCGGAGTTACATTTAAAAAACCCTTTATAGCAATGCAAAATTGTCGCATCGGAGCAAACGCATATTTTAGAGAAGGAGTATTCTTGGATAAATCTGTGAATATTGGACCAAGTTCTGAGATTAAAAGCAGCATAATTTGTGCGGAAACAGCAATTGCGCATTTAAACTATATCGGGAATAGTATTATTGGACAAAAAGTTAATTTCGAAGGAGGCTCAATAGCAGCAAACCATTACAATGAAAGAGCGGACAAAAAGATTCTAGTAAAATACAAAAATACTGTAATTGATACCGGAGTCGAAAAATTCGGAGCCTTGGTAGGCGACAATTCGAGAATAGGTGCGAATGCAGTTTTATCCCCGGGAACAATTCTTGAAAAAAACTCGATTGTGAAAAGATTGGAATTAATTGAGCAACTATAACGGAAAAAAAACGGGCAACAACAATTAGCGTTCGTGCGATCGGTACAGATTGTCCCGTAACATAGCAGGAGCCCAGCTTGAACGCCGTGTTGACTGAACCGTCCCGATAGCGGGATTCGGTCAGCCTTCTATAGGAGTTAGTCTGTTTTAGGATGGTTATTTGAGGTCTGCACTGAACTCGTATAGTGTTTTGGAGGGCTTGTTTTTCTTTGAAGTACACCTACCGAACCAAAAGAGGTTTACAAGCAGCGTTGGCAGATTTAGGGCTGATGCTTTTTACTTACAACATTAAAAGGGGCATCAACCTTGGGATAGCATTCAATACTGCTCTTGAGAATTAAATATCAGGTGTTTAGAGTTTGATGAGGTCGTTAAAAGAAGGATATGCAAACGGTATTGCCTTGAGGTCACTCTTGTCTATTATTTAAATTTTATTGGATATCGAACACGCTTCAACTACTTTTAAGAAATAAACAGATAGTTTTGAGATAGACTACAATTCGTAATACTTAACAAGAATAAAGTGAAAAAAAATATTGTTTTACCGTTACTCATGATGATAGCAACACTTGCATCTTCTCAAAAAATAGAAACTATGAATTGGTATAATGAACCTGCCTCATGGCAAGTGTCAGAAGATAAATTGGAAATGTTCGTGACCCCGCAATCAGACTATTGGCGTGAAACACACTATGGTTTTACAGTAGACGATGGACCATTTTATTTTACAACCAGAGGAGGAGAGTTCGAGGCAACCCTAAAAATAACAGGAGAATATAAAACCCGCTTTGATCAAATGGGAATGATGCTAAGAGTTGATGAAAAACATTGGATAAAGACAGGAATTGAATATGTTGACGGTAAATATAATTTCAGTACCGTAGTTACCGATACTAAAAGTAGTTGGAGTGTGATTCAATTGTCACAACAACCTCGTTCGGTATGGATTAAGGCTGTTAGACGATTAGATGCTGTTGAAATATTCTATTCCCTTGATGGAGAAAATTATACGATGAGTAATTTAAGTTATCTAAAAGGCGATGTTCCGGTTAAGGTAGGTATGATGGCAGCAAGCCCTGATGGAGAAGGATTCAAAGCTATATTTGAAGAATTTAATATAAAACACTTACCTGATTTGAGAAGATTAGAATGGTTAGAAAAAAATAAAGAATAACAACTCTCTAAAACATCTTTAAATTAATTTGACGTTTAAGCCTCCTTTCCAGAATATAACGACTAAGCCATTTAAGGTTCCCAATTATAGAGCAGTCTTGATCTTTAGGGTTCCAGCCTAATCAATGCGCTCAAAGACATACTTTTCCGTATCAAGACAAAAAATGAAAATATGAAAAGGAATTAATAGTCTGAAAGCTCTTGAACCTATTTACATTGGTTTGTATCGTCCCAAAGGTCTAGTTTAAAATTGATAGGAGTAACATTAAGATTGACTTAGTCATTTAGTGGTACTAAAACAAATTAGCCCAATTCTTGAATTTAAATACGCTTATCCTTGATTTGAAAACTTTATAAATCTTCTGGCCTTGTAATTTTGTTCAAAACAAAAAAATGAAAATACAAAAAGTTTGGTTGATTACCGGTGCCTCTAAAGGAATGGGACTTGAAATTACAAAAGCAGTTTTAAGGAATGGCGATAAAGTCATTGCGACTTCTCGAAATACAAATACACTGTTGAAAAATATTAAAGAATATGACAGCAATTTACTTCCAATAAAACTGGACATTACCAATGAAAAAGAGGTTGCAAATGCTGTTTCAAAGGGGATAGAAACTTTTGGTAAACTAGATGTGATAGTCAATAATGCGGGCTATAACCTTTTGGGGAATATCGAAGAGTTAAGTGATGAGGAATTTAAAAAAACAATGGATGTCAATCTTTTTGCAATAACCCATATTCTTAGAAATGTCTTGCCACACCTACGCAGGCAAAATTCGGGGCATATCATCAACATTGCTTCTATGATGGGGTATATGAGCTATCCTGGCAATGGCAGCTATAGTGCTTCAAAATATGCTGTTATAGGATTATCGGAAGCATTGGCTCAGGAAGTTGCGCCATTTGGCATTAAAGTAAGTATTTTGGCTCCAGGAACTTTCCGAACAAATTTTATGAATGCGGAAACACTCCATACTGCTCAACATAAAATGGATGCCTATAATTTAGATACACAGATAGAACAGTTTACAGGGGTTGATGGTAAACAGTTGGGGAATCCTAAAAAATTAGCACAGGTAGTACTTAAACTCGCAGAAATGCCGAATCCTCCCTTGCACCTTCCTTTGGGATCTGATAGTTACACTGCCATTCTAGAAGTTCGTAAAAACGAAAAAGAAGAAATGCAAGAATGGAAAACCTTATCTTTATTTACAGATTTTGATTAAAATAGGATGAAGAATGCGGCTCCATATAGAATTGAAACCATATCTGAACTTCATAGATTATTCAATTTGCCAAAGCCTATTCATCCTTTGATAAGCGTGATTGATTTTGAGCTTTTAAGATTTGACTCTAGTGATATTTGGAGCAGTTTTTATTATGATTTTTATTGTGTAGCGATTAAAAAAGGTGCGTCAGGTAAATTCCGTTACGGACAGAGTCATTATGATTTTGATGAAGGTGTAATGAGTTTTACCAAACCAGGTCAAATTTTTTCTGTCACAAATTATATAGGTGAACCCGTGTCAGGATATATGATGGTTTTTAAAGCTGACCTGATACGGCATTATGAATTAGGTAAGAATATTGGTAATTATGGATTTTTCTCTTATGCTACTGCAGAGGCGCTTCACCTATCTGGAAAAGAGGATTATATCATTATGTCTTTGATGCTTCAAATACAAAGTGAATTAGAAAACAACATAGATCATTACAGTCAGGATTTAATAGTTTCACACATTGACCTTCTACTCAATTATGCAAAGCGTTTTCACAACAGGCAATTTTTGACGCGAAGTTCTGTAACTAATGATATTGTAGTAAAAATGGAAGAATTAATGGATGAGTACCTTAAAAATGAAGCTAAACTTTCGGGTGTACCAACAGTGAGCTTTTTTGCGGAAAAACTCCATACCTCTCCCAATTATTTAAGTGATTTATTAAAAAATTCAACCGGCAGAAATGCCCAAACCCATATTCAGGAATCCCTAGTTGAAAGAGCAAAAGAGCTGCTTTCAACAACTAATTTAAGCATAAAGCAAATCGCTTATGATTTGGGGTTTGAATACCCCCAATCTTTCAGTACTATGTTTAAAAAAAATACACAACAAACACCTTTACAGTTTAGGACATCATTTAATTAAAAAGATTACTACCGCTAATAACTAGCGTTCGTGCGATCGGTACAGCTTGTCCCATAACATAGCAGGAGCCCAGCTTGAACGCCGTGTTGACTGAGTAAGTTTTTAATTTTTTTAAATAGATTTATTTTTTTAGGTTATACAGATTACCCTAAGCTAGTTTGTGTGGGGATGTGGTATTTTAATGTTATGTATTGGTAAACATGATGAAAGTTGTGGTTATTCCGGGAAATGTAAAGGGGCAATAGGTATATTTATCGGGATATAACGAATTGGGTGCAAGCATAAAAATCGAGAAAATAGTTTAAAATATATGGACTACAACAACAAGAAATTCAAACCAGTTAATAATACAGAGAATGGCGAAACTACAGAAGAAACTATATTTGAGTATAAACAAATAAACAACATCCTGACAGCTGAATATAAGGGTGGGCAAATAATAAAAGGGCATCTGATCGGATTAGTGGACGAAAATGGAAATATCGAAATGCGTTATCATCAAATCAATAAAAGAGGAGAATTAATGACGGGCATTTGTTATTCAAAACCGGAGTTTAACGAAAATGGAAAATTAAGACTCTATGAAAGCTGGAAATGGACTTCTGGTGATATGTCTAGCGGAAATTCCATTTTAGAAGAATTGTAGTTTGAATTAATAACATATAATAGCCAGTTGCCAATAGAGGAGGTAAAGTGGAGTCTCACACCGGCTCAAGCGAATCTTTGTAATGTTGTGTAAATAAGGCAAAGTGTAAGCTTAACTCAACATCAAAATACCACAATTCAAAACCCCAATGGTTGGCACTAATCGACCGACAAAACGACACAATTTGATCCTAGCTATCCAACCAGATAGGCACCATGGCGACAATAATTTTAAACAAGTTTTGGGAAATTAAGCAGTTCTAATCGGGGGTAGCGTACAAAACCACATAAACATAAGAAAGGAAATTAGTATCATATGAGCTACTGTTTTAAATTTGTGTTTTCTTTAATATAGCAGTATTGGTAAAAGATTTAATTTACAGATATGCAGACGAAATTCTTTTTATACCAATTACCTCAGGGAACTCAAAATCCCGATGATAATCTTCCTGTGGATTTTAAGGATCCCTTTGAGGTAATCGTTTTTGTTATACTTCCCATACTTCTTATTGTAGGTTACATAATCTGGAGAAGGAAACGGAACAAACCTAAGGATTGAGGCTTCTTGTTGGGTAAAAGTTAAATATAACTTATGAATGCCAATTCTAAAATAGCGTCTGAGATTAGGCTTTGTTGCTTTTAAGCAACTTTTACTTATTTGACAAACCTATTTTTCAGTTTTTCTTCTAAATCGGCTAAAGATAGCGTGGCCTCGATGACCTTTTCATCAGCAGATAGTAAAATATATCTTGGTATGGAAACGATATTGAAATGTGTGGCAAACGCACTCGAAAAGCCTCCTTCGGCATATAATTTAAATGACCCAGGCACTTCATAGTTATCCAGTCCTTTTTGATAAAGATCAAAAGTCTTATCTATAGATATTGAAATTACCTTTAAATCATCCTGATACAGCTCTTGTAATTCGTGTACTTTAGGAAAACTACGTATGCAGGGGCCACACCAGGAAGCCCAGACATCTATTAAAATAGGTTTATCGGTATATACATCTCTAAAGTTTATTTCTTCCTGTTTTGCATGCTGTAACTTAAAATCAGGTACAGTGGTTCCTGATGCGTACCGTAGCTTATTAGATTCATTGCGAGCTATTTTAGCCAGTAATTCATCATAAGACTCATCATTCAAGTCATTTTGATACCGATCTATAAGCTTACGTGGAGTCGTGAACTTAGCTTTTAAGGAGTCTGGTACATAATCAAATTCCTCTGGATAATACTGCAGATTTCTATACAGGATGACTGACTTAAAAGGAGGCTGGATGTTTTCAGCAAGTACATCTGTGGTTAAAACATAATGTTCTGCTGCTTGCCGTATACTATCAAAATACACTCCATAGGTTTCCCTGCCATAATATTCAAATCCTTTTTTTTCATAAAAGGAAAGAAGATAGGGGGCAGCAGTATAGTCTTTTAGCTTTTTAAAATCAAACAAATCTTTGTCAATATTTACGTGAAATAAACTGTCTTTCTTATCAGAAGGAGTACGGGTCAATACATAATCCAGAATCGCGCTGTTTTCAAAGGCTCGGTTATCCAATTTACTCAGACGGTAGAAATAAGAAGTTGTGTCAGCGATATAAGTGTCTAGCAAATTATTCATAAAATCAAAATAAGCGGTAGTCTGCTCTTTAAAAGTATTGAAGGAGGCATTATAATCCCAGCTAAGCACCTCAATCTGCTCGTTGTTATAAAACTCCTCGAGATAGGTGTTTTCACCTTTTAAGTCGCCTTCAAATACATCCCTTCCATTTTTTTGCCGAATGGTCAGGTCTGTACCCGGAGTAAGAAATAAACGGGAATTTTTAGAATTTCGCTGAATATAAACATATTGTGGTCTTTCAATTTCTAGGGAAATAGATGTTTTCTCTGGAACATCCAGATTGAAAGTGTCTGTTTGTGAAATGCCATTTTTGCTAAGTTGTGTAGCAATGATTTTTTGAGGAAACTCGTCAATGTTTTTAAAATGAACCACAGCAAATTCCTGTTTGTCCTTACAAGAAGAAATAATAAAAAATAAAGCAACAAGAAATAGCAGATCAGTTTTCATAAAATTGAGCTGGAGTGGTTAGGAATTTTAAATTTAGCAATTTAGCATCAATTTCGGTACATACCTTAAAAATAGGTTCATACAATAAGGTGCAAAGTAGATCCGTTCATGCAATACTTAAACAGCTGGCTGTATTATTTTTTTACCGAGACACTAATGATATTATTTAAAAACAGTAGAAATAGGTAAATCGTCAATCCCAAAATTTCCGCGATACTCCCAAATATAACCTGGTATACGAAGTTCTTTTAAAGCCTCATTTACAGCTTTTAAATACTTTATACGTGATTGTTTGTCTGCATTTCGAGTTGCTCCATATTCGGTGCACCATACTTCAACACCGTGAGTACTTCTCCAGGTGTCTACTAAAGTTAATTTATCACGAATAGCCTGATAAGTTCCGGTCTGAGAATAATCCCTAAAATTTACTGCTCCAGCAGTACCAATCGCTTTTTCCGACAATTGAGGCATTGGGGTAACTTCAGTAGAATCAGGATACGGAAAAGGAATCCCGGTAGTTGCATTCTGATCCCCGGTCCAGTTTGTTCCCTGATGTGTGAATATAAAGGGTTCATAGAAATGAAAACTGTAAATTATAGAATCAAAAGGAAGGGGTTGCATCCGTGATAGCTCATAAATGCTATTATAATTTGAAGCTCCATACACGATACCAATTTCAGGATAGTTTATACGAATACGTTTGATGATAGCTTTAGCTGTTTCTTCCCATTCTTTTGGATAAAGTGCTGGCTCATTTACAATATCAATATAGAGTTCTGAATAAAGCAGATGGTTCTGTTTCAGAAAATTAAGTAATTGCAACCAATTTTCAGCAATTCGTTTTCCTTGAGTCTGATAATTTTGTTGATTAAGATCCTGATTGAAATTTGATAAAATCAGGATCATCTGTTGTTGCGAAGCGAAACGCGTGATGCGTTTAACCAACTTCTTCAATCGCTTGTTTTCGGCTTTGCTTGTATTATTAAGAAAATAGCTTAGATCAATAGGAAGTCTGATGTTTTTAATTCCTGCATTTGAAACCAATTTCAGGTTGGTTTGATAATCCTGATAATTGGGGACCTTCTCTAAGTTCCAGGTTTGTTCCAGTCCTGTAATATTAATTCCTTGGCTATAAGTAATAAATATCTTACAAACTATAAAAATAAAGCTTAAAAAAGCCTTCCAATTAACTGAGGTCATAGCCGTAATTACTATATTCGTACTGCATCTAAAAATTCCGATGAAAACAAGATTATCTAAAACTTACTTTTTAGAAGCGCTTGAAGCGCAAATGTGGAAAGCTTCAAATATCCTGATTTGGGGTTCCATATTCTTTATGATATTTATTTCCATTTTAGATTTTCTTCTCATAGAAGATAAATATATAGTTCTAACATCTCTTAACGGCTGTACCCTGACTTTAATTGCTGTCTGCAATTATTTTTTATCTAAAATACTTAAAAAACCTACATTAATTCTTCATTTGGTTTTAATTCTATTGAGTTTTTTATTCCTCTTCAGTATGAGTTTAGCGGGGGTAATGGGATACTATTTATACCTTTCCCTCATTTGTATAACATTCATAGCTTTTAACAGTATTGCTGTATGGACACTGGGAAGTGCTGTTTTTCAGTGTTTTGTGCTGAGTGTTTTAATTGTAGGTATGGATTTTTATGATGTGCTCAATTTTTCAGAGTTGGAACATTACGGCATGTACACCGTGCTGGCTGTGGTAGCTTTCAGTATCATTTTTCCCTCTGTGAAAATGTTGAGTCTCGTTGATGAATTGAAAGAGTTCTATAGACTTCAACAGGAAAGTAAAGAAGTATCACGCCTTAATCTCAGTTTGCAAAAGGAAAATGACATTCAAAAGCAAAAGCTTAGCCGCTATGAAAATAGTGTGAAAGTCTTTAGGCATGATCTAAAAAACAAATTGGGAAGTATAGAATCCCTTATAGAACTTATAGAATTGGAGGGGCAATACACGGTGCAACCTGAGCAAAATAATTTTTTAGGTATGATTAAAAATTCGCTAGAAGAAGCCTCTGGTGAGCATACCTTTTTTAATAACTTCCGGGAAGAGGCAGAAGAACAAATAGTGTTGAACAAGTCTAGAATTGATCTCCACGAATTGATTAACAATAATCGCTTAAAACTCTTCGAAAAAATAACTTCTCAAAATATTAAGTTCCACATTGATTTACAGGCAGCAAATTCATTCATTTATGTAGATCGAAACATTGCAAATACAGCTATTTATAATTTGTTGAATTATGCTATTCGGTTTTCAAGAAATAATGATACCCTAATGATCACCTCCCGCAATTATCAGGATTTGATACTGCTAGAAATTGTAAACAGAAAGACTGGTTTACCTATGGCTCAGTTGGAGTCTTACTTTAAGAACCTATCCTATTATCAGTTACAGGATAAACAAAGCAATCGGGGGTTAGGTCTGAGTATTGCAAAAAATAATATTGAGCTTTTAGATGGTCATTTGAGGTACAGTGCATCAAATACTTTGGGCTTTGAATTTCTTATTGAATTTACATACAGTAGCAAATTGGATTGAGTATTTGATTACAAAAATTAAACAATGAAAAAAAAAATATTAGGATTTACAGTTTTAGCATTACTGAATTTTTTTAATGCTTTTGCGCAGATCAACCTAGATTTTACAACCTTTAATTATCCGGAAGAAACGATTACCTGGGGATCTCATACCAAGATGACTTACTTTATTCCCGTAGATCGTGCTATACTTCTTAAGAATAACAGCATTCATCTTGATTTTAAAACATCTGAAGTTTTAACCAGAGATAAGAGTTTTATTACCTTGGTTGTTGCGGGAACTCCACGGGCGACAAAATCTCCTGGAGAAGGGGATTATAAAGTAAGTTTTACAGAATCTTTCGAGGCTGAAGATGTGGTGTCTGGATTTTTAAAAATTGAAGTTCTGAATAACTTCTCAATAGCTGATGATATTTGTGAGATATATAACGAAGGTGCCTTTTGGATTCGGCGGCTCAATTCCTCTTTTATCAGTCTCGACTACGATAAATCTTATAGTAAACCCATAACTATAGCTGAATTCATTCCAAGAATAGAAAAGCTTCTAATACCTGAAAATCCTTCATATGAGGAGTTAAATTACGCCGCATATATTAAGTTTTTCTTTAAACGGGAATGGGGAACAGAACTTCAAATTGAAAACATACCCCAAACCTATAATAAAGCTCATACCAACAGTATTACACTAAGCAAATTTGAAAAACTTCCTGAAAAAATCAGAGAATCTGCTGTAGAAGATGTGAAGTCAGCAGGTTTAATAAAATTATTAACCTTAGCTGATACATTAACCACTGGTGATACAGGTGCAGGTAACCTAATTCAAACCTTGTTGGTAACTGGAACCCATTTAAAAAGCTTTCTCAACGCTTCCCAGAGTTTGTTGGCTAAAGACATCCTGCAGAGTGCATATAGTGATACCTATACGGTAAATGAGGGTATGGATATGAGCTATAAACATCCTTCTATAGATCAAAAGCTAAATTTCAGACAGCTTGGAGTTGCTGACGAAATAACCGAAGGTATTGGTAAACTTTCGAAAGAGATAACATTTTCCCGATCACTATTTGGAGCCGATTTGTCGGAGTTGACCATGCAGTTATCATTTACCTACCGCCCGTTAAAAGAAACGGAAAACGCTTATGTAAATATTTACCTCAATGAGAATTTAGAGCTGAGTGAAGCTTTAAACACCACAGGGAAGTTTGACCGCACGATCACTTTTGAAAATTTAAATCTGGGTAAAAACAGTCAGATAAAAGTGGAGTACTACTATGTCCCTGCAGGGGGGTTATGCATAAAAAATCCTATTTTATTCTATGCCCAGATCAATCTAGATCGTTCCTTCATTAAAGCTGCGGGATATAGCGAAAATAAAGATCTGGACTTTTTCTACTATCCGGAAATCTTGACTTCAAATCAGCCACCCGCAATCTATCTGGATATGCCCTATGATAAAGACCATATATCTGCATTAAGTGAGCTTATAAAAAGCATAAATTCAGGTGCTTACCAAAGAGCATATCTTTATCCAAGAATCATGCCCGCAGACAGCCTCAAACATAATGGAGACAAATTCAGCCCCATAATTATTTCTTCAAGATCCGGTTCATTAACCCGATTTGATGCATCTACTGCTAATTTCAATCTTGAAGGGGATAGATATAATTTTGAGAAAACAGACTATGCGAAGTATTTCAATTTAGCCTATTCTGAAGAACTCGGAGTAGCCCAATTATTTAAAAAAGGAGCTGTTAATGCAATGTATATGTATGTACCCGAAGATAAAGCATCCGCTTTAGAATTTATGGTGACTAAGTTAGAAGAGCAGGGGAGTCAGGGTAAGGGAGATCTTATTTTGTCAGGCGATCGCGAAGCATTTATTTTTGATTTAAATACGTTAAACAGTCAGGCAAACAAAGAAGAAATCCAAAGTAATTTTGACGTGTTTTGGAGTGACTATCGGGTTTTTGTCATTTTCGCATTGTTTGTAATCATGGTGGTAACCCTGATTTATATTTTTCAAAAATCCCAACAGTCCAAAAAAAATATAGTGAATGAAAACTAAACTGGTCCTACTATTTATTTGTTTTACGGCTTACCAACTACAGGCTCAAGATCTTGATCGCTTGAGTCAGCCTCAACCCGACACGACCTTGACAGAGACATCGGTCCGTTTAAATCCATGGCAACAGGCTAAAGGTGAAATTCTCATTTCACCTTATATAAGTCATTATGTTGCAGATTCATATAGGAATTCAAGAGGAACAAAAATTAATTTTGCTGATAACGGAAGGTATAGCAATTTTAATCCCAGAGTATTTATTGCAGCACCATTGATTTCCGAAAAAGTTAATCTTATTGCCTCCATTCCCTATTTTTTTAATAAATACGAAACAAATTCTGAATTCAATACCAATACAGATTTTGGGGATATAGAACTAGGACTTCGTTTTCATCTGGCAAAACTTAAGAATAATTATCTGTTGGGAAGCCTGATTGGGTATATTCCGGGTTATGAAAATACAAGCCCTCCTTTTGCGGGATATGATCTCTTTGCCTTAGAATCCCGCCTGGCTCTGGTGGGAAATCTACCATTCTTAGGAGAATATAATAATTTTCATAAGGTAGAGCTTGGCTTCCGATATTTTTTTCCGAATGATCCTGCACAGTTACGTTTTTTACTTTCAGAGGGCTATCGCATCACAAGTAAGCTAGTTTTGTTGGGAGAACTTGAAGGAATGTTTTCATTTAGTGAGAATGAAGCTTTTTTCAATACCAATTTACAGGCTGTTGCAGATTATAAAATGATTAAAGCTTCAGGAAATATGGGCTATGAATTTACTCCGGATGTTGCACTTTATGGCGGGTTCTTTCATGATATCTATAACCGTAATGCTGCAATTGGACGCGGATTTCAGTTATTCTCTGTGATTAAAATCAGATAAAATGCTCAACCACTATAGAAATGATATTTTTTTAAAATCAGGTTTGATTACTCAGGAGGTCTATGCCCAAATAGAGGAAATGAGTAAAAGCCTCAATAAATCATTCCTAAAGGTTACCCTTAATTATGCATTTCTTTCAAGACTCAAGTTTAAAGAACACCTGCAATCTTTAAATATTTCTTTTTTTCAGTTTGATTATACCAGTCTTTCAAAAATCAAAAAGGAACTTACCAAAGAAGAGTTTGATTTTTTATTAGATCAAAATCTCTATCCGTTAACCCTTAAAGAAGGAAAAGTTGACCTGGTAACAGCAGACCCCTCAGATGATATCAGCATAACACGATTTAAAGTCTTCTTCGGCTATGAAGTAGGTACCATTTACATTGGTGAAGATCTGGATATTGTCAAAGCTATGCATATGACTTACGGAGGAGTTATCTTACGCAAAGCGGTATTTGAACTCTACGAGAAGGATACTAAAAGTTCTGCGCTGGAAACGTTTACTTTAAGACAGGTTTTGGTATTGGGTATTTTAGGTTTTATTTTTTTGAGCGTATTGCTTTTTTACCCGGTGACAACACTCATAGGTCTTAATCTGTTCATCAATTTGTTTTTGCTGCTGGCAATAGGCTTCAAATTTCTTTTAACAGTGGTAGGAGCCAGGTCAGAAACGATTCAGAAAATATCACAGGCAGAGCTTTCTGAAATCAAAGATGAGGATTTACCCTATTATACTATTCAATTACCGGTTTTTAAAGAATCTGAAGTGATTTATAAACTCGCTTCAAACCTGCAAAACCTAGATTATCCTAAAGAGAAACTAGATGTTAAACTGCTCATAGAATCAGACGATGAAGTCACTTTTAATGCTGTAAAAAACCTCAAGTTCCCGTGTATCTTTGATCCGGTAATCATTCCCTATGCTCAGCCTAAAACAAAACCCAAAGCCTGTAATTACGGACTCCATTTCAGCAAAGGTACCTATCTTACTATTTATGATGCAGAAGACATACCGGATAGTGACCAGCTCAAAATGGTACACAGTCTGTTTAAAAAGCTTCCGGAGGAATATATTGTCATTCAATGTGCCCTGAATTATTTCAACAAAACAGAGAATTTTCTCACCAGAATGTTTACCCTAGAATATTCCTATTGGTTTGATTATATGCTCCCGGGATTAGACGGTTTAAAAGTTCCTATTCCTTTGGGGGGAACCAGTAATCATTTTAAGTTTGACAAACTGATTGAACTTGGGGGATGGGATGGGTTTAATGTAACGGAAGATGCAGACTTGGGGATTCGAGCTTATGCTAAAGGTTATAAGGTAACCGTATTGAATTCCACGACCTACGAAGAAGCCAATAATGCATTTTACAATTGGATTAGACAGCGGTCCAGATGGATCAAAGGATATATGCAGACCTACTTGGTTCATATGCGAAACCCTGCTAAATTGTACAGGGAAGTAGGTCTTAATGGTTTTTTGGGGTTCCAGTTTTTTATTGGCGGTACCTTTTTTACTTTTTTGGCTTATCCAGTATTACTGCTACTGTTTCTGTTTTATATTTTTTTGACATTTGACATCAGTTCCCATTTTGTAGGATCTTTAAATACGGAAATCATCAATTTTTTTAAGTTGATATTTCCGGAATGGGTTATAATTATTTCTGTTTTTAACTTTATGGCCGGTAACCTGTTGATGATATACATAAATATGATCGCAGTTTTCCGCAGGAAATCGTATAGTTTAATCTTATATGCCATAACTAACCCGGTATACTGGCTCATGCATTCCATATCTGCATATAAAGGCCTTTTTCAGCTGGTATCTAAACCCTTTTATTGGGAAAAGACCAATCACGGCCTCACCAAAGAGCATAAACCGGAAACAGAATGAAAAAGATATATTCCGTTCTATTAATTGGACTGCTCATTTCTGCTTACTATATCGGGATGGGCTTTTATCAGCAATCTCTGGGGTTTACATTTCTAGAGCCTTTATTCCTTAGTGATCGCCTGCAACTGCTGTTTACAAGTGATGTAAAAACGCTTGAGCTTTTTTATTTTACTTATCCGGCATTAACCCAGCTCCTTAATATACCTGCGTCACTTATCAATCCGTTGTGGGCGCCGCTTATCACTTCGGGTTTAATAATGGGTTTTTTTGCTGCACATATCATAGTAGAGTTATTTCAGCAAAGAATGAAAACGGTTTCTGTTTTGGTAAGTATCTACTTTTTAACCAGTCCGGTTATTCTTTCGATTGCTATTTCGGGTACCTCGCTATACTTGTTCCTGATTCTTTATTACGTGTTCTTTAATTTTTTATTTCGTTATACTCGGGATTACACTTCGTATAATTTTGTGATGATTAGTCTCAGTTTGACGCTTTTTGCCTTGTTGGATTATACGTTTTTGTGGATTCTTATCTTTATTGTTCCGATTATATTTTTATTCAGCCTTTTTAACTTTACAGATATTCAAAAATCATATATTGGTATATTTAAAGAACTAACTCAAAACAGATTTTCTGCTCGCGAACTTTTAAATAAATCTTTATCCACACTTTTAGTTATTCTCTTTACGCCTTTAATGGGTTTTGGTTTTTTCCTAATAATCAATTACTGGTTTACGGGAGATTTTATGTTTTTTGCTGATGCGAAAACCACATCTTGGAATAATCAACCTGAGCTGAGTTTTGTTTTTTACCAGCTCGATCCGGATGACTTATTAATTTTTGACTCTTGGAAATATACCATTACTTCCTCTTTTCTTTTATCGGCCCCGTTTATGCTTTCATTTTTAGTAGGTAGAAAGAAATTGTTGTTTCAATTGATCTTGTTTCTGGTTCCGGTATGGATTATTTACAAATTGAACTCCAACCCGCTGCAAAGACTTCCTCTTGAAGACTTGACCATTATAAATGCTGCAGGAATAGCGGGTTTTATTCATCTCTTGCAAACACCTATGATACAGTTTTTTAGGTCCAATAGGGTGGTGTATTTGACAAGCTTTGCTTTGTTGTGTTTATGCCTGACCAGCGAGTATTATTATTTAGAAAATTCTGAGAATCCCCGAGAACAAAATATGTTGTCATTCCTAAAACAAGAGGCACCTTTGAATACCGAAGATGTTACCGAGACAGCTCAATACATTAAGGAAAATATTCCGCAAGGCTCTAAAATTTTGACCGACAATTCATTAACCTATCCGGTGAGCGCATTAACTAGAAAAGAGGTACAATACGTTGATCAGTTTGATAATGATTTTTATATGGCATTACAAGTACCCGTTGTTCATGCAGATTACATACTGATTATTAATGATATTTATATTTTTGAAATAGAAAAAGGCTCAAGAAATACATTTTATAAAGACCTCAAATCTTTTCCTGTTATATATCAGAATGAAGTTTTCAGCATCTTAAAGACCCAAGATAAAACCTATGATTTCAGATAAACTACGATCTATTCTTACTGTTGATGACAATCCGCTAAATAGGTTTTTAATAACTACTATTGTAAACAAAATAGTCTCAGACTGTACTATGCTTGAAGCTGAAAATGGCTATGATGCATTGGAAAGTTTTAAATCATTAAAACCAGATCTTATATTTATGGACATTAAGCTTCCTGATATGAACGGTTTTGAGGTTATTCAGCACATAAGAACTTTGGAGATCCAAAGCCGAACGCCAATTGTTGTGGTTAGCGCAAATCAAGCTTCTGAAGAGAATCATTTGAAATACGATAATCTTATCGATGCGTACCTTGAAAAACCTATACGATTTAATGAGCTTAAATTAATTCTGGATAAGATTTTTCATTAATTGATAACGATCACTCAAATGCTGCGCAAAACCGTAAATCGCAAGGTCAGCTCTAAGTCGCTAGCGCTCCTGTTTTTTAGAGCTCTTTACGGGTATTCTGAACCGAGGGATCGTGCGGGTATAAATGACATACTCTTAAAAGATTTTCATTTAACTTGGTGGTCGAGTTAAGCGTATGCAGTAAAGTGGAATTAAATGAATCTTTAAAACGTATTATTGCTAACCAGGATCTGATCAAAACCTAAAGTAGAAAAGAGCGGGGATTACCAATTTTCATGAAGTCGTAATGTAAGCTTCAACGTATAATTTAAACTTAATTATCTCTTTGGTTCTTTTTGATTTGATTAAAATCAAAATTAAGGTTATCGTTGCACAGGTGCATTTAAAAAGAGTTCAGACATAATTAAAAAAGCAAAATATGGATAAGGATTTAGATAATTTACTGAATGCAAAATCTATTCAAGTCAAGAAGCTTCAGGAAATAGTTAAAAAAGCAATTGAAGATGAAAATTTAATAACGAACAACCTTTTAAACCCACCCAAAGAACTACTCACTAAAGGGCAAAGTATATCTGATAAGGTTGCAAAATTTGGAGGCAGTTGGGCATTTATTATCTCATTCTTTATAATACTAGTCGTTTGGATACTGTTTAACACTTTAACACCAATAAAGGACAATTTTGACCCGTATCCTTTCATATTAATGAACCTCATTCTTTCTTGTATTGCGGCATTACAAGCACCCATTATTATGATGAGTCAAAATCGGCAAGAAGAAAAAGACAGAAAACGCAGTGAGAATGATTATCTTATTAATCTAAAGGCTGAATTGGAAATAAATGCATTGAATCAAAAAATTGACTTAATCTTAGAAGAACAAATACAATCCTTATTTGAAAGTCAGGCAGCGCAATTGGAAATCTTAAAAAAGCTAGAACAAAAACTATGACAAAATAGATTTCAGAACGGTAATAATTATAGGTTTATTATTGACAGCAACAATTAGTATCGACTATTCTTTCAAGTAGTTGTCTGAAAAATGTATGAAGAAACGTGCTTTAAGGCTGTTTTGAGTTCCATATTAATAAGCCAAACACTCCTGCTCCGATTTTTATCCTTTTTGAGTGAATTTAAGGTGTTTTTTGAGGTTGTAGGCTACATATATAAGCCTACCTGATATAAATTTTATTTTTGGATACTTATCTTTCTGCACCATCTGCAGCTGCTCGATAAAGCGTATATTTAGCCACTTCAATACCTTGAGTGGTACCAACCTCAGCATCAAAGGTCCAGTGAATACCTCCATAAACTCGGGATATAGCAGCTTCTTCTGCCCAACCTTTTACTAAAGAGGCTTCCTCTGGAAATATATACGCTAAAACTTCGGCTCCGGCTGCAGAAAAAACACTATGCCCCGATGTATAACTCGGAAAATTAGGAGTACCTGCAATGGTCTTAAAGCCCGCAATTGTTTGTATAGGCCTGGGATAATGATAGTAGTACTTGGCGTCCCAACAACTGATGCCGGCATCCATAATAGCCATGTTGAGATAGGCCAGGGTTCGTGCAGATCGCAAGGGGTTCATTTTATATTTGACGATGAATTCATTGGCAAACCGGTTCCAGTGTCCCGGTGGAGTATAGGTTCCCAGGCCATCCTGCCAGAAATTGGCAATCCTTCGCTTTTCTTCTGTCATATTCCTGGCATGATCTTTCAGGATTTTAACATCTTTCAGATATAATTCCGAACCTATTGCCGGAGGAGCAACCGGGCGGGTATCTTCAACACGTTCGACATTCCACATTTTGACCTGTCCAAATAAAGGGGTAAGACCTACCGGACGGGCGGGTAATTCCAGATTATCCCATTGCCATCCAAAGCGGTTGAAGGCGGCTAGTTTGATGGAATCTGAAACAGCTTTGGAGGTTTGTGCCTTTTTCATACCATCAGTTGCAGCCCGCCTGAGAGCGGCTTCGGCAATTTGATCACCAATGCTTAAACCTGCAGTAAGATCACTGTTCACATATCCGCCAGTTTGAGAAAGACTTTTTAAATGAGCTGCTTCGAGTTCAAGAAGATGATCAGCTTCAAGAGGAAACATCGCAGTCAGTATTTTTCGGGAAACCCGTGCCAATACAGCTCCTTCTGAAGGGTAAGAAGGTATAGTCGTGGGTTCATAGGCGTAGGGTATTGATGCGTCTTGCTGATAGGGAGACTTGCGGTTGTATGTATATTTATAATGCCAGGCTGTAATCAAAGCGTCAAACTGTGCTACCGAAAGATAAGCCAGCGCTCTACTCGCATAGGGAGGATGTGCAAACGGAAATGCCGGCGGACCATCTGGCTCACCGGGGGATGGTAGGGTATAACTCCCATCATCATTAGGTCCCGGTATCAGGTTATATTTAGCTATAAGTTCTAACGCAATTTCATTCCAACGTATAACCGGATTGTTTCCCCAGTATTGAATAGCCTCTTCATCTGCCGCTGTCATTTTAGACATATTTTCCTTTAAATCTGCTAGCTCGGTCTGATAGGATGCATCGCTGCTGTTAGCAGCTATATCAATTTCTACATTTTCAGGCTGATCTATAAGGATGGGTTTCCAAGTCCCACCATTTTCATCGATACCCGAATAGGAGTAGGTTTGAAACTCTAAATAGGTAGGAAGATCTTTCTCGCAAGATACCAGTAGGAGAACTCCCAGAATTATTGTTAATTTAAAAGGTATTCTAGTTAACATCTGTAATAGGATTGGATTTTTCTAAAAAGTTGAATTGATACGTAAGTCCCAGACTTAGATTTGCAAACTTCCCGGTGTTTCTGCCATCAACCACTTGGCTATAGTTGGCTACAGCTCCCAGCCCTTTCAGGAAGGATGTATAATACTGTAAAGTGACACCTACCTGATCTCGATTTACTTTATTGGTAGGTTGTGCAGCATTGTAAGCTCGTGTATCATCACCGCTAGTTGACCTGAGAACATTATAATTGAACTCGAGTCTCAAAGTGGTATCAAAAAACCATTTTCCAAATGCTACTTCTGCATCCCAGGCATTGGGAACATCCATCCAGGCTGTGTAATAGCTGCCGTTGTTATAATAGTAATCACGTTCTGCTTTTGTATATCCGCGCCATAAGTGAGCTCCCATTCCCCTAAGATAAAATCCTGACTTAAGTTCATAAAATAGAATTCCTCGTAGCGCAAACTGTGGTGTTCCCAGGCCAAGGCTGTAGGGCATATAGTCTGAGAGGTAGTTAGTAAAAGGGGTAGAGAAACTGGCAGTGCTAAAAAGTGACAGTTGATCCTGACCTATGTTTCGTTTCAGAAACCGATATTTGAGCGCTATGTTCAGGTCTTGAAAACCTTCGGCACCGGCAAATCTACCTCCATTGGGAACTGAAGAAGATGTTTGTACATATGGCAAACCAATATAGACGTTTAAACCTGATAGTATACCCACCGCTATCATGGGATTCAAAGTCTGCCGGGTTACTGTGGCAATAGTTTCGTTTGTTCTTAACCGGCTACCTTCCCAATATTGATCAAAACTCCCATTCTGAAAATTCACTAAAATACAAGCCTCTTTGGCAGGCATCATCAGACCATCACTGGGTGTTTGTGCATAAAAGCTAAATGGTATAAGTATTAAGTTTAAAAACAATGCAATCTGCACAATCCTGCATATCGTGTTACTACTAGCTCTATAATGGGTCATGTACCTATGGTTATTATTGAATTGTTATTCCCCCTTTTATTTAATACAAGGCTTAAGGAAACTCTTCTGTATTGATTACGAATGTAATACACGGGCAATTATCAGGTGTTCAATCAAAAGATAAAAAGATTAATGAAAGATTAATAATCCTAATAAAACCTTAAAGTCTATTCAATGTTTCATTTATTTGAAGTCATGGTTAAGAAGAAGTGGCTATATCTCGTGTTATTTATAACAGCGGTGACTGGCTTATTGATTGTACAATATCAGTATTTGCAGGTGGTTCTCGTATTGGCTAATTCGCAATTTTCCACTAAAAAGGATAAAGTGAAGTCCCGTGTTCAGGAAGATTTGTCAGAGTTCAATGCATAGATCTATTCGCTCAATAGAAGTATACTAAATACTACAGATGAGTTAGGTATTGATTGGGACAGCCTCCAAAAATTGAACACCTATTATCTCAATGATTATTTAAAATATCAATTGCAAAACGAAGGTATCAATACTGCTTTTTCCTTTGTTGTAAAATTTAGAGGTTCGATCACGTATCTAACATCTGCTGATGTAGCTACTACAGGCGATAATACTTTTTTTTACACGTTTCCTATAAAAGGTTACCTGGAGAGTAGCACTGAGAAAGAACTTATTTTGCAACTCGCTTTTCATAATGTAAATTCCTATTTCCTGAGTCAGCTAAATGGTCTTACCATTCCCGGATTTACATTTGTTCTGGTAATCATACTAGCAGTGATCTAAAGTCTCAGATCGTATTATAGGCAAGGCAAGCTAATTACCACTACCAATAATTCTATAAACAACCTGACTCACGAACTTAAAACTCCAGTTTTTTTGATAAAGCTAGCTGCCAAAATTCTTGAAGAACGTTTACAAGTCAGTGAACATACAGTTTTGCAATTGATTAAAAGGGAAAGTGATAGGCTACTGTACTGCTTCATATCAATAAAGTACTTGATTTAGCCAGCCTGAAAGCGGTAAAAAAAAGTGTACAGCTCAAAGAAATGGATTTAAGACCTGTTCTTGAAAAAATTATAAGACTATATTTTTTTTGAACAACAGGGGCTTTTAAAATTTAACTTTAATTTAGAAGAGGGATCTTATCTTATCAGGGGAGCTTCAGGCATTTAGAAAGTGGCACTACGCACTATATTGGACAATGCCTGTAAGTATGCAAAAAATAGGTAATAGTTTTAAAGGCTGAGAAGATAGAAGGGAAACTAAGGTTAGTAATAGGATAATGGAATAGGCATTTCTAAAAAGGAGTTAAAAAATATTTAAAAAGTACTATCGCGTAACGAAGGATGATTCGCATACGATAAGCGGATATGGATTGGAGCTTTCTTATGTAAATCAAATTATGAAGCTTCACAGCGTTAAAATTGAAGTTACAAGTAAACCGGACCAGGGAACACACTTTACGCTTTAGTTTAAATTATTAAAACATTTTTAGTAATGAATAAAATTTTACTGGTAGAAGATGATACCTCTCTAGGCTATTTGCTTCAGGAATACCTTACCCTAAAGGGTTTTGATATCACACTGGCAAAAACAACTGCAGATGCACTCAAAAATTTAAAACAGTATTCGTACGATTTAATCGTACTTGATGTGATGCTTCCTGATGGTTCGGGTTTTGACCTTGCTCAGAAAATAAAGCTACAACACAGCACCATCCCTTTTCTTTTTCTTACTTCCCGTTCATTAAAGATTGATGTTCTAAAAGGTTTTTCATTAGGAGCGGTAGATTATTTGAAAAAACCTTTAGATGAGGAAGAACTTGTTGTGCGTTTAAACACGCTTCTTGCCAGGATCAAACAACCTTCTAAAGGCATTGCTATTGATCAGGAATTAAGGCTGGGAGGTTACACCTTAAATACATTAAATAGTGAACTTGTTTTTGAAGGGCATACCACCCGTCTAACTACAAGAGAATTTGAGCTCTTACTTTTTTTAGTTACCCATAAAGGTCAATTATGCAGTCACAAAGAAATCCTGACCAGCATTTGGGGGAAAAATGATTACTTCAATCGTAAAAGTTTAAATGTATACATATCCAGATTGCGTAAATACCTGAATAATGATCCCACTCTTAAGATTGAGAATCTCCACACGCGCGGCTTTATGCTTTCAGAAAGTGAGCAGTCTCCGACTTAGGAATTAGTCAGCTAAGCGTCGTTATCGCTATTATCTTTTGGAGCTTCCCGAGAGCATTCTGAACTGAGGGAGTAGGCTTCGTTTAACCCTTCCGGTTGGAATTTAGTATGTATTTCAATTAGGTTAAAATCAGGTACCCTTTTTTGGGATAAGGGTTGAAAAAGAGAAGAACACTACCTTCTATTTTATCTGGATGTTTGACGGCCTGAGTCTGAAATTGTAATAGGGTAGAGATCTGGTTCCTTAAGCAGGCGTGTCTACTTAAGGATTCTGTATGTTATGTAAGTAAGGATTGTTTTTCTAAATGGATATAAAAACAAAAAGTATTGATATCTCATCATTTTTGAGGGTATATCTCTATATTTAGTATTGATATAATAAGTTGTAACCAATTTGAGAAAACGTACTTTCTCAACCAAAGAGACAGTTCACTCAATTTGACTTTGACAAACTCAAAGACTGAAATAAGTTTGAAAAATCGAACCAAAATAGATGAATTACATAAATAGTATTTTCTCTTTTGACATTAATAGAGATTTTGACATCGAGCAAACCGCCTTAAAAAATCCAAACCTATTCTTTGAATCGTAATATTCAACTTTGCGATTAAAGAAAAGTTTATTCTTCAAGCCCTAAAAAAATCAATTGTTTTGGTTTGAAAAATACAGATATGAATTACTCAATAAAAACAAAATAGTAACCCGAAAATCGTCAACCTATTTCATTATAAGACATCCTAAAAACACTTTTTGTTCTATTTCTTATTTTTTCAAACGCCTATCCTGATATTTTTTTGGAGACTCACCATATAGATTTTTAAAATTGGTGGAGAAGGTAGAAAGGTTAGAAAATCCTACCGCATAAGCGACTTCTGCAATGCTTATTTGTTTTGACACCAGCAAATCTGCAGCTTGTTTAAGGCGTATGTTTTTAATTAGATCACTCGCAGATTGATTGGTAAGATCTTTCAACTTTCTGTAAAGATGCACACGACTGATTCCAACAGAGTTTGCGATCATTTCCACATTGAGGTCAGAATTGTTTATATTTTCGTTAATATAACTAATGATTTTTTTTAGTAGAATCTCATCAGAAGATTCGACTGCTACCTGTTTTACTTTATCCTCTTGCAGTTGACTACCATCAAAGGTATTCTTAAGTAATTTTCGGTTTTGAATAAGATTTATAACTGTTTTTTGAAGGATATTAATATCAAAAGGTTTCGGTATATAAGCATCAGCGCCCAGATTTAAACTCTCCAGATTACGCTCTTGAGTTGATTTTGCGGTGAGTAATATAACAGGAATATGATTGATATTTATATTCTTTTTAATACGGCGGCATAATTCTAAGCCATCCATCTCAGGCATCATAATATCACTAATGACAAGATTAGGTTCTTTCTTTAATATTTTATTTAAGGCTTCCTTACCATCAGCCGCGAGTAGGACATTGAATTTTGAGGATAATTCTCGTTTAATATAATTACGAATATCTATATCATCGTCAACAACAAGGATTTTACTTGCACCATACACAACATCGGGCTCTGCCCCTAAGGATTTTGGGAGTTCATTATTTTTAACTGTTTCGTGGTCCTCATCAGAAGTAGAGATTGTTTCGGCTAATTCTTCTGGAGATAAATGCTTATTATTCAAAGGTATGTGTATTATAAACCTACAGCCTTTACCATTCTCGTTATTTTGAGCAAAAATAGTGCCGTGGTGTAACTCTGCGATTGAGCGGGTAAGATTCAATCCTATACCTGTACCTTCCAGATGGTGTGGTGTTCCTTTGACCTGATAAAAACGATCAAAAATAAGATTCTCCATTCCCTCTTCGATGCCAATCCCATCATCAATAACGCTCACCTGAAAATGCGGCTGGCCGTGTGTACTTCTAACGGCTTTGTTTATATCTAAAGCTACCGTAACCATTCCGCCTTTTTTGACAAATTTCAAAGAATTAGCAACCAGATTCTGAATCACCTTGTCAAAGTAATTGGGGTCAATCCAGGCTTGAAGTTTATCCTTTTCGTGGGTGAAATTGAAGTTTATTTCTTTAGCTTCTATTTGATCCTCAAAAAGGATACATATATTATTTATATAGGAAACCAACTCGACTTCTTCAAATTTAAGCTCCAGTTGTCCCTTGTCTATTTTTCGAACATCAAGTAATTGGGTTGTAAGATGTAAAATTCGCTCTGTATTACGCATCATTGTTTTGTACGATTTGGTGCGCAACGGATCAGAATCTGTCTGAAGTAATTTTTTTAGGGGGTTAATAACTAGGGTTAGTGGGGTGCGTATATCATGAGATATATTTGTAAGAAACTGAAGTTTTGCTTCGTTTATTAAACGAGATTTTGAGTATTCCCGTAAGCGGTTACGGCTTATTTGCCGTTGTTTCAGTTGATAGATAATCAATACCAATATTAAAATAAGAAGCAAAAAATAAATAATCTTTGCTTTTTTTGAAGCGAACCAAAGCGGGTGAACGATCGCTGTAAAGATTTTGACATCAGAATATTTATCGTAGTCTTTAGCGCGCAGTTTAAAATGATAGGAGCCCGCTTCCAGATTATCAAAAGCAACGCTGTTCACCCCAGGATTTAAATTGATCCAGGGACTGTCATTAATAGAGTAGGAGTACGAAATACGTTTTGGATTACGGTATTCCATTGAGGAAAATTCAAGGCTGAATGAATTATCTTGAAAGGAAAGATTGAGAGTGTCTGCATCAATTATCGCTTTATCAAGAATCGTATAATTTCCAGATTTCATCCCTTTACGTACGGGTGTATTTTGCAGATAAACATCTGTAATAAATATCTCAGGCTTGGTATCTTTATCTTTTATTTCTGAAGGGTTAAAAAAAGTTATGCCATTCATTCCACCAAAAAAGAGCTGATTTTCCTGATAAAGATAGGATGCATTCTTACTAAACTCATTCCCCTGAAGGCCATCATTAAAATAGTAATTTAAAAAACTCTGAGTATCAGAGATAAATTCAGAAATACCTTGATTTGTAGCAACCCACAACTTGTGTTTAGCATCTTCTTCAATAGAGCAAATAGTGTTGCTAGGAAGACCATTCGCTATATTATAGTGTGCCAGCTTATTGAACTTAGTATCAATTTTTAATAGCCCATTTGCGGTTCCTACCCAGATATAATTCTGATGGTCTTGATGAAGTGTATAAATAATCTCCCCATAAAATTGTCTTATCCCGTTTTCAAAAGTTTGAAATTTTTGATTTTTTAGATTATACCTGCTAATACCATCGTAAGAAGCGATATAGAGCCAATTTTCAGAATCGTCTAACAGTAGATTATTAATCCATTTATTATTAAAAAAAGTAGGTCCTTTGGGTGCGTCTGCAATCTGAATATTACAAGATTTAATAACCTCAGTTTGAATATTGAGGTTAAAAAGACCTGAGCCCATTGAACCTAACCATAGGTTTTTATTTGAGTCTTCTACGATACTGTAAATACTTTTTACAGGATTTGACTGTTCATCTACCAAATTTTCAATAAATCGCATCTTAAGTGAATTGCGATCAATCTTAGCCAAACCATTAAGGTATGTACCTATCCATAAATCATTATTGCTGTCTTCATAAATAGAAACTACAGTATTGAGTTGTCTTCCCAGGTAGTTCTGATTTTTATAGTGATTTAACACTGTATAATCTGGAGCTATACTGTATAATCCATCACCGTCTGTACCTACCCATAATATTCCCATAGAGTCTTTAAAAACAGACATAACACAGTTAGAACCTATAATGTCTAGTGCATTAGATTCATAGCCAATATAATTGAAGTTATTTTTTTTACTTGGGATGAGTGCAACCCCTTTTTGATACAGGCCCAGCCAAATATTTCCAGAATCGTCTTCAAGGATATCGTGCACTTTTGATTTTGAAGAATCAAAACTTGATACCGGTATCTGAAATGGGATTAAGGATGAGTCTTGTGTGTTAAATTTAAATAAACCATCTCCATCTGTTCCTACTAACATCTCACCTTCAGAATTTAGAAATAGGCTGTGAATTGCAAATTTCTGCGTATTAGGAATGGGGTTAAAATCTTGCTTGATTGGGTCAAACTTAAATAAGCCCTGGGTATAACTACCTATATAAATGTTCCCGTCGGCATCTTCACCTAGTGCTGAAAGTGTGGCACGTTGCTCAGGGTCTTGAAAAAAAGGAGTCATTCTGTTATTAGGGGATACTTTAAAAAGACCGGTCTCGGGAGTAATAATCCATAAATTGTGATCTTTGCCCTGATAAAAATGATCTACGAATGCAGTTGGAATAAAATTGGATAAATGTTTAGCATAATAACCTTTCTCATCTTTTTTTAAACTAAAAACTCCACGACCCGAAGTACCTATAAGAATTTCTCCTGTTACGCGTTGCGTTATACTCGTGACATGAGCGTCATACGTATTCTCTTCATCAGTTGAAAGTTGTATTTGCTTAAAGGTATCGGTACCATGATCATAAATCTGAAGACCATTAAAAAAACCAAAATACAGATTCTTATTTTCGTCTTCATAAATACTCTTTACATAATTATTGAGAATTGAAGTAGAATCCTGCACGTTTCTCTTGTAAATAACAAATTTTGCTCCGTCATATTTGTTTAGTCCGTCTTCTGTGGCAATCCAAATATAGCCTTTGTGATCCTGATAAATATCATTAATAAGGCTGCTTGAAAGCTCAGAATCAACCGAAAAAACTCTTCCGTTCTGTGCATAACCACAAAATAGAAACAGTATTTGTAATAGGATGTAAACGTTTAAATACTTCAACAAAGCGCTGGTTTAAAAAAAAATCAAAAATCATGAAAAAAAATACAAAATAGGATATCCAAACTTAGATAAATCCTGAGTTTGTAAAATAACATATTTCTGGTTAATCGAAGGATGTTTTGGTTTCATTCACTTTATGAGATGTTACTTTTTGCACCTACAAGTAGGTAACGATAAACGTCATAACATTTTTTTTGAAGATACATGTTAGGATGTTTTGGTTTTTAATTACAATTTCTCGTACAACAATATCCGTGTCGTTTTCAAATAATTAAATAATAAGATTTCATGATGGGATAAATCTTAGTATTTAGTTTAAGTAAAATTCTAAACTATCTGTTTCTTTCGTATAAAATGAGATAATCTAAAAAATTGTTTTTTAATTTTTAATATTAAAAATTTTAGAATTAAATAATAGTAAATCCATAATTATTTAGACTCTTTAAAATTTTTATTTTAAAGATCATATATTTAGCAAAATTTTATGTTTTGAATGACTCAAATTTGGATATAAACGAATTCAAGTTGCTTTATAAGGCACTTTATCCATCTTTATGTCTTTTTGCAAAAAGTTATCTATCTGATCTACAGGCATCTAAAGATGTTGTGCAGGAGGTTTTTGTTAAAGTCTGGGAAAAAGAAATTCATTTTACAGAAATGAATGCTGCAAAAAGCTACCTGTATACAGCTGTGAAAAATAAATGTTTAGATGTTTTAAAGTCTAAGTATGTTCGTGTAATGGATTCGCAATCTACCATTGAAGAATTTGAATGGTTGGAATCAGACCGTTTTTTTTATAAGGAAATCATACATATAGAAACAAGTAATCTTATAGAAAAAGCAATGAATAGTTTACCATATAGATGTGCACAAATAATAAAATTGAGCCTCAAAAATTATTCTAATCAGGAAATTGCAGACAGTCTATCACTTTCTATAAATACCGTTAAAGCACAGAAAAAGATTGCTTATAAAAAAATGCGTCCCTTATTGAAAGAGCATTATCACTTCCTTCTCTTAGTTATTGCAAATAGCACTTTCTAATCAATCCAATACATATTTACTTTAGTTAAAATATTAAGATAGCTTTTTCGAATGTTTTAAGATTCTACAGCTATACTTTTAATTTATTAAAAAAAAATAACTTTTTTTTAACCCTACTTTAATATTTAATCGTCTTAACAGTAGAACTGTCATGTATGTTAGATTTTAAAGAGATAACAGCGTATTGTAAAAGCCTTTCAAATTTTATTTTGAAGGGTAAAGAAAATACAGCTAATCCTCATACCGATTTGATAACTAAAGAGGATCAGGATAAACTCTTTAGAGATTTTAATGATCGCAACTATTGGGCTGAGCGTGAGAAGGTTTTGGGAGATATTGATGTTGTAGAAGACTGGAAAGCTTTGAAAAGCAAGATTTACTTTTCAAAATCTAAAAAGCAAAATTTTTTACAATATGCTGCTGCCGCCGTTCTGTTAATAGGTTTTGGATTGGGCGTTTTTTATAATTTACCTGATACTTTTAAAACTACTGAGGATCCTTCAGCATTAGGTAATAATATAGTTTCCGGTTCAGATAAGGCTATTTTAGGCCTTGAAAATGGAGAAGAAATCTCTCTTTCTAAAGAAACCGTTTATAACGGCAAAAACTCCAGCCTTGTAAGCAATCACCTTTTGTATACTAAGGATAAAAATATTGGAGAGCTTATTTATAATTACTTGACAATACCTAGAGGGGGTAAATTTTTTGTAGAACTTTCAGATGGTACTCAAGTTTGGCTCAATTCAGAATCAAAATTAAAATATCCGGTACAGTTTATTGCGGGTCAGCCCAGGACAGTTGAATTGGTTTATGGGGAAGCCTATTTTAATGTCTCACACAGTACGCAACATCATGGCGATTCTTTCATCGTAAAACAAAAAGAGCAGGAGCTGGAAGTTTTAGGAACCGAATTTAATATAAGTGCTTATAAAAATGATAAGGCCCTTTATACCACATTAGTTGAAGGTAGTATTGCTATTCATAATAAACACTCTAGCAAAGTTTTAAAGCCCGGTGAGCAAGCAGTCAATACGGGTTCTGATAATGATCTGGTTATTAAAAAGGTCGATGTGAATTACGCCATAGCTTGGAAAGATGGAATATTCCTATTTCGTGATGAGCCGCTGCAAGCGATGATGCATCAACTTTCCAGATGGTATGATGCTGAAGTGGATTTTGAAAATGAGGTAAAGAAGAATTATTTGTTTTCAGGTACTTTAAAACGGGAAGATGATATTCAAACGCTTCTTCAAAATTTAGAAAAAACCGGAGAAGTAACCTTCGAAATAAAAGATAAGAAAATTATGATAAAATAATGGCAAGAAAAAAGGAATTGAAGTCAGCACCTTCCACAGCATCAGACTAAAATTCCTCTAGTTTAATTACCTAAAACAACTTAATGTTTAAATAATCCTCAACAAATTTATGAAAATTAATTTGACTCCCAACCATGGTTTTTTAAGCCGTATAGCTCAACACCTCATCATGAGAACACTTATTTTTATGCTCTGCGCAACAACCTTTGCACTGAGCCCCAACAGCGGATTCTCACAAGATGCTTCTATTGCAATTTCAAAAGATCAAACATTGTCCTTAGAAGAGGTCTTTAACTTAATCAAAGCACAAACCGATTACAATTTTGTATACCGGTCCAATGAACTTACTAAAGCACCTACTTTTGAAGTTAGTAGTGGTATTTATAAGACTTCAGATTTGCTTAATGAGGGTCTTGATCGCATCGGTTATCAGTATTCTTTTGAAAACAATGTGGTTATTGTAAGTAGAAAAAAAGCACAAACACCCATCTTAAATACTCAGCAACAAGTTACCGTAAGCGGTGTGGTTAGAGATTCATTGGGCGTACCCCTCGCTGGTGCCACTGTACAATTAAAAGATAGCAATCGTGCTGTTTCAACAAATATGGAAGGTGAATTTAAATTTGCCAATGTCGCTACAGGTACGAGTCTGTTAATCACTTATATCGGGTTTCTGAATCAGGAGGTTATCCTTACCGCAGATAACGCAAAGAACCTGATAGTGGTTTTAAAAGCAGACGTGAGTGCTTTAGATGAAGTGGTGCTTGTTTCTACCGGATACCAGACTATAGCTAAAGAACGCAGCGCAGGTTCTTTTGCTAAACCAGATATGGAAGTTTTTCAAAATCGAAGCAGCACGATGAATGTTGCAGAACGTCTTGACGGTCTAATTCCTGGGCTTACGGTAAATAGTAGTCCTGGTGCAGAACTATTTAATCCATTATTGGTTAGAGGATTGGCCACTGTTCAGCTTTTAAACAGCAGTCCTTTAATTGTTGTAGATGGTGTTCCTATTCCAGATATTTCTACACAGACTAATAGTGCGGCAGCAATTTCTGGTCTTGCTAATATTAATCCACAGGATATTAGAGATATTACCGTATTAAAGGATGCTACAGCAGCTTCTATATGGGGCTCACGAGCCGCTAACGGTGTTATTGTGATCAATACAAAAAGAGGATCTTCCAGCGGAGCTGTAAGTTTTCAATACGACACATTCATTACTATGGATGGCAGACCAGATCAGGATTATTTGCGTACGCTTAAAAGTGCCGACTTTATAGCGGTTGCTGAGCAGATTTTTAATCCTGATATAAATCCTTATGAAAATGCTGTAGGTTACGGAATAAGTGGAAATGGCATCTCTCCTCATGAACAAATTTTATACGATCGTAATAGAGGAGTAATATCTGAAGGGATTGCAAGACAAAGATTAGATAGTTTAGCTGCTATAAACAATAGGAGTCAAATCAATAATTTATTTTATAGACCTTCTATCCTTACCACCCACACCCTTTCTGCATCTGGAGGAAAAAAAGGATATTCCTTTTATGCCTCTGGTAATTATACTGGAAGGCAGAGTAACACACCTGGTGAGAAAGATAATAGGTATAAGCTAAACCTTAGACAGAATTTTGATGTTGGTAATCGTATCAATATTGACATCATTACTGATCTCACATATCAGAATAGATTCAGCCCTAATAACATTAATATTAACAGTCGCTTTTTGCCTTATCAGCTTTTTAGAGATGCTAACGGGAATAATATTGAAACTTCCTATATGACCGAGTTAAATGATGAGGTAAGAAGTGAATTTGAACAGGCAAGTCTTGTAGACTTGAGTTATACCCCTTTGGATGAATTGGATTTGGCATATACCAAAAACATGACAAAATCCATGAGAAATATTCTGGGTGTTGATTTAGATATCTTTGAGGGCTTAAAGTTCCAGGGTACTTATAGTTACACGCTCAATGCAGTGGATAATGAAGAGTACACTGATCATTTAGCCATTGCAGAAAGACAAGAACTCGTTGAATACACGGTAGTTTCTTCCCCGGGGGCGACACCACAATATATTTTACCCAATACAGGAGGGAAGTATGCTGCGAGAAGTTCAGACGTAGAAGCCTGGACCGTAAGAAATCAATTGTCTTTCGGAAAAGATTGGAACGATAGAATGCATCAGCTTAACATAATTGCTGGACACGAAGCACAACAGCAGATGAGCACTACCAAACTTAGTCAAGTAAGGGGGTATGATGATAGGCTACAAAGCTATGAACAAAGAGAATATGGAACCTACGCAATACCCATAGGGAATTTCCTGGGCAATGTAGTAAAACCTAATTTCTTTGAGTTCTTCCCTGGTTATGGTGGCCTGAGTAATCTTCAACCTTTGATCTCAGAGCGCTATTTCGGTAGAAATGAAACCACAACGCGATTCATTTCCTATTATGGAAATGCGGCATATACATTTAATCGTAAATACACCTTAAATGCAAGTATAAGAGCTGACCAAAGTAACCTTTTCGGGCTAGACAAATCTGCTCAAAATAGACCCGTATGGAGTGTTGGTGGTAAATGGAATATAGGAAGGGAATCTTTCTTTCAAAGTGCAGATTGGTTAAATTCTTTGGCATTAAGAGCAACATATGGTATCACAGGGAATGCCCCTAAACCGGGAGATGCGGCATCATTTGATATTTTAGTTCCTATATCATCAGCCTTTTTTCCTGAAACCGGTCTTCGCATATCTACACCAGGTAACCGTAAATTAAGTTGGGAAAGAACGGCTACTACAAACTTAGGTATCGATTATAATATCAACGGTCGTATTACAGGATCATTGGATTATTATCAAAGAAAGACCTCAGATCTATTGGGAACTATTCCTACAAATGTATTTACCGGATACAGTTCTGTAAATGGAAACCTCGGTGATTTAGAAAACGATGGTTTCGAAATAGGGTTGAATACGATAAACATAGCGTTAAAAGATTTTACTTGGTCTTCCCAGTTAAATATGGCTTTTAATGAAAATAAGATCACCAATTTAAGACTCATTAATGAGACCACTACAGGTGATACTAGGGTGAATGAGCAGTTTGTTGTGGGATACCCTGCATTTTCTCTTTTTGCTTTTGATTATGCCGGTCTGGATGAAAATGGAGATCCTCAAGTACGATTGGCAGATGGAACCATTACCACTGAACCTAACGTAACTACCCCAGAAGATATCAAACACATGGGGACCACACAACCGAAATGGAATGGTGGTTTTGGAAATACATTCAGTTATAAAAATCTTTCCTTAAATGTAAACACGGTGTTTAGTTTGGGTCATGTAATGCGCAGAGATGTGAATAACCGCTATCAAGGTACACGATTGGATGCTGCTAATTACAACTTTACCTCAGGAAATATTAATGAAGATTTCTTAGATCGTTGGATGGAGCCTGGAGATGAGGAGTTTACTGACATTCCTAGGTTTGTAGATATAGAAAGTGGAAATAGAGATACTGATTATTACGTCAATGGAGACAGTAATATAATAAGTGCTTCCTATATCAAAATAAGGGATATCAACCTGCTTTATCGCTTACCCAATAACATATTTGGAAATTCGGGTATTGATCAAGTTACCTTAAGAGGTCAGGTTTCTAATATATTATTATGGGCAGATAACGATTATGACATCGATCCTGAATACCATTTTTATGGAGGTTCCAGAGTGCTCAGAAGAGGGCAAAGAGTGACTTTAGGTCTAAACGTAAAATTCTAAAAAATCGCATAATGAAGAATATATATAAAACATATTATAAAATACTTATTTGTTTAAGTATCCTGGTATTTGGTTCGTGCTCAAATGAATTTCTGGAAATAGTTCCTAAAGGACAGCTCATAGGTGAAAAAGTGGTGGACTATGATAAGCTGTTTTACAATCTTAATCTGGTAAATCTTAGATCTGCTAATGGTCAAGCATATTTGGGTGCAGAATCAACTGCTTTTGAACCTTTCTTTGGCAATACTGAACTTCGCAGACAACGATTTTTTAAGTGGGAGGCTGACGTCTATGACAATGATGAGAATATGGGCGAGCTGGAGGTCACCATGGAGAATCTGTATATCTACAATAAGATTATTAACGAGATACTGATCGCTACAGATGGTACTGAAGAGCAAAAACGTGTCCTGCAAGCCGAGGCGAAGGCCGGACGTGCCTGGGTCTATTTTCTCATGGTAAACTATTTTGGTATGCCATACAATGACCAGACATCTTCAACTGATCTTGGCTTTCCAATAGTTACTGTAGCCGATCTCGCAGCAACTGATTTTGAGAGAGCAACCGTACAGGAAAATTACGATCTGATAATAAAGGATCTCACGGAGGCAATACCAGATTTGCCTACACAGATAGACAGTAGGTTTAGATTTACTAGGGCAGCTGCCAAGGGACTGTTGGGAAAGGTTTATACGTTTATGGGAAAATTTGCCGAGGCACGACCTTTACTTGATGAGGCATTGGTAGAACAATACAATATAGGAATAGAAGTTGGGCTAATTGATTATAATGAGCAGTATGAAAGACCTAATGCACAACTTGATCCTCAAAATCTTTATGGAAAGCAAATTGTTATCGCTGCTATAGCTAATAGAGAATATGAATTGGTGGTTAAACCTGAAGTAATGGCATTGTATAATGATAATGATTTACGTTTTCAATTGCTGTATACACCTTCACTCCAATCTGGTGCTCCCATACCTATAGACGGTGCTTACAAAAAGAATGTTGGAACTTCTCAAAGTCAGATTGGTGTGCGTGTTCCAGAGTTATATTTACTTAGTGCAGAGGTAAAATGTCGCCTCAATGATCTTTCGGGTGCTGTGGATGATCTTGAGTTCTTACGTGGAAAAAGGTTGATGCCTGGTTTTTCTGATGTCCCTGCTGAGATTGCATCCAATCGGGAGGAGTTACTACGCTTTATATTTGATGAACGTTTACGCGAGTTTGCGCTAGAAGGTTACCACTGGTTCGATATGAGAAGATTAACAGTAGATCCTGACATTCCAACGCCTGTTTCAAGCTATACCCACAAGATTTATAATGCAGATGGTTCGCTACAAGACGAGTACCAACTCACACAAGATCGCTTAGTAGTTAAATTTTCCCCAACTGTTATGGATCAAAATCCTAACCTAATAAATAATGATTAAGTGACTTAAAATGAGGTTCGAAATGAATTAAAATCCTTAGTAGAACCTCTTTTTTTAAATAAAAAAATATGAAAAGAATAATTTTATTAATACTCATTGTACACACCGGTATTATAAGCTTTGGTCAGGGGGTGCAATTTGCTAGGACGGATTTAAAAGGAGCTTTGGTACAGGCCCAGGAGCAAAACAAATGCGTATTCATCGATTTTTACACCAACTGGTGCGCGCCCTGTAAGATGATGGATAAACAGGTATTTCCCCAACAAAACGTAGGAGAATATTTTAATTCAAAATTTATAAGTCTAAAGATTAATGCAGAAAAAGAAGGAATTCAACTTGCTAAAAAGTACGGGATTAAAGCCTATCCCACTTTTGTAGTCCTTGATAAAAGCGGGGATTTGAAACATATGTTTGCAGGTGGTATTCTTGATGGAGATAAATTTATTGGTAAGGTAGAAAATACATTTGATCCCCAAAAGGCCTTTGGAAGCTTAAAACGACGTATAGAGGGGGGGGAGCAGGGTATAGCTTTACAAGCTAAATATTTGCAGGCTTTGATGAATACGCACACCGAAAACCCGGAACCACAGGTAGAGTCATTTTATAATTCGTTGAGTAAGGAAGAAAAAATAAGTGATCAAACCTTATTTATCTATGAATTTTTTGCTCCTTTTGGCTCTGAAAAAGCGAAATTTTTTGAGGAAAATCGAGCTCAATTCAGGCAGATTTTAAACACTCAAAAAGTAGATTCTATTCTGAGGAGTAAATATGAAAATTATTTAGGTACTATAACAAAGGGATATTCTCAAGATGTGACTATAGATGAAATACAAGAAACAGAAAAACACGTCTATAGTTTAGGAATAAAGGAGTTGAAAAGCTTGCCAGTTATGGTTGCAGGAGCAAAAGTACAACTCACGCAAGAAGGAAAGGAACAGTTCCTCAAAACGGTAGATCAAACGATTCCAAGCCTTACCGATAATGAAAAGGATATTATGCTCTACCAAATTATTCCAGGTCTTAAGAAACTACTTTCAGAAAGCGATAAGCAATACCTATTAACTCTGGTATCTAATGAAGACGTCAAAGGATATATAGAGAGAAGTATCAATTGATACACCAACCCTAGTTAATACGGGTTTACAGAAGCTCAAAACATACAATAAAGCACTCTTTATGAAGAGTTCAAGTATTAAAAATTCTACGATGAAAAGAATAGATCATAATATATCAGAAATTTTAAATCTCCAAGGGACATTTCCCAGACCTTTTTGGCTTCTTGCTATAATCCTGATGACGATAGGGGCTTGTAAGGAAGAGAAAAAAGAAGGCGCAAATCTTGATGGTTACTCAATAACTGGAACCCTACAAGAATCTCCAGATGCTTCCCTGGCCATACTTTCCTATAAAGAAAACGATTCAACCTTCAGAGACTCTTCGGTTGTAAATCAGGGTAAATTTAGCTTTCAGGGTAAAGTAGAGCATCCGGCAAATGCCATGATCTTCTTGCGGCATGGGGATAGCTTTCCAGAACCGGAATGGAAGGGGGATATCTTTCATTTCTATATTGAAAATAGTGATATAAGGATTGTTACCACAGATTCAATAAAAAATGCCAACATTGAAGGTTCCATGCTCAACGAAGAATCTTTTAAGTTATCTCAACAAGTTTCGCCGTTAACAGAAGAAATTATAGCTCTGCAAAATCGTATGAAAGGAAGAACTAAAGAGCAGATAATGGTTACCTATGATACCGTTCAAATATATGTGGATAGCATCAGAAAAATAAGGCACGACTTTATTGTGGCGCATCCACATTCTTATAAGGCCTTAGAGGAATTTACGTCTGTTGAATTGCGAAAAGGATTTGATGCAAGGGAGGCCGAAGTGCTTTTCTATAAATTTGATGAAGATCTTCAGAATACTGCAAACGGTAAATTTATCTTAGATAAGATAGCGATAGGGAAAAAAACTGCGATCGGTCAGGAAGCAATAGATTTTACCCAGAAAACTTTGGATGGAGAAGATTTTAAACTGAGTTCGTTACGGGGTAAATATGTTCTTATCGACTTCTGGGCGGCTTGGTGTAAACCATGTAGAGCAGAGAATCCAAATTTGGTTAAGGCCTATAATACATATAAAGATCAGAACTTTGAAATTGTTGGTGTATCGCTGGATGCGAGTAAAGAACAGTGGAAGAACGCAATTGAAAAAGACGGGCTTCCCTGGATACATGTGAGCGACCTTCAATACTGGAAAAATGAAGTAGCCATACAGTATGATATCAATTCGGTACCAGCAAATATTCTTATTGATCCTCAAGGAATTATTATTGCCAAAAACCTAAGAGGTGATGCTTTGAACGAATATCTTTCTCAACTGTTTTAAAATACTTAAAACCCCATTTAAGCTACTCATAACTACTATCGAAAGAATAGATCTTTCTACTATTTTTTGAAACTGACCTTCCGGATATTTTTATGTCCGGAGTGTCTTTTTATATGGTGTTGACAGCTAAATTTTAAGCTGATAATCATCATTTAACTCTTTTAAGATCATATAAAGTGCAAGCAAATACCTTACGAACATTTTTTTTAAAACTCTTTTTAGCCAGCTGCCTTTTTTTTACGGGGAGTACTGCATTTTCTCAGATTTATGATCCGGTATCTTGGGAAACTTCGGTAAAGGAACTTGGAGAAAATAAATATGAACTCCAGATCTTGGCAACTATTGAACCGGGCTGGCATTTATATGCTCAGAATCTACCTGAAGGAGGACCGGTGCCAACCTCTTTTTCATTTCCTTTTGAAAGTTCTTACAAAATTATAGGGAAGGTAGAGCAGAGTAAGCCGCATACTTTTTTTGATGATATTTTTGAAATGGAAACTTCCTATTACGAAAATCGTGCAACGTTTTCGCAAATTGTTCAAGTAAAAGAGACTTCCTTAAAAACTATTAATGCGGAAGTCACCTTTATGGTATGCGACGATAGCCAATGTTTGCCACCAACTACAGAAGAGCTTCATTTTAAAATTCCGATTTCTTCAAAACCTGAAACCTCAGAACCCAAAGAGCAGAACGTTAAATCCAAGACTTCAGTTGATGAACAAGATTCTGTAGAAGAGAAAAGTAATCTTGAAGAAAAAACAAATGACCAAAAGGAAATCGGTTTAGAAATTGATGAAAAAAGATCTGAAAATAAAGAAAAACTTTCCGAATCTAAAAAGGATAGTTCGAACAAAGAAATAAAGAGTTCTCAAGAAAACGAAGATAACAATAACGCTTCAGATACAGATAATAAAAGTCTGTGGGGAATTTTTATAGTGTCCTTTCTATCCGGTTTTGCCGCGCTATTGACGCCATGTGTCTTCCCTATGATCCCATTAACGGTAAGTTTCTTTACCAAACAAAGTAAGAATAGGGCCGTAGGCATTCGCAATGCAATTATTTATGGACTCAGTATCATCGTTATTTATGTACTGCTAGGCAGCTTAGTCACCCTCATTTTTGGAGCTGATGCACTCAATGCGCTTTCTACCAATATTTGGTTTAATCTCGTGTTTTTTGTCATTCTTGTCATTTTTGCGGTTTCTTTTCTTGGCGCTTTTGAAATTGTGCTTCCTAGCAGCTGGGGCACAAAAATGGATGCTCGGGCTGATAAAGGAGGCATGATTGGTATATTTTTTATGGCGCTTGCACTGGCTATCGTATCCTTCTCATGTACAGGGCCGATAGTTGGAACCTTGTTGGTTCAGGCTGCCTCCAAAGGAGGTTTAGCACCAATTGTTGGGATGCTGGGTTTTTCTGGGGCGATCGCGATTCCGTTTGCCCTGTTTGCGGCCTTTCCAGGTTGGTTGAATTCGCTTCCCAAATCTGGAGGCTGGCTGAATACAGTAAAGGCAGTACTCGGATTTTTGGAACTGGCCTTGGCCTTTAAGTTTTTAAGCAATGCAGACCTTGTTTTACAATTGCATCTACTCGAACGCGAGACGTTCTTGGCAATTTGGATTGCAATTTTAGGAACGCTTACCTTATATCTCTTCGGAAAAATAAAGCTCCCGCACGATAGTCCACTACCTTCTATTTCAGTAGGACGGCTGTCTTTGGGAATGCTTACCTTAGCGTTTACCGTTTACCTAATCCCTGGACTATGGGGAGCACCCCTGCAGTGGATTAGCGGTTTTCCACCCCCACAGCAATATAGCGAATCGCCTTATGGTGTTGGCAATACGAAAGGGGGAATGGCTTCTCAAGTTATCCTTCCTGAAGGAGCTGAACTGGGTCCTCACGACATTCCCGCTTTTAAGGACTATGAAACCGGTATGGCATACGCCGAAAAAGTAAACAAACCGGTACTGCTTGATTTTACCGGATATGCCTGTGTAAACTGCCGCAAGATGGAAGAACGCGTATGGTCTGATCCTCAGGTATTACAGCTTTTGCAAAATGATGTTGTTCTTATCTCTCTTTACGTAGATGACAAGAAAGAACTACCCGAAACGGAGCAGTACGTTTCAAAAACCACCGGTAAGAAAATCAAAACTATCGGGAATAAATGGAGTGATTTTCAGATCACCCACTATAAAGCGAATGCGCAGCCTTATTATGTACTGATCGATATTGAAGGAAAAAACCTAAATGATCCCACAGCCTACAATCCCGATATTGACTCTTATCTGGACTGGCTGAGAGAAGGAATTGAAAATTATAATTAAAAGAAAATGAAATTTCCCATTACATACTATTTAATAGTGTTATTAATTGGTTGCTTTCAGCTAAGTAGAGGACAGCAAAAAGATAAACCAGAACTCAAACCAGCCGATATCACTAAGGGCCAGCTAAACAACGGGATGCATTACTATATTATGCATAATGAAGAGCCCGAAGATCGGGTATCCTTCTATTTTGCGCAAAAGGTGGGTTCTATTTTGGAAGAAGACAGTCAGCAAGGCCTTGCGCATTTTTTGGAACATATGGCATTCAACGGGACCGAGCATTTTCCGAATAAAAGAATGCTGGAGTATTTGGAGAAAAACAGTATAAAGTTCGGGAATGAAATAAATGCAGCAACGCACTATGATGAAACTATCTATAGAATTCAGAATGTTCCAGTAGAAAATGAACGTTTGCTCGATTCCATATTACTCATACTTCATGACTGGTCTGACGGTTTAACCCTTTCGGCAGCCGAAATTGATAATGAAAGAGGGGTGGTTAGGGAAGAATGGCGCTCCAGATATACTGCACAACGCCGCGCTGCCGACAGCATTCTTAATCAGGGTCTGCTTAAAGATTCCAGGTATGCCAAAAGAGGAGTAATAGGAACCATGGATGTGATTGATAATTTCAACTATGAAGAACTTCGGGATTATTACCAGAAATGGTATCGCCCAGATCTTCAGGCTGTAATTATCGTGGGGGATATTGATGAGAAAAAGATGGAAGAGAAAGTGAAAAAACTATTTTCAACCATTTCGCTTGAAAAAGACAGGCCAAAACGTGAAAGATACAAGGTTAAAGTTGGAGATGAATTCACATACCTCAATCTCGCAAATAAGGAACTCGGCACCACGTCAATAGAATATTTTTTAAGATATGAAGTGGATCCCACACTTACCGAAAAAGAAATGTTCCAACATGAAGTAAAATTAGAGATACTCACTTCGATTATTGACCGTCGCTTTATCAAGACAGTAGATCAACCGTCAAGTCCGGTATATTCGGCAAGGTTTACAGATCGTGATTTTACGCTGCCCAAAAATATAGGTATTCTGAAGTCCACCCTTCACCCCAAAAAAGACAGCTTGTTGCCGGCATTGAAACTTGCAGCAACCGAATTAAAACGGTTCTGGCTACATGGAGCCAACCAAGATGAATTTGATCGTACGAAATCTTCTATTGCCGGCGGACTGAAAAGTAGAATTAACAGTGGAGGAAGCAGCAATATTTATCACGCCATAGAAATTTCCGAAGCTTTTTTCAGAAATCATCAGGTAATAGATTATACAAGTTTGTATCAGTATAAACTCGATTATTTAGAAGGTTTAACGAAGGAAGATATATTGATTTTTTTCAAACAATATTATACCGTGAAAGGTAACGTCGTGGCAATCCTTGGTTCCGATGAAATTAAATATCCTTCTAAAAAAGAAGCTTTCAATACTATAATAGATGCAAAGAATACCAAACCTGAGCCTTATAAAGAAGTAGAAGTTAAGGCTAAAAAGTTGATGAACCTTGAGCTTAAAGGCGGCAAAGTCATCAGTGAAGAACAAGTAAAAGATACCGAAGGAACAAAGTTCATTCTTTCTAATGGTGCAGAAGTTTTTCTTTATCCAACATTAGATAAAGATGATAAAATGGTTTATTTCAAGGCCATTAGCCCCGGCGGCCGTTCGCAGCTGAATAAAGAATTGCTTGATAATTCCCTTTTTGCCTATATGTTTGCCGAAGCTTCTGGAATTGCAAATCTTACCAAGAAAGAACTGGCTAAATCTAATGAGGTTATCGTCCCTTCCGTGAAAATTGAAGAATATGAAGAGACGATGGACCGGTATTCTTATGCCAATAATCTGGAAAATTTATTAAAAGGAATTTACTTGGCTTTTACCGAGCCTAGGTTTGATGAATCGGCTTTTGATGCTGCCAAGCAAAATCTCGAAAATCTGAACAGAATGCTACACGCTAATAATCGTGCAGATTTTTCAGATTCTTTAAAACTGGCAATGAGTAATTATAGTCCGCGTGAAGTGTATTTAGGTGAAAAATTGCTTAATTCACTTTCGATGGAAAAGATGGAAACTCTTTATAAGGACCGAATAAAAAATGCAGCAGATTTCCGTTTTATTTTTATGGGAGATATTGAAAAAGAGGTTTTTATTCCACTTATAGAAAAATATATAGGAAGTCTTTCGGGAGATACTACTGCTACTGAAAAGATCGTAGATCATGGAATGAAACCCGCAAAGGGAATCAGAAAAGTACATATTTCACAGCAAATGGAAACTCCGCAAACCACGGTAAGCGTTTATATTACTGATGATCTTCCATATAATCACGAAAATAAACTGGTGATGGCTGTTATCGCAGAATTGCTGGAGAAACGTTATATGGAAAGAATACGCGAGGAAGAAGGCGGTACCTATGTTGTAAGAGTAAAGGGCGATCTCCAGTATATACCGGAGGATCATTTCACGCTATCTGTGAATTTCAATTGTAATCCTTCAAAGACTGATCGATTAGTAGAAATAGTATATGAAGAACTTCACGCGCTTTCTCACAATGTAGATAGTGCGAAACTTCTTGAAGTCAAGACCAATCTTATGAAAGAACTGGGTGATAAGAAAGATAATAGTATGAATCATCTTGAAAAGATTACAAGCAGTATTGAAACAAATACTGCTATTTCGAGTTACCAGGAAGATATTGTTAGAGTTGAAAGACTTACGGCAGAAAATATTAAAACAGTTGCAAAAAAAGTAAACGATAACCCTCGTATTGTAGAAGGAATTTTAGCTCCAGAAACACAAGAAAGCAAATAGTTCAAATTAAAATAAATAGAACCTTAGCATTTATTAAATTTCAAATTACGAATTACTTGCTTTGTTGGTTGCGATGAGCCTTCAGGCTGCTTTTGCACAGGATGAAAATAGTTCAGAATTCCAACCAGCCTATCCTTTCGGTAGAACAGACACGTAATTCTCATCGTATGACAAGTCTGATGTAGCTATTGCAAAAGCTTGTTTTAAAAGCCTATTAGCTACAACAATTAATGCATTGAATGAATTCGATAGTTAATTACCCCGCTTTAAACGGAATCATTCAAATAGTGGCTTCTCTATATTGGGCTTGGCATTTTGTGCATTTATGGTATCTATACCAGTACACAGATATGTTAATCAATTTTGAGGTACCCAAATTGGTTACTCGCGCTATTTGTAATACTGAGTTTACGAGGTGTTTGGGGTGGGTTATTCGTTTTATTGAAGAAATTAAAAAAAGGTATGCTCAATTAATTGGGTTATTATTCTTTGGACTTTTAATCGACTTAATTCTAATGTTTTAAAGTATATATAGGGTTGTATAAAATGTTTTGAAAAAATTAGTTATAGTAGTTTTTTTCAAAATCAATGGGTTTAATTCCTGTCTTATTTTTAAAGTATCTGGAAAAATAGGCGTAATCATTAAAACCTAAAATTTCAGAAATTCTAAGAAGACTGTTTTTAGAATGACAGATTAACCGCTTGGCTTCCAGAATAACACGTTCAGAAATTAACTGATTTGTGGTTTTACCAACGGTTTCATTTACAATCCTGTTGAGGTGTCTTGTCGTAATATTTAAGTTGTCCGCATAAAATTTGGGTAGCTTTTGATTCTCGTAATGCATCTCAATCAAGGTTTCAAAATTTTCTAGAATTTTTAGATAGCTGGGATTGGAGAAATTATCGAAATCAACCTTTGAGGTGTATAGTCTGGTGAGCGTAATATAAATATCTGTAATCCCGTTTACGAGTTTCAATTCTTTTAAGGGTTTGCTATCGGTATACTCCTTTAATAAATTCTGAAATTTAAGTGCAGTTTTCTCAACAGCTCCAGCGATATCCAAAAATGGTGGATTCTGATACGAATAATAAAAAGGAAATATTTTAAGCTCATGAAGAACATAGTGCATTTCATAGAAATCCTTGGAGTGAAAGAAAATAAATCCTTCCGGCTCTGAATCAAACTTCCAGGAGTGAACTTGCCCGGGTTTCAGAAAGAACACTTTTCCCGGTTTAATTTCATAAGTATTGAAATCTATTTCATGAACGCCACTACCTGCTGTAAACAGGATACACAGGTAAAAATTGTGACTATGAGGCGTACTAATTAAATCTTTATTTGTTCTAAAGTGCTTTGAAAATGTATTTACGTAGACAGTATTAAACACCTTAGAGGTTTTAAATTGATCTATATCCAGTACCGCTATTCTCATCTAGAATGTCTTAAAAGTGCAAAAATGGGAGTATTAAATGTAACACAATTCCTTTCTATGCAATTTAAATTTGTACCATTAAAAATAATAATACCATGATGAAGATCGCTGGAATTGTAAAAGGAACATGTCCCAATTGTAAAAAGGGAGCTATTTTTGAAACAAAAGGTAATATATTTTTATTGCGAATGCCTAAAATGAACGAACGATGCGGTGTTTGCAATTTAAAGTTTGAAAAAGAAACAGGTTTCTTTTTTGGTGCTATGTTCGTAAGTTATGCGCTGGCAGTTGCAGAGATGGTTGCCAGTCTCGTAATTTTCTGGATGTTCATCGACCTGGCTCCATTGACCGTTTTTATGATTATAGCAGGTATAGCTATTCTCACCAGTACCTTTAATTTTAGAGTATCCCGGGCAATTTGGATCTACTTATTCAACTAACATTTTATTAAATACAATTACTACTGGAGAGCTAAAACGGCTCTCCAGTAGTAATTTATATTATTTGGAATGCTATCTGTTGGTCTCAATAAGGGCTAAGGCATTTTGAAAATTCTCTTCAAGTTTTTCAATGCGTGCCACGCCGCCACCAATTTTGATTAGTTCCTCTCCCTTTTGCACGAGTAATGTTGGATAACTATTGACTCCAATTTCCTGTACTTCTGCAAAAAGTTTTCGTGTCTCATTTAATGCCTCTTCAATATGATAAAAGGCTTTGACTTGTTTAGAATTTAACCCGAAATCTTCTGCGAGCTCACCGAAGGTTTCAGGATTGCTTAAACTTTTCCCATCCTGATAAAACAACTTCATCATCGCATAGACAATTTCATACTGCTTTGCCGGAGCAAAATGTTTTAATGCAACAAAACCTTTTCCTGCATCTTCTGAGTTCAATATAAAGTTTCCATCTTCTAATAATTGATTATAAGATGCTCCAAACTTTGCTCCGGTGAGTTGATGTATTCGCTCATTAGCTCCGGGAATATGTGGATAATTAGAAATAGAAAGGCTTTTCTCCCCTGTAAATAAACCACCGGGTAAAACCCTGATGGGTAATTCTGGGTGACTATCCAGGAATTTGGTTAATTCGGTAGAAAAACCGTAACACCATCCACAATAGCCATCCCAAATATAGATGAGATTTAAATTTTCGGTATTCATATCAGATCAATTTTGAGTTTAATATCCCGCGGTGAACTGCTGCTGGTGGTGCTTGGGATTTTCTATTTCATCTGCTATCACCACGGCAACATCTTCTACAGACATTCTGTTTTTCCCGGAATCGTCAGAAACAGGACGGTTCGTACCCAGACGGTAACTTCCTGTTCGGCCAATTGAAATATCCGGATTCATTTCTAATGCCGGACTAAAATAGGCCCAGTCAAGTTTGTCTTCCTTTTTGATTATTTCAAAATAATCGCGAGCTGCTTTTGATTTTGGAATAAAAGGAAGATCCTGAGGTAACGTATCTACAATCTGCTTTCCTTCCTCATTGAGTAAACTACCAGCCCCACCAATGACGATAAATCTTTTGACTCCGGATTTTTTCACAGCTTGTTGTATCGCCTTTGAACCATTCACGAAATCTTCAATCAAATCGGGTTTAGTTGCTGCAGGGCTAAATGCACTAACAACTACATCAGATCCTTCAAGTACAGTAGACAATTTTTCCACCTCCTTGATATTTAAAGCGACATAAGACATGTTGTTCTTATCTGAATCCTTTTCACTTCTTGAAATTCCGGTGACTTCAAAATCCCGGTTCACTAATTCATTAACTATAGTGCTTCCAACAAAACCTGTTGCACCAATAACTACTACTTTTTTCATATCATTTCTAGTTTAATAATTTGATTACAAAATTAGATATAGGAGTTACTCATTTTACTACTCTTACCTTTTGGTAAGTAGTTACCAATTAGTAACTAGTTTGTATTTTAGTACTTTGTTATTTTTAAATTTGCTGCTATGGAAAATGGAAAACCGTCATCATTGCTGCTTTATACAATGCTGGGAAATTTAGATTTATGGAGCTCGCGCGTCATATTGAGGGGATTTCTCCAAAAATGCTTTCGCAGGAGCTTAAAGATCTTGAAGCAAATAATCTTGTAAAACGTAAAGTGTTAGATACAATGCCTATAACTGTAGAATATGAACTTACCTCGTATGGAAAAAGTCTTGGGATTGTGGTAGACGCCATGAGTGAATGGGGTATGAAATACCGAAAAAAAGTAGTTGGAGACTGATTTTATACGTATTCGTCTACTTTAGAATGAAAAATAATAGGTTCTTTTTAATCTGGAAATCAGTTAATCTTCAGATGAAAATTTCTCAGAAACTTTATTTAAACGTTTAGGCAAGGTACAGCATGCAAGAATGATTAATCGTAAATATCTAGTATTTGAATAAACTTCGATATTTTTAATTTTTAATAAGGCGTATAGCAAGCTGACAAATCCATACAGATTAGTACGTAAACTTGCTATAACCAAAAAGATGGTGCATCATTGAAGATTTCAAAAACCCAATAAACCTATGGAGCAAGATTTTATAATCAAGATACTTTTAAGCGTAATCGTAGGTGGAATCTGGGTAGCATCAAGTACTATAATTGTTGATAAATTTGGAACTAAAGTTGGTGGGCTTATTGCCGGGCTTCCGAGTACCGTTGTTGTAGCCTTATTTTTTATCGGATTAAGTCAAGGAGTACAAAAAGTGCTAGAATCAACTTCAGTGGTTCCATTAGCATTCGCAGCAAATGGTCCATTTATGTTGATTTACGCAGCTTTATCAAAAAGAGGTATATGGCAAGCAATGGGCGCAGCAATACTGGTCTGGTTTGGTATTTCTTATTTAATAATTTTATTCGATTTTAACGACTTTAATTGGGGGTTGGTAATTTGTATTTTGGTACTTATCATTAGCGCAATTATTTTTGAAAAAACTTTTCGTGCACGTTCAATAGCAGGACAAAAAACAGAATATAAAAAATCACAACTTTTAGCAAGAGCCCTTTTTGCGGGAGTAATAATAGGTTCGGCTGTAGCTGCTTCTAAATTTTTAAATCCATTATTTGGAGGGATTTTAGCTTCTTTCCCAGCTGTTTTTGTTTCCACATTAATTATTTTACACAATAGTCGAGGAGCAAAAGTAGCTATAGGCTTGACTAAATCATTATTAATAAGTGGTTTCATAAATGTAATATCATATATAATGGTAATAAGGTTCTTGTATGTTTCCGTGGGTATTTATTGGGGAACATTGATCGGACTTAGTGTATCATTAGTTACGGCATATTTAACACATCAATTTATTTTAAAGAAATTGAAATAAACAGATAAATAATCGCATTAACCCCTGTATGATACATAGCTAGTACTAATGTAAATAGTTTTGACTTCATTCTCATTTTGACTACACAAATCCTCAATTAGAACACACTCTGAAAAAGCAGCCATACGACCTTTGTATTTCAAAATTTTAGAAAGAGAAATATGAAAATTGTATTGACAGGATCATTGGGCCGTATTGGAAAACCACTAACACAAAGTTTAGTGAAAAAGGGGCAGTCCGTAACCGTTATTAGCAGTAAACCCGAAAGACAAGAAGAAATTGAAACACTTGGCGCAAAAGCAGCAATAGGCAGTATGCATGATGTTGATTTTTTGACTAACACATTCAAAGGTGCTGATGCTGTTTACCTTATGATAGCCTGGGATGCTATCGGCAATAGCTTCGACAAAAGCATAGATTTCCCTACTGAATTCAGCAAAATTGCCAGCAAGTATAAACAAGCCTTGAAACAGTCGGGTGTAAAAAAGGCAGTGCTTTTAAGCAGTATCGGAGCACATACTAACCAAGGTATTGGTAGCCTTTCCGTCTATAAGGGAGTGGAGGATCTAATGAATCAACTGCCTGATGATGTATCCATCAAATTTATACGCCCTGTTGCCTTTTATCCCAACCTCTTCAGATTTATACAAAGCATCAAGACCCAGGGAGCTATTATACAAAGCTATGGTGGCGACACTAAAGAGCCTTGGGTATCACCCGTAGATATTGCCAATGTGATTGTTGAAGAACTGGGAAAACCTTTTGAAGGCAGAAGTTTTCGCTATGTAGCCAGTGATGAAGTTTCACCCAATGAAGTAGCTACAATTTTAGGAGAAGCCATCGGCAATCAAGAATTAGAATGGAAAGTGGTTCCCGCTAAAGAATTACTTAAAGGCGTACTGGAATCTGGTATGAACGAATGGGTTGCTAACGGTTTTGTAGAAATGCAGCATGCACAGGGAAGTGGCATGTTATACGAAGATTTTTATAAAAATAAACCCATGCTGGGTGAAATCAAGCTTACAGATTTTGCCAAAGAATTCGCATCAGTTTATAACCAATAAAATTTTGAAAGGATGAAGAACGTGTTAATTACCGGAGCCAATAAAAGTATTGGCTTTGAAACAGCTCGACAATTAGTACAACAAGGGTATTATGTGTATTTAGGTAGCCGTAGCATCGAAAGAGGAAATATTGCCATAGAAAAACTAAAAAGTGAAGGATTTACAAATGTAGAGTTCATCCAATTAGATGTAAACGATAGCGTTTCGGTGGAAGCGGCAAGAGCTGAATTAGGTAAAAAAACAAATGTGTTGGATGTACTCATCAACAATGCAGGAATTAATGGCGGTATGCCTCAGGAAGCACTGAGTGCAACTATAGATCAATTGCAAAATGTGTTGAATACCAACTTGTATGGAGTAGTTCGGGTTACACAGGCATTCACAGATTTAATGCGTAAATCAGAACAGCCTCGCATTGTCAATGTATCCTCAAGTGGTTGCTCCTTAACTTTGCATAGCGACCCAACCTGGAAATATTATGACCATAAATCTGCAGTATATGCACCATCCAAAGCAGCTATGAATATGTACACCATTGCATTGGCTTATGAATTGAAGGATACCAATTTTAAAGTGAATGCTGTTTGTCCCGGTTTTGTAGCTACCGATTTTAATGGGCATCGTGGCACCGGGACGGTTCAGGAAGCCGGAACGCGTATTGCAAAATATGCCACCATTGGCGAAGATGGACCAACAGGAAAATTCTTTAGTGAAGAATACAATCCAGAAACCGGCGAATGTCCTTGGTAAACAGCCAACCAGATATATCGTAAATTTAGAGTATGAAGAGATCAGAGGAGAATTTTCAACTATTCCAATCTTTATCGGACTTGCATCGGGTGCTTGGCTTGCCAAAGCCATTGCATCCGATGATCAGTTTTACAGACATTAAGGATATCAAAATCCTGCCGGAAGAATTAGGCAATGCTTATATTCTTAACTTTTACAAAATTTCCTATAAGTCAGATCTTTGCGGACAGGCTAAATACGGGCAGCATTATTATGATTTTGGAGAAGGCGGATTGGTTTATACCGCACCCCATCAAGTATTTGAATTGAATCATCAACCGAGTACTGGTTTTTTAGTACTCATTCACCCCGATTTTTTGTTAGGTTATTCATTGGCAAAAAAAATCAAACAGTTTGGTTTTTTCAGATATGCAGCCAATGAAGCATTGCATATTTCAGAGAAGGAAAAAGAAACCATATTTTCAATTTTTAAAATTATAGACGAAGAATTACAAAGTAGAATTGATGATTTTAGCCAGGATGTAATCATCTCTCAACTGGGATTAGTATTAAATTATAGCAACCGCTTTTATAAGCGACAATTCATCACCAGAAAAGCTATAAATAACGACTTGTTACAAAAGTTGGAAGAAATTGTAGACGATTATTTCAACAACGAAAAATCTTTAACGCAAGGAATTCCGACTGTACGGTTTCTTGCCGGGCAACTCACTATTTCACCCAGTTATTTAAGCGATCTTTTACGTTCCTTAATTGGTCAAAGTGCAAAACAATACATTCATAGGAAACTGATTGAAAAAGCAAAGGAAAAATTATCGACTACAGATTTGACGGTTAGCGAAATTGCCTATGAACTGGGTTTTGAACATTCACAATCATTTAGTAAGCTTTTCAAGAAAAAAACGAACCGTTCCCCCTTGGAATTCAGACAGTCTTTTAATTGAATCGCCTGCGGTAAAAAAAGCACTATAACCTATAACGAACTGATGTAAAAACCGATGCTGCATCGGGATTAAATTTGAGACATTAATTGTCTGTGCTAAAACGGGAGTAACTATCCTACTAGTTATGGTACAGATAGGCGGAGTATCACTTGAAACAGCATCCAAATTCAGCGATATCAATTGGATGTATTCCTTTCAATGCCCTATCAAAATTAGATAATGTAGATTTTGGTCATTATAACCTTGTTTTTGGTCGTCATCACGGGAGGCTTTAAAAATACCTTTGTATCGTAAAAGAAGTATAACTAAAACCGGAAGAGATGAAAACAAGAAAACAAATTTTAGCAACAACTTTATCCGTATTAACTACATTGCTGTTTACTGTAAACACTTCAGCTCAGGCAAATCACCTATCAACTAAAATTGTAGACTTAGATACAGTTAATGTAAATTATAAGAGCACTGCAGTGAACGATTTCGTTTCAGATATTATTACGGATAAAGACTTTAAATACCGCAAAGCATTAAAAGAATCAAAATCCAGTAATAAATACTATAGGTTAGGTGATGTTGAGATCACAGAAGCAAATCTTTTAAAGCACTTTAAAAAAGCCGCTCGTAAATCTGATTCAGCAGAGGCGTTTGCTTTGTACTTTAAAAACATAAACTTAAGCTTTATTGCTGCACTTGATCAGTACGTTATAGAACAGCTCTACAATACGATAAGACAGACCACTTTTAATGGTTTTCTAGATAACTGGCAAAAATATTACTAGATTCTTCTTATCAAAAAAATAGATTTTGGTCATTTATACAAACATATTGATCAGTCATACGTCTTTCACCCCTCCTAAATTTGCCAATCAAAATACAACCTGTTTAAACTCAAATTAAAATGAAAACACTAGATCTCAATACAAAAAAAATAGCCGTCAACATTCTTACGGTAGCAGGACTTTTATTACTACTATTTTTAATTCTTTCGTTTACTAATGAAAGCACCGAAGAAAATTCAGAACCGGCTGCTGCATCTCAAGCTATGCCGGTAGAAGTATCGACTCCTGTTTTTAGTAAAATAACCGAATGGGATGAATATACAGGTCGCTTTGAAGCAAGTGACCGCGTAGATGTACGAGCCCGTGTAAATGGTTTTTTAGACCGCGTAAACTTTACAGATGGCCAGCACGTTAAAAAAGGAGAAGTACTATTTACTTTAGATGACAGACCTTTTAAAATCGCATTATCTCAAGCCACAGCAGAATACAGCCAGGCACAGGCGTCTTTAAAAACAGCTCAGGATAATTACAACAGAGTAGAATCTCTAAGGGAATCCGGGGCTTTATCAATTGAGGAGTACGACCGTAGAAAACAAGCATTGGCTTTTGCACAGGCAAGTGTTGCCCTGTCTCAATCTCATGTAGACAAAGCAAAATTAGATTTGCAGTTTACACGAGTTACCGCTCCGATTTCTGGCCTTGTTAGCAGGCATATGGTGAATGGGGGAAATCTTATAGACGGTGGTACTTCCAATGCAACTTTACTTACTACAATTGTAGCTACAAGCCCTATCTATTTTTATTTTACAGGAAGTGAATCTGATTATTTACGATACGTACGTTTAGCACGTAATGGCGAACGCGGTTCTATGCGTTCTGAAGCGTTGCCGGTAAGTATTAAATTACAGGATGAAACTGAATTTTTACATAATGCTAAAATGGACTTCGTAGATAATGAGATCGATAACAGTACCGGAACGATAGAAAGCAGAGCGATTTTAGAAAATAAAGATCAGCTTTTAGAACCGGGTATGTTTGGTAAAGCACGATTAATGGGTAGTGCCGAGCACGAGGCATTAATGATTTCTGATGACGTTATTGGTACCAATCAATCCCTTCGTTTTGTTTACGTCTTGGGTGAAAACAATACGGTGGAAGTAAAAAATGTCACGCTGGGTCCGCTTCACAGCAACGGCTTGAGAATTGTTAGAGAGGGCTTGACCAAAGAAGATAAGTTAGTAGTAAATAACATTCAGAAAATACGTCCGGGAATGGTCATCTCACCCGTTGAAACTTCGTTTACGGGAAGCTCTTCTGAAAAATAAACTGTTATTAAAACAACAGCTAACCTGCTTATTTAGAAAATTCTAAAAATTAAACCGGAATATATCCTTTCCTTTTTCCGCTTGCGAAAAAGAGAAGGGTAGAACCGTACATCCTATTTGTAAATACCATTATGAAATTCAGTCACATTTTTATACAGCGACCCATTTTTGCGGGAGTCTTGAGCGTACTCATACTCATCATAGGTGCGCTTGCTTATTTATCCTTACCCATTTCTCAATTTCCGGATGTTGCACCACCTACCGTTGAAGTTGTCGCTATGTATCCCGGTGCCAACGCAAGAACGCTTTCTGAAACGGTGGCCGCACCTTTAGAAAAGGAAATAAATGGAGTAGAAGGGATGTTGTACATGACCTCTCAATCTTCTGCCGATGGAAGGGTAATCGTACAGGTCGCTTTTGAATTGGGTACCGATTTAGACCGGGCGCAGGTTCAGGTTCAAAACCGGGTTGCTATTGCAGAGCCCAGATTGCCGGAAGCTTCCCGTAGATTAGGGATCACTACCAAAAAAATATCTCCAGATATTCTCCTTGTGGTGAATATGTATTCGCCTAATAAAACTTATGATCAGACTTATATGGGGAATTATGCGGCACTTCAGTTAAAAGATGAACTGGCGCGTATAAAGGGGATTGGTGATATTCAGATTTTTGGTGCAGCAGAATATGCTATGCGTATCTGGTTAGATCCTGATAAAATTTCGAATTTAGATATGACAGCAGGTGAGGTGGTAGCAGCTTTACGTGCGCAAAACGTACAGATCGCCAGTGGTACTTTAAATACATTGCCTTCCGGAAATCAATCTGCATTTGAAATTAATATTCAAACACAGGGTAAATTAGTAACACCAGAACAGTTTGAAAATGTAATTCTAAAATCAAATGAAGGCGGAAGACTGGTGCGTCTTAAAGATGTAGGGCGCGTAGAACTAGGTGCACAGAATTATGCCACGACTGGGTATTTAGGTAAAGACCCTGCGATTGCGATGCCTGTCTTTCAACAGCCGGGAGGAAATGCGTTAGAAACTTCAGCAGAGATCGAAGCCCGTATGCAAGAACTTGCTAAAAGTTTTCCGAAAGATTTAGAATATAAGATTGCTTATAATCCAACCAAGTTTATTCAAAAATCGGTAGACGAGGTATACCACACTATTTTTGAAGCGATTATTCTGGTTGTACTGGTTATTCTCTTATTCCTGCAATCTTGGCGGGCTGCAATAATTCCGATTCTGGCAATACCGGTTTCTTTGATAGGAACCTTTGCTGTGATGCAGGCCATCGGTTTTTCGTTGAATAACCTTACGCTTTTTGGTTTAGTTCTCGCTATTGGGATTGTAGTAGATGATGCGATTGTTGTGGTAGAAAATATGGAGCGGTATCTGGCAAAAGGTTTTGCTCCAAAAGAAGCAGCGCGTAAAACGATGGATGAAGTAGGAGGCGCTTTGGTTGCTATTGGTCTGGTCTTGATTGCTGTATTTATTCCTACTGCATTTTTAGACGGAATTTCAGGTCAGTTTTACAAGCAATTTGGGATGACTATCGCGGTTGCAACTGCAATTTCGGTATTTGTTTCCCTGACGTTGAGTCCGGCGATGGCGGCTTTGTTGATGAAGCACGAAGTAAAAGACCCTGATAAAAAGACACCAGTAATACTGAAACCTTTTGCTTATGTAGGAAATGGTTTCAATAGATTTATTGACAAAATTTCGGAAAGCTATGGGAAGCGCGTACAAAAACTGGTACGTACATCCATTATGGTACTCGTGGTTTACGGCGGTCTGATCCTGATAACAGGTTTTGAATTTGGCAGAGTGCCAAAAGGGTTTATCCCCGCTATGGATCAGCAGTACTTTATCACCTTGGTACAGTTACCACCCGGCGCATCGTTATCTAGAACAGATGCTGTTGTAAAAGAGGTTATAGACAAGGCCTTAGATATTGATGGAGTAGAAAATGCGATTGCCTTTACCGGTTTTGATGCGGCATCCAACACAAACGCTTCTAACACAGCAGCGGTATTTTTACCGCTGGAAGATTTTGAAATACGCGAAGAAAAAGGTTTGGAATACGAAGCCCTGTTGGGCACAATAAGTGCCACTTTAGGTCAGATAGATGATGCGATTGTACTGGTAATACCGCCACCATCTGTACGAGGTATTGGTAACGCCGGTGGGTTTAGAATGATGGTTCAGGATCGAGCAAACTTAGGTACAGATGAGTTGGTCAAAGCGACCTATGCACTCGCAGCAGCTGCTAATGCCGATCCTATTTTGAGTAATGTTTTTACATTTTTTAATGATCAGACACCGCAGTTGTATCTGGATATTGATCGTGTTAAAGCTGAAAAGCTAGGAATTGATGTAGGTGACGTTTTTCAGTCTTTGGAGATTTATATGGGTTCTGCATTTGTAAATGAGTTTAATTATCTGGGAAGAACCTTTCAGGTGACTGCACAGGCTGATGCGCCTAACCGCTTAACTCCAGATGATATTTCCCGAATTAAGGTGCGTAATGCAGATGCTGAAATGGTACCCTTGGGAACCTTTACAAAGCAGGAAGATATTTCAGGTGCGTCGCGTATTCCTCGTTTCAACCTGTATCCTGCAGCTTCTTTAAATGGGAATATAGCTCCCGGTTACAGTTCTGGTGAAGCTTTAGACCGAATGGAAGAACTTGCTGCAGAAGTACTTCCGCAGGGAATCTCTTTTGAGTGGACCGAATTGGCTTATCAGGAGCGTCAAACCGGAAATACGGCAGGTATCGCCTTTTTACTGGCTGTTGTATTTGTATTTCTGTTGCTGGCCGCGCAGTTTGAAAGTTTGGTACTTCCGCTTGCGGTAATCTTTATTGTGCCTATGGTGTTGCTATCTGCAATTGTAGGTATTGACTTGGCGGGTCTTGATAACAATATTATGGTACAGATAGGACTGATCGTTTTGGTAGGTCTTGCAAGTAAAAATGCGATTCTTATCGTCGAGTTTGCCAAGCAGTTAGAAGATCAGGGCAAAGATCTAAAAACGGCTGTTATAGAAGCATCCCGATTGAGGCTGCGTCCTATCTTAATGACAGCAATGGCTTTTATTCTGGGCGTAATTCCGTTAGCTATTGCTACAGGAGCAGGGGCAGAGTTACGGGTATCACTAGGTATCGCAGTATTTAGCGGAATGCTTGGAGTTACGATATTCGGTATTTTTCTAACCCCTGTATTTTACTATCTGGGAAGAAAATGGACGACCAAAAAAACAAATGAACTGCACTAGCAGCAACCTTATAATTTATACAATCTAAACCGATGAAAAATAGATTTTTAATATTCCTGTTCTCTTTGATTTTAAGCTCTTGTGGGATCACAAAGCGAGATTTTGAAGTTGAACCTACTGTGAACATTCCGGAAGATTATTTAGAAGAAGAGCTTGCACCAGAAACTGCAAACAATTCAGAAGTGATTCAAGACTGGTGGTCTAATTTTAATGATCCGGTTTTAGATACGCTTATTGAAAAAGCCCGTAAACACAATCTGGACATCAACACGGCGATTGCTAACTTTTACGCATCGCGGGCACTTATTAAGGAAGCTAAATTTGACAGGATTCCTACGGTGACAGCTAATGGAGATTATACCCGTACCCGTCTGGGAGAAAATGTTTTTGTACAGGGGAGTAATCCTACGTACAATACATTTAATGCCAGTTTTGATGCTTTTTGGGAGGCTGATCTCTTCGGAAGGGTTTCAAACCGAATTAAAGGAGCGGTAGCCAATAATCAAATGGCGCTGGCCGATATGCAGGGTGCTTATGTGAGCATTTTTGCAGAGGTAGCTACTGATTATATGGAACTGCGCGGAACCCAGTATTTGTTAGATATCGCAACCCGCAATTTAGAAGGTCAGCAAGATACGTATGACTTAACGTTGCAGTTATCTGAAGCCGGTACCAGCAACAGTCTTGATGTTTCCAGAGCCTTGGCACAGCTTGAAAATACCCGTGCAACCATACCACCGCTTAAAGCCCGTCTTGAAGCTTTAAAAAACAGTCTGAGCGTTTTAATTGGCGAAGTTCCCGGAAATTTAGATGCGGTTGTTGTAAACGATCAACCTTTACCCAGCTTGCCGGCTTCGGTAGAAATAGGGGAGGTAAAAGACTTATTAAGACGCCGCCCTGATATCAGAAGGGCAGAAGCTGCATTACAGATGCAGATTGCCAAGTATAATATTTCTGTAGCAGAACTCTACCCAAAAATACAATTTGGAGGTTCTATAGGTTTTTCGGCAGTAGATTTTGCAAACTTCGGTCAAAAAGAATCCTTTAAATGGAGTATTATGCCCAGCATCAGTTGGGCTGCATTCAACCTGGGGCGTGTGCGCCAACAAATAAAGCAAAATGATGCGTTAACACTCGCAGCACTTAACCAATATGAAAAAGCAGTTTTAGAAGGCCTGGAAGAACTTAAAACACGCTTGGTAAACTATACTCAGGAGTTACAGAGAAGGGCTATTCTGGAGCGGTCTTCAACAGCAAGTGCTCAGGCAGCACAATTTGCTAAAGACAGGTACAACGCCGGTCTGGATAGTTTTATAGACTACTTAAGCGCAGATAATACCTTGCTTCAATCTGAAAATTTATTGGCGCAAAGTGAAATAGCTTCAGCGACTTCTTTAATAGCGATCTACAAAGCTTTAGGTGGCGGCTGGAAGATTATTTCTGAAGCAGAATTAAATACCAGATTTGAAACGATGAAAGTAACTGAAAAGACTTCAGACTAAATACAGGTGAGGTTACTTTTGAGGACTAAATTTATAATTAGAATACGCAGTAGCATTTTAATGCAGTGTATTCTTTAAACACAAATTTTTGCATATAGAATTTATTTTTAAAATTATAAAGAACCGATTTTGGTCATTACTTAATACTTTTATAAGATGACCCAGACAGAGATACCGGTTTATGAAACAAGTAATGCGCTGAGTGAGGCTATGGGTTTCCCTCATAGGAGTCACATACCCAATTTTGATGTATATGAATTGGGTAGGTTAGAGCCTTCTGCCAGACGGTGTATGCCACCTTACAGACAAAGTTTTTATCAGATAGGGATATTGAGTTATGTGGGAGAAAGCAAATTGAATTTAAATACAGATTGGATTTCTCCGGAAGAATATCCGTTATGGTTTGTAGTTCCGGGGCAGGTATTTTCATGGGTGCGCGATGAGAAAATGGCCGGCTTTAGTATTATGTTCAAGAAAGAGTTTTTGATGAATGTGGTAGATAATGTAGTAGAAGATTTTCCGTTCTTAAAAATGTCCGAACGCAGTTTGTTGATGCTTACTAAAGAGGAGCATGAATCATTGCTTTTTGATGCGCAGCGTATGCATTCGGTGTATAAAAATCCACACCCCTATCAAGAGAAAATGTTAGAGGGTATGCTGGTCTCTTTTTTATACTTTTGCAAGGCTGTTTATGAGCGATACAAGACGACTGAAAATCACCTTACACGGGCGCAGGTTATTACTCAGAAATTTGAAATTCTGGTTGATAAAATGTATGTAGATACAAAAAACGTGGGAGATTATGCAGATGAGTTAAATATAACTCCTAACTATCTAACAACCACGGTAAAAAAGTTGACCGGTAAAAGTGCAAAAGATATTATTCAAGACCGGTTATTAGTAGAAAGTAAAAGTTTACTGAAGTTTTCAGGCTTAGATATAGGTGAGATCGCTTATCGATTGAATTTTCAAGAACCTACGCATTTTACGCGGTTTTTTAAAAAATTGAGCGGGCTAACGCCTAATCAATTCAGACAAATGGATTAAAAATTGCAAATGGGTATACCTATTGCAGTAGAATTAAAAATTAATAAACTAAATCATATTTAAAATTGATCAGATTAGTTTCACATTATTAAGCATGCTATGGAAGTTAAGAGAGTTGCGGTAGTCACAGAGGCAGGAAATGGATTGGGGAAGACTTTTGCTAAGATATTAGTACACCATAATTATAATGTAATTCTGGCTGCTAGTAAGAAAAGTTACGACACCCTCTCCCTAGATGCAATCACGTTACAGGATTTTAAATTGGTAAAGGTCGATTTTACTTCTTCAGAGAGTGTTTCTGAATTGAAAAGTCTTATAACTTCAACTTACGGAAGGTTAGATCTTCTTATTAATAATGCAGAAATAGCAAACGGTTTTGGTCAAAAAATAAGTCAGTTGAATCTTGAAGAGGTCAAAGAGCTTTATGAGATCAATCTTTTCGCGGTGATTAGAATCATACAGTCTTTAAAACCTGTACTTGAGAAAAGTGATGATCCCAGTATCATAAACATCACGAGTTCTTTAGGTGATATTACAAAAATGACCGATGATAATTTTTGCTACTCCAATTATTGTATGACTGCTTATGCCACTTCAAAAGCGGCTTTGAATATGTTTACACATCTGCAATGTAAAGAGTTTAAACCTTCAAAGATCAAAATAAACGGTTTTGATCCTATCTCTTTAAAGAACTGTACACATAATTCGGTAGTTATCTGTGACGGAATTAAAGATGAGTTTGTTAAGCTGATTTCTAAAGATCCTCTTTAAAGATTGTATTTCTATAAACTTTTGCTGTTCTTCATCTGCTTGATCGAAAATAAGATCTGAGCAACAAATAGTTAGATGCTTAAATGCATTTATAAGCGAGATTAATCAACTTAGCAAATTTGAATAAAAGACATTTTTAAGATCTTTGGCATCAAATTGTCAAGATGAAACTTGCTTATATCGCTCTAATTACACTAACCTGCTTTTCCTGTATAAATAGGAAAAAGACTTCCGAGAACCCTAAAGATACCGGCATTCAAAGTAAAATACTAACTCCGGAATTTCAAACGATTTTGGATTCCGCAGGTGTTGAAGGTTCGATTCTAATCTATGATTTAAAGGATGATACCTACTATTCTAATGACTTTCAATGGGCCGCGAAAGGAAGGTTACCCGCTTCAACGTTTAAGATCACCAATTCCATCATTGCGCTGGAGACCGGAGTTGTTGAAAATGACAGCACCCTTTTTAAGTGGAATGGAGAAGAGCGAAGTCTAAAAAGTTGGGAACAGGATTTAATACTTAGAGAAGCTTTTCACTATTCCTGTGTACCATGTTATCAGGATGTAGCACGAAAAATAGGTGCGCAACGCATGTCTAAATATGTAAGCAAACTTGAATATGGAGCGATGGATGTTGATTCAACAAACATTTATATGTTCTGGCTTGAGGGTGAATCCCGAATTAATCAATTCCAGCAAATAGATTTTCTAAAGAGATTTTATGAATCTGAATTGCCCATTTCAGAACGTACCGAAATGATCATGAAACGAATGATGATCCTGGAAGAAAATGAAAACTATACCTTACGCGGGAAAACAGGTTGGTCTATAAGAAACGGAAATAACAACGGTTGGTTTGTGGGGTATATGGAAACCGAAAACAACACTTATTTTTTCGCTACAAACGTTGACCCGAAACCGCAATTTAATATGGATTTGTTCCCAATGATTCGAAAAGAGGTGACTCTTAAAGCATTCATACAAATGAAATTAATAAATTAAAAACCCTCTGATAAATACTTCCTATCCTTACCGGAATTGTTGCTGCAATACGGGTATTTCCGAAAGAAAAACAAGCTCCGCTTTCCGCTTGAATCGGTAAATCCGCACCTATTTTCTAGTGTTTGTTTTTATACGAAAAGTTTTAACTTAATTTACACACCTGATCCGTTTTTGTTTATTTTAGAAAACAAGTTTGATTAAAAAGCTTTATATGCGCAAATAATTATCATATGAAAAATTCGTTCTTTTCAGATTTTAAGACTGTCATTATAATTACTGTTATAATCGCGATAACAATTTCATGTGCTTTGATTTTTAAATATTTGAGCCGTAAAAAAATAAACAGTCTGGTAGCGACAAAACATATAGATCCTACCAGCTATCTTTTTGCTACAAACTTCATTTCGGCAATCATTGTAATTATAGGTGTTTCATTTGCTTTAATTCAAATACCCGAAATGAAAACCCTGGGGCACTCCTTACTGGCTGGTGCGGGTATCATATCTCTGGTTGCAGGGCTGGCCTCTCAACAGGCATTGAGCAACATTATGAGTGGCTTTCTTATTGTTTTATTTAAGCCTTTTAGAATAAACGATAGAATAACCTTTAACCAAACCTATACCGGGACAGTAGAAGAAATCAATTTGAGACAGGTTGTGCTTCGGGATTTTGAAAACAACAGGATTGTGGTACCCAATTCGGTAATAAGTTCAAATGTAATTGTCAATACAAACCTAAACGACACCAAAGTTTGTAAAATGATCGAAATAGGAATTGGCTACGATTCAGATATTGGCAAAGCTTTACAAATCATGGAAGATGAAGTCGTAAAGCATCCCTTACATATAGATAATCGAAGCCCGCAAGACATTGAGAATGGTATCCCGATCGTTACGGCACGGGTAATCGCATTAGCAGATTCATCGGTCACTTTAAAGATTTGGGCGTATTCAGACAATATCTCCAATGGGTTTACCATGTATTGTGATCTGTTGCGATCCATAAAAGAGCGCTTTGACAAAGAAGGTATAGAAATACCGTACAGCTATCAAAATGTGATTATCAAAGATCCTAATTAAAATACGCTCCAGTTTGATATCCTACTACGACAACGAAGAAGAATCCTAATCCTTCTAGTAATGACTTGAATAATTACAAGCTTAGATCCACAGGCAGAGTCATCTATTTTTCAATAGATATAAACTAGGTATAATACCAGAAGAAGACATTTTTATTGAGGAAAAGAATTGTAAAATAATTTGAAATAGATGTGTATAATCAAAAACTACCAGCATAGTCACTCAACTTAAAGTCCAGTTTTTTGTTTCAAGTCCAAACTTAAAAACTCTAGAGTTTAAAACTCAAAATTAAATCCTTTTTCCAGGAGTTGTTGATAGGTTTCCGGGTTGAACTGATAGAGTTTAGCGGCTCTGTGCGAAACATCTTTTTCTTTTTCGTTCAGCGGGGTCAATAGGTTCATTTTTAAGATCTTGCGTCTAAAGTTGGGTTTATCCATTTCTTTCCCAAGGATTTCTTCATAGAGATGCATCAGTTGTAATAGCGTGAATTTTTGCGGAAGCAGATTAAACCCTATGGGTTCCTGCTTGATCCTTCTGCGTAAGCGTTTAAGACCAATTTCTAAGATCTGAGCGTGATCATAGATCAAGTCCTTTACCTGTGAAACTTTAAACCAGGCTACTTCAGCTGCTGTTGCCCCGGCTTTAAGGTCATAGTCCTCTTCTTTAATCAGCGCATAATATCCTATTGTAATTACCCGCGACAAAGGAAAACGATCCGGGTCACTAAAAGCCCGCAATTGCTCCAGATAAATATCTTTAATACCGGTTAATTCTAGCAAAAGCCTGTTTGCAGCATCATCTGTACTTTCAGTTTTATAGATCCACCCCCCGGGAAGTCCCCATTTATCTTTACTGATCCCTTCACCGTGCCGCACCAGTAGAACTTCCAAATTGCCTGCTTTAAAACCAAAAATCACACAATCTATAGTAATACTTTCTAAAGTAGCCTTCTTTTCAGCTGATGAGAGGTTATTCATGAATTTAGAATTAGATCTAGGGGTTGGTTTTTTTTAAGTGCTCTAAATTATAAAAATTATGCGGAATAGATTTTTATATGTATACTTGTAGTCAAATAAACTATAAGGAAGTCTTTAACGTAATTAATTCAAAAATAGCTATGTATTTTTTAGGAATCGATCTGGGAAGTTCTTCTATTAAGTTAGCTGTTCTTGATGGTCACAGTGGTAAGGCGCTTGCAAATACAACGGTACCTGAGAAGGAAATGCAAATGCACGCCCCAAAGGCCGGCTGGGCAGAACAGGACCCTGAACTCTGGTGGAACTACATCTGCGACGGAATTAAGAAATTGAGATCAGATGGTGTCGCTATAGCTCGTATTCAGGCAATAGGGATTTCTTATCAAATGCACGGTTTAGTGTTAACCGATAAGAATCTAAAGGTTTTGCGGCCTTCTATAATCTGGTGTGACAGCCGGGCTGCACCTATAGGATCACAAATATATACTGAAAAAGGAGCCTCGTTCTTTCAGGAACGTGTCTTGCAAAGTCCGGGGAATTTTACAGCTTCAAAACTCAAATGGGTACAAAAGAATGAGCCGGAGCTATTTAAAAAGGTCGCTTATATGATGCTTCCGGGAGATTATATAGCGGCTAAATTTTCGGGTGTAGCCCAGACCAGCAAATCGGGCTTGTCTGAAGCTGCCCTGTGGAATTTTAAAAAACAGAGTCTCGCTACAGAAGTATTAGAAGCGATGGAGTTGCCTAAAGATGTGATTCCGGAGATCGTTGCTAATTTTGGGATCCAGGCTCAAATAGATTCGACACTAGCTGAAGAACTTGGCTTGTCTAAAGAGGTTAAAATAACCTACCGGGCAGGAGATCAGCCTAACAATGCGTTATCGCTTAATGTGACACAACCGGGAGAGATCGCTACCACAGCAGGGACTTCAGCAGTGATTTATTCGGTAACAGATCAGGATGCTTCAGATACAGAAAATCGTGTGAATACTTTTTTACACGTGAACCACACAGAGAAGCAGAAGCGCAATGGTGTTTTGCTTTGTATAAACGGTTCTGGTATTCTATACCAATGGTTGCGCAAGATCCTGTCAACAGAACAAAATCAGTTGATCTCTTATGACCAACTCAACAAACTGGCTTCTCAAGTTACACCCGGTAGTGACGGGCTACTTTTTTACCCGTTTGGTAACGGGGTAGAACGTATTTTCAACAATAAAAAATCGAGCAGTGGTATTGAGAATCTCAACTTTAACCGCCACGAGACGGCGCACGTGGTCAGGGCAGCCTGTGAAGGGATCGTGTTTGCTATGAACTATGGCTTTGAAGTGATGCAAACCATTGGTGCAGGAGGTTCACGGGTAAAAGCGACCCATGCCAATTTATTCTTGAGTCCGGTGTTTAGAGATATTTTTGTAAACACCACACAAACTTCTTTAGAGCTTTACAATACAAACGGTGCAGAAGGGGCAGCACGTGGGGCGGCATTTGGCTTTGGTCACTATTCAAGTTTAAATGAAGCCAATCAATCTCTGGAGTTGATGGGCACTCAAGAGCCTGACCCTAGGCTCACACAAGCTTATAAAGCCTATTATCAAAACTGGAAAGACAACATTCAAATACGAGACTAATTATGAGTACCTATTTTAAAAATATCAGCAAAATCCCTTTTGAAGGAAAAGGCAGTGATAACCCGCTTGCGTTTAAATATTATGATGAAAACAAGATTGTTGCCGGCAAAACTTTAAAGGAGCATATGCGCTTTGCGATGGCTTACTGGCACACCTTAAACAATAAGGGTAATGATCCCTTTGGTGGAGATACAGAAACTTTTGAATGGGATAAAAATCCTGATCCGGTAGGCAGAGCAAAAGATAAAATGGATGCCGCTTTTGAGTTTATGACCAAAATGGGGTTACCGTATTATTGTTTTCATGATGTTGATGTGGTGGATGAAGCTCCAACTGTCGCTGAGTTTGAGAAAAGAATGCATCAACTGGTAGATTATGCAAAAGTAAAGCAACAAGAGAGTGGTATAAAATTACTCTGGGGTACCGCAAACCTTTTTAGTAACCCACGCTATATGAATGGGGCAGCGACTAATCCTAATTTTGATGTTTTAGCCTACGCCGGTTCTCAAATAAAAATTGCAATAGATGCTACACTGGAATTAGGCGGTGAGAATTATGTATTCTGGGGTGGCCGTGAAGGCTATATGAGTTTGTTGAATACAGATATGAAACGCGAGCAAGATCATTTGGCTCAGTTTCTGACTATGTGCAGAGATTATGCGCGTAACAATGGTTTTAAAGGAAACTTTTTAATCGAACCGAAACCGATGGAACCTACAAAACATCAATATGATTTTGACTCGGCGACCAGTTTAGGCTTTATAAATAAATACGGTTTACAAGATGATTTTAAACTGAATATTGAAGTGAATCACGCAACACTTGCCAGTCATACATTTGAGCACGAATTGCAAGTTGCTGCAGACGCAGGAATGTTAGGAAGCATTGATGCCAACCGGGGTGATTATCAAAACGGTTGGGATACAGACCAGTTCCCCATAGATGTTTTTGAAGTTACACAAGCGATGCTTGTTATTTTAGAAAGTGGTGGTATTCAGGGTGGTGGTATTAACTTCGATGCCAAAGTACGCAGAAACTCTATAGACCTGGAAGATAAATTCATCGCCCACATTGCAGGTATGGATACCTTTGCAAGAGGACTTATCGCAGCAGATCATATTCTTACCAACACAAAATATAAAGCCCTACGTAAGAATAGATATGCGTCTTTTGATTCTGGTGCGGGCTCTCAATTTGAAAAAGGAGAATTGAGCTTAGAACAACTCAGTGAGCTGGGAAGAAAAACCGGAGAACCTAAAGCGATTAGTGGACAACAAGAACTTTATGAGCAAATTATAGCTAATGCGTTTTAAAAGTAAACTACTTCGGGACAAGCCTGTCTGCCGACAAAGGCAAGCCCGCAAAGCATTAAACTGAACAAAACATTTTTAGAACGAGACAAGTCTCGAAGCATTTAAATCTCGATTATTGAGTAAAATACATTGAATTAAGAGGCATCCCAAGTGGATGCTTTTTTTATAATGTGAACTTTAAAAAAAAATACGATACACGCTAAAGTCTTGTTAAACACTAATTGAGGTGTAACTCTTTCTAATTTTCTTTCGTAACTCATTAGTAATACTATCAAACTAAAAAAATCATGAGTATATTAAATAGAATATTGGGAAATGCAAGTGAAGTATCTATTGAAGAGTTAACTTCTAAATACGAGCGGCTTTTAACAGAAAAAGAACATATAGAGCTGGGATTTAAACTCTTTAGAGATGTATTTATTTTTACTTCAAAACGATTAATACTTATAGACAAGCAAGGAGTCACCGGAAGCAAAACAGAATATAAGTCACTTCCTTATAAAAGTATTTCTAGATTTTCTTTAGAAAGTGCAGGTACGTTTGACCTAGATTCTGAACTTAAAATCTGGATTTCTAGTGAAAATACACCTAGCGTTAGTAAAAAGTTTACGAAAGAAATTGATATATATGCTGTACAACGCTATTTAGCAGATAAAGTTCTTCAATAAGGTGATTGTAGTTGTATTATACTTAAACGGTTTAGTATGAAAATTAACACTAAAACCTTGTAAATCAATATTTTTAAAACATTTCCTTAACATTTAAATTGAAATCTAATTGTACTTTTAATATCCTCAAATGTTTAATTCTCCAAAACAAGGACTATGAAAGCCGCTCTAAAAATCTCAGATCATAATTTTAAAGGTACGCAAGAAGTCATCTTAATGTGTCTCAATAGGATTATGGAGGTGCGTGTTCTTGAAATTAATCTCCAGAAAAATATTATCGCTGTAGATTATGCAAAGCCTAGTGTTTATGAGCGAATTAAAAACGAATTGAAATGTTTAGGACTATTAGTTGGTGAATATATTCCCTTAAAATAAGAATTTAGAAAAGCTTTTAAAAACCTGTGTATGCAGGTTTTTTTATGTTCTATATTGATCATATTAAAGTTCTTTATAGGTTTATATACCATCTATTATTGATAATACATTACATATATCTAAAATTACACTCCTACAATTTATATATACTACAGTTTTAGAGGCATATTTTGATAACTCTTAAAAAAATACTTTCTGTAAATCTTTTAAAAAGTGTTCTAGAAATGTATCTTTCGAGTTCAACCAATCAAACATCATTTTAGAAATGCTTAATCTTGTACGTACCGATTCTAAGAATGCCGACTTCTTAAAAATGATAAAAGAATTAGATCAAACCCTCAAAGTAACTGATGGTGAAGATCATGCATTCTATAATCAATTCAATTCATTAGACCGAATTAAAAATGTGATCGTTGCTTACGATAGCGGTATACCTGTAGCTTGTGGATCTTTTAGAGAATACGGTCCTAAAAGCGTAGAAATAAAAAGGATGTACACTAAACCATTATATAGAAAACGTGGTTATGCAAGTGCTATTCTTGAAGCTCTAGAAAATTGGGCTTGTGAAATAGGCTACAATAAATGTATTCTTGAAACAGGCATTTTTCAGCCTCCTGCTATAGCATTATACAAGAAACGGGATTATGATATTATTCCTAATTACGGACAGTATAGCGGTATAGGTGGTAGTATGTGCTTCTTAAAGTATTTGGGCTCAATCTAACTTTTATATCACTCGTGCGATATCAACCTCAACCGCAAGTTTGCTTTTTCCGCTACCATATACCACACCTTTTAAAGGAGGTACATCATAATAATCTCTTCCCCACCCCACAACCAAGTGTTGATCTCCGGGGATTTGATTATTAGTTGGGTCAAAATCAACCCATCCAAAACCCGGAATAAAAATAGAAAACCATGCGTGTGAGGCATCTGCTCCTACCAGTTTTTCTTGTCCCGGAGGGGGTAAGGTTTCAATATATCCACTTATATATCGCGCGGGTAAACCGATAGATCTTATACAAGCTATAGCAATCTGTGCAAAATCTTGACAAACCCCTTTGCGTTCTTCCATCACCTCATCTATGGGTGTTGAAACACTGGTAAAACCAGAGACAAAATCAAAGTCTGTATAAATACGTTGCATCAATTCTTCTGCTGCTTCAAAAACCGATCGATTGGGTTTAAAACTCTGTCTGGCATATGTTTCAACTGCGGCGCTGGCCCTTTTTATAAAGATCGATTCAAGTACAAATTGTTTGGCTTCAAGAATCTCTACATCAGTTTTCAATAGAGAATTTTTTGCCTGCTCCAGCGTAATTTTCACGCATTTATCAGATCTAAAATCTGTTTTAAATTGCTCATATTCCCGACGTAGCCTGCTCTTTGTTGTAACCTTCAATTGACGGTGTTCTTTCTGAATAGAAAAACGCGTAATATAATTTCCGAAGAAATCTACACGTTCAGAAACTTCATCAGCTTCTGGTGAGACCACCATTTTATACTCGAGCAACTCCTGCCCTAGTGATCTTCTGGGTTTAAGTACTGCTATATTATGGCAATAACTTACCGGAGCATCGTAATCGTATTTTGTGGTATGCGTTACAGAATAGAGCATTATAAGGGGAAGTTTTGATCTACTAATTGACTTTGCTTATAGGTATGGTTGAAATAGGTATTAGATATTGATTGAGAAGTTTCAAAAAGCAAATCACTTAGTTTTTCTAATAATGTATCAAGATCTTCCCGAATGAGAGTGTTCTCCCCCCCCACTACTGCAAGCTCTTCTGAGTTAGCAAGTCTCAGGCTGGAAAATGCTTCAAATACGTTCTTCTCGTATTGCATCAGCGTATCAGATTTTTTAGAATGGGGTAATCTGGCGATATCTTTTTGCAAACGACCTAATAAAAAGGTAAGCGATCTCGGGTATTTCAAGTCCATTAAAAGCAGACTGATCACCGGCTCTACTCGTATAAAAGAACGGTAACTGTATCTGTAAATATTTAGACTTTCGTGGCTACTCAACAGGGATTCTAAAACCTCGTATTCGGTTTGACCAGATTGTTTTATAACCAGTAACGAACGGCATTTTGTAATCGTGAGCATACTTTGTTCCAACTGAAGACCTATGAAGTAAAGCAATAATCCTTGCTCTACCATAATGCTTTCTTCAATAAGCCCCATAAACGCAATCAGTCTTGTAATCAGCTGATTGAGGGTTTTGATCATCTTGTTTACCGTAACATCTTTTTCATTCTCAAGACTGCGCCACAATTTTTGAATATTCTCAAAAACACGCCACATGTCACTGCTCCATAAATTTCTTATTGAATAATACGAATTGCTAAACATCATCATGGTGTTAGCAAGACTTCCCTGTTTATTTTTATCAAGAACAACTGCGATAATTTCCTTCAACGGATTATCAATCGCAAAATTCCCGGCTTTGTCCTTATCCATAAAACCGGGGTAAGTACCCGTCATTTGCGTTACCGCTTTATACAGAACATTCATTTTTACAGAACACGCCTGCTGATTAGCTACTGTGTCAGGAGCGTTCATTTGCTTGAGCACCATTCTTAAAAAACGTGCATTGACCAATGTACGGCCCACGTATCTTCCTGCCCAATACAGGTTTTCAGCTGTTAAACTTGGAAGGTCATCAAGACCACTCACAGAAACTGCAGTCCTACGGTTCCAACTATAGTTTTGACGCTCTTCATTTTTAGAATCACCTATGATCCAAAAATCTTTACTCGTACCTCCACGCTGATTAGAAACCCGTAGTTTTCCGCGTTCTGGAGCGACACGAACTAAACCTCCCGGCATCACATTATAACCATTTTTACCAGCCATAGTAAATGTGCGGGCAACCATATTTCGGGGTTCAAAAGTGCCTTTGCTATAGTTAGGAGTGGTAGAAAAACTAATGCGCTCCTGAGCTACAAAGTGATAAGGCTTTTTAATTATTTCTTTCTTAAGATTTTCTAATTCTTGTTCAGACATCAGAGATCCAAAATGAATATGCTCTCTATTCGTACGGTCTATGGGTTTTACAACCAGATTAGACAGATTTTCAAGTACGTATTTCTTCTCCTTTTCCTGACCACACCACCAGGATGCAATCTGTGGAAGTTGCAATTGCTCATTTAAAAAGAATTTACAAATAGCCGGCATAAAAGGAATCAATCCAGGGTTTTCTAAAACTCCACTTCCAATAGGGTTTACCACAGCTACATTTTGTCTTCTTACTACATCCAATAATCCGGCTACTCCTAAATGCGAATCTTCACGCAATTCAAGCGGATCTGTAAACACATCATCTACACGACGCAACACAACGTGTACGCGTTTTAATCCTTTAAGCGATTTCATAAATAAGAACCCATCTCGCACTACCAGATCATTCCCTTGCACTAATGGATATCCTAGAAATGAGGCTAAATAAGCGTGTTCAAAATAAGTCTCGTTATGTGAACCCGGTGTAAGAATTACAATATTGGGATTTTCTATTTTCTCTGGAGACACCTCTAAAAGAAACTCATTAAACTCTTTAAAGAACTCTGAAAGGCGCTTGATATTCATATCGGCAAAAACATCTGCGAGAACACGGTTTGCTGTAGCTCTATTTTCTAAGGCATACCCCATTCCAGAAGGTGCCTGAGAACGATCATTTACCACCCACATTCTACCATCACTACCCCGCGCAAGATCTGCAGCATAGAGCAACAAATGCTTATCTATTTTATAGTTGATTTTATCACACTGTCTCAAGAAACCTCTGTGACCATATATCACTTCATGCGGTACAATACCTTCTTTGATGAGTCTTCGCTCCCCATAAATATCTTTAAGAACTAAATCTAAGAGGTGTGCACGTTGTTTCAATCCTTTTTCTATTTGTCGCCATTCTTCAGATTGTAAAATAAAAGGCACGACATTGAGGTTCCAAGGTCTATTGAGGCCATTAGGATCGTTATAAACATTATACGTTACCCCGTTTTCCTCCAGCAGCCAGTTGATATCATTCTGCCGCTGCGTTAAACCGTCAATACCTATGCGCTTAAAATTCTCTAAAAGTTCTTGCCAGTCTTCTTTAACGCTAAGATCTGGAGTAAACATCTCATCGTAGGTATAGTCTGTAAAATACTTAGTAAACCAAGCATTAGTAGCCACCGTCATATTCAGGGTTGTAAATAATTATTTCTTCCGTAAATCTAGTAAATGTGGAAATTCTGGATTTACCGGAATCTCTTTAAAATTAAATGTTTTTTCTGAAGTTGTGGATTTTAATGAACGCCCTACCAATCTACTATCAGGTTCTTTTTCAGTATAGACCAAATTACCTTGAGTATGCCCCATATCCCAGAAGCGATTAATTCTTCTAGACTCTGCTTCCAGACTATTAATAGGATGCGTCTCATATGAACGTCCTCCCGGATGCGATACAAAATAGGTACAACCTCCTATAGAACGTTGATTCCATAAATCTACAATATCAAAAACCAACGGTGTGTCTACCGGAATGGTAGGGTGCAGTGCAGACCAAGGTTGCCAGGCTTTGTAACGTACTCCTGCAACATACTCTCCTTTTACACCCGTATTACTCAATTGTACTTTGACACCGTTACACGTGAGAACATATCGCTCGTCATTAAAGTTTGAAACTTTAATTTGCACACGCTCTAATGAAGAATCAACGTAACGGGAAGTTCCGCCACCGGTCATTTCTTCACCCAGCACATTCCATGGTTCAATAGCAGCGCGCAATTCTACATTCATATCTTTGATAGCTACCATTCCATACAATGGAAAACGGAACTCAAAGAACGGATCAAACCAATCTACTTTGAATGGATATCCTGCTGCATTGAGTTGCTCCACAATATCTTTGATATCTTCCCGCACATAATGCTCCATTAAAAATTTGTCATGCAGCTGTGTTCCCCATCGGGTTAATGTATGCTTATACGGCTCATTCCAAAACCAGGAAACCAATGTACGCACCAGTAACATTTGCATCAAACTCATTTGAGCATGTGGTGGCATATCAAAGGCTCTCAGTTCTAAAATACCCAATCTTCCAGAAGAAGAATCGGGACTGTATAATTTATCGATACAAAATTCTGCACGGTGGGTATTTCCGGTTATATCGGTTAATAAATGTCTAAACAAACGATCGGTTAACCAAAACGGCACATCTTCATCTTCAGGAATTTGATTGAAAGCGATCTCCAACTCGTATAAATTTTCTTGTCTTCCTTCATCAATACGCGGTGCCTGACTGGTAGAACCTATAAATCCGCCGGAAAATAAATAGGAAAGTCCCGGGTGATGCTGCCAGAAGGTTAATAAACTGCGCAATAAATCTGGTCTGCGCAGTAACGGACTATCTGCCGGACTAACACCTCCTAAAGTCACATGATTTCCTCCACCGGTGCCGGTATGTTTGCCATCAAGCATAAACTTTTCGGTACCCAAACGACTCTTTTTTGCTTCTTCATAAAGCGTTAACGTATTTTTAGTAAGCTCATCCCAGTTTTTAGCAGGGTGCACATTTACCTCAATAACACCCGGATCTGGTGTTACTTTCAATACTTCTAAGCGATTGTCTCTTGGAGGTTCATAGCCTTCTATAAGTACAGGTGTATTCAGTTGTTTTGCAGTAGCTTCTATAGATGCAATTAAATCTATAAATGTTTCAGCATCGTCTAAAGGCGGTAAAAACAGGTAGAGTTTTTTATCGCGAACCTCAGCACAAATTGCTGTACGTGCAAACGGATTTTTCTCTTTTTTATCGGCATTATAATCAACCTTTCCGTTTTTTGTTTTCGCTTTGGCGGAAGCTTTACGTTTTTCTAAAGCTTCCCCGTGGGGGCCAAAAGGCTTGCGCTTATCAAAAAGATCTGGGTCTGCAATAGGTTGTGTTGCCACTTCAGGATCTTCAATTAACGAATTGAGCGGTAACCGAAGCCCCACAGGTGAATTCCCCGGAATTAAAAACAAATTATTTTGCCTAAATTTCCACGGATTGGTAACCCATTTCCCTTGAATGTTTGCTAAAGGTAAAACGTGCCCTATCTTTTTATCTAGTCCTTGTTTTAATATTTTATTCAAGCGGTTGCGTACCGAAGTAACCGTATCATCTCCTTTCATAGGATCTACATCTACCGGTAACCTGCCCTCTTCCCACATAAAATAGAACACATCTTCATAGGCGGGCATAATATACTCCAGACGAATCCCTAGATTAATTGCCAATTCTTGTAGAAACTTCTTAGAAATACCTTCCTTTAAATCATACTCTTTATTGAAAGAAGCCATAAGGCTTTCATCTTTCCAAAGCGGTAAACCATCTTTACGCCAATGGATACCTATAGACCAACGCGGAATAGGTTCGCCGGGATACCATTTCCCCTGAGCGTGATGAAACATTCCGCCGCTTGCAAATTTGTGTAATAGTCGGATTGATAAATCTTCAGAAAGTTTACGTTTTTCTGGTCCGTCTGCAGCGGTATTCCACTGTTCAGACTCCATATCATCAATAGATACAAATGTGGGCTCCCCTCCCATTGTAAGACGCACATCACCCGCTTGTAATTCTTTTTCAACTTCAAAACCCAGATTATAAATCTCGTTCCACTGATTTTCTGTATAGGGTTTTGTAACACGCGGAGATTCAAAAATACGCGTCACCGAATTGTCAAATTCAAACTCCGTTTCTGCAGGGTCAGAAAAACCAGTTACGGGTGCTGCACTTTCAAACGAAGGCGTACACGCTAGCGGAATATGCCCTTCTCCGGCTAAAAGACCAGAAGTAGAATCTAACCCAATCCATCCTGCTCCGGGAATATAGACTTCTGCCCAAGCATGCAAATCTGTAAAATCTTCTTCTGGACCAGAAGGACCATCCAGGGATTTTTCATCAGACTTTAATTGCACTAAATAACCCGAAACAAAACGTGCTGCCAAACCTAAATGCCGTAGAGATTGTACCAATAACCAAGCAAAATCCCGACAAGAACCTAATTTTTTATCTAGGGTTTCTTCACAGGTTTGAACCCCCGGTTCCATACGAACGGTATAATTTAAATATTCATTAATATGACGATTGATACCTATTAAAAAATAAATAGTAAGCTGTTCTGAAACGTCTATGGTTTTTAGAAACTCTTTAAGCAACGGACCGTCATCTGTAATTTCCAGATACGGCAATAATTCCTTTTTTAAAGATTCTTTGTATTTAAATGGAAAATCTTCAACCGCTTCCTCAACAAAAAAATCAAACGGATTTATTGTTTTTAAATCGGCTAATATTTCAACATCTATAGAAAGTTCGTCTGTCTTTTCAGGAAAAACCACACGAGCCAGATAGTTACCAAAAGGGTCCTGTTGCCAGTTAAAAAAATGATTTTCAGGTGTGATCTTTAAAGAATACGCTTCAATAGGAGTTCTACTGTGTGGTGCAGGACGCAATCTGAAAATATGCGGAGAAAGCGAAATACGTTTGTCATATTTATATTTCGTTTTATGGGAGATCGCAACTTTTAAAGCCATAAAGAACTGGTTTTGAATATTTTTAGAACAAAAGCACTAATGGGTTAACTATACACTAAGATAGCATACCGTAAAGAAAATCAAGCACTAAGCTTCAAAAACTCCTATTAAATCTTAAATTTTTAAAAAATCGCTAATTTAAAGGAGTTTGAACCTGATTTCATTAATCAAAACATCATATTTATCCTAAAAGATAAGATGTTGACTTTTAAGTAAAGGCTGTTAGTAAACTACAGTTTACTTAAAAACTCTAAAAAATGAGTATGCATTTCTGCAGTGTAATCATAATGCGTTACTATGCGCAGTTTACCTTTTCCTAAAGCGCTAATATGAATATCAGCATCTTTTAGCTTGGTTATGAATTGAGCCTCATCAACATCTGCACGAAGTTTAAAGATCAAAATATTAGTCTCAACTGGTTCTACATGCGCGACATCGTTAATTTGATTTAGAGCGACTGAAAGCTCCTGAGCGCGTTTGTGATCTTCCTCCATATGTTGCCAGTGATACTCTAAAGCATAAAGTCCTGCAGCTGCAGCAAAACCTACCTGACGCATACCACCTCCCAGCACTTTACGTACGCGCATAGCTTTATCCATAAACTCCTTTTTACCCACAAGTACAGAACCCATAGGCGCCCCTAAGCCTTTTGACAAACACACCGAAATGGTATCAAAAGCAGCACCATAATCTTTAGGAGACTCATCAGTAACAACAAGTGCGTTCCATAAACGAGCTCCATCTAAATGAAGTCCTAAGCCGTGGTCATCACACACTTTTCTTATTTTAAGTATTTCTCTAAAATCATAACAAGCTCCACCGCCTTTGTTGGTAGTATTCTCTAAACAAACTAAAGAAGTTAAGGGACTGTGATAAAAATCTGGCGGATTGATCTGTTCTTCAACCTGATCTGCCGTAATCATACCACGGTGCCCATCTATTAATTTACACGAAACACCACTGTTAAACGAGACACCACCGCCTTCATAGTTGTAAACATGTGCAAATTTATCTGCGATTAATTGTTCGCCAGGTTGCGTATGAATCTTAATTGCAGCTTGATTGGTCATACTTCCAGTAGGGAAATACAAGGCAGAATCCATCCCAAAAAGTTCTGCTATGTGTTTTTCCAGTTTATTGACACTGGGATCTTCTTTATATACATCATCACCCACTTCTGCGTTCATCATCGCATCTAACATTCCTGGGGTTGGTTTTGTAACGGTATCACTACGTAAATCAATCTTCATTATTGAACTCTATTAATTGGTTGTAAATTATCTCAAATGTTCTCCGCCATCTACCGGAATTACAGCTCCATTTATCCAGCTCGCTTCGGGCTTGCTCAATAAATACACCACGTTAGCCACATCTTGAGCAGTCGTTAATCTTTTTTGGGGGTTGCGTGATAAAGCTTGTTCTATTAAAACGGCACTACCTGGTATAAGTTGTAAACTCTCAGTATCTGTTACTCCTGCTTGTATACAATTTGCAGTTATCTTTAAGGGTGCTAGCTCAAATGCCAGACTTCTTACAATGGCTTCCAGCGCGGCTTTTGCTGCTGAAACTGCTGCGTAATTGGGTAAAGGTTTTGTACTGCCCTCACTGGTAAATGTGAGAATTCTCCCGTTTTCCTTAAATAGTTTTGCTTTCGCGAAAGCGCTTGCCCAGTCGTATAAACTTACCGCCATAGCTTCGGCAGTTAGTAAAAAGTCTTTACCGGTCAAGGTTGCTTCTTCTGCTTTTTCTGAATAGATAGGTTTTAAATTCCCCTTTGCAATACTGTGTAAAAGCACTAAAATTTCAGCATTATTATCTTTAAAAAATTGAATCAGCTCTGCAACAGTATCTGCACTCATCGCATCTTTATTGAATGCTGCTACCTCAACACCATCACTTCTTAACGATTCGCAAATTGATTCAAATTCTCTGAGTTTGCTTCGGCGCGTGCGGTGAATGATGCAGATATTTAAACCCTTTTTTGCTAACTTTTGAGCAGATGCAAAGCCCAAACCACTGCTTCCGCCCAGTATAAGTGCCCAGGAATTAGAACCGGATTTTGTATTAAATTCAAAGTTATTTACCATTTTAATAATATACGTTGTGCCGAAAAGCCAGGACCAAAACTAAGCATCAATCCGTAATCTTCTGCAGGAATTTTTCGATTTAAAAACCGCTCCAAAACATACAACACGGTTACGCTGCTCATATTGCCATAAAGCCTTAAAACTTCTTTAGTATCCTCTATATTTTTTCCGCGTTTGCCAAAAAGCTCTTCAACGGTCTGAACAATTTTTTTTCCACCGGGATGAAATACCAGATTATTTACATCTGCTATAGTTATACCATTTCGCTCTAAAAATGGGTCAATAATGTCTGGAAAGTTTGAAGCGATCGTCTCTGGCACACTGGGATCTAAAATCATTTTCAGTCCGGTATTCGTCAACCTAAAGCCCATCATTTCTTCAGCATCAAAAAAGTGGTACATACCGGTATCAACTATTTGCGGACCTTGATCTTCTTCTTTAGAAGAGAGTAAAACACAAGCACCACCATCACCAAAAATCGCTGCGCTCACCACATTTGCCATTGAATAATCATTAAGCTGAAAAGTAGCTGTAGGACTTTCAACCGCGATAACCGCTGCCCGCTTACCTGAATTGGCTTTCAAAAAATCGTTCGCATATAAAATACCACTAATGCCTGCTGCGCAACCCATTTCAGTAACGGGAAGTCGCGTAATATCTTGTCTTAAATTTAATTTATTAATGAGATAAGCATCCAGAGAAGGAATCATAATCCCGGTACAACTCACCGTAATTATATAATCTAAACTTTGCGCATCCCAACCGGTTTTCTTTAAAGCATCGGTAAGAGCTTGCTCCCCCAATTTAACGACTTCACGACTGTAAATATCATTTTTATCTTCAAAAGAAGTTGCTGTAAAAACCTCTTCAGGAGCCATAATACTGTAGCGCTTATCTACTGCTGCATTGGTAAAAATCTTTTTAACCTTGCGCACAAATCGCTCTTCTTGACCTGCAAGCCAAACGTCTAATAGTGGTAGAATATCTGGAGTTTCCCGGTGATATTGTGGTATTGCTTTAGCTACTCCTGCTATCTTTACTGCTTTTTTTCTAGAATCCATAAATATCGGAAAGCCCAGCGCCATTTTAATTTGTAAGACTCTAGCTGAAGCTTTTGGGTAAAAGTTAATAATTCGTTTTTTGTAAATGCTCTTTTGATAGAAATTAAACCATCGTGTCGTGCAATATGTGTTTTCATAAATACCACACTAAACGCTTTAAATAAAACATAAGCAACATGACTGCGTTGTAAATCATTGATAACGACACCCAGTTTTGAAATAGATAAAAACTGCATTAAAAAAGTTTGAATCTCTACATCTGTAAAATGATGCATGGTAAGCGTCGAGGTAATAATATCACAACTAAAGGTGTCTTGATTCAATTGTAAGATGTCTTTTTGTGAATATTTTATTTCAGGATAATTTTCTGATTTAGATTTTGCTAAAGCAATACTTTTTGCATTTAGATCCAATCCTAAAAGCTGAAAATCAAGCTTATTTTTCCGGGCAAAATCTGCTATTTTTCGAAGCATCGCGCCATCACCACAACCCAGATCAACTATGCTGTATTTTTTCTGCGGAAACTTAAATATAAAATGTTTGATACCATCTATGGTAATCTGCTGACCTCCCAAATAACGATTTACCAAGGTCACATCTTTCAGTGCTGCCTGCAAGCGATCTTCATTTAACTTAGGATCGTCCATCAACTCAGGAATAAGGCTTCTTGTTTTCAAAAGCTAACTGGTTTTCCGTGAGTTGAAGCTATTAATTTATCCATCATAATTGGGAACGTTTGTAGCGCTTTTAAGGAATAATTAGTTGCTGTTTTATTTAGTAAGATACGCTGCAAAACACGACCGGTTCTGAGTCTGGCGGTAAATTCTGCATTCCATTTTTTAGAATAATTAGTTTCGAGTTGGCTTCGGTTTTGATTGCTTTGCTGGTATTCTATAATACATTCTGAAAGTATTTTAGCTCCTACAACCGCCATCGCCATCCCGTTACCACAAAGCGGATGTATGAGCCCGGCGCTATCTCCGCACATTAAAACGTGATTTTCCACAAGCTGTTTTTGCTGAAAAGAAACCTGACTGATGCTTAAGGGTTTTTCAAAAAGTGGTGTAGCTTCTGAAAAAAATGCATCTAAATATGGATTTTGCCTCAACACCTGATTCTGAAAATTATTGAGATTTCCCCATTTTTTAAAGGCATCCATATGCGTGAGGTAACAAACATTCACACTATTATCTTCAACCTGAGAGATACCACAGTAACCTCCTTCAAAATTATGCAGCTGCACAGTTTGTGAATTTACTTTAGCCTTATAATGCATCTTCACACCTAACCACGGACTTTTCTGTTTCATGAATTTCCGGGAAAGCGAAATATCAAGGTTAGAACGTTTACCAAAAGAACCTATGACCAGATCTGCTTTATACTGAGAGTTATCCTGTGTTTTTATCGTAAAAGTTTCGTCAAGAACAACAGATTCTACAGTTTTAAAAATGAATTTACAACCAGCTTCCTGAGCTACTTCAGCCATTTTTGAATCTAACATATATCTACTGATCCCAAAACCTCCGAGCGGCAAGGCAGTTTTAATATTTTTCCCTTCAGATGTAGTAAAATGGAGTTCTGAAATTTCAACCGCTCCCCAATTAAACGGGTCAACACCCAGTTTTTGCCAATACGGAATTATCTCATTAGAAAGATATTCTCCACAAACTTTATGCTTAGGATACCTTTCTTTCTCAAAAACCTGTACATCATATTTGGCTTTTTTGAGGTGTATGGCCGCAGTGAGTCCAGCGAGACCACCGCCTAGTATTGCTATATTTAAGTTCTTTTTCAAAGCTGTTTGAAGATACTAAATAAAGCCCACAAAAAAACTCCTTACAATTGATATTGTAAGGAGTTTTCCATCTCAATTAATCTTCCTAAAAAAGGAAAAAAAGTTTATTGATCTTCACCAGCCTCTTGTTTAGCTTCGTTCACCATCTCTTGATTAGGAACAATTGCTAAAGTTACACGACGGTTTTTAGAACGTCCTTCTGCAGTTTCATTAGTATATTTTGGCTGTTCTTCACCATACCACTGCGTGGTAAATCTACCAGCAGAAATACCATGGCTAGATAAGTAATTTGTCACAGCCTGAGCTCTGTTTTTAGAAAGCGTCATATTATATTCTGCAGAACCCGTACTGTCTGTATGACCTACAACTAATACGTTAGTCTGAGGATATTCTGCCATTACTTTTGCAAGACCATTCAATGTTTGTTGAGAAGCTGAGTTCACATCATATTTATTTGTAGCAAAGTAAACACCACTGTTTTCATCAAAGTTTACAACGATACCATCATCCACACGTTCTACTTCAGCACCTGGAATTTCTTCTTCAATACGTTGTGCCTGCTTATCCATTTTTTTACCGATAACATTCCCGGCAGCACCACCTACAACACCACCTATAACTGCACCCAGCTCACCACCATCACCTTTTTTACCTACATTATTACCAATCACAGCTCCTAAGATGGCACCACCTGCAGCACCTATTACAGAACCTTTTTGCTGATTATTTGCATTTTTGGTGGCTTCACAACCGGTAAGCATTGTAATGGCAATAGCCAATACCGAAACATTTTTAAGTATAGTTTTCATAATTGTTTTTATTTGATTTAAAATTAAAATATGCCTTCAAATTAAGCCCTTAGGCTCAAATAGAAAGCATATTCTAGTTTAATTTATTCTGAAATTTTAGAGAAATTCATCACAATTGTAAACGGTTTTCCATCAACCTGAACAGTTTGAGTAAATGTCAATTCATTATCAGATAAATAATTGATATTTAAACGAAAACCTGCATTGTTCATGGTAGATTTCATCTTCTCATTTGTTGGTTTCAAAAGAATATCGTAAGATGTGGCACCCTCTTGATCAGGAATACTCCACACAAAATAACGCTTTCCTAATGTACAGCTACCATCAGCGATCTCGTAATTACCAAAGTTGTTATTTGGTATGAATCTCCAGGTACTACCCACAAGGCATTCTGAAGATGCATCTCCAAAGAGAGTCACATCATAAACACCGGGAGCATTATTATAATTGATATTGTCTAAATTCCAGTATCCCTTAAGAGTTTTTCTAGATTCTTTTACCACTTTACTGGTGCCGCAAGAAACTAAAAACACGCTTAATAAAAGTACGCTTAGTATACGCTTCATAATTGTTTTTAATTAAGTTATTATCTAAATAATCTTGAAAGAAGGCTGATTAAAAATAATACTATAAAGATGAAGAAAAGAATTTTTGCAATACTCTCTGCACCTGATGCAATTCCACCAAATCCGAAGATTGCTGCGATTATTGCAATAACGATAAATATAACAGTCCACTTTAACATAATTCTAAATTTTATTGGTTAGTAATGCTTCAAAACTACTCAGAACCCAAACTTGATTTTTTAGAATTAATAGTGTTTAACTCGTCGCTGTTAAATACAGTTAACGAAAAACCTTGCCAAAGCCATTTTCAATAAAATTTTAACATTAATAAGCCATCAGGTTAGTTAGGCTCTCTTCTAATTTATTCTTAGCTAAATACTTTATTTCAAGGTTCTGAGCAAAGGGAATAGGTGTATCTAAACTAGAGAGTCTTTTAACTGGAGCATCTAAATATTCAAAGCATTCCTCAGCGATATATGCTGAAATATCTGCCATTACACTACCAAAATTTGAATCTTCAGTAAGCAACAAAACCTTTCCTGTTTTTATTACCGATTTTTTTATAGCGTCGTAGTCTAAAGGACATAAGGTGCGTAAATCTAATAGGTCAATATGCCATTCTGGATGAGATTTTAAAAGATCTAGACACCAATGTACCGGTGCGCCGTAAGTAATAACTGAAGCTTTACTTCCACACTTCACTAGCGCAGCTTTACCTAATGGAATCGTATAATAAGAATCTGGAACTTCTCCATAAATGGTTCTATACAAAGCTTTATGCTCGAAGAACAAAACAGGATTAGGATCCTCAATGGATGCAGCTAATAATCCTTTTGCATCTGAAGGAAAAGCAGGATAAACTACTTTTAATCCAGGAGTATGCGTAAACCAAGCTTCGTTTGTTTGACTGTGAAAGGGCCCTGCTCCTACTCCGGCTCCACATGGCATTCTGATTACAACATCAGCTTTTTGCCCCCAGCGATAATGTGATTTAGCAAGGTAGTTTACAATAGGATTAAAACCGCTACTTACAAAATCTGCAAACTGCATTTCTACGATAGCTTTATACCCATTAATTGAAAGTCCCATTGCAGCCTCAATTATTGCTGATTCACAAATGGGTGTATTACGAATGCGATCTTTACCATATTTATCTATAAAACCCTGAGTAATTTTAAACACCCCGCCATATTCAGCAACATCCTGCCCCATCAAAACCAGATTTTGATGATGTTCCAAACTCAAATCCAGCGCGCTTGAAATAGCATCAATAAACCGAATACTTGTTTTTGGAGCATTTTCAATATTTATCGATTCTAAATGAACGGAAGCAAAAACATCATCAAGTTCGCCTTCTAAGTTTGCAACTATTTCGTTCTCTTCAGAAGTGATTTTATAAGCCTGATCAATTTCAGCATTTATATTTTGAATCATTGAATTTTGAGTCTCTTCATTTAAAATTCCTGCTTCAAATAAATAAGCTTTATAATTCTCCACAGGATCTAATGCAGCCCAGTGGTTCCTTAAATCTTCAGGCACATATTTAGTTCCGCTGGCTTCTTCGTGCCCTCTCATTCTGAAGGTTTTAAACTCAACCAAAACCGGGCGAGGGTTTTCGCGCATAGATGCTGCCAAGCTTTTTATTTCTGAAAAAACCTCTAGAATATTATTACCGTCTATTATCCGACTTTCAATACCATAACCAACTCCGCGATCTGCTAAATTCTGACAGCGATATTGTTCAAAAGTAGGTGTCGAAAGTCCATAGCCATTATTCTCAATGCAAAATAAAACAGGCAAATCCCAAACCGAAGCTACATTTAAAGCTTCGTGAAAATCTCCTTCGCTCGTACCACCTTCTCCTGTAAAAACAGCAGTTATCTTCTTTTCTGAACGCAGCTTATGAGCCAGTGCAATTCCATCTGCAACGCCTAATTGAGGACCCAAATGTGAAATCATACCTACAATCTTGTAGTCTTGTGTTCCAAAATGAAAACTGCGATCTCTACCTTTAGTAAAGCCATTAGCTTTACCCTGCCACTGACTGAACAATCTAGCCAGCGGAACATCCCTTGAAGTAAAAACCCCAAGATTACGATGCATTGGCAAAATATATTCATCCTTCTTTAAAGCCTCAGTTAATCCAACCGCTATGGCTTCTTGACCTATACCGCTAAACCATTTTGAGATTTTTCCTTGACGCAGCAAAATGAGCATTTTCTCTTCAATTAACCTTGGCTTTAAAAGCGACTTGTAGAGGTCTAAAAGCTGCTTGTTATCTAAATCTCTTCGGTTAAAATTGAGTCGTGAAATGATATAAGAATGGTTTGACATAACTTAAATTAGATAGATTAAATTTAGTTAAATTGATCTACCTGATTATGAAGTATTCAATTTTCCGTATTATTTTAAGTACTCTTTAAAATAAGAAGCGGGTTAAATTTGATATATTTGATTACGTGTATAAAATTGAACCCTTAATTGTTATGAATACAATCCCCAGTGTAAATCTTTCAGATTTTTTAAGTGATGATCTGGCACAAAAGCAAAAGTTTGTTGACGAAATAGGAAAAGCGTATGAGGAGATAGGTTTTGTTTCTTTAAAAAATCACTTTCTGGATGATGCTCTAGTTGACAATTTATATGCAGAAGTAAAAGCTTTCTTTGACCTTCCTGAAGATGTTAAACAAAGTTATGAGATAGAAGGCCTTGGCGGTCAGCGCGGTTATATTTCATTTGGAAAAGAACATGCTAAAGGGAAAAAAGAAGGTGACTTAAAAGAGTTTTGGCATTTTGGCCAAGAACCTGATGCTAATGCTAATCTAATTGAAGAATATCCTGAAAATGTTGAGGTTAAAGAGCTTAAGTATTTCAACTCTACAGGTATGGAAGCTTATAAAATGCTTGAAAAAACCGGTATTTATGTTTTAAGAGCCTTGTCTTTATATCTAGGTCTTGACGAATTTTACTTTGACAAATGGGCCAGAAACGGAAACAGTATTCTACGTCCCATTCATTACCCGCCTATTACCGAAGAGCCTAAAGGCGCAGTGCGTGCCGGTGCTCACGGTGATATCAATCTGATTACACTTCTTATGGGAGCTTCAGCCGGAGGCTTACAAGTTTTACGTAACGATGGTGAGTGGATTGATGCTATACCTAATGAAGACGAACTCGTAATAAATGTTGGCGATATGTTAGAACGCCACACCAATAATAAACTAAGATCTACTATTCACCGCGTTGTGAATCCTCCTAAAGAAGAGTGGGACACACCCCGATATTCTATTCCTTTCTTTATGCATCCGCGCAGCGAGATGCCTCTCAATTGTCTAGAAGAATGCGTTGATGCTGATCATCCAAAAGCTTATCCTGATATTACTGCAGGAGATTTTTTACACCAACGACTTGTTGAAATAGGCTTGATCAAAAAATAATATAATGGACTTACAAGACCAGTTAAAGAACCTTTTTCCAGATCATAAACCTGAGCCTTCTGAAAATACAGAAGACCCTAATGACCTTGATATCTGGATGCAAGATGATCCTCTTATCTGTAAGTATGAAAAACGCAAAGGAAAACCACTCACAATTATTGAAGGATATACTGGCGCAGATTCAGACTTTAAAATTCTGTCTAAGGAGCTCAAAAAAATGTTGGGTGTAGGAGGAAGTTTTAAAAAAGAAAAAATAATTATTCAAGGAGATTACCGCGACAAAATCATGTCTTTTTTAAAAGATAAAGGCTTTAAGGTAAAGCGTGTAGGAGGATAACTTAAACTCAAAATCATGGGGAATAATATGTTGCACATTACAAATGGTGATAGTCTTACCAAGCGATTAGATTCTTTAGAATTAGATGGTGACCTCGTCATTTGGCGCGAAATGCTTTGTGAAGGCCCCACGCTAAAAGAGGTGGGTTCTCAAGCATTTATAGATGCACGTAAAGCGTTCTTTAAAGACACCTATAATATTCCTGCAGCTGATTATGAAAACAAATTTGTTTCTGAGCTTAAGAAACTTTCAGAGATAAATACATATGATGAAGTCATACTTTGGTTTGAATTTGATCTGTTTTGCCACATCAATATGCTTGCTGCGATAAGCTACCTGATACAGCACAAAAACACGATGCCTATTTATATTGTTTGCAGCGGCTGGGTAAAAGGTGAAGCGCAGTTAAAAGGCCTTTCTGAACTTACAGATGAACAACTTTTAACGCATTATGAGAAGAAAATTCAGCTTGCACCAGAAGATCTCAAAATTGCTCATCACATCTGGCAATTGTATTGTGATGAAAAACCGATTGAACTTAAAGCCGAAATCAAAAACAGTTCAAATTTTAAATATCTTTCGAGCTGTATCCGTGCACATATTGAGCGTTTTCCCAATAAAGACACCGGCCTTAATAGCCTGGAAACAAACATCTTAAAGCTTATTGATTTATATGACATACACTCTGTTAAGCAATTGTGTGGTTATGCTTTGAACTATCAGGGTTATTATGGGTACGGTGATTTACAATTCAACCGTATGATCAAAGCGCTTAAACCATTTTTTAGGATGAAAGATGGCCAACTTATTCTCAATACAAAAGGTAAAAATGTGCTTGATGGTTCTGAAAATTACTATGACACGTTAAAAGACGATTCTTCTTACGGTGGCACGCATAAATATTCTTTTTTATATAATCCTGCGAGTCACGAACTTATTAAACACCGCTAAATGACGCTGGCACCCTCTGAACTTATTCTTAATGAAGATGGAAGCATTTACCACCTTCATCTATTACCAGAACATATTGCTGACACTATCATTACAGTAGGTGATCCCGAACGGGTTGAGACCGTGACAAAACATTTTGACATTATTGAATTTTCAACTCAAAAAAGAGAATTTAAAACACAAACCGGTTCCTATAAAGGGAAACGTCTAACCGTAGTTTCTACCGGAATAGGAACTGATAATATTGATATCGTTCTCAACGAATTAGATGCTTTGGCAAATATTGATTTTGAAACTCGACGCATAAAAAAAGATTTAAAAACGCTCAATATTATCAGATTGGGCACGAGCGGTTCTATTCAGCAAGAAATTCCTGTTGACTCTGTCTTAATCAGTAAAAAAGCACTGGGCTTTGACGCATTACTCCATTTCTACGAAAATGAATCTTATAGAGATCGTGCTTTTGAAAACGCATTTGTTGCGCATACAAACTGGAGTTTAGAAAAGAGTAAACCCTACTGTATTTTAGCAAATCAAGACTTATATAATCATTTTAAGGAAGAAACTATTTTTTCTGGAATAACTGCTACCAATATAGGATTTTACGGTCCGCAGGGCAGAAAATTACGCCTCAATACTCAAGATCCGCAAATGAATAAAAAGCTGGAAAGCTTTTCATATTCAGGTGAATCAATAACCAACCTCGAGATGGAAACTTCGGGGATTTATAGTTTGAGTCTGCTATTAGGGCATCGTGCACTTTCCATTAATGCTATTCTTGCAAATCGTGTAAAAGAAACCTTCAGTAGTCAACCTTCACAAATTGTTGAGGATATGATTGTGTGGGCACTAGATCGCATTGCCTTACTCTAATCTTCTTTTAACAAAAGCTTAATTCAGACCGTTAAAGCCTTTCGTATTTTTGGTAAAAACCTAAACTACTTATGGAAACAGACTTGGCTGAAAATTTAAAACACAGGGATTTAAACTGGCTTAGCTTTAACGCCCGTGTTTTACAAGAAGCGCAAGATAAAGAGCACAATCCTCTTTATGAGCGTATGAAGTTTTTAGCCATATATTCTTCTAATTTAGATGAGTATTTTCGCGTTCGGGTAAGTCAGCTCAGACAGATGAAACGGGTAGAAAAAAGCATTCGTAAAAAGTTAGCGCTTAGACCCAATAAAACTGTCAAAGAAATTCTTGCCGTTGTAAAAGAACAACAAGAAGAGTTCGGTAGAGTTTACAATGAAGAGATTATACCAGAACTGGCTGAAAATAATATTGTTTTAGTTCCTTCTGAAAAATATACCAATATTCAGGCGCAATTGGCTACTATTTGGTTCATCGCTCATATTAAAAATGATCTTGAAACAATAATTATTGATCCTTTCAAAGACAAAGAAATTTTCCTTGAAAATCAGGTGCTGTATTTCTGTATCACATTCACAGATTCTAAGAAATTAGGTTTTGTAAAAATACCTACAAATACTAATGAACGCTTTGTGGATCTTGGTAAGGTAAAGGAAACGCATAATATCACTTTTCTAGACGATATTATTCGATATGAAATCAATAATATTTTCAATTCTGAAACTATAGAAGGGATTTATGAGATCAAACTATCTCGTGATGCTGAGTTATATATTGATGATGAGCTAGACGGGATTCTCGCAGAACGCATATATAAATCTTTAGAACAACGCCAGGAGGGACAGCCTACCCGTCTGCTTTACGACGCTTCTATGCCAAAACCTGCTGCAAAGCGTTTGCGAAAATTATTGAATCTGGGAAAGATAGATATGATGCCTGGCGGAAGGTATCATAACTTTAATGACTTTTTTAAATTCCCTGATCCTACTGAAAATGCAGCATTGCATTATGATAAAAAGCCTTTTATCAAACATCGGGAGCTTGAAAAATCAACAAACTTTTTTAAAACTATTCAGAAGAAAGATCAGTTGGTACACTTTCCTTTTATGTCTTTTAATTATGTTGAGCAATTAGTTGAACAAGCAGCAGATGACACTGCAGTAACCCATATAAAAATTTCTTTATATCGTGTCGCAGATGAGTCCATTTTGACAACATCGCTTTTAAAAGCAATAGAAAACGGGAAGCAAGTCACCATTTTTATTGAGGCTAAAGCTCGTTTTGACGAAGAAAATAATATTACTTGGGGGCGAAAATTTGAAAAGAAGGGTGCGTGTGTTATTTACAGTTATCCCCGTATAAAAGTTCACTCAAAAATTTTGATGATCATACGTGAAGAAGAAAAAAAATCAAGACGCTACGCTTATATAGGCACAGGAAATTTCAATGGCGAAACCTCAAAAATATATTGTGATCACGGACTATTTACCGCTCATAAGAAGATTACAAAAGAGCTTGAACGTGTATTTAGAGTTTTAGAAGGAGAACTCATTATACCCCGAAATAAACATTTATTGATCTCGCCATTCACGACCAGAAGAACCTTTGAGAAACTCATTCATAATGAGATCGAAGCTGCGCAAACTGGTAAAAAAGCCCAGATCATTGCCAAAATGAACAGTCTTGAAGATCCAGACATGATTCAGTTATTGTACAAAGCAAGTCAAGCGGGTGTTAAAATTCGTATGATTGTTCGTGGTTTTACAAGTCTAATTCCCGGTGTAAAAGGTCTTAGTGAGAATATTTATATGACTTCAATAATAGATAGATATCTGGAGCATGGTCGTATCTATTTATTTCATAATAATGGTGATGAGCAAATGTACATGGGCTCTGCAGACTGGATGACGCGTAATTTAGACCGTCGCATCGAGGTACTTACCCCTATTTATGATCAAGATTTATTTTCTGAATTAAAGGATATCTTAGAAATACAATTATCAGACAATACCAAAGCACGCATACAAGATGAGGCAGAATCCAATGCCTACATCTCAAGAGAGTCAAATGAAAAAGCTATTCGCTCACAATATGCCATTTATGACTATTTAAAATCTAAAAACTAACGTATGACCACATTAAAAATAGGCGGAGTGCCAGAACATTTTAATCTACCTATACATTTGTGTATTGAAGAAGGTCTTTTTGCTGAAGCAGGAATTCACGTAGAATGGGTAGAATTTCCCGGTGGTACAGGCGCTATGAATGCTGCCTTACGTAGCGGTGAAATTGACCTTGCAGTAATCTTAACGGAAGGAATCATCAAAGATATCGATAACGGTAACCCTTCTAGTATAGTGCAGAACTACGTTTCAAGTCCCTTAATTTGGGGAGTTCACGTTGCTCAAAAAAGTGATTTTAAAACTATTGAAGACTTAGAAAACACAAGACCTGCTATTAGCCGCTATGGCTCAGGAAGTCACACCATGGCCTATATACAAGCCGAACAATTAGGTTGGGACACCTCTAATATTGATTGTATTGTAGTAAATAATATAGATACTGCGGTTAAAGCGCTTACTGCTGGAGAAGCAGATTATTTTATGTGGGAACATTTTACGACCAAGCCGTTAGTCGATAAAAAACTCTTTAGACGTGTAAGTGATTTCCCCACACCTTGGTCTAGTTTTGTTATCGCAGCAACCGACAGGTACAAGGCGAATCACGCTACAACTATCAGTAAATTTCTCGATATATTGAATAAAAAAACAAAGAATTTTAAGCTTCTTACACGCATTGAACACTTACTTTCTGAGAGATATGAACAAAAGTTAGAAGACATTAAAAAGTGGTTATCATTAACTACCTGGTCCCAAGAACAATTACCTCAGGAAGAAACTATTTTGGTCAAAAAATATCTTTCTAAACTCAAATCCATCGATAAAGAGTAATATGCTAATTTTTCTTTAACTCACATTTAATGAAAGTTTTACAATTAATTTAGCATTAATAGTAAAAAAAATGTTCAATTTTACATCCGAATTAATATAAGCAATCAAAATTATTGAACAATGGTTACATTTTTTAGTATTTTGGGCGTCTTGTTACTCATTAATTTTTTGTTATTTAAATTTAGTGTTGCAGGTGGACCCGTGATTGAGAAATCACAAAAGCATGTAACCCCTAAACAATCAACCTTGACTCGACAAATGGCTTTTAATAAAGCTTCTTAAGTCGACCTCAAATCAAACCTAACAAAAAGCGATTCTACCCCTAAAGTAGAATCGCTTTTTTATTACCATTCAATTTTTACATTGCCTGAGTTTTCTAAATAGCTATTTGCTGTACTAAAATGCCTATTTCCAAACCAGTACCCTCTATTTGCACTTAAAGGAGAAGGATGCCCACTGGTTAAGATAAGATGCTTAGAAGCATCTACCTTTTTAATTTTCTTCTTAGCATAACCACCCCAAAGCATAAAGACAACTCCTTCTCGCTTTTCAGAAATCAATTCTATTACACGATCTGTAAAAATTTCCCAGCCTTTGCCTTGATGTGAACCCGCTTGATGTGCTCTTACAGTCAAAGTTGCATTAAGCAATAAAACACCTTGCTTTGACCAACGCTCTAAGTTACCAGAATCTCGATTAGGCTTCTTTAGGTCTGCTTCTATTTCTTTAAAAATATTAATCAAAGAAGGTGGCACAGCCATTCCTTCAGGTACCGAAAAGCATAAACCGTGAGCCTGCCCTGAGCCGTGGTATGGGTCCTGTCCTAAGATCACCACTTTTACATCATTAAAAGTACAAAGATCAAAGGCTTTAAAAATATCTTTTCCTTTGGGATAACAGGTAAAAGAAGCATACTCTTTCTTTACAAATTCTATTAGTGATTTGAAGTAAGGTTTCTCAAATTCTTCGGCTAATACAGCTTTCCAGCTGGGGTCTATGTCAACGTTCATGAATGTCTTAAATTTGCTTTCCTGTTCAAAAATGGAAAACTATTATAGAGATCAAAATAGTATTTTGTATACTATTATTTTAATTTCTCATCTAAAATTTTACAAATCAATTTTAAACTAAAGAGCCTTAGTTTCAGCCTTAAAATAGGCAACTCAATATGATAAAAATTCATCCAAAAACATTATCAGATCTAGAATTTCATACCGTTTGTGCGCAACTGAGTGAATTGTGCATTACAGATATGGGAAAGGTAAAAGCTTTAAAATTGGCTCCTAAACGCAGTTATAAAAAAACGCTTTTTGCTCTCGACCAAACTCAGGAATACATCAATTCTGATACCCACGAGACACCTATTCCTAATCACGGCTTCGATGCACTTGATCATGAACTCAAAATGTTAGGTATTGAAGACACGGTTCTTGAGGTGGGAAGTTTTAGAAAAATAGGTAGTCTGTCTGAAACGGTTAATAGCCATTTACGCTATTTCAGAAAATTTCAGGAAGTGTATCCGGTGCTTTATCAAACAGTAAGAGAAACGGAGTACACCACTATTCTTACTGATGAGATCAATACTATTGTTGATAAATACGGTGAGATAAAAGATGATGCTTCTCCCCTTTTACAACAAACGCGAAGAGCAATCAATCAGGTTAAAGGAAAGATCAACAGCAGTTTTGCATCTGCCTTATCAAGTTATTCTTCTTATGGTTATTTAGATGAAATCAGAGAGTCTATTGTAGATAATGTGCGTGTTCTTGCTGTTTCGGCAATGCACCGCCGCAAGGTTAAAGGTTCAATTTTAGGAAACTCAAAAACCGGAAGTATTGTTTACATTCAGCCGGAAGCTACACAATCTCATCAACGCGAACTCAATAATCTTCAATACGATGAACAGGAAGAAATAAAGCGTATTTTAAAAGCTTTGACTGATTTTGTGCGTCCTTTTACTCCTCTGCTTAAAGACTATCAAAAGCTGCTCAGCACTATTGATGTTATTTCGGCGAAAGCCAAATACGCAAAAAAATTAAATGCTGTCTTACCAAAAATAACTCAAGATCGAGAGTTAGAAATCAAGGAAGCCTATCACCCGCTGCTGTTGCTCAACAATAGAAAACGCGGTGAAAAAACTTTTCCGCAGGACATCACGCTAGATGAGCAAAATAGAATCATCGTGATTAGTGGCCCCAATGCAGGTGGTAAGAGTATTACCCTAAAAACGGTAGGTTTATTACAGGTAATGCTTCAAAGTGGTCTTCTGATACCCGTTCATGAATATTCGAGATTTTGTTTTTTCGAAAAAATACTCACGGATATCGGCGACAATCAAAGTATAGAAAATCATCTGAGTACGTACAGTTACCGTCTGAAGAATATGAACTATTTTCTGAGGAAATGTGATGATAAAACCCTGTTCTTAATTGATGAATTTGGTACAGGTAGTGATCCTGAATTGGGAGGAGCTCTTGCCGAAACTTTTCTTGAAGTCTTCTACGAGCGAAACAGTTATGGTATTATCACTACACATTATGCCAATCTAAAAATGATGGCCAATGAGACCGAAGCGATAACCAATGCCAATATGCTTTTTGACTCCCGAACGCTTGAGCCGCTATATAAACTTTACGTAGGTGAAGCCGGAAGTTCGTTTACTTTTGAAGTTGCTCAGAAGAATGGTATTCCATATTCGCTCATCAATCGTTCAAAAAAGAAAGTGGAACGTGGTAAAATACGTTTTGATAAGAGTATCGCAGATCTTCAGAAAGAGCGTAGTAAACTGGCAAAAACCACAACCTCGCTTAAAACCAAAGAACAAGAAGCGCTTAAGCAAAAGCAGGAGCTTAATAAAACCAATACACGCATTCAGGAAAAGTTAGAAAGCTATCAAGAATTGTACGATAGCAATCAACGTTTAATTTATCTAGGACAAAAACTAGATGATTTGAGTGATACGTTTTTCACCAATAAGAATAAAAAACTACTACTTGACGAATTGTACAAAGTGGTACAAATTGAAAATTCTAAACGTGCAAAACTGAATGCTAAACAGAAACGTGCACAAAAAGCTAAAGAAAGAAAAGTACAGCAAGAGGCTGAAAAGAAAGTCGAAATCATTAGAGAAAAGAAAAAAGTAGAAAAGCAAAAAGAAATTCAAATTGAAAAAGAAAAACCTAAAGTAACTCTAAAAATTGGTGACCGCGTACGCTTACCAGATGGACGAGCTGTGGGAACCATCGATAAAATTGAAAAAGGAAAAGCTATTGTTGATTATGGAATGTTTACCACTAACGTGGATGTAGATACTTTAGAACTCGTACAGCGCAAAAAATAATGGAAACCAAAATCATTCTTTTTGACGGAGTCTGTAATTTATGCAATGGTGCTATAAATTTTATCATTAAGCACGATCCCAAAGCCTTGTTTAAATTCGCCTCGTTGCAAGGAGAAACTGGTCAGCGCTTGCTTCAAAAGCATCAAATTAATTCCGCAGAAACAGACTCTATCGTTCTTATTGAGGGTGATACGGTTTCGGTTAAATCTTCAGCAGCCTTGCGTATTGCAAAGTATTTAAACAAGGGCTACCCGCTGCTTTTTGGGTTTATGATTGTCCCTAAATTCATTAGAAACGCAGTTTATGATTACATAGCTCGTAACCGCTATAAATGGTTTGGCAAAAAAGAAAGCTGTATGATTCCCACTCCAGAGCTTAAGTCTAGATTTTTAGATTAATAACCTACCTCGGAGTATTGACCTCATTGGCGGCATCAATAAATTATTTTCATTCGCAAAAAAGCATCTTTAAACTAATCTTTTCGTTTATTTTTAAGGAAAATAAACTACTTATGCGAATTCTAGTTCTTCTCCTATTCTGCCTGTTTCTAAGCAATCCAAATTTGATAGCTTCAGAAAAACCTCTTGCTCAAAATTCAAAAATTGAAAAGGTAACGATCTATCTACAAGGGGCTACCATAGAGCGTTCTTCATCTGTAACTGTAAAATCTGGTGTTAACGAATTGGTTTTTGACAATCTTTCGCCAGATATTTTAGAAAACAGTATTCAGTTACGAGGGCTTGATGATGCTAGTATTCTTTCCATTGCATTCAATTTAGACTATCTAGATAAGAAAACAGTTTCTGCTGAATATGAAAGTCTAAAAACAAATTTAGACCAACTACTATATGAGAAGAATTCCATACAAAATACTATAGAAGGCTATGAGCGCGAACTCAAACTACTTACTGAAAATCAACGTATAAATAGTGATAATACAGACCTTTCTTTAGAAAAAGTAAAGCAGATAAGTGCCTATTATCGCCAGCGGAGTACTGAAATTCAAAACATCATTTACAAGCAAAAGCGGGATATGCAAGAATTAGATCGCAAGATCAACGATTACCGGCAGCAAATGAATAATCTTGATGATTCCCGAAAAGAAATGCGCGGCGAAATCACTGTAAAACTGCAAAGCGATCGTGCTACAAGCCTCAACCTGGAGTTATCTTATATCATTCAAAATGCAGGATGGTTTCCGCTATATGATATCCGCGCAGAAAGCACTGCGAGCCCTATTGAACTCAACTATAAAGCAAATGTGTATCAACAAAGCGGCATAGATTGGGACAATGTGAAGTTGGTTCTCTCTACCGGAGATCCCAACACCAATAATTTTAAACCAGACTTGCAACCTAAATATCTCAATTTTGTAAACGGTTATTATAGAAAAACCAGTGCTGTAAACCGTACAAATTATAAATACAATCCTACTATTAGAAGTGTTTCCGGTATTGTAACAGATGATTCTGGCGCTCCATTACCGGGTGCAAATGTCGCACAAGCCGGCTCTTCAAATGGTACGACGACAGATTTTGATGGTAAATACCGCCTTTCAATAAACAGTAATGGCGGGAATGAGTTACACTATTCTTATGTAGGTTTTAATACTGAATCTATACCCATTCACGGCTCTATGATGAATGTTCAAATGGAATCTAACAACGAGTCGTTAGACGAAGTTGTAGTGGTAGGTTATGGAACACAAGAAAAAAGATCTGTAGTGGGCGCTTTAGCAGGAAAAGTTGCTGGAGTTACTATTAACTCAGAATCTTACAACGAGAATGTTGAAGCCAAAGAAGAAAGTCTTACCAATACCCGTTTTGAGATTAAAAAACGCTATACGATTGTTTCAAATGCAGACATCACTACCATTGAGATTGACAAGTTTGTCTTACCCGCAAGCTATCAGCATTATGCTGCACCGGAGCTTAATGAAAATGTATTTCTCACCGCCACGGTTACAGACTGGGAACGCTATGATTTACTGCAAGGTGAAGCCAATATTTATTTTGAAGGAAGCTACGCAGGCAAGACAGCTATTAGTCCGCTGGCGACTACAGACAGCTTAGAAATCTCTCTAGGTATTGACCCCAACATTATTGTTAAACGCGAGAAAAAAGATAACTTTAAAAGCAAATCGTTCTTAGGCGGAACCCGAGTCGTAGCAAAAGCTTATGAAATTTCAATTCGAAATACTAAAAGCTCAGCGGTTAATTTGGTTTTAGAAGATCGTATTCCGGTTTCTCAAAACAAGGACATTAAAGTTTCTGATCAGGAAACCTCAGATGCTGCCTATGATGAAAAAACCGGTATCCTAAAATGGACACTAGAACTGGCTCCAAAAGCTTCGGTTACTAAAAATTTCTCGTACGAAGTGCGTTATCCTAAAGGTCAAAATATTAATCTATAATTCATTTTTTGAAACCAAAACTTATTCTTTTTGACGTTAACGAAACCTTGCTAGATCTAAAACCTCTGGCTAGGCGTATAAATGTTTTGTTGAGTAATGAACAAGCCTTTGAGATTTGGTTCAGCAAGTTGCTTCATTATTCTTTAGTTGAAACCGTAAGTGGCAATCACGAAGATTTTAGCAACATTGCTAAAGCTACTTTTGAAATGACAGCTGCTAAATTCAAAAAAGTAATTCCTGAAGATGAGATCATTGCTGTTCTGGCTCTCATCAGCAAACTACCTGCACATCCAGATAGCACAGAAGCATTAAAAAGATTGAAAAACAAAGGTTTTCAATTAGTTGCCTTAACTAATGGAAATCTTGATGTTGCTAAAAAGCAATTGGCTTTTGCTGAATTGGATCATTATTTTGATCGAATTTTTAGTGTGGATGAAGCGGGTGCTTTTAAACCAAGTTCAGAACCTTACGAATTTGTCTTAAATGAAATGAAAACTCAGGCTGCAGAAAGTTTACTCGTCGCGGCTCATGGATGGGACATTACCGGCGCACAACGAGCCGGACTACAAACCGCATTCATCGCCCGTGAAGGAAAATTCAAATATCCACTTGCAGAAAAACCCACTTACGATTGTAGAGATTTAAATGCGTTAGTTGAACGTTTGACCTGAGTTGATTTCATCAATGGTTTCATTTTCAATTGACCAGGTAAAATCTGTATATTTATTTCCAGCTCCGGTTAACTGCATTGATTTGCCTAAAGCTGTTGAAGGATCTTGATCAATTGGTAATAGTGTGGCAGTCATACCTGAGGCAGGTCCTTCAGTAGCAGTGACACTCCCCTCATAACTCAAGAATTGAATTACATTACCGGCGGGGTCTACTAATGCAATTGCTTCATTGCTATTTTGTAAGCCGGGGTAATCTATGTTCTTAACTCCTAAACCCGCATTTATCTCTACGATTACTCCCGAAATTGATTCGCTAGAAATAATAGTTCCTCCAGAACCGTTGTAATGAACAAGACTATATCCGCTTAAATCAACACCCGCCGAACCAGCGATCTCAACACGTTCATCTACGTCACCACCTACATTGTCATAGTGAATTTCATTAATCCAAATATCAATATCGTTATCTACTATAGTCAAATCAAAAATTGATTTGATACCGATTGTAGGTGCGCCAGATCCTCCACTTACTTTAGTTATTGTGAACTGCAGCAATTCATTACCTTCAACTTCTGTATCATCCAGGAGATTGAAGATACTTATTGCATTAAAAACTAGACTACCTGGCGGAATGGTAAATACCTGCGAAGTATTCTCAACTAAATCATCATATGAGGATGCTGATACGGTTACGCTTACAGAGTTTGTTGTTGACGGATTGGTTATATTAAATTCCAGATCTACACTTGCTATACTTTCAAGCTGTGAATTTTCAGAAAGGGTATAAGCTATTTCAGTGGGTTGCAATGAATTTTGAAGTAAGTATATATTTTCCCAAAAAGTCCCGTTCCACACCTGAAGCCCAAAAATTGTAGCATCAGCATCGTCAACAAAAACCATCAGGCCCGTGTCACCTTCTGTAGCACGAATCAAATCTCGCTGAGCTACCGTCACACGCGGAGGCATCAAACCTTTAAAGTTTCCGTCTGATGATTTGCTGCTAATCTCTAGCATAGAAGCAGCACTCGGGTTTGTAGTTCCTATACCCACCTGAGCAAATACTTGATAAATTCCGACAAAAAAGAGAAGTAAAAAATGCTTCATACTTACGCATTTAAGTTTATAAATGGTAAGTCAAGTAATTGTGTAGGGCCAACTATAATAGATTGGGTCTTTCGAAATTAATAATTATTTCAAAAAAACAAAATATTAAGCACTAAAAATCAACTATTTGAATTATTTTTCATCGATATCGAATGCAGCATCGGGTTCTTTATTGGGTTTGTAATTGAATAATCCTTCCCCTTTTGCAATAACTGAAGACACAGTTGCATCACCTGTAACATTTACTACTGTACGACACATATCTAAAATACGATCTACCGGAAAAATAATACCGATCCAAGCGGGATTCAATCCTACAGATTCTAATACAATAATAAGCATTACCAGACCAGCACTGGGTACTGCTGCAGATCCTATAGATGCCAAGGTAGCCGTCAAAACAATAGTAAGCTGCTGACCTATAGTAAGATCTATCATATGCAATTGAGCCAGAAAAACAACTGCTACCGCTTGGTACAGACACGTACCATCCATATTTACTGTTGCTCCAATAGGTAATACAAAACTGGTTACTTTTTTATCTACACCTAAGTTGTCTTCTACACATTCCATAGTAACCGGAAGCGTCGCTGCACTACTTGATGTTGAGAACGCTAAAGTTTGTGCAGGCCCCATTGCTTTAAAGAATCCGAAATAAGATACTTTGCGTACAAAAAGCTTAAAAATAAGTGGATAAATACCGAATATCATTAATCCCAAACCACCTACAACTGTAAGCGAATACCAACTCAAGCCTTTAAAAATCTCAACTACTTTACTAATGTCATTACCTGCCATTTGACTTACAACACCAGCTAAAAGTGCAAAAACAAAAAATGGTGCAGCCTGCATGGTGAGGTCAACCATTTTTAGAAAAATCTCCATTATTCCATCTACAGCACGCGTAACAGGAGCTGACTTTTTAGGATCTATAAATAACATACTTATCCCAAAAAATAACCCAAAGAATATCACTTGCAACATTAAGCCGTTATCTGCTAACGAACTGAAAAAATTATCTGGTACAATATCTACTAAAGGTTGAAGCGGACCTGCCTCTTTAGCTGCATCAGCAGTTGCCATTTTATCATTTACGGAAGCATCTTTGAGTTCGCTTCTCGATAAATCTGAAATCTCTCGGGCACGATCCATAAACTTAGGATCCTGAAGGTAGTTCACTCCATCTTTAATCACATAACCTTCATCTGCGGCCCAAATCTCATAACTGATCCGGTTATCTATTCGGCTTTGCTCATCTACAAGCTTACCGGGACCTATTACGTTTACTAGAAGTAAACCTACCCCGACCGCTAAAACTGTAGTAACCAGATAAGCCAAAAGCGTTTTACCTCCCATTCTCCCCAGACTTGCAGGGTCTCCTAAATTTGCCACGCCACTTATAATAGAAAACAACACCAGCGGAACTGCTATAAGTTTTAAGAGATTGATGAAAATTTTACCAAATGGAGCAATCCAGTCTATAGTAAACTGACTCCATCCTAACTGACTGGAAATTAAAGCCCAAATTATACCTAAAACCAGACCTATAATTATTTTCCAGTGCAATGCTATTTTCTTCATAAAAGGTGTTTTCTTTTTAATTATCGAGATTTAGATGTTTAATAATTGCTAAGAAAGCAAGAATGTACATTTTAATACCATTACGGTTTACTCGAAGATTTTTCTATGACGTGAAAGATAAACAAATTCCGTATTTAGATTAAGTTTAAGACGGTTTTTGATACAGAATTGTTAGTAAAACATAAAATTTGTAGAAAAATAGATAAGTCCTAAAGTAAACTACCTCGAGTAAGCACACGAGCCACTCGTTAGAAGCAAATTTTCAATTTCGCGGCAAGCCTCGAGGATATTAAATCCAGTGGTGGTACCAATAAAAAAGCTCCCGGGTTTCTCCGAAAGCTTTTATGGGTTTACTAAAGGTTGAATTATATTTTAGAACCTTTATTGATCAAAAGAAAATCTGCAAGAACTAAAGCAGCCATTGCTTCAACAATAGGAACCGCTCTGGGAACCACACAAGGATCGTGACGCCCTTTACCTTGCATTTCGGTTTCGTTTCCTTCTTTATCTATTGTAGGTTGATTTTGCATTATAGTAGCAACCGGTTTAAAAGCTACACGGAAATAAATATCCATTCCATTGCTGATACCACCTTGTATACCACCACTCAAATTGGTCTTCGTGCTTCCGTCTTTGTTGAAAAGATCGTTATGCTCACTTCCTAACATAGAAGCTCCGTGGAAACCGCTTCCGTATTCAAAACCTTTTACAGCGTTGATAGATAGCATTGCTTTTCCTAACTCTGCATGAAGTTTATCAAAAACGGGTTCACCTAAACCTACGGGTACATTTTGTATGACACACATCACGGTACCACCAATAGTATCTCCTGCTTTACGAATCTCTTTAATCTTATCGATCATCTTTTCGGCAAAAGCCTCATCCGGGCAACGCACGATATTTGTTTCACTTTTATCAAGATCAAGTTCCTGATAGGGTGTGGTCATTCGTATATCTCCTACCTGATCTACAAACGCATTGATTTTCACATCCTTTAAAACCTGTTTTGCGATTGCTCCTGCAGCAACACGGCTAGCAGTTTCTCTAGCAGAAGAGCGACCACCACCGCGGTAATCCCGCACACCATATTTCTGATCATAAGTGTAATCTGCGTGCGATGGACGATAAGTATCTTTGATATGACTGTAATCGTGAGACTTCTGATTGGTATTCACAATATTGAAGCCAATAGGAGTTCCTGTAGTTTTTCCTTCAAAAATCCCGGAAAAGAAATTTACAGAATCGGGCTCTTTACGCTGGGTAACAATTTTAGACTGGCCCGGTTTGCGACGTTCCATATCGCGGTAAACCAAATCCAGATCGATAGCAACACCCGCAGGGCATCCATCAATAATTCCACCTATAGCTTCACCGTGAGATTCGCCAAAAGTGGTTAGCGTAAATAATTTTCCAAAAGTATTACCTGCCATAACAAAAGTTTGAGCGGCGAAATTAAAATGTTTTAGGCTAAAAGCCTTGTCATTACGCAGCTAATTCATTGTAAAAAAAGCCGAAATACCTAAATAATTTAATAATGAGGTAAAACTAGGATAACAGACATGGTTGTAATTTGTTAAAAATCATATTCTTTGAAACGAAAAGTAGAACTTGTTATCCTTTCTGATGTGCATTTAGGTACGTACGGCGCTCACGCAAAAGAACTGGTTAATTACCTGCAAAGCATCAAACCTAAAACTCTGGTGCTCAACGGTGATATTATAGACATCTGGCAGTTTAGAAAACGGTATTTCCCAAAATCACATCTTCAGGTTATTAAAAAAATCATTTCGCTCGCCGCAAAAGGGACTAAGGTGTATTACATCACCGGTAATCATGACGAAAAACTGCGTAAGTTCAGTCCGGTTGAACTGGGAAATATTGCTGTGATTGATAAACTGGTATTGAATCTAGACGGAAAAAAAGCATGGATTTTTCACGGAGATGTTTTTGATGCTTCTATCCAACATACCAAATGGATTGCCAAGTTAGGCGGCTGGGGTTACGACTTTCTCATTGTACTCAACAGTTTTATAAACTGGTGTCTGGTAAGCTTAGGAAGACCAAAATATTCACTCTCTAAAAAGATCAAAAACAGCGTAAAAAAAGCAGTGAGTTTTGTCTCCAATTTTGAAGAAACCGCTGCTGAACTTGCCATCGAAAACAAGTTTGACTATGTGATTTGTGGCCACATTCATCAACCGCAAATGCGAAAAGTAGAAAATGGGAACGGGAGTTGCTTATACCTCAACAGCGGAGACTGGATTGAAAACTTAACCGCTCTTGAATACCACAACAAAACCTGGTCTCTAATGGAATACGAAAAGCAAAATCTACCTATTTCAAAAGATGACGAATCTGTAAACACAGAAATAGATCCAGTAGCCCTAATGGCTTCGATTAAGATGTCTACTTAAAAAGTTAAATTATTCTTTGAATAAAATTGTTTCAGCAACACAATTTTCTAAAGGCCCACAAGGCTTATATTTTAAAGTAAGTTTTGACCTATTCTCTGTGAGACTATAGCCCATAGTATTAGAATAAAAAACATCTCGCTCTTCAAGCTCAGAACTATCTTCAACATAGTAATCAGAATCGCCAGGTACTACAAATTCCTTTTCTGTATTAATAATTATACTATCCTGTTTAAAAGAATAACTCCCTTCCCTTTTATAACCATAACCTATAAGGGCGTTTGATTCTTGATTTTTATAAGCTGTTACAGCTTCAAAACCCCCGCTCAAACTAAAGGTATATGTAACTTTCCAGGTTTCATTTTCCACATCAGTTTCAGAGGTCATAGACCAGTCGCCTTGTAAATCAGAATTTTCTAACTGTATAAGGGTGTCATCATCATTAGCACAAGAACTAACAAATAAAAGTATCGCTGCAACAAATAATAGTTTTTTCATTTTTTTGGATTAGCTATTCTTTTAGAAGATACAATAGCCTAAAAATGGTTGCGTACAAATAAGTAAATTCTAATCTAGTATTTTCAACTTCGCAAAACGCAACAACAACTTCTTAATTCCGCCGGTTTGAAAGTTTATTTCTGCTTTCTGATCCTGCCCTACTCCTTCTATACCTATAACTTCGCCGTGGCCAAAACGACTGTGCTCTACACGCATACCTTTAGAAAGGTTCCCGTTGAGATCATCAGTTTGCGGCTGTGAAGTACTTTGAGGACGTAGCTTACGCAGTTTCCGCAATTGGTCTTCAGTAGGTTTCCCCACAGTTGGGGCGCTTCCGCTTACCGGTTTTTTGAGACGCAGTTTACTTTTATCCGGCTCTCCAAAAATATCAGTATCAATCATCGGCTTGTAGCGATAATTATCCATTGGTGTCTGGATGTCCAGATATTGTTCATTTATTTCTTCGATAAATCGGCTGGGTTCTGCATCAATAAGTTTCCCCCAGCGGTAGCGAGACTCGGTATAGGTGAGATAGGCTTGCTTTTCGGCACGGGTAAGAGCTACATAAAACAGGCGACGCTCTTCTTCCAGTTCGCTACGGGTATTCATACTCATTCCACTCGGGAACAAATCCTCTTCAAGCCCCACGATATAAACATACGGGAATTCTAACCCTTTAGCCAAGTGAATCGTCATGAGTGAAACCCGATCAACATCATCAATGTCTTTATCCATATCAGTCGCTAACGCAACATCTTCTAAAAATTCTGATAAGCTACCGGTAGCGTCTGCTATTTCCTTTTGACCTTCAACAAAGTCACGCATACCGTTGAGTAATTCTTCAATATTTTCAATACGTGCAATTCCTTCCGGCGTACCGTCTTTTTTCAATTCCTGAAGTAATCCTGTTTTACGCGCTACAGTTTCAGCAACGGCAAAGGCATCGGCGTTTTCGCTTAAAATTTTAAAACTGTGAATCATATTCACAAAATTGTAAAGCTTATTTTTTGTGCTTGAATTGATTTTAATATCTAAATGCTGAATATTTTCCATCACTTCAAAAATGGAGCGATCGTATTGCTTTGCAGCGATTACGAGACGGTCTAAAGTTGTAGCCCCAATACCTCTTGCAGGATAATTAATCACACGCTTTAAGGCTTCCTCATCATTGGGATTTACCAAAATACGCAGATAAGCCAACACATCTTTAATCTCTTTCCGCTGATAGAATGAAAGTCCACCAAAAATTCTATACGGAATTTCCCGTTTTCTAAGTGCATCTTCCATCGCACGGGATTGCGCATTTGTTCGATATAAAATAGCAAAATCACTGTGTTGTAACTGGTTATTCATCTTTGTTTCAAAGATGTTACTCGCAACATAGCGCCCTTCTTCCCCATCGGTAAGCGAGCGATGCACGATGATTTTGGGTCCGTCATCATTAGCCGTCCAGACCACTTTATCCAGTTTGGTTTTATTGTGCTCAATAACCGAGTTTGCGGCCTCTACGATATTTTTGGTTGAGCGGTAATTTTGCTCCAGACGATACACTTTTACATCATCATAATCCCGCTGATAATTCAAAATATTATTAATATTCGCCCCGCGGAATGCATAAATACTCTGGGAGTCATCCCCTACCACACAAATGTTTTGATACCGATCTGCAAGTGCTTTTACAATCAGGTATTGTGAGTGATTTGTATCCTGGTACTCATCAACAAGAATGTACTGAAAACGTTTTTGGTATTTAGCAAGCACTTCAGGAAAACGCGCCAGCAATTCATTAGTACGCAACAATAAATCATCAAAATCCATTGCTCCCGCTTTAAAACACCGGTCTACATATTCCTTATAAATCTCACCAATACGAGGCTTTTTTGCCATAGCATCAGCTTCCATCAATTCCGGATTTTGAAAATAAGCTTTAACGGTGATCAAACTGTTTTTAAAGGAAGAGATACGGCTATGAACCTGCTTGTACTTGTATATATCTTTATCAAGCCCCATTTCTTTGATGATCGCAGAAATAAGTCGCTGAGAATCCTGAGAATCATAAATCGTGAAATTGGGTGGAAAGCCCAGGTGGTGTCCTTCAATACGTAAGATCTTAGCAAAAACCGAGTGAAAAGTTCCCATCCACAGGTTTTTTGCTTCGCTATTACCTACAATACTACCAATACGCGTTTTCATCTCGCGTGCTGCTTTGTTAGTAAATGTGAGTGATAAGATATTAAACGCGTCTACTCCCTGTTGCATCAGGTAAGCAATACGCATGGTTAGTACTCTGGTTTTCCCAGAGCCTGCACCGGCAATCACCATCATTGCTCCGTCTTTTTGCAAAACCGGCGCACGCTGTGCTTCATTTAATCCTTCTAAAAGTGCCTCCAAAACAATTGATTTTTTTACTGAAACTAAACTTGATGAGCTATAATAGTACCTCCATTTAGTAAGATGGCGAAAATTAAGGAAACTTAATTTTTTATTAGAACACTATGGTATTTAGTTATCAAGAAATTTAAACTATAGCAAACTACCTCGGCAAGCCTACGAGGCACTTATTACAAACAAATCTTCAATTTCACGGCAAGCCTTGGGGCATTAAACCTTTTGGCGGTGCCAATCAATTTCAATTAAAAAAAATAAGACACTCACACGCAACCTTTTAGACAAAAAGCATCTATTTTATATATCAATCAAAAAACGAACAGCCTTATGAAAAAATCCTACGCTTTTCTCATTCTCTTATTTTTTGCGCTCTTTTTATCCTGTAGCGAAGACGGCTCGCTAACCGAAGGAGAAGGATTAACAGATGGTGCTTTTTCATCTGAATCTGGTGGTTCTGGTGATACAGGAGGATCAGGCAATGGAGGTTCTGATAATGCCGGAATTATCACCGCAGGAGAATGGAATGATTTATCAAACTGGAGTTTCTGGCAAAATTTACTCAATCAGGAAGTTGCAGATAAACTTACTACAAACTGGGAGTTCAATACTGCAAACCGCTATTCTTTTGAATTGAAAGATGAAAATAGCTTACCGGTTGTAGATGCTGTTTTGACGATAAAAGAAGGTACAAATGTAATATGGTCTGCAAAAACAGATAATTTAGGGACTGCAGAACTTTGGATTGATCTCAAGAGCAAAAACCAGAAAACTACAGATATCTCTAATTATAGTTTTTATCTGGGTAATCAAAAATTAAGTGGTGTAAAACCTTTTTCTGAAGGAATAAACACAATTAAACTAAACAGTTCTGCTCCAGTATACAGCAATGTTGACCTCGCTTTTATCGTTGATGCGACAGGCTCTATGGGTGATGAGATGAATTTTCTAAAGGATGATCTTAAACAAGTTATTCAGAAGGTTAAAGCCGCAAATACTAATCTTCAGATTTCTACAGGAACTGTTTTCTACAGAGATATTGATGACGAATATCTGGTTAAAAAATCTGATTTTACCTTAAATCTAGAGAACACGCTTACTTACATTAATGCACAGTCCGCAGATGGCGGCGGAGATTTCCCCGAGGCTGTACATACTGCTCTTAAGACCAGTATAGATGAATTACAATGGGCTACAACTGCAAAAACACGCATTGCATTTTTGTTGTTAGATGCTCCGCCACACGAAGAAGCACAAATAATTGACGACCTGCATACATCAATTAAAAAAGCGGCTCAAAAAGGAATTAAGATCATTCCCATAGTTGCCAGCGGCATTAATAAGGAAACTGAATTTCTAATGCGAAACTTCAGCATAGCAACAAACGGAACGTATGTTTTTATAACTAATGATAGCGGTGTAGGTAATGATCACCTCGAGCCTACGGTAGGTGACTATGACGTTGAAATCCTTCAAGAATTAATGATACGTCTCATCACAAAATATACGAGCTGATATCATTCCTAATACTTTTTTTTTTGAAAAAGAAGAATAAAAAAGCGTGTCTCAAGATAACTAGAGGCACGCTTTTGTTTTGTCTAATTTTCACTAAAATTGATTCTGAATATCAATTTTACAGCATTACAAATCAAAATGCAGATACTCATAAATCTCCACCTTCCGGTTTTAGCTTCTCTAGCTTTTCTATATCTTTAGTTTTCTGATATTATTTTTATGAACTTAAAACGTTGGGGCATTAGCTTGTTTTTCTTTTTCGCATTCGCGGAAATAGGTATTGCACAAGAACAAATAATTGGGCCCCTAATTGAAGATTTCGGAAGTACTTATACTGTTCCTGCGCCTGATCTTCCTGTAAATACAACTGAAGATTATAAAGTGGTTTTTGACATCGCTAAAGCCCCGGAAGATCCGGCTTCTTTAAATCTATATTTTAATACTGTAGTTCGTTTTCTCAATATGCACGTTGCTGCAGGAGTTGATAAAAATCGATTAAAGCCTGTACTAGTCGTACACGGCAGCGCAGCTTTTGGCTTACTGAAAAATGAATACTATAAGGAGAAATTTGGTGTTGACAATCCTAATCTAGTCTTGCTAAATAAGCTTCATTCCTTAGATGTACCTGTGCTTCTTTGTGGGCAAACCGCCGGTTCTCGTGATATTTCAAAAGATAAGCGTTGGGAACATACAACACTTGCTTTATCTGCAATGACCGCATTAATACATTATCAGAATTTAGGTTACGCATTAATTTCCTTTTAAATAAAACATATGAAAAAACTACACACACTAGCATTCTTAACCATTGGTGCTGCTGCTTTTGCTCAAACTCCAGATCCTGAAATCACTGCTGCTGCAGAAGCTCTAGAAGATCAAGTGATCGAATGGCGTCATGACATTCATGAACATCCGGAATTGAGTAATCGCGAATTTGAAACGGCTGCTAAAATCGCAAAACATCTTAAATCATTAGGTATAGAAGTAGAAACCGAAGTTGCAAAGACTGGCGTTGTAGGCGTTCTTAAAGGAGACCATCCCGGTAAAGTTGTAGCCCTACGTGCAGATATAGACGCACTCCCGGTGACTGAGCGTAATAATTTACCGTTTAAAAGTGAAGTTACCGCAACCTTTATGGGCGAAGAGACCGGCGTAATGCACGCTTGCGGTCACGACACACATGTCGCTATTCTTATGGGTACAGCTCAGATACTAGCAGAGAATAAAGACAAAATTCACGGTACCGTAAAATTTGTTTTTCAGCCAGCTGAAGAAGGAGCGCCTCCGGGAGAAGAAGGCGGAGCAGCTTTGATGATTAAAGAAGGGGTTCTAAAAAATCCTGATGTAGATACTATTTTCGGACTGCATATAAACAGTGCAACTCCGGTAGGAACCATCGCTTATAAACCAGGAGGTACAATGGCTGCTGTAGAACGTTTTGTTGTTAAAATACAAGGAAAACAAACTCACGGGTCTCAACCTTGGGGAGGTGTTGACCCCATATACATCGCTGCTAAAATTATTGACGGATTTCAATCTATTATTAGTAGAGAATCTAACTTATTAGTAGAGCCTGCCGTGATTACAGTTGGTAAAATTTCTGGTGGAGTTCGATTTAATATCATTCCTGAAACTGCAGAATTAATAGGTACTGTGCGCACCTTAGATCCTGACATGCGTGAATTGATCATAGATCGCATGACTGAAATGAGTGAAGGCCTGGCTAAAGCCTATGGCGGAAGCGCTACAATAGAATTTCAGAGTAACACCGCTATTACATATAACGATCTTGCACTTACCGAACAAATGCTTCCCACCCTTAAACGTGTTGCGGGCGAAGATCACGTAAAACTGGTTAAAGCAACTACCGGTGGTGAAGATTTTAGTTATTACCAAGAGGAAGTTCCTGGTCTATTTTTCTTTTTAGGTGGAATGACTCCAGGGAATACAGAAGCGTATCCGCATCATACTCCAGATTTTCAAATTGACGATGACGGATTATTATTGGGTGTAAAAACAATGAGTCAATTAACACTTGATTACTTAAACGCCAAGTAGCTCATCATATGCATGCTCAAGAGTATTTAAATCTCTATTATCTAGAAATCTGTTCTTTTCTAAAAAAGCGAATGTAATCACACATTCGTTTTTTTATGTTCAAATTTTTACTCCTAACTATTTAAGAAAGGGTTAATAATTCTTAAATTCTCAACTTAGAGCCTTTCAAAAACATAGGAAACACTAAGTTTGAAGATTGAATTTTTTAAACCCCGTTATGAACGAATTTCTAACATTTTTAGGCAACATACCCTGGTGGTGCTGGCTTATACTTGTGCTTGTAATCATTGGTATTCGCGATGTATTTTTCAACAAAAAACACATTATCACGCATAACTTTCCTGTGGTAGGACATATTCGCTATATGTTAGAAAGTATTGGCCCAGAATTGCGTCAATATATCGTTGCAAATAACCGCGAAGAACTTCCGTTTAATCGAATTGAGCGTGGCTGGATTTATGCTTCCGCTAAAAATCAGAATAACTATGAAGGTTTTGGTACCGATCAAAATATCTATGAAGCCAATTACATCTTTATAAATAATGCGATGATGGGATTTAAAGTTCCTGCAGAACATCCCAATGCTAAAAACCCATATTTTCTCCCGTGCGCAAAAGTGATGGGAGCCTACAATAAACGCCGTAAACCGTATAGACCGGCTTCTGCAATTAACGTATCTGCTATGAGTTTTGGTTCGCTTTCTGCACGTGCTATCGAATCGCTCAATAAAGGTTGCAAATTGGCGCACGCGTACCATAACTGTGGCGAGGGTGGTTTGTCCCCTTATCATAAACAAGGTGCAGATGTAATCTTTCAAGTAGGTACCGGATATTTTGGGGTACGAGATGAGAACGGGAGTTTTTCGATGGAAAAAATGATTGCTTTAGTCGAAGCTAATCCTGAAATCAAAGCGATTGAAGTTAAATTGTCACAAGGAGCAAAACCGGGTAAAGGTGGCGTGCTCCCTGCTTCAAAAATAACAAAGGAAATTTCTGAAATACGTCACGTACCTATGGGTAAAGATGTGATTTCTCCTGCGACCCACACGGCTTTTGATGGCGTAGAAGGACTATTGGAATTTGTAGAACAAATTGCTGAAGCTACCGGACTTCCCGTTGGTATTAAAGCCGCAATAGGTAAACTACAAGATTGGGAAAAACTAGCCCAATTGATGGTTAAAACCAATAAAGGACCAGATTTTATTCAGGTTGACGGTGGTGAAGGTGGTACTGGAGCGGCTCCTCCTAGCTTTGCTGATCACGTATCTTTACCTTGGGTTTATGCTTTTAGTGATTTATATAAAATCTTTAAAAAACACCACCTCACAGAACGTATTGTTTTTATAGGTAGTGGTAAGTTAGGCTTACCGGCAAAAGGCGCGATGGCTTTTGCAATGGGAGCTGACGTAATCAACGTAGCTCGTGAAGCGATGCTTTCTATAGGTTGTATTCAGGCCAAAGCATGTCACAATAACACCTGCCCAAGTGGCGTTGCTACTCAAAACAAATGGTTGCAAGCCGGTATTGATGTTGAAGATAAAGCGGTGCGTACCAATTTTTACTTTAAAAACTTTAGAAAAGAATTACTCGAAATCACACACGCCTGCGGTTATGAGCATCCGTGCCAGTTAACTACAGAAGATGTTGATCTAACTCTAGGCGATAAAAACTTAAGTCAGACTTTAGCGGCTTGTTTCAGTTACCATAAAGTAGCTGTACCTTTTGATGGTATGTCATCCTTATTGAACTGTGAACATTTGGGTGGAGAATACGATAAAGAAACCGTTAAGCGTGAAAACAGTAAAATAAAACAATTTGAAGACGCTGTAAGATACTAAATTATGAATATGGATGCTATTTTAGATATTTTAATTTCGGTAGGACCAGCAATAGTTGTTGCTTTACTCGCCTATTATTTCTTTGATTCCTTTATGAAAAATGAAGAAAACAGAAGACGCTTCTTACTTCATAAACAAAATCAAAAAGACACGTTGGCTTTACGGTTACAAGCTTATGAGCGTCTTACACTTTTTTTAGAGCGTATAAGTCCCAACCAACTTCTAATTCGAGTAAAGCCATCATCTGATGATAAAAAATCTTACGTAGATTTGTTGATTGCAACCATAGAGCAAGAGTTTGAACACAATCTCACCCAACAGATTTATATTTCAAATGAGTGCTGGAGTGTGATCAAGTCATCAAAAAACACCCTGATCCAGCAACTAAGAAAAGGAGTTGCCAATACTGAGTTGAATTCGGCTCATGACCTTAGAGCGTACATTTTAACAAATTTTGATGAGTCTCATAATCCTACTTTACTAGGTTTAGATTATCTTAAGACAGAGGTTCAGGAATTATTTGATTAAAACCAAGCATATGCGTAACATTTTACTTTTTATAGTCGGTATTTTTCTACTCATCTCTTGTGACGAAGAAAAGCCTATGAGCTCTATTGATCCCATAAACTGGGAAAAAAGACGCGCAGAAATACCTGTAAATGACTCGCTGCAACTAGCTAAAACCTACTTGGGTATTTATTCTGAAATCTATAGTACTTCTGAGCATCTTACACACGACTTGACCGTTACTGTAAGTCTTAGAAATACCAGCGAAACCGATCCTATTTTACTTACCAAAGGAGCGTATTATGACACCAGCGGAAAACCAATACGCACCTATTTTGATTTCCCGATAACGCTTAAACCCCTGGAGACTGTAGAAATAATTATTGAAGAAGGAGACAAAACCGGTGGTACAGGAGGAAATTTCATTTTTGACTGGTTAGATGACTCTGAAGTTACAGACCCTATTTTTGAAGGGATTATGATTTCTACGCGTGGCACACAAGGCTTGTCTTTTACTTCTATAGGTAAGCGCATTAAATAAGCTATTATAAATCCCGTTTAACCCCCATATGGTATGAACCTCACTATTGAGAACATCGTCCTCGTTGGCTCTGTTTTACTATTAATAAGTATTGTAGTAGGTAAAACCTCTTATAAATTTGGTGTTCCTACCCTATTGTTATTCTTAGGTATTGGGATGCTCGCCGGCTCTGATGGTATTGGAGGAATTAAATTTGACGATCCACAAATCGCCCAATTTATTGGAATTGTTTCGCTCAACTTTATTCTATTTTCCGGAGGTTTAGATACGAATTGGTCGTCGGTAAAACCCATTCTTAGAGAAGGGCTTGCACTTTCTACTATGGGCGTTTTGCTTACGGCAGTCACCCTAGGTTGCTTCGTTTATTATGTGACCGATTTTACAATCTACGAAAGCCTTTTACTAGGTTCTATTGTTTCTTCAACAGATGCGGCTGCGGTTTTTTCTATCCTTCGTTCTAAAAGTCTTGCTTTAAAAACCAACCTACGGCCAACGCTAGAGCTAGAAAGTGGTAGTAATGATCCCATGGCTTACGTGCTTACCATAGCCTTTTTAACACTCGTAATCAATCAAGATAAAGGTTTAGCTTCTGTTATACCGATGCTACTAACCCAAATGATTGTAGGTGGTGTTGCAGGTTTCATTTTTGGAAAATTGAGTAAACTCACCATTAATAAAATTCAACTAGGCTTTGAAGGACTCTACCCGGTTCTCGTCATTGCATTGATGTTTATCACCTTTTCAGCTACAGAATTTATAGGAGGAAATGGATTTCTAGCCATTTACATTTGTGCCGTTTATCTGGGGAATCAAGACTTAATTCACAAACAGACTATCCTCAAAATGTTTGACGGTCTTGCCTGGTTGATGCAGATTGTTTTGTTCTTAACCCTTGGTTTACTAGTTTTCCCGACTCAGGTTGTTCCGTTTATAGGCATTGGTCTTTTGATCTCTTTATTTCTGATTTTTATTGCCAGACCCGTTGGGGTTTTTATAAGTCTAGCCTTTTTTAAGATGAAAATGCGACGTCGCTTTTACATCTCGTGGGTAGGTTTAAGAGGTGCTGTGCCAATTGTATTTGCAACTTATCCGCTACTGGCTGGTATTGAAAAAGCACATATAATATTTAATATTGTGTTCTTCATTTCGCTTACTTCAGTTTTAATTCAAGGTACAACACTTTCTATAGTTGCAAAATGGCTAAAAGTAGGCTTACCGGAAGCAGCTAAACCCAAAGATATGGCCGGTATGATTTCTGAAATACCCAAAACAGCTATGAAAGAAATTGTGATCACACCGCATTGCAACGCTATTGATAAGAAAATCGTTGAACTGGGTTTTCCTAAAAATGCTATCATTGCAATGATTAAGAGAAACGAAAAGTTTCTTACTCCAAAAGGCTCTACTGTAATTCATGACGGCGATACACTAGTTGTACTTTCTGAAGATGAAGAAGGTCTGGATGATGTTGTGCGCTGTCTCAATACCTAAATGGGATTCACAATTTCTCTTTATTTAAATTGAAGTCACGCAACCAAATCAAACATAAAGCATCTTTTGAAAAAATCTACTATGAAAATTAAAACCTTATTTTTAATATTTTCGGCTTTTATTGTGTTCAGCTGTGATTCTGTTTCAAAAACTCCTGAAGAAGAATCTGAAGAATGCACTAAAATTGGGATTGCATATATTTCTGAAGTCTCAGGAGAGCAAGCAATTGAGGCTGGAAGCACGCTTGACTTGACAATTTCGTTTCCGGTTATGAACGGCTGTGGTCAATTCAATGAATTTAAAGAAACTGTATCCGGCAAGACTATTACCATCGAAGTTGAAGCTATTTACGAAGGCTGTATCTGCACCATGGATATTCCAATCCGCACTACCACGTATGCTTTTAACCCGTCAGAAAAAGGAAATTACACCTTGAAGTTTAAAAGTTCTGAAACTGACTATATAGAAAAAAACATCACGGTTAATTAAACCTGAATTATTCAGTCTCTGAAATTTCACGGAGTTTATTATCCTGTGCTTGTTTTGCTTTAGCAGCTGCGTAATCCCAACCTTGCTGCCACCAGTTTGACATTAATTTTTTATTGAATATCAGACTGTTCTCAGTGAGTTTAGAAGGTGTATAGTAAAGATTTAATGGTACCTCTTTATTTATTGCTGCAAGTTTACCCACAATCACATCATGGTATTCTACCTGATCCATCAGAAAGCCAAATAGGTTTACCATCAAAGAAAACGGGTTTTTACCCAGCACTTTGTTGTACTCCATATTTTCTGACTCCAAAATAATGGCGTCAACTTCTGTGGCACCGCGGCGTATTGCTTCCCGAATAGGGACAATACACCCAAAACCGCCGTCTGCATACTCAAAACCATTCTTTTTTACCAGACTCATAAACGGCACATAATTACAACTGATCCATACCCACTCACAAAAATCATCGTAGTCCCAATTCTTGATCGATTTGTACTCTACGGTATTTTTGGTAAGGTTAGATACTGTCACAACCACATCTGCAGTCTGATGCTTTATAGTTTCAAACTCTGCTTTAGATAGGTTTTTCCTGATATTCTTGAGCAGATTTTTACTTTCACCAAACGTACGTTTACGTCTTATAAATTGCCAAACCGTGTTCCAGTAATTGATAGATACATACTCCCGGTTTCCTTTCTTTTTTATATTGAAAGGATTCACGTTAAAAATGGTATTCTGGTTTACTTGCGTATAAACTTCGTATGCCCGTTGTATATTGTTATTTGCTAATTGAGATATCAAAAGACTTCCGGTAGATGTACCTAAAAACAGGTCATATTTATGACCTTGTTCTTGCATAAGGTGTTGCGCTACACCACCGGCATAAGCTCCTTTACTTCCTCCTCCCGAAATTACTAATGCCCGCATCAGCTTAATTTTTCTGCTAAAAAGGTTTTTTGTTTTTCGTCTTTGATATTGAGCTTTTCCAGCTCCTTGCGATAATTTTCATTCTTGAGTACTTCATCTAAAATCTGCTTACATGTTTGTGCAAATCGCCAATTGTGATGAAAACACGCTTCTACTAAATTCTCTAAACTCTTGGGCTCAAAAAGCTGAAGCTGGTACAATTTTGTAAACGCCTGCTCGCGGGTCTCAAAAGAATATCTATTCCCTGTAAAACGTGTCAAACGAAAAAACTGATCACGTATATAAGCTTCCTCATAATCAAGGGTAGAAATAGCAAGAGCCAGCCAGGCAATCTCTACATTATGATTAGCAAACCCCTGAACACCTTTCATCTTATCTAAATAGTTATGACGATCTCCCGGAAATGAAGACCATAAATTCATTAATGCCAGTTCGCGAGTGATGTAAGAATCATCATTAAGCAACCGCTCATAATTGGTTTTCATTGAAGCCGGTACTTTGCGCACTGTTTGTGCAATCGCCTGTCGTACCCAAGGATTATTAGTATAAAAAGCACGCTCATAAATACGCCCGGCAGCTTCCGGAGAAACGTCTGCCAACTGGTAGATCGCTTCAGGGCCCGAGTATTTATCTGGTAATGCTAAAAGCTCAAATAATTTTTGTGACTTCTGCCCAAAAGAAAGCTTACGCAAACCAACCGTTCTTTTATATCGCTGAATCACCGGGTATTCTTCAAGCGTTGCAATAGCTTCTTCATATCTAAATTCTGGACTGTTCAACCAGTTTTCTTCAAAATCTAATAAATCCTGACCGCTGACTGCACGAGCTTCAATTAAGAAATCTTCAGTCTCTACATTGCTGAATTTATGTTTTTCTAAATAGTTTTTAACTGCTGTTCTAAACGCATCATCACCTATTTCTAATCGTAACATATGCAAAGCCCAGGCTCCTTTTTGATAAAATGTGAGTGAACTAGCATTAGCGTTGAGCAATGCCTCTCCGCTACCCTTATCTGTAAGTTCTTTGAGTTGCATGGCAGCTTGAAAAAGCTTCCACGCATAAATTTCTTTGCCCATTGCATCAGCTTCAGCTAATAACGCATAATACGTAGCAAACCCTTCCTGCAGCCAGTGATGTGTTCCTGAAGTTTCGGTCACATAATCACCAAACCATTGATGCGCGAGTTCGTGAGCATTTACATTTACATAATTACGATCTGTAAAACCACTGCGATCTACCATATATTGATCGCTAAAAACAGTCGCCGTTGTATTTTCCATACCGGCATATAAGAAGTCTTTTACAGGAACCTGCTTATAATTTGGCCAGGGATAAGCAACTCCTATCTCTTCCTCTAAAAAGTCAAACATATCATCACTATAGCGATAGGTGGTCATCACTTTAAGCGAATCTTCTGGATAATAATACAAATCAATAGGCACTCCAGATTCTGATCTGCGCTTTTGTTTGCGATAATCACCCAAAATAACCGCTACCAGATAACTAGACATTGGTTCTGACATCTCATAATGCCAGATGAATTTCTCGTCGCTTTCTTCTTTTTCTTTTAAAACTCCGTTTGCGATAACTTCCTGACCTGGATAAGCAATTACCGAAAGATCAAACTCGATCTTATCATTCATATCATCTATACTAGGCAACCAGTTTGAAGTGTATTTACCCTGTCCTTGTGTCCATATTTGCTGAAAACCACCATTATTTACAAAATAAAGTGCTTTGTTAGGCTTTGCGGTATACTTTAGTTTGAGATTATAAGTATTACCTGCCTCAAAACTCTGAGTAAAAATAATTCTACCTTCATCGGTATGTGTGCTAATCAATTTGCCGTTAAGTAGCGATTCATATTTAGTAATATTTTTTGCGTCGAGATATACAAAATCAGCATCGCTTTTCATTGTGAATTTAACCTCCATATCTCCGGTCACAGTGCCCTCGACAAAGTTAAAATCAAGCAGTACATATATGCGTTCAAAGTCTACCGTTTCGGTCTGTTGGGCGTATGTTGTGCTTATCAAAAATGCAGCGATAAGCGAAAAAATCAATCTCATAAAATCAAACTAATGAATAGGCTGCCAAATTAAGGATTTGATTTTAAAACCGCTTGTTTTAAACGTAGAGAAAACAAGAATAAAATAATAGGGTTTTATATCTTCGTTTTTTGATGCTATAATTCTTTCTAAATAATGCTAAAACGAGAACCCTTTTTTCTTATTTTTCTTGTGATCGTTACGGCTATCATACATTTTTTAGTATTCGGGATAGCTGGTTTTCAAATCGATAATGATATAGATATTAATATACATGACACCTACTTTATATTATCTGGTTTATATATGTTGCTAGGTATTTTCACGCTACTTCTTTTCCTGGGTTATGGAATTAAATTACTGATCTTTAAAAATTCAGGAGTAATCCCAGGCATACTTTTTATACTATCGTGTATTCTAATCCTTTTATTTTTGTCAGAATTGAATCCTGTTTTTAATTCGCAAAATTTAAATATTGAACCCCTCGGAAGCAATTCTGCCTTATTTAGAAACGATACTCTTATTAAAGTATTAAACAGTATGAGGTTGTTTATCCTGATCCTTTTACTGGTTGTTAGCCTTACCACGGGTAAAAAAATAGTACAGATTATAAAACGATGAGCAGCAGCAAACTTCAAACTCCAATAGATTACTTGAAAGGCGTAGGGCCTAACCGAGCAAATCTGCTGCGTTCAGAATTGGGTATCCACACCTATCAAGACCTACTAAATTTATTCCCCAACCGCTATATTGATAAAACGCAGTATTACAAGGTAACTCAGTTACAACCTACCAGTGCAGATGTGCAAATCATAGGTAAAGTCACACATCTTAAAACTGTTGGGGAAGGTCGCTCAAAAAGACTAGTCGCTACTTTTATAGATCAAACCGGGTCTATGGAACTGGTGTGGTTTAGAGGCTTGAAATGGATTCGAGAAGGATTAAAAATCAATGTACCTTATGTGGTTTTTGGAAAAGTGCAACGCTTTGGCAGCACCTACTCCATCGCGCATCCTGATATGGAATTGCTTGAGGAACATGAGAAAAGTATACGTGTTGCTATGCAACCGGTCTACCCTTCTACAGAAAAACTCAGCAATAAAGGCATCACAAACCGGGTGATGAATGGACTGATGCAAACACTATTTCAAGAAGTTCATAAGAGTATTGAAGAGTCACTTTCGCAAGACATACTAACCGCTTTAAAATTAATACCGAAGCGGGAAGCTTATCTTAACATTCATTTTCCCCAGAAACAACAAAAGTTAGGACTGGCGCAGTTTCGGTTAAAATTTGAAGAACTCTTTTACATTCAGTTACAATTACTGGTCAAAAACAAACTGCATAAGCAAAAAATTAAGGGATATCCGTTTGAAAATATAGGCGATAATTTCACCACTTTTTACAGTAAACACCTGCCTTTTAAATTAACCGGAGCTCAAAAACGCGTACTCAAAGAGATACGTAATGATCTGGGAAAACCGGCTCAGATGAACCGACTATTACAAGGTGATGTAGGTAGTGGGAAAACGATTGTCGCACTGATGACAATGCTTATCGCTCTGGATAATGGGTTTCAGGCTTGTTTGATGGCTCCCACTGAGATTCTAGCTATTCAGCATTTTCAAGGGATTAGTGATTTGTGCGAGCACTTGGATATCAAGATCGCATTACTTACCGGATCTTCTAAAACCAAAGAACGTCGTATCATTCACGAAAGTCTTGAAGACGGTTCATTAAATATTTTAATAGGCACGCATGCCCTGCTTGAGGATAAAGTTAAATTTAAAAATCTGGGCTTGGCGGTGATTGACGAGCAACACCGCTTTGGAGTTGCGCAGCGCAGCAAACTCTGGCATAAAAACGAGCTGCCGCCTCATATCTTGATCATGACCGCGACACCTATTCCACGTACTTTGGCGATGAGTGTTTACGGAGATCTGGATGTTTCGGTGATAGATGAGCTGCCACCGGGTAGAAAAGCAATCAAGACCGTGCATCGTTTTGACAATAACAGACTGAAAGTTTTTGGTTTTATCAGAGATGAAATCAAAAAAGGGAGACAGATCTATGTGGTTTATCCATTGATTCAGGAAAGTGAAGCTCTGGACTACAAAGACCTGATGGATGGTTATGAAAGCATCGCCAGAGAATTCCCAATGCCAGACTATCAAATTTCTATTGTTCACGGGCAGATGAAACCCGCCGATAAAGATTTTGAAATGAATCGCTTTGTGAATGGCGAAACCCAGATTATGGTTGCGACTACGGTAATTGAAGTTGGTGTCAATGTACCCAATGCTTCGGTGATGATTATTGAAAGTGCAGAACGTTTTGGGCTTTCTCAATTGCATCAATTACGCGGTCGTGTAGGTCGTGGTGCAGATCAGAGTTATTGTATTTTAATGACCGGCCATAAATTATCTGAAGATTCAAAAACGCGTTTACAAACTATGACCAACACAAATGACGGTTTTGAGATTGCAGAAGTGGATCTTAAATTGCGTGGTCCCGGGGATTTGATGGGAACTCAACAAAGCGGTGTACTCAATCTTAAAATTGCTGATATCGTTAAGGATAATGAGATTATGAAAATCGCCAGAAACTATGCTTCTGCTCTACTCAAAGACGATCCACAACTTGCAAAACCAGATAATCTTCCTATTAGAAAGACGTATGCAGCGGTAATGAAGTTTAAAAATATCTGGAATTACATCAGTTAACAAACCTTATAATTTCAGGATTATAACTTGATTATTAAAGCTTCTCTTTTTGTTCTAAAAAAGTATTCTTTCTGCAATTGATTAAACCCGACTTATTGAGTAAAAAAGCACGGTAAATGTTATATTTGCTCTTTCAAAAATAAAGGAATGCAAATAAGCTACAACTGGTTAAAGCAGTTTATAAATATTGATTGGGATGCCGAAAAAACCGGCAATTTATTGACAGACCTAGGTCTTGAAGTTGAAGGTATAGAAAACTTTCAGAGCGTAAAAGGCGGTCTAAAAGGTATTGTGGTAGGTCACGTGCTTACTTGTGTAAAACATCCTAACGCAGATCGTCTTAAACTCACTACAGTTGACCTTGGTGATGGCGAACCTGTACAAATTGTTTGTGGTGCAGCTAACGTAGATGCTGGTCAAAAAGTTCCTGTTGCAACTGTAGGCACGACACTTTATGATGACAAAGGAGAAGCCTGGAAAATAAAAAAAGGCAAGATACGTGGCGAGGTGAGTAACGGTATGATTTGCGCTGAAGATGAGTTAGGTCTTGGCGAAAGTCATGACGGAATTATGATTCTGAAAGACGACCTCAAGCCCGGAACTCCGTTGGCTGAAGTTTTTGAAGTTGAAGATGATATTATTTTCGAAATAGGCTTAACACCTAATCGCGCTGACGCGATGAGTCATATGGGTGCAGCTCGTGATTTACGCGCCGGGCTTATACAATCTGGTGTTACTCCAGAATTTATAACTCCTTCTACAAGTTCGTTTAGAATAGATAACCGCACTCAAAAAATAAGCGTAGAAGTACTCAACAATGAGCGTGCTCCAAGATACTGTGGTATAACACTTAGTGGTCTTACCATCAAAGAATCTCCGGCTTGGATACAAAACAGATTAAAAGCTATTGGGATTACACCAAAGAATAATGTTGTCGATATCACAAATTATGTTCTACATGAACTGGGGCAGCCTCTACACGCATTTGATCTGGCTAAAATTGCCGGAAAACAAGTGAATGTCAAAACGGTTGCTGCAGGTACCAAATTCACAACCCTAGATGGTATTGAACGTGAATTGCATGAAGAAGACCTTATGATTTGTGATGCTGAAAAACCAATGTGTATTGCAGGGGTTTTTGGAGGAGAAAATAGCGGTGTAACCAAAGGTACAACCTCTATATTTTTAGAAAGTGCATTTTTTGATCCCGTTAGTGTTAGAAAAACAGCTAAACGTCACGGTTTAAACACAGATGCTTCTTTTAGATTTGAGCGTGGTATAGATCCTAATTTAACAGAATACGCACTCATTAGAGCGGTTCTGCTCATACAGGAATGTGCAGGTGGTGAGGTCACGAGTGATGTAGTTGATATTTATCCTAAAAAGATTGAAGACCATCAAGTATTTTTAAGCTTTGATCGCGCAGAAAAATTGATTGGCGAAGCTATTCCTAAAGAAACTATTAAGTCTATACTTTCTTCTTTAGACATTAAAATAAATAACATTACCGAGTCTGGAATTGGAATGACCATACCGGCTTACCGCAATGACGTTACTCGCGAAGTAGATGTTGTAGAAGAAATTTTACGCGTTTACGGGTACAATAAAATTCAATTTAAATCAAAGCTGAATGCTTCAGTATCAGAAAGCAGCCGCTTTGCTGATCATAAAGTTCAGCAAATCACCGGAAGCCTTTTAGCTTCTTTGGGTTTCAATGAAATATCGAATAACTCACTGACTAGTCCGACCTATGCATCTCTGAACGATGCGTTTAAAGAAGATTATAACGTTAAAATACTTAATCCGTTGAGTACAGATCTTTCGGTAATGCGACAGTCTTTACTTTTTTCAGGATTAGAAGTAGTTGCCTTTAACAGCAACCGTCGTCAGCCTGATCTTAAACTTTTTGAATTCGGAAAAAGCTACCACAACTTTCCAGGGGGTCGTGAAGAACACAAGCATTTAACGCTTTTAATGAGCGGTAAGCAAAATTCAGAAAACTGGTTTCAAGCACAGCAGAATACTAGTTTTTTCAATTTAAAAGGAAGTGTTGAAGCTGTTTTAAGCCGTTTAGGCATTAACAATTGGACCGTAAAACCAGTAAAAGATGCTCAATTTTCTGAAGGATTGACCTATACCACTCAGAAAAAACCTATAGTAAATTTCGGACTCATACCTAAGACGATTCGCAGTCATTTTGATCTAGACCAAGAAGTTTTATTTGCAGACTTTAACTGGGATGCAATTTTAGATCTCGTAAAGCAAAACAAAATAAGCTTTACTCCTATTCCTAAGAATCCTGCGGTTCGTCGTGATTTTGCTTTACTTCTGGATAAAGAAATAAGTTTTGATCAGATCTATCAGGAAGCGTATAACGTAGAGAAAAAGCTCCTTAAAGATGTTGCTCTTTTTGATGTTTACGAAGGTAAAAACCTGCCGGAAGACAAAAAAAGTTACGCAGTGAGTTTCACGCTTCAGGACGAAAACAAAACGCTTACAGACAAAGAAATAGACAAAATAATGAATACGCTGCAAAAACAATTTGAGCAGCAACTTAACGCGGTTTTGCGCTAATACTTTAGCATTTACAGTATTGTGCGTTCGTGATCAATTGGTTAACTTTAAGAATCTAAAAAAGAAAGATGCTTTTAAAAAGAACCAATATTCACGATAAATTACTTCGTGAGCAACATCGCGCAACTAGTGAGGCCGGTGTTTTAAACTGGGTAAATCAATTCATTAAAAAAACACCATCTAGCAATCAACGTATTTTAGAAAATCTCTCTAAAAACATTGAAGCAGATGTTACTGATTTTAATTTTGATCTGTTAGACAGTGAGCGTATTTTTCACGAAAGCAGTATCAAAAAAATCTGCGTGAATTATAGATTACGATTTTTAGATACCCGCTTCTTTAAAGGAACATTTCCTCAGGAAGCTTTGAATGAAATTAAAAATCTTGAAAAAGAGCATCAAACTCCTTTAAATGGATTTAAAATAATGGCACCCTCTAAAATGTTTGTTTTGAATAAGACAGATGATCCGCTATTATTTGCTCCTATGGGTAATGATTATTATTATTTAATTCACAAATGGGGAAACGATTTACACCCGTTACGCAAATTAACGATGTGGCCTTTTAAAAGCTTTGAAAACATCATTGTAGCTATATTACTCTCCAGTCTAATTGCTACAGCATTAATTCCTGATGGTTTGTTTGCCCCAGAGCAATCATTTAGTCAGGATGTAATGGTTTTCTTTTTTATGTTTAAATCTATTTCAGCAATCGTACTATTCTATGGTTTTGCACTAGGTAAAAATTTTAACACCGCTATCTGGAAGTGTCAATATGATAAAGCACAATGATTAAAGATTCTAGTTATGAGCGCGTTTTTACAGGCTCTGAAATAAACGTAAATTACCTTAAAAATAAATTAGATGAAGCCGGAATAGGCAGCGTCATTCGTAACGATCAAGACAGCGCATTAAGAGCTGGCTTTGGCCCTCTAAGTGATTACGGAAGTCAGGCTTTACTTTCCGTTAAAAAAGAAGATTTAGTACGCGCTAAATACATAACAGAAAAAACATTCTCAGAATCCAATCTTACTGATACGGAACTAGAACAGCAAGCTAAAGACAGTCGTTTAGAAGAACAGGCTACTGAATTAAAAGGTGCTCGACCGCTTATCTCAAAGGAAGAAAAGCCCAAACGTTCCTTTTTTAATATTGCTCTAAACGCGGGTTTGTTGGTTTATTCTTTATGGAGACTCTACCCCTTGCTTGAAGGACAAGAACTTCCCACCTATCGAATTCTTTTGAGTAGTTTTATCGCAGTGTTTTGTACCGTAACGCTAGTGAGACATTTCACAAAAACCAGATAGCCAGACGCAACTAATTACAAAAACCTTCATCTACGTTGTAGTTATAAACTAATATAAATTACAACTGATGAAATTTTCACATTTTTTACTTTTAAGCTTATCCGGGTTAATCATCTCCTGTTCAGATACTGATGATTACAAAGAACCTATTTACTATGATTTTGAGGTTTCAGATTTAATAACTTTTCCTGAAGCGCAAGAGACGTATTCACTCAATGACACGCTGTACATTGACTTAACAGTACCTACAACTCTTGTAAGTGATCAGGAAGAAGACATAAGTCTGACTGCATTAGTACCTAATGCTCAATTTGCAGAAACCTACTTTTTCAGATATAAGGGAGATGATACTGAGCAAAAAGCACCTTTAGCATTTACTTTAGAAGATATATTTATTGTTGAGAAAAATGGTACTCGCCGTCTTGTATCTGATTCTAAAGGCTTAGCTATTACTGGGCTTAAAGATGGAAATGCCTATACTGCTCGTTTAGGTATTAAATTGACCGAAGCTGGAAGCTTTTACTTAGCTCCACACAGTCAATCTGTAGATAATGCATTCTACGTTGTACTACAAGACAGACAAACAACAGATTTCGTAGAGTTGAAAACTACCATTGAAGGGCAAGACCCTGCAAATCGTTTTTCCTATACAGTTGAAGCTGAATAAGCAATCTTGATAAACCTAAAAAAGGTCTGCGATTTACTTATCGCAGACCTTTTTTTAGGTTTATTCAATTTATCTGAGCAGTAAATTGTTAAGCTTCTACAGCATACATTTGCTCGCGTTGTTCTTTTATTTTAGGATCATTCATATAATCGTCAAAAGTTAGGTAACGATCAATTGATCCACCCGGAGTTAATTCTACAATGCGGTTACCCACTGTTTGTGCAAACTCATGATCACTTGTTGTAAGGAGAATGGTTCCCTTAAAGTTCTTTAGACTGTTGTTTATAGCAGTAATAGACTCCAAATCCAAGTGGTTAGTAGGTTCATCAAACATCAAAACATTTGCACGCTGCATCATCATTCTGCTCAACATACAACGCACTTTCTCACCCCCAGATAATACATTAGACGTTTTTAAAGCTTCCTCTCCAGAAAAGATCATCTTTCCTAAGAAACCACGTAAATATACTTCCTCACGTTCTTGCTCAGTTTTTGCGTATTGTCGCAACCAATCAACTAAAGTTAATTCGTTTTCAAAATATTCCTGATTATCAACGGGTAAATACGATTGGTTTGTAGTTACACCCCACTCATATTTTCCTTCTAATGCTTTTTGCTTTCCATTTATGATCTCATAAAAAGCACTGGTTGCTCTACTGTCTTTAGAATAAATAACAACCTTATCTCCTTTAGCCAGATTTAAATTGACATTTTTAAACAGGATCTCCCCATCTATGGAAGAAGCTAATTTTTCGATATTTAAAATCTGATCACCTGCTTCACGCTCCCGCTCAAAAATAATTGCGGGATATCTTCTACTTGAAGGTTTTATCTCATTAACATTAAGTTTATCAATCATCTTTTTACGAGAAGTAGCTTGTTTACTCTTAGCTACGTTTGCACTAAAACGGCGAATGAACTCTTCTAATTCTTTCTTCTTGTCTTCTGCTTTTTTATTCTGCTGAGCACGTTGACGTGCAGCTAATTGAGAAGACTCATACCAGAAGGTATAGTTACCACTAAAGTGAGAAATCTTACCAAAATCTATATCTGAAATATGCGTACAAACCGCATCTAAGAAGTGACGGTCGTGAGATACCACAATAACACAATTATCGTAATTCGCTAAAAAATTCTCAAGCCAGTTTATGGTCTCATAATCCAGGTCGTTAGTTGGCTCATCCATTATCAAAACATCTGGATTACCAAAAAGTGCCTGAGCTAATAAAACACGAACTTTTTGTTTGCTATCAAGATCTTTTACCAAACTGTAATGTAAATCTTCTGGTATACCTAAACTAGACAATAAAGCTGCTGCATCGCTGTCTGCGTTCCAACCATTCATCTCTTCAAATTCTACCTGCAACTCACCAATACGATCTGCATTCTCATCAGAATAATCTGCATATAATGCATCTATTTCGGTTTTAATTTTAAACAGAGGTTTGTTTCCTATCAAAACTGTTTCTAGAACCGTATGATCATCATAAGCATAGTGATCTTGTTCTAGAACAGACATACGCTTACCAGGTTCAAGATGAACGTGACCACTTGTAGGATCTTCTTTTCCTGATATTATTTTTAAAAATGTAGATTTTCCTGCACCATTTGCTCCAATAATTCCATAGCAGTTTCCTTGAGTAAAGGAAACATTTACTTCGTCAAATAAGACACGTTTTCCAAACTGTACAGATAAATTTGATACTGATAACATAAGCTTAAGCCCTGATTTTATAATGATTTGCAAAAGTACAGCTAATAAGCTAAAAGAAGAAATATTAACTTTTATATTCTATGTTTTAACGCACAATTAACAGCAGAATTAGCATCTCACAATTACATTTGATGATTTAACCAATATTCGTTTTATTGCAATATTTCTATCTCAACACTTTATGAGCTCTAAGCTAATTTTAGCCACCTGTATTTCCCTACTCGTTCTAATAGGTTGCTCAAAAGAAACGCAAAAAACAGAATCAGGGACTTACATAGGTGGTCAAATAATCAATCCTACTTCTAATTTTTTACTTCTTAAAAAGGATGATAAGCTTATTGACAGCATCAAACTAGACCAAAATAACAGCTTTCTATATAAATTTTCAAATCCGAAACAGGGGCTTTATCAGGTTTTTCACAACGAAGGACAAGTTATATACGTAGAGCCTAATGACAGTTTACTTTTTAGAGTAAATACATTTGAGTTTGACGAAACGCTGACTTTCTCAGGTTATGGAGCGGTAAACAACAATCTGATAATAGACCTCTACCTTCAGAATGAAGAGGAAAATGATTTAATGCTTCAGCAAGAGATTTACCAGCAAGATCCTGAAACATTTACCAGAAGTATTGCAAAGATGAAAGAAAATCGAGAAGCAATTGTTTCTCGCTTTCTTCAAAAATATACTGTAAGTGCTTACTTTGAAAAAATAATTCACGCTATTGTTGATTATGATTTTTATGCGCGACAAGAAGTCTACCCAATGTCTCATTTCGGCGTAGATCGCATTGAATTCTTAGAGAGTTTTCCTAAATCTTTTTATAGCTATAGAGACAATGCAGATTTTAATGATGCAAGCCTATTAGACCTTTACAGTTATCAACGCTTCTTGATCAATTATTTTAATCAGGCAGCTTTTAAAGATTACTATAAGGAAGAACCCTACAATCCGTTATCGTTCACACACAACCTCCACAAACTAAGAACTATAGACTCTAAGATCTCTAATGATTCTGTAGAAAGTTTCTTACTTACCCGAACTATAAAAGATTATCTGGCGAACAGTAACGATAAAAAAGGAGGACAAACATTATACGATATGTATATGGATCGTATCGCTTCTAAAAAAGACAAGAGACTCATTCAAAAGCTATACGAAGCTAATAAAAAGATTGAAACCGGAAAGCATATTCCTAACGAGAGAATCATAAACTCTGATAGTGTCACGTTGAGTATCGAAGAAATTATAAAAAAACCTACTTTTGTATTCTTCTGGTCTTCTGCCCGTAAATCTCATGCGCTTCGGGCTCAAGAGCTAGCCAAAACGCTAATACAGAAATATCCTGAGTATACCTATATAGCTATTAATGTAAATGATGATTTCGGTAAATGGCAGCGAACAATTAATCGCTATCAATTTGATCTATCTAAACAATATTTCTTTGAAGATAGTTTTGATGAACTTTCTCACGATCTGGCTTTAAACTCACTTCTTAAGACCTTTATTTTAGATCGCAATGGTATTATCATTAATGCCCACGCAAATATCTTTAGTAGTAATTTTGAAAACGAATTACTTCAGGGATTGAATAAGTAAACCACCTCTCGAGACAAGTCTACGAGGCATACATTATAGAAACAAGTTTTTCAATTCTGCAGCAATCCCTCGTGTTATTAAACTCTTTGGCGGCGGCAATAAATATTAGTCTGGTAAATTCAAAAAAAATACAGTAGCATTTTCTACCAAGATTAATCACATACTATAATGTAATCTTAGTAAAATATTTAATAACTGAAGCTTCAATCCCAAACTACAAAGCATAAAAAAACCCGCTAAAAGCGGGTTTTTAAATTTATAAAAGGCTAAGATTTAACTGTTACCTGCATTGTAATCTGCTAAGAATTTTTCTAAACCGATATCTGTTAGTGGGTGTTTTAATAAACCTTCAATAGAACTTAATGGTCCTGTCATAACATCAGAACCTAATTTAGCACAGTCAATAACGTGCATAGTGTGACGTATAGATGCAGCTAAGATTTCAGTTTCAAAAGCATAGTTATCAAAGACTAAACGGATATCTGCTATAAGCTGTAAACCATCTGTAGAGATATCGTCAAGACGACCTAAGAATGGAGAAACATAAGAAGCTCCAGCTTTTGCTGCTAATAAAGCCTGCCCCACAGAAAATATTAATGTACAATTTGTTCTAATACCTTTATCGCTAAAATATTTTAACGCTTTAACACCATCTTTAATCATAGGTATTTTTACAACGATTTGATCGTGAAGTGCAGCAAGCTCCTCACCTTCTTTAACCATACCATCAAAATCTGTTGATATTACCTCTGCACTTACATCACCATCTACAAGGTTGCAAATATCTACGTAATGTTTTAAAATATTTTCTCTTCCGGTGATGCCCTCTTTATGCATCAAAGATGGATTTGTAGTTACACCGTCAAGAACTCCTAGTTCCTGAGCTTCTTTAATCTGGTCTAGATTTGCTGTATCAATAAAAAATTTCATGTGAAGAATTTAGATTATCAAAAAATTGAATCTCAAAATTAAGCAATATAATCGTCAATATTTAAGAAGATAGCATTTAAAACAATTTAAGTGTTGTATTTACACTAAAATCACTCAAATACTATAATTTATAATGATTTAGCAACAAACGTTCATACATTTTGCCTGGAAGAACTCCTTTTAGAAAAACAGAGATTTTCTGCATAAAAGCACCTACTTTATAATGCACTTCAGGCTCTTTAGTATTGATGATTGCATAAACAGCTTCTCCCATTTTTTGAGGATCTTCCCCGTGATCTACATGCTCATCCATCAAAGAGAGAGACTTTCCATAATTTTTAGCATACGGTGAGTCTTCTAATAAAGGAGCGTGATAGCGACCCGAAGCGATATTTGTTGCAAAATCACCGGGCGCTACATTAGTCAGTTTTATATTGAACTCTTTCAATTCCATTCGCAAAGCTTCGGTTGTTAAACCTAAAGCTCCTTTTGTGGCAGAATAGGCACTGCGATACGGCAAGCCCATATAACCGGCAATAGAAGTTACATTAATGATAAGTCCGTTCTTTTTCTTTCGCATCCTAGGAAGAACAGCTTTGATCACCCGTAACGGTCCAAAATAATTGGTCTCAAAAATTGATTTGAGTTCTTCTTCGGGAATTTCTTCTAAGGGGCCGGTAATTCCTTTACCGGCATTATTAATAAGAATATCAATGCGACCTTCAGCTTTAAGAATTTGATCAACTGCAGCAGAAACGGTTTCCTCTTTAGTAACATCAAGTGCTAAAAATTGAACGCCATTATCTGAACTAACTTTAGGGCTTCGGCTGGTTCCATAAACCGTAAATCCTTTTGTAACTAAAAACTCTGCTATTGATTTTCCTATTCCTGAAGAGGCTCCTGTGATCAAGACTACTTGAGACATACATTAAATTTAGAGCGGGGAAAATACGTAAATATAAGGCATAAAAAAAGGCAAGCTACCTACATCACACCGCTACGACCATCTACCCTTGCTGCGTTCCCGCCCTGGGGGAATTCGACAGGAGCTGGTTGTGTAGGACTTGCCGGGTGCAAATATACAGCAATCAAACAGCAAACCAAACGTTTTTTAAACTGAATTTATTGATTTAACTTGACAGCAAAATTATCATACTTATGCGCAGTTATAACCTTCTCGCTATCTTAACCTTAAGTCTTACGATTCTCTCCTGTGGCAACGGAAAAGATTTGAGTAAAAGTTTTACTTTAACACTAAACAAGCCAGAATCTACTCTAAAAAACGGAGATCAAGTGATTATAAACCTCAAACCAAAGGGTGATGTTACCATAGATTCGGTTGTTTATTCTTTTGATGATAAGGTTTTGGATCGCAAAAAAGATTTGAGCAGCATTGATGCGATTCTCAATGTTACTCAGTTAGGTGAAAAAATGCTGGAAGCTGAAGTTTATGCAGATGGTAAACAAGCTACTCTCTCCTCTAAGCTTACGTTTGTGGCTTCAGAAGCACCGGTTTTATACACTTATGAAATTGTAAATACTTACCCACACAGCAAAACTTCTTACACCCAAGGTCTGGAATTTCACGGTGACACCTTATATGAAAGTGTAGGCGAATACGGGAAATCTGGCTTGCTGAAAACTGACTTTAAAACTGGAGAAATCCTAAAGCGCATTGATCTTGCCAAGAATTTTTTCGCCGAAGGCTTAACAATAATAGACTCTAGATTGATTCAATTGACATGGAGAGAGAATCAAGGTTTTGTTTACGACTTAGACACTTTTGAAAAAACCGATACCTTCAATTATGGAAAAAGTAAAGAAGGCTGGGGTCTTTGCAACGATGGCAATACCATTTACAAATCTGATGGTACTGAGAAAATATGGCTTCTAGATGCTAAAACCTATGCTGAAAAAGAATTCATTCAAGTGGTAGATTCTAAAAAATTACGATCTAAATACAACGAGTTAGAATGGGTTAACGGTAAAATTTATGCAAACAGCTATCAGTTTGACAGCATTTCGATTATAAATCCAGAAACCGGTGCAATTGAAGGTGTTGTTGATTTGAGATCGCTCAAGAAAAAAATTAATTCTATAGAAGATGCCGGTAATGAAGTCCTTAATGGGATCGCTTACAACCCCAAAACAGACCAGCTTTACGTCACAGGTAAACATTGGGACAAATTGTTTGAGATTCGTCTGATCAAGAAATAATCTGTTGAAAAATCTACTAAAAACCGGACTTCTATTTCTTGCTGTTTTTACTGCTACGCTTTTTATGAGTGCGTGCCGTGAAGATTTTGAACCTACGCGCAGTGAAGGGAACCTGTGGTTTTCTAAAGACACGGTTTTTTTAGATACGATTTTTTCAAATATTGGCAGCAGCACTTATAATTTAAAGGTTTACAACAACTCAACTAATCTTATCTCGATACCTTATGTTGGTTTATCGCAAGGCGAAAACTCTCAATATAGGCTTAATGTTGACGGCCTGGCCGGAACGGTTTTTAAAAACATAGAAATTCTACCTAAAGACAGTATTTATATTTTTATTGAAACTACTGTAGATGCAACTATTCAAACCGAAAACAGCTTTGTATACACCGATCAAATTCAGTTTGATTCTGGTAGCAATCTACAAACCGTAGAACTGGTTACACTTATTCAGGATGCGATTTTTTTATATCCAGAGAAAAATGCCGCAGGTATTAAAGAAACCTTAGAAATTGGTCTTAACGAAACAGGAGCTCCCCTAACGGTTGAAGGTTTTTTACTAGAGGATGATCAATTGAATTTCACCAACCAAAAGCCTTATGTTATTTACGGCTATGCCGGAATACCTTCTGGTAAAACGTTGCAAATAGATGCCGGTGCGCGTATTCATTTTCATGAAAACAGCGGACTCATTTTTGCAAATGGATCACGTTTAGAAGCAACTGGTGCTTTGAGTGAGGATCAAGAAATTTTAGAAAACGAGATCATTCTTGAAGGTGACCGCTTAGAACCAGAATACAGCGAAGTCCCCGGTCAGTGGGGAACAATTTGGTTTACTCCCGGTAGCACAGCCTCTATAGATTATGTTACTATAAAGAACAACAACATAGGTATTCTCGCTGATGGAAATACCGGTGATGTGAATCCAGATTTTTACATAAAAAATACACAGATCTACAATACGTCAAGTATGGGGTTATATGCCTTAACCGCATCAATTCTTGGAGAGAATTTAGTTATTGGCAATTCAGGAGTCTCCAATTTATGGCTGCGTTTAGGAGGTAATTATGAGTTTACTCACAGTACATTTGCTAATTATTGGTCTCAAAGTTTCAGAAATACGCCGGCTGTACGGCTAGATAATTTTCTAGAAACCGACTCAGAATTGTTTACTTCGGCATTAAAGCAAGCAACATTTACTAACTGTATCATTTACGGCAATCAATCGCAGGAGATCAGCTTAGAAGCTTTGGCTACTACTGATTTTAATTTCAGTTTTTCACATTCCTTAATCAAATTTGATGATTCTTTTGGTGAGTTTGCTAATGATGTCAACTACGACTTCAATAATGAACGTATTTACTTAAATATACTATTCAGCGAGAATCCTGATTTTAGAAATTCAGCTATAAATGATTACAGAATTGGTGATGATTCTGCAGCAAAAAATCTAGGTGATCCCAGCACAGCACTTAAAGTTCCTTTAGATATTTTAGGAGAATCCAGATCAAATCGGGCAGACTCAGGTGCCTATCAAGCAACACTTTTTGAAGATTAGACTATGAACATAAAATTATCTAAGACACTTTTTCTACTTCTACTCTTCTTACTTAATATAGATACTACACGTGGTCAAGCTCCAATATTAGAAGCTGATGCAGATCAAATTTATTGTCCGTTATCAAGTATTACTATAGCTCCTGATTTTGATCTTCAAAATCCTGGCGACTCTCCAATTGATGCTCTTTATATTCAGATTTCTTCAGGTTACGAAAGAGGAAGCGACTTTTTAGAGATTCCTAACCTACCTAATATTTCACAATCATTTAACCCGGGTAATGCAAAGCTCACTCTTACATTTTCTACTACAATAACCACTGCAGAAATAATTGCTGCGGTCAGAGCAGTTACCTTTAGAAGCTCACGAGCAAACATAAGCGGCAAGAGAGCGTTCTCTATCACTATAGGTCAGGCTAATTATTTACCCTCAACAGACCACTATTATGAGTATGTCCCTGATAATTTAATAACCTGGGAAGCTGCTAAAACTGCAGCTGAGAATAGAGTTTATTATGGATTACAAGGATATTTAGCAACATTAACATCTTTTGAAGAGGCTGTTTTATGCGGAGAACAAACTCAAGGTGCCGGATGGATTGGTGGTACAGATGAAGCTCAGGAAGGAGTTTGGGAATGGGTTACCGGCCCCGAAGGTCTTGCAGGAGGTGTTGAGTTTTGGCGTGGTGGTCCTAACGGAAGCACCACAAGGTTTGCCTATTGGAATAGCGGTGAACCTAATAATGTAAATGGCGGCGAAGACTATGCTCATATTACTGCTCCGGGTATTGGTATTCCCGGCTCCTGGAATGATCTCAGAACAACCGGGGAGACTAACCTAGACTTTCAGCCTAAAGGTTATCTTGTAGAATACGGTGGGATGCCGGGTGATCCATCGCTAAAAATTGCAACCTCAACTAGTATCAGCATACCCACTACTACCGTAACAGGTGATACGCGCTGTGGCGCGGGAACTGTAAACTTAAGTGCTAGCACAACAGATGGGATCTTGAATTGGTATGATGCTCCATCTGGTGGAAATCTGGTTCATACAGGAACTAATTACAATCCAATAATTAATACAACTCAAAATTTTTATGTAGCTGGCGAAGCTTTAGGTTGTAATACCGGTAGTCGTAAAACTGTTACTGCAACAATACTTGATGTTGTAGATGCAGCCGATACAATCACCATTAAAAATTGTGATGAAGACGGAACTCCAGATGGTTTTACAGACTTCAATCTTAATAACAGCATACCATTTATTACTAGTGATACCGATATTAATGTTACGTTTTATCAAACCCGATTTGACGCAGATACAAATTCTGGGAATACTATAATAACACCAGAATCCTATAACAATCAAAACGGCAGCACAATCTATTCATATACCGAAAATGCAAATGGTTGCTTTAAAGTGTCAATTCTAAATCTTGAAGTTTCAACGACTTCGTTTCCTACTGGATATAGTTATAATTTAACCCAATGTGATACAGATGGCACTGTTGATGGTTTTCAAAATTTTGACCTGTCTGAAGCCACTGCCGCTATGTTGAGTCAATTCCCGTCAGGAAATAATTTAAAGGTTTCTTATTTTAGAAATGAACAAGATGCACTGCTTGCCACAAACGAAATTCTTCCTCAAAACTCTTATACAAACGAAACTGTAAATGCTCAGACATTATATGTTCGTGTTGACGATGCAACATCGGGTTCATGCTTTGGAGTAGGGCCACATTTGCAATTACTAGTTGAACCCATCCCGGTATTTGATATTCTAAACGAAGGAAAATTCTGCAGTAATGCGAGTTCTTTTACGTTAGAGACCACTAACGCGAGAGACGCTTATACTTATAACTGGACCGATGCTTCGGGTACGAGCATAGGAAATACAGCTTCTGTAGTGGTGAATTCTCCCGGGGTCTATACGGTTACTGCAACTACGGCTTACGGTTGTAAGTCAGCGTCTAAAATGATTGAAGTTATAGCTTCTGAAGCTGCTACAGTAGATATGAATACTATTGAAGTAATGACTGAAAATGAGATCAATACAATTCGCGTTATTGATTTGAATAATTTGGGTATAGGTGATTATGAGTTTGCTTTAGATGATGCACTTGGCCCCTATCAAGATGAGGCTGTCTTTAGAAATGTAGCAATTGGTTTTAGAACACTCTATGTAAGGGATAAAAATGGGTGCGGTTTGAGCAGTATTGAGATTCCGGTATTAGGGTTCCCAAAGTATTTTACACCTAACAATGATGGCTATCATGATGAATGGGGAGCTGCAGGCTTGAGTAATGCTAATTTTACCGCAATCACTGTATATATCTACAACCGCTACGGAAAATTATTAAAATCATTAATAGATTTTGACCAAAATTGGGATGGTACTGTACGAGACAAAACCTTGCCTTCTGACGAATATTGGTATACCGTTTTACTAACCGATACATTGGGAGAGCAGAAAGAATACAAAGGCCATTTTAGTCTTAAACGATAGTAATAGATGGCGTTTTTATTCACCTACGGAACGCTTCAGAATATCAAAATTCAAACAGAATTATTTGGCCGAAAACTTAAGGGTAAAAAAGACTTTCTAAAAAAATACAGATTAGGAACTATCAAAATACCTGAAAATCATCCGCAAGTACAATCCTATTTTATAGCTATATATACCGGTGATGAGAACGATCAAATTGAGGGAATTGTCTACGAACTAAAAGACTTCGAATTAGCTCTTGCAGACGAATATGAAGGAAACTCTTATGAGCGAAGAATCATCATATTAGACTCAAACACAAAGGCGAATTTTTATTGCGAAAGCCCAAAAAACATCATCAATTAAGATTGTTAATTATTTCTTAAAATATTTTCAATTTGTACAAGTGATATTTTAATATCTACAATTAAATCCCGATTAATTTCATTAAAAGTACTGTATATTCAGATCTTTAAGGAATTCCTTATCGATTTCATCTGTGAAATCTCGCAATACGTCTAGCTTAAAATAGCTTTACAGATAAAGTTCTCTTTTTTCAGGATAAAGAACACGCTAAAAAGACTACTAAAAACGAGTTCAATATTTTAGTCTAAAATCTAACCTACTGATGAGAATTGCTTTATTACTTTTTTTGTTTTTAATCACCCAGTTTACCAGTGCTCAAAAATTGAGTCATTTAAACGGTGATGTTACTATTTCACTTGAAGATGAGACGATAGACGCTACTTACAAAATCACAAATCTTCCTATAGACACGCAAACGCTATCTTTCAGGCTTAATGAATACATAAAGGTTGATGCTATCTATCTTAACGGAGGTCGAATTGCTTCAAGTAAAGTTCCACAAAACTGTGACGATTGTTTGATCTACACCGTTCTTGTAGGATGTGAAATAGAAATCAATCCGCAATCAGAACTTAAAATTGTAACAAGAGGTACATTCAAAAAATTTGAAAATTCTAAAAATGCTAAACGATATAAAGGTCAGCTTGTATATTCAAACGGTGTTTTAAGAGCGGGAAATACAGATAAATGGTACCCTGAAATTGTAAATAAGTCTAGTAATATTTCAGATTATATGAATCCATTTATTTATACTTATTCGATTACTGCTAATTGTGATACGTGTGATAAAATTTATATAGGAAAAGGCAAACCCCAACCCAGTGGATCAGTTTTTACAAATAATAAAGTAGCGGGAGATCTGGTTCTTTTGGCAGGTGATTTAAATTATCAAACTGGAAAATATGCTAATTATATAAATGTACCCGAAAAAGATATCCCGCAACTGGAAGCTAAATTTGCTAAAACTCGTGGATTTTTAGAAGAATTGACACAGGTTTCTGATGATGATAAAGTAGTATATGCTCAAATAAGTTCTCCAGTTTATGGTAATGAGAGCACCTATAACACCATCATCAATACGGCTCAAAATGTTGATTCTGATAAAATTGACTATGCCATTAAAGAGAGTGACGCATATTATTACTTAGCAAGCAACTTTAAGCCTGAAAATCAATTAGATAAAATGCTTTTACAATCACTAGCTAAATACGTAAAACTTAAATATCTTAAAAAATACAACCCTAATCAGTACAATTCACTCAACAGCTATCTTACTAAAAATGCTGTTGCAACCACGCCTACCACAGATCAAACTCGTCTACAAGCACTTCTCATAACACCTGAACAATTTGTGGATCTTGAAAATGCAATTGGTGAAGTTGAAATGTCTCGCTTCATCAGCAACATGTTTCAAAATCTAAAAGTAGGTAAACGCAGTCTACAAGCTTTTACCGATAGTATGAACCAAATAAGAGAGAGAACAGATTATATCACCCAACTTGAAAAAGAGCTCCTTAATCAGTTTGAAATGAGATCTATCATACCTGTTAGTGAAGAAGTTATTACAGAATATTAATATTTAGAATACCTTCAATAATATCTAAATTGTGGCGCTATTTATAACATAATAGCGCCTTTTTGTATTTTTGATTCCGCTGCACTCTTGTAAATCACTTCTATCCTATTATATTCGTTCTTTAATCTCAAAATTCTTCATATTGATTTCTCAAAAGACTAAAATACCGGTAAAAGCACTCATCTTTGATATGGATGGGACGATGATTGATAATATGATGATTCACCACCGTGCTTGGCAAAAAAAGCTGAAAGAATTAGGTCTTGATATGACGCTTGAAGAAGTGAAACGGGACATACACGGAGTGAACAACGAAATCATTCGCCGCTTATTTGGTGATCGTTATACCGATGAGGAAGTGGCTCAGATCGCTTGGGATAAAGAAGCTGCCTATCGCGAGATCTATGCTGATCAAATAAAATTGCTTCCGGGTTTGCAAGAGTTTCTTGATAATGCTAAAAAACTAGGTATCCCAATGGGTATTGGTACCGCCGCACCTAAGGAGAATGCAGAGTTCGCTGTAGAAGCCTTAAAGCTTCAGGAATTTTTTAAAACAGTTGTACATTCAGATATGGTAGCGCGTGGTAAACCTGATCCGCAAGTATTTGAGATGGTAGCAAACGATCTAGCGATTAAACTTGAAGAATGTTTGATTTTTGAAGACAGTCCTACCGGAGCACAGGCTGCTGCTAACGGAAATTCAAAATCAATTGTGCTTACGACTACACACACTCAGAACGAATTTTCAGCAATAAACGGAATTCAAAACTTCATGGCAGATTACAACAATATCAATTTGCACAAAGCAGAAGATGAGAGCTTTTATCTTCGGTTTTAAAATTTCAGCAAAAAGGTTTTACAAATTATTATAATGTCTTTATCTGAATCATAATCAAATTGCTGGATGATGATACTTCTTAAATTTTCAGCAAGCATTTATGCGTTTTAATTTCGATTATCAAGTAAAAGTGTATTTTTAGGGCAATAAAATAATAACCCTCTATGAAAAAAATAATGTGGATGACCGGTATACTTGCAAGTATTCTTCTTGTAAAGTGCGGTCCTAAAATGAATGAATCTTCTAGCCGTTCTGGTAAAACTGTAGATCTAACAAATGTTGATCCAATGCCTTTTGCTGAAAGTATTACAGCAGACGAGTTAAAAGAAATGCTTTACGTGTATGCTTCTGACGAATTTGAAGGTCGTAATACTGGTGAACCAGGACAGAAAAAAGCAGCAGAATATCTTAAAGATTTTTACGTAAGTCAAGAAATACCATCTGCTATAGACAGCACCTATTTTCAGACAGTACCAGAAAGCTTTTTTAGAGCAGGAAGCGGTATAAAAGCATCAGAAAATGTTGTTGCTTATATTAAAGGTAGTACTAAGCCTGAAGAATACATTGTTATTTCAGCACATTTAGATCACGTAGGTGTTCGTGATGATGGTGAAGTATTTAATGGTGCAGATGATGATGGTTCTGGTACGGTAGGTGTATTAGAGATCGCTGAAGCATTTAACAAAGCTGTAGAAGCTGGTTACAGACCACAACGTTCTATCGTTTTCTTACATGTAACAGGTGAAGAGAAAGGCTTATACGGCTCTAGCTATTATGCTGAGAATCCTATTTTCCCTATCGCAAATACAGTAGCCGATTTAAATATTGACATGATTGGTCGTGTTGATGATGCACACGCAGACAATGAGAATTACATATACTTAATAGGTTCTGACAAGTTGAGTACTGAGTTAGACAGCATTTCTACTGCTGTTAATAACAAGTATATGAACATTGATCTGGATTATACCTATAATGATGATAACGATCCTAATCGTTTTTATTACCGTTCTGACCATTACAACTTTGCTAAGCAAGGTGTACCTATCATCTTTTACTTTAATGGTACTCACGCAGATTACCATAAAGTTTCTGATACTCCAGATAAAATCAACTACCCTATGCTTGCAAAACGTGCACAACTTGTGTTTTTAACTGCCTGGGAATTAGCAAACCGTGAAGACCGAATTGTAGTTGATAAAACTCCGTAATACCTGGTAAAATGATTATCTCGATTATTGAGTAAAAATTTTAAAAGAGCCTCTTCTATTTGGAGGCTCTTTTTTTATTTAAAACCTAATTTTATCACAACAACCATTTCCTGTTAACGAATTATGAAACACTGGATTGATAAAATCTTACATTTTAAAAGCGAAAGCGTTACGCTTATTCCTTTAAAAGCAGAGCATAAAGACGGACTTCTAAAAGCAGCTTCAGACGGTAAACTCTGGGAATTGTGGTATACTTCTGTTCCTGATGCCAACTCAATAGACTCGTATATTGCTACTGCTTTAGCTCAAAAAGAAAAGGGATTAGAATATCCGCTCACCATAATAGATACACAAACTGAAACGATTATAGGTTGTACCCGTTTCTACAATTTACAACCGGAGCACAGACGGCTGGAAATAGGATATACCTGGTATGCTAAAAGTTATCAACGCACTGCTGCAAATACACAATGTAAGTATTTGCTATTACAATACGCATTTGAAGGATTGAACTGCATCGCTGTACAAATCGTCACCAACTGGTTTAATATAAAATCTCGAGAAGCTATTGCGCGTCTTGGTGCAAAACAGGATGGTATTCTGCGCAATCATCGTCTTAATGCAGACGGAAGCTATCGCGATACTGTTGTTTTTTCTATTACAGAAAGTGAGTGGATGGGTGTAAAGAAAACATTAAATTATAAATTGAACCGCTATAAAAACTTGTGATATGCAGCACTATATTGGGCTCTTGCGCGGGATAAATGTAGGTGGACACCGAAAAGTACCTATGGCAACATTACGCCAACTAATGAGTGATCTAAATTTTAAAGAGGTGAAAACCTACATACAAAGCGGAAACATCATTTTTCTATCTGATGAGAAACATACCGAAACACAATTGGCTAAAATTATAAGTAATGCTATTTTAGAAGAATTTGGATTTGAGGTTCCTGTAGTTGTTAAAACTGCTGATGCTATAAAAAAGGCTGTTGAAGTAAATCCGTTTAGCGCTGAACCTATTGAAAATTTACATCTAACGTTTTTAAGTGAAATACCAAAACCGGAAGATGTTGCAGCTTTAGACCAAAACAGCTTTGCTCCTGATCAGTTTATAATAAGTACTTCTTATGCATACTTAACTATTCCCGGGAAATACCATAAAACTAAAATCTCCAATGCTTTTTTTGAGAAAAAACTAAATCTTACCGCCACCACCCGCAACTGGAAGACCGCTTTGAAGTTGATTGAATTAATAACGTAATTCTTTATTCTTAGGATCAACCTTTAAATACATGAAGTATGAAGTATGAAGTTGTAAGTGCCGGATATCCGTATTTATTTAAATATAGTACGCATCCGCCATTATGGAATCTTAAGCGCTTCCCATAAACGGGAAAGCCTTGCCCACCTGCACCAGACCCTGGTTCAGGTACAGCTCCAAGAAAAACCACCGCTGCAACACCGAATATGCCCAACGTGTAAAAAAGGAACACTCATCACCCTGGAGACCTTCACGGCACGGGGACCACCGCCATACTGGATCGCAAAACTCAAAAAATATACTAAAGCACACTAAAGCACAAAACGCCTCTTGAAGGGTAAGAGGAACCCTATGGCTTAAACGAAGTAAAAGTGGATAAAACACTCCAAAAAACGAAAGCTTCAAGAGCTTCTAACAAGTGATATAACTACCTAAGAAAAATCAAGAGCGGAAGTGTACCCAACAGACCCGATACCTACCTAAAATAACCCACCCCAAAACGGACCAATCCCCATAGAGGGATGACCGACAAAGAACCGGTTCAGTCAACACGGCGTTCATGCTGGGTTCCCGTTCTGCAACGGGACAGGCTGTACCGACCACACGAACGCTAGTTATTGTAAAACGTTTTTATTCAGTAACTCTTTTTCAATACTTGTCCGAAATCCAATATAAGTTATTTCGGCAATATTTATTTTCTTATTTTCAATCCATTCCGCATCTTCATTCATTAATTTTAATTCCGCTTCATTTTCTGTTAGATTTTTAATTTGTCCGACAAAATATGAATCATCATCAGCTTCTGTAAATACTGCAATCAACTCTTCGTTTTCCAATTCCGATAAACACTCGAACATATTGTTTATTTTTTCGAGTGGTAGTTTTTCGATAAATTCCGAGTAATTGTTATTCTTTATTTCACTTAATTCTTCTTCGTCCCATTCTCGATATTTTTCAATTTCGAAATTTCTAATAATTGCAAAACCATCAAATTCTTTTGTCTCGTCATTAAAACAGATAAATATGAAGATATTGTCGTTAGATTTTAGGCAAATTCCTGAATAAACTTCGTTACGATTTGGTGCTAAATCAACGTGAATAGGAATCCCATTTTTGATGGTTTCTTGCATTTTTATTTAAGTTTACTCAATTCAGTTATTCTCTCTAATGCACTTATAAAGTTTTCTTGTTTTTCTTTATCACACCAATCAAATAAATAAATATTATAAGAATTGGTCATTTTAAAAGTCATATTTTTTTTGTCAGAATATTGAATAACAGAATCTTTTTCAGTTGCCTTAATGTTTATTTGTTTCATTGTATCTGTCAATGAATGAATAAAATTTATATCCACATAAATATCTTGTAATGGAATTTCCCACTTCTGAAAGAATTCTGTTTTAGATTTACCAATAAAGAAAGTTAAAGTAGAATCGGTTGGATTGTATTTCGCTTTAGTGTGAACTTCTAATTGATTTGCGTCAGTACACTCAAACATATAGTTTTCTATAATTCCACCTAAATAAGTCATATCAGTACTTTTTTCAATCTTGTCTTTTTCGGAAGAGCAAGAAAGAATTAAGAAGAATGTTAGTACGCTGATTGTCTTTTTCAAATGTTTTACAACGGCAGTTTGTCTCAAAACCACCTATTTATTCCTTAAAAGTAGTTGAAGCGTGTTCGATATCCAATAAAATTTAAATAATAGGCAAGAGTGACCTCTAGGCAATACAGTTTGCTTATCCTTCTTTTAAGGGCCTTAGCAAGCCTTATAACACGTGATATCGTATGGTCAAGAGCAGTATTGAATGCTATCCCAAGTTTGATGAGCCTTTTAAGATCATCCCATTCACCAAGGAGTTTAATGATTACAGAACAGGTACCCGCAAGAAAGAATACCGTGCCCGCAAGCACGTATGTATGGACTGCCCTATACGCAGCAGCTGTCTGGGTAAAAGCGCAAAGGAAAAGAAATTCAGCGTCACCTATTACCAGGCAGAATACCAGCGCAACATCGCCCGGGTAGATCCCGATAGCTGTCGGGACTCAAGGCAGGTATATGAAAGGCAAACGGCAAAGCACGGTAGAACCTGTTTTTGGAACGCTAACGCAGTTTGTGGGATTAAGGAAGATAAATACCATAGGACTAAAACAAGCCAACAAGTGTATGCAACTCTCCGCCATTGCCTACAACCTCAAAAAATACCTCAAATTCACTCAAAACCGAGTAAAAAGCGGAGCAGGAATGCTCAGCTTGTATTTTAGACTCAAAAAAGCCCTAAAAGAGGTATTTAAATCAATACTAATGCTCGTTAACTTCCAATGTCTATAACGCTCTCAAACAAGAAAACCGCTTAAAAGCGGATTAGATGAATTAGTTTTATACAAATTATAGACTTTTGCAACGGCTACCGTTGTTGTGGTGCGTTTTTTTATTTTTCTCCAAGCCAAACATCTCCTTTTTTGAATGAATATGATTCAGTAGCTTCTCCAATCGGCTCTTTAAATTTCGTTGTTCTGTGTGGCTTTTTTAGCATTTTTTCAAACCACTTTTTATCTTCTTCATAGTCCGCTAATGTTGCGTATAATTCTGGGTCACCTGGTTCGCTGTTGTCAAAGTGGTCTTCGTCAAGTCTATATTCCCAATTAAAATTTTCAATTTCATCTTTTAACTGTCCATATTTCTCGGGGTTCAACTTTTTTGACTCGTCTGGTTTGAAAAAAGTGTTTTCATAAAAGTCCAAATAGTCTCCAATCGCACAGACAACTTGAGAATTCGCAAATCTTGGTTCAAAGAGCCATATTCTTAAATAATAGTTTTCGTCAAGTTTGTCCAATTCCCTTTTCCAAGAATCATAAATTTCAATAAGTCCACTTAGAATTCTGGTCTTGGTTTGTCCTTTTGGACTAGGTGTTTGGCTGTTGGTTAAAGAAATTCCGCTCCAAGGGTGAACTCGAATTTTCGCATAATCTCGCTTGTACTCTTTCAAATAGTTCAAGTCGAGATTCTTATGCGTTTCAACCCACTGGTCAATGTCATTCCATCTTCTTTTATGTCCGCGGATTTTCTTTGTTTTCACGATTTCTTTTTAATGCACCACAACGTGTTTGGCTATGGTTTCGTTGCGTGAAAATCCGCGAGGATTTTCCGCCGTAAACCGAAGATAGCAAATTTGCGAGGACTTTCCGAGAGGAAAGTCAGAAGCAATGAACTATAGCCGGTGTTGTACATAGTGCTTTTTAATTTTCAAATTTCACATATTTGGTTTCAACGTCAAAGTCAGCCCATTTAATTTTTAGTGTATCGTTTTTCGTTGAAGTTATTGTTCCTTTTTGAACAAAGTCATTATAAAATATCGTGATTTTATTTCCATCCAAAATGTATGGCATATGTCCATCACCATCATAATCAGCAACTAGGAAATCCTTTGCGGTCAACCAAAAATCAGCGTGTGGTCCATTTGGGTCTTGAGTCCAAATTCCGAACGCTTGAGTTGTGTCAATCGTTAAATTCCGTATGATTGTTTTTTCAGGACGTTTTATGTTCTTTATTTCAGGGTTGTCAGTATTATATTCTGAAATCGTATAAGTTTCTCGTTTGTCAGGATTTGCCAATTCATTGTAACCATTTAGAGAATCAATTTTTAATAACGATTCCGCATTTGAGTTTAGTTCGTTATTTTTCTTTTCGTTTTTGCACGAAATACCGATTAAAATCAGAATGAAAATTGATATGTAATTTAGTTTTTTCAGCATTATGTACAACTTGTTATATCAACACTAAATATATACATATCCCCTCAAAATTTACGGGATATCACCACTATTGAGTTGCGTTAATAAAAGTAGACCTTTGTCTTAAATCTAGTTTACAGAATCCTGTAATCCCATGGGTCAACGCAAAAAAAGGGAATAAATCCATGTAAAACACCCTTTTATTCGATTGTATTTCCAGTTTCCTTCGGGATTTGTTCGAGAAATACCCCCTTTTACCGAAGCCCTCTCGAAGGATACCCGAACAAGACTCGAAGCAAACCCCTCTAAAAATCGATTTGCTATGCAGGAGTAGGCTATAGTATGTAAAAGTATGCTGGAGTATGCGAGACTGTGCAATTGCCTGCAAGTACAGGCCATTTAAAACAGCTTATCATATTGGGACTTTTAGGGATTGTGTTTCTTGAAAAGGTAGCCTTGCATCCGTAACTAGTTGATGAGCCTCAGCCATATACCTCCCATAGCGTTAGCATACCGTTACCCTGCCTTTGCTATGCAGTATCCCCGGGTGAAACGTGGGTGAACCTCGGGTGAACTACGGGTGAACCTTGGGTGAATGGAGCTCTGGGAAGTTTAAAATGGGATAATGGCAGCACGGAGTACTCGCTGCAGGTAGTATGGCAAGCTAGTCTTTAGAGAGCTAACTTATAAAAAAAGAGCCTTCCCCTATCCTAGGCTGTGCGGTTAAGATAAATGCGTCTGAGCTTAGGTCTGCTAATATAAGGCATTTTTAAGGCCTTGTCAAGAGGTGAGCCTATACGGATCATTAGACTTTGCTGAGTAGCGTTTACTAAATTAGTGTGTTCCTATTTTCCACAAAACACTATAAACGAAAAAATCCCTGCATTTCTGCAAGGATTTTTACTTCCGGGTGGAAGATCGGTCTCGAACCGACGACCTCCTGAACCACAATCAGGCGCTCTAACCAACTGAGCTACAACCACCATTTTTAAACATATTTCGCTAGCGAATTATGCGGGTGCAAATGTAATGCAAATCCATATTATGAGCAATACATTCTTTCAAAAAATTTATATCAAATCAAAAATAGAATCTACAGCCGGATATCGCTCTACGGTAAAGCCTTCTGCATAATCGGTTCCTATTAATCTACCCAGATCCTGAGCGCGATATTTTACACTATCCTGAAAGTTTTTGCTAGATATGGGCGTATTACTATCAGGGTTATTAGGATCGTAAAACTGAGAACCGTAAGCCAGTACAGCTTGCATCTTTACATCCATAAAACCACTTATATCAACCACTACATCGGGTTGTAGATTTTTCCACTGTATATAATGATACACGTGTTTAGGCCTCCAGGCTTCCTGCACTTCTCCATCAAGGCTTGTCTCTATCTTTTTTAAACCACTTAGAAAACAAGCATCACTTGCTAATTTACTTCCTTTACCGTGATCTATATGTCTATCATCAATAGCGTTACACAAAACTATTTCTGGTTTATACTTGCGTATGATCTCAATAATTCTCAGTTGCGATTCTTTATCGTTTACAAAAAAACCGTCTGCTAAAGCAATATTCTCTCGTACGCTTAATCCAAGTATTTTAGCAGCTGCAGCAGCCTCTTGATCTCGTATTTCTGCAGAACCACGCGTTCCTAGTTCACCACGAGTTAAATCTAATATTCCTGTTTTTTTTCCTCTACTGGCTTCCTTTGCAAGTACTCCGCTACAAGAAAGTTCTACGTCGTCAGGATGTGCACCTATCGCAAGTATATCTAATTTCAATTGGCTTATTTTTAATTTAATTGTATAAGTCGGTCTTCAAACAGTTTACTAACCCGTATTTCGCAGGAATTTGATTATAAACTAAAATTCAAGCTGTCTTTAATCACTTTTTCCAGCGCTTGTTCCAAATCTGCAATAAGATCTGCCTTATCTTCTATACCTACAGAAAACCGCAATAAGCCATCTGAAATTCCTTGATGTGCCCGCTCTTCAGCACTTAATAACGCATGGGAAGTTTGTGTAGGTGATAATATCGTAGACTCCACTCCTGCTAAACTCATAGAAGGTTTGATCAGTTTTAGTTCTTTTAAAAAGGCCGCAGCATCCAATTCGTCAGCGAGTTCAAAAGAAAGCATTCCGCCAAAACCTCTCATTTGTGATTTTGCCAGCGCATAATCAGGATGTGTTTTCAAACCGGGATAATAAACCGCTTTCACATGACCGTTTTGTTCTAACCACTTCGCCAGTTTTTTAGCATTTTTATTTTGTTGTTTTACGCGAAGAACCAAAGTCTTTAAACTACGCTCTAGCATCCATACGGTAAAATCACTAAGACTTCCCCCCAGATTTTTAGCTTTATGCCAAATTTGTTCCATATGTGCGGCTGATGCTGCAACAGCTCCGGCAAGAATATCACTGTGACCTCCCATATATTTGGTCGCACTGTGAATGATGATATCTATACCAAATTCCGCTGGATTCTGATTCACTGGAGAAGCAAACGTATTGTCTATCATACTCACTATTCCATTTGATTGAGCCAGCTCAGCTACCATTCTCATATCGGTAACAGTCATTAGCGGATTAGAAGGTGTTTCTATATAAACCACTTTAGTGTTGGTTTGTATTGCCTTTTCAAAATCAGCTTTCTGCAATCCGTCGGTAAAGGTATATTCGATTCCCATTTTAGAAAATTCTTCTTCAACGAGATTAAACGTCCCACCGTACAAAGTCTTCTGTAAAACAATATGATCCCCAGCGTTTAAAAAAGCAAGCAATGCAGTACTTACAGCTGCCATTCCACTTCCAAAAACCATCCCGGCTTCTGTACCTTCTAACGCTGCTATTTTTTTGCCTAACATTTCTTGATTAGGAGTATTAAAATATCGCGGATAACGCTTTACGTCAACATCTTCGTAAGCATAAGACGTTGACATATAAATAGGTGAAATCGCTCCTTTAAACTGCTTGTCTTCTACTTCTCCTACGTGAGTACAAATAGTATTCAAACCTGGTTTTTGCTTGGTCATAATTTTATTTTATCAAATCGCCTCATAGTAAGCCCACAAGGAAATTATTTGAATTGAATTTAAAAATCGGCTACTCAAAATATCAATTATCGAGTAAAACCCGAATTTACAAAAACACCATTTAAAATGACGTTAAGACTCTTCTAATTCAAAAGGATATTGATGCATATAGCTCTGTTTTCTGTTATAACTTTACTCGCTCTAAATTTTTATATGAATCTTACTTTTGATACCTACAAGCCTCAATACACAGAGGCTTTTAAACTACTCAATCTGCACTGGCTGCAGCGTTTTTTACCGTAGAACCTCATGACAATGATGTTTTAAGTGATCCTGAAACTCATATTATAAAACCCGGAGGAGAAATCTTAATAGCGCTTCTTGATAATAAAGTCGTGGGTGTAGTTGCTCTGATGCCTGATGAGAATGAGGAATACGAACTCACAAAAATGGCCGTTGACGTCGAGTTGAGAGGTCAAAAAATAGGACAACAACTTTTAGCACATTCGCTGGATTTTGCGCGTAACAAAGGGCTAAAAACCCTCATTTTATACTCAAGTCGTAAATTAGAAAATGCCATTCACCTCTATCGTAAATATGGCTTTATAGAAGAACCGCTGCAACAACCCAATCCTTACCGGCGAGCCGATATAAAAATGCGGATTCAACTTTAATGTTTTACAATTTCTTTAATAGCCTAACCAGCTTATTATTAGTTTATTTGCTGTTAAAACTACTGCGAAATGAAAAAAATCATACTTACTGCGTTTACGGCCTTGGCAATTTTTAGCTGTAAAAATGAAAATAAATCTACAGATGAGTCTGCTTCAGAAACTGAAGAAATGGCAATGACCGAAGATTCAAAAGCTGTAGAAACTGAGTTTAATATCACTCCTATTGAGCACGCCACTGCTGTGTTCGATTTTGGCGATAGCGTTTTTTATATAGACCCTGTGGGTGGCGCTGAAGCATTTGAAGGGCAACCAAAACCAGATGTGATTTTGGTTACAGATATACATGGAGATCACCTTAATCCCGCTACGTTAGAAGCAGTAGCTACTCCAGAATCTGCAATTTTTGCACCTCAAGAGGTTTATGATCAGTTAGAAGGCGCTATTCGTTCTCAGGTAACTGTCATTAATAATGACGAAACAAAGAGTTGGGATGGTTATTCTTTAACCGCAATCCCTATGTACAACTTGCGTGAAGAAGCTAAACAGTTTCATACAAAAGGTCGGGGCAACGGTTACGTTATAGAAAAAGACGGAATGCGCGTTTATTTCTCAGGTGATACAGAAGATATCCCAGAGATGCGTAATCTTAAAGATATTGACAAAGCATTTGTTTGTATGAATCTACCCTATACCATGACTGTAGAAAGTGCAGCAGACGGCGTTATTGCTTTTAAACCTGAAGAAGTTTATCCATATCATTTTAGAGGTCAGGACGGGCTAAGTGATGTAGAGAAATTTAAAGGAATTGTAGACTCTGCAAACGTAGGCACCGAGGTTATGATTTTGGACTGGTATCCTAACGGAGGTGAATAACAACACAAAAAAATAAGTCAAATCCCGGTACAAGGTGTCGGGATTTTTCTTTTAGAAATAAAACTTCAATACTGCAGAATACGTTAATTTTAATCTTCGCTGACTCGGAAGAATAACCTTATAAAATTCAATTATGAAATCTGTTTTTTTTGGCCTGATTTTGATGCTTTTATGCGCTTGTAAAAATTCTGAAACAAAAACTGAAAACACTATGGAAACTCATGAAGAACTCAAAAGCGAAGTACCGTTTTATATCGGTACATATACTGATGGTGATAGTAAAGGGATTTACAAATTGAGTTTATTAGAAGATGGAAGTTTTACAAAACCGGCACTTGTCGCAGAAACTTCTAATCCTTCTTTTCTAAGTTTCAATTCTAAGAAAGACATTCTTCTCGCTGTAAATGAAAATGATCCGGGTACTATTGAATCTTTTAGAGTTGAAGGTGATACCTTGCTGCAAGTTAGCAAATCGCAAACCGGTGGTGCGCACCCCTGCTTTGTTACCATAAACGATAAGGGTTATGTTTTGGTTGCAAATTATTCTGGTGGGAATTTAGGGCTTCTTAAATTGGATACTAAAGACGGTAGTCTATCTGAACTTCTCGATGTAGAACAGCACGAAGGTAAAGGAACTACAGATCGTCAGGAAGGTCCACACGCACATTCTGCTTGGTTTATTCCGGATGGCAGCGGCATTATTTCAGCTGATCTTGGAACCAATCAATTGTGGTTTTCACAGATAAATACAAAAACCGATAAATTAGAACCGTCTGAAAACCAAAAACTAGATTTTCCTGAAGGCGCAGGTCCGCGTCACTTGGTTTTTCATCCCAATAATGGTTTTATTTATGTTTTAAATGAACTTGACAATACCATTGCGCAAATAGCAAAAAGTGGTAAAAACTACTCGGTTACAAGTATCACTTCTATTTTACCAGAAGGTTTTGAGGACTATAGCAAAGCGGCAGATATACACATTTCTAAAAACGGTAAATTTATATACGCATCAAACAGAGGCCACAATAGTATTGCTATTCTTGAAGTTGCAGAAGATGGTAGTTTAAGTCTTCTAGCTAACGAACCGACAAAAGGAAAAGATCCTCGAAATTTTCAGTTAACACCAGATGAGAACTTTGTGATTGTTGCTAATCAAAATAGTGATAATCTGGTTTCGTATAAGCGTAATTCAGAAACCGGCTTAATGACTTATGTTTCTGAAATAAGTGCTTCAGCACCGGTTTGTATTTTGTTTGAGTAATAGAATTTCTTATATTTTGAATGTATCAAAATATAATATTATGAAACGCTTTGCAATCATTTTTTTAAGCACGCTCGCATTTATAATCTGTTATGTAGCCCTTTGGTATTTAATGTTGTGGGGCTTCCCAAGCTTTGAAGGAGTTCTAAAAGCTGCTGTTTGTGCAGCAATAACATTCATTTTAACTCCTAGAGTATCACATATTTCATCACAGTCAGGTAGACAAACAGTGATATCCTGGATGTTATTTGGTAAAAGCTGGGTGGTTTAGTTCTGAGTGACATACTATTTTCACCTACTTTACCTGCTTCCCTCCTAACCAGGTTTGATCAACTTTTAGATTAGGAATTGAATCCTCTTCAACGGTCATAATATCCTGATCCATAATGATAAAGTCGGCGAATTTACCAACTTCTATGCTTCCCTTTTCAGCTTCTTCAAAATTAGAATATGCTGCCCAGATAGTCATTCCCCGCAGCGTTTCTTCACGAGAAAGTGCATCTTTCATTTGAAAACCGTTTTCGGGATATTGCATCAAATCCTTTCGGGCTACCGAAGCATAAAAGGTATAAAACGGACTCACTTGCTCCACTGGAAAGTCGGTACCTAAAGCGATAATTCCTGCTTCATCTAACAATTTTTTATAAGCATAGGCGCCTTTCATACGGCGTTCGCCCAAACGATCTTTTGCCCAGTACATATCGCTGGTAGCGTGCGTAGGCTGTACCGATGGTAAAATATTATCATCAAAATAATCAAAGTCTTCCGGAGAAATCACTTGTGCATGTTCAACTTTCCAGCGGCGATCTGATTGACCTTTTAAAGCTTTTTCATAAGCTTTGAGCACAACAGTATTGGCAGAATCTCCTATTGCATGAGTATTCATCTGCAAATTGGTTTTGGCAAGTTTTTGGGCTAAACTATAGATGCTATCTACAGGTGTAACCATTGCTCCAAAATGCTTGTGACGGTCTGTATAGGGTGCGCGTAAAGCCGCACCACGAGAGCCCAATGCTCCGTCACCATAAACCTTAACCGAACGTACGTTTAGCTTTTCGGTTTTTAAAATTCCATTTTTTATAAAATAATCTACGTCTACAGTATTGTTGCTAATCATTGCATAAACGCGCATATCGAGTGCATCTGTTTTTTGTAAACTGTCAATAAGCATAATAGTATTGCGATCTAACCCGGCATCGTTGACCGTTGTCAAGCCATAATCAAAACAATACTCCTGCGCATCCTGCAAAGCTTCTATCGCTTGTTCCCGAGTCATTTTTGGCATAACGTTATTTACCAAATCCATCGCGTTATCAATAAGAACACCGGTAATCTGATTGTTTTCTTTGATAACCTCACCGCCTTCGATACGTGTAGTGTTATCTATCTTAGCAAGATCTAATGCTTTTTGATTCACTAGAAGCGCGTGACCGTCAATACGCTGTAAAACCACCGGAATATCTGGGAATAACGAATCTAATTTACTCTTGTTAGGAAACTCTTTTAAATCCCAGTCGTTTTGATCCCAACCTCGACCATAAATAAATTCTGCCGGATTTTCAGTTTGAAAATCAGTTACGCGCTTTATAACTTCAGCGTAGCTTTGAGTTCCTACTAAATCAACATTTTGAAGCGATTGACCAAATCTAAAAAAGTGACAATGCGCGTCAATCAATCCCGGCAAGACTGTATTTCCTTTTAAATCGTGAACTTGTTCAGACTGATATTTTGCCTGAATAGAATCGGTAAGACCCACGGCTATAAACTTACCGTCTTTAACCGCAAAAGCTTCCGCTCTGGCAAATTCTTTATCTACAGTGTAAACCCTTCCATTTATAAAAATTGCATCAACAGCTATTTTATCTGATATTTTATTTTGGCAGCTGCCTAATATTAAAAAGCTCAAAAGGAGAAAAAGTGCATTACGCATAAGAAAATAGTTTTGGCGAATGTACAAATTAAGTTATAACAGCATTAAACAAAAAAACTCCCGAAAGTCGGGAGTTTTTTATTTATAATTTCTAAAAAATTACCAGTCAAAACGATAAGTCGCTCCTGCCATTCCCTGAATGCCTTGTACCGGATAATTAACCCAACGCTGATAATTATTCCCTAATGCATTGTTCACACGTGCAAAAAAGCTTAGCTGATCATTTAAGCGATAACCGGCGTGTGCATTTGCATCAAAATAACTTTCTACAGTAACAGGTTGTGGATTGCTGGGTATTGAAGTGGTAAACACATCAACCTGATCATTGCGCTCCCCAACATAAAATAGTGTAACACCTGCAAACCAATGCTCGTCTATCTGATAATCTGCAAAAAATGAAGCTTTAAAATCGGGTAAATTCCACGCCTGATCTTCTATACTGGTATCATAAGAAAAGACTTCTCCATTTACACGCATTTTCAGATTGCTGTTCACATCAAAATTCAATTCACCAAAAACCGAAAGCGTTTTTACATTGTCATTAATTACCGCAAAAGAATTTCCGTATTGATAATTTTCTGCTCCGGTAATAGTGGTTTCACTTGCAGAACGGTAGTTATTTCGGTATAACAAACGATTATCCTGAGCTAAATAACTTGCACGTAAGTTGTAACTCATCGCGCTACTCAGCTTCCCTTTTATACCCGCGTATAAATCATATTTCTGATCAGTTGGAGAAAGGGAATCTATAGTCGGAGATATAAACGGATTCTCTGTAGCTAGCTCTTGGTAGCTGTTTTGCATCAAACCACCTTCTAGCCCACCATAAGCAATAAAATACTCATCGACTACATTGTAAGAAGCGCGTACACTTGGGTAGATATTAATATCTGTTTTGTCTGCATCAGGATTTAAATCTGTCGCAACAGTTACCCCTAAGTCTAAAGTCAAATCGTCTTTTAAGATTTGTAAACTAGGGTTTGCACTCACTATTAAATGCGTGTATTCTATTGCTTCAGAGTTTCTGTAATTGCGGTCAAAGCTTCCGTTTAGATAATCTAATTTCAAGTCTAAGCTTATTTTCTGATCTGTAATCGGAATCATAAATTCCGGAGCAACAACAGCCCTGATTTCACTAGATTCATACGAGTCTCCAAAATAGCCTACACGAGCTGTAGCACTTTCAAAAAAACCTTCATTAAACTCAATACCTCCACTCAAACCAGCCTGAAAATAACTATGAACAGGGTCAATAGCTTCTGTCAAGGTAGGTGATGCTGCAACAGCATCATTTATGCCATACCAATTGAATAGCCGATGTCCCAGATCAAGATCGGTGTGCCAGTTGTAATCGCGGTTGCGAGAAGAGTAATTTAAATTAAGATCCGTATCATAAAACTGATTGTCTAAAACTACATCTTCAATCTCTCCTTGTGATGAATTGTGATTTAAATAAACTCCAAAATTTGAATCCCGATCTATCTCAAAATTGCTGTAAAATTCAGCTAAAGCTGTAGTATACGTACCAAAGCCTAAGCGCACATAATTATCATATAATTTCACTCGCTTTGCCTTTTCTACCTGAGCAGCCTTTCCTTTAGCAGGCGTAAACGTTGAAGCTACAGGGACCGAAAATATCCCATAGGTTACTTTTTTCTTAGCGGTATTCACCGAGTCGTTAAGACTAGGTGTCGCTTTTACTTTAAATGCATCTCCTATTTCTGGCGTATAGGGTTTTACAACATTTACTACTTCGGTACCCAGATTATCTTTATCCTGAGCCTGCGCAACTCCTATCGCACTCAAGATCAAAGCTGTAGTGAAAATTGATTTTATATTCTTAATCATAATTGATTTTCTAATTAGGTGTTTCAAAAACTGAAAGCGTTCTGGTGAATTTTAGTTTTCTTCTAACGATGAATTCGTTTTAGATTCAGTTGCTTTAATTCGTTCTAATTCTTGTTGAGCTTCTGCTACAACTTCAGGATAATCGCTAAAGTTTGAGATCACGTTATCTAAAATATAGGTCGCTTGGTACGCGTCTTTCAGTTCATAAAAATTCTTTGCCATTAACACAAGACCTTTTGCGCCATATTCTTTATAACCACTATAGTCTTTAGCTAGTTTTTGTACCGAAACATTAGAGCCTTTATAGTCCCCATTTTTGTTCTTAAAATAAGCATCATAATACAAGGCTTCAGCTGCCAATGCACCGGTTGCTATTTTTGAAACTTCAGCATAAGCACTTGCGGCTCTGCTTTCGTTACCGGTTTGCATTGCGCTACGAGCAATAATTACCTGAGCATCGCTCTTTACTTTATTATCTATTTTAGAATTGCTCAACACCTGCTCTGCGTAACTAACTGCATTGTCATACTGCTTGAGTTCGTAGTACGACTTCATCAGGTTACTTTGCGCAAAAATGAGGTTCTGGGAACTGTCTGCTTCATTTTCCAGACGTTTCAATACAGGCACTGCGTCAGCATAATTACGCTCACTAAGGTACACCTGACCTAAACGAGCTAAAGCTTGTTCTGTAAATTCACTGCGTTGCTTTTCAATCACATATTTATAATGTGGAATGGTCTTCGGAAATTCATTTTTACCAAAGTATAGTTGACCCAAATAGAAGTGTGCTTCCATTGCGCGTTGCCCATTAGGATACTCGCGCAGGTATTTCTCAAAATTCTGAATCGCTTCAGGATTGTTGCTGCCTACCAATTGTTTTTCTGCTGAAGAGAATGCAGCATCATCAAGTTCTGCATCTTCTACCGAAATATAATCGAGACTGTTTGCCCATCGCCCATATTCTTCAACCTGACCCTTATCTATATAAATCAGTTTTGCTGAAGCTACAGCCTGAACACCTTCTGGAGTCCCCGGATAGTCCTGAGCAACACGTTTAAAAAGGTTTAAGGCCTGATCGCTTCGGTTTGTATTGTCATAAATAAGTGCTTTTTTCAGCTGTGCTTTAGCGGCAAATTTACTTTTAGGAATTTCTCTAACTAAACGATCGTAAGCTTGAATTCCGCGTTCGTTGTCACCGGTAGCAACATACGTATTTCCCAACTCGTATAAAGCGTCATCCCGATAACTAGACTGCGGAAACTGATTGGCAAAATTGCTTAAGCCTTCTATCTTTTGAGCGTTACGATCTACAAAACCATAGCTTATAGATTTCTGAAAGGTTGCATAATCTTTATTTCCGCCGGGCATAGCAATCGCTTCGTTATACGCTTCCATAGCCGGCCAGTATTCACTATCAATAAAATGACTATCACCCAGACGCATATACGCATCCATTTTTCTCACGTTATCTGCTGTAGCTGATTTTGTATACTGACTGAAATATTTTGCAGCCTGATTGTAATTTTTCTTTTTAAAGTAGGCATAACCTAAGTTATAAGCCAGATTATCATATTCTGATAATGAAGGCGCCGCACTGTTTTGCTCAAACTGCTTAAACGTAAGCAGTGCATCATCAATACGGTTTATAGTGTATTCACTTTCTGCTTTCCAATAGAGTGCTCGAGCTGTAAATTCGGGTGTCCGGGGTTCACTTAATGATTTTTCAAAATTGATGATTGCTTCCTGAAAATCTCCGTCGTTGTATAATTCGATGCCGCGGTAAAAAGCTACTTTTTGATAAGCTACTTTATCATCAAAATTGCGGTTGTTCTCAATAAGTTCCATCGCACCTTCATAATTCTTAGAAGTTATGTAAGAGTCTATGAGTAAATTTTGAAGTTGTTGACGCTCTGGCGTATCAGGATATTGGTCTAAGTAGTTGCTTATAGCCACCGGTGCAGGTTCGTATGCATTACCGATCTCGTAGCTCAGCTTTGCATAATTAAGTCCGCTGTCTTCTTTAATTTTCGGCTCAAAATCCATTTGATAGGCATTACGAAAAGCATTCAGTGCCTCTTGCTTTTTATCAGTTTTGAGATAGGCATCAGCTAAGTGATAATATGCATTTTGTGCAACGCTGTTTTTTCCGTCTATAATTTTATTGAATTCGCCGATTGCAGCAGCATAATCGCCTTGCTTGTAATATGCATAACCCAATTGGTAATAATCGGTATTCGTCCATTTTCCGCGTTTCCCGCGGTATTCTTTTAAATACGGAAGCGCTTCATCAAACTGACCAAGGTTAAAATAACTTTCACCTATTATCTTGTTTAATTCAGATTGATCCAGTCTGTTTGCGGTGGGTAATTGCTCTTTAGCAAGCCTTATAGCTTCCTGAAAATCACCTTTCTTAAAATTGAGATCTGCCTTAAAATAACTCAGATCTTCGCGGGTTCCTTCTTCGGCTTCTACTTCTTCAAAAAGCTGACTCGCTTCTTCATAATCATCATTTTCATAGGCCATAAAGCCTTCATAATACTTAGCCTGAGCTCCGTATTTCTCTGAATTACGTACCCGGCTGAAATATACTTTTGCCTCTTGCGGACTGTTAGTCTTAAGATGGACATACCCCATATTGAAGTTGTAACGCTCGAGTTCGCTCCAGTTTAAGCGAGATAAATCTACTTGCTCATACCAGCGTTTAGCTACAGAATACTTTCCGTTCTCGTAATAATAATCTGCAACATCCTTATAAGCAGAGTTGCGCTTAGTACTGGTAGGATATTCTTCTACAAATTTTTGCATCGCGGCATCTGCGCCACTCTGATTGAGACGTACCGCTGCGTTAGCGATATAATAAGCACAATCACCTTCAATTGTAGGGTCTGTAGTTTTCTCTTTTATTTCTAAAAAAACAGTCTGGGCAGCCAGATACTGCTTGCTGTTATACAGCGTAAGCGCCTTGTTATACTGGGCAAGTTCATTTGTAAAAGCGGCAGATTGCTGCGCGGTAACAACCGGCAATGTGAGCAGCATAAGTAGTGCCAAAGCGGCATATTTCTTAATCATAAATATCGTGTTAAGTTGCAAAAGCAGTACTTTTTAAAACCTCAAATTCTAAAAGCAACTACTGTTAATAACGTTACAAAACTAGGATAATTATATCTAGATAGGCCTTCTTATAAATAAGTTCTTGATGCTTATTTTAAACGAGTTTTCAACAGCTTAGAGAAGCACTTCAAATGAAATACTTATTGTATTTTTGACGTTAGATAAACCTATCAACTCTTAGTCGTTTTCTATGTCTACACCGGTATTGCAACTTCAAAATGCTTCTATTTTTCAACGCGAAAGCCTTATTCTTTCTGATGTAAGCCTCAGCATCAATAAAGGTGAGTTTGTTTACCTCATCGGTAAAACCGGAAGTGGAAAAAGTAGTTTTATGAAAACGCTTTACGGCGATTTACCGCTACAACAAGGACAAGGAACCATTGTAGATTATGACTTGACAACACTTAAAGAGAAACAAATACCTTTTTTAAGACGGAAACTGGGCGTCGTTTTTCAGGATTTTAAACTGCTGAATGACCGTACGGTAAAAGAGAATCTCAAGTTTGTTCTTAAAGCTACCGGCTGGAAGAATCAAAGTGAAATGGATTCTAAGATTGACGAAGTACTGGATAAAGTAGGGATGAAAACCAAAGGGTTTAAATACCCTTACCAACTCTCAGGAGGTGAACAGCAACGTGTGGCGATTGCCCGTGCGCTGCTTAACGACCCCGAATTGATTCTTGCCGATGAACCAACCGGTAATCTGGATCCACAAACTTCGGTTGAAGTTATGGGCGTCTTGCAAGAAATCAACAAGAACGGAAACACCATTCTTATGGCTACACATGATTATGCGTTGTTACTCAAATACCCTTCAAAAACTCTTAAATGCGACGGAAATAAGATTTTTGAAGTTGTACAAAAGACGATTTAAGTATCTTCGGGGATATGCTTTCCATCCTCATACCCGTTTATAACACTTCGGTAACCGAACTGGTTTCTCGAATTCTCGAGATGATCAAACTTGTGGATATTGATTATGAAATCAGAATAGCTGATGATGCTTCAACTGACGAAAATTTAAAAGCCGAAAATGAAAAACTGACTAAATATCAAAACTGTTACTACGATACATTTACTATAAATAAAGGGCGTACAGCTACTCGACAGTTTTTAGCAGAGCATTCAAAATATGAGCATTTGCTGTTTTTTGATGCTGATGTGATGCCGTTACGCGAAAACTTTCTGCGAATTATGCTTGAACATTTGGGTAAAGCTTCGGTTGTTTTTGGAGGAGTGGCTTATGCCGAGAAACCGAGTGATGACACCAAACTTCTACGCTATTACTACGGAAAAAGCAGAGAAGCAAAACCTGCTACAAAACGCAATAAAAAACCCTACTTATCTTTGATCAGTCAGCATATATTGATTGAAAAATCGGTTTTTCTAGCTTGCAATCCCGCTGAAGAAAACGCCTACGGACTGGATATTTACTTTTCCTACTTACTTCAAAAACAGAAGGTTTCGGTTTTACATATTGACAATCCTACGCTACATTTAGGTCTGGAAACTAATGCGCAATACCTGGTAAAAACACAAGAAGGATTGCAAACCATGGTCAATCTTGAAAAAGCCCAAAAACTCCCGGAAGATTTCCGGCCGCTGCAGCGTGTTGCTTTGTTCTTAAAAAAAACAAGGACCCAAAAACAGTTTATAAAGCTTATAAAAAAACAGGAATCCCAAATCATCAAAAACCTTTGTGGTACTAAACCCTATCTGCGCTTATTTGATCTATACCGCCTCTATTTTTATATAAAATTGAAGCAGGATGCCTGAGATCAGTGTCGTTATCCCGGTATTTAATAAAGCTGCCTATTTGCAAGAAACTATTCAATCTGTATTGGCACAGCGTTTTACAGATTTTGAATTGATCCTTATCAACGATGGCTCTACAGATAATAGTCTGGAGATTTTACACGGTTTTTCAGATGTCCGTATTCGCATCATCGATCAGGAGAATCAAGGTTTATCTCAAACAAGAAATACCGGTGTTTTGGCTTCTCAAGCTGATTTTATCGCCTTGCTAGATGCAGATGATATCTGGCTCCCTGATCATTTAGACGTTTTAATAAAACTTAGAAACTCTTTCCCTGAAGCTGATTTATTTGGCACCGGTTATGAAGAATTTTATAGTACTGGCAAGCTTTTAAAACCCAGACTCAATCTCAAAATAAAAGAAGCTCATCTTGTCACTGATTATTTTGATACCAGTTTATATCAACCCTTAATAATCCCCAGCGGCATGGCTTTTACTAAGGTAGGTTTCTTAGCTATAGAAGGTTTCAAAAATCCCATTACGTATTCTGAAGATGTTGATTTTTTGATACAGGCTAATCTCAATTTCCGGTTGGCTTATAACCCTAAGATTACTTGCCGTTATCGCTCATATGTACCTAATCAAATAAGCAGTCAAAAAAAAAGCGAACTACAGGCTCCTAAATTTGGTGCAATACTTCGGGCCAATCCTGAACATCAATCTTTACATAAGTATATTCAGTTTAAACGGTATTTCTTGTGCATCTTTTACAAAACTGAAGGGCGATTGGATTTATTTTCTAAACTTAAAAAGAAACTAGATCCTTCGGTGCTCAATAAAAAACAGCGCTTTCTATTGAATGCTCCAAGACTAATATTGATTGTAATCAGAAAAGCAAAGTTATTTTTATTACGGAGAGGCTTTCGGTTTACAGCTTTTTAGAAGCTAAAAAATCATTAAGGTTTCTTACGTAATCTACTTCCTTAAAAACATCACTTGCCAAAACCAGGCAAATCCCACCACTAGAAAAATTATCGAGTTCGCGCCAATACCCATTAGGAATCAACAAGCCTTCATCAGGTCTATTAAGCGTGTAAATTTGAGTTTCAAAACCCGTATTGATCAGCACATCAAAACTACCGGAAAGCGCAATTAAAAATTCGCTTTGTTCTTTATGTGCATGCCCCCCTCGAGATGCACCACTGGGTACGTCATACAAATAATAAACCCGCTTAAAAGTGAACGGTAAAATATCGTTCTCTAATACCGAAAGATTACCTCTGCGGTCTTCAATTTTAGGAAGTTTTATACGCCTAATACAATTCATAAACTTGGTTTAAATAGTGCTGCCAGCGCGTTGAGATCTTAGCAGCTTCAAATTTACAAATACTTGAGCGGCATGAAGCCTTAAATTGCTTTCTTAAACCTTCGTTGAAAGCCAATCTATTCATCGCCAGAATCAGTACTTTAAAGTCATTATGAGGGACTAAAATTCCATTTGTACCGTCTAAGATTTCTGCAGGACCGGTGGGACAATCTGTTGCTACAACCGGCGTTCCACAGGCCAAACTTTCTAAAATAACCCGAGGAAATCCTTCAAACTTGCTGCACAGTACCGTATAAAGTGCATTTGCGACATAAGGTTCGGGATCTTTTACAAAACCTTCAAAAACAACCTGCTTTTCCAAACCCATTTTTTTAGCTAAAGCCTTGAGCGCATCAAGTGTTTCTCCTACGCCCAGAATGCGCAAGTCTATATTTGCCTGTGGCAACTCACTTTCTGCATAGGCTGCTATCAATTTATCAAACTGTTTAACTCCCGGCACTAAACGTCCGGAAGCTAAAATATACCTACGTTCAATAGGAGATGGTATCGCATAATTCTCCTTATATTTCTTAAGATCAATTGCATTAGGAATTACGGTAATATTTTTCAATTTAAACTGATCTTCAATGCTCGTTTTAATGCCTTCCGTCAAAACACAAATCGGTTTTGTTTCAAATAGTTTCCTGGTAAACCTGGACGATTTAGGAAAATAATAATCCAGATTGGAGCTGCGTACCATATAAACTGGTTTCGCTTTTCGGTATAAAAATTTTTGGACTATCAATTCTTTTAAAACACTCTTTCGCATTCTAAAATCCAGTACAACATCAATCTCCTGCACCTTCAAATACGTTTTAACAATCTGTAAGCGTCTCATTTTATTCAGGAAATCGTTGCGTTTGTTTTTATACAAACCCAGATTTAGCAAATGAGCTTTAAAAGCGTAGCCAATAGTATCTGTTATTGTGACTAGATGTACGTTGAACCCTTTATCTGAAAGCATTTCCGTGAGCAAGGCGGCAGATCGCTCTGCCCCGCCACCAGCAAGTGACTCTACGAGAATACAGATATTTTGAGGTTTTGATTTCAGAGATTATGTATCTTATCACGCTAAATGTAACGCAATTTATGAGAATTCTACTCGTAGGAGAATACAGCAATTTGCACAACAGCTTAAAATCTGGTTTAGTCGAGGCCGGTCATCAGGTCACACTTATCAGTACTGGTGATGCATTTAAAAAACTACCTGCCGATATTATATTTAGTGCAAAACGTATTGAAAACAGTAGTGTGATGCGTTTTTTGCGAAAAGCTATATTTAAAGTTTTTCGATTTGATATTGCGTTTTTAGAAATTGGGTATCGTTGTTTAGACTGGCTTGTAGATCAGAAAAAATATGATGTGATTCAACTCATCAATGAGTACCCTTTTAAAACACCCTATTTTTTAGAAAAAAGAATTCTAAAGCGTCTGAGAATCCTGACTCCCAAATTGGTGGTATTGGCTTGCGGTGACGATTATATTTATCTCAAAAATATTGATAAACTCCCACACCATCCTATTCTTCAACATCCAGATATTGAATTTCCGTTTAGTAAAAAATACCTGACTATAAGGCACAAAAAATATCATGATTTTGTGTTTCAACAAAAAGATTTGATCATCAGTTCTGATCTGGATTACCATCCTATTTATAAAGGAGTTAAAGACTATTACGGACTTATACCCAATCCTGTTAACCTGAGTAATTTTCAGTTAAAACCACAAAAAGAAAGTTCAAAACTTATAATTTTTCACGGCGTAAACCGTATCAATTATCACAAAAAAGGGAATGATTATTTTGATGCTGCGCTAACAAGCATTCAACAGAAATATCAGGATCAAATTGAGGTCATTTTTGTTACAAGTATTCCGTATGCTGAATATATACAAACGTATAAAGAGGCTGATATCATTCTCGATCAAACCTATGCATTGGATCAAGGTTATAATGCATTAGAAGCTATGGCGCAGGGAAAAGTGGTTTTTACCGGTGCCGGAAAATTATTTTGTAAAACCTATAATTTAGAACCGAATAGTGTTGCGATTCATACCATTCCTAATGCTGAAAGAATCACTGCAGATCTGGAAAAGCTTATTTTAAACCCCAATCGCATTCGGGAAATTGGTCTGGCTGCACAGCTTTTTATCAAAAAGCATCACAATTATAAAATAATAGCTAACAAGTATGTGGAAGCCTGGAATTCGATCACAGCCAAAGCTGACGAATCTTCCGCTTCAGTGGACGCTCAAAATATTGATACGAAACCACACAAACCAATAGAATCAATATAAAACTCAAACTATTGAATTGCCAATCTGACAAAGCAATATCAAAGTGGTTTATAAAGCGTCTTGCATATCGTAAAATAAGCTGGTGCCAGAGGTAAAAACCAAAACTGAGTTCGCCTAAAAATAAAGCTACTCTATTATACAAGAGTCTGGAAACAGCGCCTTTTTGTTGTGCAAAAACACCAATGAAAAGCGTTATCGGTAACCAGTAATAAACAGAATACCGAACCACTTTCGGAAAGAATTCTGCAGCGCTGTAAAAAAAGATAAGTAAAGCGATTGTGGCAAGTTCATAATAGGTGAAAGCCGACTTATAAACCTGAAAAGAATCCTTCCGAAGCAATTTATAAAGCAGTATTCCTAAGCCAAAATCAAAAACTCTTAGAAACGGATTGATGTAAAAAAACCAGTGTTGCAAAGACTCTGGAATAACAACCATTAAGGCTAAAATAATCAAGCCTGAAACACTATAAAATAGAAGTAAAGACCTTTTAGAAAGTTTCAACGCATATCTCAACAAAAATGGAAATAATAAGTAAAAGAAAAATAAGTCTGAGATACTCCACGCTACACTGTTTAACGAGAAGTAATAAAATGCATCAGGTATAAAACTTTGCAGCATCAAAACAGCTGCCAAAAAGCTCGTCCACCATTCGATTGTATTTTTAGCAAATACTTCTAAAGTTAGTGGTATTGCAACTAGCAAAGTGAGAAAATACAAAGGGTACAACCTGCTCAATCGCAATTTTAAAAACTGACCTAAGCTGATTTTATTAGCGCTTATTCTTTCTGCATAAACATAAGAGAGAATAAAGCCGCTCAGCGCATAAAAAAAGGCGTGACCAATGGCATCTTCCAGAATCTTTATATGGTGCAAAAACACCAAAAAAGCAAAAACAAAACGTAAGGAAGCAAGTGATTTTAGCACGTTTTTATAGATCAACTACCTCTTGGTAAGCCCACAAGGCATTCGTTAGAAACATATTTTCAATTTCGAGGTAAGCCTCAGGATGTTGAACCTTTTAGGGGTTTCAATAAAGACTTTCGAAATATAACCAATAGCATTAGAAAATAAATGATATAACTCACTAAATGCCCCATAGACGCTCCCACAAAACCATATTCTGAAACCAGAAGTGTACTGCTAAAATAGATAACACTTAAGGAAATGATTTGTGTAATTATAAATGCCCAGAATTTATTTTTTGCGATAAACTGATATGCAATTACCAGACTTGCAACCCTAAAGAAATCACCCGATAGTTGCCAAATGAACAAGGTGTTCATCTGTAAAAAATCAGCATTATAAACCAATTTAATAATCCATATTTTCAGGAAATAAACGAGAATTAATCCCAGTCCAAAAAGTGGTAAAATGGTTTTATAAAAACTAAAAACCTCTGTTTTAAACTCTTTTCTAGTCTGCATAGTTGAGAGTTTAGGCAATACATAAAGCGTCAATAAAGTTGTGGTAAACATCAAATAGTAGTCAGAAAGACGAAGCATCGCATCCCAGTATCCCGCTTTTTCGAGTCCATCTACTGCAATGATGTGTTGCCTGATACTGATGTAAACCCACGGAGAAACGATGGCTGAAAACAAGGTCATTCCCCCATAAGAGGCTAGTTTCTTTAAAATAGAATATTTGATAGGTAATGATAGGACTGTGATTAAATACCCACGATTTTTACGCAAGGCAACAGCTATTATTAGGAATGCGATCGCAGCGCTAAATACCAAACTCAGCAGCGCGCCAAAAACTTGCATTCTAATAATTAAAAATGCAGCTAACAGAACTCCTAAAACGTTTGTCGCAATATTGATGTAAATAACTTTCTTATAATCCCCCAAACCACTTAAAACGCTTATAGTTAATGCATTTAAAGTGAAAATAGGTAAAGCTAGTGCCACAAACCGAAGTATTCGGGTAAAATTAAATGCATTAGTAAAAACCAAATTATTAAGCTCTGGAGCCGCAATAAAAAGTATTAAGCTTAGCACTACAGAAGTCAAAAAGCTAATTTTTAAAGAAGTCGAAACAAGGCTATTTAGCTTTGTTTTTTGTTGCTTATATTCGGCGGAATATTTTACTACACCATTGTTTATTCCCAATTGACCAACACTTTGAACAGAGTTCAAAAAATTACGCAAGTCTCCCAGAATTGCCATTCCCGAGGAGCCTAAATAAATTGCGATCAACTTAGAGGTTATTAAACCACAGACAATGCGAACTGAAATACGCAGCGTATTTACAGAGCTCACTTTTAATAAGATATTCTGCTGTATGAGCTTTCGCAGAAACTTAAGCATGATACTGGTTTAAAACTGTGATAATGCGATCTATTTCTGATTCAGAGAGCGCAGGATTAAGCGGAATACTCACACAGGTATTGGCTACCTGCTCGGTAACCGGGAAGCTCAAATGTGCATAGGAATTTAAAGCTTGTTGTTGATACGACGGAACAGGATAGTGTAATGAATACCCAATTTCATTTGAATTCAAATACGTTAAAAAAGAACCACGATCTTCGACAAGAATAACAAAAAGATAAAATACGTGATTGTCAGTATCATCCCAATAAGGAAGCTTGACCAAGGGATTTTTGATTTGACCTAAATAGCGTTTTGCAATATTTTGTCGTATTTGATTTTCGGTAGTGAGATGCTTCAGCTTTTCGCTTAAAAACAGAGCCTGCAAAGCATCTAATCGTGAATTAAATCCTGCATATTCATTAGTATGAGCGGTTCTTCTTCCGTAGTTTCGCAGGCTCTTTATTATTGTCGCCAAGTTAGAATCTGACGTTGTAACCGCTCCCCCATCACCTAATGCCCCAAGATTTTTAGTGGGATAAAAACTGAATGCTGCTGCATCACCAAAACTCCCGGATTTTTTGCCTTTTAATGCTGCTCCATGTGCCTGACTCGCATCTTCTATGAATAATAAATTATGGTCTTTAGCATAAGCTGAAACTTCATCTACCGGTCCCAGCAGCCCATATAAATGGGTAATAACAATAGCTTTTACAGAAGTTTCTGGCTTTGGCAACTGGTATAAATCTATATTAAAAGTAGCGTCTTCAATATCTACAAAAACAGGTTTTAATCCGGCGTTTATAACAGCCAATACCGTTGCGATATAAGAATTTGCCGCCATTAAAACAGAATCTCCCGTTTTAAGTTTTCCCTGTGTTTTACAGGCTTCAAAGATAAGTCTCAAAGCATCAAGTCCGTTACCTGTGCCGATGCAGTGAGCTGTACCGCAAAAGCTGGCAAATTCGTTTTCAAAGGATTCTACGGCATCTCCAAGAATATAATTCCCATTACTCAAGAACTCTGAAAACTTCGACTTTAAAGTTTCCTCATAAGGGGCGTTGAGCTTTTTGATATCTAAAAACGGAATCATAAAACAATATCTTTTAGATAATGTGCATTGCCCGTTTTTACACTAAAAGTTCGCTGAACCCGTGTACGTGCTCCAAAGGTCTCTTTCCAGAATTGGAGTCCGTTATTGAGTTTTAAGCCGGCTTGCTCATTAGAAGTTCCGAAATCAAAATACCACTTGTCTGTATATTTTTTTTCAATCAAATATTGAAATAGTAGATCTAAAGCACCTTGTTTGCGTCCTTGGGGGTTGGCAGAAATATACTGTACATGTGCAACTGTTTGGGTTTCAAAAATAGTCGCTCCCGCTAATAAACTCCCTAAATCGTCAACCACATTAAACTGTTTAATGTTATATTTAAACCGCTTTGCTAAAAGTGTAATCTCTTCTAAAGAATGGGTAGGTTTTGCACTATGTCTTGCGTGCAGATTTGGTTCTAAAACCTGTTTCCAGAATGGTTCAAAATCTATCGTCTGTACTATTTGCAACCCTGCTTTTTGAGCTTGATTGGCTGCGCTTTTTCTGGATGAATTCAATGGAATTCTATTGCGATACTCAATTACCGCAGCGGTTTCCACTTTAACAAGTTTAGCTTTAATTAAAAACAAGAGATAATCGAGTTCGTCTCCAGGTAACTCCTGATAAAATTGAGGTAAGACTTTAATTTCCAGGTTTTTTATTTCGCTTTGCGAAAGAAAACTCAAAACGGCTTCAAAAATTTCCAGAGCTTCTTTTAACCGTATTTCAGCTTCTAAAATCAAGCCTCCATAGGTTAATCCCTGATGTGAATATATCGTGTCTTCTACTTTATTTGCAGGTAAAACAGCAACTACTCTTTCACCTTTAAAAACAAGTAGGCTGTAATCTTTAAAACGGTCTTTATGGTACTCCATAAAATCCCTTTGAAAGAGAAAAGATGTATTCTTAGAACCTTTATAGGTTCCATTAAGTGAAGCTACAAAACGATCCCATCTGGATTTATAGTTAGGTGTGTAGGTTTTTACTGTTAATTTAGGCAAAGAATATATTTTAATGTGAAAGTAATAAAATAAGCATTTAAAAAATGCCTATTGTGAAATCACATTTTGCAATCCCTTAAAAGGAAAAGCATCATATAAAGTTTAACCTCTAATTTTTTACGTAAAGTCTTAAATGCTTTACTTATTTGAGCTTCTACTGTTTTTACAGATATATTAAGATATTGCGCTATTTCTTTATTGGTAAGACCGTCTTTTCTGCTCAATAAAAATACCTCCTTGCATTTGGGTGAAAGCCTTTCTATCTCATTAAATATTTCTGACATGATTTTTTCTAAACTTTCATCATCGCTTTCTTTTGCAACTCTCTCTAAGCTTTCGTGATACTTTTTTTCAAGCTTTATAATAGCACTCTCTTTCTTATAGTGGTTTATAAATTCGTTATAAGCACTTTTAAATAAATAACTCTTTAATGAGGTGTTTATAGCTAAACGCTCTCGTTTTTCCCAGATTTTCATAAATACATTTTGCAAAATGTCTTTTGCTGAAGCTTTGTCATTGGTCAAGGAAAAAACATAGCCCATAAGTGAAGGACTGTATTTTTCAATTAAAAATGCGTGTGCATTTTTATCACCTTTTTTTAAGGCAATCACCCAAGTATTGTTTATTTGTTCAGACATTATTAATAAAACGTTTTATCAAGTTGGAATTAATCTTATCTATTTTGATAAAAAATAAATATATGAAAAAAATATTATGAAAATATTAGGGTTTTCTAAATGAGGATTGTCTTAGCTATATAACTCAATAAGAAATGAACAGAAATAGCATTGAAAATTCATTAATCAGATACTTAACTGGGCACGCTTCCGAAAACGATGTAGAATTATTATCTGAATGGATAAAAGATGATGAAAACCAAAAGACATTTGATGAGTATGTAAAGCTTCATTTTGAAATTTCAACAGTACTTCAAAATGAAGAAGTTGCTCCTTTAAAAGACAAATTGCTTTCTAAGATTTCTGAAAACAAGAAAAAGAATTCAAAAAAAATCACTACGAAACGTATTCTAAGCTATGCTGCCTTAGTCGTTGTTCTGATAACAGGAGGATATTTTTCTGCTACACAATTTTTACTCCCCTTAATAAATAATACAGGGCAAACTATTCAAGAAAAATTTGTCATTCTTGAAACAGAAGAGGGTGATATGATAAAACTACTACCCACAAATCAAAAAGTAATTACTAATGCTCAAGGCAATTCTATAGGTAATCAAAAAGGAGAAAAACTGATTTATCTCAACGACGCTCATGTTGAAGAGCCCTCATATGTTACCATACGTATTCCTAATGGTAAAAAATTTAATATCGTTCTGGCAGATGGCACAAGTATTTATCTCAATTCAGGAAGTACATTAAGATACCCTACATTTTTTAAAAAGGATATTCCCAGATCTGTAACGCTAACAGGTGAAGCCTTTTTTGAAGTTGCTGAAGACAAGACTCACCCTTTTATAGTTGAGTCTGATGCTATTAAAATTAAAGTTTTAGGGACCAAATTTAATGTCAATAACTATGCTGAAAACCAAAATATACATACCGTTCTGGTGGAAGGTTCGGTTAGTCTTCTCAATCCTAAAAATTCTGATGAAATATTATTAAAACCCAATCAAAAAGCTGATTGGAATAGAAAAGATAATACAATCCATGTTGAAGACGTAGATTCTTACAGATACACCGCCTGGATGGACGGGAAATTAATCTTTAGAAATGCAAAATTTCATAAAATAAGCCGTGCGCTTGAAAGAAAATATAATGTCAAAATAGAAATAGAAAACAAAGAACTTGAAAAAGAAATCTTTGATGCCTCCTTTGATATTGAAAGCATTAGAGAGGTTTTAGAATCTTTTAAAAGAAGTTATTCGTTTGAATATAAAATCGATAAAAATCACATTACCATCTATTAAATCAACTTTAAACTAATTAAAAATGAAACAACAACTACGAGGTCCAACTTACCTGAATCAAAAAAACCAGAAAATGCTCTAACATTTCCCGGTTTTAAACTCTGATTTAAAACAAAATTTAAACCATTATTAACTACTCGCAAATTATGAAAAAACACTCACAAAGATGGAGTGCGAATCATTCTATTTATCTATTAAACTTAAAAATGAGCATTACTGCTGTACTTATAACCTTAATTTCAATTTTTCAGGTTCAGGCTAATTCTTATTCTCAAGATAAAATATCATTAGATCTGGAGCAGGTCTCTGTGATTGATATTATTCATGCTATAGAAGCAAAATCTAATTATAAATTTCTCTTCAATAGAAAAGATGTAAACCTTGAGCAAAAAGTCACTGTTCTTGTAAATGACCAATCTATTGATCAGGTTCTTAAAAAAGTATTTAAGAATTCTGATATTGATTACGAAGTTTTAAATAATCAAATTATACTTAAAAAAGCTGTATCTAACAATTCGCTATCAGACAAACAAAATCAGTATAAAATATCAGGAAAAATACTTGATCCTACCGGCCAGCCACTTCCAGGAGCAAACATAGTAGAAAAAGGCACCAAAAACGGTGCTACTTCTGAATTTGACGGGAGTTTTACACTTAATGTTAGTGATCCGAATGCAATTCTGATCGTATCTTATATTGGATTTACAACTCAAGAAATTCCACTTGAAGGCCAAACAAGTATTTCTGTAAAATTGGAAGAAAATGCTGCCAGTCTTGATGAATTGGTTGTTGTTGGCTACGGAAAGCAAAAGAAATATTCAGTGATCAGCTCGGTTGCAACTATTGAGCCCGAAGAATTGCAAACCAGTTCTTCACGTTCTCTTAGTAATAATCTTGCAGGAAGATTGGCTGGTGTGATCGCAGTACAGCGTTCTGGAGAAACAGGATACGATAACTCTCAATTCTGGATTCGTGGAATTTCATCTTTTGCAGGAAATTCTCAACCCCTAGTATTAGTAGATGGTATAGAACGATCGCTCAATAACATAGACCCTGCAGAAATAGCAACATTTTCTATCCTTAAAGATGCAGCAGCTAGCGCAGTTTATGGAGTACGTGGTGCAAATGGTGTGATATTGATAACCACAAAACGAGGAAAGATTGCTAAACCAAGTTTTAATGCGCGTTACGAGCATAGTCTTACACAGCCTACACAATTACCAGAGTTTATAGGTGCTGCAGAGTATCTTGAAGTGTTTAATGCTATCGCAAGAGAAGAAGGCAACACAGAGCCCTTTTCACAAGAACGAATTGATAATATACGCTCTGGAGTAGATCCTGATTTATACCCGGATGTTAACTGGCTTGATGAAATAACCAAAGATCATGCGTTAAGCGACAGACTTAACCTTACTGTCACTGGAGGTACAGATCTCTTAAGATATGCTTTTGTGGCTTCTTATTATGGTGAAAATGGGATTATTGAAAATGATCCAAGACAAGAATGGGATTCTTCTCCACATTTAGATCGGTATAACATGCGATCTAATCTTGATTTGAATATGACCCCAACTACCTTGTTTCGAGTGAGTATAGGAGGTTTTCTTCAGGATTTGAGAAGAGCTCCTCAAAACGTAAATGAGTTATTAAATCTTGCATTTGAAACTCCGCCTTATCAACATCCAACACAATATTCTTCTGGAGAAATACCTGTTCAGCCAGAGAGAGCAAATCCTTGGGCTCTTGCTACTCAAACGGGGTATGAACGTCAAAGTGCCAGTAAATTAGAATCGTTATTTTCTGTAGAGCAAGATCTAGACTTTATAGTTCAGGGATTATCTACAACATTTAAATTTTCTTTTGACCGGTATAATGCAAATAGTGTTAGACGCGCAAAATCCCTTGAATATTATAACCCGGCAACCGGGAGAAACGAAGATGGCTCTTTAGATTTGACTGTTTACAGGTTTGGCCAAGATTTCTTAGGCTATGAAACCGGTTCAGAATGGGGTAACAAAGCGGTTTATTTAGAAGGAAGAGTTGAGTACTCTAACAATTTTAAAGGAGATCATCAGGTAGATGGTTTGTTTTTGTATAATCAGCGTAATTATGATGATGGATCCAGACTCCCTTACCGAAATCAAGGGTTTGCAGGACGTGCTTCCTATTCCTACAAACGTAAGTATATAGCCGAATTTAATTTTGGTTATAACGGTTCAGAAAATTTCGCAAAAGGTAAACGTTATGGATTCTTTCCTTCTGCAGCAGTGGGTTGGATTGTTTCTGAAGAAGATTTCTTAAAAGATATAAAAACGATATCAAACCTAAAGCTAAGAGCATCTTATGGTCTTGCAGGTAATGATCAAATAGATGGCCGTAGGTTTGCTTATATAACAACTATAGGCGATACAAATGGCTATAGATGGGGGGTTAATAATGATTACGAAAGAGCAGGTCGTTGGGAAGGAGATTATGGGGTATCTAACTTAACCTGGGAAACCGTAGCCAAGGCAAACCTTGGTATTAATTTAGGTTTGTGGGAAAGCATTAATATCACGGCTGATGTGTTTAATGAAGTGCGCAGCGATATTTTTATGCAAAGGCGTACAGTACCAGGATCTGCAGGTTTTGTAAACAATCCGTGGTCAAACTATGGTAAAGTAAAAAATCAGGGATTTGAAGTCTCTTTAGATGTAAATAAGAGATTTAACGATGATTTTTCGATAAGAGGTTGGGGTAATTTCAGTTATGCCCATAACGAAATACTGGAACAGGATGAACCAGTAGCTATAATCGGTACCAACCGGTCCTCTACAGGTCAATCTGTTGGTCAGATATTTGGACTCCTAGATAATGGTTTATTTACTAATGAAGACTTTGCTGATATTGATAATGGGGTATTGAATGATGATGTACCCGAACATACGTTTGGGAATGTAAGACCAGGTGATATTAAGTATAAGGATATTAATGGAGATGGAAGAATTACAGAATTAGATAGAACCGCTATAGGAGGCACTTACAACCCAGAGATTGTTTACGGTTTTGGTTTTAATATGCAGTATAAAAATTTTGACTTTGGCATGTTTTTTCAAGGAAATGCGAAAACATATCGAATTATAGGAGGTTCGTATTTCAGCCCTGGCTCAGGTCAAGGAGGGCTAGGTAACATTTACACGAATTATACAGATCGTTGGACGGTAGAAAACCCCAGACAAGATGTTTTCTGGCCACGTTTATCCAATGCCCCAAATGCCAATAATGATAAGGCTTCAACTTGGTGGCTTAGAGATATGAGCATGCTGCGTATGAAAAATGTAGAATTTGGATATACATTTCCAAAAAGTCTAACAGAAAAAATAAGCAGTAACAATGCTCGCCTTTATGTAAGGGGCAATAATGTACTCACATTGTCTTCTTTCAAACTTTGGGACCCTGAAATTGATACAGGTACAGGATTTACTTACCCTCCTATGCAGTCTATTGCCTTAGGCCTAGATATTATCTTCTAATAAAAAAAACATAGATTATGAAAATATTAAAATACATAACTGTCATTTTGTTAACGATGACATTTACGTCGTGTTCTGATTATCTGGACCAAAAACCAGAAGATATACTTACGCTCGAGAAAGTTTTTAACGATAAAACCAGAACTGAAGATTGGTTGGCTGGTATTTATTCAAATATCCCAGACCCCTATTGGGGCATGATAAGAAATATTGGTTACGATGCGTTTGGAGACGATATGGCTCCTTCTACAGGGTGGGAGCAATTTGGATGGGATGTAATTGCTAAACAAAGAGGAGACTGGAACCCCACGTCAAACTGGAATAGTGATTATTGGGATGTCTTGCCCAAAAGAATCAGATCTGCTTATATATTTATAGAAAATATTAAGGCATTACCAGCTCAGAAAGTTTCAGAAGAAGAAGTGCAGATTATGAAAAATGAAGCACGCTTTCTTATAGCCTATTATAATTTTCTACTCATTCAGGCTTATGGACCTGTTCCTTTTAATGAGGGTATACGTACAGCTGATGAAGACTTGCTAAATGAAAGAAGACCGTATGATGAATTGGTTTCCTGGATTGATAATGAGTTAAAAGAAGTATCTCAAGAACTGCCTGCAACATATAGTGATGCGTCAAAGTTTGGTCGTGCCACATCAATCATGGCTTTAGCAGTAAGAGCACGTATGCTCTTATTTGCCGCGAGCCCTCTTGTAAATGGCAACTCTGAATATTCTGGTTTTACAAACAGCCTGGGAGAACCGCTTTTTAATACTACTTATAGTCCAGAAAAATGGGTTAGAGCAAGTAATGCGTGTAAAGAACTAATTGATGCAGCACATCAGGCTGGTCACGATCTGTATTATGAATACAATGATGACGGCTCTATAGATCCTTTTCTTTCCTATCAAAATATGATGTTTAGAAAAACTACAGATGGCAATACGGAAATACTTTTTGCACGTCCTGATGTAAATCACTGGGAGTATGATAAACATGCACAGCCCAGAGGTACTGCTGGTAACGGTGGTCTAGGAGTAACACAATCTTTGGTAGATGCATTTTTTATGGAGAACGGATTACCTATTGACGATCCTAATTCAGGCTATGTTGAAAAAGGGTTTTCTGAAGAAGCAGAATTTAGAAACACCAAATGGATTGAAGTTCAGGGAAATCAAGATGGAAAAGCGGGACAGGTTACGCTGCCAGATACTTATAATATGTATACCCATCGTGAACCTCGCTTCTATATTTCTGTTTTATATAACAGAGCGTGGTACCGAAGAGAGAATCGCACTACGCGTTTTATGAAAGATGAATGGGATGGAGGGCCAACCCACGATGCACCACAAAATGGATATCTTGTACGTAAGAAAGTACATCCAGATCACGATCCAAGAAACGGAACAAATCCATACAGGCCAGGTATTCTTTACAGATTGGGGGAAGCCTATTTAAATTATGCCGAGGCCCTTAACGAAAGCGACCCAGGCAATCCTGATATTTTGAAATACGTTAACCTTATAAGAGAACGAGCTGGTATTCCTGATTTGCCAACTGGTATGAACCAAAGTGAAATGCGCGAAGCCATACACAGAGAAAGACGTGTGGAGCTCAACTGTGAAATGGGATTAAGGTACCACGATATTAGACGTTGGAAAATAGGAGAAGAAACACTTGATAGAAAATTTTATGGAATGAATTTCTTTGCTTCTCAATATTGTGATGATGAAAGCAATCCAGATTGCTTTTTTATAAGAAAATCCTATCAGGAACGTCAATTCTCTAAAAAGAATTATTGGATTCCTATTCATCAGACAGAAATAGATATCAATCCAGATTTGGTACAAAATCCGTTCTGGTAAGACTTTGTGAGGTTTTATGCCCCCTAACTAATTGTAAGGTGTGGGGGGTATAATTCTCATAAGAGAAAATAATAATCACCAAAAAATTAAATCAAGAACGCTCAATTCTATTCAACTAAAATTTTATAAACCCCGGTCTGACTATCTAATTCAAAATCAGTATTACGGATTTCTATCTCATTATATTTTGTAAATGAGCAGCAATCATCGGTTGTTCTTTCTGCATTTACATATAAATTGAATACTGTATCCTCACCTATTTTGATCTCAAGATTTACAATTTCGGTTTCCCAGCCTACTTCCTGAATTTGGATTACGTTTAATTGATTTTCAGAAATAAATTGAAATGCTCTTTCTGTATCATCAACGGCATTTACAACCGAAATATCTTCGGGATTATATATACCACTTGTAAAAAGATTCCCTCCAGTTTCTGCATCAACGAGTTCAAATACAAAACCTTGAGGAGGTGTAAAACATGAACCACAATCATCGTTATCACAAGATTGAAGAAGTGAAGCAAATAAAATTAAGAATAGGTAGACTTTTTTCATTTTTGGATGTTTAGCTTATAGATGCATTTTTAATAGAATAGTTGCGTTATTTTAGTAAGCAAAAAAGCACCTCCTTGCGGACGTGCTTTTAAACTATTTATACGCTTAACGCTCCTAGATTTTGTTACGCTTACGTTCGTTTTCAGTTAAATATACTTTACGTAAACGTAAATGATTTGGTGTTACCTCAACATATTCATCTTTTTGAATGTATTCTAATGCTTCTTCTAAAGAGAATTTAATAGCAGGAACAATCTTAGCTTTATCATCTGCACCAGATGAGCGTACATTAGATTGCTTTTTAGCCTTAGTAATATTGATATTCATATCATCTTGGCGAGAGTTTTCACCAATCACCTGACCTTCATAAATATCTTCTCCTGGAGAAACAAAAAACTTACCTCTATCTTGTAATTTATCTATAGAATACGGTATTGCAGATCCATTTTCCATAGAGACTAGAGAACCACTTATACGTCCAGGAATTTCTCCTTTATAAGGCTGATACTCTAAAAATCTGTGAGCCATAATCGCTTCTCCCGCGGTAGCTGTTAGTAATTGATTACGTAAACCAATAATACCTCGTGATGGAATTAAGAACTGGCAAACCATCCGAGTTCCTTTTGCTTCCATACTCAACATCTCTCCTTTACGCATAGAAACCATCTCTACTGCTTTACCAGAAACAGTATCTGGTAAGTCTATAGTCAACTCTTCCACAGGCTCGCATTTAACACCATCTATTTCCTTAATGATTACCTGTGGCTGACCAATTTGTAGTTCATAACCTTCACGACGCATCGTTTCAATCAATACCGAAAGGTGCAATACCCCACGACCGTAAACCATAAATTTATCTGCACTACCAGTTTCTTCTACACGAAGTGCCAAGTTTTTCTCTAATTCTTTAAATAAACGATCCTTAATATGACGAGAAGTCACAAATTTACCGTCTTTACCAAAGAAAGGCGAATCATTAATGGTGAAAAGCATACTCATTGTAGGCTCATCAATAGCAATTGTTTTTAGTGCTTCTGGATTTTCAAAATCTGCAATAGTATCACCTATTTCAAAACCTTCAATACCTACAAGTGCACAAATATCGCCAGGAAGAACTTCTGAAACCTTAAGACGTCCTAAACCTTCAAAGGTATGTAATTCTTTTATTTTAACTTTTTTAACAGCACCGTCACGCTTTACTAAAGATACTTGCATACCTTCTTTCAAAATCCCTCTTTGTAAACGACCTATAGCAATACGTCCTGTAAAAGAAGAAAAGTCTAAAGAGGTAATTAGCATTTGCACAGTACCTTCTTCAATTTTTGGAGCAGGAATATGCTCCATAACCATATCAAGAAGAGGCTCTATATTTTCTGTTTCTTTTTTCCAATCATCACTCATCCAGTTGTTCTTAGCAGAACCATAAACTGTTGGAAAATCAAGCTGCCATTCTTCGGCACCTAATTCAAACATCAAGTCAAAGACTTTCTCATGAACTTCATCAGGAGTACAGTTTTCTTTATCTACTTTATTGATTACCACACAAGGCTTAAGACCCAGGTCAATTGCTTTTTGAAGTACAAAACGGGTTTGTGGCATAGGTCCTTCAAAGGCATCTACCAGAAGTAACACACCATCTGCCATGTTTAAAACACGCTCTACTTCCCCACCAAAATCAGCGTGACCAGGAGTATCTATAATATTGATCTTTGTACCCTTGTACATAACCGAAACGTTCTTAGACGTAATGGTAATACCACGTTCACGTTCTAAGTCGTTATTATCAAGAATTAGATCGCCGGTGTTTTCGTTTTCACGAAATAACTGACAGTGGTACATAATTTTGTCAACTAGGGTTGTTTTACCGTGGTCAACGTGCGCGATAATCGCAATGTTTTTAATTTCCATAAGATGCCCTTATTTTAAGGGCGCAAATATAGTGGTAATTAATGACTTATTGATACCTTATGTTGTATTAAGTTTTAAGCATATTTTAACTCCTATCGTTATAGTCAATAAACTGATAATCAATAGCTAAATATATTATTTAGAACCTCATCTTTATTATATATTAAAATTTAGATTTTCTTTGGCTCAGAGCATAGCATCAAAAATTACAGGTTTAAACAACATATTTCAGATATTTTAAAGTTTTTGTTCGCTATACACTAACATCGTTCAATTCGGGATTTACATATTCAATTTTGAATTTTCTATTTCATATTTCCAAAGCCTTATCTTTACGCTCTAAATTTTTCAAAAAATGAAATTGAATTCCATTCCAAAAATAAAACATACAAATACTAATAATTTCTTTCTTCTTGCAGGGCCTTGCGCGATTGAAGGCGAAGAAATGGCGTTACGCATTGCGGAAAAAATCGTAAGTATCACCGATAAACTGAACATTCCGTATGTATTTAAAGGAAGTTTTAAAAAGGCAAACCGAAGCCGTATCGATAGTTTTACTGGCATTGGTGATGAAAAAGCTTTAAAGATTTTACGTAAAGTTTCTGAGACTTTTGATGTACCCACCGTTACAGATATTCACGTAAATGAAGATGCAGCAATGGCTGCAGAATATGTAGATGTTTTGCAAATACCTGCGTTTCTTGTACGTCAGACCGATCTGGTTGTCGCTGCTGCTGAAACCGGTAAGGTTGTCAATCTCAAAAAAGGCCAGTTTATGAGCCCCGAAGCAATGAAACATGCGGTTGCCAAAGTCACCGATACAGGCAATGAAAATGTATGGATCACAGACCGCGGGACGATGTTTGGCTATCAGGATCTCATCGTAGATTTTAGAGGAATCCCTACAATGAAGAGTTATGCTCCTACCGTACTTGATGTCACCCACAGTTTACAACAACCCAATCAAAGTAGTGGGGTAACCGGTGGTCGCCCGGAGCTTATAGGCACTATGGCCAAAGCGGGCATCGCAGCAGGTGTTGACGGTCTTTTTATTGAAACCCACTTTGATCCTAAAAACGCGAAGAGTGATGGAGCGAATATGCTAGATCTTAGTTTGCTGGAAGGTTTATTGACTAAATTGGTAGCTATCAGAAAAATTGTTGCTGAAAACTAAAGTACATTTAACAAAATAAGAATCTCATAATTTTAAGGATTGCTGAAGTTCACACTTTAGCAATCCTTTATTTTTTAGAAAGCTATTTTATCAAATTAATTAAAAAGATCAGTTCTCATTCTTAAACTGAATCTCAAAAGACTGCACATCAATATGCTATAAACTAAATTCTTAGTACATTTAAGTGCAATCAAAAACACATTTATATGAAAAACTTGCGAATTCCGGCAGTACTGGCGTTTACTGCACTAACTATCTTTTCGTGCTCAGACGAGCCTAAAGAAACGCCTTTGACTATAGGGAATCTTGAACTTTCAGAAAGTAAACCTTCTCCCGGTGATAGTTTAAAATTGGCCTATTCCGCAACTGACACAATAACTGAAGCCTTTTACGTTTATACCGTAAAATCAAGTGCTTACCCGGTTGACCTTGACCTAATAAAAGATGGTGAGCGCTTCACAGGAGGCCTAAAAATTCCTGATTCTGCTGATGGGTTGATTTTCAATTTTAAATTAGGAGAAGATTATGAAGCTAATGATGAAAAGGGATATTCGGTAAATCTCTATGATACAGATGGCGAGATACTTCCTGAAAGCGAATCTAGTGTTACATATTATAAAGCTACTAGAGGCTCTGATTATGGAATCAAATACAACCAAGAAGATGCAGCTAAGTTATTAAAAGAAAATTGGAGTAAGCATCCTGACAACCTAGCTTTTCTGTATGTAATAAATTCATCAGATAAAGCTTTTGCTGATTCAATTTATGATGCAAAGCTCGCATCTCTAGCTGCTAAAGAACAATTGGTTGAAGAGGATTACAGCAATTTAATCACCATTTATAATGTAAAAAAAGATAAAGCTGCTCTAGACTCTATTACTCCTATAATCGCGGCAAAGTATCCTAAAGGAAATCAGGCACAGCGCGCGTATTATCAAAAAATTTATGAAGCCAAAAGTCTGGAAGATAAAGAGGCGATCGCTGTAGAATTCGAAGCAGCAGGCGGAGTACCTTCTAGCTACGGAAACTATATGTATTCTGCTTTGGCTCAAGCAGAATTAGCTGAAGGTAATATTGAAAAGTTTAAAGACGCTGCAGAAAAAATCAGTGCAGCTACCAATAAAGCTAGTCTTTATAATAACGTTGCCTGGAACATGGCTGAAAAAGGAGAAAATCTTGAGTTAGCCGAAGAATTATCCAAAACATCTTTAGATCTTGTAGATGCTCAAAAATCTGACAAACCTGATTATTATACCAAAAGTCAGTTTGAAAAGAATCTGGCATCTACCCAAGCAATGTATTCAGACACCTACGGGTTGATCTTATTTAAACAAGGTAAAATCAAAGAAGCCATCGCAGCTCAGGAAGATGCTGTTGCAGACAGGACTTCTCCAGATGTATATGAACGTTACGTGCAGTTTCTAACCGCAGATGAGCAATATGACAAGGTTCTTGAAAAAGCTTCAGAATTCGTTAAAAAAGGTAAAGCTACTACGAAAACTAAAGAGTATCTGGCTACTGCTTTTACCAAAACCGATCACGATGGTGATTTTGATGGCTATTTGAGTGGTTTGGAAAAAATAGCCCACGATAACGCGTTGGCCGATCTAAAAAAGGAAATGCTTTATGAGGAGGCGCCCACATTCAATCTTAAAAATTTAAATGGCGAGGAAATCGCTTTAGCCGATTTAAAAGGAAAAACCGTGGTACTTGATTTCTGGGCAACCTGGTGTGGTCCTTGTAAAGTTTCTTTCCCAGGCATGCAAAAAGCTGTTTCTAAATATGCTGATAACGAAAATGTAGAATTCCTATTTATAGACACCTGGGAAAGCACCAGCGGAGAAGCCCGGGAAAAAGGAGTTAGTGATTTCATCAAACAAAACAACTATACGTTTAACGTATTGATGGATACTCCTAAAGAAGAAGGAAGCCGGGAATATGATGTAGTTTCGGCTTACGAAGTAGAGGGAATTCCTACCAAGTTTGTAGTGGGGCCTGACGGTAAAATCAAATTCAAAGCTGTTGGTTTTGACGGCAACACAGACGGCTTGGTTGAAGAACTTGATATGATGATTGGTCTGGCTGCCGGGCAGTAATCGTTAGACGTTAGAAAAATAAAAAATCCGTGTTGGTTTGAAACCAACACGGATTTTTTATGTAATTTCCTTCAACTGCTTTAAAAATCCAATAGCGATTTCAGCATCTATATCTTCTAGGTTGTGATACCGAAGCGAGCGTAAATTCTTTCGACCCTCTCCTGCCATCAAGTTATTTTTGAGGTCATCGAGATCCACGCCTTTGGGAAAACTAAGTTCCACAAAGCTTTTCCTAAAATTTAGAAAGCAGAACATCTTTCCGTTCAGGTAATAAAAAGGCAAATGCCACTTATAAAGCAATTGCGCTTCAGGTACGCTGTGCTCAATAAGCACCTGCAATTGTAGCAAAATATCCCGATAGGGTTGCGGTGTTTTTAGAATGTAATTTTCGGCAGGATTCATTTGTGAGAGTTGTTATAATTCTTAGGGCTTCTTTGCTTTCCAAAAAATCAGTAAATTATAAAAAAGTATTAATTCCAAGAAGTTATTAGCTGTTCCAATAAAATCCCCTACTTTGCCCACCAACCTTTCAGAGTATGTCTTCACACTTCCAACTTTCACGCGTCAAAGGACTGTTAGTTCTTTTATTAATTTCTGCTGCCGCAACAGGTCAGGAAAAAGAAAAGCCAAAGCTTAAATTAGGAGGTGCCTTTCGGGTTAATTATGTTTATTCTTCCTGGAAAGAAGAGCAAAAAACAAAAGGAGGAGAGTTTGGTTACGATATGTTTAGGATTAATGCTAAAGCCTCTTATAAAAAGATTTTTTTAAATGCTGAATACAGACTTTATTCTGAAGCTTTTGGCGGAGGCTTTTTAAAACAAGGATGGGTCGGCTATAAATTTAATGAAAAAGACGAGCTTCATGCAGGCTTAGTTTATGTTCCTTTTGGAATCAAGCAATACAATTCTCACAATTGGTTTTTTAATATCACGTATTATGTGGGGCTTGAAGATGATCATGATATGGGGTTAAAGTATGTGCATACAGGAGACAAATGGGATTATGCTTTGGCTTTTCTAAAAAATGCTGAAGAATTAAATTTTGGAGGCGGTGTAGAAAATAGCTCTAGCAGATATTCATATGATGTAGTGGGTAGAAATAAAGAAACCAACCAATTTAACGGAAAAGTCGTTCGTAAACTAGGTGAGAATGTCAAACACAGAATAGGTTTCTCTGGGCAGTATGGTAGTCTGTATAATATAGATACCAACAAGAATGGTTACCACTATGCTCTTGCGCTTCACTATGAGATGAACTGGAAAAACTGGAATTTAAAGACCGAAGCAATTGCTGTTTCTCATGCTCCAGAAAATGCACCGGGGGAATCAAATAAAATTATAAAAATGGGAGCATACGGTACTCCATATGAAGTTGCTAGCGACTTTAACATGTACACTGCTGCTGTTTCCAAAAAAATTTCAGTAAACTGGGGACCTATCTCTCAAATTGAAGTCTATAATGACTTTGGTTATATGCAGAAAAAAGAAAAAGAATTTACAGATTCTTTTCAAAATGTAACCGGTCTGTTAGTTACAGCCGGTCAAGTATATACCTACATAGATTATGCTGCTGGTTATAACCACTCATGGTTAGGCGGTAATTTTGTAGATGATTTTTCAGCAGGTAATCCTGATGCAAAATGGGAAGCTCGTTTTAATATAAATATTGGATACTACTTTTAATAGAAATAAAATTTTATGGCAAAGAAAATTACGCGAAGTGATGAAAAGAAATCAATATTTGGTCTAGAAGTAAATGGACCGGTATTTTTTACCTCTACGATATTTATCATCATAAGTATTGCACTTACGATCATATTTGAAAAAAAGGCACAAAAAATATTTAGCGACATTCAACATACTGTGGCAGAAAAAGCAGACTGGTTCTTTGTGCTTTGTATAAATCTGTTCTTGATATTTCTTACCTATCTGGCGTTAGGTAAATACGGAAAACTTAGAATTGGGGGGCAAAAAGCAAAACCAGAGTACAAAACAGGGTCTTGGTTTGCGATGCTCTTTAGTGCAGGTATGGGTATTGGTTTGCTCTTTTTTGGAGTTGCAGAACCTGTAGACCACCTTTTAAATCCGCCCACGACAGAACCCAAGTCTGTGGCAGCAGCTATAGAAGCAATGAATTTTACATTTTTACACTGGGGCTTTCATGCTTGGGGTGTGTACGCTTTAGTAGGTTTGGCACTCTCCTACTTCACGTATTCCAGAGGTTTACCGTTAACGATTCGATCCATTTTTTATCCATTTTTAGGAGATAAAATCTACGGGAGAACAGGTGACATTATAGATATTTTTGCAGTGCTTGCTACACTTTTTGGACTTGCAACGTCATTAGGTTTTGGTGTTCAACAAATTGCCAGTGGCCTCAATCACGTATTTGGTGTACCTGATGGGACACTAACACAAATTCTTCTCATTGCCGGCATTACATTAATTGCTACAATGTCTGTAGTATTAGGAGTAGATAAAGGAGTGCGTATTTTAAGCGAATGGAATATGCGCATAGCTATAATTTTATTACTTCTTGCTGTAATTCTAGGCCCTACGCTATTTATTTTTCGCTCCTTTGTTGAAAATACGGGAAGCTATATTTTCAACTTCTTAAAAATCTCTACTTGGGTAGAAACCTATGAAGGAAGCTCTTGGCAAAATAACCAAACTGTTTTTTACTGGGGTTGGTGGATAGGTTGGTCTCCATTTGTAGGAATGTTTATTGCGCGTATTTCTAAAGGACGCACAATTAGAGAATTTATTCTAGGTGTTTTATTAATACCATCATTGGTTACGTTTTTCTGGATGTCTGCATTTGGTAGTGTCGCTATTCAGCAAGTCTTGAATGGTGATATGACTATAGTTACAGCTGTAAAAGATGATGTCGCTACTGCGCTATTTATATTTTTTCAAGATTACCCATTATCGATGGTGATTAATGTGGTTGCTGTTATTCTTATTGCAGGTTTCTTCATTACTTCATCAGATTCAGGATCACTTGTAGTAGATAGTTTAACTTCTGGCGGAAAAATTGAAGCACCGGTAGGGCAACGTATTTTCTGGGCAGTGACCGAAGGCACTGTTGCGGCTGTTCTTTTATTTGGTGGTGGGCTTGAAGCCTTACAAACCGCAACCATTGTAACTGGATTACCATTTGCTATAATTTTACTTATTATGTGTTATTCACTCTATAAAGGACTAAAAGAAGATTATGAGAAAATGGAGAAAAAGAAATCTGAAAAGCAAATGGACGACTATGAAGATGTCGTTAAAGAAATTGTAGCTCGAAGAAATAAAAAAGACTAAAAATGGAAAAAGTAAAAAACATACTGGTTGCTTTAGACCTCTCCTCTTTAGATAACCACCTCATCGAATACACCTCTTTTCTTGCTGAAAAGTTTGAGGCTGAAAACGTATATTTTGTTCATAATATCAAGAAATATGAGATCTCTGATCTATTTAAAGAAGAGCTGAATCAGTTAAATCTTGACCAACTTATAGGTGATGAGCTTAACGAGAAAGTAGCAAACCGCTTTTCTGCAAATGTGAATTGGGAAGTGCTAATTTCTGAAGATTCTAATACAGAATCACTCATTCATTATATCGCTAATAAATATCAGATCAATCTTGCTATTGTAGGGAATAAAGCTGCTAAAGATGGGACAGGTGTGGTCACTTCAAAGTTGCTAAGATTGCTCAAGTGTAGTATACTTACAGTACCTAAAACAACTGAGCTAAGTTTAGAAACGATATGGGTAGGTACAGATTTTTCTAGTCATTCAAGAAAGTCTTTTTTCTTTGCTGAAGAGCTTAGAGGCAAGCAACCCATTACCATAAATGCATTACATATCGCACAAGTTCCTATTCAATTTTCTCCATATGTTGCCCGAGAAGATGCGCAAGAAAAAATAGAGAAACATATGCGTCAGAAATCTGCTAAATTCTTTAAAAAACTTGCTGTGACAGATCCTGATAATCACGAATTTCTTTTTGCAAAAGATAAAAGCATCAGTCAGAAATTTCTAGTTGAAATTGAAAAACGCAAACCTAAATTGGTTATCCTATCGGACAAAGGAGGTAGCAATATTTCAACCTTATTGATAGGTAGTCTTACTGAAGAACTCTTTAATGAAACCCTAAGTAGTCCACTACTAGTAGTACGATAGCTTATAACTATAATCAAAACATAAAGCTTCACGAGAACGTGAAGCTTTTTTTATTCTTGGTTGGTAAACTATTTTAGCTTTACTTTGTAACTCAAAGTACTTTTGTATGAATACTAAAAACTATCTCAAAGACATCAGCGACATCAAAACCATGATGAGCAGATCTTCTCGCTTTATGTCACTAAGTGGACTCTCAGGAGTTCTAGCAGGTGTTTACGCATTGATAGGCGCAACTATCGCATATTTTCAAATTAAAGATTTTAAGTTTTTAATTTATAATGAAACCGACTGGATTTCTGATAACCCCTACTCTAGTTTGTTTTTTAATTTAGTAACCATTGCGCTTATTGTTCTTGCAGCTGCTATCGCAACAGGATTTTTCCTCACATTACGTAAAGCTAAAAAGCAAAATGAAAAAATCTGGAATCCGGTCTCAAAACGCCTCTTGGCTAATTTTGCACTACCTCTTGTGTCAGGAGGTTTGTTTTGTATAGTACTTATACAATATGACATAGCCGGTCTTGTAGCTCCAGCAACACTAATTTTCTACGGCCTTTCTCTCGTAAACGCCAGCAAATTCACAATAGGTGATATAAAATATCTGGGAATAGCTAATATTATAATAGGTCTTATCGCTACACAGTTTGTGGGTTATGGTTTGTATTTTTGGGCACTCGGATTTGGAATTTTCCACATCATTTACGGAACTATTTTATACAATAAATACGACCGTCCCTCCCAAAGCGAGGAGAATATCAATTAATTCATTCATAAATTTCAACATACATTGAAAAACATCATTCAACATATAAATAAAGCTTTTGATCACAGGGTACGCCTGGGGATTATGAGTATTTTGATGGTGAATGATTTTGCCGACTTTAATATGCTGAAAGAACTATTGGGAGCTACAGACGGAAATATTGCCAGTCATACCAAAGCACTAGAAAAAGAAGCTTATATCAGTATTGAAAAATCATTTATTAACCGAAAGCCCAATACCAGGTATATTGCTACCGCATCTGGCCGGGAAGCTTTTACTAAACACATTGAAGCTTTAGAAAAACTCATCAATAATAATGACTAAATCTATTTTTTTATCATTAAACTTTGAATTTCAAAGTGCTTTAATATTAATAAGAGAACTATTTGTAGGAGCTTCTTTTGATCTAAGCAGTCGCATTTATGTGAAGTTTAAACGCACAGAATCTTGGGGCATTTCCCGGAAAGAATTATTACAATATCCCGAAAATACGTTAGGTTTTTATCTGGGCTGTTTTTTGCTAAAACATAATTTTGAGCCTCAACCCCGTTGCGAAAATCACGATGTTTTTCATGTCCTGACCGGTTATCAAACCGATACTGCTCAAGAAATCGCACTCCAATTCTTTCTCTATGGAAATGGGAAGAGAAGTGCATTTTTACTACTTGCTATGTTTGCTGGTTACCTCCTCTACCCCGATCACTATAAGACTTTTAAAAAGGCTCAAATAAAAGGGCAAAACACCAAAACGCTACACGACTTTAACTACAAAGAGTCTCTCAAGTCTTCAATCATAACTTTTAAAAATACATTTAACATCAATCAATTATAATCTTATGGACTCTCAAAAAACACAATATCCCAATCGCTTTATACAGTGGCTAAAAACTTCTATCACCGCTCGCATGTTTATGGTGGGTTTTCTTACCTTAATCCTGCTTATTCCGTTATTTTTTGTTCAAGACCTCATTCAAGAACGGGCTCAGCGGCAAGAAGAGGTGGTATCTGAAATTAATGAAAAATGGGGAGAAGAAGTTCTGATCTATGGTCCTGTTTTAAAGATACCCTATATGGTTTCAGTAAAACAGGCAATTCAAAATAAAGAGACTAAAGCATTTGAAACGCAATATATCGAGGAAGAAAAATCAGCCTATTTCTTTCCGAAGGAATTAAACCTTAAAACTCATGTAAATGCCGAAATAAAAAACAGAAGCATATACAAAACCAGTGTTTATAATTCTGAAACGCACTTTGAAGGTTCTTTTGCTATTCCTGATTTCTCTGATGCTCCTGCCGAACCCAATCAGATTTTATGGGAAAAAGCACGTGTAATCTTTCAAACTTCTAATCTCAAAGGAGTCAACGAGCAAGTGATCATAAAATTAAATGGCAATTCTTATCCGTTCTCTTCAAAGTACGAAAAGCGAAATCCTACCGATCTTTCTCATCTAAATCTTTTTACAATGGAAACGACTTTTGTAAAACCAGAAAATCTTCCACAGGAAAACACCATGAATTTTGAGATGGATTTACACATAAACGGAAGCGAACAATTACGTTTTATTCCTACCGGAAAAACTACGGAAGCACAGGTTACTTCAGACTGGGAAACCAATAATTTCACCGGTAATTATCTACCGCATAATGAAGATAAACTTGATGGTAAAGGCTTTGATGCAAAATGGAAAGTATTGGATATTAACAGACCTTTTCCGCAAGAGTTTTTTCAAGGTTTGCCTAATCTTACTGAGTTTGCTTTTGGTGTAAATTTTAAAATTCCGGTAGATGAATATCAAAAAAGTGAGCGAACAGCCAAGTATGGTTTTCTGGTTATTGGTCTTACGTTTCTGATCTTTTTTCTAATTCAAACACTCAGTAAAATTCATATCCATCCTTTTCAATATCTAATGATCGGGCTTGCGCTAATTATGTTTTATACACTCTTGATTTCAATATCTGAACACAGCAGTTATTTAAATGCATATCTCGTTGCCAGTATTGCTGTAATCCTATTGATATCACTTTACGCGCGCAGTATACTCAAGAACATTAAATTCCCGGCTTTTATAGGCTTTTCACTTACGCTCCTATATAGTTTTATCTATGTGATCATTCAGCTGGAAAATTATGCATTGCTAGTGGGCAGTATAGGTCTTTTTATCATTTTGGCTTTGGTGATGTATGTATCTCGAAAGATCGATTGGAATTCCTAAATTCATAATTAAAAACCATGCACTAGTGAAAACTATGAACACGTCATTTCTTTCTTTTTATACCAAAGTGCGTCGCAATTTCTGGCACGCTGGCTTCTATCTCTTTTGCAGGTGTACGCTCGCTTTGGGTTTTATAGTTGCCGGTTGGGTCAAAATCATAGACGAGCGTTTTGCCAGCGGACTTGCTATAAAACATCCTATGGGAGCTTATCTTGAAGCTTTACATCATACGGGATTTTACTATCCGTTTATTGGTGTTGCTCAGATTACAGCTGCTATATTGTTACTCATTCCACGTACAGTGCTGCTGGGTGCATTGGTATATTTTCCCATCATTTTAAACATTTTTGTGCTGTCGTGGGCCGTGCGTTTTGAAGGTTCACTAGTTACTTCAACCCTAATGATTTTAGCTAACTTATATATCCTACTTTACAATTACGACCGTCTCAAATTTATTTTGCCTTTCAGTGAAACATCACTGAAATACGATCCTCCACTTACGCTTAGAGAGACAGAAAATAACCCTCATTTTAAGAAAAACGTCCCCTTGCGGTTAAATTTCAGTTTAGACAGTATAAAATCACCTCTGGTTTCAAAAAAGTTCCCTTGGGGATTTTTGGGAATCATTATCCTCACTTTTGTGATTACGATGTTTGCATCTAACCGACTTTTTGAACTAATGCCCCGCAACAATTATGACGATTGTGTAAGCCGGCTTGAAAGCCGAACTCCTGAACAAGCAGGTTTTGATTTTTGCAATTGTATACATAATCAAGGGAAAACGCTTGACGAATGTCTGAAAGATTATGAAAAAATCAATTAAAAATAATAGGTATGAAAGAGTTTATTCTTACTAAATACACTACACTCAAGCATCTGTTTATAGCGCTTTTGGTCTGCTTCTTACTACTGGTGTTCAGAGTTAAAACTACACATGATTATTTTGGCTTATTTCTGGTATGGAATCTCTTTTTGGCGTTTATTCCTTTAGGAATTGTCTGGTTTATTCAATTCAATAAAAAATTATTTCTCAATCCCATAAAGAAGTTTTTTGTACTGGTACTATGGCTGCTCTTTTTACCCAACGCGCCGTATGTTCTAACCGATTTGATTCATCTATCATACAGTACGTCTCAGTGGTTTGTTTACGATGCAATTGTTATTCTTACGTTTGCAGGAATCAGCTTGTATTTTGGTTATCAATCCATTTTAGAATTAAGAAGATTGCTCAAAAATACGATCAATAAAAAACTCCTGAATATAGCCACGATTTCCGTTTTTATACTTTGCGGTTTTGGTATTTATTTGGGTAGAGTAGTCCGGTTTAACTCCTGGGATTTAGTTACCAATCCATTTGAGTTATTTACTACTATTCTTCAATTTCTTATCAACCCTGTAAAGCATAAACTTGTATGGCTTTTTACTCTGGCTTTTGGAATACTTTTAAATGCCGGTTTTTATATTTTTCAACTTGGGCACAAATCAACAAGGAATTATGATTCCACGCAGTAAAGGTTCTATTTATAGCATCGTTTTTTTTATCCTTCTCAGTATTGAAATAGCTATCGCAACCTATTTAAAAACCGGGTTTATACGAGCTAATTTGGGAGATTTTCTAGTAGTTATTTTATTGTATTGCTTGTTGATGGGTTGTAGCTCTATTTCCGTGAAAACCGGATTATTGGTGACGCTTGCGATTTCTTTTATAATAGAATTTTTACAGCTGGTAAACCTTCCACAATATGCTCCTCAGGAATACAAACACGCAGCTACATTAGTTTTCGGCAGTCATTTTTCCTGGCTTGATCTACTGATGTATGTTTTAGGTATTGGATTTATTTTGTGGGTAGAAATAGTCTCATCCCCATCCCCTCTGTCGCCTAAGAAAGGAATTTAATGTAATTACACATTTATGTTGTATTTCTACAAAAAGCCTATTCCTTTCCATCTACATAATCCTGCAGATAGCTGAAACGTGGTGTCAATTTTCCATCTTTTGTCATACGGGCACGTTGTAAGATTCCATCTTTATCTTCGTTAAAAAAAGCTGGCAATACATTGTCTATAAACATTTCGCCAAAACCTTCACTGGCATCCTTGGGTAACTCACACGGCAAGTTATCTACCGCCATAACGGTGATCGCTCCGGGAGCATCAAAAGCCACTTCCTCTTCAGTTTGAGCATCATAGCCATAAAAAGGTTCACCTATTGTAGAAGGCCGCAAGGTAGAAGCTACAGGGCCATCAATATCACAAGAGATATCGGCAATAACTTCAATTTTAAAATCAGGAATTTTGGCCTGCTCTCGGGTAAATAAATACGGTGCGCCATCACCATAAAAATGTCCGGCTATAAACAGCTGTGTCACTTTCGCAAAGCGTAAAAAATCAGTTTCATACGCAGAAGGATCTTTTATAAATTGAGACAAACTTCCTTTTTCACCATCTGTTCGTTTTGCATAATCCAACACACCTATTTTACAGTATACCGGCATATCAAAAGACTTGTTGAGGTAGTCTGAAATACTCACTTTTTTAATACCAATTGCTTCCAGAATTTCCTGAGCACCACCAGCAACTTTCCCGCTTCCGGAGAGGCAGGTCTTAATTGCCGGCAATTCTATCTTTTTTAATTGAGTGATAAGAGCACTCACATCGGTCAATGTATGAGCGGGTGGCAAATCAAAAGAATGGTGTTTTTTTCCGTAAGCTCTAAACCCGTTATAAGCTCCTACCAAACCGGCATAACGCCCAAAACCTATAAGTCTCAACCCACTTTTACGTGTGATCACCTCATGGTCATAGAGTTCGATATTTTTATCTAAAACCGCACGCAATAAATCCCGATTGTACGGTTGCTTTTTAATCGTATGGCTAAAAAAGAAATATTTCTTATTTGGGATTAATGCATCTATAGGCACTTCTTTAACACCCAGCAAAACATCTGCATCAGAAACATCATCTTTTACTTCAAACTCTGCTTTCTCATAGGCTACATCAGGAAATATGCGTATAGTTGAACGCTCCACTAAAAATGTAGCTTTAGGAAATAATTCTTGCGCACGAGACATCGCTATGGGTGATAATACCGAGCGGCGATCTGGTGGTGATTTACGTTCTTTTAAGAGTGCAAAGTTTAATACTGCCATAAAAATGGTTTTTGAGAAAATTACAAATTTATAGAGATACGGGCACAGTCTTTTTAAGCCAACTTTAATAACGTATTGGCAAATGTTTAATAATTCATTGGGTAGCCTTGCCACTATTATCTACTATATTCTTTAAAACAAAAAATTATATGAAAAGTATATTTGGACTGGGTATAACCCTAGCACTATTAACTACATCTTGTGGAGCACAACAATCTAAAATTAAAGGAGATCGCGACGTGATTTCGGTAAATGGAACTTTACAAACCGGTATTAATACCATTGAAGTTGATAATGATATTGAAGTTGAACTTGTTCAAGCTAAAAGCAATGATTATGTATTAACTACAGACCGTAATCTTATAAGTGTTGTAGATTTTAAAGTCAAGGATAGTGTTTTGCATATCAATACCAATATGAAAATCACCCGTTCTAAAAAATTGGAGGTTTATCTCAAATTGCAAAATCCCCAACATATAGTTCTTAAAGGTGATAGCGACCTCAAGACTCCTGGGCAAATTGAAGTGCCTTATTTTACAGCAACTGCCATGAGTGATTCTCAAATTGATTTGAATATCACCAGTAAAAAAACGAGAATAAATCTTTCAGAAAAGGCAGGAGGCGAAGTCAACACTAAGACTCGAGAACTTGAAATCAAAATGAGCGGGCGTACTGATCTGGACGGAAAGTTCACCGCAACCGAAACCTTCTTAACAATGTCTGATAATGCAGAATTCAACCCAAGAGGAAAATCTGAAACCTTAAATCTAACACTTACCGGGAAGGCTGATTATAAAGGTGATGATTTTGATATCAAAGAAGCGATGCTAACTTTAAGCGATCGTAGTAGCTCAGCTATAAGTGCATCAGATAAATTGATGGTTTCTGCACAAGATAAAGCTATCGTTAATGTTTATGGCAAACCCGAAATCAATGTAAAAGCCTTAAACGATGATGCACAGATTAATAAGAGATAAGCTTTATAAAATCTTTAAAGTGTGAAGATACTTAGGTTTTTATCCTGTTAAAAATTAGTATCTTTGCTCACCTTTTCCGGTTCTATTTTTAGAATTGAAAAATGGATTTGGGGTCGATTTGGTTTTGACAGCGGGTCTAATTGAATAGTAAGCACGTCGAGCGCTGGGACACAAGCTCGTAAATCTCATGTTTCACACTTTTTAAACGGCGAGAATAACTACGCCATGGCTGCATAACCCGAATTATAGTAAGGTTATCTTAATCTCATACAAGGTATGAGACCATGATACCTCTGAAAAGCCTTGGTTTGCGGCGTTTCGCTTAGAGGTACCGAAAAAGTAAACATAGCTATTACAGGGTCTTGATGTGATAGTGAAATCTAATCGAGAATAAGGTACCAGTTGGTAGTTGCCGACCGGCTGTTGCACGAAAACCAATTGGCAAATAAACGTGTAGAAAGCTATTGAGTTGCCTGTTTGCACGGCGGTTCGAACCCGCCCGACTCCACTTTTTGAGTTTCAAACTCCTTTAAAAACCCTGTAAATTACTGATTTACAGGGTTTTTTATTTTATTTACCCTCAAATAAATTCATTTAATATCAAATAAAAGGGAGCCAATTCGGTGTCCCCTAGTTTTCAAGACTTTTGGGGATACCGAATTGATCATAAACCCTTGTTTATCAGATTCTTGAAATGTTAACAGATTTGTAAGTAATAGTATATTCACGTAATTTGAATTAATTAAAAATTCTAAATCCACGAATATGTCTTATAACCTTCTTTTTTTTATCCGTAAAAGTCGATCAGAAAAAAACACGAATTCACTAATATATCTACGGATAACCATCAATGGATCTCGTGCACAAATGAGCATTAGCAGATCTATCCCTTTAAATAAATGGAGTAGTTCTAAGGGACGAGCTAAAGGAACGAATAAAGAATCCAAAGAAATTAATGATCACATTGATAAGTTGACCTACAACTTAAATAAGATTCATCAAAATTTTATGGATAGTGCTCAACTGATTACTCCTAATAAAATGATCAGGGCTTTAAATGGTATAGATGATAGGGACAGAAAAGCTCTTGAGGTCTTTAAAGAACATAACGAAAACCTAGATCAATTAATCGGTAAAGATATTTCGGCTGCATCAGCCCAAAGATATTGGACGTGTCACAATCACATTAAGCAATTCATTAAAGAGTATTATAAAGAAAATGACTATCGACTAAAGGATATCGATTATACCTTTATTACCAAGTTTGAACATTTTCTCAAAACTAAACGTAACTGCAACCACAATTCTGCATTGAAATACGTCAATAACTTCAAAAAAATCATCCGTATTGCATTAGCAAATAAATGGATGGATCATGACCCTCTTATTAATTATAAAGTAAAATTTGAACCTGTCGAACGAGAGTTTCTGAGCCAAGAGGAAGTTGACGCACTCTGGAGCAAAGAGCTTCATTTTGATAGGTTGAAATTAGTACGGGATATGTTTGTGTTTTCTTGCTATACCGGTTTAGCTTATTCTGATGTTGAGAAGCTTTCTAAGTCTGATATCACTTTGGGAATAGACGGTGACAGATGGATTCGAATTAATCGAACTAAAACAGGTACAAAAAGCAGTATTCCACTCCTTCCCGTAGCTGAACAGATTCTTGAGCGTTGCGAAAATCATCCTGAAGTAGAAAATTCTGAGCGTGTGATTCCTGTTTTTAGTAATCAAAAGTCTAATATTTTTTTGAAAGAAATAGCAATTATGTGTGGTATAACTAAACCACTAACAACACACTTAGCCCGACATACCTTCGCAACTACAATCACTTTAACAAATGGAGTGCCAATCGAAACTGTAAGTAAAATGCTAGGACATCAGTCCTTACGCACAACACAGCACTATGCAAAAATAGTTGATCGGAAAATTAGTGATGACATGAACATTTTAAAGGCTAAACTCGCTGCTCAGAAGTCAAAGAAGGAGTCCAAAATGGAATAGAGCTTAACCGTATCTAAGCCTTTTCATTATCGAATAGGAGTTTAAATTCTTCATAGAAATGTTCATAACTCCGGAAAACTGTTTGGCGATGCATCGTATTGGATAATATTTAATAACAAATGAATTCAATCTTTATCAGATAAATGCAAACAATATGAGGGGCTAATTACAAGCTATTTGTAAATAACTCTTCTCTCAAAAAAGGGTGTTTAAACTTTCACTTTTTTACTTTTAATTCAAGAATTCTACTTAATCAAACAAAGCGCTTTGTTCACTATTCACATTAAAAAAGAATACAATGAACATACTTAAATTAGACGAAAGACTTGAGCGAATCGAATCGCTTTTACTTGCCAATAAGAAAGTACTTACCCTAGAGGAAGCTTGCGACTATGCAGGAATATCTAGAAGCTATCTTTATAAATTAACCTCTACCGGTACTATACCCCATAGTAAACCTAATGGTAAACTAATTTATTTTGAGCGGGAAGAACTTGAGCAGTGGTTGCTACAAAACAAAATGTTTTCAGAGGTCGATTCAGGAGAATCAGTAAAGTGCCATTCAAAAGGATCAAAAATTTCATAGACCTATAAAACTAAAGCTATGGAAACTAATAAACTCTATCATGTAGCAGATCCTAAAAAGAAAACTGTTTACGATTACACCATTGAATACTTATTTGAGAAGTATGATATTCTCTACAATGAAATATCACACGACTTTCAGATATCTCTAAAAGGAAAGCGTCAATGGTGCTACTTGAACCTGAATTCGTTGATTATTGAACTGACCAAAGCCGGAATTGATATCAGTACTTCTAAATTAGAGATTCTAATCAAGTCAGAACTGATCCATAAATACAATCCAATTCGAGAATACTTCGACTCTCTGAAGACTTGGGATGGTAAAGATTATATTGAAAAACTAGCTTCTTTCGTTCCGCTTTATGAATATGAAGTATTTGTATATCATTTTAAGAAATGGCTGGTTAGAGCTATCAAATGCGCTCTGGAGCCTGCTTATTTCAACAAGCAGGCGCTAATTATCAGCCATAGTGGTCAGAGTTCGGGCAAGTCCACCTGGTGCCGCTATCTCTGCCCACCCGAATTAGCAGAATATATGGCGGAAGATATCAATAGCGATAAAGATGCCCGAATTCAACTATGCCAAAACTTCCTGTATAATCTCGACGAACTGGCAGTACTTTCTAAGAATGATGTGAATGCCCTCAAAACTTTTTTCTCAAAGACCTTTATCAACGAGCGTTTGCCTTATGACCGGAAGAATACGATACTTCCAAGAATTTGCTCCTTTATGGGTTCGACCAATATGTCTTCCTTTTTAAATGATGAAACCGGTTCGGTACGCTGGCTGTGCTTTGAGCTGATGGGTCCTATAGACTTCAACTATAAAAAGGAAGTTGCTATTGCTGACGTCTGGAGCCAGGCTTATCATTTGGCTTATAAAGATCCTGATTTTAATCCTGAGCTCACCGTCAAGGATGTGAATGAGAATGAGGAGCGCAATCAGAAGTATACTAAAATGACTACTGAACAGGAACTCATTGCGAAGTACTATGAAAAGTCTACCCACGAAAAAGATTTTGTAACGGCCACAGACATCATGGTGAGTCTAAATTGTTTGAACATCCGCATCAGTCAGATCAATCTGGGACGCGCCCTCTCAGGCTTTAGTTTTCAAAAGATCAAACACCCCCAACGCAGGATTTACGGCTATTTAGCAAAACGAAAGTTCACAGAATCACCTTATGAACTAGGCTGATGAAAGAAAAAAGAGTAAAACCTCTTACCATTCTACCACAAATCTTCTGAGAACTTATAAACAGTAGTCTCATTTGTGGTAGGATCATAATAAATCATCTTACCACAAATTTTTGGTAGGATGGGTAAGATAAAAAACAACCTACCCAGGCCACCAAGCCCCGTGTTTACTGGGATGGGTAAGATGGTAGGATGTTTTGGGATTTTTAAACTATTTACAGATGAAAAAAGAAAAATTATCGTGTGAAAATGCCCGAAAAATTTCCATCGTGAAGGCGCTGGAATTTTTAGGACACCTTCCCACTCGCAATTCGGAAAAGGAAGCTTGGTTTCTGAGTCCCCTACGGTCAGAAACCCAAGCATCCTTTAAAGTTTCTAAAACTTTAAACTGCTGGTACGATCACGGACTAGGAAAAGGAGGCAACTGCATCGATCTTATCTGTGAACTTCACAATATAGCCGTACGTGAAGCTTTAGCAATTTTAGCTCAAGTCTATACCGACAACTATGCGCTTCCAAAACCACAACAAACGAAGGTTAAAGAGTCTGGAATTGTAATCAGAGATGTAAAACCGATTCAACATCCGGCATTATTAGCCTATCTGAAGAATCGAAAAATTAATCCGGTTGTAGCGATGTGGTTTTGCAGAGAAGTGCATTATACAATAAAGAAGAAATATGGTTTTTCTATTGGTCTGAAAAATAATTCCGGAGGATGGGAACTTAGAAACAAATATTTTAAATCCTCTAGCTCACCAAAGGATTTGAAATGGATCACTAATGGGTCTCAAAACTTGATCGTCTTAGAGGGTATGTTTGATCTGTTATCGCTGATTACAATCTGTCCAAATTTAAAACGAGAGGCTGATTTTCTGATTTTAAACTCTGTTGCTTTTGCAGATAAAGCACTCCCCTACTTTGATTATTATAAAATTGTTGAACTCTATTTAGATCAGGATGAAGCCGGAAGAAAAACCACAATATACTTCTTGAATGAAACTTCTAAGTGTATTGATAAATCTGAGCTCTATACTGCTGAAAAAGATCTTAATGCCTGGCTAATGAAAACGAATTGAAACTGATTTCTGGAAAGCAGGGCAAGATGTGTGGCTGTGGCACAATCTTGCTTTGCGTCCGATGGTTGCAAAGAAAAAAACAAATACGATGAAACGAGCACTTATCAAATTCAGATGCAGCGTTTATGAGAAAAAATTGCTGCAAGTCAAAGCTAAAGCTGCAGGTGTTTCCTTAAGTGCATTTTGCAGAAACAGCTTAATGGAACAACAGATTACCGAGCGGATGAATGAAGAACATATCAATACCTATAAAATGTTGGTGAAGTATCACAACAATTTTAAACGCATTGGGAATATGTACAAAAAAGGAAATCCAAAGCTCAGTGAAGAAGTGATTTTAGTGGCTAAAGAAATCAAGAAACATTTAAAAACCATACTCAAATGATTGGCAAAGGCAGTTCTATATCCAGTACCCTTTGCGCATTACGTTACGGTAATGATCCAGACAAACGAGCTGAGCTGGTATATAGCGATCTGGTGGTAGGCGATACTGCAGAAGAAATCATCCAAGAATTTAAAGCCGTGCAAGCGCTAAATCAAAATTGTGAGCGCAATACGTTGAGTTTTGTTCTAAGTCCAACGGTAAACGATGGAGCTCAAATGAACACCGAGGATTTAGGGAAACTCACTAGAGCTTTTATTCAACATATGAAATTACAAGAGCGCCAGGCAGTCGCGAATGTAAATAGGGACAAAGCACATACCCATGTGCATCTCTATGTGAATCGTATCGATCTAAATGGTAAGGCTTATACGGATAGTTTTATCGGAAAGCAAAGTCAGTGGGCTGCTGAGCGGACTGCAAAGCAAATGGGCATCCAAACCGTACAAGACGTTCAGCTTGAAAAAAATAAAGCCTTAGCACAGACGCGTGGTGAAATCCACAAGGCGCATCAGCAGGCTATTCAAGGATCTACTAAAGATCTTCAGACATACATCAATCGCATGCAAAAGCAGCATATCACGGTGGTTCCCGTAATCAATAAATCCAAACAACTTCAAGGTTTTCGCTTTGAATACAAAGGTCAAAACATAAAAGGTAGTGAAGTGCATCGGTCGATGTCGGCTAGTAATTTGCTTAAATCCATTAAGCACGCCAAACGTGTGGTGTTATCTGGAGGAAGCATTCCTATTGCACCGAGCCTGGCTAAAGCTGTTGCTCAAAAATTATTAAAAATTGTAATCGATAAAGGAATTGGAATATGACTAAACTAGAACACCTATCAGAACTACTGGTTGAAGAGTTGCATTCGTTCAAACAAGAGGTCAATCGCTTAGAACGGATTGAAAAAAATCTTAAGAGTACCTCCATAAAAGCAGATAGCAACCAAGTTGAAAAGATGATCAATGCGTACCTTAGAAAGCTGGAGATGGATCAAACCACACAGCAGGAAAATCGCAAGGAGCTACTGAGGAAGATCAAGAATACGCGAATGATCCCAAATTGGCTTGTCATCTTAGCCCTGCTTCTTTTTCTTTCACAAGCACTCGCCATTATCTATCTCCTGCTGCGCTAATTGGAAAAAGTAGAATTAATTTTTTCTTTCAAAAAAACCTGTATTTTGTGAAGGCCTTTTCGAAAGAAAAAATAATGGTTAGGGGAGCTTAGGTAAAATAATGAATCAATATTCCATCGATATAGAATTTTAAATTAATGGATTACCCATTTAAAAGTTCTAATTTTCTAAAAACACGCTTATCCCAATCAAAGCAGTGCGTTTGTCACAAAAAAGAGTTTTTTCTTTCTTTGCCGTATTGAATTAATCAAATCCTTTTATAATAAAACGGTAATAGCAAATTATATGATTTTTAGTATATGTCATTAGCCACGCCTCACGCTTATAAAATCATATTAATTTTTATATTATTAAACCTCCCCCACGATATACTTTCCGTGGTACGCAGTCGCGGAAATTTCTTTGTGAAGTTTCTCAAAATTAGATGGTGAAATATCACCTTGTGCCATGATTTGAATTTTAGCTCCGGCAATACCTATCATTTCTTTTAAAGTAGCTGAACCCGCTTCGGCATTGGCTTTTCCCCCGGAAGTAAGTATTGTAGTAATCTCATTAATTTTCAAAAGCTGATGAAGAGCAACAAAAATATCTGGTGTTTGATCTATAGCTTTGTGAATAACAACTTTTAAGGGAAACGCATATTTCGAGAGTTCTGAGATCGCTTTTAAATCCATGGTATTATCAGCTTTTAAAACTCCAAAAACGACACCCTCAACTGGAAGTTTCTTACACATGTCAATACTTTTAAGCATTTGAATATGCTCCTCCTGATTGTACAAAAAATTTCCTGGGCGTGGTCTTATCATTACCCGTATTGGTATAGAAACACCCTGAGCTACCTCTTCTATCAGTTCTTTTGCAGGTGTAAGACCACCAACGCTATACGAAGTGACCAGTTCAAGTCTGTTCGCTCCCTGACGTTCTGCATTTAAAGCTTGTTGTAAACACTCTACACACGCCTCTTTTATAATTGCATTCATTTAAAAGCTCTGCATATTATATTCATTTACTTCTAAAAAACTCTCGTTTTAATTCGCTGCCATAGTTTCACCAGAACTACAGTTGCAATCAGCGTGAGTAGCGTTAGGATGCTGGCTTTGGTATAATAACCATAGATCCAGTATCCGGTGCTGAACAGTGCACCATATATTGTAACACAACCTACAAGGGTAGCCAGTATTCCTGCCGGCACAGACCATTTTTGATTGGTTGTTACCAAAGCAGCTCCCGCAGCACGCGCTTTTGTATGAATGCGCGACCAACCGGGACCACCGGGTTGTGTTTGCTTGTAAAAATCAAATAAAGTCTTGTCTTTTTCAGGTTTGGTCAAAAAGGTAACCGAAAGCCAAACAATAGAAGTAAGTAATACAATCACAGGATATGTTGACCAATTAGGTAACACACCATCTGCTTCTGCTGTACCGAAAAGAATGACACCTAAAGAAGTAAAGTTGAACAGTATTGAAATAATTCCCGAAGAGAACATCGCAGAAATCTCGCTCCAGGCATTGATTCGCCACCAGAACCAACGCAAAATAAAAATAAGCCCCGTTCCTGCACCAAACATCAAAATAATATTGAATAACTGATAAGCATTAGTAAGCACCAGTGCCAAGGCAGAACTTATAACCATCAACAGTACCGTTGAAATTCGTCCTACATTAACCAGTTCTTTTTGCGAAGCTTTAGGCTTTACATAACGGGCATAAAAATCATTAACCACATACGAAGATCCCCAGTTTAAATGAGTTGAAATTGTAGACATATAGGCTGCGATAAGCGAGGCCATAACCAGACCCAAAAGTCCCGTTGGTAGCTTAGTCAGCATTGCTGAATAGGCTAAATCATCTCCTAATTTACTTTCTACAATATTGGGAAAAGCTTCGTGAATACTGGCGATATCCGGGTAAACCACCAGCGAAGCCAGGGCTACTAAAATCCACGGCCACGGCCGTAATGCGTAATGTAATGCGTTAAAGAAAAAGGTGGCGCCTATGGCGTGATTCTCATCTTTGGCAGCCAGCATACGCTGTGCGATATATCCACCGCCACCCGGCTCAGCTCCCGGATACCAGGCGCTCCACCATTGTACCGCAAGCGGAATAATCAGCAGGGTTATCAACGTACTGGTATCATCAAAATCAGGCAAAATATTGATTTTATCTATAACCTGCGGACTATTCATCAGTCCGGTCATACCGCCTACTTCCGGAAGGTTGACACAATAATACGCTGCACCGATACCCCCGGCCATTGCTGCAAAAAACAGTATAAAATCGGTATACACCACGCCTTTAAATCCACCAATGGTACTGAATATCACGGTTACCAATCCGGCATAACCTATGGTTTCCAGGGGTGTTAATCCCAGCATAATCTGCCCGATCTTGATCGCTGCCAAAGTCACCGCGCTCATCGCAAGCACATTAAAGATCACACCCAGATATACAGCCCGAAAACCACGTAAAAACTTCGCAGGTTTTCCGCCATAACGCAATTCGTAAAATTCAATATCGGTATTAACCTCAGACTTCCTCCAGAGTTTAGCGTAGACAAAAACGGTAAGCAAACCGGTGATCAAAAACGCCCACCATACCCAGTTACCGCTTACGCCCTGATTCCGTACAATATCGGTTACCAGGTTTGGAGTATCAGTAGAAAAGGTGGTAGCTACCATCGAAATACCTAACAGCCACCAAGGCATATTCCGGCCCGATAAAAAGTATTCTGAGGAGCTCTTACCCGATTTTTTTGCAACCAAAAGTCCAATGATCAAGGTGATTGCAAAAAAGCCGATGATAATGGCATAATCAAGTGTTTCTAGAGCTACCATACGTATTTTGAATTATTACTGTTTTATTGAGATTGCTATTCCTGTGAAACTATGCTTTTTAAAAATGATAGCGCATAAAAGCTTCCATCGCAGCATATTCTGCCAAACCTAAAGCTCTATATTTTTGAGCAGTTTCTTTGTTTCGATCTTCGGCACGCACCCAGAATTCTCTCAAATCTTCTCCCTGAAACATCACCCCGTCTTTTTGAGACTGGTGGTAAAAAATAGCCTGGCGTTTCTTTAAAACCTGGTCCGGACTCATAGGCACGGCCATTTCGATCTCGTGCATCTCAAACTCGTGCCACGCGCCGCGGTACAGCCATACCCAGCAATCGTTCATATAAGGCTCATTTTTAAGTTGAGCCAGAGATTCAAAAATGATATTGAGGCATACTTTGTGGGTTCCGTGCGGATCGGCGAGATCCCCGGCAGCGTAAATCTGATGCGGTTTTACGGTCGAAATAAGTTCGTTTACAATCGCTACATCTTCCTGAGACATCGGGTTTTTCTTGATCCCTCCGGTTTCGTAAAACGGAAGGTCTAAAAAGTGTACCTGCTCATCAGGAACGCCTTCAAAACGGGTGGCACCCAAAGATTCGCAGCGTCTGATCAATCCTTTTAGCTGGCGTACTTCAAGCGGATCAACCTCGTTGCGTTGTTTGTTCTTGATCTGTTCGGCGATTTTACTGAAGCGCTCGCAGTCGTTATTACCCATTAATGCGGAAACTTCAGCGAACTTTAAGGCTTCGGTGTCGCTTACAGCTATGTTTCCTGAAGTTTGATAAGCAATGTGCACTTCGTGCCCTTGTTCCACAAGTCGATCAAAGGTACCTCCCATAGAGATCACATCATCATCGGGATGCGGACTGAAGATAATCACCCGCTTTTTAGCAGGTTCTGCACGCTCGGGTCTGTTGGTATCATCAGCACCGGGTTTACCTCCCGGCCATCCGGTGATGGTATGCTGCAATTTGTTGAACATCTCAATATTGAGATTGTAAGCTGAACCTTGCAAGGCAAGCAGGTCAGACATTCCGTGGTCATTATAATCTTTATCGGTAAGGCTTAAAATGGTCTTACCGGTCTTTTCGCACAACCAGAAAACAGCCTTTGCAGTCAATTCTTTGGTCCAGTCACAAGTACCTACCAGCCAGGGTGTTTTAACACGTGTAAGCTCAGATGCGGCTGCATCGTCAAGTACAAAGGTGGTATTCTCATGCTCCTGTAAATAAGTTGCAGGAACTATTGAAGATATCTCTCCTTCAATAGTCTCTTTTAAAATTTCGGCTTTGTTTTGACCCCATCCTAAAAGCACAATGCGGTTGGCGTTCAACACCGTATTGATCCCCATCGTGATTGCCTTTTTAGGCACATTAGAGAGCCCTCTAAATGATCCCGCTGCATCGGCGCGGGTCAGGTAATCCAGAGTAATCATACGGGTACCGGAATTGAAGTGTGAACCCGGTTCATTAAAACCGATGTGTCCGGTACGACCGATTCCCAACAACTGAAAATCCAATCCGCCGGCTGCTTTAATTTTGGCTTCGTAAGCGATACAAAACGGCTTGATTTCTTCCTGAGCTACAGTTCCATCAGGTATGTTTACCTGATCTGCCGGAATATCTACGTGGTTGAATAAATGCTCGTGCATAAAGTAATGGTAACTCTGCACGTCTGATTTTTCCATCGGCCAGTATTCATCCAGATTGAAGGTGATCACATTTTTAAAACTTAATCCTTCTTCCTTATGCATACGTACCAGTTCTGCATATACATTAATGGGGGAAGAACCCGTTGCCAGTCCCAGCACGCACTTTTCTCCTGCAGCCTCTTTACTGCGGATCAAATCGGCGATCTCCTGAGCTACAATAGCCGAAGCCTGTGTTGATTGTTCAAAACTGATGTTGTGTATCTTCTCAAAGCGGGTCTCTTCAAATTTACCTGCCGGCTCGTAACCAATGAGATTTGAACTTTTAATTTTTACTTGCATATTTATTTTTTATTAGCTGTAAGAGTTGCTCAATCTTTAATTTCCATTGTAAAAACGAATACCCATAAATTCCCAGCGTTGTTTTATTAATTGCATCGTTTCTTCAAATCGTTGAAAATCTTTGTTTTCCAGGGCGGTCCAACCCACTTCTGCATAAGCCGCCAGACGCGGAAACACCTGCTGTTGCATACTGGCAACCGTGGGAATCCACTCGCTCCACATTTGCGCTCCTGTGCCGAGAATCTTTGAATGGTATTCTTCATTTAAACCTTCCGGAATGGGATTAAAGGCATAAGATTTTGATAAGGGGGTACGCTCGTAGGTATAGTCTAAATAGGTATCCCAATGATTGGAATTTACCACATCATAACCTTCCGCTACTGCTTCGTTAATCAGTTTTAGATCACCTTTCCAGAAATGAACAATGGCAGAATTTGCAAGCTTCTGTTTAGCTTCGGCTTTAGTTTCACCATTATCTTCGTGAATGTCTGTTCCCATAATTTCATTCCATCCCATCATACGTTTACCCCTGCTGTCTATGTAATTCGAAATCTGGTTAGTAAAATAAACCTGTAAATCAATTGGTGTTTCCAAACCCTTTTTCTGCATAAAATTCTGAGCAATTTTTGAATCTTCCCAGGGTTTAAAATTCACTTCATCCCCACCTATGTGAATAACCTGACCCGGAAACAAATTGATTACTTCGTCCAACACATCGGTTAAGAAGCTTACTACTTCAGGATCTGCTATATTAAATGAATCGTCCAGTTTACCAAAGGTTACAGACACTTCCTGTGGCAAACCCATAGAACTCAACCAGGAATAGGCGGCAATTGCTGCAGTTGCGTGACCTGGCATCTCAATCTCGGGTACAACAGTAATGTGCTTACTTTCGGCGTATGCTAAAATCTCTTTAATTTCGCTTTGCGTATAAAATCCTTCGTGCGGTTTTCCTACGCGTTCTTCACTTTTTCTACTTAGTTGAGTGTCCTTTCGTTTAGATCCAATTTCGGTTAATCTGGGATATTTTTTAATCTCAATACGCCAGCCCTGATCGTCTGTTAAGTGCCAGTGAAAGGTGTTCATTTTAAGCATCGCCATTTGGTCAAGAATATTCTTAACCACTTCTTTTCCCTGAAAATGTCGGGATACATCCAACATAAAAGCACGCCAAGGAAAACGGGGTTTATCGGTAATTTCAACAAATGGAATTTCAATAGCCTTCTCCTGTTTATGAAACTCAAAATCTACCGGAAGTAATTGTCTAAAAGACTGTAGACCGTAAAAAACACCAGTAGCGGTAGAAGCTGTTATAAAAATCCCTTTTTTCTTAACAGAAAGCGTATAGCCTTCCTCTCCCAATTCATTTTTTAAGGCTTTATCTAAGGTTAGAACAATCCCTTTTTTCTTTTTAGATAGTTTAGGTGTTTTGGTGAATCCTTTTTCGAGCAAAGCGGAAAGAAATTGTACTTCATTCTCAAGATCTTCTGAAGCTTGAATATTTACCTTATCGCCTAATTCATAGCTGCCATTGCCATAACTGATTGATGACGGCTGGGGTATGATTTGTACCTGATCTTGAGCAATCAAGGCCTGCTTGTGGAACAGTAATAAGGAGAAAAGGAGAAGGATTAATAAATGTGATTTTTTATAGTTAAAAGCTGTGAGTAGTTTCATAATTAGGTTCATTAAAGGGAATAAACAACTTCCCCGAATTTAACGGTTTGTATAATTTTTGTTATGCCTGAATTTCTTTCAAACACGATAAGATCTGCTATGTTTCCTTCTTTCAACCCACAGCGTTTAGTGTTATCTAAAAGTTCATTGGGTCTTAAAGAAGCCATATCAAAAACGCTTACGGTGGTTTCTAATTTTGTACTGATTAAATGATCAACACAATCCAATAGTGAGCGGGCAGAACCGGCAAGCATTTTAGGACTGCCTTTCATAGAAAGCCGGCCATTTTCAGCTAATTCTACCGAACCACCTATATGACTTTGATAGGAACCCGGTGGTAAACCGGCGAATTTTGTCGCGTCACTTACCAGAATACTTTTGTTTTGTTTCACTTTCAAAAGCACGGAAAGCAAGGATTCCGGCAAATGAAAACCGTCTGCGATTAAGGTGGCCCATAAGTCTTCTGAAGCCAATTGCTCCCAGATATAATTGGAATGCCTAGGCAAAACCAAATGCGATGCATTACCCAGATGCGTTGAAAAGCGAGCCCCGGCTTTTACAGCCTCCTGAATTTGTTCTGGACTTGCTGCGGTATGTCCTATCGCTACCGTCACCCCTGCAGCGACACACTTTTTGATGAATGAAATTGCCCCGGGCAACTCTGGAGCCAATGTAATGATTCGTATTTTTCCCTGTGAGATTTCCTGCCATTTGCAAAAAAGCTCCCAATCCGGGTTTTGTATGTATTGTAAAGGATGTGCTCCCCGCGGACCATCTTCAGCAGATAAAAAAGGACCTTCCAGATGGATCCCAAGTAGGCTTTCGTTAATGATTTGACATTCGGTACAGCTTTGTAAAAGAATTTTAAGCGTATTGCTGATTGCTTCAGCGCTATTGGTAATTAGTGTGGGGAAATAACCGGTAACTCCTTCTTTAAATAATTCCTGAGTTATTTCTAAAACCTTGTCTTCATTCAGGCCTGATTCATTAAAGTCAACTCCTTTAAAACCGTTGATTTGTAAATCTACCAGACCGGGTGCTATGAAGCGATTCGGCTTAAAATCTGAAGCAGCGCTTATTTTTTCTATCAGACCAGATTTGATTTCCAGCGTAATAGGTTGTTCGGTCTTGTAATGTATTCCTGTTAAGATGCCAGACATCTTGTTTGGGTTTTAATGATTAGTATCAAGGTTGAGATGCAATGTGTTAATACGTTCCGGTACTTCCCGTTTGTTGAAAAAACCGAGAATACTATATAAAATAAATGATACCAACGTAGGACCACCAACTTCAAGCGCAAAAGAATCTACAGGAAAAAATTTGAGTGTAACGAAAAAACACAAACCACCAACTATAGAAATAATCGCAACCCGACCATCACTCTTTTTAAAAAATGGTAAAAGTCCTAGAATCATCGGGATTGCAATTGGCCCTAATAATGCCGCAAACCAAGAAATAATTAAGCCAAAAACACCACCGAAAACACCAGCATTCAATGCTGTAATTATGGTGAGTATGGTAAAACTGAGTGTAGTTATGCGGGCGAGTTGAAGTAGTTTTTTATTTGAAAAACTTTTGATCTTCGGAAAGAGATTGGGTAAAATATCCCTACTTATCACCGCCGAAACGGTATTGGAATCTGAAGCCGTCATCGAAAGTGTATTGGCAAACAGAGAAGCCAAAACAAGCCCTACCAGACCTTGTGGAAGAAAGTCTAAGACCATTTTACCATAGGATAAGGTAGGATCTGAAAGATTTTCAAAAAACAATGGCGCGGCAAACATGGGATATAATAAAATAAGGGGCCATATAAAATACAGGCACGAAGATAAAATCGCCGCCTTCTTTGCTGTTTTCCCGGATGAAGAAGATATAAATCGAGTGGCCAAATTCCAGGTTCCGCCGCTGTAACTAAAGAAATTTATGACCAGCATCACCAAAGCAAAAGATAAGGTATAGGGATCATTAAAGAAATCAGAATTCCCTTTAGGCAGGCGCTCCCACATGGTAAAAATGCCCTTAAAACCCTCATCTAATTTGATAACTATCATTACAAACATCGTCAAGCCTGCCAGCAATTGCACGACAAACTGACCAAAGTCATTCCATACATCTGCCCAGAGACCGCCAATGGTTATATAAATCAACGAAATGGTACCCACCAGAAGAATCCCGAAAGTTATGGAGGTCCCACTAAACACATTTAAAAGCACAGCAATAGCAGCCAATTTTCCACCGGTATCAAAGACTTTGATGATGGCACCTGTCCACGCAATAAGTTGCTGCGTAGTTAAATTATAGCGTAACAACAAATATTCGGTAGGAGATTGAATGCCTGCATAAATACGCAAACGTGACCACCTGGGTGCTATGTAGAACGCGGCAATCATTGTTGCTATACCTACCGTAAAAGCCCACCAAACATACAGGGTAAACCCATGGGTGTATGCGATGCCTGCATAGGCCACAAACACAGCACCACTGTACCCCGATACATGATGTGAAATACCAGACAGCCACCACGGCAATTTACCGCCGGCTGTATAAAAATCTTCAGAATTCTTAACCCGGAAATAGGCCCACAATCCTATTGCCAACAGCATTAAAAAATACAGCGATAATACAATCCAGTCTAGTAATTCCATGTAGAGTAAGGTCTGTCTGTTAGTAACTAAATTCCTATTTCAGTTTTGACAAGCGGTCGTATAAAACCTCAACTTGTTGTAAGCGTAATGCATTTTGATCCTTCAATTCTGCATCGTACAAAAAGTCTTTATTCAGGCTATAAAAACGTTCATTTAAATCATTAGCTTCCGCAAGCAATACATCAAGTTGATTTAACAGTTGCGGAGCCTGATCACTGGTGTATTCTTCAGAATTATAAGCCGCTTCTATTTGTTTAAAATTGAGGTAATGCATCCTTAAGTCTGCCATAAGCTTAAAATGGGCAAATTCGTCCTTATGATTCTTTACTTCAACTTTAAGAAGTTCATCCCTTATAGGATCAAAGTACTCAATCATCGCTGCTATACTTTCACTTTCTTTGGGCTTTCCGTTTACAATTAACTCCGGCTTGCTGTTCAAAAAAGTTACAAACCGCCGGGTATCTTCAGTAGACAAACCAAAGTGGGTTTTGGCGTAGTTTTCAATAAATCTATCGGTATCGAGCGTGTCTTTAGTCTTTAAAGCTTCGGCATAGCTGGCGATTAAAATTCTAAACCCGGAGAGCGGATAAGTATTTCTTAGCTGCACCATATCAACCACACTATAATCTACATCCCAGGTAAAACCGTATACGCCGCTGGTAGACCACGAAGTCATCACCATACCTTCGTACCCAGCATTACGCGAATACGGAATAAAATCTCTTTGGTTTTTAAAATGTGTTTTCCAGTCTGTCACATACCAGTTATCCGGGTGACTGCGAATGGCGGGAGACCCCCAAAAGGAAAAGCCTTTATCCTGAAGTGCCGGTATATCACCAAAATGATTGATTTTCCAGCCGTAGTTCCAATCTACAAAAATGGTTTCCTTGGGTAATTCTTCAGCGGCTTCGGGATGTTTTAGAATAATATCTGCCCACATTACCGGCTTTTTACCCAGATCAACAACTATCTGAGTGATCATAGACATATAATCTACAAACAACTTGGATTTCCCTACTTCTTCTACCCGCTTTTGACACAAGGGACAATGGCCTAAAAGTCGTGTTTCATCACCCCCTATATGAATGTAATCTGAGTCGTGCATCGCTGCCAGGTCTGAAAACAGTTCGGTAAACAACTCTTTACTTTCCTCGATCTTCATAGGGCACACCTGCGAAATATCCTGCCGGTCTTCTTTTAATTCACTATATCTAGGGTTTCTTAAAATGTATTCTAAGTGCCCTAAGCTCTGCTGTAGCGGAACAACTTCGATTCCTATGGACTTGCAATAGCCTATAAACTCTTTAATTTCTTCCCGGGTGTACGAGTATTCATTTGTAATAGTGGCATGCTTTTTAAACGGGTAGGTTGCCTCATACTCCATCACCAGTGTATTCATACCTAAATCTGCAAGCTCTTTTGCAAAAGCTTTAAGAGCAGCAGGCGTCATCACCTGAATTCGTAAATCAAGATGAAATCCTTTGACTTTAAAATCCGGCTGTTCGTTCTGAGCGAGTACACCACATGAGCTTGCCACTAAAAGGTAGAGTAAAAAAATGGTTTTATACAAAAAATGAAATCTCATAAATGCTATTCTTTAATCGTTTAAGATTTTACTTTTAATTGCTCTGGCCTCCTTAAAGGCTGCTTCATCAAAGAAAAACTCACAGTGCTCGTGCGTGGTAAGTATTGACGCAGGACAGGCAGTTGTAATTTTCCCTGCAAATGTATTTCTAACAGCGGCACTCTTTTTTGCTCCGAGTACTACGCAAAACAAAAACGTACCGCTTAACAGAGTAGGTATTGTAAGGGTTAATGCTCTTTCCGGAACGTCTTCCAGCTTCTCAAAGCAGCCATCGTGAACCTGCTGCATTCTACAGGGCTTATCTAAATGTACTGCTTTTATTACGTGTGAATCATCAAAATCTGCTACAGGAGGATCGTTGAAGGCGATATGGCCATTCTCCCCTATTCCCAGACACACAATATCTATAGGCGCTTCCTTAATGAGGTGGGCATAACGATTCAATTCTGCATCAATATCAGACCCGGGATTAATCGTATGCTTTTCTTTTAGATTTATATTAGAATAAAGGTTCTCCTCCAGATAATTGGCAAAAGATTGCGGTGCATGTTCAGGCAAGCCAATGTATTCATCCATATTAAAAGCTATGATAGCGTTCCATTTGATAATTTTTGACTTTGATAGATAATCAAGCATGGCATCCTGCGAGGGAGCTGCAGCAAAAACAATGCGTATGGTTTCTTTCTCTTCCTGTAACTTCACAATACAGGCTTCAATTTTTTTTCCTGCAGCGATGCCGGTTAGTTCTCCTGTTGAAAGGACATTTATATCTTCGCGAGATTCTAGCATTTAGTTTTTTTTTAGAGCAGCGAATAGGAATTCACTGAGTTGGAATAATTTATTTTTTTGACTTAATACATTTCAAAACGATCAATAATCATTTCACCTCCTGTACCGTTTGCAGGACTTGCGCCTCTAAAGAGCCACAGGTTGATTTTTACGCGTTCTGCTGTATGAGGTGGTATGCTTTCGCCGGTATAGGTCCAGGTATCGACGATCGCATCCGCTTCAGGAGTTAGGTTATGCCCCTGATAACTGGCGAACTCAATACGTTCAGGTTTCCAGTCAAAGAAATGCGTGGATTTAGTAAATTTTAAATCTAAATCGTACCGCTTTTTGTTTCCTGCTTTAGAAGAAGGTTGAACAGCAAACTGCGAATTCTGATTATCGGGATCAGACCAGCGTGAAAATTCAATATCTATTTCTTCATCATCTGTAATATGGGTAAAAAGTCCACCTACAATATTTTCATCCAGATTATCTACCCGGCTTCCTACGTAGAAAACATATTTTTTAAAACCATAGGATTGTTTCAGAATCACTCCGGAACAATACCAGTTACCATCACGTTCTACAACCTTAAGATGCAATCGGCCTTCAGCATCTACCCAAACGTTTTCTTCAGAATCTGAAAAATAGTTGGGTCCGGGGCCTTGTTTTCCTTCATCACTAGTACGTACTATCCATTCATAACCAGAGAAATTGATAATACGGGTTGAGTTTACTACAGGCAGTTCTTCATTCTCCTGAGAGCTTGCGCAAGAACTGAATAGGAGTACAAATAACATCAGTACATAACCTATTACGGTATGTTTAATACCAAAATTTAAATCCATCTTATGCTGTTTTACTATTGAATGGTTATATCTACACTGAAGCTGTCTAAGCTTGATCCTGCGCGGTCTCTTGCCGATAGCACCAGACTATCTTCAGTACCCGTACCATTACTGATGTAAACTAAATTTTTAGCATTTACATCCTGCTGGGTAAGACGATCGCCTGTTTTTAAGATATCTGCTCCCCTAATAAGCCAGCCGTTTTGAGGGCCCTGTTCTAAGGTGAATATAATATCTGCTGCTGAAGCACCCGTAACCTCGAGAACCTCACTGTTAAGTACAAAAGTCTCTCCGCTGGCAACTGTAAAACCCGTATTGGTCTCAAGGTTTAAAACGTTGTTACCCGAAGCAATGGTTGCAATGAGCATGGGTGCATTTAAGCTTGTATTTTCTTTTGTAGCAAACTCATCAGTTTCGTCACTTCCCGGCTGACCATCCAAAACAAATGAAACACTTTGGCGCTTAGGTAAACTGTTGAAAAAGTCAGTCACGTCAAAAGCGAATGTGCTGATTTTAGTTGTTGTTATACTGGTAACAGGGTCGCCTGTAGGTAGAGTCGCATTGTCAAAAGTTAAACTTGACTCATTCCATAGGGTATCATTTACCGCAAAAAGATTCATGCTAACCCCCTTTGCCGCAGTAAACTTCACTGCCATGTCTAGTCTAACATCTGTAATTACGCCTTCGGTATCAAACTCATTCAAATCAAACATCATATAAGCCTTACGGTCAAAATCTCCATTACCGGTAACGTTCTTAACCTTCATAAGGATATCCCTTCCGTAATTAACACCAGAACTTGAACCCCCGTTTATATAAGTATCGTGCTTAGGATAAATAGTATCTGTCTTAACTGATGGGTCCGGAACATTCAAGTCTGCAGCGGGAGCAGAATAAAATACTATGGAAGGAACTACGTGAATCGCGCCATTAGTAGGCACCAGATTTGAAGTTAAAATCGTCCATTGCATGCTGGTTCCCTGATTTACAATGCCTTGATAATTAGTATTGTGAGACAGAAACATAATCTGACCATTTTCGGTATCATACGCAATGGGGTTATTGCTGTCTGCAAGTTCCGGGTCTGTAAATAAAACTACCTCATTAACTATATGATAGTTAAGGGTATTTTTAAGTATAGGCAAGGGCACATCTTCTAAGGAAGTGTATGAGTTTGTTGCCAAATAGCTCTCAAAGGCACTGTTTGTTGGAGCTATAAACGTTTTAGCATCCATTGAGGAATAACTGGATTCCAGGCCTACACGTTCAATTGCTGCTTCGAGCAAAACAAGCGAATCGTTAGCCTGTATAAACTCCCAAGCATTTACACCCAGATTACCTGTTGAACCCGAGTATGGATATTCAAAATTCTCCTGAATTTCACAACTCGTAATCAGAACACTAAAAATCCCAATTAGCAAGAAATAACCAGTTTTTAAATTCTTCATCATCTTAATTTTATTAATTAAACATTGCCGAACAACGCTCATCTACTTATTGGTAAAATGAGTTTTGATCAAGATTAGGATTTCTATTTAAGGCGTCTTCGTGTATAGGCCAGACCAAATTTGCCGCATCACTCAACCCGTTTATAGGCTGCATCACTTCAATCGCCTTATCGGTTCTTAACAGGTCAAACCAGCGATGCCCTTCATAACTGAGTTCAATAGAGCGCTCGTGTAGTATTGCAGATTGCACATCCCCATAGGCGGCAATAGCATCAGCCTCATCCAAATCTGGAAGACCGGCTCTTGTTCTAATTCTGTTTAAAAGGTCAAGTGCCTCATCTGTTTGCCCCAATTCATTTAGAGCTTCAGCTTTTAATAATATAATATCGGCAAGGCGCACTAAAACAATATTGTTTGAAGAAGGATCCGGACTCTCATCATTAAAACCTTCACCAAAGTATTTCCAGATTTTACGGGGTTGAGCAGCAGTGGTGTCGTAAATCTTGGTTTGTCTTAAATCACCGTCTTCAAAGGAGTTTCTAAATTGTTCACTGGGAAAGTAATCACTATCTGATCCTAAAGCGTACAACACACGCAAAGCGTTTGTTTGAACGTCATTATACCCCACCTCAAAAATACTTTCATTTGAGAAACCGGTGGTAAAAATATTAGACCAGTCTGCCATACTCACCAGTGAGTACAGGGAGTTATCCAAAACCAAATCTGCAGTTAAGGCTGCGTTTTGATAATCTTTTCTCCACATATACACCTGGGTAAGCAATGCATTGGCTCCGCCCTGCGTTATTAAAACACGATCCCGTTCTCCCCCAAAATTGGTATTGCAATTTTCGGCTGCAAATTTAAGATCCTCTACAATTTGATCTAAAACAAGTTCTTTATCGGTACGTTCAACAAAGAGATCCTGTTCTGCACTTTCAAAAGGTTCTATTATCAAAGGCACATCTCCCCAAACGCGCACCGCATAAAAATAGGATAACGCTCTTAATGCGCGGGCTTCACCTACCAGTCGCAAACCCAATTCCCCCTGAGATACTTCAGGAACATATTTTATCGCATAATTTGCGCGACTGATGGTTTGGTACAAGGAATTCCATTGTGCAGAACTCATCGTTTGATTGAGCGTGTTTTGTGCTAATAACGAAGGATCACCTGAATGATTGGTTGCCACAGCATCTGCTCTTCCTTCTCCCCAATACGCAAAGTTGATGCGATAATTGGATTGTAAAGAAGCATATATGCCATACACGCCAGCCTGTGCATCACTTGTTGTTTTATAAAACCCCTGTGCAGAAAAACTGCTTTTGGGTTCTTTATCTAAAATATCCTGAGAGCACGATACAGTGCCTAAGAATACAACGGCCAGTATAAACTTTTCTATATTTTTCATCTCTTTATTTTTTTGTCTTAAAATCCAAAATTCAAACCTAAAATAACCGTACGACTTTGAGGATATGCCCCCTCATCAACCCCGGCACGCAAACCACTATAAGAATTGACATCCGGATCAAAACCGGTGTATTTGGTCCAGGTGATAAGATTTGTAGCAGTTACATAAGCATCTAGTTTAGAGAAACCGAAACGACCTATCAAAGCCTGTGGAAAACTGTAGTTCAGGTTTACGTTCTTCAATTTAATGTAAGAGCCGTCTTCTACCCAACGGCTTTGAATACGGCTATCACTTTGTAAGGGATCATCCTGTATTGGTCTCGGGAAATTGGTAACGTCACCCTGCTCTCTCCATCTGTCAAGTGCAAGAGTTGAAAGGTTATTGTAGCGAACCACTGAGTTACGTTGGTGATTGATTTCACTATAGATGTCATTACCATAAGAAAACTGGAAGAATACACTTAAACTTAAATTCTTATAGGAAATATTATTGGTAATACCTCCATAAAAATCAGGTGTTGCATCTCCTATAATTTGACGGTCATCGGTATCAATGATGTTATCGCCATTTACATCTTCCCAGATAGGATCTCCTCCTTTAAAGACAGCACCTTGTGAGCCGTTAGTCACCCCATTTACATTGTCTTCATCTCTGGAATAAACCCCGTTAAACTGGTAACCGTAAAACGTACCTATAGGCAAACCCTCTCTTAGAATATGGTAATTCCCATTCTGGATAAACCCATTGGTTAAAAGCTCATCAGGGAGGTCTGTAACCTTATTGCGGTTTGAACTGATATTGAAGTTGGTATCCCATTTAAAATCTCCTACCAGATTGCGCGTTGTAAGGGTAAACTCAATCCCCTTATTCTCTATGCTTCCAATGTTTTGAGTGATGAATGAAAAACCGGTTGTTCGGGGTATTGGCACATTGTACAGTAAATCTTCCGTGAGTTTCACGTAATAATCGGCAGTTAACATGACTCTGTTTTTCCAAAAGGAAAGATCTAAACCTGCATCGTACTGCGTGGTTGTTTCCCAAGTTAAGCCTGCATTAGGCATTACCGTTGGAGCAGCCCCTGAGTAATCCAGATAATTAACACCTACTGCAAACTCACCTTGCGAAGTATAATTCCCTATGGCTTCATTACCGGTTTGACCGGCACTAAATCGGAATTTACCATCGGTAATTACCGTATTATCCTTAAGAAAGGCTTCGTCAGAAAAACGCCATCCCAGTGAGGCTGAAGGGAAGTATCCAAATCGGTTATCTGCCCCAAAACGGGAAGAGCCATCGGCTCTCAGATTTACTTCAGCTAAATATTTGCCTTTGTAATCATAAGACAGTCGTCCAAAATACGAAAGCATGGAATGCTCTGTAATGATGTTTACTTCCTGACCGGAAATCGTTCCCGCCCCATTTAGCGTTCTTATGTTGTCGCTGGGGAAAAACATGCCATCCAGACCAGTTTGTTCGTATTTCCAGTTTTGAAAACTAAAACCGAGTAGTCCCGAAAAATTATGAACCTCATTAAACTCTTTATTATAGGTCAAATAGGTTTCATTACCCCAGGTCAGGTTAGTCAATGAGCGAACCGCCCCGGTATTATAACCCGGTCTGTAATCAAGTACTGATGGTATAAACTCATCTTCTTTCATAGAGACAAAATCAAGATTTACATTACTTCTCAATTTTAGCGCATCGGTAAACTCATATTCAGCATATTCATTACCTATGATTCGGTTTGTTTTATTAAGATGTGTTGCCAATTCAGCCAGACCTACCGGATTTCGCTTTCCAAACTGATATCCGTTTAAAGATCCATCAGGCAGGTACATAGCGTAGGAAGGTGGTCGTATCAATAATTCACGCACCACACTTAAGTTCCCCGATCCTCCGGCATTGATTCTGTTATTGATAGCATTGGTATACGATATACTCTGACCAAACTTTAATTTGTCGGACGCATTAAAATCGACATTTAATCGCGAGGTTACCCGCTTGTAATTGTTGTTTATAATAATCCCGTCCTGATTGAGAAACGATGAACTCCAAGAGTATTTTACATTTTCTGAGCCACCGCGTACCGAAAGGTCAATTTTATATTGGGGCGCAATGCGCAGAAGTTCTTCTTGCCAATCTACATCTCCATTATTTCTGGGACTCAACGAATCAATAACAGCAAAAGTAGGTTCAGTGGGATTCTCCATATTGCGATACGAATCGAGTATCACCGCCCTGTACTGACTTGCATTTAATACACTCAATTTCCGCGTGATTTCACTTACTCCGGTAAATATGTTTAAATTGATTTGCGCCTTACCTTCTTTACCTCTTTTTGTCGTTATCATAACAACACCATTTGCTGCACGTGAACCGTAAATAGCAGTAGAAGCGGCATCCTTCAATACCTCAATAGATTCTATATCTCCCGGATTAATATCTGCAAGGGGATTTAATCCAAAATTTTCAGTTCCGTTGAGCGACGATAAACTATTAGACTCTATAGGGACACCGTCTACCACATACAGAGGGTCGTTACCCGAGTTTAAGGAAGAATTACCCCTTACCCTGATGGTCATAGCACCTCCCGGAGCACCAGAGTTTGAAGTCACCTGTACTCCGGCAGCTCTACCCTGTAAGATGGAAACCGCGTCTTGCTGGTTGGTTTTTTCAATCTCCTCACTTCCCACAGAAGCGATGGAACCGGTCAAATTACGTTTCTTCTTTTTACCATAACCCACAATTACCAGCTCATCAAGTTCACTGGTAACCGGAGTGAGTGCTACATCAATTGAAGTATGTGCGTTTACCATAACCTCTTTGGACTCAAAACCCAAAAAGGTAAAACTCAAAACAGCATCTGCAGGTAGTAACGTAATGGTGTAGTTACCATCAAGATCTGTAGAAACACCCTTTGAAGTTCCTTTCAGTATGACGTTAACACCTATAAGAGGCTCTCCGGTGCCGGCATGGGTTACAGTTCCTGAAATCGTTGTTTCCTGAGCATAAGTCAGGACTGAAATAAAAAAGAAAAGCACTGTAGTAGAAACCAGCCGTGAAACGGAATTTTCGCTTCTTTTAAACCTCAGGAGATGGAGTTTGTTTTTTTCGTTCATAATTAAGATTCGTTGATCGATTAGACTGTTAAAAAGCAATTGATTGCTCCAAATGTAAACTTAAGTTTTACATTATGCAAACGTTTGCACTGATTATTTTAGCATTTTTTATGAAAAATAGTTTACAAAAACGTTTAAATACTGCGCATATCGCATTATAAACACATATAACAACTTTAATATAATTTAATATTCAAATCGTTATTATATGTATTTATGTATATTTACGCAAACGTTTGTTACTCCTTTATGAAAAAATCAAGGACTACTCTTAAGGATTTAGCTAAAGAACTAAATCTATCGGCTTCTACCATTTCAAGAGCTTTGGGAAATCACCCTGGAATAAGTGAAACAACCACTAAATTAGTCCAACAAAAGGCCGAAGAATTAGGCTTTATACCTAACTCCATTGCTTCGAGTTTCAGAAAGAAAAAGACCCGTTCAATAGGTATAATTGTTCCCCGAATAGACATCTATTTCCATTCACTGGTTATAAGTGGGATTGAGGATTTTGCATACAAAGAAGGTTATAATGTGACCATTTTTCAGTCTAAAGATTTATTAAAACGGGAACAGGAAATCACAAAAATCCTTCAGAATAAAATGGTTGAAGGGGTAATTGTCTGTTTATCTATTGAAACCGATAAGTACGATCACTTTAAAAAATTCAAACGTCTGGGAATTCCTCTGGTCTTTTATGACCGGGTTCCTACAGGCCTTGATGTAAACAGCATTGTCATCAATGATTTTGAATCGGCCTTTACGGCAACCGAGCATTTAATTACTAAAGGCTGTAAGCGTATTGCTCATATTGCCGGTAACCAATCAACTGCAATATTTAAGTCACGCTTTGAAGGTTATAAAGCAGCATTAAAAAAATATAAACTGAATTTCGATGCCAATTTAGTAGGTCAGACCCATAACTTAAGTTACGAGGAAGGGATCATACAAGCTAGCCGGTTTTTAAAGCAGACTGATTTACCGGACGGGATATTTTGTGCTAACGATTATACAGCGGTAAGCGCATTACAGGTATTTATGAAAGCAGGTGTTAAAATTCCGGATGAAACGGCTATCGTAGGATTTAGTAATTATCCAATTTCGCGAGTTATAGAACCCCACATCACAACAATAAATGACCGCGCGTATGAAATGGGTGCCGAAGCAGCAAAACTTTCTATTCGTCTTATTGAAGATGAAGAAGAATCTATTAAGTCTGAAACTATATCTCTTAAAACTGAGCTCATCGTTAGAGAATCTTCACTGAAAAATTGTTAAAAGTTAAATTTTGTTAACGCATCACCAATTCGGTATCCCTTTTTTCACACCCCTTGTGAAGCCCTATAAACATTGAAACAGTCAAAATTCGGTCGTTCCGCCCGATGTCCGCAAGTAATTTGCAAGTCTATCAACCGTGCAAAAAGTGTTGTTTTATCAGGAACAAGCGTGCCCATCGCACCAAGCCTTGCTAAAGCTGTGGCTAAGAAAGTGCTAAAAATTGTAATCGATAAAGGAATTGGAATATGACAAAGCTTGAACTAATCTCAGAACTGCTAGTTGAAGAATTGTATTCCTTTAAGGAAGAAGTCAACAGTCTAGAAAAGATTGAAAAAAAACTGAAAAGCACAGCTATAAAAGCAGACAGTACTCAGATTGAAAAACTAGTTGAAGAGCATCTTAGAAACCTACACCTCGAGCAAACAACTCAACAGGAAAATCAGGAAGAAATCTTAAAACTTACTAAGCACTCTCGAACGATTCCGAATTGGTTGCTAGTGCTAGTCCTGCTTCTTTTTCTTTCACAAGCATTTGCTCTCATTTATCTGCTGCTACGCTGATATGAAAAACGGGGATTAATTTTTTCTTTCAAAAAAACCTAGCCGTTATAAAGGCCTTTTCGAAAGAAAAAATGATGGTTAAGGGAGATTAGCTAAGATGATGATCTCGATTTCCATAGATAAAGTATTTTAAGCAATTGTAACATGCTCTAAAGTATATAATGGATATTTGATTAAAGATTAGCAGCACTAATCAAAAGTGCTAAATTGAAAGGGATTAACTTTGGTTATGTTTGATAGTGAATCGGTTTTAATACCTGCTACTACTCCCCCGATGTATTTATAAACCACGGCTAGCAAATTGGATATTTGAAAAAAAATTGAGGTTTTTATTTATATTAAATACTGTCAAATAAAATGCCAATGACTATTTTAGTTTACACCTTCCTTATCTCCGGATTATTGAATTATTTCAATGACTTTTTCAATTAAATCGTCATTTCCATGTTTTATTCCCTTAATACACGTAAGCTTACAGGGAATGTGTTTACATTTTAAGTAAGCCTATATTGCCCTAACGCGTATTCAAGAATGAATAACACAAGGACTAATGAATAAGTTGTCATAAAAGTTTAAATTGAACAGCATAAATTTTTATTCTCTATAATCATTATCATCTTCATGAAAAAAGTACTACTAATTCTCTTAATTTTAACTACAGTTTGCTCTTCGGCTCAAAATAGAGAGAAAGATGAAATTATAGAACTCGATATTAAAATAGTAAATGGAATTATACCATTTGCTCCCAGTTATAACTATGTTTATCTTCAAGATCGCACTACTGGTACGCCGTGGGAAGAGACTAAGATGGAAGTAACGGGTATTCCTTCAAATTGGGAAAATCCTGTAGTTCAAATAATTCAATTCGATCCCATTCAATTCATCTATCAAAACTATAAACAGGGTAATTTAGAAGAACAATTTGTCGAGGGATTTTTGAATCATCTACATGTGGATCTTAAAGAATTGGATCTTTCAGAGAAACCGATAAAGTGTTTTTCACATATTGCTCTCACAAAACTAGATAATGGAGATATTAAATATAGAATCGACACAAATAATAATTTAGACTTTTCTGACGAAGAAACTTTTTCACCTAATGAATTTCCCCGCACCAACCTTCAGGATATAGATGCGCTTAGCAAAAAATGTCATTGGATTGATGGTGAAGTATTTTCTCATAATAAAGTGAAGAGCATCAAATATGCCTACAACATTTTAAAAGAAAAATCAGGTGCGCTTCTGGCAAATTTCCCCCAATTTGCTAAAGCTAAGTATAAGGACAAAACCCTTATTGTAAGCTCAGGATTTACAGATCCTTCCTTCTATAAAGAATCAACGCTTATCGTGGTTGACTCCAGCAGACAAATTCAGGATAATCAAAAAATAGAACTTGAAGAATTCTTTGAAATAGAGGGACAGACATATAAGAATTTAGGGGTTGACTTTTCATCTCAAAAGCTAAGAATCCAAAAAAGGGCAAATGCTAAAGATGCCATAAATTCTACGCAGGTGGGATTTCCCGCTATTTCATTTGGTGGCACTGATTTTCTTTCTGACACACCAATTCAATTAGATGATTATAAAGGAAAATATCTTTTTTTTGAATTTTGGGGTACTTGGTGTGGACCCTGCGTAATAGAAATGCCTGAATTAAAATCCTTATATGAAAAATTAGATAAAAACAAAATTGAATTTCTTGGTATTGCAAACGACAGTCCAGAATCTCTGGAAAAATATTTACTAAAGGCACAAATTCCCTGGAAACAAATTTTATCTAGTACTGAAAATAACCTCGTAAAGAAATATGGGGTTTTATCCTTTCCTACTAATTATCTTATAAATGATAAAGGAGAAATTGTTGCCAAAAATTTAAGAGTTGACCAGTTGTCAAAGCAGCTACAAAAATTTATGAATTAAACGCCAAGAGAATCTCATTAAAATGAAATGAAAAAATTCAAAGAATTGATCTCATTATTCAGTAAAGCCTGCAGTATAAAAAATACAATCGGTTTTTCATTTGAGACTCTAATTTGAAGTGCCTTCTAATAAGCAGAAATTAAAGCTTTTTCGTTCTCGCTTTCCTCAGATGTGCCCTCACGGTCACCACCCTTGTGACTTACTAATGTTTCAAGACATTACCCCTTCCCAAAAGTGACTTGCACCCTCTAGATTAATACTTTACTTTTCGGTAAAACAAAAGATGCCTTTTCAGCTTCCCTAGACTAGAACTGCTTAATTTTCCAAAACTTGTTTCAATGACCAGATTAAAATTCACCTTAGCCAAACAGTAAAAAAACAACTGATAAAATTCGTAAATTTGTTTAAAATACAATATATGGATATTCAAGCAACAAAATTGAACTATTGAAAATCATATTAGAAAACGAAAATTCTGATTTTATCCAACGTGTCTCTGATTTTGTGAAAAATGAAAAAATTGATTTTTGGGATGAATTAAATTTATCTGAACAAAAAGAGATAAAGAAAGGCATAAAAGATTTAGATAATGGAAAAAGAATTTCCTACGAATCTTTTTTAAAGAAAATATCTTAACGGATGAATGTATTTTTATCTGAGCTTGCCGAAGCTAAACTCTTAAAACTTTCAAAATATTTAGTTGAAAATTGGGGCTTAAAAAGTAGCGATAAATTCATTTTAAAACTTACCGAGAGAATTAAGCAAATAGCTATACATCCGGATAGTTGTCCTAAATCATCAGAGTTTAAGAATTCGTATTAATGTGTCGTAACCAAACAGACTAGATTCTATTACAGAATCAAATTGGATACAAGGGAAATTGAAATAATTACAATTTTCGACACTAGACAAAATCCTCAAGACTTAAAAAAGGATATTAAATAGAAAGTTGGGTTTCTACAATGAATCTTGTGGATCTCAAACTGCAAATCATTATATTCGTAACTGAACATCCAGGGATTAAAACGTAAAACTCCTGCCAGGTTTACCTGAGCAGGAGTTTTTGCTTTTAAGACCGCTGAGCACTAGCGAAGGGAATTTTGCATTTGCAGGTCCGAAGTTCCTGCGGTGAAGCGAAGCTAGCCCGCCTTTTATGAGTTAAAATTAAAAGGTGACTAATGCATATTACTCTTTCTAAAATAAAAAAAACATCCATCCCCGGCCCTTCCTTCAAAGGATGGGAATTTTGCACTTACAGGACTGGAGTAACTGCAGCCATGCACAACTGATTCTGAAAAGTGATTACTGCTCAAATTGTCCTATCACCGTAAGCGTCTCTCCTTTATTAACCGGTGGAGTTCCCAAAATCAGTAACAGGAGTCCGTTTGCTTCAGCATATACGGTTTCTTTTATGTTCCCAAAAAAATCGGTAATGTACCCCACTTCCATTCCTTTAACAACATAGTCTCCGGCTTTTTTTAAGGGATAGAAAATTCCGGAAACAGAACTCTCGGCATAGGTTCGGTCTGTAATGATATTAGCAGTATTTTGAGCAGCTTCTTTTGAATTTGATGTAAAATCGAGTTCCTGAAGCAAACCCAGAACGGCATGTTCTACCTGCGCAGCAGCTTGCATATCTGCAATACCCAACCTTCCACATTCGATATCTGTAGATGGAATTCCTCTTTTAAAAGCTTCAGCAGAAGTATATAAACTGGGGTTTTCCGCTTTCATATAGTCCTTACCGTCAGTATTAAACGTTACTATATGATCAAAACCAAGTGCCAATGCCATCCGCTTCCCGGTTGCTGAAATTTCCGGCATATTCGCATTGCGGTAATAGGCTCCGTAGCTCATCAGATCTTCAGCAGCATCACCGGCGTGCATATCCAGAAAATAATCTACCCGATTAATAATGCTATTGGATATATAGTAAGCAATTTGCTCACTCAAATTGCCATCCTTTTTTCCAGGAAACACGCGGTTTAAGTTTTCATCATCTTCCGGCTTCATAAACGATTTTCGGTTTAAGAAGCTGTTCAAATTGGCTACCTGTACCAAAATAACTGTACCTTTTAAGTTTTTGGGATCAATTGATTTTATAAGCCGTTGTGCCCCTAAAATAGGCGGATACTCGTATCCGTGAACACCGGCCGTGATACCCAGCGTTTCTCCTGCTGCTGCCCCATTAAAAATAGTGATGGGTATAAAAGTGGATTCACCTGAATCTTCTACAGGTATTTTAAAATGAGCTTTGGTCCCTGCTGGGATTTCTGTTCCTTCAAATGTAAAAGAGCGCTGCCCAAAGCTGAATTGGACAGAAATAAAAAGGATTAGGATTGTTATATGTTTCATGATTTTTAATGTTTCAATTGTTTATTTAATAAGTGTCAAATTCCGGAAAATCGTCCCAGTCCTTTTCATCAATAGAATTTCCTTTAAAGAGATGAGGATAAAAGAATTCAGAAATCGCTTTGTGGTAGTTCTTTACCGCTTCGAGATAATTGAGATGATCTTGCAAATCGGTTTCCGCTATGCGGTTAAAGGTATTTTGCAGCAGTAAACTGGGAATAAAATAACCGAGTTTTTTACTCACTTCCTGACGCTTTTCAAGCTTCTCAAAAAGCAATTTTGAATCTTTACCGGCTTCCTGATCGGCGACATATTGCATCGCGTAATACCAACCGTTGCTGTATGCATCTTCAGGAATGGGGTACGATCGGTATTGCGGATAAGCCTCATAAAACGGTTCCATCGCCTCCCTTCTGGGCATATCCCATTTTTCGTGATAGGCTTCCCGCTGGGTTACGGTGGTCGAAAAGGCTTCCGGTATGGGTATGAAACGGTTAACCAGAACATTCCCTAATGCCGGAAGAAGCACTACCAGAAATAACCAGATTCCTAAAAGCGTGACGGCATTGTAGTTTGAATTTTTCTTAAGCAGCGTTAGCACATAAACCAACGCAAACCAAAAGAGTTCGTAACCTACAATCAATAAAAACACCAAACCAAAATCGGTATCAAAAGGTAGCCCGAGTAACCACAAAGCTGCTGTCAATAGAAGTACAGAAAGTCCCAAAATAGCAAGAAATCGCACTGAAAACTTTAAGAATATAATCCTGGAAAGCGAATACGGTTGTGAAGCCACTACTGCCCACACACCCGATTCCCGCTCTGAAGAAATCAGGTTAAAACACAGCGCAATGATGAGCAGCGGCATCAAAACCACAAACAAAAAGCTCAGGTCTAAATTCCCCGATAATAAGGTCATCGGGTTGGTGAGTTCTGTATCGTACAATTGCCCTTCAAGCGCAAGTATACGCAGCTTAAGACTGTAATTATTTACATCACGTTGTCCTAAAGAAAAAGCAGCCCATTTGCCGGGATCGTTTTGCGTGTAATAAAACTGATAATAGGTAAAATAGCTCAGATTATCAGAAAACAATCGCTTATTCTTAGACAACTCTGCTTCCTGTATTTCCGCAATTTTATCAATGGTTTCTTCCTGCTGGGATACGGTATTTTTTCCGTGAAAAATAGCATAGATCCCTATGATAAAAATCACTGCAAAGCCCAATATACTTATGGGATTGCGGGCAAAGTTTTTATACTCGGTTGCAAAGAGTTTAAAAAATGCTGTATTCATTATTATAATTTTATTTTTTTGAAACCAAAAGAAAATGACAACACGATAAGCATGAGCCAAAACACCAACGCCAGCAACGTGATCACATTATTAGACAAGGCCCAGAACAGCCCTCTGTTTTCATATTCAAAAGGGTCTCTTTCCTTAAACCGCGCACTATTCAGGCGCTGGGTGCCGCTCCGTTCGGCATCAACTTCATTCTTATGAAGTTCGTTGAAGTACTGGGTTTGCCGGTATCTATAATCTTCGGTTTGTTTCTGAAAATCGATGTAATGCGCCATATCGGTCCCGGTTGCTGCCATAGATAAATTGCGCACCATCAAATACGGATTGATAAACGACAAATAGGCTGCAATACTGTTTTGATTGGTGTAGGTGTCTATCAGCTCATCAAAATGGCTTCGGTACAGTTCTGTAGTAATCCGCTCGCCTTCTGCCATTAAATGTCCGGCATAATTAAAGGGAAGGTCTTTAACGTCATCCACTCCATATTCCGCCAAAGTTTTTTCCCTAAAACTGGTATAATACGCATCATCCGGATCATGAGAATCGCCTACTTGCTCCAGGTCTTCGGTAATACGGGTCTCAAACTCCAATTTGGAGGGTGCGGGAAACAAAGCATAACCTACATTTTGCGCCATTTTGGGTAGAATAATTCCGCAAAGCATCCATAACAGAATCAATGATATAAGTGCTGCACCTCCACGCGAACTTTTGGCAGAAATAAGCACCGTTATCCACGAATAGATCAAGAAATACACCGTGTAAAGGGCCATTGCAAAAAGACTGCGTAACAGCACAGCTGAAGTAAGTGCTTCAGGATACGCCACAAATGCAATACTAAAAATCAAAAGCATAGCTCCTATAAAAACAACCGTGGTAAAACTGAAAATCCCCAGGGTTTTACCCCAAATAAGCCGCTTTGCACTTACGCCCTGGGCAAGCATGATCTTGAGCACGCCGTTGGCTTTTAAATCGGCAAGGGTTCCATAACCGATGAAAAAGATAAAGAGCGGCACCAGCAATTGTAAAATCAACGCCATGCTGAGTTCTCCAAAACGCAACATCCCGTTTGAAAAGCCGGCCTCACTCAGGTTGACGGTGTTTTGCCGGTGTGCTTCCAGAAAAATGGAGTTTCCTGCAAAAGATTCAATCCCGAATTCAAAAAAACTCAGCGCAGGACGCTCTCTAAAAACCAGATATCCGTAGTGGGACACCCGGTGGGGATTGCGATCGGGCTGATTGACGTAATCATCGTGCACCTGTTCCTGATAGGTCTCGCGTATGCTGTTCTGTTCTGCTGTGTTTTCCACCCCTATAAAGGCTGAAAACAACAGCAGGACCGCAAAGACACCAATTAGCACCATGGCTGTTTTGGTCCTGATGATATTCTTCCATTCTACTTTTATAATATTCCTGATACTATTCATCTTCAAAATCTATATGTTGCTGTTGCTAAAAAGTTACGCGGCGCTCCCGGAAACAACCTGAGGTAATTTTGAGCCCCGACCCAGTAGGTTTTATCGGTAAGATTCTTAACCGCCAGATTGAGCTGGATGTTGCTGTTTTTGGGTGTAAAATAGACAGCTAGATCCAGTAAGGTATAGGCCGGCGTTTTAAAACTGCGGTCATAAGTAGGTACTTTATCCCCGGAATGTTGTGCGCCAAAACCTATTCCCAGTCCGTGTAGTTTTGAAGTACTCAAAAAGTTATAACGCGTCCACAAAGTAGCGGTTGTAATCGGCGTATTTTGCTTACGGGCGCCGATAAGCGCCGGATCATTGTCTTCAATAATCTTTGCATCATTGTAGCTAAAGGAGCCATACATCTGCCAGTTGGGCAACAAATAACCAGTAACATCTACTTCAAAACCTCTACTGCGCTCCGCTCCGCGGGTAACCAAAGAATCTGGAGCTGAAGGGACGTTGGCATTAAGCAACAGGTTTTTCTGATTTATTTCAAAGAGTGCCGTATTGATGTGGAGCTTATTTTTCAGCAGGGTGATTTTGGCACCTACCTCTTTTAAATCACTTTCTAATGGCTTAAATCTACTGGCCGAATCGTCGGTACTGCCGTAAAAATTTGCAGTATTTGACATAATAGTAACTGTATTGGATTGGGGTTGAAAGCCTTCCAGATAGGTTCCATACACATTGATCTGGTCATTAACGGTATAGGTTAGCCCTATACGCGGCAGCAGCGCCCTGTTGGTAAACGAAATTTCATCAACCTCACCCCGGTTGGTCACATCGCGGAACCATTCTTGTCTCAAACTGAATAAAAGATGGAAGCGCTTATAGGTAAGCTGTTCCTGCAGATACGCCGCGTGGGTCTCGGTCAGTGCGGTAGGAAAAGCTGACCTTCCGTTAAAATTATAGTCGGTAAGGTTATTCAGGGTATTGTTAGGGTCTTCCAGATTGTAATGCGGCACATTAGGTCTGGGCAAGATCATCCCTTCGTAGGAATAGGTTTGATATGCTGCGGCATTTGCAGGATCAAAAGCATTAGTTACCGAACCGTCATTCAACAGATAGCCCCGTGCCTGATTTTGTCCTCCGCCTTCTAATTTTGCCCAGCTGTGCAGATCATACCCCACCAGCAATTTGTGTTTGAATGCACCGGTATTGAAGTCAAAATTAAAATAGCTATTGACATTGTCTACACTCCACGACTGCTGACGGTGTATAAAACGCATCGCGGCCAGGGTGGATACAGGATTGTTATCGATATCAACTCCAAACCCATTTGTGGTGCGTCTTTCTTGTAAATCTTCTTTCCAGGTCTGCTTCATGTAGGTTGTGGTAAAGCCTATCTGGTCGGTAAACTGGTGCGTAAGATTTCCGGTGATGATAAATTGTTTGGAGTTGAAAAAGTCATTGGGCGCACCCAGATTCAAACTTATGGGGGTACTGTTCAGATCGGTCACGCCGGCTTCGGCACCAAAAATAGGTTGACCGCGATCTAATTTCCCCTTCATATCGCTGTAGATCAGCTCGACGTTTATAGCGGTTTTTTCACTGGCTAAATAGGTAAACGAAGGCGATAATAACAACGAGGTATTATTGATGTTGTCGCGGTAGCTATTGGCTTCCACATAGGCCCCGTTAAAACGGTAAAGCAAGGTTTTATCCTCATTCAACGGACCCGTAAAGTCTACAGCGGCCATAATCGTACTAAAACTTCCGGTGGTGAATTTAACCTCGTTACGCTCCACATCCAGTGGCTTTTTGGTTACCAGATTGATACTTCCGCCGGGATCTACGCTTGAAAAAGTAGCACTTGCCGGACCTTTTATAACTTCAACCCGCTCCACATTGGCCAGCAACGGCTGCAAAAAATAAAACTGGCGGGTACGCATTCCGTTAATCAGTTGCCCCTCTTCGTTCTGACTGATCCCGCGGATGGAATATTGATTGTAAAAACTGCTGGGCGAAACCCCACTCACGTTCTTCACAGCATCAGCGAGCTGTATGCCCTGCTGCTCGTCTATCAATTCTTTGGTCACCGTACTTATCGCCTGCGGAATATCTTTATTTAAGGTTGAAGTACGCGTTGCGGAGAATGAATAATCACTGGTATAAGTTTGCGCTTTTCGGCCTACAAGTTCAACCGCGTCGAGGGCAAAATTTTCAGCTTTAAGATAAATAGTAACAAAAGTAGAATCGGGATTGACCGTTGATGTTTTATAGCCTAAATACGAAATTTCTAAGCTGCCGCTTCCATTCAAACGGAAGTTGCCCTCAAAATCGGTTACGGTACCTTGTTTGGTATTTTTGATTTGTACTGTGGCTCCCGGGATGGGAATATTTGTATCGGCATCTTTCACCTGCCCGGTAACTTGCTGCGCACTTGCTTCAGCAAAGACTATAAAGCAAAAAGAAAATAGCACTTGTTTTATGGAAATCATTGTATTGGAGTGTAGGGGTTATTAAACGGTTTGTAGGTAAAGTTCTTCCAGCTCGTTTGCAGAAATGTCAGCAGCTTTGATTTGCGAGACAAAATCGCCCGAGCGCAATATGCCTATACTATGAGCTACCTGCTTTGCCCTGAAAATATCGTGCGTTGCCATCAGAATTGCCGTACCAGAGTCTGAGAGTTGCCTGATGATCTTCGTAAATTCATTAGAAGCTTTAGGATCCAGACCACTGGTAGGTTCGTCCAGAAACAAGGCTTTTGCATGTTTACTTATCGCTATCGCGATCCCAACCTTTTGACGCATCCCTTTAGAATAGCCACCCAGACGCTTATTATGCGCCTCTTCCTGTAAACCGGTTTTGAGTAAAAACGCGATGAGTTCAGTCTTGCTGTACTTAAAACCAGCCAGACTGGAGAAATACTCCAGATTTTCAATACCCGTAAGATTGGGATACAACATCACCGTTTCGGGGATATAGGCCAGATAATTCTTAGATTCCTGAGGATGATCCTGAACGTTAACTCCGTTAATTAGGGTATTCCCTGAAGTAGGTTCTATAAAGCCCAGAAAAAGATTAATGGTAGTACTCTTCCCGGCTCCGTTTTGCCCCAGCAAACAGCAGATTTCCCCAGGATTGATTTGCAGATTGAGGTTGTTTAATGCCAAATGCGAGCCGTACCTTTTAGTAAGGTTAAGTGCTTGAATCATAAGTTTTATGTTTTATAGGTTGTAAGATTACAGACAGCAATCCCCAATAGGTTGATAGCAAAACCCAGAGATTGAGCTCCTTGCTGTCTGATCAAAAATTTTAAGTAAAAGGAAAAAGGAAGGATTTTAAACAACACCTAAACCATAGGTGACATCACTCATTTTGTGATATCAAAACCCTTAGGCTGTATACAGGCTGCACTGTAAATTCAATAGTATACAGACCAAAAGCCTGTTCTATCAAAGGGCCGCTAGTAAATAATCAGGTGTAAAATTGCTTAAATCCTTAAACGAAAATGTACTGTACACCCCCAGACCTCAACCAAAGATTGTATGGTTTCAAGCAAAGCCGGAAGTCAAAAAAAGACGTAACAGTACTTAGGAAACCACCGGAGGCGGCTTATTGAATAAATAGGAAAACTTTAAAAGCTTGAGCGTAGGTTCATTATAAACATTGTTAACTTCAACAGCCTGCAAGGCTTCAAAATGAATGTAATTATGCGTTAAAGCTTCTGGTGTAGTGGTCAGTGGAGTTCCCTGATCGCTGGCAACTACCATATGGCAGTACTTACAATCAACTACTTCCTGCTGATCTTCAAAAACGTGAACAAAGGTATGCACATTTAAAATCCGCAGGAGGGCAAATGCCGCCAAAAAGAAAATCGGGATAATATGTGCGTTACGCTTTTTGAACATTGCGGCAAATATACCCTTAGTTTAGTACAGACAAAAGACTTTTTAAACCGAAAGTGCTGGTTTAGGTTTAAAAAAATATAAACTACTTGAAAGGTGCAGTTTACATAGTTGTTTATGGGTGTCTAAAATTTTAAGTATAGAAATTCTTATTAAATCATCACAGAAATAGGGCATATTTCCTTTGAACACCTTAAAAAGTCTATCCGGTATACCGCTTTTTTAAAAATCCTTGAGAAGTCCTATAAAGAACTGAACAATAAACATTTGGCTTTACCGCCCGACTCCACTATTAAATAATTTAAAACTTATTAAGTTTGAATATCGTGTGCGTCAAAAATCTACTCAATCATAGATACAATTTTATAAAACTATCAAGAAAGTACATTTCAACAGTTACTCTAATATCTTAAGGTCAAATCTAATTCACTAATCCATTTGAACATAATTCAATTCAAAAGCCTGGTTATTCCTAATCGTAAATTTTCCACACCAGCCCAATCGTGTTTTTCTAAACAGAATACAACACGGAATAAAAAAAGTAGCTAGAACCAAGAAAAACATAAGTAGCGGAATTAATAATACAATGGTATTTCTTGTAATATTCAAATATGCTCCTGTTCGCTCTTCTTCACCTATCTTCTCCTCTTGTTCGCTCTCAACTTCAGCATCAAAGCTTCCCTTTTTTTCAGAAATAAACTCTTTATAATCTTTAAATGCTAAATACTTCAAAAGTCCCTTTACTACTTCGACCTGAGCTATATTGATATCTCCTGCCGTATTTTTTAGAGCCAGATTGTAATAGTTCCGCAAACTCTTTTCTCCTATTTGTACTCCAGATTGCTCATACAATGCTACCGAAATCTCTAAAGCACGAGCGCTCTTAGAAGGTTTCTTATTTCCTTTAAGCTCCTCTTCTTTTTCTGCACGTTCAAAAGCGTTTACAATAAGTTTTCTATGACTCATTTTTCAGTTTGAATTCCCTATTAAAATCACTAGAAACTTTCAGGATTTTCCTTTTCCAAAATATTTCCAGAAGCTTTCCTGTCTTCTTCCCACACCTGTGTCAAAATCCCTGTTCATTTGCTGCATAAATCAATCAAACTCCTTGTGCATAGGGTATTAAAAGCTGTTTGATTTAAAAAAAGCTGTGTTAGTAGCTGTAGATCTAACGATTGAGAAGTAGTTAAACTGCTTCTACTACACCGTACTTCTCACCCAAAGAGAGACGTCTCTTTCTTTTTAATGACGGAAAACTTCCGTCTGTAATCCTCATTTAAAAACAACAGACAGCCACAGGTATGTCTGATTCTAAAAACATACAAAATGAAAAAAATACCTCTTATTAGCCTTACGGTTTTCCTTACTCTGAGTATTTATGCGTGTAATCCAGATATATTAGATGAAGAATTATCCTCGTCGCAAGCCTGTTGTGGTGAAGTACCACCTATGGTTCCGCCACCTCCACCCAAAGATAGCGTAGCAGAAAATAATTAATTTAATAGTATTTTTGAGGAATGAAAAACCCCCATCTTTCATTCCTCTTTTTAGTGTTTTCATTTATTCAGTTTCCGGCTATAGGACAACAGGCAATCAATAAAGACACTACAGTCGCCAACTATTACAAGGTTTTACTCAACCCCTCTAATCCATCGATCTATAACGAAGCGATACGCTATTATACAAACGCCTACCAGAAGAACCTCAAACAAAAAAATTATACTCAAGCACTTTATAACTTAGAACTTCTGGCAATCGGTAAATTTAATATTGGTGCTTATAATGATTCTGAAACTATATTGGTAGAGGCCTTAAAACTTACCAAAAAGGATACTGCACGATCAACAACTGCAACCCGTAAACGCATTTATTACCAGTTAAGCCTACTCTATAAAAACCTGAAAGCCTACGATAAAAGTTTGGCGTTGCAACGACGCAGTCTCGCTCACGCAGAAACCGGAACGGACAGCGCACAGATCATGATCACTATTTCAAATGTACTTAGAGAACAACAGGCGTATGCTCCTGCATCAGATACTTTAAAATATGCATTTAAAATGCTTAAAAATATTGAGTCAAATTATCTAAAAGCTTACATTCTAGACAACTTGGGATACACGGAATTACTAGCCAAAAACGATTCTAGCCTCGTGCATCTTCACGAATCCCTTGCATTACGAAAAAAACTAAACGACCCTCACGGACTTTTTTCTAACTACCGGCATTTAGCCTTATATCATAAGCAAGCTGATAATTTAGATAGTGCCAATACCTACGCCATGCAGGCATTAGAACTGTCTTACCAAATAGAAGATCCTGAATATGAGCACGAAGCTTTAGGAATTCTTGTAAATCTAAAAAGCGATACGCTTGCACAGCGTTTTAAGTTTTTAAGCGATAGCATCAACACGGTTAAACAAGCCAACCGGAATACGTATGCAGCGATGGAGTATGATGTGGAGCAAGAACAGCAAAAAACACAGCAGGCAATGCTGGAAAATGAACGTCAAAAACGGATAAATACCTTATATCTTTCCGGAATTGTTTTGCTACTCGTGATGGGTACAGGTGGGCTTGTATGGATGCAGCAACGTAAAAAAACACGCTTGCTCAAAACGATCAGGCAGACCGAAGCTTCCATTTCAAAAAAAGTACACGACGGTCTTGCTAATGATACCTTTCAGGTACTTTCTGAATTGCAGAACCTCAATAGCGTACCCGAGCATATTTTAGACCGGTTAGATAAAATTTATATTGAAACCCGAAACATCTCTAAAGACCATAGTCCGCTGATCGAAGGTGCTAATTTTAAAGATCAACTAACGAGCCGTTTAAATTCGTATAAGACAGAAGAGCTGTCTATCATTACCCGAAATTTAGATCAGATAAATTGGACGGTGTTTAGTCAGCTAAAAAAAGACACCATCTATATGGTGCTTGGCGAACTGCTTACAAATGCAAAAAAACACAGCGAAGCCAGCTTGATCTTGCTTTCTTTTGAAAGTAAAAACAAACATTTACATATAAATTACAGTGATAACGGCATTGGAGGACCAGTAATTAAAGGAAATGGTATGGAGAATATGGAATTCCGTATTCGGGCAATAAAAGGAACTATTAATTTTGAATCAGAATCTAATAAAGGGTTTAAAGTTCAAATAGTATTATGATGTTTAGAAAAGTTTTAATCGCTGAAGATTTGGGTTGGAATACCCGCAATATTGAAGAAGAAGTTAAACGATTAGGGGCTCAGGAAGTTGTTGTCACAGAGTATTGTGATGATGCCTATATCAAGTTTTTAAGAGCTTTGAACGATGAAGACCCTTTTGATCTTTTGATCTCAGATCTTTCGTTTAAAGAAGACCACCGCACCCAAAAATTAAAAAGTGGGGATGAACTCATCTCTGCTGTGCGCAAATACCAGAAAAATCTCAACATCATCGTTTTTTCTATGGAAGAGCGCCTGCAGCGCATCCGTTTTTTATTTGAAGAACTCAAGATCAATGCATACGTTTTTAAAAGCCGGCAAAGCATTAACCATTTATCTGCTGCACTAGATGCTATAACTAACAACAAACCTTACATCTCACATCAGGTCGCTAAAGCTCTAGAAAAAAGACACAGCCTTGACATTGAGGATTATGATTTTATTCTTCTTAAGAAGCTGTCTTCCGGCTTGTCAAACAAAGAAGTAAGCGATTATTTTAAGGAACATGATATTTCCCCAAACGGAATCAGCTCTATAGAAAAGCGCATCAACCGCTTACGCATTCAGTTTAAAGCAAATAATGCCGTTCACCTCATCTCCAATGCTAAAGACCTGGGTCTTATATAGTTTTCAGTTAAAAAAATTCTGAATTGAAAAAGAGAAACGATTATCAGTTCAAGATGTTATTCTGAGCTTTTATTAGGGCTTTCAGTTATAGCTCGCTTAAAGGTTAGAAAAACACCTCTCGCGATCGCCTTCATCCAAGTCCTTCTACCCGATTACAATGCCTGAACAGTGTAGGTTGATCCTTGAGTACATCCCTTTAAATCATCTTTTTAAGGGATGTTTTTATTTAGAACTCATAATAGCTCAAGCACTCCTGATAGCTTTCGGGAAGAGCGATCACCTGTAATGTATTCAACGCTTACCTGTTTTAGCTAAACTTAATTTAAACGTTATCTATATAATCTCAAGGTTATATTTCTTAGTAAAAGCTTTTACTTCTTAAGTTTTAGATAATCTTCCCATAAACTAGTTCTATACAAGAAACAGTTCATTTGCACCACAATTCTGTTTAACCTCTAAAACTAAGCCTATACGACTGATTTTTTTGAATTAGCCCAAAACTTAAAGCCCGTTTCTGTTGCAGCAGAAACGGGGTCTTTAAATAAAACTACAGTACAAATCCATAGTTTAATTCTGATGATTAACAAAATACTCAATTATTTTACATTACAAGTGCGTGTGCCTAAAATTCTGGTTGCATTCGCCATTTTAGTATTCTCTTACAGCTTACAGGCTACTACATTACGAGCCGACGATGTTACACAACAAACACTAACCGGAACCATTTTAGACCATACCGGAATGCCCCTACCCGGAGCTTCTGTTATGCAGGTAAACACCACTAACGGTGCCTCTACAAATTTTGACGGGAACTTTGAGTTAACCGTTTCTGAACTTCCGGTTGAACTTAAAATCTCTTATGTAGGTTTTAAAACTCAAACACTAACTATTGAATCTTTGGATGCCATCACTATACAACTTCAACAAGACGATAATGCGCTTGATGAAGTGGTTATTACCGGATATGGTGAGCAATCTAGACGAAATGTAACAGGCTCTATTGCTTCTATAAATCCTGAAGAAATTACTGCCATACCTACTGCTGACGTAACAGAAATGCTTGAAGGACGACTTCCGGGTGTACAAATCATGAGCGATAACAGTCCGGGTGGAGGGACCTCTATCCGCGTGCGCGGTTTTGGTACGATCAACAACAATGATCCTCTAGTTGTTATTGACGGAGTACCGGTTTCAAACGGCCTGAACGGAATAAACCCTTCAGATATTGAAACCATTCAGGTGCTTAAAGACGCTGCATCTTCTTCTATATACGGTTCGCGTGCTGCAAATGGTGTGGTTGTAGTGACTACTAAAAAAGGAAGCAAAAACGGAAGTTACGCTATCAGCCTGGATGCCTATTACGGGGTGCAGTCTTCTTTCAACCTTCCGAGAATGCTAAATGCTCAACAATATGGTGATGCATTATGGCAGGCTTTTAAAAATGACGGCCAAACACCAGCTAGTGATGTGTATGGCAACGATCCTGACAATCCGGTAATTCCACAATGGCTTGATGCAGATCAGACCATACCAAGCGGTAACGTAGATTGGATAGATGCGATTATGCAAGCGGCACCGGTACAGTCTTACAACATCTCAATGTCTAAAGGTGATGAAAAAGCACAACACGCTTTTTCTATAGGGTATTTTAACCAGAAAGGTATCATTAAAGATACTGGTTTTGAACGGGTTTCAGCGCGATTCAACTCAAGCTACAAGATTATGGACATTGTAACTGTGGGTGAAAACTTTACCGCTTCCTATAAAGAACGTGTTTCAGTAGGTACTAACAGCTCCTTAGGTTCTATTGTTTACAATGCGCTACAATTTCCTTCTATCGTTCCTATCAAAGATATCAATGGTAATTATGGTGGTAATCCTATCAATGATATTTCTAATCCCTTAGGAAGCCTTAACCGCTCTAAAGACAATAAGCAAAAAAGCATTCAGGCTTTAGGTAATGTTTTTGCTGAAATTGCTATCAGTGATTTTACAGCGCGTACTTCTTTAGGTATAGATTATCAAGCGAATAACAGACGCAGCTTCTCTCCGCTGTATAACGAGATTTTATCTCAAAATCTTGTGAATTCTTTGAGCACCAGCAACAGTTTCAATTACCAGATGACCTGGACTAACACGCTTAACTATTCAAAGAAAATAGATTTGAACAATCTGGAAGTTTTAGTAGGTCAGGAGGCTATTAAATATTATTACGAGGGCTTTGATGCCTCACGTCAAAACTTCTTATATGAAGATCCTAACTTCCGTTATTTGAGTTTTGGAACAGAAAATCAGCTAAATTCAGGGTCTGCTAATGAGTGGGCGCTTAACTCCTATTTTGGTCAGGTTAAATACGACTATGATCAGAAGTATTTATTCACTGCTACGGTACGTCGTGATGGGACTTCTAAGCTTGCTAACAACAATTGGGGTACCTTTCCTGCATTTTCTGCAGGATGGCGTTTAGACCGTGAAGATTTCTTTGACCTGGGAGATGCGTTCTCGTCCTTCTTAATTCGCGGAAGCTGGGGGCAAACCGGTAACCAGCAAGTACCTTCTTACTCTACAGTAGATAGCTACAGAAACAACAATGCAAATTCTGATTATGGAATTGGTGGAGGTCAGAACAATGTGAATACCGGTCTTACTCAGACTCGTGTTCCTAATGCTGATCTGGAATGGGAAACTTCAACGCAAACCACATTTGGGGTTGACCTTGGGTTTTTCAATAATAAGCTGCAATTAACTGCTGAATATTTCAATAAAAAAACCGAAGACATTCTGGTTTACAACATCATTCCGTTGACTTACGGCGGTACTAATGACGGTCAATGGATTAATGATGGGGAGATGAAAAACCACGGTTTTGAATTAGATCTTTCATACGCTGATAAACACGGAGACTTTGGGTACAATGTTGCGTTAAACGCAACAGCTTATAAAAACGAGCTTACCCAATTGAACAGCGTTCCTTATCTGGGAATACCAAGCTCTACTTTACACAGTGTAAACTTTGATCAGGAAGTATCCAGAAGTGCCGTAGGTCATGCTATCGGTTCATTTGACGGGCACGTTGCTTCTGGAATTTTTCAAAGCGAACAGGAAGTTTTAGATTACGGTCTTCAGCCTAATGCACAACCGGGAGATCTACGCTTTGAAGATGTTAACGGCGATGGGGTTATTGACAGTGACGATCGTACTTTTATAGGTTCTCCGCATCCAGATGTACTGCTAGGACTCAATTTAAACTTCACGTATAAGAACTTTGATCTGGGGATGTTCTTTAATGGAAGCTTTGGTAACGATCTATACAATCTAACCAAATACAAAACACAGTTCTTCAATCAGGCGGCTTACAACAAAGACAGTGCTGTTTTAAATGCATGGACCCCGGAAAATACGGGATCTTCTATTCCCAGATTATCGCTTGATGATCCTAATAACAACATCAGACCTTCATCGTATTATGTAGAGGACGGGTCTTACTTCAAACTGCAAAATATGCAGATCGGCTACACCTTTGAGCCAGAAGAGTTATTGGGTGTTAAACTAAGAGTATTTGGGCAAGCTACAAATTTGTTTACCCTTACTAATTATAGCGGTATGAATCCACAAATAGGTTTGCAGAACTATTCGTCAAGCAACCGGAATTTAGACATTGGTGTAGATCGTGGAATTTACCCTCCATCTCGCACATTCACTCTGGGAATCAACGCAACATTTTAAAAATGATCTTTATGAAACGTACTAAAACTATTCAATATATATTTATTCTGGCTTTTGCAGCTAACAGCTTGTCGTGTTCTAATGACTATCTGGATGAGACCACCTATGGGGAAGTAGCTCCGTCAGAAATGACAAAAGCTGAAAATGTAGAGCGTGCAATCATCGCTGCCTACAGTGTACTTAACGGTCAGTTTGACGGTGCAAGTAACGCCTACAACTCCCCGGCTTCTAACTGGAGTTTTGGAGATGTGGTATCTGACGACGCCTATAAAGGTGGCGGCGGTACTGGTGACAATAACAACATTCACCAGATGGAAATTTTCAATACCAATTCTAGTGTACTTGATGTAGAGCGCAAATGGATGGCACTCTACGAAGGAGTAAAACGCAGTAACGAAGCGATAAAATTACTCAATGCATCAGAAGATTTTGATTCAGAACTTAAGGTACAACGCCACGCAGAGCTGAACTTCTTACGCGGGCATTATTACTTTGAACTTAAAAAGATCTACAACCATATCCCCTATATTGATGAATCTGCACTGACTGTTGCTGATTATGCTAAATCCAATACAGAATTTACATCTGAAGAGCTATGGACTAAAATTGAAGAGAATTTTCAGACAGCTTATGAAGGCTTACCCGATACACAAACCGACTTGGGAAGACCTACCAAAGTTGCTGCTAAAGCGTATTTGACTAAGTGCTATTTATTTCAGCAAGAATGGCAAAAAGTTTATGATAACAGCACAGAAGTACTCAATAGTCAGTACGGACTTTTAGAGGATTTTCAGGAGGTGTTTTTGCCGGAAAATGATAACAGTAAAGAGGTGATCTTTGCGGTACAACATACGGTGAATGATGGCCAACCTGATAACTATAATGGAAGTATCGGAGATCGTTTAACGGCACCGGGCGGACCGTTCTACTCCCAGTATGGTTTTCACCGTCCTTCACAAAATTTGATCAATACCTTTAAAACAGATGCCAACGGTTTACCGGTTGACAATAACATCAACCTGACCGATGCAGATAATGTAGACCCTCGTTTAGATATTACAGTAGGACGTCCCGGTATTCCTTATAAGGATTTAGATATTCTTTATGACGCAAGCTGGGCACGTGATCTGGCTACATATGGTCCTCTGGCTCCTAAGAAGCGAATAGTTTCTGCCAACTCTCCAGCCTTTGTAAATACCTGGCCGTATGTGAACGCTTTAAATTATTACATCATACGCTATGCTGAAGTGCTCTTGTGGAGAGCTGAAGCTGCTGTTGAGTTAGATAAACTTGAAGAAGCAAGAGCTTTAGTGAATCAGATCAGAACACGTGCTGCCAATACCGAAACGGTAAAAACGCTAGACGGTTCGCACGATGCTGCAAATTATAGTGTAGCCACCTATGATACTAACTGGACCGACAAAGATGCAGCCCGTGAAGCGGTTCATCTGGAAACCCGTTTAGAATTGGCTATGGAAGGGCATCGGTTCTTCAATCTGGTACGCTGGGGACAAGCTGAAAAAGTAATCAATGCGTATCTTGAAGTTGAAAAAACACGCCGTACACATTTAACAAATGCTAATTTTATAGAAGGCACCCACGAGTATTGGCCTATCCCACAACGCTACATAGACAGTAGCCCGGAAGGTCTCATCACTCAGAATGCAGGCTACTAAGTTTTTTTGATCAAGAGGTTAAAGAAAAAGGAATCGATTTATGGATGGGTAACTACACTCCGGATCTCGATAGCTGATTTCTTTAACCTCTTTTTAATATTATAATTATGAGAACGTTTGTTGTTATACTGGTGATCATCTGTTTTACTACTGTACAGATGAAGGCTCAAAAAGGATACGATCCGAGTTTTAAAGCCTCTCGATCAGAAAATCTACTTCAGGATAAAAACTTTTACCTCTTTACCGCAATTCAGAATGAGAAAGCAGTAAAGCAACTCTTAATGACTAATTCGGTTCTCAAGGCATTCAAGGAGTCCCAGGATAAATTGCTGGCAGGATCTTTACAACAGCATAAAGAAAATCCCGCGTTGCTGGTAAAAACATACCTCCTTTCTCAAAAGGAAATTTCTCAAATTGGTGACGAACTGAAAAACTTGGTGCAGCGATCAGCCGTACTACAACACTTTATAAGAACCAACCTGAGACCTTCAGGGGCATATGAAGCTTATAAAGAGCTTTCTGATGCCGATTATCTGGAAGCAAGCTGGAACTTATGCGCGGCAGGCATCAATCATAACTTAACAGTATATGGGCTGGGTGAAGCACCACAATATGCTACCATAGACTCTATCTCTTATGATGTTTCTTCTTCCTATTACAAAGGAGCCTTATGGATGTGGAGCGACCGGTTTGTAAAACAGGAGAATGATAAACCGGCGTTGTTTTTTGAGAACAGTCTCAACTATGCGCTGGCCTTACTCTATATGAATCACCGGGACGAAGCAAGCCGTTATGAACCGCTCATCTTAAAAGAAAATGCAAAGGCTGCTGCTCACGTAAAGCACACCGACTTTGATGCATATCCGTATGCCAGTATTTTGGTATTGGGCAACGGCCCCGAAAACTACAGAGATAGACTTTCTGCAGTGGGAAAACTAAATTTACAACTGGGTGTTTTAAAATACCGTCAAAAGCAAGCTCCGTTCATTATAGTGTCTGGAGGACACGCACACCCGTTTCGTGCCGACTATGCAGAAGCTATTGAAATGAAAAAGGAGCTCATAAACTACTATAAAATTCCCGAAGAGCATATCATTATTGAACCCCACGCCCGGCATACAACCACAAACCTGAGAAATGCAGCCCGGCTTATGATTGCCTATGCGATGCCTTTGAAGCAAAAATCTCTTGTAATTGCGAATAATTTGCACAGTGCTTACACCGGAGACCAGCGGTTTATAGAGCGTTGTCAAGAAGAGCTGGGATATGCTCCTGCTCGAATTTTAAATCGTATAGATGCCACGACTCTGGAGTTCTTACCACAATTGGAAGCATTACAACAAAACCCGATGGAGCCCTTAGATCCTTAAATAAGATGTGGTTTAGTGCTCAACAAACCTCAAAACCCTTTTACTCCTTTTAAAATATCAGGGTCGAGTTCAATTCCTTCGTTGCCGTGTAAAACAGACATGTCTCCTGTAGATTCTAAGATCACAGCCTTTACCTCAGAAAGAATAAAATCCTTTTCTTTAGTTAGAAAACTTTTATCCCCCCTATCAAATTTTATACAAGCCGGCCGCAGCATTCAGTTTGCGTTTCAGATTGCGCCGAAGTATCTTTGGCTTTAACACCTCCAGGCTATCCCCAAAACCCAGTAACAGGCGTTCGAGTTCAAAATTGTGATGTACCTGCATACTAAAAAGGATGCTACCATCCGGATAGTGTTCTTCGAGTTGCTGCGAACTGTGGAAGGGTTTGGTTGCTACGTAAGGGGCGTTTTGGCGGTCTACTTTAAATACTACCTGTTGTGGACGTTGTTCTAAAACAGTGACCCCGATGGTATGCGCGTAATAGGTATCAGCATCAAAAGCGATCGGAATATATTCCGTCTGAAAATCATAATCAACCCCCAGAATACGATCCAGGGCAAACGTAAGCACCCGGTCACTTTCGGTCTTGCGACCTATTAAAAACCAGCGGTTATTGAATTCCTTCAGCAAATGCGGATGAAAGATAAATTCTGAAGGATACTGCGCTTTAAAAGACTGGTACATCACCTTCAACACGACCTCTTTTAAAATCGCCTGATAGAGTTCGTCAAGCCATTGCAAACCTTTTAAATCGGTATTCTTATCCAGGTGAATGATCGCCTGCTTGTGGTTCTTTTCGGTATAGATTTTATCTTCCAGTTTATTCAGGATTCCTTTAAACTCCGAAAAAAGGGAGAAATCCTGAAACTGCTTCAGCATATGCATGGTTTCCGATAGCACATTCATATCGTTTTCCGTAAGCGGAATATCGGTTATCGTATAGTTGGGATCGCTATACCGGTAATACTTGCGCTCATACACCTCAATAGGCGCATTATAGCCCAGCTTATCACTGCGCATCACCTGCAGATCAAGCTGCACCGTACGCTTGCTCACATTTACATCCCGCCCCTCAAACTCGTACAGGGCATCACTACAGGCTTCCATCAAATCATTCAGACTCCAGTTGCGATACGGATTTTGCAGGCATTTGTCGATGGTTTTGTATCGAATCAGGGCATTTTTGGTAAGGGCCATAAGCTAAATTTTAAAGAAAAATAGATTAATTATTTGACTACGCAAAAAGGTTGCGCAGTAGGGTGTGCATATTTGTAAGGTAGAATAACGAACCTTGTCTTTGGAATCACGGTTCAGGTAGCGCCCCGCCAAACGAGGAGTTGGTGGGGCTTAACAAAGGCCTTAGAAAGGCCCCGGAGCAAATAAGTCCGGGCAATGATATAAAATTACAATTATGGAAACTACTAACCACATTACCGGTCACGATCTAAAAGCCATGGGATACCCTCCCGGAAAATGGTACCGTCGTGCCCTCGAGCACATCAACAGCGAGCAGCTTTCAAAAGTTGAAATGGAAGCCTACCTGGAGCAATTTAAGCTCCCTGAACCTACGAAACTATTCGATCAGCCGGTTGCCTACAGTTTTAACCTGGCTGCCGAAAACGACCTGGAGCTCGACAATGTGGCTAAAGTCAAAGCAACGATGGATGCCGTGATGCGTACGCCCACTGTTCTTGGTGGAGCCGTGATGCCCGATGCCTGCCCTGCCGGTCCCGAAGGGACCATTCCCGTAGGGGGTGTGGTGGCTACACACAATACCATTCATCCTGGAATGCACAGTGCAGACATCTGCTGCTCGGTGATGTTGACCGACTTTGGCAGTGCAGATCCTAAAGCTGTACTTGACGCGGCGCACGCCAGCACCCACTTTGGACCCGGAGGCAGACCCCGCGGAAAGCAGTTTCAACTGCCCGATGACCTGCTCGAAGCCTTTAAAAGCAACGAGTTTCTGTTTGACGAAAAGTCCATCTCTGTAGCCCGCGAACACCTGGGTACCCAGGGCGACGGAAATCACTTTTTGTTTGTAGGTACTTCGGCTGCAACCGGTAACACCATGATGATCACCCATCACGGTTCCCGTGGTCCCGGAGCGCGTTTATACACCAAAGGTATGCACATCGCAGAACGCTTTAGACAATTGCTGTCTCCCGAAACGCTAAAGCAAAACGCCTGGATTCCTTTTGATACCGAAGAAGGCCAGGACTATTGGAATGCGCTGCAAACCATAAGAAAATGGACCAAACTAAACCATACGCTGATTCATGACGGCGTAGCTGAAAAATTAGGAATAACCGCCGAAAACCGATTTTGGAACGAGCATAACTTTGTCTTTAAAGACGGAGACACCTTTTACCACGCTAAAGGGGCTACTCCACTCGATAGCAAATTTATGCCTGATATCACGGGACCTCGTTTGATTCCCCTGAATATGGCCGAACCCGTACTGATTGTAGAAGGCGCAACGACGGAAACAAATTTGGGGTTTGCCCCGCACGGAGCCGGGCGTAATATGAGTAGAAGTCAGCACAAACGCAACCTGGCCGAGCAGGCCGATGAAACGATCTTTAAAACAGAAACCGCCGGACTCGACATTCGGTTTTTCTCCAAAGAGATCGATATTTCTGAACTGCCCAGCGCTTATAAACCGGCTGCTACCGTTCGTGCCCAAATGCAGCAATACAACCTGGGTACCGTACTCGACGAGATATTACCCTACGGCTGCATTATGGCCGGCGACTGGCAAAAGAACGCGCCCTGGCGGAACAAAAGACGTAGACGCAGGGGTTAGAATTTGGAATACCAATCTGAATCTTAAAACGCCTTCTCAATTATAGAAAAAGGCGTTTTTTGTATTGCGTATCTGCTTAAGTTTTTAGTGAACCCGTAAGCCTATGCTGCAGGCCGACATAGACCTGTGTTTTTAGTTAATTCAATCTGTAGGTGATTGTGTTTTACAGGAAATAAGTATTTTAACAAAAATTTTAGTCTTTGAAAAAACAATTACTCCTGCTTTTCCTTTTATACTCTGTTTGTTCTTATTCGCAATGCTTTGACTGTGGACAAAGTTTAGGTGGACATGTTGAAGATTATGCTGTGGATATAGATAAAGCATCAGATGGTATAATTTTAACATTTAATCCGGGACAGGGTTGGGGAAGATCAATTTACAAGTATGACTTTAATTGTAATCTCATCTGGGCTAATGATTTTAATCCTGATACCGGCTCAACAGATAACACGGGCTTTTTTAACACAACGGTTGACGAGAATGATAACATCTATTCAGTAATAGGAAATAATAGAGGAGGCGTTGTCATTGATGGATTTAGTATTGAAAAGGGAAACAGTTTAATAAAGTTAAACTCTAGTGGAAATATACTATGGGTTAGAAAAATAAGTGATGAAAGATATCTTCCTCGGAAAGTGCATGTATGGAATAATAATGTTTTTGTGATAGGTCAATTGGACGAGGCCATTAATACTAATATTGGTTTAACTGTCGCGACTGGCTCTAGAAGTCAGTACTTTATTGCTAAGTTTGATGCTTCTGGAAATCTAATAGATGCTCAGCAGTATGGAACTGAATCTGATGAAACATTCCACGACTCCCAAATTGATGAAAATGGAAGCATTTATTTCACAGGTACTGTCACTCCACGTTCCTATTCTTCGAATATAAAAACATATTTGAATAAAATAGATTCAAACCTAAGTTTGATTTGGTCCAAAGAAATGTCCGACAATCAACCAGCTAGAGTTTTTAAACCAATGACCCTTTACTATAACAAGACTAATCAAAAGCTCTATGTTTGGAGTAAGTACTATGTTAGCGCTAGTTTTTATAGCAATAATGTAGCTGTTAGCAATGGTTGTGATACTGGAAGTGTCCTAATGGAAATATCTAAAAACTCTGGTGAATTAGAGGATTATAAAGTTATTGACAATTGTGGTTTTTTACAATCGGTAGGGAATGGCATTGGTAATGTAGAACAAAGAAGCTTTATAACACATGAAGATTCTAACCTATATGTTTTATCAAGTTTCAGAGGGGAAATAACTATTGGTAGTGAAACTTTGACTACTACCCGTGACATTCACGGTGACCACAATTCTGATTTGATATTATACGAAATCGATTTGACTAATTTTAGCGAGAAACTCATATTAAGATCAACAGGAGAAAACTATTACCCATCTTTAGTCTACCGGGATCTTGCGGGCCCCATAATTGCTGTAAATAACAGCATACATATAACTTCCTCTTTTATGAGTTACCCTATAACAATTAATGGTCTTAGTATAGAAAATAATAGTGGAAACAATTCTAGGGATGTTCTTTATTATAAACACAATCTAGATCAAACTAACCCCGATGCACTTATTACTTTTGAGGAAACTTGTACATCTCAGGAGACCCGGTTTTCTATTGGAGGTAATTTTGATTCCGTGTCGTGGAATTTTGATGATCCTTTATCTGGCACGGATAATACATCTTCTTTAATCGAACCTACGCATACATTTACGGGCGCTGGAATCTATAATGTTTCTGCCCTGGTAACTTGTGGTACCGAACAGCAAACAATCACAGTAAAAGTGGTTTCATCTGAAAAACCAAGTATCAACCAACCCGCTAATATATATAGTTGTGAAGATAGTGTTGGAAGCTCTGTATCCAGCACTTTTGACACCTCTACCATTTCAAATGAGATTATTTCAAGTCAATCAGGCTTAATTATTAATTACTTTAGCTCATCAGGCACCGAATTACCCAGTCCCCTGCCCAACCCATTTACCAATACCACACCGGGCAAACAAACCATCATCGCACGGGTTTATAATGTCGATAATCCGGAGTGCTATGCTGAGACTTCTTTTGATTTGATCGTAAACGCCTTACCCCAAATCAACCCTGTAAACCCATTGGTGACCTGCGATGACGATACAGATGGTCAGGCGCTGTTTGATATCAGCACCTTAAAAAATGACCTTATTGGGAATCAGCCTAATCTGAAGCTCGAACTCTTCTACGAAAACGGCCAGCAGGTTGCGATGCCTTTACCGGCCACACTGGTCAACCAAAAACCCAATGCCGAAAACCTAACCGCGCGGGTAACCCATACGTTGACCGGATGCAGTACCGAGACCTTGGTACAACTCGTGGTAAATCCGCTTCCAATAGCCAATCCCCTGCCCGACCTCATCGGTTGCGATGATAACAACGACGGTATTTCCGAATACTTTGACACCTCCCAGATTGAAACCTTGGTCCTTAACGGCCAAACCGGAATGGCAGTTACCTATTATGATGCTGCAGGAAATACGTTGCCGAGCCCCTTACCCAACCCGTATACCAACTCCACAGCAAACACCGAAACGCTCACCGTACGGGTCACAAACACCCAGACGGGCTGCTATGAAGAGACTTCATTAAAGCTGATTACCTCCGCCCAACCGCAAATAAACCAACCCACCACCCGCTTTGCCTGCGATGCCGGTAATGGGTATTCAAGTTTTGACCTGAGTGATTTAGAACAGGAGCTTATAGGTACTCAAGCCGGCCTGACAATCACCTACACCGATGAAACCGGAACTGTACTACCCACTCCCCTTTCAGCTTCATTTCAAAATACAACCGCCTGGTCACAACGTATCAACATTCGCGTCGAAAATGCAACCAATGCTTTATGTTATAGCGAAACCTATATTGATCTCGAGGTTAACGCACTTCCTGAACTTCTTATTGAGGATACGTTTGTCATTTGCGATAACGAACCGGGGTTGGCCCTTTCCCGTACCGAGACCTTTGACCTCTGGGAATGGGAAGATCCTACAGGTACTATCATTTCCAATACTTCAGACGCGTATTTAAGTCTTGAAGGGAATTATGTGCTCACTATTGGCGAAATTCAAAATGGAATGATGTGTACTAATTCGTATGCTTTTGAACTGAAACGATCAGAACCGCCTGCCATTCAGAAAGTCGATTTTGCAGATTGGTCTGATAATAACTATATAGAAGTTCAAGCATCAGGAGGTGGGAATTTTGAATACAGCATTGATGGCATTCATTTTCAAGACAATCCGCTCTTTCAATTCATCTCTGGTGGTGTATATGAAGCTACAGTAAGAGATAAAGCAGGATGTGGTATAGATTTTAAAACGGTGGTTTTAATTGATTATAAAAAAGTATTTACTCCTAATGGTGATGGCTATAATGATTATTGGCAAATAGAAGGTATTGAAGCCTTTCCTGACGCTAGCATTCGTATTTATGATCGGTATGGTAAGGTACTCAAACAATTAACTCCACAAAGTGTAGGTTGGGATGGTACTTTTAATACTAAAACTATGCCTTCTAACGATTACTGGTTTGAAGTAGATCTCGGTAACGGTCGTTCTTACAAAAACCATTTTACGTTGAAAAGATAAGCGATTCTAAACATGAACTCACACAGCTAGTTTTCGCTGTGTTCGAGATATCTAAAACTGGAAACGCGTCTATCAAACTTGGTTTATAGATTCCGAAAATGTATCTGATTTAGTATTCAACAATCCTCAAAACCCTTTTACTCCTTTTAAAATATCAGGGTCGAGTTCGATTCCTTCGTTGCCGTGTAAAACAGACATGTCTCCTGTAGATTCTAGGATAACTGCCTTTACCTCAGAAAATCGCAGGGCATTTGCCTCCCTGAGTTTGGCAATTAGATCAGTCTCTCCCACATTGGTTTGTTCTAGGTTTTCATAAAGAATTTTACCGTTATACATCAACATAATGGGATCATTGGTAAGTAAACTGTCTGCCTTTTTAGATTTACGAACTACAAATGCAAAAAAGGATTGAAATGCTACAATGGCTGCAAGAGCCAAACCACCTTTTAATAAAGACTGGTTCGTATTCATAACAACCGAAGCCAATATAGATCCTATTGCGATGGTTGAAGCAAAATCAAAACTCGACATCTTGGCGAACGTGCGCAAGCCCGAGATCCTTGTGATCGCTACAATTATGGTAAAAATAACCAATACCGAAATCAATACTTTTAAAAGTGTAGGGAGTGAGGCGTAAATCCAGTTTTCCATAGGTCTTTTCTCTTTAAGGAGTTAGACTTACAAATTAGGCTAAAAGACCCCGCGGCTCCTTTAGAAATCCTTCAATTTTAAAATTTTTAACGCACTACTGTTAAATATTGTTATTATAAATAAAATACAACTTCAGGCAATATATTTTTATAGAATATAGAGTTCATAAATTTTCAACTAGCAACGCGCCCAATGAACACGGTACTAGCTTCTCCCAGATTCACGGTAAGTGAGCAAAATTCCATTTTAAATACGATAGGCAATACGCCTTTGATTCATTTAAAACAACTAACTGCGCGTTCGGGTATTGATGTATTCGGAAAGCTTGAAATGGCAAACCCCGGAGGAAGCATTAAAGATCGCACTTCATTAAGTATTGTTGAAGAAGGAATCAAGAAAGGAGAAATTACTCCAAAGACTACGCTTGTCGAAAGCAGTAGTGGTAATATGGCTATAGGGCTGGCGCAAGTTTGTGGCTATTACAACATTCCTCTTGTGATTGTTGTTGATCCTAAAGCTAACAACCATACTTTAAAAATTCTGAAAGCCTATGGAGTTCAAATAAATACAGTCACCAAACCCGATAAAAAAGGAGGCTATCTAGGAGCTCGTTTAAACCGAGTCAAGCAGTTGCTTTCAGAAATCCCTCAGTCTCTTTGGACGAACCAGTATGGTAACCGTGCAAATCCTCACGCACATTATAAAACGATGAGCGAGATTACAAGTCAGTTGCCGGATGTAGATTATGTATTTTCTGCTACCAGTACCTGTGGAACCTTAATGGGCTGTGCCACGTATATCAAAGAAAATAATTTAAGAACAAAGCTCATCGCTGTAGATGCATGTGGAAGTGTCATTTTTGGAGACTCGCCCAAAGAACGTTTCATCCCCGGTCATGGCGCGGGCCTTCCTTCTCAATTTTTAAATAAAGAGCTCGTAAATGGCGTAATGCATATTTCTGATAAAGAATGTGTTGAAGGCTGTCAAAAACTTTTAAAAACCGAAAGTATCTTAGCTGGTGGCTCCTCGGGAGCTGTAGTTTCCGCCTTTTTAAAGAGAGCTCCTAGTCTGCATAAAGAGAGTAAGTGTGTATTGATTCTTTGCGACAGAGGAGAGCGCTATCTGGATACAATATATAATGAAGCTTGGGTAACTAAACATTTAAAATAATGGACACCTCCGTTTTCAATGTGGGGATTATTGGTTTAGGTCCTAAAGGTTTTTACGGGTTTGAAAGGCTTTTGGCTGAGATTGATCAATTGGACTATCATACAGAGATGTGCATCCATCTTTTTAATGAATCAGATGCTTTTGCTACCGGCTGGGTTTATGATATCAACCAACCGGAATACCTCCTGATGAATTACCCTAATAAATATATTTCATCTGTTCCCCGTACCGAATGCGATCCTATGATTCCCATGAGCTCATACAGTGAATGGGTTAGTAAGTTTACCGGTAATAGTATTTCATATGAAGAAAAGCAAATAGCACCACGGGCAGCTGTAGGTCGCTATCTGAAATATTATTTCAATCTACTGCTCAAAGCTGGAAGCTCAAGAGTAAAAATTAAAAAACACATTACTACGGTAACCGCAATTAAAAAAGGGGATAGCGGTTTTTATATTGATACTACAACTGGTGCTGGTGCGGGACTCACTTTTAAAACACTGTTACTCACAACAGGTCATAGTCCGGCTATTTCAAGTGCTTACCAAACCGCTTCTAATTGTGAGTACACGATTCCGTTTGTTTATCCTTTTGATAAAAAACTAACGCCTGTAAAATCGGGAACAACAGTGTTGTGCAAAGGCATAGGCCTTACAGCTATTGATACGATTCTGGGTTTGACCGAAGGACGAGACGGAGCGTTCAAAAAATCAGAATCAGGAAGCTATTCGTATATTAAAAGTGGAACTGAGCCCTTTAAAATAATGCCCTTTTCAAGATCTGGAATTCCTATCATCCCTCGAGGAGTAGCTGCTATAAATCTAAAACAAACCAGTTTTTTTCTTAAGCATCTTGTTGAAGATACTTTAAAAAATAAACGGATACTAGATTTTGAAAAACAAGTTCTTCCAATACTCAAAGTGGATATTGAAGCTGAATATTATCATAGACTATTTAAGCACTACCACTACGAATATACTCCTTCAGTAAGTATCGAACATTTTCGTAACGTGCAAAAAGACTTTCATAAGCGCTTTCCAAAAGTCAATCAATTTAAAGCTCAAAGCATTTTATACCCTAAATTAAATCCTGAAAGTAATTTGCAACAAGCAGTCAAAAACTTTTGGGAATTCTGGATCAATGAGTCTGAAAAAAAGGAGAGCCCATATGCGGCAGCCGTTGCAGCTTGGCGTTTTGCAGCTGAGGATTTTAACCGCTTGTACAGCGCTAATGTATTAACTCCTGCTTCTAGATCAATCTTTCAAAATAAGTATTTCGGACTTTTTAACCGGGTTGCTTATGGCCCTCCGGTTCAAAATATTCAAAAAATGCTAGCTTTAATGCAAGCAGGAATTCTTGAATTTTCCTATGCAAAAAGTCCACAGTTAATTGAAAAACGGGATGCCTGTTACCTGCAAACTAAAACTCAAAAAATAGAAATGGACTATGTACTAGATGCCCGGCTTCCCCGTGGTTTTTCTAAGGAAGCCGCAGTACTCTTTAACCCGATTGCTGGGCCTGCTCTTTTTTCACATACGGCAAATCTGAATGCTGTTGAAGTTAAATGTACCCGGCAAGGACATCCGGTAGATGCATCAGGGGCTATCGAAAAAAACATGGTTTTATACGGTACTCCTACAGAAGGTGCCTTATTTGATAATGACACCCTTTCCCGTAAGCATAATGATACCGCCAGTATGTGGGCTAAAAATACGGTCGTTCAATACATTCAATCTAAAACTGCTCTTACAACCTAATTATGAATACTAATTTACCTCCTTTAAAGCCCATTACTTCTCCCTGGATGCATAGCATCATGGAGGATTTTAAACTGCAGGAAGCAGTATTGGAAACCTATAACTCGCCTGTTAACCTGCATCATTTAGGTGCTTTTCAAGATAATATTGCCGAATATAAAAGCATATTAGACACCTACGGTTTTAAATACCAACTCTTTTTTGCGCGGAAAGCCAATAAGTTTAAAAACTTGATTCCTGCAGCTGTTGAAGTCGGAATTGGAATAGACACTGCAAGTTTACCGGAACTTCAACAATGTCTGGATCTTGATGTAAATCCTAAACAACTCATCTCCACCGCCGCGATCAAAAATAAAGCACTTCTGGAGCTGGCTGTGAAGAATAAAGTGCTGTTGATAATTGACAACAAAGATGAACTGGATCAGGTTAGAGCTATTGCAAAATCTTTGAACCAAACTGCCAAAATAGGTATCCGTATTTCAGGATTTAAACATCAGGAAGCTAAACTTTTCAGCCGATTTGGTTTTGACGTAGATGCTGTAATCCCAATTCTAGAAGCCTATTTCAAAAATCCCGATACTCATGAACAACTTAGCGTGGAAGGTTTTCATTTTCATCTGGACGGATACAGTACAGCCCAGCGCGGAGAAGCCTTACACCAGACTCTGGATATTATAGCTAAATTACAGCATGTAAACTTTCCCATATCTTTTATAGATATAGGAGGCGGAATTCTGATGAATTACCTGCAATCGCAACAGGAATGGAATAGGTTTAAAGACACGCTCAAGCAGGCGGTGTTAGAAAAACACGATCCCATAACGTATAACAACGACGGTTTGGGGTATCGCAATAGAGATGGGCACCTGGAAGGCGATCTGGCTACCTACCCTTATTTTAATGAAAATTCTAAAGCAAGTTTCCTCAAAGAGATTTTAGAAACCACCAATACCGAAAATAAAACAGTGGCGCAACGTCTTAAACAAAAAGGTATCGAATTACGTCTGGAGCCGGGTCGTAGCTTGCTCAACCAGGTAGGAATCACTCTTGCACGCGTGGCACACCGTAAAGTAGATGCCAGAGGCAACCACCTTATAGGTCTTGAAATGAATATGTCGCAACTCAAAAGCTCAAGCGCCGACTTCCTCCTTGACCCTTTTATAAGTTATAAAAACCCAAATGCTGATTCAGAAGCCGTAGCGGTATATTTTACAGGAGCGTATTGCCTGGAGCGAGATGTACTTTTAAAACGTAAAATCAGCTTACCTCAACTCCCCGAGATAGGTGATACCGTACTGTTTGTAAATACAGCAGGCTATATGATGCACTTCTTTGAAACGGAAGCGCATTTGTTTGAACGAGCAAAAAATTTAAGCCTGACCAATAACCCAAAAACCTTCTCTATAGATACTATAGAAGAAGAATTATAATCTTAAATATCATGGAAACAGCAATAGGAGTTATCGCGAGTATATTTACAACGCTGGCTGTACTACCCCAGGTGTTTAAGGTTATACAAACAAGATCGGCTGAAGACATCTCACTGTGGATGTTTATCTGCCTGTTGATCGGTGTGGGCTCCTGGACGATTTATGGGATATTCAAAGAAGACTGGCCCATCATCATCACAAACGGACTCTCTTTTCTTTTTAACAGCATCATGGTGTATACCAAACTGGCATATAGTAAGCCCCCTCCAAAATAAGTTTTAGCAACCCAATCTGTTTCTACCTCTTGAGCAACCGCCTTAAGGCAAGCCCGAAGAGGATTAAAAAGAAACTGCTTAACGCTTGATCATCCAATAAAATACCAATCCATTAAGAACACCTATGAACGATTTTTTTACAACAAATAAACGATCCATATTTGGCGGACTCCTAACCTTTCTTTTTTTACTGATCGGTATCTTCCTGTTGGGTAACGTGAGTGGCTATAAAGCGAAAGAACTCATTGAAGCTTCCTTATCCGGAGTGAATATGCTATGCAATACCATTGTATTAGGTTCTGCTACCATTCTAACTTTATTACTAACCCTTCTGGGAATCAGTACCAGTTCAAAGTCTACCCTTAAAAAAGCGCATTATATTCAGGTTTCTAACATTGCCAAAATAGACACGGTACTTTTCATCACCGCCTTAGTTTTATTTCAGATGTTCAACATTCCCATTACAGAATCTGAAGAAGTACCCACCTCTTGGTTTAAGTATTTATACTGGATCACGCTCTTTTTCTCTTCTTTAATTAGTGGAATGATGGTTACGGTAGTACTGTTGCTATACAGTACAGTAACAAATATCATTTCAATCGTTGGCCTGGGTAAAGACCATTACTTGATTTCCGAAGAAGAGATTGAAGAAGAAGAAGAAGAAGAAGAAGAAGAAAAGAACTAAACAAAATACTAACCTATGGATGTCCTTTTAATATTGGGTATTGCGCTTTTGAGCACCGTCTTGATGACCGCATTTAGTTGTATCCTCAGCAAAATACTCGCGCAGAATTTGATTGAACCGTATTGGTTGAATGTGTTGCTCTTTAAAAAAAGAGGATGGCGCAATCCACTGGGGTGGGTAACTCATTATTTAACAGGAATTGGTTTTATGTATTTACTCATTTTCCTTAATGATCTTTATCCACTTTCATTGATCACTACAATTTTAATATATGGATTCTTAGAAGGTGTTTTGGGTATTGTAATGTGGGGGATCCTTTTTAAAATGACCCACTATCCTCATAAACTCAATGTCTCCTGGTACTATGTAAACCTAATAGCAGCGCATATCGTTTTTGCCACAGCAGCACTATGTACCTACTAAAACGCATTCCGCATGGTTTGATCTATTTATACCTCCTACAGCGCTCTAAGCTATTATTTAAGATAATTTTAATTTATCTATAGATATACTTTAACCTTTATTTTGACCATTTGGTGTGTTTTCAACCTAATTTTAGAAAATATACTAACCAAAAGTCTTCGCATAATGGCTAAAGAAAATAAAAGTAAACCAACTTCTAAAAAGATCGATCAGCTTGCTGACAGTACCAAAGATTTTACAGATAAAAACCTTACAACCAATCAGGGTCTCAAAGTAAACGACACCAACAACTCCTTAAAAGCCGGTGAACGCGGCGCCACGTTGCTTGAAGATTTTTTGCTACGCGAAAAGATCACCAGCTTTGACCATGAGCGCATTCCAGAACGCATCGTTCACGCTCGAGGAAGTGGAGCGCACGGATATTTTGAATTGTATGAGAGTATTGAAAAGTATACGAAAGCCGGACTCTTTACAGACACACAACGCAAGACCCCGGTATTTGTACGTTTTTCTACCGTTGCGGGTTCTAAAGGCTCTCCAGATTTAGCTCGGGACGTACGCGGTTTTGCCGTAAAGTTTTATACTGAAGAAGGTACCTGGGATCTGGTAGGAAACAATATGCCTGTCTTTTTTATTCAGGATGCGATGAAATTTCCAGACCTCATTCACTCGGTTAAACCCGAACCGAATAACGAGATCCCGCAGGCGGCTTCTGCACACGATACCTTTTACGATTTTGTTTCTCGTGCTACCGAAACCCTGCACAACCACATCTGGGTGATGAGCGACCGTGGTATTCCGCGTAGCTTCCGTATGATGGAAGGTTTTGGGATTCACACCTTTCGTTTTATAAATAAGGAAGGGAAATCACACTTCGTAAAATTCCATTGGAAACCGGTATTGGGTGTGCATTCGGTTACCTGGGATGAAGCAGTAAAGATCAATGGTGCCGATTCTGACTTTCACCGCAGAGATCTGTGGGACGCTATTGAAGCCGGTCAATATCCCGAGTGGGAATTTGGTATTCAGGTGGTCGCAGAAGAAGACGAACATAAATACGATTTTGACCTGCTTGATCCTACGAAGCTAATTCCAGAAGAACTAGTGCCTGTAGAGATCATCGGTAAAATGACCTTGAATAAAAACCCTGAAAATTTCTTTGCAGAAACCGAACAGGTTGCTTTTTTACCGGGACATATCGTCCCGGGAATTGATTTTACGAACGACCCGCTTTTACAAGGAAGGTTATTCTCCTACCGCGATACGCAATTGTCGCGTTTGGGCAGCCCTAATTTTCACCAGATCCCCATCAACAGACCGGTAGTACCCAGTCATAACAACCAGCGAGACGGACATATGCAGACGGAAATCCCTAAAGGACAAACGGCTTATTTCCCCAACTCCCTAAGTATGGGTTGTCCGCATTTGGCTAAAATGGCCGAGGGCGGTTTTACGCATCACGAAGAACGTATAGACGCGCATAAAATACGCTCACGCAGCGAGAGCTTTAGCGATCACTTTTCACAACCTGCATTATTTTACCGCAGTCTGGCTCCTTGGGAACAAGAGCACGTAGCAGATGCGTATACGTTTGAATTGGGTAAATGCAACCATCAGGACATTCAAGAGCGCATGCTTTGGATCATCAATCAGATAGATGAAAACCTGGCCACTAAAGTTGCAGACGGCCTCGGTTTAAAAATCCCTAAAAAGATTGAGCAGCCTGTAAACCAGGCCATAGGTGCTGATGCTGATGTTGAAAAGTTTCAGCCTCAACCTAAAAAAGACTATCTGAAAAAAGACAATGCCTTGAGTCAGGCAAAGACCAAATTTGACAGCATTGCTACCCGCCAGATCGCGGTACTGGCTGCAGATGGTTTTGAGATGGAAAGTTTTAAACCGTATAAAGCTGCCTTAGAAAAAGCAGGTGCTGTTGTTAAAATTGTGGCACCTCACGGAGGTAGTATTACCTGCGATCAGGATATGGAACATAAAGTTGCTGCTGCGATCATGACCACCGAAAGTGTATTGTTTGATGCCATTTTGGTTCCGGGAGGTGAGAAATCGGTTAAAAGCCTTTTAAAGAAAGGCAAATATGCTAAGTTTATCAGTGAAGCTTTTAAACATTGCAAAGCCATAGCTGTATTAGGAGCTGGAGAAGAACTACTCAAAGAAAGTTATATCAAAAATTACACGAAAGATAAAGCTGTATTTGTAGATGCAAAAGCCCAGGATTTTATTGATGCCATTAAACAGCATCGAAACTGGGACCGTATGGAGACTGCTTCCTCAATACCGGTATAGAATTAAATACTTTTTTAAGCAATAACCCAAAGCAGTATCCGCTTTGGGTTATTTTTTTAAAGAAAAAGGGTTTCAGTTTCAGGATAGTTGTGTTTTTATCTTACCCGATTTACTGATATTCTTTAAGAGGGTTATTTGAAATTCAGTACCCAGTTCTTCATTGCTCAAAACTTTTACAGTTCCGCCATGAGCTTCTGTTACAGTTTTAACCAGGCTAAGACCTAAGCCCCAACTTTTAATCCCTTCTTTTTTTACACGCTTATTCGACTTTAGATAATCAAAAATCTCATCTTGTTTGTGCTCTGGTATAGGTTCTCCAAAATTATGAACACTTATACGCGTTTGATCTCCTAAATCACTAACAGCTATCGTTATGCGTTCTTTACTAGTTCCGTATTTTACAGCATTGGTGATTAAGTTTTCTAAAATTCTTCGTATGGCCATACCATCAAAGACCCCAATAATTTGTGAAGCATGAAAATTTTCAATAATCGTATTCGGAAATATCAATCGGGTCTCCTCAACTACCCACCGTATATCTTTCAGTAAATCACATTCTTTAAAATTGAGCGTTATACCTTCTCCAGCTTCTATAGTGATTGCATCTAGCAGGCCTTCAATTAGTTTTAAAGAAAAATCCAGACTGGTTGCTGTCATTTTAGAAACTTCATGAATTTCATTGATATCGGTTTCTGTTTTAAGCATTTCTAGTGCTACTTTTGCTGCTGAAAGGGGGTTCCTAATATCATGTGCAAGCATGCTTATCAACTTTTCTTTCATGTCATTAATAGAATCACTAAAAGATCGAGCAGATTGAACCATTGCAGTTTGAATTACATAATGCAGAACTAAACCTACATTTACATCATATGAATTTCGCTCTCTCAAAAATGCTGTGATCACCTCATTAAAAACTACATATTCTTCTAATATACTAGCTATGGTGTAATTAAGTGTAGTTGCTCTATGCCTTCCATGGTCTTCACTATTCGTTAAGATGCCTTTATAACTTTCCTCATTTTTTATATTGATAAGATCATCCTGTCCCTCTAATATAACTGCGATATCATTCAGCAGATGCGGAAGTTGATTCCTCAAGACTAAGCTTTTGGTATTTTTAGAAACCTCAATTTCTTTGATAACCTTTTCTTCCCACATGTTAATAATGGTGTCGTTATTATTCTCAATTAACTTAGCAATATCGTTCATATCGATTCTCTTAAACTTTTTAGTTGGTTGATTAAAATAGTATTGCAAAAATTCAAGATTGAATACGTGTATAAAGACTTCTAACTCAAATAAACGACTTGGGGTAAAACTTAAAAACTACAGTGTAAAATACTTAAAAACAATTGATTAAATATTCAAATAAATACAAATTTTTAAAATAAATTGGTTTTAAAGAATCTTTTTTCAACGATTTGTTGAGGTATAAAAAGAAGTATCCCGTTTGCTGTTGTATGCAAACGGGATACTTAAAACATAATTTAAAATAATAAATGGGATTTGATGTTAAGCTCCTACCACTTCTCCCCCATTCACATGAATAACCTGTCCGGTTATATAGCTGCTGTCTTCTGATGCCAGAAATACATAAGCGGGCGCAACTTCACTGGGTTGCCCGGCTCTGCCCAAAGGCACGTCCTGACCAAAATCTGATACCTCATCAAAGGTTGCCGGGATTAACGGCGTCCAGATCGGCCCCGGAGCCACGCCATTGACGCGAATATTTTTGGGTGCCCACATTTTACTCAGGGAACGGGTAAAGGTTGTGATAGCTCCTTTGGTACTGCTATAATCCAGCAGGTGCGATGAACCTCTGTATGCGGTTACCGAAGTGGAATTGATCACACAGTCTCCACTTTCAAACTGACTTTCTAATGCCTTGGTAAAGAAAAAATACGGATAAATATTGGTCTCAAAAGTTGTAGCCAATTGGTCTTCGTCGATCTCAGAAACCGTATCCTTTGGAAATTGCACTGCTGCATTGTTAACCAAAATATGAATGTGTCCCAGCTCTGAGCGGGTTTGTGCAACAGCCTCTTTACAAAATTCAGCATCCCGCACATCCCCTTCGATCAAAAGACACTTCTTTCCGTGTTCTTCTACCAGCTTCTGAGTATCTAATGCGTCTTCGGTCTCTGATTTATAAATAATCGCTACAGAAGCCCCCTCTATGGCAAAATGAACGGCCACACTGCGACCGATGCCGCTGTCTCCGCCGGTGATCAAGGCTACTTTATTTTTTAATTTACCCGAACCGGTATAGCCCTTCCGTACAATTTCGGGCTGCGGGTTCATGTCTTTTTCACTACCGGGTAACTCTTGTTCCTGTTCCGGAAATTTTGATGGTTTTGTCATGATATAGGTTGTTTGAGCTTATGATCTATTATGCGCCTCTTTTCTTAGGCTTATCATCGGTATTACCGTATTGATTGGTATGTTTATCTTTTAAAGGTCCTTTGTCGATGGAGTCCTTATTTTCTTTTTTATCGTTTTTCGACTTTTCATTTTTAGCACTCATAATTTATAGATTTAGATTCGTAATATGTATTTATAGTTAATTGCTTCACGCGCAAAACAGGTTGCTGCTTCTGATCTTGTGAATCACAGCGCATTTATTCCACGTAGTTTTTAGATACCTGATAGGTTTCGATCCCTTTTACAAACTGGTTGATCCCGCTCAATTGAGCGTACAAGGTCTTTTGTAAGGCATGGTCCTCCAATTGACTCACATAATGTGATAGCACCTGTAGTTTCTGATTCTCATATTTTTTAATACAAAGCCCCTGATACGTAGTGCAGGCAGCCTTCTCCCGTATGGCAGACGCTTGCCCATTAGCATTCAGGTTTTTAGACCTATTATCTTTTAAAATGCCTGCTATTACCATATGGGAAGCTCTTTTAAGCTTAAAAAGCTTTTCAAAAAGGTAAGATTCATACAGATAAAGGCTGCGCTTGTGTCTATCGAAGTAATCAGATTGATCTCTAGCAAGCTGATCGGCTATCGTTTCAAGCAGTAGTACATCCCGGGTATTGATCGAAAAGGATTCCATAATACTACCCTTAAATACTTGTGTCAGAATACTCCTCAGTATTGGGAACGAGGTACAGGGATTTGAATGCCTGTGTGTGTTGATCTATATAGTCGATCTTAATTTTAAATGTGCTGCTCATTGCCTCACTCAAAAACGCTCCGGTCTGTTCCTCAAAACCGCCATATTCGGTGTGAGAGATCTTAGAGATAGTTGTCATAGCTACAGCACGCAGGCGCTTGCGCTCGTTCTGGGTGCAGTCGTAACGCTTTAGCAGTTTGTTTAGCGCACGTTCAAAATGGGAGTTTGGAGAAGTCTTCATATTAAATATTGTTTTTAATCGTACATTAAATGTATTGATAACTTAAAATAATACAACTGTAAAAAATGCCAATTGAGAAAACTTTAATAGCCTATCAAAAAGTCTTGTTAATGCGTGAATAAATAGTATTCAAACCATTCAAATTCAGAATCGATATAGACTTCAAGCAGCTCCAGGTTTGGATACCCGATTTGTATAGCATTATACTACCAAACCCGCATGGTTAAATGAATCAAAATCCTTCGGTTCAGATTAACCATAGGAAGCACAACAAATAATCAACAGCGGGCTAAAAATTGAACATAGAACTTCCATTCATCTCCCTGTTCATTATTTCCATCGATACGGCAAAGCATGTCTTTGAGCGAGTTGATGCGGCTAGAAACCAAAAAAATAGAAGCTTATTTTCTTGCCCGCCAATTCAATTTCGCATTCAAGAAGCTTAGCGTAAAACGATGTTGAATCCAGTTCAGCACGACGCCTTTAATTTAAATCTATTGTTTCCACCTGCTTCATATCGCGTTTGTGCTGAGGTTTAAACAGCATAATTCGTCTGGTGTCCAATCACAACTCCCTTACTTTGAAGGAAGGCTTGGGTGAATGTTTTAAAAAATAATGCCCATCTTGGCTCTTCAGGCATTCGTTAAGTATTCCCTAATTCAAATAGTATTAACAAAATGCTCAATTTAAATCTTCATTAAAAGACTTACCTTGAGTAATCTGATTTTAAATAAAAGACTATGCGCTCAATTTGGAATGGTTCAATAAGTTTTGGTTTGGTTTCCATACCTATAAAAATGTATTCCGGCTCGGAGGACCGCAAGTTGGATCTCGATATGCTTGACCGCCACGACAATGCGCGTATACGCTACAAACGCATTAACGAAGAAACCGGAAAAGAAGTAGAATGGAAGGATATCGTTAAAGGTTTTAAGCAGGATGACGGATACGTAGTCCTTGAAAAGGAAGACTTTGAACAGGCCAACCTCAAAAAAAGCAAAACCATCGATATCGAGGAATTTATAGACGAGGTTGAAGTTGCCGATGTTCTTTTTAAAAAGCCATATTTTCTCGAACCGCAGAAAGAAGGAGGGAAATCGTATAACCTGCTACGAAACGCATTGAAAAAAACCAAAAAACTAGGCGTGGCCACCTTTGTGATGCGTCAAAAAGAGCATCTTAGTCTGGTAGGAGTTTACGACAATGCTTTGGTTTTGCATGTGATCAGGTTTGAAGACGAGATACGCGATCCTGGGGAACTCAAATTATCCAAGACTAAGGTGACTAAGAAAGAAGTGGATATGGCTATCTCGCTCATAGAAAACTACACCGAGACCTTTGATTTTGCTAAATACAAAGACGTATACAACGACCAGTTGATGAAAATTATCAAGTCGAAGTCCACCGGAAAAGTAAAGGAGCCTGAAAAATTTGAAAGCAAACCCACTCCCGCAAAAGACCTGATGGCACAGCTAAAAGCCAGTCTTGAGAAAAAGAAAAAAAATAAAGCTTCCTGATTATGGGGCTGGAGGAGTACAAACGTAAAAGGGACTTCAACAAAACCCCAGAACCCGCCGCAGACATCCATTCCAAATCAGCGGGTCGGTTTGTCATACAACGCCATCAGGCTTCACGTTTGCATTACGATCTACGGCTGGAGTTGGATGGGGTGCTCAAAAGTTGGGCGGTTCCCAAAGGCCCTTCGCTCAATCCTGCAGACAAGCGCCTTGCGGTACAGACTGAAGATCATCCTATACGCTATCTAACTTTTCACGGCACCATCCCTAAAGGAAATTATGGCGCCGGGGAAATGATCATTTGGGATGAAGGCACCTTTACCATAGCAGCCGGATATCCCACGGATGCCCTGTTGCAACACTATGAAAAAGGCGACTTAAAGATTCAGTTTTTTGGCACCAAAATAAAAGGAACATTTGCCCTTGTACATACCAAAAGAGAAAATGCAGATAACCACTGGTTGCTCATCAAGAAGAAAGATTCCTACGCTACCGATTTACACTACGATGCAGAGGTATTTGTAAACCGCAACCAATCTCCTGCTTCCTCTTCCACCCCCATCAAAAAACTCGACCCCTCCCAATTCATCCGACCTATGTTAGCCACAGCGACTAAAAACATATTTAACGATCCCGAGTGGGTGTATGAACTCAAATGGGACGGTTACCGGGTTCTGGCACATATTCAGGATGGGAAGGTTAATCTGCATTCGAGAAACGGTATCAACTACACGGAAAAGTTTGAAAAACTGAAACAGGATTTAGAAGCAATTGAGCATGATGCAATACTGGATGGTGAAGTGGTCGTGGTAGATGCTGACGGCTTACCGCAGTTCCAGGCGTTGCAGAATTATACCCATACTACGGCGGGCACGTTGCGCTATTATGTATTTGATATGCTCAACCTCAACGGGCATGACATGCTAGACCTGCCCCTTTTAGACCGTAAAAGCCTGATTCCGGAAGTCATCGCAGGTTGTGAAGCTACGCTGTATTGCGACCATATTGAAGGTATGGGATCTGCACTCTACAATAAAGCGGTTGATGCCGGTATGGAAGGCGTCATCGCCAAACACAAAGAATCGACCTATGCGCCGGGATACCGCTCTGAAAAATGGCTAAAGATCAAAGCCGTGCTCACCGAAGAGACGCTGATCTGCGGGTATACCAATTCAAATAGTGGCGGTACCCCGTTTGGGAGTTTAATTCTAGGGATGTATACCGAAGATAAACTGAAATATGTGGGCAATTGCGGTTCCGGGTTTAGCAATGAAGAACAACATGGGTTGCTGAAGCAGCTGAAAAAACTTTCGGTTGCTGAAAATCCCTTTGGTAAAAAGATAAACCTGAAGGGCCGAAAGCCAAATTGGATCATTCCACAATTGATTTGTGAAGTTAAATTTTCCGAATGGACAACAAACCATGTTATGCGCCATCCAGTTTATAAAGGCCTGCGCAGCGATAAGATTCCACAAGAGATTCGTATTCAGAAGCCACATTCAGTATCTAAGAAAACCCAGCCCACTTCTGAAGCAGGTATTGAAGTAGCCGGACACTACGTTAATTTCACCAATCTGGAAAAAATATACTGGCCCGCTTCCGGCTACACCAAGTATGATCTTATTGATTATTATATTCAGGTATCAGAATATATGTTGCCCTATCTCAAAGACCGGCCGCAAAGCTTGCACCGCCATCCAGACGGAATTAATAAGAAAGGTTTTTACCATAAAGACCAAGAGCATCTTCCGGCGTGGATGGAGACGGTTTCCGTATTCTCCAAATCGTTAGACCGCAAGATCAACTACCTACTGTGTCAAAACGAAGCCGCATTGCTCTATATGGCCAATCTGGGATGTATTGAAATCAATCCCTGGAATTCGCGGGTGGGTACTCTGGAGAAACCCGATTATGCCATTATTGATCTTGATCCTTCAGACACCAATACCTTTGAAGAAGTAATAACCGTAGCACAGGCCGTAAAAGAAATCCTGGATCGAGCAGGTATTAAAGGCTTTTGCAAAACCTCGGGTTCGAGTGGTTTACATATCTACCTTCCGCTGGCGGCTCAATACAGTTATGCCGAAGCGCGTAATTTCACCAAACTGCTGTGTATGTATGTGGAGGAACAAGTTCCTAATCTTACCAGTATGACCCGCGCCGTCAAAGACCGAAAGGGTAAAATTTATTTGGATTACCTGCAGAACCGGAAAGGGCAAACGCTTGCCTCCCCCTATTGCGTCAGACCCAAACCCGGAGCAACGGTCTCCGCTCCCCTAGAGTGGAAGGAAGTCAATAAAGGTCTAAAAATCAATCAGTTTACCCTAAAAACAATGGTCGACCGACTGCAGGAGCAGGGCGATCTGTTTGCAGGGATTTTAGGAGCGGGTATTGACATGGCTGTGGCCCTCGAAAAACTAGAAAACGAGTAACCTATAGTTTTTAGAAATACATTACATCTCTTAATAATTTGTTATTTAAGAGTTCTTAAACAGTTTAGCCCGGGATATCCCGCTAAATTGAAAACGCAAAACCCTTCTCAAATACGGTATTGCGTTACCGACAAACTAACTGCTTTTTTATGAATACAAACCTTGTGCATTTTACCTTAAATGGAGAACCGGTGGAAGTTGCTATCGAACCGTGGACCACACTACTTGACTACCTGCGCTATCATCAAAAACTCGTTGGAACAAAAAAAGGTTGTGACCATGGCCAGTGCGGTGCCTGCACAGTTCTTATTGACGGTAACAGCGTGAATTCCTGCCTTTGCCTTTTAGTGAGTCTGGATGGAGCAGAAATCACCACCATTGAAGGTGTTGCAACCGCTGATAACTTAAGCCCTGAACAACAGATTTTTATAGAAGAAGATGCGTACCAATGTGGATTCTGTACCCCGGGGCAAATTTGCTCCACCATCGCGATGTGTAACCGCGGGGAAATCAATTCTGAAGAAGAACTCAAAGATTGGATGAGCGGTAACCTTTGCCGTTGCGCCGCCTATAAAAATATAACGAAAGCCGCCCGTCGCATTTACGAAGAATCCTAATCACTATGAAACCATTTCAATACACCCGGCTTTCGACCGAAGATCTCTCGTTAGGCACTACATTACGTGATTCCACTATTCTTGCCGGCGGAACCAACTTAGTAGACCTCATGAAATATGGAGTTGAAGAACCCGATAGCCTTGCAGATATCGGTAAGTTGCCTTACGCTCAGATCGAAGAATCTGATAAGGGTTTATTACTGGGAGCATTGGTAACCAATGCAGATACCGCCTACCACGCAGCGGTAAAAAGCACGTATCCTGTTCTCAATAAAGCCATACTTGCCGCAGCATCCTCACAGCTGCGTAACCGCGCTACAAACGGGGGAAATCTACTACAACGTACCCGCTGCTATTACTTTTACGATACGACAATGCCCTGTAACAAGCGTGAACCGGGAACCGGATGTGCCGCGATTAAGGGGTTTAACCGTATTCATGCTATTTTAGGCACTTCAGCCTCCTGTATTGCCACGCACCCTTCAGATATGTGTGTAGCCCTGGCCGCCTTAGAAGCCAAAGTACATGTGCTGCGCAAGGGAGAAACCATAGTGATCCCTTTTGACCAACTTCACAGACTTCCGGGAGATCAGCCAGAAAAGGACCATAATCTGGAACCCGGAGATCTCATAACCCATATTCAATTACCCGCTGAAGGTTTCTCAGAGCATTTTGAATACCTAAAAATTCGTGACCGGGAGTCCTATGCTTTTGCTCTCGTCTCTGTTGCGGCATGCTTAAAAGTTTCTCAGGGTAAAATTGCAGACATACGTGTCGCTTTGGGCGGTGTCGCTCACAAACCCTGGAAACTAAAAGAAGTAGAAAAAGATTTTTTTGGGAAAGAGGCTTCCACAGAAAATTTTCAATCCTTAGCTGAACAATTAATCCAGGGTGCCCAAGGTTTTGGGACCAATGACTTTAAAATTTCGCTGGTAAAAGGCGCTATCGTACGTGCCTTAAACAACGCTCTAAATCCATCATAATGCTCAATATAGGAAACAAACAAAAACGGGTCGACGGTCCGCAAAAAGTAACCGGCAAAGCGACCTATGCTGCAGATATCGCATCTCCATTTTACCACGCTTATGTTTTGCAAAGCACTATTGCCTGTGGAAGCATCACAGCTATAGACACCTCGGCAGCAGAAGCATTTGAAGGGGTAAAAGGTATTTTCACACACAAGAATCTTCCTGAGCGTTTAAAAAATAAGGTTGATTATACCGATCCACTTTCCCCTCCCGGCAAGCCATTCCGCCCTTTTTATAACGATAAAATACTGTATAACGGTCAACCCATTGCCTTGGTAGTTGCCCAAACTTTTGAACAGGCCCGCTATGCTTCTAAGCTGATCAAAGTGACCTACGAAGAAAAGAAGTTTAAAGGCAGCTTATCGGATAACCTCAAAAATGCCAGCGCCGATCGCGCTCCAGAACCCGCATCGAATAGAGGGGATTTTAAAAAAGCTTTTAAAAATTCCGACTATACAATAATTCGGGAATACCGCCAGTCGCGCAATTACCACAATCCGATGGAGCCCCACGCCACAAGCGTCGAATATAAAAGCGACGGAAGCCTTGTGGTCTATGATAAAATACAAGGTGTTGCGAGTTCATTAAAATATCTTAACGGTGTGTTTGGCCTTGGTGCAGATAGAGTGCAAGTGAAAAGCGATTTTGTAGGCGGTGCGTTCGGCTCCGGGCTTCGCCCGCAGTACCAGTTATTTATGGCAACACTTGCTGCTTTAGAGTTAAAACACAATGTACAAATGGTTATGACGCGTGCGCAGATGTTCAGCTTTGGATACCGGCCGGAAGTCATTCACACCATGAAGTTGGGTTGTTCAAAGGACGGTATACTAAAAGCTCTTTCGCATAAAACTGTTGGAGAGACCTCTACGTTTGAAGATTTTAATGAGACTATTGTAGACTGGTCTGGTCTCTTATACAAATGTGACAATGTAAATTTAGAATATGAATTAACGCCGGTACAGAGTTATACCCCACTTGATATGCGTGCTCCCGGCGGCGTTTCTGGGGTTTATGCCTTAGAATGTGCTATAGATGAACTTGCCCATGAAGCGGGCATTGATCCGCTGGAATTCCGGCGTAAAAATTATGTAGATTACGATCAGAATGAAGACAAACCCTTCACCAGCAAAGAGCTGATGGCATGTTATGCGCGCTGTGAGGAAGTATTTGGCTGGAAAAACAGAAAGGATTTATCTAAGACTGAGCCACACCTGCTTAAGGGTTATGGGATGGCTACCGGTTCTTGGGAGGCGCTGCAACAACCAGCTTCCGTTTCTCTGAGTATGAATGAAGAGGGTACATTTACCATTAAATGCGCCACAGCAGATATTGGAACAGGAACCTATACCGTAATGTCTCAGATCGCTGCAGACAAGTTAGGGGTTTCTATAGAAAAGATAAAATTTATGCTGGGAGATACCGCGTTCCCAGACTCCCCAATTGAAGGAGGCTCCTGGACGGTTTCGTCAGTAGGATCGGCGGTAGCCTCAGTTTGTGAAAAATTCAAATACCGAATCGCCGATATATGGAAACGAAACAATCCGGATTATCAAGCTGTAGCTTTTGAAGATATTTCGTTTCAAAAAGGTAAGCTGGAATACGGTTCTAAAACATTTGCTTTCACGGAAATTATGCAACAGGCTTCCAAAGAAGAATTAAGCATCGCTCACAGCGAATCACCAGCTGCAGGTCAAAACACCCATTCGGGTTATGCCCATTGTTGTGTGATGGTTGAGGTTACAGTTGATAAGGACTTAGGAATTATTAAGGTGCCCCGCCTTGTCAATGTTTCTGCAGCCGGTAAGATCATCAATCCTAAAACTGCTGAAAATCAGTTGCTGGGATCTATGGTCTGGGGTCTGGGGATGGCCCTTCGTGAAGAGGGAATGGTAGATACCCGTTATGGGCGGGTTATGAATGCCAACTTCGCCGAATATCACATTGCTGTAAATGCCGATATACACGATATACACACAGAGTTTGTTGAAGAGAAAGATGATAAAGTCAATCCGCTGGGTGCTAAAGGTGTGGGAGAATTGGGTATTGTAGGCCTGGCAGCAGCAATAAGTAATGCGATCTTTGACGCAACCGGAAAAAGACTGAGAAAGCTACCTATGCTGCTGGATGATGTTTTAGAAGCCTAACAGCGTCCTCCGTGAGGATGGGTGAGCCCACAAAGCCTTAAACTGAACCATACATTTTTAGATCGAGACACGTTTCATAGCATTTAAATCTCTATTATTCCGTAACCTAAATATCATTACGGGGGTTCGCCCTGAGCAAGTAGAAAGGCCAGTAGAGAAATCATACGTTAAGTTCACAGTATAAGTTACAGTGGGCAGTATATTTAATTCAATATTAAAAGCACAATACCATCTTTCTCAATCGACCGTGTCCCCACTCCTTCTCCCCCTGACTCCTTCTCTTAAGTTGGAGAAAAGCGTTGAATTCTTACTCTATTGAATACACTGCCATATTCAAACCCGAAGGGCTAAATCAATCAAAAACCCTCGGTTCAGTATAACCGCACCTTTTTGGCTAATGAGCCAGATGGCGCATAGGCTTTGAGATCCTATCGCTTTATCTGGTATATACTATGTAGCGCTTACCATTAAAAGAGTAACGAGACTGAGGGTACAGAAGGTTCCTCTTGTCCTTAAAATTTCTTAAAATAATTTCAGCTCGCTCTAAATAGTGTACTTTAGATTCAAAATTGATGTTATGACTAAGATTGTAAAAGATTCTGATGACGAGAAGGAACGGGACTATATCCTTCAGGATAATAAAAAAACACGCTTTGGCGCCGGCTTTATCATTGTCGTGCTGATTATATTGGTTTTGGCCGTGATCGGTTCGTTTATTTATTTTGAGGTCGTTTAGTTGGATTTAGGCTAATTCCACCGGAGTAGCCCCCTTCTCCCTTGACTCCTTCCCTAAGATCGGAGCAGGAGTTGGATGCTTACTCAATTTGAAGCTTAACTACAAATTATCCAAACCCGAAGGATCAAAAGAATTAAAATCCCTCGGTTCAGAATAGTCCTTGAGTTATGCTAATCCATCTAGATAGGTCGATTTGTGGGTTCAGAACATGAATTGAAATATCAAACTTCTATTCATCTTTCTGTTCATTTTTTCCATCGATACGGCAAAGCATGTCTTTGAGCGAGTTGATGCGGCTGGAAACCAAAAAAATCTAGGCTTACATGAGCTTCTCTAAATTTTTTGTTCCCTCCGCTGCATGCGCTTAACTCGGCCACGGGCCTCAAACAGAACCGCCTGCTACGCTACGCTCACTTCAAATTTAACGAGAACCTCATGATAGGCCGATACTGGCATTCTATCAGAATTTAGATAGTACATAATAACTACACGAATAAAACTATATGTACTCATACCCGAAGGGTTTGGTTTCCTTTTGGTCAGTATAGCAGCAGTTGTCCGTTAAAAATTCATAAAGCCTTGGAAGGAATTTAGGACAACTGTTGCGGTTTTCGCCCCAAGGCGAAAAATACCTATCCAAAAGGCGTCGTTTCTTTTCTGCATCCGACGACTAAAAGGAGAGGAATGCACTGCTCAAAGTAAAGTAGTTTTTAAACTGCCTTTTGAAAAGGTACGAGTAAAGAAAATGAACAAACATGATTAGAAATAAGCATTACTAAAATCTCCGTTAGAATATCAATCAACACTTCATCAGAAGATCTAACATCTATTCATCTCCCAGTTCTTCCACATTGATGCAAAAGAACCAACCCGTCTGGTAAGCCGGGCAGGAAAATCATAACTTATAAAGCTTTAACAGGTTGTTACTATATCTTCATTAAATGATTTTGAAAAGGTCAGTATATTTCAACAACAACCTTAAAACACCATATACAAGGTCGTCACCAACCGCCCTTTAACTGCCGGTGCCCGTAGGGATAACAGCTGTTTGGCGGTTTTTACTTTAAAATTAAAAGGAGGCGCCAGTAGATCAACCCCGCTGTGTTTTTTAAGACGGATACCTTGTCCGGATATAATATCTATGTTAGGGGAGAATTCCGCTTCCGGTACATGCTCGGTAAGGATCACGTATGGATAGAAGTATAACTGGTTGACGATACGCTGGATTTCTGCATTAGAGAGATGTTGCAATACCTGCCGCAACAAAGCCACCTCCCCTTCAGGCAAGGGGTCTTTAGCAAGGTCGATGGTGTCAAAAGTGAGCTGTTTACTTTTAAACGTGTTTTTGTTGTGGGCAATCAACTCCGGTACGATATCGACAGCTTTATAGGCCTGGGTATAGGGAACCAACTCCTTCCCTACATTAAAATCCCCACACCCCAGATCACAGACCACGGGTGGAATTTCCAGGCTTTTAAAAAAAGTGATCACCTCCTCGATATATGGCTGTATTGTTTCTGCATCGTGTGAACCGGCTCCGGAATAAAAAGTACGGTCTCCACCCCACAGGTTCTTTTCGTACACCTGCTGCATAGCATCTTTGGTGGGCCAGGGCTTTTTGGAGTTTTTTTTCATTGGAGGCAAGTTAAAGCAGGTTTTAAAATATACCAACTGAGCCCTAATAACCAAATACAAATTTTGATAAAGATACTCCTCAATACTTCAATCAGTGTGAATCTGGAGCGTGCTTAATACCCAGTTATTTGTAAAATGTAATTGCAGAGGAATGACAAAACTTTACCTAAAAAGAAGATGTTTTGGCAGTGAAGCTTCTAACGGGCAAAAATGACCATAAACTTCTTTTATTCAAACATTTACACGTTATCGAAAACGTTATAGTTATGAAATAATAATGTATATTTATGCTCAGTATGAGGTGATCCTCCAAGTGAAATGAATCACAGACGTGTAAAAAATCTAAGTTATGGCTTCCTATCTTGTGCTAAAAAAAAACCAATAATAACCTTATATCAAGATAAAAAGTTATTGTTATATCCTAAAACACGAGTATAAGTCTTTCAATTTTTATCCAATGTAAAAAATCCAATTGGCTAATCTAAGATTTAAAAAAATGCAGATTCATTTAGATAACCATAACTATTTAGCAGTTCTTAGGTATGGTATAACTAGCTACACCTTGAGTTTGTGTTTTTTAAGCTTTATAAAAAGCCACTATTCAAAGAGTTGTATAACTTCCAGTAACTCGTTAACCGGTAGTCTACTAGCGTATTGAACTTTAAACTTTAAGCCCTAATGAAGTTATTACCTACAGTATTTACCTTAGTTGTAGCTTGGTCTTTTACCTATTCTCAAAACATTAAGGAGACGACCATCATCTCACCTGATTCCACAAAAGAGGAAATAGTTGCTTACCTAAAAAGCAATATCAAAAAATCAGCTATTGAATTTGAGAAAGAAAACTATCCGGCTTCAATTCTCTACAACTATAAGAATTTAAAACTGGCAGAGAAGATTGGAGATTCATTATTACTGGCGATTTCCAGAAGTCATATTGCCAATGACTACTTGAGATTAGACAACCCGGAGCAGGCCCGCGATTATATTGATAAAAATATAATTATGGCCGAAAGCATTAACGATACTGCACTGATTAATGCCGCAAAAATTGATCTTGCTAATATTTATCTGGAAGAAAAAAATTACGAAGATTTTATACGCTTAAACAAAGAAGTGATTGTTCTGGCAAAACATGTCAAAGATAATCGGCGGTTAATCATCAGCTCCCTCAATATTGCAGATGCCTATTTATTTAAACTGGAGCGGGCAGATCTGGCCAGACCGTATTTAGACTCCTTGCGTATCTATAATGCAAACGAGACCCGGGAAGCTGTTAAAAGCCTTCTAGCCGTAGTAGTTTATTTTTTTTTAACTTTTACATTGAGAAGTGTTAGTTTCTTAATATTACATTATGTTTAAGTTTTTTATATCACAAAGCAGAATTACAATACGATTTTCCTGTTTTGTTTGCTGTTTATTCTTCGCTGATAATCTGTTCAGTCAAGATACTAGGGCAAAACTGGACAGTATGGCCGCCCAGCTCCATTCCCTTACTGATACAGGAACCCTAACATCGATCTATCTAAGTACAAATAAAGGGGTTTTTGAGACCGGAGAGGACCTTTGGTTTAGGGCCACAATACTCAATGCTCAGGTTTTCATACCTTCACCTATAGATAAAACCCTGTATGTACAGCTTAGAAACATTAAAAATGATAGCGTGGTATGGCGGGAAAAATATGAGATCGTCAATGGTTTTTCAGATGGGCAGATCTATCTCAACGATACCCTAGATGTGGGAAATTATTTTTTAGAAGCCTACAGCAGGCATTCCTTCAAAAGTGAGATAACAGAATATCATGGCGTCCGAAAAATCAAACTTGTCAATCGGATAAATGAATATATTGAGAAAACCAATACAGATATTACCGCAAAAACGCTCGATCCTGATACTACTCAAAAAGTGGCATCCACTATTCAGTTTAAAATATTCCCCGAAGGTGGATCGCTTATCGATGGGATCAAAAGCCAACTAGCCTTTAAAGCAGTTGATAGCACGGGCATACCTATTGCTGTTTCGGGAACACTTTATGAAAATCAAAAGCCGCTACTGAAATTCACTTCCATCCATGCCGGGATGGGCAGTTTTAGCTTTGTCCCGAACATCAAGAATAGTTACCTGATAAAGCTGAAGTCAAAAGATAAATGTGATTCTATTTCTTATGATATTCCAGAAATTCAGCAAAAAGGATTTTCATTTCATCTGGCCCGAAGGGATTCGGAAAAACTGGTTTTTAAAGTAAGGGGAAATACAGCAGACGGGCAGCTCTATCTAAGGGCGCAGATAAGAGGGCAGGTACAGGCCATGGCCTCCGCCCATATACAGGATAGTCTGGAACTTACTATTCCTACAAAAGACTTCCTTCAGGGAATCTGCGAGGTGACCTTGTTTGATGAGCAGCAAAGACCGGTTGCCGAAAGGCTTGTTTATGTGAATTCAAAAAAGAGATTACAGGTTTCCTATTCACTTTCAAAAAAGATTTATAATACTAAGGAAAAGGTAGATCTCAAAATAAAAGTCACCGATAATGACGGGAATCCAATACAATCTAATTTGGCACTGAGCGTCTATGACAGGTTATACAAAAACCCGGAAGATGGCAAAAACATCCTGACACATTATGAGCTTTCAACTCAGCTTAAAGGAAGTATCTACAATCCCAACTATTATTTTGACGAAGAAAACGAAGACCGGCAAAAAATGCTCGATCTGTTACTTTTAACACAAGGCTGGAGAAAGTATGTCTGGACCGAAAAGAAACTAAAAAAGAATAATGGTCATTTAATCTTGGAAGATGGCATCATAGGAAAGGTAATCACAATACCTTCAAAGAAAAATGCCATCGAACAACAAGGTGTGATGACCATTGATCCAGAAAGTGGCCAAGTTTTAAACCTTGTACCATTAGACAGTCTTAAAAGATTTTATATCAAGTCGGATTATCTGAGTTTAGGACCGCGCATTTACATCCAACATTTTGAGCCCGAAGACGGGCCGGAAGTGAAAGTAAAAGTCTCAGATGGTTATGAAGTTTTAGAAAGGCAGGCTGACCAATACACATACAATTACCCCATTAATAGCAATAGAAAAGAAAACCAAGAACCGATTGCAAGCACCAGTATGACCCAGGGGATATACCTTGATGAAGTTTTGGTTAAAGGACAGAAAATAAAAGGCTCTAGGGATAAATATTTAGCGAAGCTCGATAGCCTGGCAAAACTTAACCTTATTGATGATTATGTTGCTTCTTGTGGTATATTAAACTGTCCCGCAGAAGCTGCTGGAAAGAAACCAATTGAAGGTAAAAGATATACCGCTTGGATAAGCGATCGCAATCCTGGTAGTCATCCATATAATTTTACCGCCGATGAAATGCAAAGCATAGTATATCACTACCCTAAGCTTACTGAGGACGAACTCTTGGAAAAATTCAATCTTACCAAAACAAAAGGATACTATCAAGAAAAGAAATTTTATGAACCTAATTATGATAGTGAAGATGATTCCTTCCCAGACTATCGCAATACCCTTGTCTGGAAACCTCAAATCATCACCGATGACAATGGGGAAGCGGAGCTTAGTTTTTTCTGTTCGGACATCAGTAGTTACTTCGTGGGTATCATTGAAGGGGTAAGTGAAAACGGGCTTTTGGGGAGTAAAGAGTTTGGATTCTATGTTAAAAATAATTTGTAGCCTTCCCTAAATTAAAATTATTCCAAGTTAATTTACACAATTCTTAAATGTATTTTACACGATTTGTAACCCCTGCTCCCGCCAGTCTGTGACTGGTGGCTCGCTAATGTAAGTCACGATTAAGAAAAAAGTGGCATTTATACCGTAATGATCTCTTCGAGTCTCGTTCTGGTCTAACATCAAAAGTCAATGGAAAGGTCATACTGCGCAGTCAGTACACGCAGAACATTCAGGACAATGCTAAACGTATTGCTCTTCTCTAAACTATTCCAGGATCATCACCAACGCCAGCCTATCGAGTTTGAATTATGAAGCCTAAAAGGATTCTGCATACGGCTGATTCTTATATTCACACTCGCGGGTATAAAAAAGCTTGGTTGGGCAATCGAGCGTTAATTTGAAGTGAGATTTGGTTATGTATCTGTTGTTTGTCTGGGGCGTCATAGGTTCTGATCAAATTAAGTGAATTGTTCTTTAATTTTTTTACTGAAATCCGTATTTAGAAGATATCAATAGTTAAATTATTGAGTTCAACCCATTCTTTGAGAATTCTTCGTTCCTCTTCGTAAGGGTCTCTGTTATTTTCTCCTAAAAACTGAACCACTTTATTACGGCGTAACTCAATCGTACAGCATGGTTTAAAAACTCCATTTTCTTCAATACGCAAACCAAATATGCTGGAATAACTTCTTATACAATCAGGCAAATATGAGTATACACAATGTTTAAGTGCTTTTGACTCGTCAAATAAAGTTTTAGAATCTTTAATCTCCTCGATAACATAACGTGTTCCATCAATCTCGTGGTCAATCCATTTAAGATTGCAAGATTTCCAAGTGATGGGTTCTCCTTCCTGATCAGCCTCCAAATAACCGATGCGATGCCATTTTTCCATCGCTAAATTGAGTGACTGAATAGTTCTTCCTTTCAGACTATATTTCCCTGCTGTTTTAGGACTCAAATATCTCTTATACTCAATGAAATCAAGATAAATGTAAAAATCAAAGTCAAGCTTCTCCCTGGAATGAGTCAGGTAAAACCGAATAATCTCCTCCCAAAACGCCATATCTGTATTAAATCGTTCTAAATGACGGTTTTCCCAGGATTTAGTCCATTTAAGCAGTTGGACAATTTCATTGAGCTTTCCCGGAAATGCTTTAAGTAATCGTACGACAATGAGGTAATGTGTAAGAGTATCGTAGCGACTTAAATAAGATGTATGTTTTAATCTAATACCGGTATACTGCAACAAATGAGCTTCCTGCTTTGATAGACGCCAAGAAGGAAAGGTCGTCCTTAAACTGCGCTCTTCAAAAATAACCGCCAATACACGCCTTTTGAATTCCGGTAAGTTTGTTTTGGTTACGTCTATAAAACCCGGGACAGAAAAATTTCCCCCAAACAAAAACCGATGCAAATGACAGCAAGAACTAAGGTCATTGAGGGTAGTTTGTTGTTTAGCCAGAAGAGACGCATATACGGATAAACGCTGCGGGTGCTTTCCATAAAAACAAGCAATTTGGACGATACATTGTGTTAAAAGTTCTGTTTTTAGTTGAAGGTTAGTATTAACCACCGCCTTCATAAAGCACAGGCTTCTATCTAGCTCAAGTTGTGTTTGCTTCGTGATGAAATAATCATCAGCCATCAAATAATTTAATGCGGCGAAATAAAGCCGGTAATTATCCTCCAACTTTTTAAAATGAAGATCTAAAAACTGAAGCCAGGATGTATAAATGGTAGTTTTTGAAAGAGATGCTAACTCTTCATACAAATCAAAATCAGAGAAACACTCCATAACCAGATTCAGTCGTTGCTGAATTTCTGGCTTGTATTTGGGTTTTATAACATTAATATTTTCCTCCACTTTACTTCAGATTGAATGTCAAAAGTAAAAATGGAAACCGCCAATTTGTGACGGACTAAAAAATATAAGATAACAAATCTGTTTTTTTCTATCTAAAAAATTACTTCTTCTTGACTATAGCTGTAATTACTAGTGGTGCCAAAGCAAGCAATACACTACCTGCTTTCTTAGTAATAGAACCAACCTTGGCCCATTTTGCAGAATTTTTATTCTTGGTTTGATTATGTTTCATAGTTATCTATTTTCAAATGTAAATTTCCATTATTTAAAGGTAAATCTTCAAAATAGTTATTCATTGTTATTTCTGTCTTTTCAATGGCGAAAAACATTTGTTCAGCCTCCTCTTCATTTGGCGCCCATTCTATAATAACTCTCTTAGCGTTAGTATCAAATGATGATAAAACCTCATTTACACGTATTAGAGCTTGAGCAACCATCTTAGGCTCATTCATATCTTGATAAACTAAGGCTAAAAGTTGACTGCTCCTAATTATAAAACTGAGTGATTGTTTGATTCGATAGTATCGTTCTCTTTGCTTAGAAAGCAAGTTATCCTCAGTAAAACCATCAATTATAGCTTTAAACCCTGTTTTTTTGGATGCTATTTGTTCTAAATCATACTTGAGAGAATAAATAAGTTGTTCTCTACCCAAACTTAATTGACTTATAATTACGGGAAAAAGTAAATCCTTATACTTTTCACTTACTCTAGTCTGAAGAAACATATTATATGCGCTCTGAATATGTGCTAGTCTGTCATTATGAGCTCCATATAAAACAATATTCAACTTTTCATCCAAATCCTTAATTTGTCCTGATAGACTAGCAATTGACTGCTGAATATTCATTAATTGAGCTGTAGATAATAAATTATCTATTTGCTCAGCAGTTAAATCAATTTCTTTTAATGTGACTTGTCCTAGAATTCCCTTTTTACTATTGTTTGCATTGGCTAATACATTTGCTGAATAATTCCCTTCTTTAACATTTGATTTTGATATATATGCTTCACCAGTATCAATCATTTTTTGTAGTTCTGGTGAAATTTCGGCTATGTATGAAAGCCCCCTTTTTGTATTTTGAACTATTCTTGAGGCCCCAGGAATTTTACGTAGGATTTCAGCAAACAAATTATAATTCGCGTCGTAATTAGATTTTATGAATTGATTATTATAATCAATAAAGGATTTAGAAAAAATACTATCTCCAACCGGTATTTTTTCAATATCGCCAGAGGTGATTATATCCAGATGATTTTTAAGCTTAATTATTATACCGTTATTATTATTCATAAAAGTAGTAATAGTGTAGTTTAAATATATTATTAAAATTCCCTGAGAGTATTTCTTATAAACATACCAAACTTATCGCTAGAATAACCACTAGAGGGATGTTTAATGCAGAACATAATAGGTCTGTTATCAAAAAAAGTAAGCTGATGAATGTTTCTCCAATTATTCTCTTTGGTTAATTTAAGAACATTGTGTTCAAATTTATCCCAGATTTCATTCCACATTCTGTATCCTAGTACTATTATATAATCTGGTCTTAATTCTAAAACAACATTTTTAAAAGACTCTTTAGAGTTTTGCCACATCCATTTTTCGGGTTTTCTTCTTGAAGCAATTAAAGGCTCTTGGATGTAATTATAGAAGGCCACAGAATGCCAAAGCTCTTTTAAATTCTCTAACTTATTATCTCTTGAATGTAATGTGTAAAATAATTTGGTAAAAAAAGAAGATGAAAATACCTCGCCGTCATCTGTTCCCTCTCCTATTTTTTCTTTCACTACTTGCTGCGTGTAATCTCTACGATTAAAAATATTTGAGTTTCCATAATGAGATTCTCCCAAAATTAAAATTCGCTTATTAAATATACCTCCATTCTTATAATTTGATCCAATCCAAGGATCCCAGGTTTTAGTTTTCATAATTCTATTTTAAAAGTTCACATTGATAACCAAAAGTAAAAGCAAAGTCCGCCAATTTGTGACGGACAAAAAACTATTAATACTGATCCAAAGCTTCCTGAAGCATGCTTTTGATTTCTTCCCGCAGCTCACTGGGTTCAAGCACCTCTGCAAAACAATGCATTTTTAAAATCTGAATTTTAAATTCGTAGTTGGGTACAATGCGGTAGGTCACGATCCCATGCTCCTGTCCTCTTTGCCAGTCAATCTGCTGCGAACGATGTAACGGCAAGCTCTGCAAATACTTTAAATGTTTGTGGAAGACTCTTAGTTTAATGCGTTTGGTTTTACCGTCTCCCTCATTAAAATTAAGACCGATGATTTTATGAAACCGGTTCAGCTGCTCTTCGTAATCTTTATACTTGATCATGCTTGCTCCGGCAGTGTCTAAGTCTTTTAGACGGTCAATTCCAAAAGTCCGTATTTCTTTAGATTTGTGGGGCACTCCAATGACGTACCAGCGATTTAAATACTCCTTAATGCGAAGGGGCGTGATGGTATAGTCTTTTTCAGTGTTTTCCCAATAATTGATGTGTTTAAAACGTATGTGCTGCTGCTGCAGAATGGCGGTGATTATTTTTTTGACTAAATGAATCCCTGTAAAAATTGAGGAATCGTCCAGTTCTACAAGATCTGAAAACTTACTTAGGTCTGTCTTCCCGTCTTTCAATAACTTCCCTACACTGGCAAACTCAACCAGTTTTAGAAACTCATAAGTTTCGTCCAATGCGCTGTCGTCAATTTTATAGCCTTGTAAAGCGTTATTATACTCAGCCTGAATAAAAAATTCACTGCGTATAGTGGCCAGATCGCGTTCTAGCGTACGTTTAGATATGGGCTTAGATTCTTCATAATGAGATAGACCTTCCTGTATTTCAGCCAGGCTAATACCCGGTTTGTGTTCTATTAAACTAACAATTTTTCCCAATCGGGATATTTTAGCGTACGTACTCATAACTGGTATTTTAAGCAAATATAACATTCACACCGTCATATTATGACGGTTCGATAAAATACATTTGTAAAAACTATAAATCTACTGATGAAACCTAAACTCACACCCAAAGAACGACAGATTCAATTAGCTATACTCTACGCTCAACTCAACGATTCTCTGGGATTAATAAAGGAACTAAAGGGTGATTCTGTCTCGCGGCAGAAATATGAGCGAGGTGCTACTGAACAAGATATAAACAAATTTTTAGAACAGTCACTTGAGCGGGTTGAAGAGCTTTTGGGTTTAAACTAGTTACCAGCAAGCAGTACCACTACCTATTTTTTTTATTGAACTTCTTATGTGAAAAATACTTAAAGATGACATCAGGCTAGTAGCAACACAATATATTTAGACTAAAAACCATATTGATCATAGATGATGTCATAGGTGTCATTTTGCGTGTTATAGGTAAGCACAAGTCTATGCTGGGTATCTGTACATATAAAAAGTTCTTCTGCACTGATGGTCATCAATTCCTTCTGGTCTTTATATACGGTAAAAAAGATTCCCTCTAAATGTGTTCCCAAAGTAAGTTCGATATATTCAGGATCAAATGGCGGAATCGATAGGTCTATTTTTATTTCGTTTCCTGTTATTTGATCAAAGCTCTGTGCGATCTCAACTCCGTTCCCTGCAAACCATTCAGCCGCTTGAAAAAAGCCATCGCTACTCGTGGTTTCTATATAAAAATAGCTGGAGTTGTCAGGCCCCTGATTGCAAAAGTTGTGATCACTAAATCCACGAAAACCTATACTGTAAACAGCATCCGGTTCGTCAACGTCGGTAAGATAAATAACCACCTGAACCTGCTTAGAGACAACGCCATTAGAAACCTTTATGGTTGCTGTGAGCTTTGGGTTAGCTTCAAAATCATAGAGGCTATTATCTAATACAATGACCTCACCGGTAGGACTGAGATCTATAGAACCGGGATGGCTTTCTTTCAGTAGCTCATAGGTTAACGCGCCGTCGGTCGTCGTTGCTTCAATTTGCCCTAAGTAGGTTTGTGCATAAGGATTTTCAGCAAGCGCTATTTCAAATCCTTCAGCTTTCAATACCGATTCATAAACATCTTTTAATTCAATGCCTATATTAGCAAACACCGCTGTATTGTCTGCTTCCACCTTTACCTTCGCTGTAATTGATGGGTAAAGCTCAAAATCAAAAAAAGTCGAATCCTGCACTTGAAGCACACCCGTTAGTTTGTCAATGCGTAAAGCGCCTTCAGGATTTGATGCTTCTAAAGAATAGCTGTATAAAAATTGCTTTTCCGAATACCCTTGTATATTTCCTAATAAGCTATTATTCCTTGGATTTTCATCCATAATGACCACTAAATCATTTGTCCAAAAAACCAGAGGGTTAGTTGTTTCTGGTAAATCGACTTCTTCTACATCACACCCATTTCCTAAAAATACGATAAGCAATAAACTTATAAGTCTAATACATCTCATAGCAGTATTTAGTTTAAATAACTAAACGTAGCCGTATAAAAATCAACCGCCCCATCCTGCTCATAATTGGTTGCTTTGATAGTAGCTTGGGTGGGATAATTTAAATCATTATAGCTGTAATCAACTTTGATATCGTATAACGTCTCCCCGTTTTCATCAAAGTACACCACCTGAGAAGGATTGTTATTAAACAATAATGCCCGTGCTTTGACTACCTCTGAAGCTTGAGGGGTCATCGTTAGGTGGAGTTGCACCCCGTCAAGCACCTCTATGATCCCTGCTGCCTTTAAGGTGTAGAAATATGGATTAGGAGCATCATCATAAGAAACCACCGCCATATACTCTTTATCGATGGTTGTTCCAGTAGTGTGATCATAATCCTCACTATAAAAAGCAATACGCTTAGGGTTTCCATTAGCGTCATATTCACGTACCTCACCCACTTCAAAAGCATTATAAGGCGACTGGTATAATTCTTCGATATCCAAGTTATCGTTCTGTCCGGTTACATTAACCAACTCATCATCTTCGTAAATAAAATAGTCGGTATCCTCCCCGTTAGAAACGTCCGTGAGCCGCATATTTTCATCATAGCTCAAAAATAAAGTGGTACGGTCTGAAGGATCGGCGGTTGCCGTTACAATGGTCGAAGTGATGTATTGAGGTTCTACCTCACCGTTCACTTCTTCAAATTCGTCTGAAGCCGAATCAGAGCAGGATAAAAAGGTAAAGGTCGTTGCTGCTAATAATGTAAGGTACTGTTTTCTCATAATTGATTTGAGGTTTGTTTAGTATGATTTTTAAACAAATCTAAACCACGGAAGCTATATGGCTTTACGGATTTCCGTATTCCCTTCAAAAAGGGGAAAAATACCCGATACTGGGGATTGTTAAAGAAATGTAAAAGAGCGTTCTTTATAAGAACCAAACTACTAACAATCAAATACCTGCATGATGAAAAAAATTACGCTACTAGTTCTTCTGATACCCTTTTTAAATTTTGCACAAAATCAAGCCCCAAGAGCCTTAATTGATGAAGCTTTAGTAAACTATGAAGCTGAGATCAATGCCTCTGAGTTTCTAAATAACAAAACCCTGAATATTCTGGTAGGAGATGTATTGAATCAATACCTCCCGAGTACTAAAATTTCGACCCAACGTTTAAGCTTTATATTAGACGATGCTGATAATTCGTTGAGTTTAATGGGTAATTTTGATCCTCGATTGACTAAAACCAGTTATCAAAGCTTTTTGGCATCAGGAGGTCTAAAATTGAAAGGGGAACCTACCGGTTCTTTCTATACCTTTAAAGAATCCAGTTGGGCGCAAAATATAGGTGCCCAATTCAAACTGACATGGTTTATACCGGGTACGCTTACTAAAAACTCAGATCAACACATACAGAGTCTTTTAAAAGCGTATAGAGATAAAACGATAAAAAACCTAGCTCTTGAGGCTTTAGAAACCAAAGTTTTAAATGATGAAGAACTCATTGAATTAATTGCTACTAAAGAGGCGGAATATATACTTAAAAATGACCTCTACGTCGCGATGCGGAAATTTTGGTTTACCCTGCAAGGCTATATCCCACTTACAAAGAGCAGTAACACCTTTACTAACGCAACAGATGCAAGTAAACTATCTGAGCATCAGTTTGAAGCCTGGGATGCATCGCTTAGCGGCAATGCTTTTTTCAAATTGAGAAATATATCCTTTAGCGGTTCTATCTTATCACGTATTTATCAAAACAACAACACGTTAACCGAGACAGTCAAAAAAAGAACTTTTACATCTTTTGAAAGCTCTCCAGTAGGTCAACCCGCCCTTACCAGTACAGACAGCTATTATTATGGGGAGTATGAAGAGTTTACATCAGGGCAGGTAAAAGCTGAAGGTACATTCTTGCTGAAAGAACTCGTTGGCCTTAGTGCAGCCATAGAACAAAATTTTTGGAATGGTTATGATGCTCTCAATTGGAAACTAGGCATCCCCCTGAATCTCAAAAACAAAGACGGAGAATCAAGCATAGCCTTCGAACTTCAGTGGCGGGAGTTTAATAAACAACATTATTTAGGCATAAGCGTGGGGAAAGCAATCGGTAAATTCCTAAATTAATGACACGTATTACTAGGCTTCTCAGTCGCTCTTGCTTCGGTACAAATTTACCAGGCTACGCGCGTAAAATTCACGCAGCCGCCGCTTTGATCCTTTAAAATGCTACATTCAGTGCAAGTGGTTATTATAAATTGTAATTAGGGAACCCTGAATTAAAACACCTGTAAACTGCAACTACTTAATGAGACTGCTACACAAATTCTTTGTTCTTAAATTATAAATTTCAAATCCAAAAAACTACCAACTCAAATCTCACTTCTTACCTGTAACTTTCAGCTTGCTAACTGACGATTACCAACTTCAACTGCAAACGGATTACTTGTGTATTGCCCAGATTCTCCCTAAAAACTAGCGAAACCCATTTTCTTTAAACATCTTTGCACCTCCAAATGCGTAAATCATCGTGCAAACCCCAAAAACAAGCTATATCCCGTGTCCCGATTGTAAGGGCCAGGGCTATGTAAACCGGGGGCTTTCCAAGCGTGCTAAACAGCGGTATCAGAAAGCCCTGGAGGTGCACCGCCGGTTTCCTTCCAATCCCAAACCGGTAAAGCCCAAAGCGCATCTACAACCGTGCACCACCTGTTCGGCTTCGGGATTGATCCCTGCGGCACAGCCACCGGTACCCGATACCAACACCTTCCCGAACGTCGCTATCATAGGCGCAGGAATAGGCGGCATGGCATTGGCAGTAGCTTGTTTACACCGGGGGATTCCCTTTACCGTCTACGAGCGGGATCTGCATGTGGATGCGCGTTCACAGGGATACGGCCTCACCCTGCAACAGGCGCACACCGCTTTAAAGGGTTTTGGCATTCACGAACTGGAAGATGGCGTAGTCTCTACCCGGCATCTCGCACACAAACCCGACGGCACCGTCGTTGGTGAATGGGGGATGCGCAAGTGGGATGCCGGTACCCACACCACCGCTAAAAAAACCAACATACACATTGCCCGTCAGGCATTGCGTAAGACCTTGTTTGACCAATTGGGGGAGGCCCATCAAATACAGTGGGGACACCAACTGCTGGGCATTCAGCCCACCGATACCGGAGCGCTTCAACTCCATCTGGAAGTGGATGGTACTTCAAAAACCGCTCATGCTGATCTGGTCGTGGGAGCAGACGGCATACGCAGTACCGTACGCACCATGCTGCTAAAGCCGCAACTCCTTCCCTTGCAGTATTTAGGCTGTATCGTCATTTTAGGGATCTGTAAACTGAAAGCACTCTCAGAAGTTGAAAGTCCGTTACTCGATTCAGCAACCGTGTTTCAAACCGCAGACGGTACCGCTCGTATGTATATGATGCCCTACGATCGGGAGTCCGTTATGTGGCAATTCAGTTTCCCCATCCCGGAAGATCAGGCTCAAGCCCTCAGTGCTTTAGGCCCCGAAGCTTTAAAACAGGCCGTACAGCACAGAACCCCTTGGCACGCTCCCATTCCTCAGGTTGTAGCAGCTACAGAACCGGGCCTCATTTCAGGATATCCCGTATATGACCGCGAACTGCTGACTCCAGACTTCACGAAAAACTGGGGGAACTGCACCCTTCTAGGCGATGCCGCACACCCGATGAGTCCGTTTAAAGGCCAGGGTGCCAATCAGGCCTTACTGGATGCACTCGCGCTGGCCAAGCGCATCACCAAAGGTTACTCCCCGGCAAAAACCTTTAAAGCGAGTAACCTTCGAAAACGCGTACTCAACAAATTTGAAACCGAAATGCTCAAACGCAGTGCATTAAAAGTCACCGCTTCCGCAAAAGCCGCTGCCGTACTGCATTCTGAAAAAGTACTTCAGGAACGCGATGGACCCAGAGGGGGAGTAAGCAAGAAATAGTGGGTTATGAGTATTGTTATTATTATTGCTATTGCTATTGTTCTTTTGCCTTGATGCTAAAACTCCTCATCCCAAACCCTTCTCCCTTAGGAGAAGGGAGCTTGATTCTTACTCAATTGAAAACACTACAATACCCATACCCGAAGGGTCAAACGGATTATCAATTCCCTCGGTTCAGAATAGGCTTGAGAAGCTCCGAAGGACAGGAGCGATAGCGACGCGGAGCTGACGAGCCGGTTTTTGGCCGTAAAACGGCTTTTAAAAGGAATACCTTACGCGTTATAGGAATCAATTAGGGATCAAGACCAGCTCATTAATATTTAATCTCGATTATCGAGCGAAAAATTTCGAAGCGAGGGTGTCTTTTCTTTTGTTAAGCCTGCCCTGAGCGATAGTCGAAAGGTTTCTTTGGACGAGCAAAGAAAAGTAAGGAACAAGAATCATAATTAACACTACTCAAACCGAGGATACGAGGTTCACGAGCACCCGTAAAATAATAACCACGCGAGCTAAATCGACGATAGGAGATTCACGAGCTCCCGTAAAATAATATCACGCGAGCTAAATCGACGACAGGAGATTCACGAGCTCCCGTGAAATAATAACCACGCGAGCTAAACCGAGGGCACGAGGTTCACGAGCTCCCGTAAAAATATAACTCACGCGAGTAAAGAAAAGTAAAGAACATGATGCTATAGCAATTTCCATTTACCCCCCTGTTCTTATACCTGCTGTGAGCTTTTAGAATGATTAAGCGAGAAAGGATTGTGAGGAGTCTGTGGATAACAACATGCTATCAAGAATGCTTTGAAGCGTTCAATTCAAACGTTTAAAGAAGCAGACAAGCAACTTATTACAAGTAATTTATAAGTATTTAAATCTTTTATGTGAAAAAAATCCAGTATACAGAATCAATCCTTTTGACCCCATCAAAAATTAAGTTAATTTAAATTTAAGATCCAAAAAATTAAAAAAATGAGAACAAAATTACTCCTATGCCTATTCATAGCCCTCGTGGGTTTAAATACCAACTTAAGTGCTCAAGATGCGGCAGATATGGTCTATATGCTTAATGGGGAAACTAAGAAAGGTAAAGTGACTGCTGTACATGAAGACAACATAGAATTTATTTATTCTGGCGAAGATTTAAATTACGACATCAAAAAATCTGAAATTGCAAAAATCACATTCTCAAGTGGTCGCACTCAGGTATTTAATGAGCAACCTGCTGCTCCTACCGCGATGGCTGCACCGGTAAGTGCTACTACTGCAGCGAGCAGAAAAAACAAATTGGCGGTGTTACCCTTTGTAATGGTTTCTAACGACCAGGGCTTGATGAGCGAAGCCATGTCAGGGCAGGTGCAACAAACAGCCATCAATTCGTTTAAAAAGAATACCAATCAGGTTATAGTTCAGGAAGCGATGACCACAAATGCCATACTTCTTCAAAATGGACTAGATCCTACCAGCATTAAGACGATGCTTCCCAAAGATGTAGCCAGTCTGTTGGGTGTAGAATTTGTTGTTTATGGAACTGCTAATATTGAGTTTGAAGGTACCCGCACTTCCGGACTTTCAAGCACTACCTATAAAAACGATAAAGACAAGGATAAAAGAAAAGGGAGAGAGCTTACCTCGAACTCATCAACTACTACTACCAATTACGATACGACTATTGGCTTAACCATTGTTTCAGATACGGGTTCAAGCCTCTATTCGGTGAATAGAAATGGTTTTGGTTCGTCTCTTGATACGTATGAGGGCACGTTAAGCTATTTGATCAAGCGTTGCCCTTGGGGTACTAAGCGTAAATAAGCTTTTATGACCCAGTGTAAAAATTGCCACCATGAATTTAAAGGTAATTTTTGTCCGGTTTGCGGGCAACACAGCCAAATACAACGTATAAAATTACAGTATATATTTAAAGATTTAAGCCTGGGGCTCTTTAATGTAGACTCCGGGTTTCTGTATACCATACGCGCTTTATATTGGCGACCCGGCTATGTGGTTAAAGATTATTTAGCAGGTAAACGCGTCAAGTACTTTATGCCGGTATCTATGCTCATCGTACTAGCTACTATTTATAGTTTCTTATACCATAGCCTTGATATTGATGTGTTTCAGTTGCCTGAAAAAGAACCGGAATTTAGTGAATCACTGTATGAATTTTCCACCCGTTTAGATGGGAATTATGTTTATTTTACGTTGGCAATTCTACCCATAATGAGTTTTAGCAGTTGGCTGTTCTTTAAAAAACAAAGGCTCAATTTTGCAGAGCATTTTATTTTAAACACGTTTGCTGCTTGTCAAAGACTGGTGATGCATATCGTTTTTCTGGCTTTTTTGGTACGGATTAAAAACACTACTCAATTCAATCTGTTCAAGAATTTCGAGACGCTATTGGGTTGCGCACTAACGCTCTGGTGTTTTATACAATTTTTTGACCATTCTAAATTTAAGGTAGTACTCCTTTCCTTTTTTACGTTCTTTTTAACCTATGTCCTCTTATTAACGTTACTAATACTTTACACCTATGCGTTTTAAATCACTTCAAACACTCAAAATACTGCTGTTCTTAGCGGTACCTGCTAGCTTTTATGCTCAAGATTTAGAAACCCTTCCCAAGATCATCTCTTACACGGATCAGGTGCAGGTAAAAGTGCACGTAGATTCCTATCTGGAGAACTATTTTATCTCAGGAGAAGGAATGGATGAGGAATTAAAACTCGCTACAAATAATGATTTAAGGCTTACAGGACTATTTGATTATAAAATTTTTAGCTTCTCCTATTCGTTTACACCGGGTTTCTTACCCGGTAATGATGATAACGACGAAAGAGGCGATAGTCAATATCAAGATTTTACCGTTAGACTATTTCCGGGGCAATTTGTACAAGAATTCAAATACCAGCGCTTAAAAGGGTTTTACGTAGAGAATACTGACGTTCTTTTTCCTGATTTTTTTGACAATGAGGGGTACTTATTGTTTCCTGATCTTAAACGCACCTTTTATGGCGGATCGACCTCTTACGTTTTAAATCCAGATTTTTCTTTAGAAGGTCTGCTTTACCAACGTAAATGGCAGCGGGTAAGTGCAGGTAGTTTTGTGCCTACTTTTAACTATAGCTATGCTCGATTAAAGAATGATTTTGAAACCTACACCGGAGTAGAGAATAATTTTGATTTTAGTTTAGATGTTAGTTATTATTACAATGCCGTTATTGAAGAACAATTCAATATTGCTCCCTATGCCTTTGGGGGTATAGGTACCCGCATGTCTACTTATGAACGTTCTGGAGAAGAATATAACGACAAAGAATCAAACACCTATTTCACAACGGAATACGGTGCGGGAATACAAGTAGGTTATAACACCTCTAAATTCTTAATGGGAGCGCGTCTCAATTACAAATCTTTAAGTTATACTAACGAAAATGACACTTCTTTAAAGGATGACTCCTGGTATGGATTGTTTTTTATAGGATACCGCTTTGACCCTCCAGAAAAGTTAAGACAAACTACTGAACGTCTGGGATTATGAAAAAGGTTTACTTAATAATGTATAGCATCCTCCTTTTGGCATTTGCCTGTAAAGAACCTAAAGAAAAAACACCGCCTTCTGCTGAGCTATCAAAAGAAGAAAGCAAGGTCTCTTTCCAAAACGTTATAGGAGCTTATGTAGATGCTGCTTATTTTAAAAAGGATGAAGGCTACGATTGGGTTGCAATCAAAGTAGACACCACCTCTTATAAAAACTATGCGCTACAGGTAAGCATTCGTTCTAGAAATGCTATTAAAAAGCCTACCTGTACCTTAGATGGTTTTGCTACTGCACTAAACGACAGCACCTTTGAAATCAAAAAGGATGTTGGAACGCTTAGGCTACAATTCAACGAGGATAAACTATCCATTTTAAAAGATAGTGATGAAGCTGCATTATTTTACTATTGTTCAGGCGGAGCGAGTTTAGCAGGGTTATATACCAAACTTCAGCAATCCTTAGATACCACTCAAATAGATCAACGCAGCTTTGTGCAAAACCTGAGATATGACACGCTGTTTTTTGAGGTTTCCGGCTCTATAAGTGATCGCAAAAAAACCGTATGCATTAAACCCGCAGGACTAGAATTGAAAAATCAAGAAGTACAAATGGCTTATGAAGGAAACATTGTAGATGCTCAAATAACCGATTTAAATCAAGACGATTCTCCAGAAATCCTGTTGTTCATAAAATCTGCTAAAGATCATAGCATAAGCGTTCAGGGCGTATCGGTTAACAACAGAAAATCTATGAGCTTATTTGCTTTTCCTGATGGTTTTTCTGATAGTCTTTTAACTCAATCCTATAAGGGTTATGATCAGTATGAGATTAAAAATGACACCGTACTAAGAACATTTCCTGAGTATCAAAATGGAACCCCTTCCGGAGCAACGTATACTTTAAAATATACCTTAATTGATGGAGAGGCTATGCGATCTTTTAAAATGGTGGATTTTGCCAAAGATTAAAAAACAACAGCATTCATTATTTTAAAGCCCTAAAATGCTCAGTAACCGTATCTAGGAGCGGACTTTCCCCTTCATCATATGAAATACTGTCAATTTACGTTAGACGGAAGGTTTTAAACCAAAGCCTTTTGAAATACAAGATTAAAAATCAGAACTACCAAATAAGCAACCCTATCACTTGTCACCCTGAGCCTGTCGAAGGGGCTATCGAGAAGCCTTATTGGATGAGATGCTGAAACAATCCCGATTATGATCAGGACAGCATGACCACTCACCCCTAGCCGAAGGGTTCAACGAATCATGATCTCTTCTCTCAAGGAAAAGGGAGTTGAATTCTTACTCAATTTAAAACACTACAATACCCATACCCGAAGGGTCAAACGGATTATCAATTCCCTCGGTTCAGAATAGGCTTGAGAAGCTCCGAAGGACAGGAGCGGTAGCGACGCGGAGCTGACGAGCCGGTTTTTGGCCGTAAAACGGCTTTTAAAAGGAATACCTTACGCGTTATAGGAATCAATTAGGGATCAAGACCAGCTCATTAATATTTAATCTCGATTATCGAGCGAAAAATTTCGAAGCGAGGGTGTCTTTTCTTTTGTTAAGCCTGCCCTGAGCGATAGTCAAAGGGTTTCTTTGGAGAAGCTAAGAAAATGAATGAAACAAGATTAGAAGTAAGTACTACTCAAATCTCCGTTAGGAGATCAATCAACACTTCATCAGAAGATGTAACTTCTATTCATCTTTCTGTTCATTTTTTACATCGATACGGCAAAGCATGTCCTGGAGCAAGTTGATGCGGCTGGACACCAAAAGATCAAGGTTCCGTTTGAGTATTCTCATCGTATTCGATTTAAAAAAGCCCATGCCTGTTAGGGGCAGACACAGGCTTATGATTAAAATTTAAGGAGTTACGTCTAGATGCGTGTCAATGACTTCTGTATTCCCGTTTTCATCTTCTATGGTAATCACCATATGGTATGCTCCTACAGGTGCGGTTGCCGGCACATCGATATGCTCATGAAATTCTACAGCAATCTCCTCGTGATAGCCCGCTTCAAAATCCCGATCAAAAGTCCATTCCACATCACCTTCGTTTACCGGCAAACCGTGTGCGTGAATGTTCACATTCTATCTCGTGCTAAGCGGGGATCAACCAAACTGGATTCCTACCAAATGCTAACAGGTCTTGGCTGAGGTACGTAATTAATAAGCTCTGGAATTAGGTGCAGCAACGCGTTGCAGCGCGTATACTAATCTAAACTAAATGTATTAGGGAAAAACTACTAACCCAATACCTACCGCAAAGCAGATGCATACACCTAAAACAAGAGACTTTATACGGTTGTGTGTCGTGGGGGCGGCCTGCAATACAGATGGCGTGTTAAAAGCCGATCTTGAAAGGAGCAGGAAGTAAAGGGTGTAGCCTCCTGATGAAGCATAGTGGGAAAAAAGGGAGTTTCAACTGCAGGTAGCTCACCTTCTGGAAGAACTGGAATAGCAGCCTGGTTGATGACTACCTGACAGATTGGGCAATCGTCTTGTTGCTGTAGATCATCATCGTGCACGAGAAGGTGCAGGCTGCCTAACTTCATCACTAGAAAAAGTGTAAGCAACAGGAATGAAATACGATGTTTTTGCCGTCTTATCATACAGAATATAACCCGATATGGTGTTGCGTATAAGCATCAGATTCCCTAAAAATAGATTGCCCAAACTTAATAAGGCTACTAATCTTAGGTTACTTAACTTTGTATAGGTATTAAAAACACCCTATTGCAACATTGTTGCAAACATAACTTTTATTTTTGCAACTGCAACCCTATTGCATTAAAAAAATCAAATGAGAAATACTGTAGCTCGAGATGCCATTCTAGAAATCATCAACACGACTGATGAGGCTTTATCTCAAAGTGATGTTCAAGCAAAGTTACCCGAAGGACTCTGCAACAGGGTAACCATTTACCGCGTTTTAGATCGACTGGTAGATGAACACCTCGCACATAAAATCACCAATATTGATGGCGTTATCAAGTATGCGAATTGCCAAAGTTGCACTACTAAACACAAACACAATCATTTACACTTCAATTGTGAGCGTTGCAACACAGTGACCTGTATAGAGGCTGTAGAACCCAGCTTCAAATTACCGGCTAATTACGAAGTAAAAAACGTAAATTTTTTAGTCTCGGGCATTTGCCCGGAATGTAAAGGAAACTAGTTTTCGCGCTGCAACCTATTGCGGTAGATGAAAAGCTTATGAGGTGAGGTACTTCGTAGCAAGTGTACGAGACATTGTGCTTGGAGCACTGCATTTGGAGAACGAGACAAGTCATAGAGTAGTTAAATCTCAGTAGCATAACCTATTCTGAAAGAAACCTAACGCTTAAAAAAATACCAGACTATACGTCTTGAAGTCCTTACTATTTGAGTATGCATTCCCCTAAAATCAATACATTTAAACCACAAACTGATATAACCCATGAAACTTTTCAACTATTTGGGGCTTGTACTGCTGCTTGTATGGGCTTCGTGCACTTCTAAAAAAACAGAAGACAGCGAATGGATCACGCTTTTTAATGGCGTTGACCTCAAAGGCTGGACGCCCAAATTCTACCACCACGAGACCGGTGAGAATTATGCGGATACCTTTCGCGTACAAGACAGCAGCATAGTGGTAGCCTATGAGGATTATGACACCTTTGACGAACGATACGGACATTTATTTTACGACCAGCCTTTTGAGTCGTTTCATCTTAAATTCAGGTATCGCTTTACAGAGGAATGGATGGAAGATGCTCCCAGTTATACGTATAGAAACAGCGGAGTTATGTTTCATGCACAAGCGCCGGAAACTATTTTAAAAGAACAAGACTGGCCCCTTTCAGTAGAATACCAGATGCTGGCAGAAGCCGAACCGGGAAAAGCCAGACCTACCGGAAATATGTGCTCCCCCGGAACTGATGTGTTCTATCAAGGTAAAAAATCAAACGACCACTGCATCAATTCGTCTTCAGACACCTATACGTGGGATACCTGGGTAGAAGCAGATTTGATCGTGTATCAAGACTCGCTGATCATTCATAAAGTCAATGACAAAGAAGTGCTGCGCTATACTAACACGCAAATAGGGGGCGAAGTAGCCAAGGGGTATAATCCGGATCTAAAGGTAGATGGCAAAGCTTTAAAAAGCGGCTACATCGGTTTACAAGCAGAAGGACAAGGTGTTATTTTTAAAGACATCAAGCTCAAAAAGCTATAGTTTATACCATGAGAAAAGCCCCTGAAGCAAGCTTCAGAGGCTTTAATAAATCAGATTCGTATTCAACCAATCGTTTAATTTAAAGCTTCTTTTAATGCTTTAGCTGCTGCTGCAGGGTCTTTTGCCCCATAGATTGCGCCACCGGCTACTGCTACTACCGCACCAGATTCCTTTACCGCTTGAATACTATCCAGGTTAACACCCCCTGCAATAGAGACCGGTACTCCTGCACGAGTGGCCTCGTCGATCAATACCTGAATAGAATACCCATCTTCAGCTTGCTCATCTAAACCGGCGTGGAGTTCTACAAACGCAGCACCTAGTTTAATCACTTCTTGTGCTCTTTTTACACGATCCTGAACACCAATAGTATCTACCACTACCGCTTTTCCATGGGCTTTTGCAGCTTTTACAGCTCCGGCAATGGTACTGTCTCCGGTTGATCCCAGAATAGTAACATAATCCGCTCCGGCTTTAAAAGCCATATCTGCTTCCAGTTCGCCTGCATCTGCTGTTTTAAAATCTGCAAAAACCAGTTTATCGGGAAATGCATCTTTCATCGCAGTGATCACTGATAAACCTTCACTTTTGATCAGCGGAGTTCCCAATTCTATAATATCTACATAGGGTGCTACTTTAGTCGCTAAAGCGATTGCATCTTCTGTTGTTAATAAATCTATTGCTACTTGTAATTGAGTCATGGTATGTAATTTAGTTGTTATAATTTTTATTTTTCTAGCTCTTACTCCAGATTGGAGTGGCGTTTCCAGAGTTCGTCTGCAGATTTCCCACCGGCCTGCCACAATACCTGTATCAAAGCATCAGTAACCAGCAACAAACTTTGTTCAAAAAGACTACCTGCATATTGTTTAGAAATAGCCGCTTCCTGTTTGTTTTTTTGTGCTGCAGGAATGAGAAGCACCTGATCGGCCAGATCGGCTAAAAGAGAATCTGGGTTTGTTGTGATCGCTACTACACCAGCTCCTTCTTGCTTTGCGGTTTTTGCGGCATTTACAATACTTGTAGTACTTCCGCTCCCCGAACCGGCAAGTAACAGGTCTCCTTTACCTATTGCAGGGGTAGTGGTCTCTCCCACTACATACGTTTCATATCCTAAATGCATCAAGCGCATCGCCGCCGCTTGCATCATCAGTCCGCTGCGGCCCATTCCCATCAAAAAAATACGTTTACTCGCATCCAGATGTGGAATCACCGCTGCCAGCTGGTTGTAATCCAGTCCGTCGCGCATTTTTAAATGTTCTTCATAAACCAGATTCACTGCTTCATCTAAGACTTCATTTAGGGGTATCGTTGGAGTATTCATCATAAGTTCTAAGCATTGTTATTCTAATCGGTACAAAAGTACCCAACAAGTCAACCTACTTGTTACACGATTTGACAGATGTGTGGTACTATTTGCTCACCCTCTAAAAATTAGTGGTGTTATTCGCTATTTTTGTGGTACATTTTAGAAACAACACTTCAAACAGACTTGTAAATTTTAATACAAGTCTTATCCAAAACAGTGCTTATATGCTTAGTGATAAGGTTTTATACATACGCGATCTTGCAGACTGCCCTCCTTCTTATCTGGACGACCCGGGGCGTAAGGAGTTTTATGAGATCGTCTGGTTGATCAATGAGGAGGCATTACACACCCCACAACACGATTTTCAAACGCTGATAGGAAATTGGATTTACCTGATTCCGCCGTATCGCGTACATCAATTGAATAAAGCCGGTAAAAAAGGAGTTTTGATCTCTTTTAAGCACGAGTTGCTGGAGGATGACCTTAAAGAGTTTTTACTGGATGTCTTTAGAATTTTTAATGTACAAGGTGAGTTCTCGTGTTTACAACTCAACGAAGAGAGTGCACGCAGCCTGCAAGCAGTTTACAATTTGATGCATGAGGAATATGCTAAAGAGGAAATCAACCTGATTATAGTAAAGGCTTTGCTTAAAGTGTTTTTACTGAAACTCATTCAGTTGAAAGAACAGCATTTTACCCTTCAGGACATCAATGAAAAGCGGGTATATGAGTTTATGATGCTGCTGGAGTTGAATTATCACGAGGAACGCACAGCAGCATTTTATGCAGATAAGATGAATATCAGTGCTAAGCGGTTGAATCAGATCTTAAAGGAAAAACTCTCCAAAACCGGAATGCAACTCATTCACGATCGTCTGGTCCTGGAAGCCAAACGCCAGATGATTCACAGTGAAAACACCATCAAAGAAATTGGTTTCAATCTGGGGTTTAAAGACCGGTCATATTTTAGTAGATTTTTTAAAGGGCATACCAATCAGACACCTCAGGAATTTCAGAACCAGGCAAAAAACTATGTGCAACAGCACGACAACACCTTGTATCCTGAATGAACGTCATTAAAACGAAATATCCCACTGCACTCTAAAACGCAACTCGTTTTTAAGTTCTTCGGTTGGAGTTTCATAATCAAAGCTAGAAATTTCAGCAGTCAACTTGTTGCGATGTCCTTTAAAAAACCAATTGAAAGCGAGTGAAGATTCATCCAACTCCGTATCTTGACTCCTATCCGGTTTAAAACTGGCATAGCGTACAGCTACTTCTAAAGGTTTGGGCCACCAAGAAAATGCCTGATTGGCAAAATAACCTGCCTGCACATAATACCCACTCAATGTTGTAGTGGCATTTGCATTCAGTTTATCGATGATTTCTTTGCGGTGTATTTCTGATTGCCAACTGAAGCCTTGATACTTAAAAGCAGTCTCTACATTCGTCTGATTGATGCGGTACTGGCCGGGTTCTTGTTGTTCAAAACCTGCTAAAAAGCCACCGCCTGAAGAAGAAAACCGCGTAAACGGACTTCGGTTTGTAACAGCTGATACGGCTAGAATTGCCTCTGGAGTCTGATGTAATTGTAAATCACTACCTCCTGAAAAACCGAGATCATCTCCCAGAACATTCCATTGTAGACGGCCAAAATACATCAGGTTCTTATCATCATTCTCCGTAGCAGACCTACCGCTTCCGGTGACTACTGCCGCCCAATAACTAAAATCTGCAGATCCCCTGCCTGCTAATCTACCGTATAACTCTATACCTTGCTGGCGATCTACGGTAAAACTTCGGTTTAAAATAGAGCGGTCAACCAGTTGTTGTGCTCCACTACTGATGCGGCGCTCCCGGGTAAACTCCAGCTTCCACTGCCCTATTTTGATGTTGAGCCACTTCCACCGCTCTATCATAATTCTAAAATCAAGCAGATTTCCTTGCCCCAGTTCATATTCCCAATAGTATTTCAGCCAGGGTTTATAGGCATGACCACCAACTTTAAGACGGGAACGATTTATTTTAAAAACACTATTCTCTTCTTCACTGAAATCGTCATAGGTTAACGGATCATTATCTCCGGGTGTCGCATAGCGGAATTGAAATCGACTCTGTATCTGTAGTGAAAAGTCATTATGAGGTGCTGTAAATTGAATGCCCTTAGCTCCATAATCAATTTGCCATTTTGAGATAGAATCATGTTTTGCGAGCTCTTGAGCAAATGCAGCTTGTGGAAGCAACATACAAAAGCATGAAAGCGCAAAAAAAGTATAAATGATACGAAGCGTATCCATAGCTATAAGAACCTAAAGTTTAGGCCTGCAAAAGTAAGTATAAGCTCACAGTTAACAATAACTAAAGGTTAAAGAAACATAAGCCTAACACAATGGATAGATCTGAGACTAAAGCATACACAGTTTGGCTATTTAGTTACCCTTTAGAGAATGGTAAACTTTTTTACTACCGCTAACCACAAGCAACACCAGAAAACCAACTACCAGTCCTAGTAAAAACTCAACCAACATACTGGGCCAGGTTTCAAATAGATCGTGAATAAAATGCAGGTTGTGGGTGAAAATCCCACCAGAAACCAGAAGCAAAGCAATAGTACCAATTACCGAAAGACTTTTGATCACTACCGGTAGGGCACTGACTAGAAACTTGCCTACTTTGTCAGAAAAACTATCTTCTTCTTCATTAAGGTCAATAAGTTTAGCACCAAACTCATCCATGCGTACGATAAGTGCAACTATGCCATAAACCCCTACAGTTGCAACAAGTGCGATAATAGTTACCACAATAATCTGATTGATCAGTTCTTCACCGGTTACCGTACCCAAAGCAATGATGATGATCTCTACAGAGAGGATAAAATCGGTTAAAATAGCCGACTTCACTTTTTCTTTTTCATACTTAAGAATCGCTTCTTCACTCATTTCCTGTAAAGCTGGTTTTTCTTCGGCATGTGCATGCGGAAAGAAAAACTCATAGATCTTTTCTGCTCCTTCATAAGCCAAATAGAGTCCGCCAATGATGAGAATCACCGTGATGGCGACGGGTATAAAGGCACTCAATAAAAAGGCTATGGGTAAAATAATGATCTTATTGAGCAACGAACCTTTGGTTATGGCCCATAATACCGGAATCTCACGCGACGACATAAAGCCTGAAGCTTTTTCGGCGTTAACGGCAAGGTCATCTCCTAGAATTCCTGCGGTTTTCTTACCCGCAACTTTGGCCATTACCGAAACGTCGTCCATTAAGGTTGCAATGTCATCTAAAAGCGCAAAAAATCCTGAGGCCATAAAAGCAGTTTTGGTTGTGGACAGCAATATAAGTTTACCTTTTAAAGTAAAGAATTAAAATATTGATAATTTATAGAGAAACCTATCGTTATGTACTATGAAATATACTTGTTAATTCTTCAATCTACATAGTTTACAGCCTAAGCTCAAAAAGGTTGAAATACAGATATATGCGATTAAAGTGCATATTAAATATGTTAAATCTAAAATTGATGTAGTCTAAAAACTACTATTTAGATTCGTTTTAATTAATTTCGCAGGCTTAATTCTCCATGTTCCAAAAATTATGAATACCATTAATCTCGGCGAGTTTCGTCTAGACTTTCAAGCCCATTTTATAAAACTAAAAATCAATGACGGCGGACATTTTGATTCCGATTCTTTTCAAAATTGCCTGGATCTTAAATCTGAAATATACGGAAGCAGAAAGCTGGGCTTATTAATCACAAATGAAGATAAGAATGACTATTCAATAGATCCTTTATTTTTGATCAAAGATAAATTGGTTTTAGAAGATAATTTTAAATGGATCATTGTCGTCTCTAATAAAAATCCGGACTATACGAATTTTGAATACTTTAAAAGGTTGACTTCGATTCCTTGTAAATTTGTAACTGATTTTAAAGAAGTAACAGACCATGATACATACTGCGTGCACACGATGTAGCCCTTTATCTTACATATAATCTACCCACCTATTGCGTAATTTCATCCCCCTTATAATTAAAAACCAATTGATTCTTTTTTGCTATATCAGATTCTAGAATTAAGCTATACGTACTGTTACCATATTTTTTAGTGTGTAGCAACGTATTGAATTTAATATTGGGGTAAGAAGCTGTCAACGTCTCTTTAACTGCTTGCGGAAGCTCGTGGTATGCTATAGGAGTTTGTTGCTTAATAAGGCATCCGTCTTTAGCATACCATACGCTTTGGTTAAGGTCTTCTGATTGAAAGTCTACTTTATAGAAACTCCCGGCTTGTTCCCAACTGGCATGAGTTGCTTCTTTAAAGTCTAATTCAAAATTGGTTTTGATATTTGCGGGCACTTGGTTAGCAGGTAAGTCTTGTGCTCCTACTGTAGTGCTTAAAAAAATACTGATCATTAAGATTGTTAGCGTTTTCATAGGGTATTGTTTATAAATTAATGTTGTACAAACTAAAGGCTCAAATCTGGAAGCAATTGGTACCTATCCCTTTTGAAAAAGTTAAAAAATGTGAAATTTCATCGCTTCTTAAGTTTACCGATTTTCATATAGTAAACGACTTCGTGACCAGCCCCTCCAAGCATTAGACTGAGCGAGACTTGTCTTGCAGCATTTAAATCTCGAGTATCGATTAAACATTAAAAAAGGGATTGAACACGTATTCAATCCCTTTACTAGGTATAGCTCAAAAGAAGCATTAATCTTCTAGATCGCTTAAAATTTTACCGGTCGCATCTACAACCACTTCCCGCTCCTGAAACCATCCTTTTTCAAGTTCTACAGTATAGGTGATTTTGCCTTTTATATCCAGTTTCTCAACTTCTTCAATGGTAAAATCTTTATGAGCTTTAAGCAATGCATCGTGTACCCCCTGAGGCAGTTCATCTGCTTTTAGTTCCTGTTCAGACTTCAATATAGCGCCAGACTTATCATACCAGATCTCATGATCCATACGATCTACTTCAAACGCGACACTATAACCTGGGTATTCTTGCTCCCACTCCACATCCGTTGCCTGAGCATAGTTTTGCTGAAAACTTGCTCTTATCGCTTGTGGCACACGATCAGGGGTTAGATCTTGAGCATGTACAGCGGTTATTCCGGTTAGCCCCAGAAGCATCAATTTTACATTTTTCATAATTTTTTCAGTTTAAATTCTGCACAAACAAATGAAGTAAAACTGGAAACAATTGGTAGCTTCAGCCGGTGTAAACGTTAAAAACTGTGAAACTACCATATAGATTGAGAAAGCTTGCTTTATTTAGAAGGTATAAAGAATAGCGCCCTCATCCTGACTTTACCACTTCTTTACAGAATTGGCTCTTAATGTTGCATGACTTATACAGACCGTAGCGATGAAAATATTGATTATAGAAGATGAACCTCAGATGCTAGATAATATGCGAGATACGCTAGAGCAAGAACGTTATCTCGTAGAAACTGCAAGTACATTTGCTGAAGCAAGTTTTAAAATAGGCAGTTATGATTATGACTGTATTTTACTTGACATTATGTTGCCTGATGGTAATGGGCTCAACCTACTTAAACAACTTAAAGATTTAGGTAAAGAAGAAGGGGTTATCATCGTTTCTGCAAATGATTCTTTAGATGATCGCATTCAGGGTTTAAATATGGGTGCAGATGATTACCTGCCCAAGCCTTTTCACACTGCAGAATTGAATGCTCGGGTACAGGCCGTTTTAAGACGCAGAAATTTTGAAGGAAATAAATACATAGAAATAGGTAATGTGGTCATTGATCCCGAAAGCCGAAGCCTCACCATAGCAGATAAAGAAGTGATTTTAAACCGAAAAGAATATGATATTCTGACCTATCTGATTTCTAATAAAACCCGACTGGTTACCAAAGCTGCCCTTGCAGAACACGTGTGGGGAGATCATATAGATCAGGCAGATAGTTTTGATTTTATATACTCTCAAATTAAAAACCTGCGTAAAAAACTGGAAAATGCTACTATTAAAGTCGGAGCCGTTTACGGCATAGGATATAAATTAGAGCTCGATTGATGAAACTGCTCAATTATACTTCAAAATACCTTGCATTTCTGCTGCTTGCAGTCATCACCCTCTGGGCGTTAGCCTTTTATTATGCGATGCTTGATGAGATATACGACAGTCTTGATGACGGACTCGAAAATCAAAAAATACTCTTGCTTAAACGTGCTAAAGAAGACCCCGGTATCCTGGACAACAACGACTTTAACAAACACGTATATAGCTTTACTCCTATTCAACAACAACAGTATGAGAATCATCAAGAGCGGTATCAGGATACCTTGATGTATATGATTAACGAAGAAGATTTTGAGCCCGTGCGCATTTACGAAAGTACGCTGAAAGCAGAAGGCCGCTATTACAAGCTTAAAATCATCACTTCGATGGTAGAGGAAGATGACCTGATTGAAGATCTGGTGAGTTATCTCATCGGACTTTATTTTGTTTTGGTCCTCAGCATTCTTGTTTTAAACAACTTATTACTCAAGCGCATCTGGAAACCGTTTTACGACCTTATCGCTCAGTTAAAAAGCTTCAATATTGAACAAAAACCGCAAATCACGCTCACCCCTACTGCTGTAGAAGAATTTAACCTGCTCAACACCACGGTAAGCGAACTCATAAACTCTGCGCATAAATCCTATAATGAGCAAAAACAGTTTATTGAAAATGCATCCCATGAGCTGCAAACCCCGCTGGCTATAAGCATTAATAAACTCGAATTGTTTCTTGAAAAAAACAGCCTTACTGATGACCAACTGATGCATATGGCTTCCGTACTGGATAATCTGGGTAGGCTTACCCGGTTGAACAAATCGTTATTGCTCCTCTCTAAGATTGAAAACAAACAGTTTCAAGAAGCAGAACCTATTGATTTTAATGTACTCGCTCAGGAGTGCATAACAGATTTTAAAGAGATCGCCATACACAAAGGTATAGACTTAAAGCTGCATGCTACTGATGGCATTCAATTTAAAATGAATAAAGACCTGGCGCGTATTTTATTGACCAACCTCATCAAAAACGCTTTGGTACACGGCAAGCCGCAAAACCCGGTTACCCTGAGTATTGCAAACAAGCAACTGCAGGTGAGGAATACCGGTACAGCTTCTCCACTGGATGCTGAACTTATTTTTGCACGTTTTAAAAAAATAGGAGCTACCGAAAAATCAACAGGGCTGGGCTTACCCATTGCACGCGCAATTGCCGAAAAATATAATCTCACGCTCAGGTATACGTTTGACGGAGAACACACGTTTACGGTTCAATTTCCTAAATAAAAGTTATAGATCAGGTGGTATTCCCAATTCTTTCTAGTTTTAGTATTCAAATTTGTTTTCTGAAAAATGTAGATTTAAAATGAAGTATTTATCACATTATATAATTTCTGGTGTTCTCATCTTATCAGGGATACTATCCTATGCTTTTTATAAAAAATCTATTGCTGAAGAACGAGAGATTTTAGAAAATGCTACCTATACTATTGTAAACAGTTGGGAGTTGCCCACACTTCTTGATGAAGTTAGCGGCATTGCGTGGGTAAATGATTCTACCATAGCCTGTATTCAGGATGAAAATGGTGTTATTTACAATTTCAACTTAAATACCGGTGAGATTAGTAACGACATTACTTTTGGAGAAGACGGCGATTATGAAGCCATCGCGCTCCATGAAAATGATGCCTATGTAATGCGTAGTGACGGTCGTATTTTTGAGGTTAAATCATTCACTTCAGACACTGTTGCTCCGCGTTATTTTGATACTTCATTTAAGTCTAAAAACAATATGGAGTCGCTAACCTATAACCCGAAAACTAAAAGTCTGGTCACAATTGCTAAAGATAAAGGCTTAGATAAAGATCGCTACAAAGGGCTCTATTCAATCCCATTAGCAACTAAAATTCTGGATGAAAAACCCCTGTTTAAAATAGATATGCAAGCCAAAGAGTTTGAGGCTTTCCAAACTAAAAAAGAAGAAAAAACCTTCAATCCTTCAGATATAGCGATACACCCTAAAACCGGGGAGTATTACATAGTAGACGGAAAAAAACCAAAGCTCTTGATATTGAGCGCTACCGGAACGATTAAAAGGGTTCATGAGTTAAATAAGTATCATTTTGCGCAACCAGAGAGCATAACCTTTAGTCCTAATGGTACACTTTATATCGCTAACGAAGCTGCTGATGGAGTAGCAACGCTTCTGGAGGTTACGTTAAAAAAGTAAACTAATTCGGGGCAAGCCTGTCTGTCGACAAAGCATTAAACGGAAAAATACATTTTTAAAACGAGAAAAATCTCAGAGCATTTAAATCTCGATTATTGAGTAAAGATTAAATTTTAGTGTCTGTCTCTTGATCAAATACTAAAAACCGGTGTGAGGTCTGGTTTTTAAAATTTTGTTTGAAGAGCTAATTATTGGCAAATACTTAGAAGTATATAAATTTTTAAGTATTTGAATCTTGATTATCCAATTAAGTTATAATGTGATTATTACGCTAAATTAAATGGAGAAGCCGCAACTGATTATACAGTTGCGGCTTCAAGGGTTTAAACTAAAAAACCTACAATTACTTTTAAAATGCTGTGTTAAGATTTCCTGCGATATCAAATTCAATAGCAATAACCTCTTTTAGTTTAAGCAACCCGAATAACTTTTTGGGAAGCTCCAAATCATAATCGCTAAGCGTTAACTTAAGAATTCCTTTTAAATGTTTGAGATCTCCCTGTACGATTTCTACAGGTATGGTATAGGTATGCTGTTGACCGGCGAGTGCTATATTTACTAAAGCTTCATACCCGCGTTCTACCCGATTGAACTGTTTAAAGTTGAGTATAATTTCAGGATAGTCTTCTGCCTCAAGCATCGCTCTAAAATCTTTATTTATCGCTTTTCCGCCACAATTGAATCCGTCTAAATTCAGTTTTAGTGTGGCATTGCGTAAAAGTATAAGGTCGCCCTGATCGCAATACGCTATCTTTTTTTGAGGCTCAAAATAAGTGGGATCAAAAACACAGCTAAAACCGGTTACATTGGTTTCACCTGAAACACGCAGCGTACTGTTTTGCAACTTACCAATTGTGGCCTCTCCAAAGTTGGGCTGACCCAATAACACAAAACCGCTCAACACAAATAACAAATTTAAAAAGGCTTTCATAATCAGAGATTTTAAAGATAGCAGCGTGTAGTTACACGCTGCTATCTTATTTAATACAGTTTAGAAACTTATCGCAGCTTCAAGCATAAAGCCGTCAAACTTTGCATCATTGTGAAGATCTACAACAGGATAATCGTTATAATTCTGAACAACATACTCTGCCTTCAATAAAATGTTTTTGGTCATAAACCAGCCGGCAGCAAGTTGAAAACGGTCTATTGAAACATCACTGCCCCCCACGAGAGTTCCATCAACATAGTTGTAACGTCCACCTAAATAGATGTTCTCTTTAGATCCAAATCTGTAGATCAATTCTCCTGAATATTGATTCCAACTGCGACTGTCTGTCTCTGCAGCAGTCTTACCGGTTGCGTGCTCATAAATACCAAAGAACTCCAATCCTTTATACTTCAAGAACGGGTTGATCATAATTGAAGTCAATTCGTTACTAAGACCTGGGTTGATGCGCCCTGCTCTAAAACCATCTCCGCTACCATCTTCTGCGATCATCACATTGTAATATCGAGAACCAGAACGGTCACCGCTGTATAAATAAGCGCTGGCTGTTTGATTGGTTTTATAGAGAGAACCTGTTAAACGTACGCGTAGCGCTTCTGATACCGCTTTATCATATCCCAATTTTGCGATAAAGGACGGGCTTGTAGTTTCGGGTTTAGTAACAGCCTGATTCAATTTACCATTAGTCAAACTCAACATTCCCATCCAGCCGTTATCGAAGTAATACAATTCAGCACCAACTTCGGTAGTAAAGCTGTCCATCAGATAGTTTCCTACAAACGGATTGTACAGTGCCATTGCGTTATCAGTACGTCTAAAATGTGCATCTCCATAATTGCTCTCCATATGCCCTATTTTAATACGTACATGATTCATCACATCCTCCATAAATCCTTTTTGGATAAATTCTAGTTTATCTATCTGAAAATACCCTCCTTTTACATAGGTTTCGTTATGGTGTTGTGAAGATAAATAGGTTCTTAAGTGCATACGCACCCCGTCATACAAAGCCACATCTAAATCCAGATTTGCGGTTGCCAGGTTGAAATTGCTACCTATTTCCTGTAAAACAGGAGTGTCTGGATTACTGCTGTTCTCGTGATCTATTGCTTGAAACTGTATGGTAGAAGCGCCTCCTATACGTACGTGAACGCCATTAAAAGTTGATAGTGTATCCTTTGGCGCTTCAAAGGTTGAAATTCCGCGTTGATCAGGTGATCTGTAATTGTCTAAATCGCGCTGACTTTGTGCCTGTAGGGTCATCCCAAAAAAAGATAAAGAGATGAGAGTTAAATAGGTAAGTTTAGTTTTCATAAGTATTGATATTATAGAGCTTGATTAATAAATGTTGTTTTAAATGTGATATGAAGTTCGTCACCTGTAGTTATGGTGCCAAACAAAGCTGTAGGAGGTTCTATTTTGTATGTGCTCATCTGCATTTTGTAAGTCCCAGACAACACAATCTCATCTGCTAAAAAGCGGACCTCAAACGGAATAGAAACCGTTTGGGTAACTCCAGAAATTGTAAGACTTCCGGTTGTTTTAAGCAAATAGGTGTTGGCACGAGCGGGTTCCAGACTTCCTACTGATTTTAGGCGGTAGGTGATCGCCTTGTGCTTTTTGGTATTTAAAGCCTTATAGGTGTTTTTATCCATCCCATTTTTTCCGCTTGAAAGACTTTCTGCTACAATTTGAAGCTCTAGTTTATTAAGAGCTGTTAAGACTCCATCCTCTTGGCTTAGTGCTAACGTACCGCTCATATCTTTTACTTCTAACTCCCAATCATGAAGATTAGAAGTACCGGCGACACGTATAGAAGATTCAGCATTTTTTAAGACATAGTTTTGGGCAAAACCGTTTTGAAGACCGATTGCTAAAAGAAACAGACTCCAGCAAATTGGATATAATATTGACTTTTTCATAGTATTTGGATTTTGATTACTATGCAAAGTTCCATCAGGAAGAACGCCTGAAATATGATTAAAGTCAGGTTACAGATTTAATACAAACTATATCGATTGAATACTGCTTTTTTATAACCTAATAAAACTACTCAGGAATCATGCTATTCAATTAGACGCTATTTATTTATTCATGCGCGTGCTGCCGCTGCTCAAAAACTCTTAACACTTCATTAAAGGAGTGTTATATAGGGTTAAAAAAGATTTAACATTAACATATTTAGCATATTTTCCACCTCTTAATCATTCAATCCATTTATGACTCATAAATACACAGCCCCATTCAACACGCTTTCCGGTAGATTATATCTTTTTACTTTTTTATTGGTTATGCTGAGCCAAATCAGCTTTGCACAGGACAAAGAGGTAGAACAGGTTTTTTATTTTACAGGAAATACGGAGTTAAAAACCAGTAATCCTACTCAGGAAGTTCTTAAAGCAATCAGCGACCTTTCTCAGGATGATGACAACGCGACTTTTGTAGCTTTAGGAAACATCACAAAAGACGGTTACCCACCCAAAAAGAAAGAACGGAAAGATGTTGAACAATTACTTCAAAAAAGTATTATGCAACCTCTGGCCGACTTTAACGGGAACGTCATTTTTATGCCGGGTCATAATGAGTGGAACAAAAATGGTCACGAAAACCTGGATGATCTAGAGTCTTTTATACAAGACAACAGCAAGGTTGAATTCTGGCCAAATGATGGTTGTCCACGGGAGATTGAAAACCTGGATATGGATAATGTTGAACTCTTGATGATAGATTCACAATGGTTTCTAGAAGACTGGGATGATCATTTATACCTCAATAATAAATGCGACATCAAAACTCGTGATGATTTTATCGCGAAGTTTAAAGACGATTTAAAAGATGAACAAAATAAAACGGTAATCGTTGCGGTTCACCACTCGATACTCACGCTTTCTAAACAAAACTTTATAGAAAATATAGGGGGGCTTACTGCCGAAGATTATTACAGTACCCAGCGTCAGAAGTTTGCGGGTACCTTAGAAACCCTGGCAAGCCAGTTTCCTGATGTGATTTTTGTTTCTGCAAGTGATAAAAACCTGCAATATGTGTTTGATGACGGGATTCCACAAATTATAAGTGGTGCAGCTTCAACAAAATTAGACAAGGTGCTTCAAGCTAAAGACGGACAGTTTGCTTCTAAAGCAAATGGTTTTGCAAGACTTACGGTTTATAAAGACCGTAGTTCTAAAGTTGAATTTTTCGGAACAGGATCAGGAGCTCCTGAAAAACTTTTTGAGAAAGAGATCAGACGGCAACAACCTAAAAAAGATGACATAAACTACCCGGATATCAGCGGGATGAGCAGTACAAAAAAAGCTTCGATCTATACCAAAGAAGAAACTGACAAAAGTGGCTTATACAAATTCTTCTGGGGAAATCACTACCGGGACATTTACAGTAAAGAGATTGAAGCTCCGGTCTTAGACCTCTCCACCCTTCCGGGAAATGTACATGCAATTTCAGAAGGTGGTGGTAACCAGTCGCGTTCGTTACGTCTTATTGACGATTCAGAACACGAGTATACCGCCCGTGAGTTGCGTAAGAGTGCGGTGCGCTTTATTCAGTCTAAAATAACCGATCACTATGTGCGTGACTTTATGCAAAACACGGTCGCTGAAGAAATTGTACAGGATTTTTACACTACAGCGCAACCTTATGCACCCTTTGCATTGAACACTATTTTTGACAGTTTGAACATTTACAATGCACAACCTAAAATCTATTACTTACCCAAGCAAAAGCAACTGGGTATTTATAATGAAGATTATGGCGACAAGCTTTATATGCTAGAAGCACATGCCGGGGATGAGAATAAGTCTTTTGAGCGTTTTGGTGATGCAGATGACATCATCAGTACCAAAGATCTTCTTGCCGAAATACGAGATTCTAAAAAGCATCAGGTAGATGAAGCCAACTTTTTAAAGGTACGCTTAATGGATTTTGCTGTGGGGGATTATGACCGCCATTATGATCAGTGGCGCTGGTCTGCTTATGAGCAAGAAGACGGTACAACTACCTATAAAACCATTCGCAGAGACCGTGATCAGGCGTTTCCAAAATACGACGGACTCATTTTAGGTTTGCTTAAAGTTGCAATGATCGATTTTCGATCTATGGAAAAATACGATGATGATGTAAACAGCGTGAAGTGGATGAGCCGTTACGCCTATCCTTTAGATCAGGCATTCATAAAGAATTTAACCTGGGAAGACTGGGAAAACGAAGTCCAATTTATTCAGGAAAACCTAACGGACGAAACCATCGAAACTGCTTTTAATACCTTACCGGAAGCGGCACAGGATGAGAGTACGTTAAACATCAAAAAGAATTTAAAAGCACGTCGCGATAACCTAATGTCTATTGCACGTCGTTACTACGAATACCTAATGAATCATCAGATCATTCTGGGTACAGAAGATAAAGATGACTTTGTGATCACCCGTCAGGCTGATGGGAAGACGACCATCAAACTAACTACCGAAGAAGAGGAAACTTTTGAGCGCACCTATGATAAAGAACTCACAAAAGAGATTTGGATCTACGGTTTAGACGATGATGATACTTTTAAAATTGTGGGTAATGGCGATCATTATATCCCGATTAAAATATTAGGTGGTGAGAATAACGATGTGTACGATTTTGAAAATACACGGGCAGCTAAAGTATATGATTACAAAAGCAAGAAAAATACTTTTGTCAACCCAGGCACGCGCAAGTGGCTGGTAGACAGTTATGATATCAACACCTATAATGATGCTTCTAGAAAATTAGATGCATTCGCGACTACCCCGGCAATTGGTTACAATCAGGATACTGGTTTTTCCGCCGGTTTAAGCGGGACGTATACTACATATGGTTTGGCAAACAATCCGTTTGCTACCCAGCAAACGCTAACTGCTAAATATTATACGGCGACCCACGGTATTGAGTTAGAATACTCGGGCGAATTTGCACACGCATTTTACAACTGGAACTTTGGTTTAGACGCGCGCTATACCACTCCTAATTTTGCCATCAATTATTTTGGAACAGGCAACGATACCGACTATGACCGAGATCAAGTTGATATAGACTTTAACCGAGTTCGCATCAGCGAATGGAGCGTCACTCCGTCTTTAATTTTCAGAAAAGACCGGGTACAGTTGCGTTTTGGCCCAACTGTAGCATCTTATAATGTAGAATATTCTGGTAATGGTGTTACCGGTGATACTGATATAATTGATGCTGGTGATGATGTATTCAATACGCAATACTATGCCGGTGCAGAGGCCGCTTTTCAATATAAAAACAAAAGTGGAGAGATCGCCTTTATACGTAGAGGCTTTCAATTTGATCTGGTTGCAGGTTACAAAGCCAATATCGATGAATATAATAACGAATTTACCTATTTAAAACCTACACTTTCTATTGACTACCCCTTACATCCCAGCGGGATGGCCGTACTGGCAACTAAAATTGGTGCTTCTATGAACTTTGGAGGTGAATATGAATTTTACCACGCTGCGACTTTAGGTGGAAATACCAGTCTACGCGGATATAGAAATGAACGTTTTAATGGACAAACTGCTTTTTATCAAAGTACCGATCTACGTGTAGGTATAGCACAGTTAAAAACCAATTTCATTCCCTTGAGACTGGGAGTTTCAGCCGGTTTTGATTACGGTCGGGTTTGGGTAGAAAATGACAATTCTGAACAATGGCACAACAGTTACGGAGGTTCTGTCTTTATAAATGGGTTTAAAGCCATTACTGCCAATGTAGGCTATTATACAAGTAAAGAAAGTAATCGTGTACTGTTTACATTAGGATTTAAATTCTAAAGAATACGAATTAACCAGTCTTTAAAACCCGTTCTCTAAAGAGAGCGGGTTTTTTATTGATACTAAAATCATCTTGAGGCAAACCCAAAAGCATTAGTATTTTAATTATAGGAAAAGCCCATTAACTTTTCTTGCGGAATTTTTCCGTTAATACGGATTTTTTCCTTTTAAAAGAAAAAGAGAATTGCGTACTTTGTAGTTATGGAAGATGCCAAGTTTGCGATCATTGATGTAGAGACAACAGGTGGCGGTATCAAAGGAAACAAGATTACCGAAATCTGCATCATAATTTTACAGAACGGGAAAGAAATTGACCGGTTCACGTCTTTAGTCAATCCCGGAAGAGATATTCCGCTTTATATTGAAAAACTAACAGGTATCAACGACCGAATGGTTGAAGACGCTCCGTATTTTAATGAACTGGCAGACCGCATCAACACACTGACTACTGACTGCATTTTTGTCGCTCATAATGTGGGATTTGATTACAACGTGGTACGCGCAGAATTTAGAGAAGCAGGCGTCGATTTTAACCGAAAGCGCCTATGTACCGTACGTCTTGCAAAAAAACTTATTCCCGGTTTGTTCTCATACAGTCTGGGTAATTTATGTACCTCTATAAACATACCGCATTACGATCGTCACCGTGCCGAGGGCGACACTGAAGCAACTGTGATCTTGTTTCAGCGCTGTCTGGATCTGGATCCTGAGTATGAAGTAATCAATGAGTTTTTAAACAGAAAGTCTAAAGAGTCTTATTTTCCACCAAACTTTAAGGCTTCAGATTTTGAAGAATTACCACATAAACCCGGTGTGTATTTTTTTAGAGACAAAACCGGGAAGCCTTTATACATTGGTAAGGCTATAGACATTCAAAAAAGGGTGCTTTCTCATTTCAGAGAAAAAAGCAATCGCAAGTATGAGTTACTGCAAAACACACACAGTATAGATTATGAACTCACCGGCAGCGAATTGCTGGCCTTGCTGCGAGAAGCAGAACTAATTCTTAAATATTACCCGAAATACAATAAAGCTCAGAAAAACCCAACAAAGCCCTATAAGCTTACCTCCTACCATAACAAACAAGGTATTGAGCAATTTGCACTGCACAAAAATAAGATCGCTCCGGTAAGTTGGATGCAGTTTTATACACGAGAAGAAGCCATTCAGTTTTTAGAACAGCTATGTGAGGAGTTTGATCTGTGTCCTAAATATTGTGCTTTACAGCAAGGTGTTTCTGAATGTAATCATTACAAAATACATACGTGTAGCGGTGCCTGTCGTGGTGATTTGAAGGCGGAAACATATAATGGTCGTGTGAGTAAAGCTCTAGATTATATTCATACCTATGAGCAATCGTGTCTGCTCGTTGAAAAAGGAAGAAATACTCAGGAAAAGTCTTTTATTTACCTGAAACAAGGTCGTTTTGCCGGGTATGGTTTTATTGATGAGACCGAAGAATTCAATCAACCGGAAGATTTTACAAACTTTTTAATTCCACAGAAAAGTTCAGCTTATGCAGATCGCATTATACGCAGATATCTAGCTACTCAAAAGCAATTAACTAAATTGCCGCTTACACAGAACGACACCGCTACTCAAAACATTTTTGAAGCCTGGCTTTAAGCATTACGCTTCAGGGGCAAGTTCGTTTGCTTTTTCGACATCCACTTTTCTGGCAAAACGCGAAGCTATAGCGCTTATAATCATAATTTGTGAAGCGTGAAAAAGCATTAAAGGCAGTAATATAAGTCCTAAACCGGCCATATTACCGAAGAGAATTTTAGAAAAAACGGTTCCGTGAACCAGCGATTTTTTAGTACCGCAAAACTGAGCGGTGATACGGTCTTCCATATTAAATCCTAGAAGTTTTGCGATCAATCCAGTAATTAAAAAGACAACAACAAATACACCTATAACACCACCAAATAGAAGGATTAAATCAAAGATTGAAACACTTGTGAATAAATGATCAGCAAACGATTCTGCAAAGCTTTTATAAATGATCAACAGAATAATACTCTTATCAAAAAGCGTGAGTTTACTGGTGTGCTTTCTAATAAAATCGCCCCAATATTTTTGCAGGAGCACTCCCACAATTACGGGAAGCAAAATCTGAAGAAGTAATTTTGAATAGATCGTGCTGAAATCAAAATCACTTGCGATTTCAGTCACAAAAAGTCCCATCCACAAAGGCGTAATCGCAATCCCTATAATACCTGAAATACTCGCATTAAAAATCGCTGCCGGAATATTACCTTTTGCTATAGAAACCATCACCACAGAAGAACTCACTGTTGAAGGCAAAGCAGCCAGAAAAAAGAATGCCAGCCAAATGATCTCCTGTTCCTCATTTTGAATTAAGGGTCTAAACAACAAAACCAAAACTGGGAATAGTAAAAAAGTAGACGCTTGTACCAGAATGTGTAATTTGTAATTACTCAAACCCGCCTTTAATTTCTGCGGACTCAACTTCAATCCATAAAAAAAGAAAATCAGAGAAATACCTAAGGTTCCTATTAGATCAAGAGGAACCGGACTCGACTCTAAACCCCATTGCGGAAAAAAATAGGCAATTATAATTATTATGATAATTGAGACTACAAATTTGTCTAACTTAATACGCATATATGATTTTGTAAAATAGGTGTTACCTTTAGTATAAGTGTTCAAATTTAAACCAGAAAGAAGTCTTAGAAAAAACCGTTACCAATCTGTTTTGCTCAGGTATAATTCTTCTTAGGTAGGATTTTAAAGCAAACTTGTGCAACTAATTGTCTCAAAATTGCTTTTGGTCTAAAAAATCAACTATAATAGAATTGTAATCAATATTTTTATAATCAATAAAACTAACCGGCAGAAATATAAATAGTTATTGAGTTAACTTTCTAAATAGTTATTTCTGTTACAAATTCCACTTGCTGGAGAACAGATTTAAAAAACTACTCACTTTAAAAGTGATTGATGTTTTACTAAATCTTAAGCATAATAAATTACTAAATGAAGCAAAAAAGACCTTCAATAAAAGATATAGCTAAAGCCCTTAATGTTTCTATAACTACCATCTCATTTGTTTTAAATGGAAAAGGCGAAGAACGTAAGATCTCAAAAGAAGTAATTAAAAAGATAGAAGATTATGCTGAAGAGATTAATTACCGCCCGAATCAAATAGCTCAAAGCCTCCGTACCGGAAAAAGTAAAATTCTGGTGTTTATGGTAGAAGATATCGGCAATCCGTTCTTTGCAAAAATCGCAAGAATCATTGAAGAAATTGCATATCAAAAAGGATATAAAGTGCTTTTTTGCAGTACCGAAAATAACGACAAACGTTCTCGCGAACTCATTACGCTTTTTCATGAACGTCAGGTAGATGGCTTTATCGTAATCCCATCTCCCGGAATACAAAAAGATATAGAAAATCTGATAAAGAGTGACGTCCCAGTGGTTTTAGGCGATCGTTATTTTAAAGGTTCCCCAATGAATCACGTAGTAATTGACAACTACGGTGCTTCTAAAAAAGGTACGCAACATTTAATTGATAACGGCTTTAAGAATATTGCGTTCATATCAATAGATACAAAACAAATGCAAATGGTTGACCGCGCAAGAGGCTACCGCGATGCAGTAGATGAGGCCGGACTTTCTAACCAGGTCCTTGAATTATCATTTGATGATATACGAAAACAAAAAGGTAAAGACAGCGTTAAAAACCTATTGACTCAAAAAGAGAATATAGATGCTGTTTTCTTCTCTACAAACTACCTGACACAAACTGCTCTTGAGATTATTAAAGATATTGACCCCAAGTTGATTTATAATTTGGGTATTCTCACTTTTGATGATAATGACTTTTTCAAAATCAATACACCGTCTATATCTGCCGTAGCACAACCTTTGCAGGAAATGGGAGAAGAATTGATGCGCATTATGTTTAAACTATTAAAGAAGTCAAAGGACAAAGAAACTCCGTTGATGCAAACTGTTCTTGAAGCTACCCTTACTCCTAGAGATTCTTCTAGAAGAAAATAAAATTATATCGCAAAAACTACTGCTGAATTTTAATTTAGACTTAAAGCCAAAAAGTTGTTAGTACCTAAACTTTTTTAGACTTTGAGTTTTTATTTATTCCATTACTAAAACAAGAATTGTCTGAAATTATGTTAAGGAATTAGAATTATAACAAATTCTCAGAATTTTAAAATCACTCTATTTTAATAATTGAAAAATATCATTATTATTATAAATGATAAAATATACAACAATAAACGATTTTGAGATGATTTGTATACATTTTGAAACATTTTATTGTAAATCGATATAATTCATATTTCATGTTTAAATCTTTAACTTAATTTAACTTTTAAGTTACATTCTTAAACCTTCAAATCGATACACCACTTACAGTTACTACCTAATTGAGTTCTGAATACTGATTATAGCCTCCAATACTATGATAATGGTAAAACGTTTTACTAATTTTAGCATTCTTTTAACGGAAATACGAATAATTTAAAAACTCAATTTATTGAATGAAAAAACTACTCGCTTTATCAGACCAGTTTTATTATTCCCTGATTGCTCTAAAAAAGCAACGAGAATCCAGAAGAAAAATACCTCTGGTGGCAATAATAATTCTATTTACTTTGTGCCTTAATACTGTACAAAAAACTTATGCCCAAGAAAGCCTAACCGTTACCGGTAATGTAACAGACTCCCAAGGGGTACCTCTTCCTGGAGTAAATATTAAAGAGCAGAATACAACAAACGGAACCCTTACCGATTTTGATGGTAATTACTCAATTAAAGTCTCTGATGCTGAAGCAATTTTAATATTTACTTATGTAGGTATGAAAACTGCTGAAATACCCGTGAAGGGAGAATCTAACATAGATATCACTATGGCTGATGATGCGCAATCCCTTGATGAAGTGGTTCTCGTAGGATATGGTAAGCAGAAAAAAATTAGCGTTGTAGGTGCACAATCTACTATAAAAGCTGAAGAATTAGAATTGCCGGTAGCTAATTTAGGTACTATGTTGGCCGGTCGTATTGCTGGTATTACTGGTGTACAACGCTCTGGTCTTCCCGGCTATGACGGTGCAGACCTATGGATACGAGGTATATCTAGTTTTGGTAGTGCATATCCTCTTGTTCTCGTAGATGGTGTTGAGCGATCTCTAGATAATATCAACCCAAGAGATATTGCCTCATTTTCTATTTTAAAAGATGCTTCTGCAACTGCAGTCTATGGTATTAGAGGAGCGAACGGAGTGATATTGATTGAAACTAAAAAAGGAAAAATAGGTAAACCACAGATTACATTAGACTACTATGAAGGTGTAACCGATTTCACTAAGATTCCAGAATTAGTTGACGGTATTAGTTATATGAATCTGGCTAATGAAGCTTTAACTACTCGTGGAGATCTTCCTAAATATTCTCAAGAATATATAGATGCTACAGCTTCTGGAGAAAATCCACTTCTTTACCCAAATGTTAACTGGATAGAAGAAGTTTTTAAGAGCTATGGTCGTAACAGACAAGCTTTAATTAATGTTAATGGTGGTGCAGAGAGCGCTCGCTATTATGTGTCATTAGGATATTATAATGAGACCGGTCTTTTTCAAACAGACCCTAATGTAACCTATGATTCTGGTACCGGTTTTGAACGTTTTAATTTTACATCAAACCTTACACTAGACCTAACTAAAACCACAGACATTAATGTAGGAATTCAAGGATACCTTTCTGATGGAAACTATCCAGGAACCCCTTCTGATAATGGACTAAGTTTAGAGAATCAAATATTTGGAACAGCATTAGAAGCTCCTCCGGTTGAGTATCCAGTGTTGTATCCGGGTGGTTACGTACCAGGTAAAAGCGCCAACGGTGGCTTACGCAATCCTTATGCTGAGGTTGCATTGCGGGGGTACCGTACCATTACGCGAACCAACTTAAACACCAACCTCAACATCAATCAGGAATTAAGCTTTATAACTGAAGGGCTCTCTCTTCATGGATTGTTTGCTTTTGATTCCTTTAATGAGCAAAACGTGTCACGTTCTAAGCGGGAAAGCACCTATTTTGTAGATGCAAATTTTCCATATACAGAAGATGGGGGGCTTTTACTTAACGAAACCTATACCGGTACTAACTTCTTAGGATACAACCGAAGTAATGGGGGGAACCGTAGGTTTTATACTCAAGTATCTTTAAACTATAACCGAACCTATGGTAAACATAGTGTTAGTGGTTTATTATTGGCAAATCGAACTGATTATGCAGATGCATTTGCCGGTGATTTTACAAGTGCAATACCTTATAGAAATGAAGGATTAGCAGGTAGAGCTACCTACTCCTATGATGACCGTTACTTTTTTGAAGTTAATGCCGGCTATAATGGTTCTGAGAATTTTGCCCCTAACAATCGTTACGGATTTTTCCCCTCTTTTGCTGCAGGCTGGGTAATCTCAAATGAAAAATTTTTTAAACCATTAAGTACTCATATTGATTATTTAAAATTACGTTACTCAGATGGTCTTGTAGGATCAGATCAGCTAGGTCCCGTTCGAGCTATTGGTAGGTTCGCTTACCTTAACCGTGTAGAAGGGGGTGAAGATGGCTACTATTTTGGTGAGAACAGGCAATATTTAGATGGTATCGCCCAAACTTTTTATGGTGTAGATGTTGCTTGGGCAGAAGCTCGTAAGCAAGATTTAGGTATTGAGATCAATGCTTTTGATAGCAGATTAAGTTTAATCACAGATTTCTTTTATGAGCGTACCGAAGGTGCTTTCTTAAATCGAAGTGACATCCCAAATTATATAGGTTTAACTACAGATCCTTATGGAAATATAGGTATAGTAGAGAATAAAGGTTTCGATGGCACTTTAAATTTCAGCCAGCAGTTTAAAGAATTAAGACTTTCGTTTAGAGGAACCTTTTCTTACAATAAAAACAAGATCATTGAAAACGGTGTCCCTAAACAACCTTACCCTTGGTTAAACAGACAGGGTACCGGTCTTATTGCTAATTTTGGCCTTGTAGCCGAGCGTTTATTTACTCTGGAAGATGATATTGACGGAGACGGCTTTATCACTTCAGAAGATGGCTTCCCAACACAGTTTGGACAAATTCAACCTGGGGATATTAAGTATTCAGACCTTAATGGCGATGGGCAAATAGATGCTTTTGACCGTAAAGTTATTGGTGATGGTGATGTACCTGCTCTAACGTATGGTTTTGGGATTACAGCTATTTATAAAGGTTTTGACACGAGCTTGTTCTTTCAGGGACAAAATTTCTCAGATCGCTTTATAGGCGGTTATGGTGTAAGACCATTTGTGGGCGATGGTGGTGAAGGTAATATTTATAGAGACGCGTTAGATCGCTGGACGCCTGAAAACAATGATCCTTATGCGACCTACCCACGCCTGTCTTTTAGTGCTTCGGGTATAGGGCAGACAAACAATAATCAAAACAGTACGTGGTGGTTACGTGATATAGACTTTTTACGTCTAAAAACTGCTGAAATAGGATATACCTTCAAAGAGGACTTCTCTAAGAAATTTGGAGTAGATGATTTCAGAATTTATATGCGTGCTACCAACTTATTTACTCTAAGCAAATTTGACTTATGGGATCCTGAACTCAACACAAACAACGGTGGTAGATATCCTAATATATCGGTTGTATCGTTAGGTGGAACTTTTCAATTCTAAAAATTAATGGAACACAATACACATACGTATTACTGATTCAAAAAATATAAATCATATGAAAAAATTATTTTTAACTTTTATTCTTAGCGGGTTGTTACTCTCCTGCGGTGATGATTACTTAGATCAGGTACCAGATGACCGTCTTACCTTTGAGGAGACTTTTGCCCGTAGATCTACAGTTGAACAATATTTAGCTAATATTTATTCTCAAATTCCAAGTGAATTTGCTCAGCGTTATACAACAACACAAAACTCCGGACCTTGGACAGGTGCTTCTGATGAAGCAGAATATGTTTGGGGTTTCCACATGGGAAATTTCCTGAATATAGGAGATTGGAATGCCACTACTCAAAACGTAAGCAACTTGTGGTCTAATTTCTATAGGGGTATACGTGCTGCATCTACTTTTATTGAAGCTGTAGATCAATGTCAAGATTGCGACCCGGCTATTATTAGTCAATATAAAGCTGAAGCTCGTGTTTTAAGAGCATACTACTATTATAACCTAATGCGCAGTTTTGGCCCCGTTATTCTTTTAGGGGAAACTCCTATTCCTGCGGATGCAGATCTTGATGCTTTAGACCTTAAAAGAAACAGCATAGAAGAAGTAACCGCCTATATTACTTCTGAATTAGATATCGCGGCAGATAATTTAGAAGGTGTGAGTTTTACAGGAAATAATGCCGGTAGAATGAGTACTCCATTTGCTATGGCAATTAAAGAACAAACGTTACTGTTTGCAGCGAGTCCCTTGTTTAACGGTAATACGGACTATGCAGATTTTGTAGGTCAAGATGGTGAAAACCTAATACCGCAAAACTATGATGTGAATAAGTGGAAAATAGCTGCAGATGCAGCAAAAGCTTTTATTGATAAATACGTACCAAATACTTATAATCTTTATAAACAATTTAATGAAGACGGTTCTTATAACCCATACTTATCTACACGTAATGTGATGCTTGTAGATTATAATTCTGAAATAATTTATGCCCGTCCCGGTGGTGATAATTACTTGCATTACGATATAACTCCCTACCATTTAGGTTCTGCTACAGAAGTACGTGGGGCAGGTGGTCTGAGTGTTACTCAAGAAATGGTAGATGCTTTTTTCACCTCAAATGGTAGATCTATTGATGATCCTCAAGCCAATTATGTTGAAGACGGTTTCTCACAATTTCAGGCACCTTATGATTTCACAACGCGTACGACTTATAATCCCTGGACAAATAGAGAGCCTCGTTTTTATGTAGGTGTTACATACAATGGTAGCTTATGGTTAAACCGAAATTTTGGAGATATCATTACAAAAACATGGTTTGGTGGCAATTCTGGTCGTCAGGCAGGTACCAATGACTACCCTCCTACTGGATATATTGCCCGAAAAAAGCTGCCTGTAGGTGATTATCGTAACAACAACCGCTCTTTACCAATGCTTCGTCTGGCCGAGATCTATCTGGATTATATTGAAGCGTTAAACGAATATAACCCGGGAGATCCTGATATTTTAAACTATTTGAATCTCATACGTGAGCGTGCAGGAATCCCAGAATACGGTTCTCAAGAATTAGAAGCCCCTGCAAGTCAAGAAGCTATGCGCTTAGCAATTAGAAAAGAACGCCGTGTAGAACTATTTTTAGAAAACACGAGATACTTTGATGCACGTCGATGGAAAATTGCAGAAGAAGTTTTTGCAGGTGAAATGCACGGTATGGATATAAACGCTCGTGCTGAAAGTGACTTCTATAATGTAGTAACTTTTGAAACACGCATATTTAGATCGCAAGATTATCTGTGGCCTATTCCCCAAGATGAATTGAATGCAAATCCAACACTGGTTCAAAATCCGGGTTGGTAGTTATTATTAGCCAATAAATCAGGCTCATTTAAAATTTGAGCCTTTTTTAAATTCTTTTTAAAATGAAAAAAACACTTTCTAAATATTACATACTCGCTTTAATTGCTATTGTAATTTCTGGCAATTTACAAGCACAAAAGTATACACTAACCTATACGAGTCAAGATGACACGTTAGATCCTTCAATTCAAAAAGGAATTGAGAAAATCTTTAAAAAGGTATATCCAAAACTAGTAAAGGATTTCAATAAAAATTCTCAGAAGCATGTGACCATTAAAATTGATACGGCTTATGATGGTGTTGCTTATGCACACCAGGGGGCGATTACTATTAGTTCAGCTTGGCTTCATAAAAAACCCGAAGATCTTGATTTAGTTACACACGAATTGATGCACTTAGTTCAATCATATCCCGGCGGAGCCGGCCCCAGCTGGTTAACGGAAGGAATCGCAGATTATGTGCGCTATAAGTATGCCTTAGATAACAAGGGAGCAGGATGGTCATTAACTCCTTTTAGCTCCAATCAAAATTATGAAAACAGTTATAGAATCACTGCACGTTTCTTACTTTGGATTACTCAAAATTATGATAAGAATCTGGTTAAAAAACTAGATAGCGATTTACGTACTAAAAAATATACAGCTCAGACTTGGGAACAGTATACAGGTAAGACAGTAGATGTGCTTTGGCAAGAATATGCAACTAATCCAGAAGTGAGTATTTAAAAATCAAGAAAATGAAAAAATTTATATATCCTTTTTTAATGGTATTAGGAGGACTCTTAGTACTACAGTCATGTGAAGAAGACGATTCAGCATTAGTAACAGGAGAACAAGATTCTGTCGTAAACAATGATCCCGAAGGCTCTCCTCTCAGAGGACTAACCGAGTCATGGAATGACCACGATGAGCAGGTGCTTAGACAATATTTTGATGTATCAGCAGCAGTTTATTATGATCTAGAGGTTGATCGCACTATAGAATGGCCTTTTAATTTTTTTAGTAATTCTTGGGCTTATGTAGTAGAAAACTACGGCTCTTATGGTGAAAAAAGCTTACTGTATGTCGTAGCTCACGGTGAAGCCGATAAAACTACATTTTTCAAAACAATTTTTGAAGATGATGCTGAAAATAGAAGTCTAATTGATTTTCCGCTAACAGCAACCACTGGGACAGGTACTGCTATTGACAAGCCTGCTGCTTTAATGGCAAAAGTTGTAGAAAATTCTAGCAATGGAGTGCATAAGTCTCCTGCTCAAGCTATATGGGGTGATAAGTTTACTGAGATTTTCACCTATGATCTTTATATAAAGTTAGGCTTAGAGACCGAAGCAGAACGTGTAAAGTCTTCTTTTATAAAAACTTCTGCTAACTTTCCCAAGGCAGAAACCTTTTGGTTTAGAGATTGGTTTTTGCCTATTTATGACAATTACAACGGTAGTGTAACTTTAAATAATTTCTTTAAAGTTCTCGCTGCAAATTATCCTATAGACGGTACAGATTATGCCAGAGATATGACCTTAGGTGAACTTGTTCATTTCTTTAGTGGTGCAACTGGTGTAGATTTAGAACCGCTTGCTGTGACAGCATTTGATTTTGATGAATCTAATCAAAATGAATTACTTCAGGCGAGAGCTGAATTCCCTAATCTAAATTATCCATTTGACCCGGCTTCAGAACTAATTGATGTAACCAGCGAAGGAAGTGCAAATATTGTTGTTAGTAGAGATCATCCCAATGGTGCTGATTCTGCAGAAGGTTCTTTAAAAGTAATTGATAATGACTACACTACAAAGTTCCTTACAAATGGGTTTCCACAAGAATTCTACATGCAGCAAAATTTTGATGTTGCACAGGTTGTAAATAAGTACACGTTTACTTCAGGTAATGACGCTCCAGACCGCGACTTTAAAACTTGGGAATTATTAGGGTCTAATGATGGTGTTAATTTTGATGTGTTAGATACTAGAACAGATCAGACTTTTACGGCTCGTAATCAGACAAAAGAATTCTCATTTAATAATGATAAAGCTTATAAGTTTTACCGTATAAATCTTATAGAAAACAACGGCAGCACCCTTATTCAACTTACAGAATGGAGGTTGTTAAACTTAAAATTGCTCACCTTTGGCCCACAAGATGTTACAGCTACAGCTACTACTACAGTGAGCCGTGAGAATCGTAATGGTCCAGGCACAAATGAATCTTCAGATAAAGTTACCGATGGTGATATCGGCACTAAGTTTTTATTATTTGACTTCAACAATCCAGAATGGATTCAACAAGAGTTTACTGAAGCTGTGCGTGTAACTAAATACGCCCTAACTTCTGCAAACGATGCTGCAGGCAGAGACCCTGTAGAATGGATATTCTCCGGGTCTGATGATGGCACAAACTTTACTGAAATAGATTCAAGAACAGGGCAGTCTTTTGAAAGCAGAGGGCAGACCCGAGAGTTCTTGGTTACTAACGAGACAAGCTATAAATATTACCGCTTAGACATTTTAGCAAATGGTGGTGATGGTTTATTTCAGTTGGCAGAATTCAGATTGTTTGCAGAATAAAATTTAAGTTTTAAAATCAAAAGACATATCAAAGTATATTTTGATATGTCTTTTATTATTTTTAAAAAAAACTAAACCTTAATATGTTCAGTTTTTTTTTACTACTATTTTGACGTGTATCAATTCAAAAAAAATTACATCTATCAAATATTTAAAAATTAGTTGTGATTGAAATAAAACGTGTAGTGTTTGAAATGAATTGTTGCTTTTTCATTTGATATAAGAATTAAATTTGACAACTTGATTTACTAAGTACTATAAACAAACTATAGAACTTATCATAATTACAAAAAAAATGTTTTAAATAGTAAAACGTTTTACC